>NZ_JAJTBG010000003.1 GCF_021287045.1 Oryzomicrobium sp. | reverse complement strand
GTTCCGCGACGAGCCGGACGTGCGCCAGCTGATCAAGCTCAAGGCCATCTACGAAATCCTCGAAACCGTCACCGACCGCTGCGAGGATGTGGCCAACATCATCGAAGGCATCGTCCTCGAAAACTCCTGATCGACTCCCATGGATACCGTGACCATCAGCCTGGGGGTCGTGATCGTGCTGGTGGCGTTGGCGCTGGCCTTCGACTTCATGAACGGGTTTCATGATGCGGCCAACGCCATCGCCACCGTCGTCTCCACCGGCGTACTCAAACCCCACCAAGCCGTCGCCTGGGCGGCCATGTTCAATTTCATCGCCGTGGCGGTGTTCCACCTCAATGTGGCCACCACCATCGGCAAGGGCACCATCGACCCTTCCATCGTGGACCACGTGGTGGTCTTCGGCGCCCTGATCGGCGCCGTGGTCTGGAACATCATCACCTGGTACTACGGCATCCCCTCGTCCTCGTCCCATGCCCTGATCGGCGGGCTGGTGGGGGCGGGCCTGGCCAAGGCCGGTCCCGATTCCCTGATCGCCGGCGGCATCCTCAAGACGGTGGCCTTCATCTTCGTCTCGCCCCTGCTCGGCTTCCTGCTCGGGACCTTGCTGATGGTGGTGGTGGCCTGGCTGTTCCGCCGCACCACCCCGCGCAAGATCGACCGCTGGTTCCGCCGCCTGCAACTGATCTCGGCGGGCCTCTACAGCCTGGGGCACGGCGGCAACGATGCGCAGAAAACCATCGGCATCATCTGGATGCTGCTCATCGCCGCCGGAATGACCGGCAAGAGCGACCCGATCCCGGTCTGGGTGGTGGTGGCCTGCTACGTGGCCATCAGCCTGGGCACCCTGTTCGGCGGCTGGCGCATCGTCAAGACCATGGGCCAGCGCATCACCAAGCTCAAGCCCGTGGGCGGTTTCTGCGCCGAAACCGGCGGGGCCATCACCCTGTTCCTGGCCACCATGCTGGGTATTCCTGTCTCCACCACCCACACCATCACCGGCGCTATCGTCGGCGTGGGCTCGGCGCGCAAGGTGTCTGCCGTGCGCTGGGGCGTGGCGGGGGGCATCGTCTGGGCGTGGATTCTGACCATTCCGGCCAGCGCCCTGGTGGCGGCCATCGCCTGGTGGCTGGGCAGCCTGGTGCTCTGACCGATCCTGCCGCCAGTGCCGCGAACGGCCCGCCGGAGCGATCTGCGGGCCGTTTTGCTTGTGCAGGCCGTGACGGTGGTGCAAGCTGGCCCGGTTAAATCCACATGGAGGAAACCATGGTGACTATCCGCAGCACCTTCCATCGTCGTTGCGTTGGCGTATCCAGCGTATCTGCCGTCCTGTTGGCGTGCCTGTCCGGAGCGGCGCTGGCCGGCAATACCGACTTCCTCAAGAACACCGCCGTGGGCAAGTTCACCAAGGCCGATACGGCGCTGATGCAGAAAACCCTTCAGGACGCTCTGGACAATGCGCCGGACGGCCAGACCGTGACCTGGCGCAACGACAAGACCGGGAGCAGCGGCAGCGTCACCCCGGGCGCGGCGCCCGAAGGGCGGGAAGGGTGCCGCCAGGTGCGCATCGAGAATGCCCACGGCCAGACCCGCGGCAGCCAGGACGAGGTGATGTGCAAGGTCAAGGGCCGTTGGGTGGTCCCTGACAGCCGGGCCGCTGCCCGCTGAGGTTGCTGCCGTATCCCCGCGTCGTGCCCGGCCGGATGTCGGGCACGGTGCCGTTGTGGAAAGACGAACGGCCTCCCGCGGGAGGCCGTTGCCGTTGACGGTGGGTGCGGGAAATTTACTCGCCAGCGTTGATCGGCCGGCCCTGGGTGGAGAAGGAGATGGCCCGGTTGCCGTAGAGGTCGGTGTGCACCGCTTCCACCAGGGGCGGGTTGATGGCCCCGTCGGCCTGCCAGCGGATCAGGAAGTTGGCGCCGGAACCGCCCTCGGCCTCGCGCCGCTCGATGAACAGCTCCAGGGTGCCCAGGGGCGGCACGGTCTGGGGCTGGCTGACGAAGTCGCGCAGGGACTTGCCGGCGGTGTCGTAGTAGCGGGCCTGGGTGACGCGCAGGGGGCGGGTCGGGTCCGTGTTGCGGATGCTGACCAGGGCCGACAGGTAAACGATTTCCGGCCGCCCCTGCTTGTCCCGGTTGCCGTGCCACAGGTGGGAATACACCGGCAGGTAGAGGGTCTGGCCCCGGGAGAGGGGGGGGGGTTCCTGGGCCTGCGCCCGGGCCGGGCCGGCCAGTACCAAGACGGCCACCAATGCAAGGCTTGGCAGGGTGGGCAGCATAGGGAGGTGGGCGGGGCGGGTCATGGCGCTTTCCGGAAGGTCAGACGAAGGCCCGCAGGGCATCGAGCACTGCGTCGGGGCGCTCGGCCATCATGGCATGGCCGGCCCCGGCGATGGTCGCCACCTTGACGCCGGGAATGGCGTCGCGCAGCCCCTGGACGGCCCGGGGCGGGGTCATCAGGTCCCGCTCGGCGCACACCAGCAGGGCCGGGCAGGCCACCTTGGCGGCGGCTTCCAGCCCACCCAGGTAGGCCTGGCAGTTGAGCAGGTCCCGGTGCAGCACGCCGGGCCTGGAGCGGCGCATGATCGCCAGGTTGAGGCCCGTTTGCCACACCCCTGGGTTGGGGTTGCCGCCGACGTGGGTGGCGGGGGCGTGGGACCACAGGTTGACCATTTTGTAGGCCGTTTCCGGATCGTCCTGGGCGGCCGCGAGCAGGGCCTCGGAAACGCCCATGGGAAAGGCCGCGCCGAGCAGGGCGATCTTGCTTACCCGGGCCGGGTGGCGGGCGGCGGCTTCGAGGACGGTCATGGCGCCCATGGAGTGGCCTGCCAGCATGGCCTTTTCCACGCCGGCGGCGTCGAGCAGGGCGATCACCCAGTCGGCCAGGGCTTCCACCGAAGCCAGGGGCTCGCCGCCGGAGCGGCCGTGGCCCGGCAGGTCCGGGGCCAGCACGGCGTAGCCGTGGTGGGCCAGGTAGCGGGTCTGCAACGCCCACACACTGTGGTCGTGGGCAGCGCCGTGGATGAACACCACGGCGGGGCGGGCGGGATCGAAAGCGACGCCGCCGGTGTAGACGAAGACGGGATGGTGGTTGACGGTCAGTTCCATGATCGGTCCGGTTTCGGGCTCAGCCCTTGAGCAGCTTGGCGACGGCGGCCAGGCCGCGGGAGAGGTCCTCGATCAGGTCGGCCGGATCTTCCAGGCCCACCGACAGGCGGATGGTGCCCGGGCCGATACCGGCCTGGGCCAGGCTGGCGTCGTCCATGCGGAAGTGGGTGGTGGTGGCCGGGTGGATCACCAGGGACTTGGCGTCGCCCACGTTGGCCAGGTGGGAGAACAGGCGCAGGGATTCGATCAGGCGCTTGCCGGCCTCGCGGCCGCCCTGCACGTCGAAGGTCATCACCCCGCCGCAGCCCTTGGGCAGCAGCTTCTGCGCCAGGGCGTGGTCGCGGTGGGTGGCCAGTTCCGGGTAGGACACCGATTCCACCACCGGGCTGTCGGCGAGGAAGGTGGCCACGGTGCGGGCGTTGGCGCAGTGGCGTTCCATGCGGATGCCCAGGGTTTCCATGCCTTGCAGGATCTGGAAGGCGTTCATCGGCGACAGGCAGGCGCCGAAGTCGCGCAGGCCCTCGCGCCGGGCACGCAGCAGGAAGGCCGCCACCGGCGATTCCTCGGCGAAGTCCATGCCGTGGAAACCGTCGTAGGGCGCGGTGAGCAGGGGGAAGCGGTCGGCGTTGGCCTCCCAGTCGAAGCGGCCGCCGTCCACCACTACGCCGCCCACCACGGTGCCGTGGCCGGACAGGTACTTGGTGGCGGAGTGCACCACGATGTCGGCACCGTGGTCGAAGGGGCGCAGCAGGGTCGGCGGGGTCAGGGTGGCGTCCACCACCAGGGGGATGCCGGCCTCGTGGGCGATGGCCGCGACGGCGGGGATGTCGAGCACCGGCAGGGTCGGGTTGCCCAGGGTTTCGGCCAGGAAGGCCCGGGTCTCGGGGCGGATGGCGGCGCGCCAGGCGTCCGGGTCCCGGGGATCGACGAAGGTGGTGGTGATGCCGAAGCGGGGCAGGGTGTAGGCGAGCAGGTTGTGGGAGCCGCCGTACAGGGCCCGGGAGGCGACCACGTGGCCGCCGGCCCCCATCAGGGTGGACAGGGCGAGGAACAGGGCGGCCTGGCCGCTGGCGGTGGCGATCGAACCGATACCTCCTTCCAGGGCGGCGATGCGCTCCTCGAAGGCGGCCACGGTGGGGTTGGAAATGCGCGAATAGACGTGGCCGGCCCGCTCCAGGTCGAACAGGGCGGCGGCGTGGTCGGCGTCGCGGAAGACGAAGGAGGTGGTCAGGTGGATCGGCAGGGCCCGGGCGCCGGTGGCGGGGTCGGGCGGGGTGCCGGCGTGCAGGGCGAGCGTATCCAGCGAATAGCCGTCGATTCCGGCCATGGGAGGTCTCCTAAGTGGTGGGGCCGAGCGCGGTTGCGCGGGCTCAGGCCGGGATGTCGGGGACCAGCATGCCTTCAAGCTGGGTGATGCGGTCCTTGAGGTAGAGCTTGCGCTTCTTGAGACGCCGGATGAGCAACTGGTCGTTGGGCGGATTGACCGTCAGGCGGGCGATGACCTCGTCGAGATCCCGGTGCTCCACCTGCAGGTTGCGCAGACGGGATTGAATTTCCGCGGTTTCTTCCGGGGTGAGGGTCACGGCGTGGGTCTCCGAAGCAGTGCCCGCAATGGTAGGGCGGGGCAATGACAAAAACAATCGTTTACTGGCATCGGCGGCGCGGGGGGCGGGCACCGGCGCGGGGCCTCTTGGCGGCGCCGGCTTTGGCGTTAGAATGGGGTTCTCTCAGCACATCCACAATTCAAGCAAGGAGGGGACAATGCAGTATGACGTGGTGGTGGTTTATGGCCGGGACCGGGAGTATTCCTTCCGCTTCACCGAAACCGACCTGCAAGGCACCAGCGAGGCAGAGGCGCGGCAGTGGTTCGACAAGGAATTCGTCGAACTGGAATGCGAGCCCACCAACCCCATGGGCAAGGTGCTGATCATCGACAAGATTCTCAACGTGGCCAAGTACGGCGGCGAATCCCGCTTCGGCGCCGGCAATTCCTGGGGCCAGAGCTTCGCCCGCAATACCGCGGCCGTGTTGCAGCGGCCCACGGTGCGTATCGACGTTCAGGCTTTCCAGATCGGCTTCTAAGCATTCCGGCGGCCTGGCCGCCGGGTTTTGCCGCCAGCGCCCGGCCATGTGTCGGGCGTTGGCGTTTTGCGTTGCAGGTGGTGGTCGCCCCGGCGATCGCCTAGAATCGAGGTTTTGCGGCCAGCCATGAACAAGGCATTCGTACGGGAAAGCGACGGAGACGACGAGGACGAGGACCTCGCCCCGGCGCTGCGCCTGCCTCAAGGCACCCGCAACTACATCTCGCCATCGGGCTTCGCCCGACTCAAGGCCGAACTGGACGACCTGATCAAGCGGGAACGGCCCAAGGTGGTCGAGGTGGTGTCCTGGGCGGCGAGCAACGGCGACCGTTCCGAGAACGGCGACTACCTGTACGGCAAGAAGCGTCTGCGCGAGATCGACCGCCGCATCCGCTTCCTCACCAAGCGGCTGGACATCGCCCAGGTGGTGGACCCGAGCCGGCAGGAGAACGTGGAGCAGGTGTTCTTCGGCGCCACCGTGCAGGTGTGCGACGAAACGGGTGGCGAGGCCACCTACACCATCGTCGGGGTGGACGAGGCCGACGTGACCCGGGGCCGCATCAGCTGGATTTCCCCCCTGGCCCGGGCGCTGCTCAAGGCCCGGGAAGGGGACGTGGTACGTTTCCAGAGCCCGGCGGGGCTGCGGGAAATCGAGATTGTCGAGATTCGCTACGAGGTCTGGGATTGAGCACACTCATGCATTACGACCTGCCGGTTGCGCGCATCCTCCAGCGTGAGCTGCTGGTGTGCAGCCCGGACACTTCCCTGGCGGTGGCTGCCTCGCGCATGCACGAGGCCCGCTGCGGCTCGATCCTGGTGGTGGACGAGGCCATGCCCGAGCGGATTCTCGGCATCTGGACCGAAAAGGACGCCCTGTCCCTCGACTTCAACAACCCCAACGCTCTGGAGCGGCCGGTGGCCGAGGTGATGAGCTCGCCGGTGAAGACCCTGGGCGAGGGCGCCACCCTGGGCGAGGCGGCGGTCCGCTTCAAGCAGGACAGCATCCGCCACCTGCTGGTGGTGGACGACGCCGGGCGGCCCCTCGGCGTGGTGTCCCAGACCGACGTGGTGAACAACCAGGGCATCGAGTTCTACGTACATTTGCGCAACGTCGAGTCGGTGGTCAAGAGTCGGCCCTTGCAGGTGGACGCCGAAGCGCCCATGTCCCAGGTGGTGGCCCAGATGCGCCAGGCGCGCAGCGATGCGGCCATCGTCTCCGCCAAGGGGGTGCTCGGCATCCTCACCGGTCAGGACGTATTGCGCCTGATCAGCCAGGGCACCCTGAACCTCAACGCCGGGCGGGTGGCCTCCTTCCCCCTGGTGGTGGTACCCCGGGACGCCACCCTCTACCAGGCGCGCCAACTCTTCGCCGAGCGGCGCATCCGCCACCTGGGGGTCCTGGGCGCGGACGGCAGCGTCGTCGGCCTGCTCAGCTACGCCGACATCCTCGACAGCGTCGAGCAGGAATACGTGCGCGAGCTTCAGGCTGCCCTAGCCGACCAGGCCCTACGCCTACAGAAGTCGGAGCAAGCCCTGGCGCTGGCTTCCAAGGTGGCCGAGGCCTCCCTGGAAGCGATCATGATCACCGACCATCGCCAGACGATCCGCTCGGTGAACCCGGCGTTCTCCCTGATCACCGGCTACGAGGCCGAGGAGGCGGTGGGGTGCGACACCCGCCTGCTCAAATCCGGCCTGCACGACCGGAGCTTTTACGAAACGATGTACGAGCAGATCGCCCGGCACGGCGAGTGGCGGGGCGAGATCATGAACCGGCGCAAGAACGGTGAGATCTATCCGGAATCCATGACCATCACCGCCGTGCGCAACGCTGCCGGCATCGTTTCCAATTACATCTGCGTCTTCTCGGACCTGTCCGAGCAACGTCGCTCCGAGCAGGACCTGGCGGAAAGCCGGCAGCAACTGGCCCAGCAGTCCAACCTGACCGAGTCGATCCTCGACACCCTGCCGGTGATGCTTACCGTGCGCGACGAGTCCGGCCGCTTCGTGGTGGTCAACGAGGCCGCCGCCGCCGTGCTGGGCAAGGGCAAGCCCGACCTGGTCGGGCTGCTCGATTCGGACGTGCTGCCTGAGGAAGCGGTCAAGCGCCTGCGCGAAGACGACCAGAAGGCCGCCCAGACGGGCAAGGTGGTGGTGCGCGAGGAGCGCATGGCCGGCGACAGCGGCACTCCGCGCCATTACCTGTCGTACCGCCGCGTCATCCGCCTGGGCCGCCGCCAGCTGACCATCGCGGCGGCGGTGGACATCACCGAGCGCAAACACGCCGAGACCATGCTGGCGGTGGAGCGCCAAGTGCTACGCCTGATCGCCGAGGACGCGCCCTTGCAGCGCACCCTGGAGCTGTTGTGCAGCAAGATCGAGAAGGCCGTGTCCCAGGCCCGGGCCATGGTGCTGCTGCGCGACGGCCCGGTGGACGAGGACGGCGCCATCCCCGTGGCCTTCGGTGCCGCCCCGTCCCTGCCTGCCTGGTACCGGGCGACCCTGGCCCACAACCGGCTGTTCCCGGGGGATGCCACCTGCGGTCCGGCCCTGCACTTCGGCGTCCAGCACCTGAGCGACGCCGTGGCCGCCGATTCCCGCTTCGACCAGAGCCGGGAGGTGCTGGAGCGGCTGGCAGCGTCGGCGGTCTGGTCCACCCCGATCATGTCCCCAGGGCGCGAAACCCTCGGCGTGCTCACCCTGCTGCTCGACGAGGCACGCCGCCCCACGCCCCTGGAACAGGAAACCCTGGACCACTCGTGCAAGATGGCGGCGATCGCCATCGAGCGTTCCCGGGCCTCCGCCGAGTTGCAGCGCCTGGCCACCACCGACACCCTCACCGGCCTGGCCAACCGCTCCCGCTTCCTCGACGCATCGGCAGAGGAGTGGGCCCGTTCGCGCCGCTTCGGCCACCCCCTGGCGGTGCTGATGATCGACGTGGACCACTTCAAGCGCATCAACGACACCTACGGCCATGCCGCCGGCGACGCCGCCCTCAAGCACATCGCCTCCTGCCTGGGAATCGGTGTGCGCGAGGTGGACCGGCTCGGCCGCATGGGCGGCGAGGAATTCGCCATGGTTCTGCCGGAAACCGACGGTGTGGGCGCCATGCAGGTGGCCGAACGGCTGCGCCAGGCAGTGGCATCCACCCCCTTCCTGCTCGCCGACGGCGTGCCCCTGCGCCTCACCGTGAGCATCGGCGTGACCGTGCGGGTGGAGCGGGACGACGTGCTCGACCGCCTCTTCGCCCGGGCCGACGAAGCGCTCTACGAAGCCAAGCGTAACGGCCGCAACCAGGCGGTGTTCAACAACGGCGCCCTGAGCTGACCGGCACTGGCGCTGGGCGGCTCCTGGTCTTTGGGCCCCCCCTGTTTGCTTCGCTTTACCCGCCGCTTTCTCCGCTTTCGCCGGGGGCTTGAAATCCCCGGCGGTGCCCCCATCTGGAGCGTGTTCCGTTCATCAACCGCGACCACGTTCCGACATGACCACCGCCACCAAGGAAACCCTGGGCTTCCAGGCCGAGGTGCAGCAGCTGCTGCACCTGATGATCCACTCCCTCTATTCCAACAAGGAAATCTTCCTCCGCGAGCTGATTTCCAACGCCTCCGACGCCTGCGACAAGCTGCGCTTCGAGGCCATGGGCAAGCCCGAGCTGTTCGAGGGCGACGGCGACCTGAAGGTGCGCCTGTCCTACGATAAGGCCGCCCGCACCCTGACCATCTCCGACAACGGCATCGGCATGAGCCGTGACGAGGCGGTGCGCCACCTGGGTACCATCGCCAAGTCCGGCACCAAGGAATTCTTCTCCAGCCTGACTGGCGATTCGCAGAAGGACAGCCACCTGATCGGCCAGTTCGGCGTCGGCTTCTACTCCAGCTTCATCGTCGCCGACAAGGTCACCGTCATCTCCCGCCGCGCCGGCCTGCCGGCGGGCGAGGGCGTCAAGTGGGAATCCGCCGGCCTGGGCGACTACACCGTGGAAGCGGTGGACAAGGCTGGCCGCGGCACCGACATCGTCCTGCACCTGAAAGAGGGCGAGGACGAGTTCCTCTCCGCCTGGACCCTGAAGAGCCTGGTGCGCAAGTACTCCGACCACATCGTCCTGCCCATCGTCATGAAGAAGGAAGAGTGGGACCAGGAGAAGGGCGAGTCCGTGGTCAAGGACGAGGACGAGACGGTCAACCAGGCCTCCGCCCTGTGGACCCGGCCCAAGGCCGAGATTTCCGAGGACGAGTACAAGGCTTTCTACAAGCACGTCGCCCACGATTTCGAAGACCCGCTCGCCTGGGTCCATGCCAAGGTCGAGGGCACCAAGGAATACACCCAGCTGCTGTACATCCCCGGCCGTGCCCCCTTCGACATGTGGGACCGGGGCCAGGACGGCGGCGTGCGCCATGGCGTCAAGCTCTACGTGAAGCGCGTCTTCATCATGGACGACGCCAAGAAGCTGATGCCGTCCTACCTGCGCTTCGTGCGCGGCCTGGTCGATTCCAACGACCTGCCGCTCAACGTCTCCCGGGAAATCCTCCAGGAAAGCCGCGAGATCGACACCATCCGCGGCGGTTGCGTGAAGCGGGTGCTGGGCATGCTCGAAGGCCTGGCCAACAGCGACGAGCAGGCCGACAAGGACAAGTACGCCACCTTCTGGAAGGAATTCGGCAAGGTGCTCAAGGAAGGCGTGGGTGAGGACTTCGCCAACAAGGAGCGCATTGCCGGCCTGCTGCGCTTTGCTTCCACCCATACCGACGCTGCCGACGAGACCGTGTCCCTGGCCGACTATGTGGCGCGCATGAAGGAAGGGCAGGAGAAGATCTACTACGTCACCGCCGACACCTTCGCCGCCGCCAAGAACAGCCCCCACCTGGAAGTCTTCCGCAAGAAGGGCATCGAGGTGCTGCTGCTCTCCGACCGGGTGGACGAGTGGGTGGTGGGTCACCTCACCGAGTTCGACGGTAAGCAGCTCCAGTCCGTGGCCAAGGGCGGCCTGGACCTGGGCAAGCTGGAGGATGAGGAAGAGAAGAAGGCCGCCGAGAAGGTCGCCGACGAGTTCAAGGACCTGACCGAGAAGGTCAAGGGCGCCCTGGGCGACAAGGTCAAGGACGTGCGCATCACCCTGCGCCTGACCGATTCCCCGGCCTGCCTGGTGTCCGACGAGCACGACGTATCCGGCAACCTGGCGCGCATCCTCAAGCAGGCCGGCCAGCAGGCCCCGGCCTACCAGCCGATCCTGGAAATCAACCCGGAGCACCCGGCGGTGGTGCGCTTGAAGGGCGAAGCCGAAGCGCAATTCAACGACTGGGCCCACCTGCTGTTCGAACAGGCCATCCTGGCTGAAGGCGGCCAGCTGGAAGACCCGGCCGGCTTCGTCAAGCGCATGAACGCGCTGATGCTGGCCATCTCCGGCAAGTAAGCGGCCAGTAATGCCGCGGATTTTCGGGCATGCCCCGAAAGTCCGCGCCAGACGGGCATCTTCAAGGGGCATCCCTGGAGATGCCCGTTTTCATTGGTGCTTCGGGCAGGGGGGCTGGAGATGGCCGACTGGCGCGGACTTCCAGCAGGCTCGGTGAGGTTTGTTAAGCTGGCGGTCCGGGTACCGCCTAACCTCCACCGCCGGCAGATGGTGTCTGGGGTGCCCGGGGTGTCCGGCGGCCGCTGTGGTCGTTGCGGTGCCATCCATAACAGCGACGCCGGCAGCATTCCCCGGAGATACCCCATGCAGATCGACCGCCTCGACCACCTGGTCCTCACCGTCCGCGACATCGACGCCACCTGCGACTTCTACGCCCGGGTGATGGGCATGGAGGCGGTGACCTTCGGTGCCGGGCGCCGCGCCCTTTCCTTCGGCCGGCAGAAGATCAACCTGCACCAGGCCGGCAAGGAATTCGAGCCCAAGGCCGAGCGGCCCACCCCCGGCTCCGCCGACCTGTGCTTCATCACCGCCACGCCCCTGGAGGCGGCCATGGCCCACGTGCGCGCCGCCGGGGTGACCATCGTCGAAGGCCCGGTGGCTCGCACCGGCGCCGTCGGGCCGATCCAGTCGTTCTACTTCCGCGACCCGGACCTGAACCTGATCGAGGTGTCCAACTACCCGGCCTGATCGGCCGAGTTGCCTGGGCCATGGCCGCCCGGATCGCGGCTCGACCGCACCCAGGTCGCACACCGCTTGCCATCCCCGCCCTGCCGCTGGCGCGGGGCGCCATTGAGGGCGTCAGGCGGTTGGGATAGAGTCGGGCGGAGAATCATCCCGGCCGCATGGCCTCCGCCCGTTCCGCTTGCGGGCGGTGGGCGCGCCCCATCTTCCATTTTCGGTATATCCGTCCCATGCCCCCGTCCAGCGCCCCATCCACCGCCACTTCCCACTCGTCGCGCTCTGGCAGCGGCGCCGGTAGCGGCGGGCGGGGGGGCGGCCACGGCCAACAGCGCCTGACCCTCCAGGGGGTCTTGCTGTGGCTGATGGAAGATGGGGTGCTCACCCCGGACGAGGGCGAAAAGCTCGGCCGCGAGCGGCGCCTCTACCGGGACCAGGTCCATCCCCTGGCGGTGGTGGCCGACCAGCATTACAAGGACGCCCGCTCGGGCAAGCCCCTGACCCTGGATACCCTGGCCGAATGGCTGGCCGGCCGGGTGGGCATGCCCTACTACCACATCGATCCGCTCAAGATCGACGTCTCCTCGGTGACCGAGGTGGCGTCCTCGGCCTACGCCGGCCGCTTCACCATCCTGCCGGTGGAGGTGGGAGCCGACGAAGTGGTGGTGGCCACCGCCGAGCCCTTCCTCACCGAGTGGCAGGGGGAGCTGCGCGGCATCCTGCGCAAGAAGGTGCGCCCGGTGATCGCCAGCCCCCTGGCGATCTCCCGCTTCCTGGTGGAGTTCTACAACCTGGCCAAGTCGGTCAAGGGCGCCCAGAAGAAGGGCAGCACCTCGGTGTCGGGCCTCTCGTCCTTCGAACAGCTGGTGCAGCTGGGCGGGACCAACCGCCAGCTCGACGCCAACGACCAGCACATCGTGCACATCGTCGATTGGCTGTGGCAGTACGCCTTCGAGCAGCGCGCCTCCGACATCCACGTGGAGCCGCGCCGGGAGCGGGGCATCGTGCGCTTCCGCATCGACGGCGTGCTGCACCAGGTGTACCAGGTGCCCATGGCGGTGATGACCGCCATGACCAGCCGCATCAAGCTGCTCGGACGCATGGACGTGATCGAGAAGCGCCGCCCCCAGGACGGCCGCATCAAGACCCTGACCCCGGCGGGGCAGGAGATCGAGCTGCGCCTGTCGACCCTGCCCACCGCCTTCGGCGAGAAGCTGGTGATGCGGGTATTCGACCCGGAAGTGCTGGTGCGCGACTTCATCGACCTGGGCTTTTCCGAGGAAGACGAGCAGAAGTGGAAGTGGATGACCGCCCAACCCAACGGCATCATCCTGGTCACCGGCCCCACCGGCTCGGGCAAGACCACCACCCTCTATTCCACCCTCAAGCAGCTGGCCACCCCGGAGGTGAACGTCTGCACCATCGAGGACCCGATCGAGATGGTCGAGTCCGCCTTCAACCAGATGCAGGTGCAGCACGGCATCGAGCTGGGCTTTGCCGACGGGGTGCGGGCCCTGATGCGCCAGGACCCGGACATCATCATGATCGGCGAGATCCGCGACCTGGAAACCGCCGAAATGGCCATCCAGGCGGCGCTCACCGGTCACCTGGTGCTGTCCACCCTGCACACCAACGACGCCCCTTCGGCGATCACCCGTCTGCTCGACCTGGGGGTGCCGTCCTACCTGATCAACGCCACGGTCCTGGGGGTGATGGCCCAGCGCCTGGTGCGCACCCTCTGCCCCCACTGCAAGAAGAACGAGGCGCTGCGCCCGGAAGAGGAAGAGGTGTGGAAGAACTTGGTGGTGCCCTGGCGGGCCAACGCTCCGGCCCAGCTGCCCCACCCGGAAGGCTGTCTCGAATGCCGCATGACCGGTTACCTGGGCCGGGTCGGCCTGTACGAAATCCTGCTGCTCAGCCCGGAGATGCGCAAGCTGGTCCAGCCCCAGACCGATGTGGCCCGGGTGCGCGAACTGGCCTACCGGGAAGGCATGAAACCCCTGCGCGTGTCCGGCGCGATGAAGGTGGCGGCGGGCGCCACCACCCTCGAAGAAGTGGTCAAGGTGGCGCCCCCGGCCAGCCAGGGCTGAGTGGGGAGAGCCGCCGGCGGCCGGTGCGCGCTCAGGCGGCGTGCGCCGTGCCGATGCCGCCCGCCTGGCGGCGCAGCAGGTCGGCGAGCTTGTCGCCGTCCAGGGGCGGGCTGAACAGGTAGCCCTGATAGGCGTCGCAGCCCCGGTCGCGCAGGAAATCCCGCTGGACTTCCCGCTCCACGCCCTCGGCCAGCACCGTCAGGCCCAGATCGTGGGCCAGGTGGATGATGGTTTCGGTGATGGTGGCGTCGCTGCCCTGGTTGTCCAGGTTGGCGATGAAGGCGTGGTCGATCTTCAGCTTGTCGATGGGCAGGCGGTGCAGGTAGGCCAGGGACGAATAGCCCGAGCCGAAATCGTCGATCGACAGCTTCACGCCGAGGCGGCGCAGCTCCTGGAGCAGCTCCAGTTGCTCGTCCCGGGTTTCGAGGATGAGGCGTTCGGTCACTTCCAGCTCGATGGCGTCCCCCGGCAGGTCGTGGGCGGCCAGGATTGCGCCGACGGACGCGGCGAAGCCGGGCCGGTAGAACTGGGGCGCGGCCACGTTCACCGCCACCGGGATCGGCGCCAGGCCCTGGTCGCGCCAGCGCCGCGCCTGGCGGCAGACTTCGTGCAGCACCCAGTCGCCGATGGGCACGATCAGGCCCGTTTCCTCGGCCAGGGCGATGAATTCGTTGGGGCTGCGCAGGCCCCGCTGGGGATCGTTCCAGCGGATCAGGGCCTCGACGCCGACGATGGCCCCATCTCCGAGGCTGACCTGGGGTTGGTAGTGCAGGGTGAACTCGTTCTTGTCCAGGGCCCCGCGCAGGCCGCATTCGATGGCCAGCCGCTCGGTGGCCTGGGCGGTCATGGCCGGCGCGAAGAAATGGAAGGCGTTGCGCCCCCGTCCCTTGCTGTAATACATGGCCATGTCGGCGCAGCTGACCAGGGTTTCGACGGTGGCGCCATCCTCGGGGTACATGGCGATGCCGATGGAGGGGGTGACGATCACCTGCTGGCCGTCGATGGCGCAACTGCGGGAAATGGCCTGGATCAGGTGCACCGCCACCCGGGCGGCGGCATCGGCATCACCCACTTCTTCAAGCAGGATCAGGAATTCGTCGCCGCCTTGGCGGCAGACCGTGTCGCTGCTGCGCACGCAGGTGCAGATGCGCTGGGCCGTCTCCTGGAGCAGCCGGTCCCCGGCGCCATGGCCCAGGGAATCGTTCACCGCCTTGAAGCGGTCCAGGTCGATGTGCAGCACCGCCAGTCGCTGGCCGTGGCGACCGGCCCGGCTGATGGCCTGGCCGAGCCGATCGGCGAACAGGGTCCGGTTGGGCAGGCCGGTGAGAAAGTCGTGCTCGGAGAGGAAGCGGATGCGGGCTTCCGAAGCCTTGTGTTCGGTGATGTCGGAAAAGAGGGCCACGTAGCGGGCCACGGCCCCCCCCTCGTCCTTGATGGCGACGATGGTCAGCCAGCCGGGAAGCAGATCGCCGTTCTTGCGCCGGTTGGCGATCTCGCCCTGCCACAGGCCGGTGTGGGCCAGGTCGCGCCACATCTGGGCGTAGAAGCCGCCATCGTGGGTGCCGGCGCCGAACATGGCCGGATTCTGACCGAGGATTTCCGCCGCGCTGTAGCCGGTCAGCTCCAGCAGGGCCCGGTTGGCCCACAGGATTTCGTTGTCGGCGTTGCAGACGAAGATGCCTTCGCTGCTGTGGTCGAAGATGTGGGCGTGGAGCTGCAACTGCTCAGTGGCCAGCTTCCGGGCGGCGATGTCGGACTGTACGGCCACCGCACTGCACGGCGCCGGGCCGTCGGCTGCCGGCAGGGTCACCGGGGTGGCCTGGAGGCGTAGCCAGGCCAGGCTATTGGCTTCGGCATCCGGACCCGCCGGCGTTTCCAGGTCGATGGGCGTGCCTTCGTCGAGCAGCGCGCGTAGCGCCGCTTCGTCCAGTGCCGGTTCGGGGCGCCAAGCGGCGTTGCCTTGCAGCACCTGGCCTTGCCGGCCGAGCAGGGCGGCGCCCATCGGCAGGGCGGCGAGCACGGCGCCCAGGCGGCGCTGCTCCCGGGCGTCGTCGTGTGCAGCGGCGGCGTGCCGCCGCCGACGTTCCCGGTCGAACAGGGCGGCCAGGACCAGCAGGCCGAGGAGGGCGGGGATGCCGAGCAGGAGCAAGCGGCGGGTTTCCGCCAGCCAGCCTTCCAGCAGCACCGCCTGGGGCGCCTGGGCCATCACCACCACCGGGTAGCGCTTGGAGGCGCGGAAGGCCGCCAGGCAGGGACCTTCATCCTCCAGGAGCTGCACGCCCGAGCCGGATTCGCTATCGCGCAGGCGGCTGATGAACAGGGCGCCGGGCAGGCGCTGGCCGAGCAGGGCGTCGTCCGTTTCCCGGGTGGAGAAGAGCAGCCGGTTGTCGTAGCGCAGCACCCGGACCATGCCCTGGACGCCTTCCAGGTTGAGCAGGAACTGGTTGATGAAGTAGTCCGGGTTGATCGCCGCCAGCAGGGTGACGCCGTCGCTGGTGGAACCGCCCGGGGTATACAGGGCCGGCAGAAATTCCATGTGGATGGGCCGGTCGGTGCGTCCGGAGTCCCGGGCCTGGATGGGGGCGCCGTCGGCGAAATCGCGGCCGGACCAGGGGATACCGATGCGGAAGGCATCGCCGGAGGTGGCGACGGTGGACACCAGCCCCTGGGGGTCGGGACGCATTCCTAGGTTGGCCGGGTTGCTACTGGCCACGATCATCCCTTGGGGCGACACCACGCTGAGGGAGCGCAGCATGGGGGCATGGGCGAGGGCGTTGCGCAGCTGGGTGTTCTGCCGGGCCGGCGCCGCTTCTGCCGCCACCCGGGGCGCCAGGCTGTCGAGCCCCAGTTCGAGCAGTTGCAGACTGGTGGTCAGCTGGTCTTCCGCCAGGCGGGTGTGCATCGACACCAGAGCCTCGCCCCGGGCCAGGCGCTCCTCCCGCTGTTCCCAGACGAGGCGGCCGGCCGCCAGGGTGAGCAGCGCGGCCCCCAGGGCGGTGACGGCCAGAAGGGAAAGGCCAGGCCGGCGCCTAGCGTCGGATGGTGCGGCGGAAGACGAGGCCACGGGAGGGCTTTCAGCGGCTCGGAGCGATCACGATGGGGTCGAGGCCGTAGCGTCGGGCGGCGCCGAGCAGGCGGCCGTCGCGCTGCACGTCGGCGACGAAACGCTCGATGCGCGCGTACCAGCGGTCGTCGCCGGGCTTCATGGCGTAGGCGTAGTCCGACAGGTGGTAGGGGGCCGGCGGCGCCAGCACCCGGGCCCAGTCGGCGAATTCGAGCATGCGCCGGCTGTAGGGAAAGTCGGTCATGAAAACGTCGGCGCGGCCCGCTTCCACCTCCTGCTCCCGTTCGTGGGGCGTGGTGGTGACGAGCAGGGTGGCGTGGCGCAGCCGTTCACGCATGATGTTTTCGTGGAGGGTGCCTTTGGCCACCGCCACGACCACGCCGGCGGTGTCGATGTCGCTCCAGGATTTGATGCGCCGGTTGGCCCGGGTGGTGATGGCGTAGATGTCGCTGCGCAGGTGGGGGTGGGTGAAGCGCAGCACGGCGTTGCGCGCCGGTGTGACGGCGATGGCGAACATGGCCAGGTCGCAGCGGTTGCCGAGCAGGTCGTCCGACAGGGTGGCGAAGGAGCTGTCCACGAAACGCAGCCGCACGCCCAACTCCTTGGCTAGTTCCCGGGCCATGTCCGCATCCACGCCCACCACCTGGCGGGTCTTGGGGTTGCGGAAGGAAATGCCGTAGTAGTCGGGCCAGATGCAGACCCGCACCTCGCCCCGGTTCTGCACCTCCACCAGGCGGCCGCCCTGGGCCGCCGCCGGACCGGCGAGGATCGGGAGCAAGCAGGCTGCGACGGCCGCAAGGAGGCGGCACCGGGCCGTGGCGCGGGAACGGGTAGCAGCGAGGAGGGAATGGAGCACGGGTAGACGCCCGCCAGGGACCCTGGACGGAGCAAGAACGTGGGAATGGGCAGGGGACGACCGCCGGAATGTGGCCGAAACGAATATGACGTAAGCCATATTAGGCGAGATTCTGCCCCATTAACACCGCTTCGTCATGCCGTCGTGCCGGCGTAGCCCCGGCAAAGGGCGTGGCGAGGCCGCTCAGGAGGGCCGGGACAGGGCGCGGATGGCCCGCCCCAGGCCGTCCAGGGTGAGGGGGAACATCCGTTCGCCCATCAGCTCCCGCACCATGCGCAGCGAATGGCTGTGGGGCCAGTGGGATTCGCGCACCGGGTTCAGCCACACCGCCCGGGGGTAGGCGGCGAGCATGCGCTTGAGCCAGGCGGCGCCGGGCTCCTCGTTCCAGTGCTCGACGCTGCCGCCAGGCTGGATGATCTCGTAGGGGCTCATGGTGGCGTCGCCGACGAAGATCAGCCGGTAGTCGGCCGGGTAGGTGTGCAGCACCTGCCAGGTGGGCACCCGCTCGTCGTGGCGGCGCCGGTTGTCGCGCCACAGGTTCTCGTAGACGCAGTTGTGGAAGTAGTAGTGCTCCAGGTGCTTGAACTCGCTGCGGGCTGCCGAGAAAAGTTCCTCGCAGACCCGCACGTGGTCGTCCATGGAACCGCCCACGTCGAGGCAGAGCAGCACCTTCACCGCGTTGTGCCGCTCCGGGCGCAGGTGCAGGTCCAGGGTGCCGGCGTTGCGCGCCGTGCCGGCGATGGTGGCGTCCAGGTCCAGCTCGGTGGCGGCGCCCTGGCGGGCGAAGCGGCGCAGCCGGCGCAGGGCCACCTTGATGTTGCGGGTGCCCAGTTCCACGTCGTCGGCCAGGTTCTGGTATTCGCGCTTCTCCCAGACCTTCACCGCGGTGCGATTGCCCGCCGAGGGGCCGCCGATGCGGATGCCTTCCGGATGGTAGCCGCCGTGGCCGAAGGGGGAGGTGCCGCCGGTGCCGATCCATTTGCTGCCGCCGGCGTGGCGTTCCTTCTGTTCGGCCAGGCGCTCTTCCAGGCGCTTGAACAGTTCGTCCCAGCCGAGCTTTTCCAGGGCGGCCCGTTCCTCCGCCGAAAGCACCCGCTTGGCCAGCAGTTCCAGCCATTCCCGGGGCAGGGCGCGTTGCAGGTCGGCAAGCGGGTCGGGGGCTGCGGCCAGCCCCCGGTAGTACTCGCCGAAGGCGGCGTCGAACAGGTCGTAGCGGGATTCATCCTTGACCAGGGTGGTGCGGGCAAGCAGGTAGAAACTCTCGCTGTCCACGGCCACCACCCGGGCCTGCAAGGCTTCGAGCAGGGTGAGGAACTCGGTGACGGATACGGGTAGCCCGCGCTGCTTGAGGTGGAGGAAGAAGTCGATCAGCACGGAAGCATCCCGTCGCCGCAGTCGGACTCCACCGAAGCCAGGGGGGCGTCGGCCAGGCGCAGGCGGTTGCGTCCGGCGGCCTTGGCGGCGTAGAGGGCGCCATCGGCGGCCCGGATGAGCTGGTCCCGGTCCTCGCCGTGGAACGGGAAGAGGGCCAGTCCGCCGGACAGGGTGGCGGACAGTTCCTGGCGGCCAAAGCGCACCGGCTCGCTGGCGAAAGAGCGGCGCAACGCCTCGCAGCGCACCAGGGCGTCGTCCTGGCCCATGTTGGGCAGCACCAGGATGAATTCCTCGCCGCCGTAGCGGCAGAGCAGGTCGCCGCTGCGCGAGTTGCGGCGCAGGGTGCCGCCCAGGCGGCGGATCACCTCGTCGCCGGCCTGGTGGCCGTAGGTGTCGTTGAGGCGCTTGAAGTGGTCGATGTCGAGCATCACCACGGCCACCGGGTAGCCTTGGCGCCGGGCCCGGGCCAGTTCGCCGTCCAGGATGTCGTCCAGATAGCGGCGGTTGAACAGGCCGGTGAGAGGGTCGCGCACCGCCTGCTCGCGCAGCTGTTCCTGGAGGCGCTGGTTTTCGGCCAGTTGCTGTTGCAGATCCAGGTTGGCGGCGAGCAGGGAGCGCTCGGCCTGGTTCTGTTCGGTCACGTCCACCAGGGTCCACAGGCCGTGGCTGTCCATGTCTACGTAGAGGAATTCCAGGTCCCGCTCTTCGCGCCGGGGGTGGTAGCAGACCGCCTTCAGTTCCATGCGGTCGCTGGAGCCGTTGGCGCCGACTTCCATCCGGCTGCGGCGCTGGCGGGCCTGATCCATCAGCCGGGTTAGGTGTTCCGAGGCGAAAGCTCGGTAATCCTTGTCCGGAAACAAGGTGCGCCACCAGTCGCGGCGGCGGAACTCGTGCAGCGACAGGCCGAACAGGGCCTGGCTGGCGTTGTTGATGAATTCGATCCTGCCTTGCCGGTCGGTTTGCAGCACGGCGATCGGCAGGGCGTCGAACAGGCCGCGCAGGAAGGCTTCCCGGGAACGGGTGGCCTCGGCCAGGAGGCGCTGCTGGTCCACGTCGTGGAACGAGACGATGAGCGCCTCGTCGTCGCCGAAGCGGCAGCGCTGGGCCGACAGGTGGGCCCAGAATTCCCGTCCGCTCCAGCTGCGGAAGCGCATGTCCTTGTCGGTGACCCGGCCGGCGATGAGCAGCTCCCGCACCATCTCGGCCCGATCGTCGTGGTTGGCGTAGAAGCGGGTGGACTGGATGTCGTGCCAGTCCACACCCCCGATTTCCAGCAGGTCCTCGGCCCGGCGGTTGCAGTAGAACAGCAGACCGTCGCTCAGGCGCGAGACCGTGACCGGCACCGGGAACATTTCGAGCAGCGCCCTGGCCCGGGCGTCGGCCGTATCGATGTCGGCGGAGTCGCCGGGGCGGCTGTGCTCGGGGCTGAGATCGAGAAGGTCGGTGAGCATGGGGTGGGGGTCAGCCGCGTCCTTGCCGGTTGAGGAAGATGAGGCGCTCGAAGAGATGCACGTCCTGCTCGTTCTTGAGCAGGGCGCCGTGCAGCGGCGGCAGGGCTGCCTTGCCGTCCTTGGCGCGCAGTGCATCCGGCGGGATGTCCTCGGCGAGCAGCAGCTTGAGCCAGTCAATCAGCTCCGAGGTGGAAGGCTTCTTTTTCAGCCCGGGCACGTCGCGCAGGCCGAAGAAGACTTCCAGGGCCTCGGCCAGCAACTCCTTCTTCAGCCCCGGGTAATGCACGTCCACGATACCGGCCATGGTGTCCCGGTCGGGGAAGCGGATGTAATGGAAGAAGCAGCGGCGCAGGAAGGCGTCCGGCAGCTCCTTCTCGTTGTTCGAGGTGATGATGACGATGGGCCGGTGCCTGGCGCGGATCGTCTCGCGGGTCTCGTAGACGTGGAACTCCATGCGGTCGAGTTCCCGCAGCAGGTCGTTGGGGAGCTCGATGTCGGCCTTGTCCACCTCGTCGATCAGCAGCACCGACGGGGTGTCGCAGGCAAAGGCCTGCCACAGCACGCCGGGGACGATGTAGTTGGCGATGTCGTGGACCCGCGGATCTCCCAGCTGGCCGTCGCGCAGGCGCGAGACGGCGTCGTACTCGTAGAGCCCCTGCTGGGCCTTGGTGGTGGATTTGATGTGCCACTGGAACAGGGGCAGCCCCAGGGCCCGGGCCACTTCCTCGGCCAGCAGGGTCTTGCCGGTGCCCGGCTCGCCCTTGATGAGCAGAGGGCGCTGCAGGGTGGCGGCGGCGTTCACCGCCAGGGTCAGGTCGGGCGGGGCGACGTAGCGGTCGGTGCCGCTGAAACGGGGAGAGGTCATGGGGCGGGTCTGAACGCTGGAACGGGGCCGGAAGCGTGGCCTGGCGAGGGGTTGGCCGGGGGGCGATGCGGCAGGGCGGGAACGGTGCGGCCCAGGCTACCAGAGGGGGAACCGGGAATGTTGGCGATATGCACGGCGGTTGTCGTGCCGATGCCGCCGGGGTATTCCGATGCCGCCATTGCGGGGCATGGCCCCCGGGTCGACGGGGGCGAAAAGATCGGCCATGATGTTCTCTCCTGCAGGGCGAGGCCGCCGGCGGGTGTGGATCGCACGCCCCGCTGCCCGGCCTGATCGCGGATTATGTTTTGAGCAACCGTTTTACTTATTCCGTATCTTGGTGCCGATTGTACGGCACGCCGGCGGTTTTCATGTCACAGCCGGGTATTTCCTTTTGGCTATCGCTTCAATAGACGCTCTGGAGACCATACATGTTCGATGCCATCCTGGTGGAAAAGTCCGGCGATACGGGAGCGGTCAGCGCCCGGCTGGTCCAACTCAACGACAGCGACCTGATCGCCAACACCGAAGGCGACGTCACCGTGGCGGTGGCCGCCTCCACGGTCAACTACAAGGACGGCCTGGCCATTACCGGCAAATCCCCGGTGGTGCGGCGCTACCCGATGGTGCCGGGCATCGACTTCGCCGGCACCGTGCTGGAGAGCGCCAACCCTTCCTGGAAGCCCGGCGACCAGGTGATCCTCAACGGCTGGGGCGTGGGCGAAGGCCACTGGGGCGGCTACGCCGCCAAGGCCCGGGTCAAGGGCGAATGGCTGGTGCCGTTGCCGGCGGCCTTCACGCCTGCCCAGGCGATGGCCATCGGCACTGCTGGCTACACCGCCATGCTCTGCGTGCTGGCCCTGGAAGCCCACGGCGTCACCCCGGACAAGGGCGAGGTGCTGGTCACCGGCGCCGCCGGCGGGGTGGGCTCGGTGGCGGTGGCGCTGCTGGCCAAGCTCGGTTACGCGGTGATCGCTTCTACTGGCCGTCTCGCCGAGACGGACTATCTCAAGCAGCTGGGCGCCGCCACCGTCATCGACCGGGCCGAACTGGCCGCCCCGGGCCGGCCTCTCGCCAAGGAGCGCTGGGCCGGCGCGGTGGATACGGTGGGCAGCCACACCCTGGCCAACGTCTGCGCCGGGACCCGCTACCGGGGCGCTGTGGCCGCCTGCGGCCTGGCTCAGGGCATGGATTTCCCGTCGACCGTTGCGCCCTTCATCCTGCGCGGTGTCACCCTGTGCGGCATCGACAGTGTCATGGCTCCCCTTGAACTGCGCCTGGCCGCCTGGCAGCGCCTGGCCCGGGACCTGGACCCGGCCAAGCTCGCCGCCATGACCCGCCACATCGGTTTGGCGGAGGTGATCGGCGCCGCCCACGACATCGTCGATGGCAAGGTACGCGGGCGCCTGGTGGTGGATGTGGGCGGCTGATTTTTTTCGCCGGATTGTCTTCGGATCGATACAAATACAATGACGACGACGTAAAATCCTCTCCCGCGGGAAGCGTCAGCCTCTCGTCAATAACTGACCTCCGGGAGAGGATGCCATGACGGTCCGGGATACCGCCGCCGACCATTACGAAGTGCTCGGGATCGCACGTGATGCGTCCCCGCTTGAAGTGAACGCCGCCTACCGGCGCGGCCTGGCCCGGCTGCAGCATGGCCTGAACACCGGCACCGCGCCGGGTCCCGAGGTCCTGGATGCCTTGAGCCGAGCATACCGGACCCTGTCCGACCCGACGGCCCGGGGCGCTTACGACGCCGCCTGTCCGCCCGCGTCCCGCGCCGGCGTCGAACACCGGCTGGACGGTGGTGGTGACCGGGAGGGCCGGGCGGTGCGCAGCGTCCCGCCCGGCGGCGGCACGCCGGCGACGCCGCCGTCCTATGGCGGTGGTTCGGGGGACGGTGCCCAGCGCTTCGATTTCGAATTCGTCGGCAGCGGCGGTGAGTATTTCCGCATCTGGATCGTGAACCTCCTGCTTTCGATCCTCACCCTGGGCATCTACTCGGCCTGGGCCAAGGTGCGCCGCGAGCAGTTCTTCCACCGCAACCTGCTGCTCGACGGCAGCGGCTTCACCTACCACGCCAAGCCCCAGGCCATCCTCAAGGGGCGGGCGGTGGCCTTTGTCCTGCTGATGGCCCTGTCGGTGGCCGAGAAAGCCGGCCCGGTGGCCCATGGCCTCGCCTTGCTGGCCCTGGTGCCCCTGGTGCCGTGGCTGGCGGTGCGGGCCTTCCGTTTCCGCGCCTATAACACCAGCTACCGGGGGCTGCGTTTTTCGTTCCACGGCACCTATCGCCAGGCCCTGAGCACCTTCGTCGGCTTCGGTCTGCTCACCCTGCTCAGCCTGGGACTGCTGTTTCCCCTGTGGCTGCAACGGCAGAAGCGCTTCGTGCTCGACAACCTGCGCTACGGTTCGGCACCGTTCACCTGCACCGCCACGTCGGGGCCGTTCTTCGCCCTTTTCCTAAAGCCCCTGCTGGGCGGTGTGGTCCTGGTCGCCGCGTTGGTTTTCCTGGTTTGGCAACTGGGCGATTCCGTCGCGCCGATGGTGCCGTTGCTGTTGATGGTGGCAGTGCTGGGCTTCCAGCTGCTGTTCATGCCCTACGTCATCGTCGGCATGACCAACCTGGTGTGGAACCACACCCGCCTGGCTGACCACGGTTTCGCCAGCCGGCTGCGGGTGCTGCCGTACTTCTTCCTGGTGGCGACCAACTGGTTGGCGACGATCTGCACCCTGGGCCTGTTCTGGCCCTGGGCCAAGGTACGCCTGGCCCGCTACCGGGCCGCCGGCCTATCCCTCACCGCCTGGGGTGGGCTTGAGGCCTTCGTGGCCGGTGAGAGCACCAGGGCCAGCGCCCTGGGCGACGAGGCGGCCGAGATGTTCGATCTGGACGTGGCCTTCTGAACAGGCCTTTCGCACACCAACCCGACCCGTCGATGACTGCCTCGATCGATTTCTACGACGGCCGCAGCGCCCGCCGCCAGGGGGTCGTCCTGCGCCTGGACGGCGACCGGCTATGCCTGGACGGCGAGGCCGTGAGCCGCTCCTACCCCATCGACGCATGCCGTCTGGACGAACCCCTGGGCGGGGCTCCCCGGGTGCTGACCCTGCCCGACGGCGGTCACTGCGAGATCCCCCGCACGAGCGGTGGCGCAGACCTCCTGGCCCAGCTCGGAGCCAGGCTCGGCACCCGGGATGGAGCCAGCGGCGCCGTGGCCCGCCTCCAGCGTCGCTGGACGGTGGCCCTGGCGTCCCTCGTCGTCACCGTGGCGGCTCTGGCCGCCGCCTACCAGTGGGGGCTGCCCTGGGCCGCGGGAATCGTGGCCCCCCGGATTCCGGCGGCGCTGACCCAGCACATCTCGGACGCGGCCCTGTCGACCCTGGACAGGACCCTGCTCAAGCCCTCGGCCCTGCCGGAGGAGCGCCAGCAGGCACTGCGCAGCCGGATGGCGGCCGTGCTCGGCCCGCCGCAAGGCGGTGCCGGGCGCCCGGCCTACGCGCTGCATTTCCGCCAGGGGCCGATGCCCAACGCCTTCGCCCTGCCCAGCGGCGACGTGGTGGTATTCGACTCCCTGGTGAAACTGGCCGGCAGCGACGACGAGGTGGTGGCGGTGATGGCCCACGAACTGGGCCATGTGGCCTATCGCCACGGCCTGCGCCAGCTGCTGCAAAGCTCGGTGGTGGCCTACGCGGTCGGCCTCTACCTGGGCGACGTGTCGTCCCTGGCCAGCGGCATGGCTGCCCTGGTACTGGAATTCCGCTACTCCCGGGACTTCGAGTCGGAGGCGGACCGCTACGCGGCCGACCGGCTGCGTCAGGCGGGGCTGTCCCCCGAATTGCTGGGGCAGATATTGCTTCGCCTTGAACAAAACCAAAGTACGCATTCTGATGAGCGTGGCACTTTGTTGGCGTCTCACCCAGATATACAAGCCCGTGTAGCCGCCTTGCAAGCTTTAAGTCCCTAAGCGCTACAACTACTTACTTTCTTTTGCGCTTGAGCACCAAGGTGTTGCTGGTGTTTTCGCTTCTGTTGTTTTATGCCTTATTGAATTGTGATGGTGTGCTATTGCCCTCGCTCCAATTTTTACAATGATATTGGCATTTGTAAATTAATCTTTTGTCATTTTTTGTTGTAGAATCCGCTTGTCGTTTCGTCAGATCGGCGTCAAGAATGGTGGAAGGTTGGCGATGAGGCATCGAAAGCAAGTCGATTATTACCAGGCGTTGAATATTGAGTTTGGGGCGTCCCAAGGGGAGATCGTGGATGCCTACCGTCACGGTCTGGAGCGATTAAAGCAAAGCCTGATAGACGGGACTCCGCCACAGCCCGAAATCCTCGATGAGATGCGTCATGCCTACAAAGTGCTGACTACTCCGGCGGCAAGACGGCTCTATGACGCGTCTTATCTTTCGTGGCACCCCGGTGTTAAGGGTAATGTTTCAGGGGGGCAAGCCGGTGAGAACGTTGACGTACAGCTAGAATCACAGGGCTATTCCAGCCGTGGGAATGTCACGCAAAATAGCCATGAAAATGCCGCCGTTGGGACATCGGGAGACGAAGCCGCAGACTCGCGTTGCAAGAAATGCCGGTGGCGTCCAGGCTGGCAAACCACGGTTATGGATAACTGCGAAACTGAAAAAATGTAGTGCTAATCGGGTTGGATGGTGCCGAAAAAGAGGTGGGTCGAAGTGACCTACCTCTTTTTTTCCCCACTCTGCCTAATACTTGAAGCGCCGCACCAGGGTGTTCAGTTCGGCGGCGAGCTTTTCCAGGCTTTCCGCCGTGGCGGCGGTGTTCTGCATGGCGGCGCTGGTCTGTTCGACCATCTGGGCGATGTGCTCGACCTTCTGGGCGATGCTGGTGCTGGCGGCGCTTTGCTCGTGGGTGGCGTCGGCTACGTCGTTGATGCGGTCCAGGGTGTTGGCGGCGCTTTCCCGGATGCCGCGCAGGGATTCGGCCGCGTTCTGGGCCATGTCGACGCCGGCGTTGACCTGAGGCAGGGCGGCACCCATGACCTGGACCGCTTCGCTGGTTTCGCTCTGGATACCCTGAAGCATCTCCTCGATCTCCACGGTGGCGGTGGAGGTGCGTTCGGCCAGCTTGCGCACCTCGTCGGCCACCACGGCGAAGCCGCGGCCGGCCTCGCCGGCCCGGGCCGCCTCGATGGCGGCGTTCAAGGCCAGCAGGTTGGTCTGGGCGGCGATCTCCTTGATCACCCCGGCGATCGACGAGACCTGCTGGGCCCGCTCTTCCAGGGAGCGGATGCGCTCCGCGGTCTGGCTGGCGCTCTCGGAAATGGTGGTCATGGCCCGCACCGCGTCTTCGACCCGGCCTTCGCCCTGTTCGGCCAGTTCCGCCGAGCGCAGGGATTCGTTGCGGGTGTCCTGGGCGCTGGCCGAGATGTGGTTGATGCTCACCGTCATCTGCTCGATGGCAGCGGCCATGGCCGAGGTGGCGTCGGCCTGCTGGTGGGACGAGACTGAGACTTCCCGGGCGGCGGTGCTGATGCGCTCGGCGTTGGTCACCAGGGTTTCCGAGCCCTGGCCGATTTCCCGGGCCATGGCGCGGATGGCGGCGACCATGGTGGCGAAGGAGGCGAGCATGGAGCCGGCGGGGGCCGGCGGCACGTTCACCGTCAGGTCGCCGGCGGAGGCCCGGGCCATCAGGTCGATGGCTTCCGCGGGCTCGCCGCCCACCTGGCGCAGGATGCTGCGGCTGATCAGGAAGGTGATGAATCCGGTGGCGAGCAGGATGGCGAGGGCCACCGTGAGGTTGACGGCCATGCGCTCGCGGAATTCGCTGTCCACGTCGTCAAGGTAGATGCCGGTGCCCACCACCCAGCCCCAGGGGGCGAACTTCATCACGTACTGGAGCTTGGGCACGGCCTTTTCCGGCGGCTGGCCGGGGCGGGGGAAGGCGGTGTCCACGTAGGCCGCCGGGGCGTTGGCCACGCCGGCCAGCATGTCCCGGATGGTGAAGCGGCCCTTGGCGTCCTTGATCTGGTCGCTCATGTTCTTGCCGGCCCAGTCGAGCTTGACCGGGTGCATCACGCTCACCCCCTCGGTGGACCAGACGTAGAGGTATTCGGCCTTGCCGTCGGCGCCGCCGTAGCGGGCCAGGCGGATCATTTCCTTGGCCCGGCCCTGGGCCTCTTCCCGGGTCAGGGTGCCCGCCGCTTCCAGGGCCTGGAGGCCGGCGATGACGTTGTAGGCGTTTTCCACCTGGGTGCGGACCAGGGCCTTGCGCCCCTCGATCAGCTCATGGCGGGTGTTGAAAGCGGCAAGTGCGGTGATCAGGATCAGTCCGATCATCACGGTGGCGGTGATGACCAGCATCTTGGTGCGCAGGCGCAGACTTTCCAGCATGTTGCTCTCCTCCTGGTGGCTCTTGGGACGGCTGACCTCTGTGGGCGCCTGTCACGGTTGGAAATGCTGCGGCGTTGATTAGAGCACGGTTTTTCAGGCGCCGGGAGAGCTCCTGCGGATCGATTCGAGGTAGCCCTCCGCGTCCATCACCCCACCGTTGCGCTGGGCTTTCCAGACGGCTTCGCCCAGGCATTCGAGCAGGCGGTGCAGGGCTTCGTGCTCGTCGTCGAAGCGGCGGCGCAGCCCGTCGTAGGCGGCGCGGATGCCCCGGGGCTGGTCGATCGACAACTGCTCGGCCACCGCCAGGTGAAGCGACAGGTGCAGGAAGGGGTTCATCGTGCCTTGCTCGGGCGTCCATTCCTTGCCGAGGGCCTCGGGGTCGGCCAGCAGGCCGTGGTATTCGGGATGCAGGGCGATGATGTCGGCGGCCGGGATTTCGGCGCCGGAGAGGACGGCGCCATCGCGCCACTTGCGGTAGGTGTCGCAGAAGAACTGGCGCACCTGGTCACGGCTGGGGTTGAACATGGTGTTGCTCGCTGGGTGGGGCTGCAAGGCCGGGAATCGAAGAGGGGGAAGAGAGTGAAGGGAGCGGTCGTCAGCCGGCTCGGGAGGCGACCACCGCCAGCACGCTGTTGTTGAGCTGGCGCGCGCCGCCGCCGGGGTTGGGCACCAGCTGGCCGCAGCCGTAGGCGCCGATGATCGGCAGCCCCGGATAGGCGTTGCGGAAGGCGCGCAGGTCCAGGTCGTCGCTGCCGTAGAAGTAGGGACCGCGGCCGATGCACGAGAACATCAGGCCGAATTCCGGCTGGGGTGCTCGCTTGCGCAAGCGTTCCATGGCCGTTTCCATTTCGTGCTCGGCGCCCTGGGGCTGGCGCAGGCCCCAGGTTACCTGGGCCCCCGGGGTGACCCGGCGGGCCAGGGTGATGGAACGGTCCAGGTTGGCGGCGAGCAGTGGGACGATGCGGGCTCGGCCGGCGGCCAGGGCCTCGTCGGGTTTGCCGTCGGCGACCACCGCCACCAGCTGGTGCAGGGGCAGGGGGGTACGCTGCCGCACCGCTTCGGGCAGGGCCGCCAGCAGGGCTTCCAGGGCGGGGCGCTGGCCCAGGGTGTGCAGGTCGTAGCCCTCCACACCGGTGACCAGGGCCGGTGGGGCGAGCAGTTCCAGGCCCAGGGAGACGTTCCAGTCCAGGGTCAGTCCGGGGAAATAGGCTTCGGCCCGGCCGTCGCTGGCCAGGCGCGACTGGCTCCAGACCGGCGTGGCCGGCGGCACGTGCAGCGGGCTGAAGCTGCCGCCCAGGGGGCTGAAGCTGCCGCCGAAGCGGGGCGGGCCGCCCTGCCAGTCCGGCAACAGATGGGGGGTGCCGGCCAGGGACAGGGGCATGCCGCTGCCGCTTGGCGCCAGGCCGTCGTCGTCGCAGAACAGCATGACGGCCACGGCAGGGCGGTCTACCACCCAGCCTTCTTCGGTGCACACGCCCATGGCCACGGCCCCGGCGATCTGGGTGGTGGCGGTGGCCCGGGTGGCCTGGCGCAGGGTTTCCCGGGCGATGCGGGTGAATTCCTCGGACAGGAACAGGAGGGCCGCCCGGGGATGCTGGCCGCCAAGCTTGGCCTGCGCTTGGGCCACGGCCTGGTCCACCAGGCCAGGGAGGGCATCGACACCAGCGACGAGGGCGGTTGCGACGGTCATTAGGCGACGGTCATCGGTGGGTCATAAGGGCGGCGGCGTGTCCGCGGTCTTGCCGGGGTACTCGCACAGGTCGGCGATGCAGCAGGCGCCGCAGTCGGGCTTGCGCGCCTTGCAGGTGTAGCGGCCGTGCAGGATCAGCCAGTGGTGGGCGTCCTGCTTGTAGACGGCCGGCACGACTTTCTCCAGGGCTTGCTCCACCGCCAGGGGCGTCTTGCCCGGGGCCAGCCGGGTCCGGTTGGCGACGCGGAAGATGTGGGTGTCCACCGCGATGGTGGGGTGGCCGAAGGCGGTGTTGAGCACCACGTTGGCGGTCTTGCGGCCCACGCCGGGCAGGGCTTCCAGGGCGTCCCGGGTCTGGGGCACCTCGCCGCCGTGGCGTTCGAGCAGCAGGGCGCAGGTGGCGATGACGTTCTTGGCCTTGGTGCGGTAGAGGCCGATGGTCTTGATGTACTCGCTCAGGCCGGCTTCGCCCAGGGCGAGCATGGCGTCCGGGGTGGGGGCCGCAGGGAAGAGCAGGCGGGTGGCCTTGTTCACGCCCACGTCCGTGGCCTGGGCCGAGAGGATCACGGCGATCAGCAGCTGGAACGGGCTGTCGTATTCCAGCTCGGTGGTGGGTGCCGGCATGGCGGCGGCCAGGCGGCGGAAGATTTCCTGTCGTTTGGCGGCGTTCACGGGGTCATCCCTGGGGGCCGGCGGCGGCTGGAGCGGGGCTGGAAGGCGAATGGGGCAGCGGCGGCCGTTTGGCCCGGGCGGCGCGGGCCTCCATCCAGTTCTTCCAGGCGATCAGGCAGCCGAGCAGGATGAAGGCGCCGGGGGGTAGGGAGGCCAGCAGCAGGCCCGGGTAGTCTTCCGGCAGGAGGCGCAGGGCGTGGGTGCCGGGGATCACCAGCTCGATGCCCGACAGCAGGGTGCCGGCGCCGATCAGTTCGCGCAGCCCGCCGAGCAGGCTCAGGGTCCATAGCATGCCCAGGCCCATGAACACCCCGTCCAGGGCGCTGTGCAGGGGCGGGTTCTTGGCGGCGAAGGCTTCCACCCGGGCAAGCACGATGCAGTTGGTGACGATCAGCGGGATGAAGATGCCGAGCACCAGGTAGAGCCCGTGCAGGCCGGCGTTGAAGGCCAGGTCCACCATCGTCACCAGGGTGGCGACGATGAGGATGAACACCGGGATACGGATCTCGTGGGGGATCAGGTGGCGCAGGCTGGCCACGGCGGCGCCGGAGAGGGCCATCACCAACAGGGTGGCCAGGGACAGCATGGCGCCGTTGGTGGCGTTGGTGGTCACCGCCAGCAGCGGGCACATGCCGAGGATCTGCACCAGGCTGCTGTTCTGTTTCCACAAGCCGTTGTTGGCGATCGATGCGAATTCGTCGCGGCGGATCATGGTTGCTCCTTGGCGCTGACGGCGTAGAGGGCCTCGCCCCGGGCGGCGGCGAAGTCCAGGGCCTTCTTCACCGCCTTGACCACGGCCCGGGGGGTGACGGTGGCGCCGGCCACGGAATCGAAGCGGCCGCCGTCCTTCTTCACCCGCCAGCCCGATGCCGGCACGTCGGCCAGGGACAGTCCGGCGAACTGGCCGATCCAGGGATGGGCCTTGTTCTTGTCCTTGTTCGGGTCGATGTAGTCGCCCAGGCCCGGGGTTTCCTTGTGCTGGGTGACGCGCACGCCGAGCAGCCGCCCGTCGGCCCCCACCGCCAGCACCAGGCGGATCGCTCCGGCGTAGCCATCCGGCGCCACGGCTTCGAGCACCAGGGCGGCGGGCCGGCCCTGCTTGCGGGCGCGCAGCACCTGGCCGCCGTCGGGCAGCCCCAGTTCCGGGGTGGCGGGCAGGGCCAGGGCGTCAGCCAGCAGGTCGTTGTCGTAGCTGCCCGGGGGCAGCACCTCGTTGATCAGGCGCATCTTCTCCTCCCGGGCCGAGGCCTCGATGGCCGGCCGGGTGAGGCGGTAGGCCCCGGCCAGCAGGCCGGTGAAGACGATGACGAAGACGAACAGGATCAGGGCGGTGCACCGCGCCATGGCGGCGGCGCCGATCACGCCGGCCGGCGCCGGGGGCGTCGTCCCGGGCATTGGGGGTTGGGGGCCGTGCATGTCAGCGGCCTTCCTTGCGGCCCAGTTCGGCCATGGCTTTGGCGCCGAAGATGGGGGGCTGGGTGTACATGTCGATCAGGGGCACGCACAGGTTCATCAACAGCACGCCGAAGGCCACCCCGTCCGGGTAGCCGCCGAACACCCGGATCAGGTAGGCCAGGGTCGCGGCGCCGGCGGCGAAAAGCAGCTTGCCCCGGGGCGTGGTGCTGCCCGACACCGGGTCGGTGGCGATGAAGAAGGCACCGAGCAGGGTGCCGCCGGAGAAGAGGTGGAACAGGGGCGAGGCGAAACTGGCGCCGTCGAACAGCCACAGGGCGCCGGCCAGGACGGCCATGGCGCCCAGGTAGGCCGCCGGCACGTGCCAGGTCATGATCCGCCTCGCCACCAGGAACAGGCCGCCCGCCAGGTAGCCCAGCCCCACCCATTCCCAGCCCCGGCCGCCCAGGGGGCCGTAGATGCCAGCGTCGGCCAGCACTGCGGCGACGCTGCCGTTGCCTTCTGCCAGCTTGAGGGCGGTCTTCAGGTGGTCGAGGGGGGTGGCGCCGGTCAGGGCGTCCAGCCCAGCCCGGTGGCCGAGGATGGCGTCGAGCTGGGCGGCGAAGGCGTCCGGGCCGGAAATTCCCGGCCACTGGGAGACCAGGGCCGGGTAGGAGACGATGACCACGGCAAAGCCCACCATGGCCGGGTTGAAGGGGTTCTGGCCCAGGCCGCCGTAGAGGTGCTTGGCCACCACGATGGCGAACAGCACCGCCACCACCGTCAGCCACCAGGGCACGATGGGGGGCAGGGTCAGTGCCAGCAGCCAGGCGGTGACCAGGGCCGACAGGTCGGCGAGGGCAGGCCCCACCGGCTTGCCGCGCAGGCCCAGCATGGCGGCCTCGGCTGCCAGTGCTGTGGCGCTGGCGATGGCCAGCTGGACCAGGATGGCCGGGCCGAACCACCAGACGTAGGCGGCGATGCCTGGCACCAGGGCGAGCAGCACCTGGGCCATCACCCGGGTGACGCTGGCCGGCTTGAGCAGATAGGGCGCGGGTTGGTCGATCATGGCGTCAAGGCGTGCTGGTGCGGTCGGCATCGGCCGCGGGGGGCGAAGAGGCCGGTGCGGCGTGGGGATCGGTGGAGAGGGGGGCGGCGGCCGTGCCGGTCGCACCAGCCGGGGAGGCCAGCCCGGTGCTCTCGCGGCGCTGGTCGATGGCCGCCACCGCCGCCTGCTGGGCCGGCGTCAAATTATCGGTGTTGCGCGGTTTGGCGGCGGCGCGCTGGGCCCGGGCGCGGGCCATGGCCGCGGCGATGGCGGCCTTCTTGGCCGCTTCCTCGTCCGTGGTGGCGTCGGCCGGGACTGGGGCTGGGGCTGCGCTTGCAACCGGTGTCGGCGCGGTGGCTGGCGTGGCGGACTCGCGGCGGGCGTCGATGGCGGCGATCTCGGCCTGACGGGCCGGGCTAAGGCCGTCGGTGTTGCGCGGCACCGCGCTGGCGCGCTGGGCCCGGGCACGTTCCAGGGCGGCGGCGATGGCGGCCTTCTTGGCGGCTTCGGCATCGCCGTTGCCGTCGGCGGCCGGGGAGGGGGCGGCCACGGTAGCGCTAGTCGTGACGTCGGCGCCGGGGGCCGCCGGCGCCGGTCGCTCCGACGCCGTGGCGGCCGGTGCCGTCTTTTCCGCCTGGCGGGCGGCGGCCTTGGCCAGGCGCTCGGCCTTCTCGGCCTTTTCCCGCTCGTCGCGCAGTTGCTTGAATTCGAAACGGGTCTTGGCCGCTTCGGCCGCCGCCTTTTCCTTTTCCCGGGCCCAGATCTCGCTCTTGGCGAAGCGGAAGTAGGACACCAGGGGGATGTGGGAGGGGCAGACGAAGTTGCAGCAACCGCATTCGATGCAGTCGAACAGGGCGTATTCCTGGGCCTTGCCGAAGTTCTTGGCGCGGCTCCACCAGTACAGCTCGAAGGGTTGCAACTGGTGGGGGCAGGCCCGGGCGCACTCGCCGCAGCGGATGCAGGGCATTTCCGCCGGCTTGGGCGGAAACAGGGCCGGCGAATGGGCGATCAGGCAGTTGGTGGCCTTGACCACCGGAGCGGCGGTGTCGGGCAGCATCACCCCCATCATCGGCCCGCCCATGACCACGCCGTCGGTATCCGGGTTGGGGGCGGCCAGGGCCATCACCTCGGCGATGGGGGTGCCGATGCGCACGTCCCAGTTGCGGGCGCTGCCCACGTTGCCGGTGACGGTGACCAGCCGGGAGGTGACCGGCTCGCCAAAGGCCACGGCGCGCCAGGCGGTGTAGGCGGTGGCGACGTTGAAGCACTGCACGCCCTGGTCGGTGGAGCGCTGGGCGGCGGGCACTTCCTTGCCGGTGAGCACCCGGATCAGCTCCTTGGCGCCGCCGGTGGGGTAGCGGGTGGGCACCGCCACCACGGCAAAGTCTTCGCCGGCCTTGGCCACGGCGGCCTGCATGGCGGCGATGGCCTCGGGCTTGTTATCCTCGATGCCGATCAGCACCCGCTTGGGCTTGAGCAGATCGCGGAACAGGGCGGTGCCGGCGACGATGCCCTCGGCCCGCTCCCGCATCAGCAGATCGTCGCAGGTGATGTAGGGCTCGCACTCGGCGCCGTTGATCACCAGCTCGTCCAGGGCCCCGGCCTTGCCGGCGCTGAGCTTGGCGTGGGAGGGAAACACCGCCCCGCCCAGGCCGACTACGCCGCTCTGCTGTAGGTAGGCGCGCACCCCGTCCGGGCCCAGGGCTGCCGGGTCCGCTGGCTGGCGCTCGATCCAGGCGTCGCATCCGTCGGCCTCGATCACCACCGCCAGGGCGGGCAGGCCCGAGGGGTGGGGCATGGGGGCGTCCTCGATGGCCACCACGGTGCCCGAGGTGGGGGCGTGCACCGCCGCCGAGATCCAGCCGTCGGCCTCGCCGATGCGCTGGCCGCGCAGCACGGCATCGCCTACGGCGACGCAGGGCCGGGGTGTGCCGCCGATGCTCTGGTGCAATGGCACCACGTAGCGCGCCGCCAGGGGAGCCTCGCCGATGGGCAGGGCGGTGGATTCGGCCTTGTGACTGGCGGGCTTGACCCCGCCCTTGAAGGAGAAAATGCCCATCAGGCGGCCTGCGCGGGAGATGGGTGGAGCGGCGTGGCCGCCGCCGGCCGGATTGCCGTCACCGGGTACTTCCACTTCCAGGTGGCGATGTCCTCGGCGATGGGTTCCATGCTGATGCATTCCACCGGGCAGGGCGGCAGGCACAACTCGCAGCCGGTGCACAGGGATTCGACCACGGTGTGCATCTGCTTGGCGGCGCCGACGATGGCGTCCACCGGGCAGGCCTGGATGCACAGGGTGCAGCCGATGCAGGTCTGCTCGTCGATCAGGGCCACGGCCTTGGGTTTTTCCACCCCGTGATCGGCGGACAGGGGCTTGAATTCCCGGCCGAGCAGGTCGGCCAGGCGGCGGATGCCTTCTTCGCCACCGGGGGGGCACTGGTTGATGTCGGCCTCGCCCTTGGCGATGGCCTCGGCGTAGGGGTGGCAGCCGGCGAAGCCGCACTGGCCGCACTGGGTCTGGGGCAGGCAGGCGTCGATCTTGTCCACCAGGGGATCGCCCTCGACCTTGAAGCGGATCGAGGCGTATCCCAGGGCGGCGCCCAGAACCAGGGCGCCCAGGGCCATGACGGCGATGGCGGACAGCATCACTGGTACCTGTCCAGGCCGGAGAAGCCCATGAAGGCCAGGCTCATCAGCCCGGCGGTGACCATGGCGATGGCGGTGCCCTTGAAGTAGGCCGGCACGTCGGCGCCCTCGATCCGTTCGCGGATACCGGCGAACAGGATCAGCACCAGGGAAAAGCCCACCGCCGAGCCGGCGCCGAACAGCAGGGATTCGACGAAATCGTGGCGGTTGGTGACGTTGAGCAGGGGCACGCCGAGGACGGCGCAATTGGTGGTGATCAGCGGCAGGTAGATGCCCAGGGTCTGGTGCAGCACCGGCGAGGACTTCTGGATCGCCATCTCGGTGAGCTGGACGATGGCGGCGATGGTGACGATGAACGACAGGGTGCGCAGGTATTCCAGGCCGAAGGGCAGCAGTAGGAAATGGTCGATGATGTACGACGCGCCGGTGGCTACGGTGAGCACGAAAGTGGTGGCGGCGCCCATGCCGAGGGCGGTCTCCAGTTTCTTGGAAACGCCCATGAACGGGCAGAGCCCGAGGATTTTCACCAGCACGACGTTGTTGACCAGCACCGCGCCGACGACCACGAACAGGTAATGGCTCATAGCAAGAAGTGCATTGGCTCGAATGGCTGTGTGAACTGCATTGGCTGGCCCGGATTATCGGCTTCCCCGGGCCGGGCTTCAACCATGCCGTCGGGGTGGATGAGGTATTTTTGGACAGGATACGGTCAGAGAGACCGGGAAAGCCCGTGAAATCCAAGCTTTCCCCTGCGCCGGTGAGGATGTTTTCCGGGGCCGGCCGGCCCCGGAACGGCGGGGGTCAGCCCTTGCGCGGCAGGACCTTGGCCAGTTCGGTGGCGGCTTCGCGGATCAGGTCCGGGCCCCGGTAGATGAAGCCGGTGTACAGCTGGACCATGCTGGCGCCGGCCTCGGCCTTCTTGCGTGCGTCCAGGCCGTTGAGGATGCCGCCCACGCCGATGATCGGCACTTCGCCGGCCAGGGCTTCGGCCAGGGCGCGCACCACGGCGTCGGACTTGAGGCGCACCGGCGCGCCGGACAGGCCGCCGGCCTCCTGGGCGTGGGCCAGGCCCTCGACCCCTTCGCGGCCGATGGTGGTGTTGGTGGCGATCACCCCGTCGATGCGGTGGCGCTTCAGGGCGTCGGCGATGGCCACGATCTGGGCCGGCTCCAGGTCCGGAGCGATCTTCAGCGCCAGGGGCACGTAGCGGCCGTGCTGGTCGGCCAGGCGGGTCTGGGCCGCCTTGAGCTGGCCGAGCAGGTCGTCCAGGGCCTCGTCCCGTTGCAGTTCGCGCAGGTTCTTGGTGTTGGGGCTGGAGATGTTGACCGTGACGTAGCTCGATACGCTGTAAACCTTGTTTAGGCAGGTCAGGTAGTCGTCGGCGGCCTTGTCGATGGGGGTGTCGAAGTTCTTGCCGATGTTGATGCCGAGCACCCCGCCGCTCTGGGCGAAGCGGGACCGGGCCACGTTGGCGAGCAGGCCGTCCACCCCGTGGTTGTTGAAGCCCATGCGGTTGATGATGGCTTGGGCCTCGGGCAGGCGGAACAGGCGGGGCTTGGGGTTGCCCGGCTGGGCGCGGGGGGTGACGGTGCCGATCTCGATGGCGCCGAAGCCCATGGCGGCCAGGCCGTCGATGTACTCGCCGTTCTTGTCCAGGCCGGCGGCCAGGCCCACCGGGTTGGGGAAGGTCAGGCCCATCACCTCGACCGGGTGGGCGGGAATGGCGGGGGCCAGCAGGCGGGAGAGACCGCAGGCGGCGGTGAAGTTCATCCCGGAGAGGCCCAGGTGGTGGGCGGTCTCGGGGTCGAAGGAGAAGAGGGCGGAGCGGAGCAGGGTATAGAGCATCCCGCCATTTTACCCCAGCCCCGGGAGCCGGCCGACCATCGGCCCGGACCCCAGGCAGGGCGCGGACCTCGACGATGCCATCGCGGGATGGCGCGCCGATGCTGGTCCTGCGCAATGCCCCTCTGGAGATCGGCCACTGGCGCGGGGTTTGCCCGTGTCAGCCGGGGACGGGGCCTTGCAGGTCGGCCTCGGTCAGCGCCCGCCACTCGCCGTCCACCAGCCCCTCCAGGGGGCGGAAGCGGGATTTGTAGGCCATCTTCGGGCTCTCCCGGATCCAGTAGCCCAGGTACAGGTAGGGCAGGTGGTTGGCCAGGCACTGGCTGGCCTGCCAGACGATGTTGTAGGTGCCCAGGCTGGCCTGGGTCAGGTCCGGGTCGAAGAAGGTGTAGACCGACGACAGGCCGTCGGTGAGCACGTCGATGACGCTGACCATGACCACCCGGCCGGCGTCGGAAAATTCCACCAGCCGGGTGTCCACCCGGCTTTGCAGCAGGAAGTGGGCGTACTGCTCCTGGCTGTCCTGATCCATGCCGCCCCCCGGGTGGCGGGCCGCCTGGTAGCGGTTGTAGAGGTCGTAGTGAGCGTCGTAGAAGCCCAGGGGCAGTTCGCGCACGGCCAAGTGGCCGTTGCGGCGCAGGGCGCGGCGCTGGGAACGGTCGGGGACGAAGCGCTCCACCGGCAGACGCACCGGCACGCAGGCCCGGCAGTGGTCGCACCAGGGGCGGTAGGTGAACACGCCGCTGCGGCGGAAGCCGCGCCGCACCAGGGAACTGTAGACCTCGGTGGTGATCAGGTGGGTGGGGGTGGCGACCTGGGAGCGGGCGGTGCGGTCCGCCAGATAGCTGCAGGGATAGGGCGACGTCGCGTAGAACTGCAGCAGCGAGAAGGGCAATTCGGAATCGTCGAGCAGCGCCATGGTTAGTCGTCAGTCTTGCCAGGGGGATTGCGGCGGAAGTCGGGCCCCGTCGGCGGGCCAGAGTCCGTCAGGATACGCCTCGGGCGCTCCGGTCAGTTCGGCCAGCCATGCCTCGAACTCGCCCCGGGGGATTTCCCGGGCCCCCAGGGAGGCCAGGTGGGGGGTGCGCATCTGGCAGTCGATCAGCCCGAAACGGTGACTGTGGAGGAAACGGACGAGATGGGCCAGGGCCACCTTGGAAGCATCGCTCTCCCGGGAAAACATCGACTCGCCATAGAACATGCGCCCGATGGCTACGCCGTACAGCCCACCCACCAACCGTTCCTCCACCCAGACTTCGACCGAATGGGCGCGGCCCAGTTCATGAAGCTCGCCATAGGCCCGGTGGATGGCCGGCACGATCCAGGTGCCGTCTTGGCCCGGCCGGGGCATGTCGGCGCAGGCGGCCATGACTTCGGCGAAGGCCGTGTCCAGGCGTACCTGGTAGGGGCCGCTGGCCAGGCGCCCCTGGCGCAGTCGCCGGGCCAGGGAGCGGGAAAGCTTGAATTCGCCGGGAAACAGCACCATGCGCGGGTCCGGTGACCACCACAGGATCGGCTGGTCGTTCCCATACCAGGGGAAGATGCCGCGCCGGTAGGCGGCCAGCAGCCAGGCGGCGGACAGCTCCCCGCCGGCGGCCAGGAGCCCGTTGGGCTCGTCCAGGGCCAGGCCGGTGGGGGGGAAGCGGGGCGCGGCGCCGGGGCGCAGCCAGGGGATCATGGCGCGGCGGAGGCAGCGGTGGTCGGGGAGATTGCGGCCGTGGCCGGCGCCTGGAAGGTCACCACGTGGTCCACGTCGAGGCGGATGCCGATCTTCTCGCCCAGGGCGTGGTTGTGGTGCGAGGGCACCAGGGCGAGCACCCGGGCGCCGCTGTCCAGGCGCAGGGTGTAGAGGATCTGGGCGCCGCGGAAGGCTTTGTGCTCGACGGCGGCGGTGATCGGGCTCAGGTCGTCGTGCACCACGTCGTCGGGGCGCAGCAGCACGTCCACGTGGCAGCCCGATTCGGCCTTGGGGCAGGTGGCGCAGGACTGGCCGGCGGGGTTGGCGGCGCCGCACTCCAGGGGCACCGCCGATTCGAGCCGGCCCAGTTCCACCGTCACTTCGGTGGGGCTCACCACCCGCCCGGGGATGAAGGCGCCCTGGCCGACGAAGTCGGCGACGAAGCGGTTGGCCGGCCGGTGGTAGAGGTTGTAGGGGGGGTCCCACTGTTGCAGCCGGCCGCCGTGCATCACCCCCACCTCGTCGGCCATGGCGAAGGCTTCGTGCTGGTCGTGGGTGACCAGGATGGCGGTGGTGCCGCTCTGCTTGAGGATGTCGCGCACTTCCAGGGAGAGGCGCTCGCGCAGTTCCGTGTCCAGGTTGGAAAAGGGCTCGTCGAGCAGCACCAGGCGGGGCCGGGGGGCCAGGGCCCGGGCCAGGGCGACGCGCTGCTGCTGGCCGCCGGAAAGCTCGTGGGGATACTTTGCCCCCTGGCCGGTGAGGCCCACCAGCCGCAGCATCTCCTCCACCCGGGGGGCGCGTTCGCCCCGGGGCAGGTGACCCAGGCCGAAGGCCACGTTGGCGGCCACAGTGAGGTGGGGGAAGAGGGCGTAGTCCTGGAACACCATGCCGATGCGACGTTTTTCCGGAGCCAGGTGGGCGCTGGGGGAGGAAACCGTCTCGCCGGCCAGGCGGATTTCGCCGGCGGCGATCTCCTCGAAGCCGGCGATGCAGCGCAGTAGGGTGGTCTTGCCGCAGCCCGAGGGGCCGAGCAGACAGCCGATGGCGCCGGGGGAAATGGTCAGGCTGATGCCGTCGACCACGGTGTGGAAGCCGTCCGGGGTGGCATAGCGCTGGACGACGTTGCGGAGTTCGAGGTGAGCCATGGGCACGGCAGGGGTCAGCGGCGGGCGTTGCGCCCGGGGGCGGCGGCGGGTTTGGGGAGAAGCATTCTCATCTCGCCCATTATAATGGGCAAAAAAACGCCGCCTTCCCCGTTCAGCCCGTTCAGTCCATCCCGCGCGCCTTCCGGCGATTTCCGTGACTTCCCTCCGCCACCCGTTCCGTTCCCCTTTTCGCCTCCGCCGCGCCTTTTCCCCTCTGCTCGTCCTGGCCCTGGCGGTGGCGGCCCTGGTCGGCCTGCCGGTGGCCAGCGTCCTGGCCAACCTGGCCCAGGGCGGTACCAGCGCTACCTGGAGCCACCTGGCCGGCACCGTGCTGCCCGAATACCTGCTCAACACCGTCTGGCTGTGCCTGGGGGTGGGGGCGGGCACGGCCGCCGTGGGGGTGGGGGCGGCCTGGCTGACCACCATGCACGAGTTCCCCGGGCGGCGCTTCTTCGAATGGGCACTGGTGCTGCCCCTGTCCATGCCGGCCTACGTGCTGGCCTACGTCTATACCGACTTCCTGCAATTCGTCGGGCCCTTGCAGACGGCCCTGCGCGAGACCTTCGCCTGGCAGCGCGGCGACTACTGGTTCCCCGAGGTGCGCAGCCTGGGCGGGGCCATCGCCATGTTCGTGGCGGTGCTCTACGTCTATGTGTACCTGCTCGCCCGCACCGCCTTCCTGGAGCGCAGCGGCGGGCTGCTGGAGGCTGGACGGATGCTCGGCCTGTCGCCCTGGGCCAGTTTCCTGCGCATCTCCCTGCCCCTGGCCCGGCCGGCGGTGGCCGCCGGGGTGGCCCTGGCGCTGATGGAGACCTTGGCCGACTACGGCACGGTGGCCTACTTCGCCGTGCAGACTTTCACCACCGGCATCTACCGGGCCTGGTTCTCCCTGGGGGACCGGGTGGCCGCCGCCCAGCTGGCGGCCTGCCTGCTCGGCTTTGTCGCCCTGCTGCTGGTACTGGAGCGCTCCTCCCGGGGGCGCGCCCGCTTCGGCGGCGGCAGTCAGCGGCGCGGCCCGGCGCGCAGCCGCCTCACCGGGGCCACGGGCTGGCTGGCGACCCTGGGCTGCACCCTGCCGCTCTTGGCCGGTTTCGTCCTGCCCGCCCTGCTGTTGGTGCGGCTGGCCTTGGGCGATAGCGAGGAAGGCCTGGGCTGGCAGCGCTTCGCCCTGCTGGCGCGCAACAGTGCCACCCTGGCGACCCTCACCGCCCTGGCGGCGGTGTTGCTGGCCCTGCTGCTGGCCTACGGGGCGCGGCTGGCCAAGCGTCCGGCGGCCCGGGTGCTGAACCGGCTGGTGGGGCTGGGCTACGCCGTGCCTGGCTCGGTGATCGCGGTGGGGGTGCTGATCCCGGTGACGCGCCTCGACAACTGGCTGGCGGGCCAGTGGCTGGCCTGGTTCGGCAGCAATCCCGGGTTGCTCATCACCGGCGGCATCAGCGCCCTGGTCTATGCCTATCTGGTGCGTTTCCTCGCCGTCGCCTTACAGACCGTGGAGGCCAGCCTGGGCAAGATCACCCCGCACATGGACGAGGCGGCGCGCAGCCTGGGTCTGACCCAGGGGCGCATCCTGGCCCGGGTCCATGCGCCGCTGCTGCGCGGCAGTCTGCTCACCGCCGCCCTGCTGGTGTTCGTGGACGTGATGAAGGAACTGCCCGCCACCCTGGTGATGCGGCCCTTCAACTTCGACACCCTGGCCACCCAGACCTACACCCTGGCCGCCGACGAGCGCCTGGCCGAGGCGGCCCTGCCGTCCCTGGCCATCGTTGCCGTGGGGCTGCTGCCCCTGATCGCCCTGTCGCGCCAGATCGCCCGCAGTCGCAGGGGGTGAGGGCGCGGTCGCGGGGCCGGAGCCACTGGGGCCTTCCGGCCTATGCGGCGGTGTGCGGCTTTCCTTTCTAGCGTTTTTCCCGCGTCCCTGCTGCTGGTGGATTCCCGGCGTCCGGCGAAATCCGGAATCCAGGCGCCGCTCCGTGGATTTAACCCAGGCCAAAGCCGTGGCGGGCCGGGGCCGCCACACTGCCCGCTCCCTTGTCCCCACCTGCTTTTCGCCGGCCCCGTGGCACCCCGCGCGCCGGCTGGCGTCTGCCTGAAGGAGCCCGGCCGTGCCCATGCCCGACTTTTTTGCCTTTGCCCCGACCCTGACGGTGCGCGACCCCCTGGCCGACTTCCTCGGCGCGGCGGAGGAGGGCGTGCTCACCTACGCCTACACCGACGCGGTGCGCCTGGCCGGCCATTCCTGCCCCACCGTGGCCGGGGCCTGGCTGATGGCTTGTCGCGGGCTGGCGGCCCTCTACCCGGAGGGCCTGCCGGAGCGGGGCGGCATCCTGGTGGAGCTTCCCGGGCGGCGCGACGAGGGGGTGACCGGGGTCACCGCCAGCGTGTTCACTCTGGTCACCGGCGCCACCGAGGATTCGGGCTTCCGCGGCCTGGCCGGGCGCTTCAACCGCCGCAACCTGCTTGGCTTCGGGCGCGGGGTGCCGGGAGACATCCGCTTGACGCGGCTGGCCACGGGGGCGGCAGTGGATGTGGTCCTGGACCTGGGCCTGGTGCCGGCGGACCCGGAAACGGGCGCCCTGATGGGGGCCTGCCTGACGGGGGAGGCCGACGAGGCCATGCAGGCCGATTTTCGCGCCCTGTGGCAGGGGCGGGTGCGGGCGCTGCTCGAACGGGCGGCCGACCCGGCCCTGGTGCGGGTGGCATCAGCGGAATGACAGAGGACAGCCCTCGATACATTAATTTTCTTCATGTATTCGAAGGCTTGTCTGGTGAAACTCAAGAACTGGCGCGGACCTTGGGTTTTTGGTTGAGCGGTTGTATTAATTTTATTAATGAATTGCCCGGCCGCGGCTTGCTGCCCCCCACCCGATTGCCGGCAAACATCTGCGGCTGCGGCACTGCCGGAACCCGGTAATTGGCGCGTCCGGTTGGCGCCGCAAACGACAACGCCCCGCGACTGCGGGGCGTTTGCGTTGGTACGGCTCCGCCACGGGCCGGGGCCGGTGGCAGAGCGTTGTGCCCGGCCAGGACTTAGCGGAAGCCGGCCCGGTCGAAGACCACCTGGGCCTTGGTCCGGTACATGGCCAGGGAGCCCACCGGCAGGGCGTCGGCCTTGAACTTGCCGAGGCTGTCCAGGGCCGGGTTGGCGAACTTGAGCCCGGCCACCACCGGCCACTCGTTGTTGCCGTCGGCGAAGTAGCGCTGGGCGTCGTCGGAGGCCAGGTATTCGAGGAACTTCACCGCCGCTTCCTTGTGCGGGGCGGTCTTGAGCATGCCGCCGCCGGAAACGTTGATGTGGGTGCCGTAGGACTTCTGGTTGGGCCAGATCACGCCCACGGCCTCCATGGTCTTTTTGTCCTCGGGCTTGTCGGACCGCATGATGCGGGCCACGTAGTAGGTGTTGGAGATGGTCACGCCGCATTCGCCGGCGGCCACGGCCTTGATCTGGTCGGTGTCGCCACCCTTGGGGGCACGGGCGAAGTTGGCCACCAAGCCCCGGGCCCATTGCTCGGCCTTGGCCTCGCCCTGATGGGCGATGATCGCCGACATCAGGGACAGGTTGTAGGGGTGGGAGCCGGAGCGGGAGCAGAACTTGCCCTTGAGCTTGGGATCGGCCAGGTCTTCGTAGTTCTGCACGTCGGCGGCCTTGACTGCGGCCTTGTTGTAGACGATCACCCGGGCCCGGGTGGAAAACGAGAACCAGTCGTCGGTGCGCAGGTTGGCCGGGATGCGGGATTCGAGCAGCTTGGACTTGACCGGGGCGAACAGGCCCAGTTCGTGGGCCACCGCCAGGCGGGCCGCGTCAACGGTCAGGAACACGTCGGCCGGGCTGTTGGCGCCCTCGTTCTTGATGCGTTCGAGCAGTTCGTCTTCCTTGGCCTCGATGCGGTTGATCTTGATGCCGGTCTGCTTGGTGAAGTTCTCGTAGAGCTTCTCGTCGGTCTGGTAGTGGCGGGCGGAGTAGAGGTTGAGCACCTTTTCCTCGGCGGCCTGGGCCAGGGTGGCGGAGAACCCGGCGCCGGCCAGGGCCAGGATCAGGGTGCCCAGGGGGCGGGCGAACGGGGTCTTCTTCTCGTGCGGTTTCTTCATCGGGCGGGCTCCGGTGGGCGTCTGGATGAGCGATTCCCGGGGGGATGGCTTGGCCCGGGCGGGGCGGGCAACAGGCCGTGGTGGCGCAGGGCCGTGTGCAGGAATCGTCCCGGCAGATTCTAGTCAGCCTGTAAAGAAATGTAAATGAGAAGATTTCTTGTTAGCGACGTGGGGAGATGCTCAATCGGCAATCGCCGGCCCGGAAACGAAAAAACCGGCCAGGGGCCGGTTTTCTGCGGGACGATCGGTTTGAAACCTGGATCGCTTTACTTCTCGGTGATCCGCCGGGCACCGTCGTAGCGCTGGGTCCAGTAGGCCTGGCGCATGTCCTCGACGCGGATTTCGCCGCCGGGACGGGGGGCGTGGACGAACTGGTTGTTGCCCAGGTAGATGCCCACGTGGGAGAAGGCGCGGCGCATGGTGTTGAAGAACACCAGGTCGCCGGGCTTGAGTTCGGTCTTGGAAATCTGCTCGCCCACGTCGCTCATCTCGCGGGCGGTGCGGGGCAGGCTGATGCCGATGGATTCGGAGAAAACGCGCTGGACGAAGCCGGAGCAGTCCATGCCCACGTCGGGGTTGGTGCCGCCGCGCCGGTAGGGGACGCCGACGAATTCCAGCCCCTTGATGATCAGTTCCTGAACGCCGCTGGAATAGCGTTGGAAGAAGCTCTGTTCGTCGCCTTTGAGCTCATCTGCCGAGACGGAGAAGGAGGCGGAGACGAGAATCGCCGCAGCCAAGGCCGTCAGGAATTTGAGGGTTTTTTTGCGCATGGGTCCGGACTTTATTTGAGAATCAGTCTCTTGTAAAGCCTTTGAAGCGATAGGGAATTTTGCCGTCATCTGTGCCATTTCCGATGAACATGCGGCCGGATCGCCGCCGGACCGGGGCAGGGGCGCCCGGGCTGGCTATAATCGGGGCTTCCAGACAACCGCCGGTCCGGCCCGCAATGCGCCTGGGTCCGGCTCATGACGATTCCAGGAGCTACCGTGCAGGCATTCAAGGCGTTGTTGATCGAGGAGCGGGACGTTGCGGGCAAGAAGGCCGTGGTCAGCGGGCTCACCACCCTGACCGAGGCCGACCTGGACCCGGGCGAGGTGACCATCCGGGTCGCCTATTCGAGCGTCAACTATAAGGATGCCCTGGCGGCCACCGGCAAGGGCAAGATCATCCGCCGCTTTCCCTGCGTGGGCGGCATCGACCTGTCCGGCGTGGTGGAGGCCAGCACCGATCCGCGCTTCGAACCGGGCGACAAGGTGATCGCCACCAGCTTCGACATCGGCGTGGCGCACCACGGCGGCTACGCCGAGTTCGCCCGGGTGCCGGCCGACTGGGTGGTCCGGTTGCCTGCCGGCATGGACCTGAAGCGGGCCATGGCCCTGGGCACCGCCGGCTTCACCGCCGCCCTGGGCGTCCAGCGCATGGAAGACAACGGCCTGACCCCGGACAAAGGGCCGGTGATCGTCACCGGCGCCACCGGCGGGGTGGGCAGCCTGGCGGTGGACATGCTGGCCGGCCTGGGCTACGCGGTCACCGCCCTGACCGGCAAGCCCCAGGAAGCGGCTTACCTGAAATCCCTGGGTGCCAAGGACGTCCTGCTGCGCGGCGACCTAGACCTGGCCAAGATCCGCCCCCTGGACAACGCCCGCTGGGCCGGGGCGGTGGACAACCTGGGCGGCGAGGTGCTTGCCTGGATTCTCTCCACCATGCAGCAGGCCGGCACCGTGGCCTCCATCGGCTTGGCCGCCAGCATGAACCTGCCGACCACCGTGGCCCCCTTCATTCTGCGCGGCGTCAGCCTGCTCGGCGTCGATTCAGGCTACATCGGCTTCCCCATCCGTCAGCGCATCTGGGACCGGCTGGCCGGCGACCTGAAGCCCCGGCATCTGGACGAGGTGACCCGGACGGTGGCCCTGGATGACCTGCCGGCGGCCTTCGACGCCTTCATCGCCGGCCAGGTCAAGGGCCGCACGGTGGTGGCGGTGAACCCGTCCCTGGAAGGGTGACCATGAACGACGCGGTGGTGCCGCCCAAGGTCCTGATCGTCGACGATTCGCGCATCGTCCGGGCTTCCCTGATCCGCCACATCAAGAGCCGCTACGAGGTTCGGGAAGAGGAGGACGGGGAGGCCGGCTGGCAGACCCTGGTGCTCGACCCGACCATCCAGGCGGTGATCTCGGACCTGTCGATGCCAGTGCTCGACGGTTTCGGCCTGCTGGAGCGCATCCGCCAGTCCAAAATTGGCCGCATCCGCCGCCTGCCGGTGATCATGATTTCCGGCGAGGACGACGACGACGCCTGCAACCGGGCCCAGGCCGGCGGCGCCTCGGACTTCATCTCCAAGGGCGTGGGCACCGCCGAACTGCTCACCCGTCTCGACGCCCAGATCCGCCTGGCCCAGGCCGAAGAGGCCCTGGACGCGGTGCGGGACGATGCGGTGAAGAATCCCCTGACCGGCCTGTTCACCCGCCGCTACCTGGAAAACCAGGCCGACCAGGCCTGCTCCCTGGCCCAGCGCAAGGGGGGCGAGGTGTCGCTGCTGATGATCGGCTTCGACCGGCTGGCGGCACTCACCGAACAATACGGTGCCTCGGTGGTGGAGCAGCTGGTGGCCCAGTTCGGCCGCCTGCTGGCCAGCAAGATCCGCCGCGAGGACAGCCTGGGGCATTTCGGCACGGCCCAGTTCGCCATCGTCTCGCCGGGCACCCCGGGGGCCTCGTGCCGCTCCTTCGCCCTGCGCCTCAAGGAAGCGGTGGAAACCGCCCACGTGGCCTTCCACGGTCAGCGGGTGGATCTGTCGGTGAGCATCGGCATCGCCAACAACTGTGACGACCGTTCCGCCGCCGCCAATCATCTGCTGGCCCTGGCCGGGGAGCGCATGGGCGAGGCCATCGCCGCCGGCGGCAACCGGGTGGTGGGCTGCGAGGCCGAGGGGCGCCGCCCCGACGCCATCACCCTGGAACGGGCCCTGGCCCTGCTGGAAGCCGGCCGGGGCGACATGGTGCGCGGCAGCAGCCAGGACGTGGCCCGGCGCCTGCTGCCTCTGCTTCGGTTTTTGAATTATGAATTACAATGGCAGCTTCCAGTGGACGAGCTGGAACGCCAACTCAACCAGCATCATCCCGGACAAACCGGCTGACGAATGCGTACTGCCGGACCGGGATAGCGACTTCACAAAAGAACCGAATCACCGAGGGAGAAGATCCATGTCCAGCAGTACGAGTTACCAGGAGTTCTACCAGCAGTCGATCGACCAGCCCGACGCCTTCTGGGGCGAGCAGGCCAAGCTGATCGACTGGCACAAGCCGTTCGAGCAAGCCTGCGACTTCTCCCGTCCGCCGTTCGCCAAGTGGTTCGTCGGCGGCGAAACCAACCTCTGCTACAACGCGGTGGATCGTCACGCCGCCAAGCGCCCCAACGACCGGGCGCTGATCTTCATCTCCACCGAGACCGATACCGAGACGGTCTACACCTTCGCCGAGCTGCAGCGCGAGGTGGAGCGCATGGCCGCCATCTACCAGAGCCTGGGCGTGACCAAGGGCGACCGGGTGCTGATCTACATGCCGATGATCGCCGAGGCCTGCTTCGCCATGCTCGCCTGTGCCCGCATCGGCGCCATCCACTCGGTGGTGTTCGGCGGTTTTGCCTCCGGCTCCCTGGCCACCCGCATCGACGACGCCCAGCCCAAGCTGATGGTCACCGCCGACGCCGGCATGCGCGGCGGTAAGGCCGTGCCCTACAAGCATCTGGTGGACGAGGCCTGCGCCCTGGCCCAGACCCCGCCGCAAAAAGTGCTGATCGTGGACCGCGGCCTGGACAAGGGCTTCCCCAAGGTGGCCGGCCGCGACGTGGATTACGCCGAACTGCGCGCCCAGTACATGGACGCCCAGGTGCCCGTGACCTGGCTGGAATCGTCCGAGCCGTCCTACATCCTGTATACCTCCGGCACCACCGGCAAGCCCAAGGGCGTGCAGCGCGACACCGGCGGTTACGCCGTGGCCCTGGCCTCCACCATGAAGCACATCTACTGCGGCGGCGAGGGCGAGACCATGTTCTCCACCTCCGACATCGGCTGGGTGGTGGGCCACTCCTACATCATCTACGGCCCGCTGCTCGCCGGCATGGCCACCATCATGTACGAGGGCACCCCGCTGCGCCCGGACGCCGGCATCTGGTGGCAGATCGTCGAGAAGTACAAGGTCAACGTGATGTTCTCCGCCCCCACGGCGGCCCGCGTCCTGAAGAAGCAGGACCCGGCGTACATGCACAAGTACGACCTCTCCAGCTTGAAGCACCTGTTCCTGGCCGGCGAGCCCCTGGACCAGCCGACCCACGAGTGGATCATGGGTGAGTTGAAGATTCCGGTGATCGACAACTACTGGCAGACCGAAACCGGCTGGCCGATCCTGTCCTCCGTGCCTGGCGTGGAAAAGACCAAGCTCAAGTTCGGCTCCCCCAGCTTCCCGGTCTATGGCTACAACCTGAAGATCTTCCGCGAGGACGGTTCGATCTGCGACGCCAACGAAAAAGGCATCGTCGGCATCGTCCCGCCCCTGCCGCCCGGATGCCTGTCCACCGTGTGGGGCGACGACGACCGCTTCGTCAAGACCTACTTCAGCCTGTTCACCGAACCCCAGGTCTATTCCTCCTTCGACTGGGGCATCAAGGATGACGAGGGCTACCACTTCATCCTCGGCCGTACCGACGACGTGATCAACGTGGCCGGCCACCGCCTCGGCACCCGGGAGATCGAGGAGGCCGTGCAAGGCCACTCCGCCATCGCCGAAGTGGCGGTGGTGGGCGTCAACGACGCCCTCAAGGGCCAGATGCCGATGGCCTTCGCCGTGGTCAAGGACGCCAGCCGCATCGCCACCGCCGAGCAGCGCCAGCAGCTGGAGAAGGAAGTGATGGCCAAGGTGGACGAAAGCCTCGGCGCCATCGCCCGCCCCAGCCGGGTGCACTTCGTCACCGGCCTGCCCAAGACCCGTTCCGGCAAGCTGCTGCGCCGCTCCCTGCAAGCCCTGGCCGAAGGCCGCGACGCTGGCGACATGACCACCATCGAGGACCCGACCGCCCTGGAGCAGATCAAGCAGCTGCTGGCGGGCTGACCGCCCTTGGTCGTGGTCGTTTGCTCCTGACGGGCCGGAGTGGTGGAGCAGTCCGCTATTCCGCTACTCCGGCCCCCAAGGAAAAACCGGCCTGCTACCGCAAGGTGGCAGGCCGGTTTTTTTATACCCGTGCCGGAGCACCAGGCGGGGCGCCGGGTTTGAAAGTGGGTGGCCGGAAAGCCAATAGGGACGCGGGGTTTCATTTGGGCATCGTGGAGATGCCCTACTGGCGCGGGGTTTCGGTTTCTCCCCCTCGTGGTCCCTGGCGATGCTCACCCCTGGGCGGCGATCACCACCATCTCCACCTTGTAGCCCGGATTAGCCAGCCGGGCCTGGACGCAGGCCCGGGCCGGGGCGTGGCCTTCGGGCACCCAGGCGTCCCACACCGCGTTCATGGCGTCGTAGTCAGCCATGTCGGCCAAGTAGATGGTGACCAGCAGCAGGCGCTCCTTGCTGGAGCCGGCCTGGGCGAGCAGGCGGTCGAGGCTGGTAAGGATTTCGCCGGTCTGGGTGGCGGCGTCGGCCTCCAGGGACTGGGGCACTTCCACCAGGTAGGCGGTGCCGGCGAAGGCGGTGCTGTCGGCGTAGCGGCGGGTGACGCCGTGGCGTTGGATGGTCATGGGGGCTCCAGATAAAAAAGAAGCCGGCACGAAGCCGGCTTCTTGCTGACGGCCTGGGAAATGCCAGGCGGGCCAGGATTGCCAGGATTTAGGCGACGGTGACCGGGATCTTGCCGATCTTGGCCTGCCATTCCTTCGGGCCGGTGTTGTGCACGCTGGTGCCGGAGGAATCCACGGCCACGGTGACGGGCATGTTCTGCACGTCGAACTCGTAGATGGCTTCCATGCCCAGGTCGGCGAAGCCCACCACCTTGGCGCTCTTGATGGCCTTGGCCACCAGGTAGGCGGCACCGCCGACGGCCATCAGGTAGGCGGACTTGTTGTCCTTGATGGCCTCGATGGCGACGGGGCCGCGCTCGGACTTGCCGATCATGGAGATGAGACCGGTCTTCTCCAGCATCATGCGGGTGAACTTGTCCATGCGGGTGGCGGTGGTGGGGCCGGCGGGTCCGACCACTTCGTCACGCACCGGGTCCACGGGGCCCACGTAGTAGATGACCCGGTTGGTGAAGTCCACCGGCAGCTTCTCACCCTTGGCCAGCATGTCCTGGATGCGCTTGTGGGCGGCATCGCGGCCGGTCAGCATCTTGCCGTTGAGCAGCAGCTTCTGGCCAGGCTTCCAGGAAGCGACTTCTTCCTTGGTCAGGGTGTCCAGATTGACCTGGGTGGCGGCCTTCAGGTCCGGGGTCCAGGTCACGGCGGGCCAGTCTTCCAGCTTGGGCGGTTCAATCTTGGCGGGGCCGGAACCGTCCAGGTGGAAGTGGCAGTGGCGGGTGGCGGCACAGTTGGGCACCAGGGCCACGGGCAGGTTGGCGGCGTGGCAGGGGTAGTCCAGCACCTTCACGTCGAGCACGGTGGTCAGGCCACCCAGGCCTTGGGCGCCGACGCCCAGGGCGTTCACCTTCTCGTACAGTTCCAGGCGCAGCTCTTCGGCCCGGGTCAGCTTGGCGCCGCTCTTGGCCTTGTCCTGCAGGTCATGGATGTCCACCGGGGCCATGATGGATTCCTTGGCCAGCAGCATGGCCTTCTCGGGGGTGCCGCCGATGCCGATGCCGATGATGCCGGGAGGACACCAGCCGGCGCCCATTTCCGGGATCTTCTTGAGGACCCAGTCCACCAGGTCGTCGGAGGGGTTGAGCATGGCGAACTTGGACTTGGCTTCGGAGCCGCCGCCCTTGGCGGCGCAGATCACTTCCACGTGGTCGCCCGGGACGATCTCGAAGTGCACCACGGCCGGGGTGTTGTCCTTGGTGTTCTTGCGGGCGCCGGCCGGGTCGGCCAGCACGGAGGCGCGCAGGGGGTTGTCCGGGTTGGCGTAGGCGCGGCGGACGCCTTCATCGACCATTTCCTGCAGGCTCATGGTGGCGTCGTCCCAACGGACGTTCATGCCGACCTTGAGGAAGACCATGCCGATGCCGGTGTCCTGGCAGATGGGGCGGTGGCCTTCGGCGGCCATGCGGGAGTTGGTCAGAATCTGGGCGATGGCGTCCTTGGCCGCGGGGGATTCCTCGCGCTCGTAGGCTTCGCCCAGGGCCTTGATGTAGTCCAGGGGGTGGTAGAAGCTGATGTACTGGAACGCGTCGGCAATCGACTGGATGAGGTCTTCCTGGCGGATGGTCGTCATGGCTGGGCTCGTGGTGGAAAGGTCGCGGAAATTGCGCGGAGGTCGCGTGAATATCGTGATGGCAGCAAGCGGCAAGGGGTGGCCGGCGGGGCCGGCGGCCCGCGCCGCTCAGTGCTCCTTGTGCTGCATCAGCAAGGTCTGGTTCATCACCTTGTCGGTCAGCGCCATCATGAAGGCGGAGACGAGGAACATGCCGTGCAGGATTGCCTGCCACATGATCACCCGGTCGTCGAGCTGGGCGGCGTTGATGAAGGTCTTGAGCAGGTGGATCGAGGAAATGCCGATCAGGGCGGTGGCCAGCTTGACCTTGAGCACGCCGGCATTGACGTGGGACAGCCACTCCGGCTGGTCCGGATGGCCTTCCAGGTCGAGGCGGGAGACGAAGGTCTCGTAACCGCCGATGATGACCATGATCAGCAGGTTGGCGATCATCACCACGTCGATCAGGCCGAGGACCACCAGCATGGTTTTGGTTTCGTCCAGGTGGCCGATGTCGACCACCAGGTGGGAGAGTTCCACCATGAATTGGACGACGTAAATCCCCTGGGCGACGATCAGGCCAAGGTAGAGAGGGGCCTGCAACCAGCGGCTGAAAAAGATGAAGTTTTCGAGCTTTTGAATGGCGGGTTTCATCAGGACGTCTGGGTAAAAAGGGGAGGGCGGAAACCAGGGGCGAGCCAGGCGCCACAAAACTGCAAAAGTTTAGCACCAAAGACCCCGCAAACGCTTGGTGGATACGGCTTCGTATTGACGCACTGCACCACGAAAATGTAAGGGGGCTGTAAGGCGTAGCGCGTTAAATCGCCGTCACCGCGCTAGAAGTCCGCAGTAATCCGTGCGCGGCGCCGCCGCGGTTGGCGAATGCCGACGAAGCGGGGCGATCCGCGACACACGACCATTACAGAGGAGATGAAGCATGTCCCAGATCGAATCCGTCCTCCAGGAAAACCGGGTATTCGCCCCTTCCGAGGCTTTCGTGAAGCAGGCCACCGTTTCCGGCATGGAGGCCTATCAGGCCCTGTGCGCCGAGGCCGACCGTGACTACACCGGCTACTGGGCACGCCTGGCCAAGGAGCACGTGGTCTGGAAAGAGCCCTTCACCCAGGCCCTGGACGAGTCCGACGCCCCCTTCTACAAGTGGTTCTCCGGCGGCAAGCTCAACGTCTCCTACAACTGTCTCGACAAGCACGTCGAGGCCGGCAACGGCGACAAGGTCGCCATCATCTTCGAAGCCGATGGCGGCCAGGTGACCAAGGTCACCTACAAGGACCTGCTCTCCCGCGTGGCCAAGTTCGCCAACGCGCTGAAGGCCCAGGGCATCAAGAAGGGCGACCGGGTCATCATCTACCTGCCCATGTCCATCGAAGGCGTGGTGGCCATGCAGGCCTGCGCCCGCATCGGCGCCACCCACTCCGTGGTGTTCGGCGGCTTCTCCGCCAAGTCCCTGGAAGAGCGCATCCTCGACGCCGGCGCCGTGGCCGTGATCACCGCCAACGAGCAGTGCCGCGGCGGCAAGGCCATCCCCCTCAAGCCCGCGGTGGACGAGGCTCTCGATCTGGTCGCCGGCAAGGGCGCGATCAAGAGCGTGATCGTCTATCAGCGCACCGACGGCCCCTGCACCATGAAGGCCGGCCGCGACGTGTGGTGGCACGACATCGCCGACGGCCAGTCCGAGGTCTGCGAGCCTGAGTGGGTCGATGCCGAGCATCCCCTGTTCCTGCTCTACACCTCCGGTTCCACCGGCAAGCCCAAGGGCGTGCAGCACTCCACCGGCGGCTACCTGCTGCACGCGGTGCTGACCACCAAGTGGACCTTCGACGTCAAGCCCAACGACGTCTTCTGGTGCACCGCCGACATCGGCTGGGTCACCGGCCACACCTACATCACCTACGGCCCCCTGGCCTGCGGCGCCACTGAGATCGTCTTCGAGGGCGTGCCCACCTACCCGGACGCCGGCCGTTTCTGGAAAATGATCCAGGACCACAAGGTCTCCATCTTCTACACCGCTCCCACCGCGATCCGCTCGCTGATCAAGGCTTCCGAGGCCAACCCGGCCGTGGCCCCCAAGAGCTACGACCTGTCCTCCCTGCGCCTGCTGGGTTCCGTGGGCGAGCCGATCAACCCGGAAGCCTGGATGTGGTACTACGAGAACGTGGGCGGCGGCCGTTGCCCCATCGTCGATACCTTCTGGCAGACCGAGACCGGCGGCCACATGATCACCCCGCTGCCCGGCGTCACCCCGCTGGTGCCCGGTTCCTGCACCCTGCCGTTCCCCGGCATCCAGGCCGCCATCGTCGATGAGACCGGCGCCGACGTGGAATGGGGCAAGGGCGGCTTCCTGGTGGTCAAGAAGCCCTGGCCCTCCATGATCCGCACCATCTGGGGCGATCCGGAGCGCTTCAAGAAGTCCTACTTCCCCGAAGACCTGGGCGGCACCCTGTACCTGGCCGGCGACGGCGCGGTGCGCGATGCCAAGAACGGCTACTTCACCATCATGGGCCGCATCGACGACGTGCTGAACGTCTCCGGCCACCGCATGGGCACCATGGAGATCGAGTCGGCCCTGGTTTCCAACCCCCTGGTGGCCGAAGCCGCCGTGGTGGGCCGTCCCGACGATCTGACCGGCGAGGCCATCTGCGCCTTCGTGGTGCTCAAGGGCGCCCGTCCCTCCGGCGACGAGGCCAAGAAGGTGATCAAGGAGCTGCAGGACTGGGTGGGCAAGGAAATCGGCCCCATCGCCAAGCCCAAGGACATCCGCTTCGGCGAGAACCTGCCCAAGACCCGTTCCGGCAAGATCATGCGCCGCCTGCTGCGTTCCCTGGCCAAGGGCGAGGAAATCACCCAGGACGTTTCCACCCTGGAAAACCCGGCCATCCTCGAGCAGCTCCAGCAAGCCGCCGGCTGATAACACGCTTCAAGAACAGATCCGAGGAGCGAGGGGGAGACACTGCCGGACCCGGGGGATGGGTCCGGCAGCCCTGATCGGGGCGGACCATTACAAATAAACCGCCATTCGGGCCGGCGCGTGCAGACGCGTCGGCCTCATTCTTTTCTGCCGCAGCCATGGGGCGATCCATTTGACATGCGGCGGCCGCCCGATGCTGGCGGCCTGGGGATGGAACAAGGGAGAATAAGCAGACCATGAGCAACAGCGCGACCCAGATGCTGGTGAAGGCGACGGCGGATTCACTGCGCCAGCATTCCCCGTTCGACCGCATGGAGCCCGACGCCCTGCGCTTTCTCGCCGAGCGGGCCAAGCTCGGCTATTTCGCCAAGGACACCCGCATCCTCACGCCGGAGTCCGGCCCTCCCAAGACCTTCTACATCATCCAGCGCGGCAAGGTCGGTGCCAGCCAGGTGGGTGAGGTGAACGTCACCGAGTATTCCAGCCTGACCCTGGGCGTGGGGGAGTGCTTCCCCATCGGCGCGGTGACCGCCCAGCGGGCGTCCACCAATCTTTACGCCGCCCTGGAAGACACCTTCTGCTACCAGCTCGACGCCGACGATTTTTTCGCGCTGATGCGCATGAGCCAGGTCTTCAACCTGTTCTGCACCCAGTACATCGCCTCCCTGCTCAACCAGTCGCGCAAGCAGTTGCAGGTCCAGTTCGCCCAGCGGGCGGCGGAGCAGCAGACCCTCAACACCTCCCTGGCCAACCTGCTCAAGCGCCCGCCGGTGAGCGTCGGCGCCGGCGTTACCCTGCGCCAGGTGCTGGAGGCCATGGCCGAGGAGCACCTGGGCTCGATGGTGGTGGTGGACGAGCAGAACAAGCCCATCGGCATCTTCACCCAGAGCGACCTGCTCAAGCGCGTGGTGCTGCCTGGCCTGGCGCTGGAGACGGCCATCGAGCAGGTGATGACCCCCCATCCCCACACCCTGCGCCAGACCGCCACCGCCTACGACGCGGCACTGGCCATGGCCATGCACGGCATCCGCCACGTGCTCGGGGTGGATGAGGAGGGACGGCTCAAGGGCGTGATTTCCGAGCGCGACCTGTTCACCCTGCAACGGGTGGGCCTGCGCCAAATCCGCCAGTCGATCGAGAAGGCGCCGGACATGGCGACCCTCAAGCAGGCCAGCGAGGACGTGGCCCAGTTGGCCATGAACATGCTTGCCCAGGGCGTCGGCGCCGAGCAACTGACCCAGTTCATTTCGGCCCTCAACGATACCCTGACCCGGCGCATCATCGAGCTGGCTCTGGCACGCCACGACCTTTACGGCATCGAATGGGCCTGGCTGTCCTTCGGCTCCGAAGGGCGCGAGGAGCAGACCTTCTGCACCGACCAGGACAACGGGATCATCTACATCTGCCCCGACACCATGGACCGGGAGCAGTTGCAGCTGCGCCTGCTGGAGTTTGCCCGGGACGTGAACGACGACCTGGACGCCTGCGGCTTCCCGCGCTGCAAGGGCAACATCATGGCCAGCAACCCGGAGTGGTGCCTGACCCTGGAGGAGTGGCAGGAGCGCTTCTTCGACTGGGTGCGCAAGCCCCATCCGGTGGCCCTGCTCAACGCCACCATCTTCTTCGACTTCCGCCCCCTCTACGGCAAGGGCTACCTGGCCGACCGGCTGCGCATGTCCCTGTTCGGCCTGACCCAGATCAACCCCGCCTTCCTGCGCATGATGGCGGCCAACGCCCTCCAGGTGGTGCCGCCCCTGGGCAAGATCCGGGATTTCGTCACCGACCTGGAGGCGGACTACCCGGGCACCATTGACCTGAAGAAGTACGGCGCCCGCCTGTTCATCGACGTGGCCCGCATCTACTCCCTGGCGGCCGGGGTGCACAACACCAACACCGTGCAGCGCCTGCGCCAGACCGCCACCAAGCTGGGCCAGAGCCAGGACGACGTGTCGGCGGCGGTGGAGGCCTTCAACTACATCCAGCTGCTGCGGCTGCGCCACCAGCACCTGGAAACCGACGGGGGCCGGCCCGGCGACAACCGCATCGATCCGGAAAAGCTCCACGAACTGGACCGGCGCATCCTCAAGGAAGCCTTCCGCCAGGCGCGCAAGCTGCAACAGCGCTTGAAGCTGGACTACCAGCTCTGAGGAGGCGGCAATGAACTGGCTGACCCGCTTCTTCCAGCGCCCCCCGGCCGTGATCCTGCCGCCGGACCAGGCCGCGCGCCTGGCCCGCTGGCAGGCCCTGCCCGCGGCCGATATGGGCCTGTCCCACTACCGCAGCCGCTACGTGGTGGTGGACGTGGAGGCCTCGGGCCTCAACATGGGCAAGGACCGGCTCATTTCCATCGGCGCCGTGGCGGTGGTGGACGGTGTGATCGACCCGGCCGATGCCTTCGAGGTGATCCTGCGCCAGGACGTGGTGAGCGACACCGACAACATCCTCATCCACGGCATCGGCGGCCAGGCCCAGCAGGGCGGGGTCGAGCCCGCCGAGGCATTGCTGGCCTACCTGGATTACGTGGGCAAGTCGCCCCTGGTCGCCTACCACGCCCTGTTCGACAAGACCATGATCGAACGGGCCATGGTGCGCTACCTGGGGGTGAAGACCGACCACGCCTGGATCGACCTGGCCTGGGTGGTGCCTGAACTGTACAAGGACATGCTCGACGGGCACGTGGGGCTGGACCACTGGCTGGCGGTGTTCGGCATCGAGAACATCCAGCGCCACAACGCCGTGTCCGATTCCCTGGCCACCGCCATGCTGCTGCAAGTGGCCATGGCCAAGGCCTCGAGCCGGGGCTCGGAAAGCCCCCAGTCCTTCATCGAGATCGAAAAGGCCCGGCGCTGGCTGCGCCGCAGCGCCTGAACGGGGAACGCCATGGCCCGAGGATTGATGCGCTGGTTCGGAGCGATTCGCGGCGGGGCCGGGTTCGTGCCCCAGCTGCGCCGCTACTATCTGGCCTACACCGCCGGGTTCATCCTGTTCGTGCTCGCCCTGGCCGGGCTGGAACAGATGGGCATGCCGCCGCGCTGGATCGGCTACGCCTTCCTGCTGTTTACCATCCTGCTCTACGCCACCATTGGCATCCTGTCGCGCACTTCCGACGTGACCGAGTACTACGTGGCAGGCCGTCGGGTGCCGGCCATCTTCAACGGCATGGCCACCGGGGCCGACTGGATGAGCGCCGCCTCGTTCATCGGCCTGGCCGGCATGCTCTTCCTCTCGGGCTTCCAGGGCCTGGCCTACGTGATGGGCTGGACCGGGGGCTACGTGCTGGTGGCCCTGCTGCTCGCCCCCTACCTGCGTAAGTTCGGCCAGTACACCATTCCCGACTTCCTCGCCGCCCGCTACGGCGGCACCCTGCCGCGCCTGGTGGGGGTGGTGGCTGCCATCCTGGCCTCGTTCGTCTACGTGGTGGCCCAGATCTATGGCGTGGGGCTGATCACCAGCCGCTTTGTCGGCCTCCAGTTCGAGATCGGTGTGTTCGTCGGCCTGGCCGGCATCCTGGTCTGCTCGTTCCTGGGCGGCATGCGGGCGGTGACCTGGACCCAGGTCGCCCAGTTCGTCATCCTGATCATCGCCTACCTGACTCCGGTATGCATCCTCGGCTATAAGGTGAGCGGCAGCATGGTGCCGCCGGTGGCCTACGGCGAGGCGGTGCAACAGGTATCCCGGCTGGAGGAGCAGATTTTCGACCTGCCCGCCGAAAAGGAAGCCCGGGACCTCTATCGGGCCCGGGCAGACGCCATCTACGAGCGCATCGTGCGCCTGCCGGATTCCCTGGAGGAGGAACGGGCCCGGCTGACCACCCGGCTCAATGAGATGAAGGCCAACAACGCCCTGCTGCGCGACATCGTGGCGGTGGAAAAGGAGCGGCGCGAACTGCCTCGCAGCCCGGAAGAGGCTCGGGTGAAATGGGAATCCCAGATGCGCGAGGCGGCGGACCGGGGCGCCCAGCCGATCCGCCATGCCGATGCCTTCGAGCCGCGGCCGGGCAGCGATCCGGGCCAGGCCAGGCTCAATTTCCTGTCCCTCATGTTCTGCCTGATGATCGGCACCGCGGCCTTGCCCCATGTGCTGATGCGCTACTACACCACCCCCACGGTCCAGGAGGCCCGGGACTCGGTGTTCTGGTCCTTGCTGTTCATCCTCATGCTCTACATCGCGGCGCCGGCCTACGCGGTGTATGCCAAGTTGGAGGTGTTCTCCAGCCTGATCAACACCCCCATCATCAAGCTGCCCTCCTGGGTGGCGGCCTGGGGCAAGGTGGGGCTGGTGCACATCGAGGACATCAACCGGGACGGCCTGTTGCAATGGGCCGAACTGTCGCTCAATCCGGACGTGATCGTGCTCGCCACTCCGGAAATCGCCGGGCTGCCCTACGTGGTCTCCGGCCTGGTGGCCGCCGGCGGCCTGGCGGCGGCCCTGTCCACCGCCGACGGGCTGCTGCTGGTGATCACCAGCGCCCTGTCCCACGACGTCTATTACAAGATCTTCCGTCCCCAGGCCTCGACCCAGTGGCGGCTGGTGGTATCGAAATCCCTGCTGCTGGTGGTGGCCATCTGCGCCGCCACCCTGGCCGCCCAGCGGCCCTCCACCATCCTCTACATGGTGGCCTGGGCCTTCTCCATCGCCGGGGCGGCCTTCTTCCCGGCCTTGGTGATGGGCATCTTCTGGCGCCGCGCCAACCGGGCCGGGGCAGTGGCGGGGATGCTCGTGGGGCTGGGGGTGACGCTCTACTACATGGTGCGGGTCCAGTTCGACAGCATTCCCTGGCTGGGGCTGCACGGCATCGCCATGGAGCCCTGGTTCGGCATCGATTCCACCGCCGCCGGCGTCTGGGGGGTGCCCCTGGGCTTCATCACCATCGTGGTGGTGAGCCTGCTGACCCCGCCGCCACCGCCCGCAACCCAGAACGTGGTGACCCGCATCCGCTACCCGCGCCTGGAGCGGGAGGGCTTTTGACGATGCGCCTTTTCCATACCCGTTCCCGTGCATCGAGGTGCCGGCCGTGAAAGTGACTCCAAAGCTTCAGGAATACTGGCGCCGCAACCTGACCGTGACGGCCCTGCTGCTGGTGCTGTGGTTCCTCGTCACCTTCGTCACCAGCTACTACGCCCGGGAGCTCAACGATGTCGTTTTCGCCGGCTTTCCCCTGGGCTTCTACATGGCCGCCCAGGGCAGCCTGATCGTCTATGTGCTGATCATCTGGTTCTACGCCCGCTACATGAAGCGGCTGGACAAGCAGTACGGGGTGGATGAGGGCGACGATTGAGAGGCACAGGCAAGGCTTGGCTACGGGGCCATCGCCCAGCATGAAAAAACCCGCCGTAAGGCGGGTTTTTTCATGGCGTGCCGGCCGATCAGAAGGTGTAGGGAATCTTCAGGCCGATGGTGAAGTTGGGCGCGTCCGGTGTGAGGCCGATGCCCAGGTTGCCGATGATGGTGGTCCGGTCGCTGGAGGCGAAGGTCAGGCCCACGTTGAAGGTCGCCGCGTTGGCGTTGCTGCCGACGATGGTCTGGGCCGACTGGCCGTCGGGCTGGAGACTGCTGCGCTGGGAGATGGCCTGGGTGAAGCCCAGGCTCAGGCTGCTGCGCTCGTTGAGGGCGAAGGCAGTGCCCACGCCCCACTGGAATACGTCGCCCAGTTTGACGCTGCCCGGGGTGACCGTGCCCTCGGTGGAGCTGATGTCGCCGAAAGAGCGCTTGAAATTGTGGTAGTAGGCCACGTTGGCGAAGAGAATCGCCGGGTCCACCGTCTTGATGAAGGAGAAGCCGCTCGACAGGGTCCACACCCCGTTGCCCGAGGGCAGCTTGGAGGGGTACTGAAGGTTGTTGTTGCCGCTGTCGGTGACGATCTTCACACCGTAGGGGTTGCTGCCGGTGGGAGCCTTGAGGCGGACGTTCCACACCACGTCCGGGTTGTCCTTGGTTTCGGCCAGCAGCTTGTAGTAGAAGCCCATGTTCACGTCGCCCAGCCGCGGCGACTGGGTGACGGTGGCCTCGGACAGGGCGCCGGCCGCGCCGCCGGCGCCGCCGGACTGGAAGTTGCTGCGGCGGTAGAGGAAGGGGGCGTTGAAGTCCACCTGGGCCCGGTCGGAAATGGCGTAGCGGGTGGTCAGGTCCAGGGTCAGCATGTCGGCCTGGATACGGTTGACGTTGATGTTGCCGAGGAAAATGGTGTCGAGGGCCAGGAAGCCGTTGAGCAGCAGCTGGCGCGAATCGTAGTGGGTGTAGGTCAGCCCCGTTTCGAAGGTCCAGCGCCGTGGCTGGCCGAACACGCCGCCGGCCTGTTCCTGGTAGACCGCCTGGGCGCTGCGTGACGGCGGAGGCGCCTTGAGGGTGTCGCCGCCGCTGCCGGGCGAGGTGCTTTCGGCGTTGCCGCTGGCTCCGGCTGCGCCGGCATCGCCCGCCGCGCCGTCGGCGGTGCGGAAGAAGCGGCCCCGGGCCGGCGCATCGGCCTGGGCCAGCTGGGCATTGCCGTTGGTGTAGGCGGCCAGGAGGGCTTCCTGGCGTCGTATGCGGACCTCAAGCTGTTCGGTGGCGACCCGCTGGGACTCGTAGCGCTCGGTCAATTCGCGCAACTGACGCTTCAATTGGACGATGTCGTCACTTTCGGCAAATGCCGGAAATGCAGTGGTTGAAAATGCGGAGGCGATTAATACGGCAAGCACTACTTTTTTCGGGTGATTCATTTTCCATCCCCTGTTAAGTGGAAAAACCCTGCAAAAGCGCTAAAGAACTATCTGGCCAGCAGTCAGTAACATGTAGCCAATGTTAAAACCAAATTGCCATTTTTCCATGCAATTAACATGGTGAATGGCAAAAAAAGGGCCTCATTTGTGAGGCCCGCATTGTTGAGAATTAATACCATCCGCCCGTCTTGGATAGCCCCTGTAGGGAGTTTAGGGTTCGCCCAAGGGTTTCGGTTCCCAGCATAGGTGTCTTGAGTTGGGCGATGGCAACCATGGAATTACGCACCAGGTTTAAATCGCTGATTATCTGGACGCTCTGACGCAGCCCTTGGCTGCCCACCTGTTGCAGGGTCGAACCCTCGCCGGGCATGGAGAGGTTGAGTGCCAGACCATTGCTATCCAGCACTACCGTCGTTTTGGTATTGCCCTGGGTCTGGGTATAGGTACCGGGGCCGGTGATGACGATGGTGTTGCTGCCGGCGCCAGGCGAGGTGGGTTGCGATGAACTCGTCAGGTTCAACTGAATGTTGTTGGCCACGTCATTGCTGTTGCCGGCGGTCTGGATGGTCTGGGTGACGCCTGCAACGTTGCCGATACCGCCCGCTGTGACGACGGACGTGGATGCCGGGGATGTGGCGGTCTGGGGTTGGGGCGATGAGGCGCCCTGGGGCGTGGTGTCGATGGTGATGGTCGGCTGGAACTGGGGATTCACCTGGAAGGTCACGGTGGAGACGATGCCGCCCCCGGGAGTTTGCCAGGTGGTGCTCATCTGCACGCCGAAACTGAGAATCTGGTTCGGCGCGATGTAGCGGCCGCGCATGCTGGCCAGATCATCGTCGCTGACCTCGCTGGCCATCAGATCGGTGGTCGTCATCGGATGGGCCAGACCAGGGGTCAAGCTGGTCAGGGCGAGCGCCAATACAGCCAGCTTTCGCCGGGGCGTGGGGGAGTTCGCGTGGATCATGAAAACCTCCCGGACATGCTGGGCATGTCCTTTAGAAAAAGTCGGCACGGATGAAACCGAAGTCCCGCAGGGATGGCTCCGGAACCGGAGTGAAGCGGTTCATCGACGTCCAGACCGTCAGGGCCTCCCGGGGGTGGGGGAGGGCATTGCCTTGGTCGTAATCGTTGCCGATCACGGCAAAGATCACTCCGTTCCACCCCTTGGCGAACTCGTCGAGGGGCATCACCCGGTTGCCCAGGGCGGGGTCGCCCAGGTACACCTGTTCATCCGTGGCACGGCGCAACACTACGAAATGCTTGTATCCCTTGTAGTTGAGCAGCACGATCGCCGGCACCTTCACCTCCTTGAGGACTTCGGGAGGGACCCGGTAGCCCCGGCCGCGCATGCCCAGGGTTTCCAGGTAGTGCTTGACGTCCAGCAACGAAAAACCCTGCTCGCGGACAACGGCAGGGTCTGAGATCTTTAGCATCGCCTGGACCACCTGGTTTTCACTGAGGTCGCGGTGATAGGCCTCCTGGAGGATGGTGGCCAGTGCCGCAGCGCCGCAACTGAAATCGGTCTTCTGCTCGACGACGTCTTCGAACTTGCGCTCCCGGGCACTCTGCACCTGTTTCGAGATGACGGTTCCCGGTACGACGCCTGCCAGAGGCACGTTGCCGGCGAAAACCACGGCAGGGGTGAGGAATGCCAGTCCGATCAGAACTGCCAGCCCAAGGGGACGGGGTATTCCGTTACGACCGCTTGCCGACGAAAGCGAAGTACGTTGGCACATGAATATCCTCCCGGCAAAAAGGGCATGTGGAGCGGAAGACGGCGAGCCGCCCTCCGCTCCGGGCAGATGCGTACGACTGTCTTACTTCGTCGCGGCAACGATGGACAGGCCGTTGAACTGCTGGTTACCCGTGCCGGCAGCGATATTCACGCCGATGTTGCCCGACGCGCCTGACAGGGAGCCGCCACCAAGGGTTGCGGTGTTGGTGGTCAGCTTGTTCACCGACAGGGTCTGCACCGGGATGTTGGCGGTGAAGCAACCGGCCAGGGCGATGTCGCCGGCCTCGTAGCCGTACTCCGTGCCGCCGCGGCCATGATCGTCGCCGTGACCGCTGCTAGGCTCCCAGGACACGGTGCTGCCCTGATAGCCGCCGAACATGCCACCTTGCAGTGTCACCGTCTCATAGGTGGTCTGGTAGATACGCACCGGCGAGTTGGTGGTGGTATTGCTGGTGGAGTTCTGGTTGGCAGTCACGGATGCGCTGGTGTTCTTGGCGTTCGCCACCGAGGCAGTCAGGTCGTTCTTCTGCTGGTTGTTGTTGCCGGCAGTGATGTTGACCCCGATGTTGCCCGAAGCACCGCTCAGGGAACCGCCGTCCAGGGTCGCCGAGTTGGTCACCCCGGCGTTGGAGGTGAGGTTGCTGGCGTTGTACTGGCTGGCGGTAGCGCTGGCCGTGGCATGGTCGAAGACGAAGGAGGCGTCGGCCGATGATAGGGCGGCGGCATTGGCCTGCTGGTTGTTGTCGCCGGCGCCGATGTTCACGCCGATGTTGCCCGATGCACCCGACAGGGAGCCACCGCTGAGGCTGGCCTTGTTTTCCAGCTCGTCGTTGACGCCGACGTTGGCTACGTTGTTCTGGGTGTCGTTCACCGTGGCGGAGGCGTAGGTCGGGGGGGGCGGCGGGGGCATGCGATGGTGGCGGTCGCCACCACGGCCATCTCCGCCGCCGTCTTCGCCGGCCCAGACACTGGAAGCACCCATGGCAAGCAGCGCCAGGGCAACGGGCGTGATTTTGGTGCGAGTGTTCATGATGCGCTCCTTGAGAGAGGTTGCTGCGTAAGAACTCCGGGCTACCGGGATATCTGGATGCCCAGCGTGTTGGCCGAACGGTTGCCCGTGCCGGCCGTCTGGTTGAGCTGCAGGATGCCCCGTGCACCCGCGAAGGCGGTGTCGTCGACCCCGACCTTCTGGTTGCTGGAAGCGCCCGGCGTGTTGCCGCCCAGACTGCTCACCCGTGGAGCCATGGTGGCCAGCGTGCTGTCCCCCACGGCTTCGACGCGTGTTCCGATGCCAATGGCCAAGCCATTGACCTGACTGTTGGCGATGCCTGCCGCCTGATTCACCCCCATGATTCCCATGGAGCCGGTGTAGGCACCTGCCCTGATCTGTACGTCCGCCTGGCCCACCGGGGTGGAAAACTCTGGGCCCTGGAACTGGCTCACCTGGTTCTGGGCATTGGCCGTGCCGCCCGGGTTGATGCTGATGGCGCGGACGTTGGCCTGCTGGTTGAAATCGCCGGCGGAACTATTGACGCTGCTGATGCCGCTGACGCCGCTCATGGCGCCTTCGCCGATCACGCTGGTATCGCGGACCAGGCCGTCGGCCGGAGCAGGCAACAGAACTATCTGGGCCGCAGCGGGAGTGGCGGCGAGGAGGCAACTGCCGCACAGCAGCGCGGTGTACAGCGTCTGCATCAGTTGCGTTTTGGAGGAGGGCGTGGACATGGCGGCTGCCTCCTACTTGATAAGGCCGGCGCCGCGCATGGCGTCACCCACGGCGGAATTGACCATCCCGCCAACGTTACCCACAGGCGATCCGCCCCCGGATGCGGGGAGAACGGCACCGGTGACCGATCCGCCAACACCCGTACTGCCCAGGGCCCCGGGAGTGACCAGGGAGGTGCCACGGCCTGCATTGGAACGGTTGATGCCGACGGCGCCGGTGACGATGGCGGCGATCTCGCCGTCCCCCAATTCACGCTGCACAGAGGAGGATGGGGAATTGCCGTTCAACATCCCCTGAATCATCCTGTTCGGCGACGGATTGACCGATACGACGTCCGGGCTGGGGGTCAGGGGGGCGCGCTCCGCCACCCGGGCCGGAACCTTGCGCTGAATAATGATGTCGCCAGGTTCCGAGCGGGCTACGCCAGGCAATACGCCTGCTTCGATCAACAGAAGAAGGATGGCGGCGGGCAGCAGGTTTTCCACCAACCTTTGCACCATCGAGGCCGGTGCATTCGGGCGCCGGGCTTGTCTCAAGCGGAGTGTCTTGCCTAGAGTTACCGCTATTCCCAGTCGCATGGTCATCTCCCCGTTCAGCCTCGTCGGTCCGCCTTAGCGCTGAATCCAGCGCAGTTGATCCACTCCGGCGGTGGGCGACGAACCTTGCATCTGTACCGCCTGGGCACCGCCGCCCTGTGTGCAGCACGGCGTTTTGCCTTCGTCCCAGAGGATGACGCCGACCTTCTCTTGTCCTTGCAGCGGGGCATGTTCGAGACCGCGCCCTGTCGTGACGGACAACTCGTCGTCGCCAAGCGCCTGCTCGGCACCAAGGAACTGCAAAGAAGGCCCCACGCCGAGGCTGGACGCTACGGGGGCGCTGCTGGCAGCCGCCTGTTCCTGTGGCGTCTCGTCACCCCAAGCCGGCACCAGGCATAGCGCCATGGCGGATGCAATGCCTGCGCACAGCAGCTTCAGGGTGGTGTTTGACGAGGTCTTCATGGCGCTCTCTGCATCCTTGCTCGGGAAACCCCGCTTCGCCTGAACTGCGAATTGCGGAGGGATGGCCCCAATCAGCAGAGAGCGTGCCAGCTTTTTAACTGTTTGTTTTTATTGGTTTTTGTGTTTTTTTTGGATTTTCCCAAGGGCAGGAAGGGGGGATCTGTAAGCCCAAAGGAGCAGTGGCGTTCGTGCTCTGGGTTATGTTTTAAGCATCGGGTATTGGGTATAACTCATTGATGCTTTTGATTTTTTTTGCTTTGTTTTTCTGTTGATTATCTGGCGTGAAAAATTTTGATTTTGTAAAAGCCTAATTTTTTCACAAGGTTGGTGTGTTTTTGTAATTGGCTTTGTGAAGAGCCGGTTTTGTTTCTCTGGTGAAACGTTTCATTTATTTAACGATCTTGGCGTGATGCAAATTGTTTGCGATGCCTTGAATGAAGGTGTCGATTTTTTCCTTTTTTGCTATCGATAATCGCGAGGGGAGGGAACTTCCTTTGCCTGCAATGCGGTCGAAGGGCAGTATTCGTAAGGTATTGCAGCTCAGGGAAAATGCGCTATCTTGTAAGCGCCTGATTCCTGTTTCTTAATATGCAATAAGAATTTATTCCGTCGGGTCGTCGTGGCGGAGCAGTGAAAGGGGTGTGTTGTGGAAGTAGAACAACAACCGCGGCAGTTGCTTTATTTGAACCCATCGTCGCCATGCATGCGGAATTTCCCGGCCCTGGAACATGCGGGCTGGTTGCCATGTCCGGCTTCGTCGCCGGAAGAAGCCCGGCAGTTATTGCGGCGGCGCGATTTTGATATTGGCGTATTTCATTTCGATAAAGGCGAGGATACGTTGAAGCAGGCCGGGCGCTATCAGGACCTGCTGCATCGACGCAACATGGAATGGATCGCCCTGCTGCACCGGGATAATGTCCAGTCGCCGCCGGTGCGGGAAATGATCGCCGACCTGTTCACGGACTTTCACACCCTGCCCGTGGACCTGCCACGGATGCTGAATACCCTGGGTCATACCTATGGCATGGCCCAGTTGCGCTCCCCTTCCGGCGATGCGGCAACGGGCGGTGCGGGCAACGAAGAGGAAATGGTCGGCTGTAGCCCGGTCATGACCCAGTTCTTCCGCAGCCTGCGCAAGGTAGCCGCCACCGACGCCACCGTGCTCATCCTGGGCGAAAGCGGCACCGGCAAGGAACTGACCGCCCGGGCGATCCACGAGCGTTCGCCCCGGGCCGGTGGTCCCATGGTGGCCATCAACTGCGCCGCCATCCCCGCCTCCCTGATCCAGTCCGAACTGTTCGGCTACGAAAAAGGGGCCTTCACCGGCGCTACCCAGGCCAAGGCCGGGCGCATCGAATCCGCCGACCAGGGCACCTTGTTCCTCGACGAGATCGGCGACCTGCCCATGGAACTGCAGGTGCACCTGCTGCGCTTTCTCCAGGAGCGGCAGATCGACCGGATCGGGGGCTCCCGCTCCATCAGCGTGGATGTGCGGGTCATTGCCGCCACCCACGTGGACCTGACCCGGGCCGTGGCCGAGGGCCGTTTCCGCGAGGACCTCTACCACCGCCTGAACGTGCTCGCCCTGCGCACACCGAGCCTGCGCGAGCGGGACGAGGACATCGGCCTGCTCGGCCAGTACTACTTCAACCAATTCTCCGGCAGCCGGCGCGGCACCCTGCGCGGCTTCTCCCGGGAGGCCCAGGAGGCCATGCACCGCTACGACTGGCCGGGCAATGTGCGGGAACTGATCAACCGGGTGCGCCGTGCCGTGGTGATGTGCGAGGGCCGCCTGATACGCCCGGACGACCTGGGACTGGGGGGCGAACTGGTGGAAAAGACCGTACTCACCCTGGACGCGGCCCGGCAGCAGGCCGAGGAGGCCGCCATTCGGGCCGCCCTGCGCCGCAACGCCTACAACCTGACCCGCAGCGCCCGGGATCTGGACGTCTCCCGGGTCACCCTCTACCGCCTGCTGGAGAAGTATGCGATCGCCGTGCGCACCCCCCGGGGCGAAGAGGGGAGCGATTTACTGCCGCCCGACATGCTTGCCTGAGCGCCAAGGAGCGGCAGCCCGGCGCGACCCGCTGCGTCCAGCCGCCGGGCGCGATGGCCGCTTCAGGCATAATCCTCCCCAGCCGTCCCGGCCGGGGCGGCGCAATAACGCATGGGCACAGGGAGCAAGCCGGGGTACTACGCCCCGGAGACGGCGATGGCGGACGGCGCGGTGATCCTGATCGGCATGATGCGGGCCTTGGTCGAAGTGGCGGGAATGTGCCTGCTCGGCCAGGGCATCCTGGGGCTGCTGGCCGGTGGCCGGCGCGACGGCAATCCCATCTACCGGGCCTTTTGCATCGTTACCGCCCCCGCCACCGGAACGGTGCGGCGGCTGCTGCCGGCCGCCTTCGGGCCCAGGGCGGTGGCCGTGTTCACCTTCTTCGTCCTGTTCGCCCTGTGGCTCGGCCTGGCCTATCTGCGCCTGGCCTTGCAACGCGCCGCCTGACGGGGCTGGCGCGGAAAGGCGGGGGTGGCGCGCCGATTCGGGTAAAATGGGCGCCCCTTACAAGTACGGCCCCCTCAAAGAGGCGTCTGCTGCTGATGAAAACCAGCTTTCTAGAATTCGAACAACCCATCGCCGAACTGGAGAACAAGATCGAGGAACTGCGCTTCGTGCAGGAAGACTCGGCGGTGGACATCTCGGAAGAGATCGAGCGTCTGTCCAAGAAGAGCCAGACGCTCACCAAGGACATCTACGCCAAGCTTTCCTCCTGGCAGACCGCCCAGGTGGCGCGCCATCCGCAACGTCCCTACACCCTCGACTACGTCTCGCGCATCTTCACCGATTTTGAAGAACTGCACGGCGATCGCAGCTTCGCCGACGACAAGGCCATCGTTGGCGGCCTGGCCCGTTTCAACGGCCAGCCCTGCATGGTGATCGGCCACCAGAAGGGCCGCGACACCAAGGAAAAGATCTTCCGCAACTTCGGCATGCCGCGCCCCGAGGGCTACCGCAAGGCCGAGCGCCTGATGAAGCTGGCCGAGAAGTTCCAGATTCCCGTGTTCACCTTCGTGGACACCCCGGGCGCCTATCCCGGCATCGACGCCGAGGAACGGGGTCAGTCCGAGGCCATCGGCCGTAATCTCTATGTGATGGCCGAGCTGAAGACGCCGATCATCGTCACCATCATCGGCGAAGGCGGTTCCGGCGGTGCCCTGGCCATCGCCGTGGGCGACGTGGTGCAGATGCTGCAATACTCGACCTACTCGGTGATCTCCCCCGAAGGCTGCGCCTCGATCCTGTGGAAGAGCGCCGAAAAGGCCAACGAGGCCGCCGAGACCATGGGCATTACTGCGGCCCGCCTGAAGACCCTGGGGCTGGTGGACAAGGTGGTCCACGAGCCCACCGGCGGCGCCCACCGGGACCACGCGGCCATGGCCCAGTCCCTCAAGAAGTCCCTCCAGGACGCCCTGAAGCAGGTGTCCGGGATGTCTACCGCCGAACTGCTGGAAACCCGCTTCGAGCGTCTGATGGCCTATGGCCGCTTCAAGGAAGAAGACCCCCGCTGATCCGGCGGGCTCCACCGGGGCGGAAGGCCGCACGGCTGCCGCCCCGGCCGACGTCTCTTTCCCTCCCGTAGCCCCGGCCGCCCGGCCGGTGCCGGACGACCTGTCCGGCCGGCTCGCCGCTTTTCTGCGGCAACACCTTTCCCCCTCCGCCCACCTGTGCGTCGGCCTATCCGGCGGACGCGATTCCGTGGCCTTGCTGCGCCTCTGCCATGCCGTCTGCGGCAGTTCGGCCCATGGCCTGGTGGGCGTTCGCCTGTCGGCCCTGCACGTCCACCACGGCCTGGCCGTCCAGGCCGACGCCTGGGCAGGATTCTGCCAATCCCTGTGCGACGAACTGGGGGTGCCCCTGGCGGTGGTCCGGGTCGGGGTGGATAAAGCCCATCCGGCCGGTCTGGAAGGGGCAGCCCGGGAGGCGCGCTACGGTGCCTTCCTGGACTGCGGCGCCGATGCCGTGGCCCTGGCCCACCATCAGGACGACCAGGCCGAGACCTTGCTGTTCCGCCTGCTGCGCGGCAGCGGCGTGAATGGCGCCGCCGCCATGGCCGCGGCGCGGACCATGCCGCGGATGGGCGAGACGGAACGGCCGCCGCTCCTCTTGCTGCGGCCGCTGCTCCAAGAGCCCCGGGAACGCCTCCAGCGTTGGCTGGAAGGCCAGGGCGGCGGTTGGGTGGACGATCCGAGCAATACCGATACGGGCCACGCCCGCAACTTTTTGCGCCACGACATCCTGCCCCGGCTGGAATCCCGCTTTCCCAAAGCCGGTGCCGTCCTGGCCCGGGCCGCCGGCCATTTTGCCGAGGCGGCGGCGCTGCTCGACGAGCAGGCCGCCGAGGATGCCGCCCTGGCCCGGGCGCCCTCGGGGCGGCTGGCCCTGGCCGGGCTGGCCGCCTTGTCGCCGCCGCGTCGGCGCAACCTGTTGCGCTACTGGCTGCGCCGCGCCGGCGCGCCCATGCCGGAAGAGGCGGTGCTGGCGGAGATGGAGCGCCAGTTCCTGGCCGGGCAGGGAGATGCGCCGCGCATCGGGGTGGGGAACTACCAGGTGGCGGCGTGGCGGGGCGAACTGTTCGTCGAACGCCTGCCCCGGGATGTGGCGCCATTGCCCTGTCGCTGGAACGGCGAGGACATCATGACTTTCGGCGACGGCAAGGTGCTGCTTGCCCGTAGTGAGGATGGCGAGGGCGCGAGGATTCGCGCCGATCTGCTGGCAGACGGTGCTGAATTGCGCGTGCGCCGTTCCCGGGATGTGCTGCGGCCGGCGCCGGGGCGGCATCGCCGCGATGCCCAGCGGCTGTTCCAGGAGGCGGGAATCCCGCCCTGGCGCCGGGCCTGGCTGCCGGCCCTAGAGGCCGGCGGGCGCCTGCTCTGGCTGGCCGGCGTCGGCGTGGACGGCGACAGCCGGGCCGCACCGGGGGAGGCCGGGGTGCTGCCCTGCTGGGTGCCGCCGCCGGGCAGCGAGGACGAGGGAAGGGAGTAGGGCAGCGTTGGCGGGGCGGTACTGATGCCCGCGGCGTTACCCATCAAGCCGCCAAGGGCCGGTGGCGCGTCAGCCCTTGGGTTGCAACAGCCGGGCCAGTTCCACGGCGGTGCGCACGCCCATCTTGTCGAGCAGGTTGGCCCGATGCACTTCCACCGTGCGCATGCTGATCGACAGTTCGTCGGCGATCACTTTGTTGTATTTGCCAGCCAGGATCAGGTCCATGATCTGCCGCTCGCGGGGCGTCAGGGTTTCCAGCCGCTGCCGCACCGAATCCGAGGCGGTCTCCTGGGAGCGGCGCCCCGCGTCCTTTTCCAGAGCCTCGATCACCCGGTTCACCAGGTCGTTGTCGTTGAAGGGTTTTTCGAAGAAATCGAAGGCTCCCTTCTTGAGGGCGCCCACCGCCATGGGCACGTCGCCGTGGCCGGTGAGAAAGATCACCGGCAGTAGAAAGCCTTCTTCGGACAGCTGGTGGAACAGTTCCAGGCCGCTCATGCCGCCCATGCGGATGTCCAGCACCAGACAGCCGGCCCGGGCGTCGTCCACGGCTTGGCGGAAGGCTTCGGCCGAGTCGTAGCCTTGCCAGGCCAGCCCGCGGGATTGCAGCAGCCAGCCGAGGGCGTCGCGGATGGCTTCGTCGTCGTCGACGATGTGGACGGTTCCGTTCATGGTGCGGCGTGATGGGTTTGATCGCGCGGGGCGGGTTGTGTGGATTGTGCGGTTTGCAGCGTTTGCACGGCGGGCGCCGCCTGGGCATTTGGGGCCGGGGGCGGCGCGTCAGGCGCCATGGTAGCGCCCTCCCGGGGCAGGCGGAAGGCGAAAACGCTGCCGCCGCCGTCCCGCGGCTCGAAGCGCAGGTTGCCGTGGTGGGATTCGATGATCGAGCGGCAGATGGGCAGGCCCATGCCCATGCCTTCCGCCTTGGTGGTGTAGAAGGGGGTGAACAGGCTGTCCGACTGTTCGGTCGGGATGCCCGGTCCGGTGTCCTCGACCCGCACCTCGACCTGGTCGTCCCGGACCCGGGCGACCACCTGCACCCGGCGCCGGTGCAGGGGCTGGTCGGAGACGGCCTCCACCGCGTTGCGCAGCAGGTTGATCATCACCTGGCCGAGCAGCAGGCGGTCCCCCTCTACGGCGGGCAGGCCCGGGGGCAGGGCCAGGCCCAGGGTGACGCCGCGCTTCTTGGCCTCGCCTTCGAGAAAGCCCACGGCTTCCTCGGCCACCTCGTCGAGTCGCACCGCTTCCTGCTGGGGAGCGCTTTTGCGCACGAAGTCGTAGATGCGGCGGATCACCCGGCCGGCGCGTTGGGCCTGGGCGGACAGCTTTTCGATCACCCCCAGCAGGGCCTGCCGGTCGGGGGCGCGCTCCTCGCTGCGCAGCATGTTGGCGCAGCCGGCGGCGTAGCTGGCGATGGCGGACAGGGGCTGGTTGAGTTCGTGGGCCATGGTGGAGGCCATTTCCCCCATGGTCACCAGCCGGGCGGTCTGTTCCAGCTTTTCCTGCTGCTGGCGTTGCAGGGCCTCGATGCGCTTCCGCTCGGTGATGTCGAACACCGAACTGATCCAGCCGCGCTGCTTGCCCGAGGCGTCGATCAGCGGTGTGGCGTAGACCATGGTGTGCACCATGTGGCCGTCCTTGTGGCGGATGCGCGATTCGAAACCTTCCTGGGGCGATTTTCCGGTGAGCACCCGGGTGCTCTGGAACTCGTGCATGTCCATGTGCTCCGGGTCCCAGTAGGGCATGGGGGGGCGGGTGCCGATCAGTTCGTCGGGGGAATAGCCGCTCATGCGGCAGAAGGCCGGGTTCACGTAGATGATGCGGCCCTCCATGTCCCGGGCGCGCATGCCGACCACCATGGAGTCTTCCATGGCCTTGCGGAAGGCGTGCTCCTCGCGCAGGGCCTGCTCGGCTTCGAGGCGGCGCAGGATGTGGCCGCGGATCGCCCATAGGCTCCAGGAAACGGCGGCGGCCAGCACCACGATCACCGCCGCCAGCACCCGCTGGGCCATGTTGCCCGGGCTGCTGTAGGTGGCGGCTTCGAGCACCAGGCCTTGGCCGGGCGGGTCGAAGGGGATGCGGTAGTCCAGGCCCAGGTCGCCGACGATGTTGGACTTGGCCGCGAGCACGGCGCCGTTGCTGTCGAGGATATGGAACTGGTATTTCTCGGCGAACCACCAGGGCACCGCCGAACTGAGCAGGCTGTTCAGGGAGAAGACCCCCACCAGCATGCCGCTTACATGGCTGTCGCGGAACACCGGCACGTAAAGCTCGATCTCGGTGCCGCGCAGGGGGACGGAATAGGGCTGGCCATAGACCGGCTTGCCCAGTTTTCGCGCCGCGTCGAAAGCGTAGGCCACCGCGGAATCGACGCTGGTGTCGCCGAAGGGCTCCAGGATCTGCCGGCCGGTGGTGGCGGTGGGTACGGCGGCCTTGGGCCGGCCGTTGGCGTCGAGCCACAGCACCTGTTCCAGTTCCAGGTTGTTCTTGACCATGTGCCGGGCCCGTACCTGGAAGGTGGTGTCGGGGGCGGTGTCCTGGGACAGGTCCAGGCTGAGCTGGGAAAGCTGGTCTTCCACTCCGGAAAGATGGAAGCGCAGGTTCTGCTCCATCCACAGGATGTCCTTGATCAGGGTGGCGCGCTGCTCGTCCACCTCGTTGCGGTGCTGGATCCACAGCAGGCTGATCAGGGAGACAACCAGGAGGCCCATGGCCAGCTTGGGCATCAGCAGGTAGGTGCCTGCCCAGGGGGAGGGGGGCGGGGGCGCCTGGTGGGCGGCCGGGGGCGCGGAGGCGGAGTCGTATTCGCTCATGATCCGGCAATTTTAGGGCGCTTCGCCTACCCCGGGCGGATTTGTCTTGAACGATTGCGCCGGCCCGCTGCCCGAGGCGCTAAGGGGGCGCTGCGGTTGACCACAATGGTTGGGGTCATACGGGTGAAACACAATACGCCCCCGTATTGCTGCGGCTTTCGGGTGTCGAGCCCGCCGTCCCGCACGACGGCAACGGGCAGGGAAGCGGCGGCGTTTTGTCATCTTGACAGTGCGGGAGGTCGCCATGGTTCCCGAAACCCACCATTCCAAACCCATCTATAAGAGCCTTTACTTCCAGGTCATCGTGGCCATCGCCATCGGTGTTTCCCTGGGTACCTTCTACCCCGACGTCGGGGCGACCATGAAGCCGCTGGGTGACGGCTTCATCAAGCTGATCAAGATGATGATCGCGCCGATCATCTTCACCACCGTGGTGGTGGGCATCGCTAAGATGGGCGACATGAAGGAAGTAGGACGGGTTGGCCTGAAGGCCCTGGTCTACTTCGAAGTGGTGACCACCGTGGCCCTGGCCATCGGCCTGGTGGTGGTCAACCTGCTCAAGCCCGGCGCCGGCATGAACGTGGACCCGGCCCACCTGGATACCAAGGGCATCGCCGCTTACGCCGAGGCCGCCAAGCACCAGAGCACCGTCGAGTTCCTGCTCAACATCATTCCCAACACGGTGGTGGATGCCTTCGCCAAGGGTGAAATCCTCCAGGTGCTGCTCTTCTCGGTGCTGTTCGGCCTGGCTCTTGCCCGCCTGGGCAACCGGGTCGAGCCCCTGGTCAAGGTTCTCGACCAGTTTTCCCACACCCTGTTCGGTGCCATCGGCCTGATCATGCATTTCGCCCCCATCGGCGCTTTCGGCGCCATGGCCTTCACCGTGGGCAAGTACGGCATCGGCTCCCTGAAGCAGTTGGGCTTCCTGATGGCGAACGTTTACATCACCTGTTTCCTGTTCGTCTTCATCGTGCTGGGCGCCATCGCCCGCTACAACGGCTTCAGCATCTGGAAGTTCCTCAAGTACATCAAGGAGGAAATCCTGATCGTGCTCGGCACCTCCTCCTCGGAGTCGGCCCTGCCGCGCATGATGACCAAGATGGAGAACCTGGGCTGCCGCAAGTCGGTGGTCGGCATGGTGATCCCCACCGGCTACTCGTTCAACCTGGACGGCACCTCGATCTACCTGACCATGGCGGCGATCTTCATCGCCCAGGCCACCAATGTGGATCTGAGCCTGTGGGAAGAACTGAGCATCCTGGCGGTGCTGCTGCTGACCTCCAAGGGTGCGGCGGCGGTCACCGGCGGCGGCTTCATCACCTTGGCGGCCACCCTGGCGTCCCTGGGCGGCAAGCTGCCGGTGGAAGGCCTGGCCCTGCTGCTCGGCGTGGACCGCTTCATGTCCGAGGCCCGCGCCATCACCAACCTGATCGGCAACGGCGTGGCCACCGTGGTGGTGTCCCGTTGGGAGAGTTCCCTGGACGAAAAGCGTATGAAACGCGTGCTGGACGGCGATATTGACGTCGATCCGGACGAGGCGGCCCTGATGGACGCCCAGGAGCGGGCCGAAGGCGAACCGGCCCTGATGCCGCCGCGCCAGCAGGCGTGAGCCGTCTTGTTTATATGACGGCCATATAATGGGGCCGGGGCTATGTGGAAATCCACAGTAGAACCCGGCCCCCCCTTTGGCAATACTCCGCCTCGGAGTTGATTCCATAATGAGCAACTACTTTCTGGAGGAGAAAATATGAAGATTTCGAAGTTGCTGACCGGCCTGCTGGTCTGCGCGCTGCCCCTGGTGGCTGCCGCCCAAACCCCGATCGTCATCAAGTTCAGCCACGTGGTGGCTACCGACACCCCGAAGGGCAAGGCCGCCGAGTTCTTCGCCAAGCGTGCCAATGAGCTGACCAAGGGCAAGGTGAAGGTCGAGGTCTATGCCAACAGCCAGCTCTACAAGGACAAGGAAGAGATGGAAGCCCTGCAACTGGGCGCCGTGCAGATGCTCGCTCCGTCCCTGGCCAAGTTCGGCCCGATCGGCGTGAAGGAATTCGAACTTTTCGATCTGCCCTACATCTTCGACAACTACGAAGAGCTGCATAAGGTGACCTACGGTCCCGTGGGCCAGATGCTGTTCGCCAAGCTCGAGCCCAAGGGCATCAAGGGTCTGGCTTACTGGGACAACGGCTTCAAGTCCTTCTCCGCCAACACCCCGATCAAGGCCCCGGCCGACCTGCGCGGCAAGAAGATGCGCATCCAGTCCTCCAAGGTCCTCGAAGAGCAGATGCGCTCCCTGGGCGCCCTGCCCCAGGTGATGGCCTTCTCCGAGGTCTACCAGGCCCTGCAGACCGGCGTGGTCGACGGCACCGAGAACCCGATCTCCAACCTGTACACCCAGAAGATGCACGAAGTGCAGAAGTACCTGACCATGACCGAGCATGGTTACCTGGGCTACGCGGTGATCGTGAACAAGAAGTTCTGGGACGGCCTGCCCGCCGACGTGCGCGGCCAGCTGGAAGTTGCGATGAAGGATGCGACCCAGTACGCCAACAAGATCGCCAAGGAAGAGAACGACCAGGCCCTGGAAGCCGTGAAGAAGTCCGGCAAGACCCAGGTCTACGTTCCCACCAAGGCCGAGCGCGATGCCTTCAAGAAGGCCCTGACCCCGGTCCACCACAAGATGGAAGGCCGCATCGGTAAGGAAACGATCGAAGCGGTGTACAAGGAAACCGGCTTCACCGCCAACTAAGCAGCAACCGGGCCGTGCAACGCGGCCCCCGACAGAGTTGCAGACGCGGCTACCCGGCTCGAGAGAGTGCGGGTAGCCCGCGTGCAGCATAACAACCGATCCGGTGATCTCCGCCGCGGCGGCCCAACGCAGGCCGGGCGCGGGCAGGAGGAGTGTGCTTATGAATAAACTACTTAACCATCTGGAAGAGCTGATCATCACCTTCCTGATGGGAGCGGCGACCCTCATCATTTTCGTGGCGGTGATGCACCGCTACGCTTCGGGCATGGACATCCCCGGCCTGCAGGACTGGTTGCTCTCCCTCAACTTCGGCTGGGCCCAGGAACTGTGCATCATCATGTTCGTGTGGATGGCCAAGTTCGGCGCCGCCTACGGTGTGCGCACCGGCATCCACGTGGGTGTCGACGTGCTGATCAACCAGCTGTCCGAGAAGAACCGGGGTCGTTTCGTCCTGTTCGGTCTCGGTGCCGGCGCCCTGTTCACCGGGATCGTGGCCACCCTGGGCGGCACCTTCGTCTGGGAAAACGGCGCACACCACGCCATCTTCACCTTCCTCGGTCTGGATGTGGGCGACGTGCCCGAAGGCCCGACCACGCCCGACCTGGAGTGGCCGACCTGGATCGTCTATTCCGCCATCCCCCTGGGTTCCGGCCTGATGTGCTATCGCTTCCTGCAGGTGTTCGTCACCTTCTGGAAGACCGGCGAGCTGCCGCACCACGACCATGGCCACGTTGAGGGTCTGGAAGAGGAAACCGCGGAAACCGCGCAAGAAGGCGCGCCCGTTCTCGTCGGCGAAGCCTTCGAGCTCGGCGAAGAGCGCGAGCACGGCCACGCCGGCCTGTCCGACGAAGAGTGGGCCAAGCGTCATCCCCATCACACCAAGGAGGGCGACAAGTAATGAACGCCGCCATCATTTTCGGCCTGCTGCTCGCCCTGATGTTGACGGGCATGCCGATCTCCATTTCGCTGGGTCTGACCGTTCTGACCTTCCTGTTCACCATGACCCACGTGCCCATCGAGTCGGTGGCGCTGAAGTTGTTCACCGGTATCGAGAAGTTCGAGATCATGGCGATCCCGTTCTTCATTCTTGCCGGTAACTTCCTCACCCACGGTGGTGTGGCGCGGCGGATGATCAACTTTGCCACCTCCATGGTCGGCCACTGGCACGGTGGTCTGGGCATGGCCGGCGTGCTGGCCTGCGCCCTGTTCGCCGCCGTGTCCGGTTCGTCCCCGGCCACCGTGGTGGCGATCGGCTCGATCCTTCTGCCCGCAATGGTCAAGCAGGGTTTCCCGAACCGCTTCGGTGCTGGCGTTATCGCCACTTCCGGCGCCCTGGGCATCCTGATCCCGCCGTCCATCGTGATGGTGATGTACTCGGTGGCCACCAACACCTCGGTGGGCGCCCTGTTCATGGCCGGCGTGGTGCCGGGCCTGATGCTGGCCGCCTTCCTTGGCGCCACCACTTGGTATCGTGCGTGGAAGAACGGCTACCCGCGCATGCCCAAGGCGACTTGGGGCCAGCGCGGCAAGGCCCTGCGCGACTCCATCTGGGGCCTGATGCTGATCGTGGTGGTGATGGGCGGTATCTACACCGGCGTGTTCACCCCCACCGAAGCCGCCGCCATGGCCGCCGTGTATGCCTTCTTCGTTGCTGTGTTCGTCTACCGCGACATGCCGCTGAAACGGGTGCCCAAGGTGCTGATGGACTCCGCCAACATGTCGGCGATGCTCCTCTACATCATCACCAACGCCGTGCTGTTCTCGTTCATCATGACCAACGAGAACATCCCGCAGATCCTCGCCGAGTGGCTGCTCGACAAGGGCCTGGGCCAGATCACCTTCTTGCTGGCGGTCAACGTCCTGCTGCTGCTGGCCGGCAACGTGATGGAACCGTCCTCGATCGTGCTGATCATGGCGCCGATCCTGTTCCCGGTGGCGATGAAGCTGGGCATCGATCCGATCCACTTCGGCATCCTGATCACGGTGAACATGGAAGTTGGCATGTGCCACCCGCCCGTGGGCCTGAACCTGTACGTGGCCTCCGGCATCACCAAGATGGGGATAACAGAGCTGACTGTGGCCGTCTGGCCGTGGCTGCTGACCATGCTGGTGTTCCTGGTGCTGATCACCTACGTGCCCTGGATCTCCCTGTGGCTGCCCAAGACCCTGGGAATGATTTCCTGACGGATTCGTTCCGGTAGAAAGAACAACAAGCTTGCGTTGAGTTGGCGCGCGTCCGGGCAACCGGCGCGCGTTTTTTTTCGCCGGACGATTTGCTGTGGCAATTCAAGGGATGCCGGGTTGGCGGGCCGGCGCGGGGGAGGGGGCGGCCGTTCCGTTTTCAACTTCCATGCGTGGCCTTAGTGCCCCAGGGAAAACCTGATAAAATCAAGTGTTTCACCAACCAATATCGAGTTTGGAGTTTTACCATGGCCATCGAACGTACCCTGTCCATCATCAAGCCGGATGCCGTCGCCAAGAACGTGATCGGCAAGATCTACCAGCGTTTTGAAGATGCGGGGCTCAAGATCATCGCTTCCAAGATGGTTCACCTGTCCGAGCTGGAAGCCGGCCAGTTCTACGCTGTGCACAAGGAACGCCCCTTCTTCAAGGACCTGGTGTCCTTCATGGTTTCCGGCCCGGTGATGATCCAGGTGCTGGAAGGTGAAGGCGCCATCGCCAAGAACCGTGACCTGATGGGCGCCACCGATCCGAAGAAGGCCGCCCCGGGCACCATCCGCGCCGACTTCGCCGAGTCCATCGACGCCAACGCCGTGCACGGTTCCGACGCCCCCGAAACCGCTGCCGTGGAAGTGGCTTTCTTCTTCCCCGGCATGAACGTCTACTCCCGCTAAGGAGCTGACGCGGGCGCATTCCGGCGGTGCCCTGGCGGCACCGTTGGAAGGCGCCCAAAGTGTTTTTTGGATGTAGCGAATTTCAGTTATGCAAAACCTGCTCGATTTCGACGCCGATGCCATGACCGCCTGGTTTGCCGCCCGGGGTGAGAAGCCCTTTCGCGCCAAACAAGTGCTGCGCTGGATCCACCGATTCGGGCAGAGCGATTTCGATGCCATGACCGATATCGCCAAGAGCCTGCGCAGCATGCTCCAGGCGGAGGCGGTCGTGAAGGCGCCGGCCGTGGTGTCCGACAAGCTGTCGGAGGACGGTACGCGCAAGTTGCTGCTCGACGTGGGCAACCACAACGCGGTGGAGTCGGTGTTCATTCCCGAGGACGACCGGGGCACCCTGTGCATCTCCACCCAGGCGGGCTGCGCCCTGGACTGTGCCTTCTGCTCCACCGGCAAGCAGGGCTTCAACCGCAACCTCGATGTCTCCGAGATCATCGGCCAGCTGTGGCAGGCCAACCGCCTGCTCGGCGCCGATCCCAAGGGCGAGCGCATCATCAGCAACGTGGTGATGATGGGCATGGGCGAGCCCTTGGCCAATTTCGACAACACGGTGGCGGCCCTGCGCCTGATGCTCGACGACAACGCCTACGGCCTGTCGCGGCGCCGCGTCACCGTGTCCACCTCCGGCCTGGTGCCGGCCATGGACCGGCTGCGCGACGAATGCCCGGTGGCCCTGGCCGTGTCGCTGCACGCACCCAACAACGCCCTGCGCGACGAGCTGGTGCCGATCAACCAGAAATACCCTCTGGCCGAGCTGATGGCGGCGTGCAACCGCTACCTGGAGAAGGCGCCCCGGGATTTCGTCACCTTCGAGTACGTGATGCTCGACGGGGTGAACGATTCCGAGGCCCACGCCCGGGAGCTGATCGCGCTCACCCGGGACGTGCCGTGCAAGTTCAACCTGATCCCGTTCAACCCCTTCCCGGGATCGCCGTTCCGCAAGTCCCCGGCGCCGCGCATTCGCCGCTTCGCCGAAATCCTCATCCAGGCCGGCATCGTCACCACCACGCGCAAGACCCGGGGCGACGACATCGACGCCGCCTGCGGCCAGCTTGCCGGCCAGGTGAAGGACAAGACCCGGCGCACTGCCCAGCTGGCCGCCAAGGCGGCCGCCGGCGGCGCGCCGATCATTCCCATCTCGGAGATCCGCGGATGACCCCGTTCTTCCGTCTTCGCTGCAGCGCCCCGGCAGCACTGGCACTTGCCTTGGCGGCCGTCCTGGCCGGCTGCGGTTCCGCCCCCCGCGTCGCGTCCCCCGTTTCCGCCGCGCCGACGGTGCAGGAAGCCCCGCCCCAGGGACCGGTCAAGGCCGATGCGCTGAAGCGGGCCAAGCTCCACACCGAACTCGCCTCGCTGTATTACAGCGAAGGCAACATGGCGGTGGCCCTGGACGAAATTCGCCAGGCCCTCGACGCCAGTTCCACCTATGCCCAGGCCTACAACGTCAAGGGTCTGATCCACCTCTTCCTGGGCGAGCACGGCGAGGCCGAGGCCAGCTTCCAGCAGGCCCTGTCCCTGTCCCGCAACGATCCCGAGATCAACAACAACTACGGCTATTTCCTCTGCCAGACCGGCCGGGCGCGCCAGTCCCTGCAATACTTCCTCATCGCCGTGAAGGACCCGCTCTATCCGACGCCGGATCGGGCCTATCTCAACGCCGGCCAGTGCGCCGCCCGCATGGGCGACGACGCCCTGGCCCTGCAATACATCGAACGTTCCTATCGCCTGGGCCCGAACAACCCGGCCACCATGCTCGAACTCGCCAACCTGCGCCTGAAGCGCGGTGAGGCGCGCCAGGCCCGCCAACTGCTGATGGATATGAACCGACTTCAAGAACCGGGGCCCCAGGCCCTCTGGCTGGGCGTGCGCATCGAGCGTGCCCTGGGCGACCGCAGCGCCGAGATGAGCTACGCCACCCAACTGCGCCGCCGTTTCCCCGATTCGCCCGAAGCCCAGGAAATGAAAGGGGAGGGAAGATGAATAGCGTGACCGAAGCAATCCTGCCCATCGATAACGAAACCGCCGCGGCGCCCCAGCAGAGCGTCGGCCAGTACCTGCGTGCCGCCCGCGAGCAACGGGGCGTTTCCGTCGGCGAAGTGGCCAGCCTGCTCAAGCTGAGCGTCCGCCAGGTGGAAGCCATCGAGGCCGACGACTGGCAGCGCCTGCCGGGCCAGACCTTTGCCCGGGGCTTCCTGCGCAACTACGCCCGCCTGCTGCAACTCGACGGCGACATGCTGCTTGCCCACCTGGAAGCCAGTCTGGCGCCGGAGCCGGTCAAGATCGAACTGGCGCGCACCGCCTCGGGCGAGCTGCCCCGGCCCGGTTCCGCCCGGCGCCGCGACATGGTAGTGGCCCTGGGGGCCGCGGGCATGGTGGTGGTGGCCTTGGGCATCTACTTCCTGCTGCCGGACAACTTCTGGGAAGACACGGTGGAGCCCCTGCTGGTCAGCACGCCGGCACCGGCTGTGGAAGAGAAGGCCCCCGAGGCCGAGCCCCAGCCCGAGCCTCCCCAGGCCGCCGCACCTGCGGTTCCCGCCGATGCCGTGGCCGGCGATGTCAACGCTGCCGCCGTTTCGGCCGCCCCGGCTACGGCAGAAACCCCCGCTGCCGCCCCCGCCCCGATTTCGGCTTCGGCCCCGGCTGCGCCCGTGGCCGACAAGCCTGCGGCCGCCGTGGCCGCGCCCCCCGCCGCCCAACCTGCGCCTGCCCCGGTGCCGGCGGCCCAGGGCGCCATCACGCCGCCGGGCCAGGGCAAGCTGAGTTTCGAGTTTGCCAAGCCTTCCTGGGTCGAGGTGAAGGACAAGAGCGGCCAGATCCTGCTGTCCCAGCTCCAGCCCGCCGGCAGCCAGAAAGAACTGGCCGGCACTCCCCCCTTCAGCCTGGTGGTGGGCAACGCCAGCACCGTCAAAGTGTTCTACAACGGCAAGCCGGTGGCCCTGACCCCCAACGGGGCCAGCGACGTGGCCCGCCTGTCCGTCCAATAAGGTTCGTTCGTCCGTGAGTTCCGTCAGTCCCGTTGTGCGTAAATCGACCCGCCAGGTCCGTATCGGCCGGGTCCTCCTCGGCGGCGATGCCCCGGTGGTGGTCCAGTCGATGACCAACACCGACACCGCTGATTACCTGGCCACCGCCTTGCAGATCGCCGAACTGGCCCGGGCCGGCTCGGAGATGGTGCGCATTACCGTCAATACGCCGGAAGCCGCCGCCGCCGTGCCCAAGATCGTCGAGCACCTGGAGCGCCTGGGGCTGGACGTGCCGATCATCGGCGACTTCCACTACAACGGCCACCGCCTGCTCGCCGACCATCCGGACTGCGCCCGGTTGCTGGCCAAGTACCGCATCAATCCCGGCAACGTCGGCCACGGCAAGAAGCGCGACGAGCAGTTCGCCCAAATGGTCGGTTTCGCCATCCAGTACGGCAAGCCGATCCGCATCGGCGTGAACTGGGGTAGTCTGGACCAGGATCTGCTTGCCCGGGTGATGGACGAGAACGCCAGCCGGCCCCAACCCAAGGACGCCATCGAGGTGATGCGCGAGGCCCTGGTGACCTCGGCCCTGGAATCCGCCGCCAAGGCGGAGGAGCTGGGCCTGCCCGGCGACCGCATCGTGCTCTCCTGCAAGGTGTCCAGCGTCCAAGACCTGATCGCCGTCTACAAGGATTTGTCGGGCAAGTGCGACTATCCGCTGCACCTGGGCCTGACCGAGGCCGGCATGGGCAGCAAGGGCATTGTCGCCTCCACCGCGGCCCTGGCCATCCTGCTTCAGGGCGGTATCGGCGACACCATCCGCGTTTCCCTCACCCCCGAGCCCGGCGGCAGCCGCGCCCAGGAGGTGATCGTCGCCCAGGAAATCCTCCAGTCCATGGGGCTGCGCGCCTTCACCCCGATGGTCGCCGCCTGCCCAGGCTGCGGCCGCACCACCAGCACCTTCTTCCAGGAGCTGGCTTCCGAGGTGCAGGGCTACGTGCGCGCCCAGATGCCGGCCTGGCGGGCCGAGTACGACGGGGTCGAGAACATGACCCTGGCGGTGATGGGCTGCGTGGTGAACGGGCCGGGCGAGTCCAAGCACGCCAACATCGGCATTTCCCTGCCCGGCACCGGCGAGGCCCCGGCCGCCCCGGTGTTCGAGGACGGCGCCAAGACCGTGACCCTGCGCGGCGACAACATCGTCGGCGAGTTCAAGGCCATCATCGACCGCTACGTGGCCCGCACCTACCAACGCAAGATCAACCCTGCCGCACACCTCTAACAAAAGCAACGCATGAGCAAACCCGCACAGAAAGCGCTCCAGGCCGTCAAGGGGATGAACGACATCCTCCCCGACGCCGCCGAGTTCTGGGAAGTCTTCGAAGAAACCGTCCGCTCCTGGCTGAAGGGCTACGGCTACCGGCCGATTCGCATGCCCATCGTCGAGCCCACCCCGCTGTTCAAGCGGGCCATCGGCGAGGTCACCGACATCGTCGAGAAGGAGATGTACTCCTTCGAGGATAGCCTCAACGGCGACCTGCTGACCCTGCGCCCCGAGGGCACCGCCGGCTGCGTGCGCGCCGTGATCGAGCACGGCATCGCCAACCAGATCCCCCAGCGGCTCTACTACTTCGGCCCCATGTTCCGCCACGAGCGCCCCCAGAAGGGCCGTTACCGCCAGTTCCACCAGGTGGGCGTGGAGACCATCGGCTTTGCCGGCCCGGATGTGGATGCCGAGCTGATCCTGATGGGCGCCCGGCTGTGGGACGACCTGGGGCTGGACGGCATCCGCCTGCAATTGAACAGCCTGGGTCAGCCGGAGGAGCGGGCCCAGCACCGCGCCGCCCTGATCGCCTACTTCGAAGGCCACGCCGAGCTGCTCGACGAGGACGCCCAGCGCCGCCTGCACACCAACCCCCTGCGCATCCTGGATACCAAGAACCCGGCGATGCAGGAGTTGTGCGCCAACGCGCCGAAGTTGATCGATTTCCTCGGCGCCGAATCCCTGGCCCACTTTGAGGGCGTCCAGCGGGTGTTGCGCGATGCTGGCATTCCCTACGAGATCAACCCCCGCCTGGTGCGCGGTCTCGATTACTACAACCTGACCGTGTTCGAATGGGTCACCGACCGCCTCGGCGCCCAGGGCACGGTCTGCGCCGGCGGCCGTTACGACGGCCTGGTGGGCCAACTGGGCGGCAAACCGACCCCGGCCTGCGGCTTCGCCATGGGCGTGGAACGGCTGATCGCCCTAATCGAAGATGCCGGCGGCACTCCCGCCCCCGAGGGGGTGGAAGTGTACGTGGTGCACCAGGGCGACGAAGCCAGCCGCCTAGCCTTCCGCGTCGCCGAGCAGCTGCGCGACGTGGGCATCCGCACCCTGCTGCACTGTGGCGGCGGCAGTTTCAAGGCCCAGATGAAGCGGGCCGACGCCAGCCATGCCGCCTTCGCCGTGATCATCGGCGACGACGAGGCGGCGGCCGGCGAAGTCAGCCTCAAGCCGCTGCGCGGCGAGGGCCAGGACCCCGCCTCCCGGGCCGAACAACAGCGCGTGAAGGCCGACGATCTGGCCGACACCATCATGAATACCCTCATGGATTGGGAAGATTGACATGGCAGCCTACGACCTTGAAGAACAAGAGCAGATCGCCAATGCCAAGGCCTTCTGGCAGCAGTACGGCAACCTGATCACCGGCGCCGTCGTGGTGGCCGCGGTGGGTGTGGGCGGCTATTTCGGCTGGCAGGGCTACCAGAACAGGCAGGCCGCCGAAGCCTCAGCCATCTACGGCGTACTGGCCCAGGCCGCGGAAGCCAAGGACAGCGCCAAGGTCAAGGCGGCTGCCGGCGAGCTGGTCGAAAAGTACAGCGGCACGGGCTACGCGCCCATGGGCGCCCTGGTGGCCGGCAAGATGCTGTTCGATTCCGGCGACCTGAAGTCCGCCCGGGCCCAGCTGACCTGGGCCAGCGAGCACGGCAGCAGCGAACTGCGCGACGTGGCGCGCCTGCGCCTGGCGGCGGTGCTGCTCGACGACAAGGCCTACGACGAGGCCCTCAAGGCCCTGGAGCCCGCTCCCGCCGAAGGCTTTGCCGCCCGCTTCGCCGAACTCAAGGGCGACGTGCTGCTGGCCCAGGGCAAGTCCGCCGAGGCACGTAGCGCCTACCAGGACGCCCTGGCCAAGCTGGGCGCCGAAAAGGCAGGGGAGGGCAGCAGCGTGGCCGCCCAGGCCGCTGGTCCCTACAAGGATCTCCTGCAACAGAAACTCGACGCGCTGGGAGGGGCCTGATGCGCCGCCATTACCGTATTTCCGCTGCTCCGCTGGTCCTGGTCACGCTGCTGGCGGGCCTGACCGGCTGCTCCAGCCTCAATCCCTTCTCCAGCGGCGACAAGATCAAGGTCGCCGAGCTCAAGCCCATCCAGGCCAGCGTGGACGTCAAGACCCTGTGGTCCGAGTCCGTACCCAAGGCCGAGGGCTACGTGTTCACCCCGGCCGTGGCCGGCCAGAAGGTCTTCGCCGCCGGACGCAACGGCGTCGTTGCCGCCTTTGAGGACGGCAAGCGGCTGTGGAAGACCGACGTGGACCAGAAGCTCTCCGCCGGTGTCGGCAGCGACGGCAAGCTGGTGGTGGTCGCCACCTCCAAGGGGGACGTAATCGCCCTGTCCGCCGACGATGGCAAGGTGCTGTGGCGCGCCAAGGCCGGCAGCGAAGTGCTGGCCCCCCCCGCCGTCACCGGCGACCTGGTGGCGGTGAAGGGCAGCGACTACCGCCTGTTCGCCTTCGACCCGGCCGACGGCCGCAAGAAGTGGACCTACCAGCGCCAGACCCCGCCCCTGGCCCTGCGCTCCACCGCGCCGGTGCTGGTGGTGGACCGCTACGTCTTCTCCGGCTTCCCCGGCGGCAAGCTGGTGGCCGTGGCCAGCAACAACGGCGCCGCCCTGTGGGAAGGCACCGTGGCCCTGCCCAAGGGCACCACCGAACTCGACCGCATCGCCGACGTGGTGGCCGGCCCTGTGCTGGAAGGCAACCAGATTTGCGCCGTGGCCTACCAGGGCCGCATCGCCTGCTTCGACCTGCAAACCGGCAACTCCCTGTGGGCCCGGGACTTTTCCTCCACCGCCGGCCTGGCCATCGACAACCGTCAGGTCTATGCCGTGGACGACAAGGGCACTATCCAGGCCTTCGACCGCTTCAGCGGTTCCTCGGTGTGGAAGCAGGACAAGCTGTCCAACCGTCAGCTGACGACGCCCCTGGTGCGGCGCGGCGTGGTCGTGACGGCGGACCTGGAAGGGCGCGTCCACGTGCTCAACCGGGACACCGGTGCCTTCATCGGTCGCAGCGCCACCGACGGCAGCCCGGTGACCGCCCCCCTGGTGCCCCAGGGCGCCGGGTTCGTCGTGGAAACCCAGAAGGGCGGGGTGTTCGCCCTGGATCTGCAATGAAACCTACCGTCGTCCTGGTGGGGCGCCCCAACGTGGGCAAGTCCACCCTGTTCAACCGCCTGACCAAGACCCGGGACGCCCTGGTGGCGGATTTGCCCGGCCTGACCCGGGACCGTCACTACGGTCACGGCAAGGTCGGCGTCAAGCCTTTCCTGGTGGTGGATACCGGGGGCTTCGAGCCCCTGGCCAAGGAAGGCATCCTGCATGAGATGGCGCGCCAGACCGAGCAGGCCATCGCCGAGGCCGACGTGGTGATCTTCGTCGTGGACGGCCGCCAGGGCATCACCGCCCACGACAAGGACATCGCCAACAAGTTGCGCCGCCACGACCGGCCGGTGTTCGTGGCGGTGAACAAGACCGAGGGCATGGACAAGGGCGTCACCAGCGCCGACTTCCATGAACTGGGCCTGGGCGAGCCCTGGGCCATTTCCGCCTCCCATGGTGAAGGCGTCAAGGGTCTGGTGGACCTGGCCCTGGAACCCTATCCGGAACCCAGCGAGGAAGAGGCCAGGGACCGCCATCCCCGGGTAGCCATCGTCGGCCGTCCCAACGTGGGCAAGTCCACCCTGATCAACGCCCTGATCGGCGAAGAGCGGGTCATCGCCTTCGACATGCCCGGGACCACTCGGGATTCGATCTTCGTCGATTTTGAGCGCAACGGCCGCAAATACACGCTGATCGATACGGCGGGCCTACGCCGCAAGGGCAAGGTGTTCGAGGCCATCGAGAAGTTCTCGGTGGTGAAGACGCTCCAGTCCATCGAGGATGCCAACGTGGTGGTGCTGGTGCTCGACGCCCAGGCCGACATCTCCGATCAGGACGCCCACATCGCCGGCTTCATCGTCGAATCCGGGCGGGCCCTGGTGGTGGCCATCAACAAGTGGGACGGCATGAGCGCCTACGAGCGGGACCAGGTGAAGACCCGGCTGCTCGACAAGCTGAAGTTCCTCGACTTCGCCCGCTTCCACCCCATTTCGGCCCTCAAGAGCCAGGGGCTGGGCGATCTGCTCAAGTCGGTGGACGGCGCCTACAACGCCGCCATGATCAAGCTGTCCACCCCGCAACTGACCCGGGTGCTGATCGACGCCGTGGCCAAGCAGGCCCCGCCGCGCCACGGCCTGTTCCGCCCCAAGCCCCGCTACGCCCACCAGGGCGGTTCCAACCCGCCGGTGGTGGTGGTCCACGGCAATGCCCTGGATCATATTTCCGACAGTTACAAGCGTTACCTGGAACGGACTTATCGGGATGCGTTCAAATTGGAGGGTACGCCGCTGCGCATCCAGTTCAACGTGACCCACAACCCGTACGTGGACGAAGAGCCGAAGCGGCGCCTGGAAAGCAAGCGCGACACCTTCAAGAAGAAGCAGGAGCGGCGTTTCGGCAAGACTTCCTGAAGGGGGAGGGAACGCCGCGTCGTGTTTCGTTACAGGAATTCCGTTGGCGGTTACGCCAAATCCCTTTAAGCTTTACTCATATTTTTAAAACAACTAACCCATGGAGCCAAGACCATGAGCAATAAAGGGCAACTTTTACAAGACCCGTTCCTCAACACCCTGCGCCGGGAGCATGTTCCGGTTTCGATCTATTTGGTCAATGGCATCAAGCTGCAGGGCCAGATCGAGTCCTTCGATCAGTATGTGGTGCTGCTCAAGAACACGGTTACCCAGATGGTCTATAAGCATGCCATCTCCACCGTGGTTCCCGCCCGCCCGGTCAACCTCCAGCACGAACAGTCTCAGGATTCCTGATCGATCCTGCCTGGCAAGACACCTGCGCGGCCGGCTCTGCCGGCCGCGTCGTCTGACGGGGCGCGTGCGGTGCCGTGGCGGTTTTCGCCGCGGCAAGGCAGCCGAGTTTTTCCTTTTCCGCATCCGCGCCTACTGAGAACACCATGTTTGAACGTCCTTCCGCCGGCGAACGCGCCGTTGTCGTCCAACTCGACTTCGGCCGCCGCGACATACAGGAAGACATGGAGGAGGTCCGCCTCCTCATCGAATCCGCCGGCGGCCAGGTCGTCGCCGAGGTCACCGGGCGCCGCCAGTCCCCCGATCCCGCTATGTTCGCGGGCAAGGGCAAGGTCGAGGAAATCGGCGCCGCCATGCGCGCCGCCCAGGCCGACCTGGTGGTCTTCAACCACGAGCTTTCTCCGGGCCAGCAACGCAACCTGGAGCGGGAGCTGAAGTGCCGGGTGGTGGACCGCACCAGCCTGATCCTGGACATCTTCGCCCTGCGCGCCCAGAGCGCCGAGGGCAAGCTACAGGTCGAGCTGGCCCAACTCGAACACCTGTCCACCCGCCTGGTGCGCGGCTGGACCCACCTGGAGCGCCAGCGCGGCGGCATTGGCCTACGCGGCCCCGGCGAAACCCAACTGGAAACCGACCGCCGCCTGCTCGGCATCCGGGTCAAGGCCCTCAAGGAGCGCCTGGCCAAGCTGTCGCGCCAGCGCGGCGTGCAGCGCAAGGCGCGGATGCGCGGCGACCAGCTCAACGTCTCCCTGGTGGGCTACACCAACGCCGGAAAATCCACCCTGTTCAACGCCCTGACCAAGGCCGGGGTGTACGCCGCCGACCAACTGTTCGCCACTCTGGACACCACCTCTCGCAAGGTGTGGCTGTCCGAGGTGGGGCAGGTGGTGGTGTCCGACACGGTGGGCTTCATCCGTGATTTGCCCCACTCCCTGGTGGCGGCCTTCCAGGCCACCCTGGAGGCCACGGCCCAGGCCGACCTGCTGCTGCACGTGGTGGATAGCGCCTCCCCGGCCCGGGACGAGCAGATCGCCGAAGTGAACAAGGTCCTGAACGAGATCGGTGCCGCGGCGGTGCCCCAGGTGCTGGTGCTCAACAAGGCCGATCTGACCAGCCTGCCCGCGGCAGTCGAGCGGGACGAGTATGGTAGAATCCGCCGCGTTCGTATCAGCGCCAGGACTGGCGCGGGGCTCGATCTGTTGCGCGACGCCCTGGCCGAGATTGCCCGGGATAAAACCCGCCATGCCGCTCCGCCTCCGGTGGATGATGCTTTCCAGGCAGAACCCGCAGCGAGCCTCCCGCCTTCCCGCGACAGCGGCGACAGTGCGGAGTTGGCTCCTCCCTCTGACCGCTCTACCAACCTGAACGAACCCTATGATTTCGACCATCGGACTGCTCATGTCCCTCAATGACCCCCAGTGGGGTCGCGGGGGCAACGACGGCCGCCGCCCGCAAGGGGGGCCGCCGGACCTGGAAGAAGTGTGGCGCGATTTCAACCGCAAGCTTTCCGGCATTTTCGGCAAGAAGGGCGGTGGCGATGGCGGTCGGGGCGGTAATGGCGGCATGCCCGAAATGAATCCCAAGCTGTTCGGTGGCGGTATCGGCGTCGTCGCGGGCCTGGTGCTGCTCGCCTGGCTGGCCAGCGGCTTCTACATCGTCGATGCCTCCCAGCGCGGCGTGGTGCTGCAGTTCGGCCGTTTCAAGGAAACCACCGAGCCGGGCCTGCGCTGGCGCCTGCCTTACCCGATCGAGTCCCACGAAGTGGTCAACCTGACCGGCGTGCGCACCGTCGAGGTCGGCTACCGGGGTAGCGAGAAGAATAAGGTGCTCAAGGAAGCACTGATGCTCACCGACGATGAGAACATCATCAACATCCAGTTCGCGGTGCAGTACATCCTCAAGGACCCGGTCGAATACCTATTCAACAACCGAGGTCCGGACGACGCGGTGATGCAGGCTGCCGAAACCGCCATGCGCGAAATCGTCGGCAAGAGCCAGATGGACTTCGTCCTCTACGAAGGCCGCGAGCAGGTCGCCGCCCAGGCCCAGAAGCTGATGCAGGACATCCTGGACCGCTACAAGACCGGCGTGCTGATCTCCAAGGTCACCTTGCAGAACGCCCAGCCGCCCGAGCAGGTGCAGGCCGCCTTCGACGATGCGGTCAAGGCCGGCCAGGACCGGGAGCGGCAGAAGAACGAAGGCCAGGCCTACGCCAACGACGTGATCCCCAAGGCCAAGGGCACGGCGGCCCGCCTGCTTGCCGAGGCCACCGGCTACAAGCAGCGCGTGATCGCCCAGGCCGAGGGTGACGCCTCCCGCTTCAAGCAGGTGGTCACCGAGTACGCCAAGGCCCCCGAAGTGACCCGCCAGCGTCTCTACCTGGACACCATGCAGCAAATCTTCTCCAACACCAGCAAGGTGATGGTGGATGCACGGGGCCAGGGCAACCTGCTCTACCTGCCCCTGGACAAGCTGATGCAGGCTACCGGCGCCGTTGCGCCGACCCAGGGCGGTGCCGCTCCTGCCGAGTCCGCCCCGCGCAGCGCCGCGCCCACGGCCATTCCCAATGACGTGCCGCCCCAAGTGGAAAAGCAGTCCGACTACCGCAACCGCGATTCCCTCCGGTCCCGCGACCGGGAAGCCCGGTAAGGGGACGACGCCATGAAAAGAAACCTCAGCCTCCTTGGTGGCATCGCCGCCCTCGCTCTCGCCGTGCTGGCCATGTGCCTGTTCACCGTGGATCAGCGCCAGTACGCCGTGGTCTTCCAGCTCGGCGAAGTCAAGCAGATCATCACCGAGCCCGGCATCAAGCTGAAGTGGCCGTTCATTCAGAACGTGCGCTACTTCGACCGCCGCATCCTGACCCTGGACTCCAACGAGCCGGAACGCTTCATCACCTCCGAGAAGAAGAACGTCCTGGTCGATTCCTTCGTCAAGTGGCGCATCGTCGATCCCAAGCTCTACTACATCTCGGTGGGCGGCGACGAATCCCGCGCCCGCACCCGGCTCTCCCAGACGGTGAACGCCGGTCTGCGCGAGGAGTTCGGCAAGCGCACGGTGCACGACGTGGTGTCCGGCGGCCGCGACAAGATCATGGAAGACATGCGCGTCAAAGCCGACCTGGATGCGCGCAAGATCGGCGTGCAGATCGTGGACGTGCGCCTGAAGCGCGTCGAGCTGCCCCTCGAAGTGTCCGAATCGGTCTATCGCCGCATGGAGGCCGAGCGCAAGCGGGTCGCCAACGAGCTGCGCTCCCAGGGCGCCGCCGAGGCCGAGAAGATCCGCGCCGACGCCGACAAGCAGCGCGAAGTGATCATTGCCGAAGCCTACCGGGATGCCCAGGTGGTCAAGGGCGAGGGCGACGGCAAAGCCTCCGCCATCTACGCCCAGGCCTTCGGCCAGAACCCCGAGTTCTACGCCTTCTACCGCAGCCTCGACGCCTATCGCAACAGCTTCAAGAGCAAGAGCGATGTGCTGGTGGTGGACCCGTCCTCCGACTTCTTCAAGTACATGAAGAACGTGGGCAAGGGCGGTAAATGAGTGAAAACCTGCTGCTCGCCTTCGCGCTGATGCTGGTGCTCGAAGGCGTGCTCCCTTTCCTCGCCCCCAAGGCCTGGAAAGACACCTTTTCCCGCCTCGTCCAGCTCAACGACGGTCAGATCCGCTTCATCGGCCTGACCGTCATGCTGGCCGGGCTGATGCTGTTGATGGTCTTCCGTTGATGAACTGGCTTCTCCCCGAACACCTGGCCGATGCGCTGCCCGCCGAGGCGGCCCGCATCGAGCGCCTGCGCCGCACCCTGCTGGACGTTTTTCGCGTCCATGGATATGAATTTGTCATTCCGCCGCTGCTCGAATACCTGGAATCCCTGCTCACCGGCTCGGGCCAGGACCTCAAGCTGCGCACCTTCAAGCTGGTGGACCAGCTGTCCGGGCGCACCCTGGGAGTGCGGGCCGACATGACGCCCCAGGTGGCGCGCATCGACGCCCACCTGCTCAACCGTAACGGCGTGGTGCGCCTGTGCTACTGCGACAGCGTGCTGCACACCCTGCCGGCCTCCCTGCACGGCACCCGGGAGCCGATCCAGCTCGGCGCCGAGCTGTACGGCTACGCCGGCCTGGAAGGGGACCGGGAGATCATTCGCCTGCTCGCCACGGTGCTCGACACCGCCGGCGTTCCGGCCACCCGCATCGACCTCAGCCACTTCGGCATCTTCACCGCCCTGGCCGAGGCCGCCCGCCTGTCCGGCGACCGGGCCGAAGAAGTGTTCTCCCTGCTGCAAGGCAAAGACGTGCCGGGCCTGGCCGCCGCGGTCCAGGGCCTGCCTGCCGAGATCGGCGCCGCCCTGCAGGCCCTGCCCAACCTCTACGGCGGCCGCGAGGTGCTCGACGAGGCCGCCCGCATCCTGCCAGACCTGCCGGCCGTCGCCGCCGCCCTGGCCGACCTGCGTACCCTGGCCGACACCCTGCCGGGCCTGCCCCTGTCGTTCGACCTGGCGGATTTGCGCGGCTACCACTATCACAATGGTGTGGTGTTCGCCGTCTATACCGCCGGGGTGCCCAGCGCCGTGGCCCATGGCGGCCGCTACGACGGCGTCGGCAGCGCCTTCGGCCGGGCCCGCCCGGCCACCGGTTTCTCCCTGGACCTGCGCGAGCTGGCCCGCCACGCCCCGACGGCGCCCCAGGCGGGCGCCATCCTGGCCCCCTACGCCGGCGACGACGCCGGCCTGGCGGCGGCGGTGGCGGCTCTACGCCGCTCGGGCGAAACCGTCATCGAACTCTTGCCCGGCGAAACGGCGGTGGAAGGCGTGGCCTTCGACCGGCGCATCGCCCGGGTCAATGACTCCTGGATTCTCGAACCTATCTCGAAGGACTGAAGTACATGGCTAAGAACGTCGTCGTCGTCGGCACCCAATGGGGCGACGAAGGGAAGGGCAAGATTGTCGACTGGCTGACCGAGAACGCCAGCGGCGTGGTCCGCTTTCAGGGCGGCCACAACGCCGGCCACACCCTGGTGGTGGGCGACAAGGAATACAAGCTCAACCTGGTGCCCTCGGGCATCGTCCGTGAAGGCGTCGCCTGCTACATCGGCAACGGCGTCGTCCTCGACATCGAGCACCTGCTCAAGGAAATCGACACCCTGGAAGCGGGCGGCATCGATGTGCGCTCCCGCCTCAAGGTGAGCGTCGGCTGTCCCCTGATCCTGCCGTTCCACCGCGCCGTGGACCTGGCCCGGGAAGCGGCCAAGTGCGCCGACAAGAAGATCGGCACCACCGGCAAGGGCATCGGCCCGGCCTACGAGGACAAGGTGGCGCGCCGCGCCCTGAAGGTGCTCGACCTGTTCAACCCGGGCCAGTTCGCCGACAAGCTCAAGGAGTTGATGGACTTCCACAACTTCATGCTGACCCGCTACTACAACGCCGAGGCGGTGGATTACCAGAAGGTCCTGGACGACACCCTGGCCCTGGCGCCCCGCGTCCTGCCCATGGCGGCCGACGTGTCGGTGCTGATCCACGCCGCCCACAAGGCCGGCCAGAACCTGCTGTTCGAAGGCGCCCAGGGCACCCTGCTCGACGTGGACCACGGCACCTACCCGTTCGTCACCTCCAGCAACTGTGTGTCCGGCCAGGCCGCGGCCGGCGCCGGCGTCGGCCCGGGCATGCTGCACTACGTGCTGGGCATCACCAAGGCCTATACCACCCGCGTCGGCGGCGGCCCCTTCCCCAGCGAACTGCCGCTGGAGCCGGAAGGCGGCGTCGGCCACCACCTGTCCACCGTGGGCCGCGAGTTCGGCACCGTCACCGGCCGCACCCGCCGCTGCGGCTGGTTCGACGCCGCCGCGCTGAAGCGCTCCATCCAGATCAACGGGGTGTCCGGCCTGTGCATCACCAAGCTCGACGTGCTCGACGGCATCGAAACCATCAAGCTGTGCACCGGCTACAAGCTGGACGGCAAGGTGGTGGACATCCTGCCCGTGGGTGCCGAGGAAACCGCCCGCTGCGAGCCGATCTACGAAGAGATGCCCGGCTGGTCCGAGAGCACCGTCGGCGCCAAGAGCCTGGACGCCCTTCCGGCGGCCGCTCGCGCCTACCTGGACCGCATCGCCGCGCTGACCGAGACCCCGATCGACATCATCTCCACCGGTCCCGACCGGGAAGAGACGATCCTGCGCCGCCACCCGTTCAACGGTTGAGCGGAACAGGGGATCGCTCTCCGCGACAGCAAAAGGGCCGACAGATGTCGGCCCTTTTGCTTTGTTCCAACGGGATCGGAAGGCGGACAGCAGGCTGCCCCTCAGTCCCCCGCCGCGTCGGCGAAATAGGCGCTGGGCGGCACGCCGAACTGGCGCTTGAACATGGTGGCGAAGGCGCTCGGGCTGCTATAGCCCAGGTTCAGGGCCACGTCCACGATCTTGCTGCCGGTGGCCAGCTGTTCCAGCCCTTCGAGCAGCCGGGCCTGCTGGCGCCATTCGCCGAAGGTCATGCCGGTATCGCGGCGGAACAATCGTTGCAGCGTCTTTTCTGTCACCCCCAGCCGGCCGGCCCAGTCGCCGAGCGGCGTGGTGTCGTCGGGGGCCGCCAGCAACCCGTCGCACAGCCGGGCCAGGCGCTCGTCCCGGGGTGTGGGCAAGTGCAGGGGCAGCACGTCCATCTGGGTGATCTCGTCGAGCAGCAGGCGCATCAGCCGGCCGTCCCGGGATTCGGTGGAGTAGGGCAGGGGCACCGCCACCGCGGCGACGATCAGCTCGCGCAGCAGAGGCGATACGCCGATCACCGAGCAATCCCGGGGCAGGCCGGGGGCTGCGTCGGGACGGATGAACACGGTGCGCATGCGCACTCCGCCGACCATGCGGTTCCAGTGCTCGGTGCCCCCCGGCATCCAGATCGCCCGGGTGGGGGGGACGATCCAGCGGCCCTCCGGGCTGTTGACCACCATCACTCCTTCCACCGCGTAGATCAGCTGGGCGTTGAGGTGGGAATGGCGGCAGGTGATCTCGCCGGAGCGGTAGTCCGCCGCCAGTCCGGTGACGGGCAGGTCGCTACGGTCCAGGCCGTCGTCGAAATGGTGGCTGGCCATGTCTGTTTCGCGAAAGGTGTTGTCTCATTATCGCAGGACGGGCGAATTTTTCGCCGTTAGGATGCCGCTTCGATCACAACAAGCCGGCCCAATCCGGCACCCCAACCCCATGGAAAACACCCTCGCCACGCCCGCTGCCGCCGCTGGGGATGCCCAGCGCACCGGCTTCCGGGTGCTCGGGGCGATCAGCTTCGCCCACTTTCTCAACGACATGATCCAGTCGTTGATCCTGGCCATCTATCCGCTGCTCAAGGGCAACTTCGGCCTGAGCTTCGCCCAGATCGGCCTGATCACCCTGGCCTACCAGTTGTCCGCCTCCCTGCTGCAACCCCTGGTGGGGCTGTACACCGACCGCCACCCCAAGCCCCATTCCCTCTCGGTGGGCATGGGCTGCACCCTGGCGGGCCTGCTGCTGCTGGCGGTGGCCCCCGACTTCATCACCGTGCTGGGGGCCGCCATGCTGGTGGGCACCGGCTCGTCGATCTTCCACCCGGAATCGTCCCGGGTGGCGCGCATGGCCTCGGGCGGGCGCCACGGCCTGGCCCAGTCCATCTTCCAGGTGGGCGGCAACGGTGGCAGCGCCGTGGGGCCCTTGCTGGCGGCCTGGATCATCATCCCCAACGGCCAGGCCAGCGTCGCCTGGTTCGCCCTGGCGGCCCTGCTGGCCATCGCCGTGCTGTGGCAGATCGGCCGCTGGTACCGGGTCCAGCAGGCCCTGCAACGGGCCCGGGGAGGCCACGCCAAGGCCCAGGCTTCGCCCCTGCCGCGCCGCACCGTGGCCCTGGCCATGGGTGTGCTGATGCTGCTGATCTTCTCCAAGTATTTCTACCTGACCAGCTTGCAGAGCTACTACACCTTCTACCTGATCAGCCGCTTCGGCCTGTCGATCCAATCGGCCCAGGTGCACCTGTTCCTGTTCCTCTTCGCCGTCGCCGCCGGCACCATCCTGGGCGGCCCCATCGGCGACCGCATCGGGCGTAAGCGGGTGATCTGGGCGTCGATCCTGGGGGCCGCGCCCTTCACCCTGGCGCTGCCCTACGCCGACCTGTTCTGGACCGGCGTGCTGACGGTGGTCATCGGCTTCATCATGGCCTCGGCCTTCTCCGCCATCCTGGTGTTCGCCCAGGAGCTGATCCCGGGCAAGGTGGGCACCGTATCGGGCCTGTTCTTCGGCTTCGCTTTCGGCATGGGCGGTGTCGGCGCCGCGGTGCTGGGCCGGCTGGCCGATGCCTGGGGCATCGAATACGTGTACTGGCTGTGCTCGTTCCTGCCCCTGCTCGGCATCTGCGCCGCCTTCCTGCCCAACCTGGGCCGACCGCCCCGTCCGGCGCGCTGATTTTCTAATTCTTTATTGGAAGATGAGTCAGTAGGCTAAGGCTTTTTTGCATTTAGGCATGCCTCTACCGTAAGTTTTTTGAAGAGTGTCACTGATAGGGGCGTACATGCTGAAAGCTAAGGCTCTCATTTGTTCACATTGACCGGTCATTGTATCGGTTAATTCTTTGAGCTTGGCTGTTGCTTCCTCTTTTGTTAATTCCCCATTTTCTACCCTGTTTTTTAGTGCAATAGGAGCGCATTTGAAGAGTGCTATAAATAAATTTTTCCAATTAGTATCTTCTTTGAGCTTTATTCCACAAGCTTCCTCAATGCCTTGTCGACCTGCTGCTGTATTTTGGATTCTGGCTTGGTCAATTTGGGCAATGTTTTGAGGGGATGGGTCAAGATTTTTACTTTCTTGTTCACATATATCTATTGCTGTAGTTGCCTTGAGGCAATTAGGTGGGGCTTCAGCATAGATGCTGCTGGTAGGGAGGGTAATTAGTAGAAATAGTAAGGCTTTTTTGTAAGAAGCGCTGTTAGGGGTTTTCATGATTGGCTTTGTTCTGTATTGATTTGTTGATAATGTTAATACGCCCGTTCTCAAAGGTAAAATAGGTGTTTTTTTCTCTGCGCCCATTTTGTCCGGTACATTTGAATTTAATGGAGTTTTCATAAACTTTTGTCGCATCTTCTCTTAGCCAATCACAATTAAAAGAAACTTGTTTAATTGTCTTGTCATTCAGGCTGCTAGGAGTCATGTTTCCCTGCTGGTCTATAGTCAATAGCGTTATGTTTGAAGCGTCGCCACAGCCATTGCCACATCCGCAACTTGGTATATTTATTCCAACTATATCATGCTCCTTAAGTTGGTAAGGACCGAGAATACTCCCGCATTCAAAATCGCCAAGCTTAAATGTTTTCTTGATTTTGTTATCGACCTTTAGAATAAGATCTTTGCTGCGATAGGGTGAATTTTTATCTTCTTCTCTTAAAACTAGAATGCTATTGCGCAATTTTATTGATTCACGCTCGACCATTTCATTTTTTTCTGCTCTGGCGATATGAGGGAGTATGGTTATTGTACTTATTAAGATATAGGCGGCAAGTCTGTTGTTTTTAATGGTTTTCATTTTTTATTAATTCCTTTTTGGAAATATTGTGTAGTGGTGGAGATTGGAGGGTTTGCTCATGTTTTTTTGAGGTAGTCTAATAATTGCGATAGCATATTACTTTACACGCGGTGTGTATATTTGGTCAACGTCTTGTGTATAAGTGCTGCACGTTGCTATCTGAGAATCCTGGGTATGGATAATAGACATGATGTCGAGAGACTATAAATGTCTCATGAAGGGGGCTACGGGGATGGTGTGCTAAGAATGACGTCATGCATGGACTGACGCGAGGTGATCTAGATATCTCACCGCAGAAGCTATGCAACTGGAGGTCTCAGGGTGTCGCCAAACCGGTGATGATCGATATTGCTAGCATCATTGGTTGCAAAGGGAAATGGCTGAAAGTCAGTATGGGGGGAATGGTCGATATGGTTGCGTCACCCGATGACGCCATGAATTCCACAGGAAGTGAACGAAAGTTTGAGCTGGCTACGATCATGAAAAATGCGATCTGCTGAAGTGATTCCGACATGCTCTACTGGAAGTACGGGATGCGGTGCTTGATATGTAGCGGAACCATCTGAAAAATATTTGAGTATTCCGCAGGATGCTGACTAAGTATTTGCGTAATCAGCGCCTGGTCGTGCCGATGGGAGGTGTTGGATACTTACCCACCTGGCTGATATTTAGAGTATTTGTGTCGCCTGCCTATTGAATCTAGGAAGTCCCTCACGTTTGATGCTGGAACGTTTTGTGAGTAGGCCCGGGTGTGCCGTCCCGGGACAGGGGCGGTGCATCCGCCCCCGGGTGTGCCGGATTGGAGCACCCGAGAATAGGGCGGCCCGGCGGCGCAGGGACGGTGGGGCGCCGCGGTGGTTGTGGCGGCGTCGTGCCACCTGCCGGAAACCCCTTCTGGCCGGGCATTCTTCCCACATCGGCCGGGCGGTATGCATCTCGGGAAGAATTCCCGGGTCCGGGGGAATGGAGCTTGCCTCTTGGTGGGGACACCTATACCAAGAGGAGACCTGCCCCATGTGGTTACTGCGCCCCCGCCTGCCATCCCGCCGTTTTGCATTCCGCTCCGGGAAGGGCGGCACGACGCACCCGGCCTTCCGCCTGATCGCCGCCGCCGCCCTGGTGGCCGAGGCCCTGGCCCACCCGGCCGTCGCCGCCGGGAATTCTTCCGCCGCCACTTCCTCCGTTTCTTCCCCGGACCAGGCCGAAGCCCCGCCGGTGACCATCGTCGGCACCGCGCCCCTGCCCGGCCTGGGCATCGACCGGGACCTGCTGCCCTACGAGGTGCAGACCGCGTCCAGCGACGACGTGGCCCGTTCCCTGTCCCTCAACCTGACGGACTTCATGGATCGCAACCTGACCGGGGTGAACACCAACAACATCCAGGGCAACCCGTTCCAGACCGACGTCACCTTCCGCGGCTTCCGCGCCTCGTCGATCCTCGGCACCCCCCAGGGCCTGTCGGTCTACCTGGACGGGGTGCGGGTCAACGAGCCCTTCGGCGACGTGGTGAACTGGGACATGCTGCCCGAGTCGGCCATCGCCGAAACCACCCTGGTGCCCGGCTCCAACCCGGTCTACGGCCTCAACACCCTGGGCGGCGCCCTGGCCTTCACCACCAAGTCGGGCCTGACCCACCCGGGCCTCACCGCCGACCTCTCCTACGGCAGCAACAACCGCCAGCGCCTCGACCTGGGCTACGGCTGGCGCGGCAGCGACGGCTGGCATGCCTTCGCCGCCGGCACCCTGTTCGCCGAAAACGGCTGGCGCGACCATTCCCCCAGCGACCTGGGCAACGGCTTCTTCAAGATCGGCCGCACCCTGGGCGCCACCAGCTGGGACATCACCTACCTGGGCGGCTCCAGCCGCCTGCTCGGCAACGGCCTGCTGCCGAGCTACCGCTGGTCCAACAAGCAGTTGATGAGCGGCCTTTACGAGGACAGCCGCAGCGCCGTTTATTCCTACCCGGACGAGACCCGCAACCGCCTCGATCAGGTGGCCCTCAACGTCAGCCACTGGCTCGACGACAAGACCCAGCTGGCGGGCATGGTCTACAGCCGCAGCAGCCGGCGCAGCGGCACCAACGGCGACGTGAGCAACGAATACGCCGACTACGTCGAGAATTGCGAGAACGGGTTCAATGCCAACGGCACCCCCAAGAAACCGGCCAAGTGCGGCTACACCCGGGCCCAGGGCGCCGCCCTCAACAGCGCGGTGCTCAACGACACCCGGGCCAGCCAGGACAGCTACGGCGCCATGCTCAACCTGTTCAAGGAAACTCGGGACCACCACCTGACCCTGGGGGCCTCCTACGACGCCAGCCGTTCCAGCTACGCCCGCTACGAGCAACTTGGCTGGTTCACCGCCGACCGAGGCGTGGTGGCCGATCCCACTTCGCCGCGCACCCAGGAGGCTGGCGTGCGCGGCCATGCCGAGAACGTGGCAGTGTATGCCGCCGATACCTGGGCGCTGCTGCCCGACACCCACCTGACCCTGTCCGGCCGCTGGAACCAGGCCCGAGTGACCAACACCCTGCTCGACCCCAACGGCGGCGACCAGCCCCGGGAAAGCTTCACCTACCGCAAGTTCAACCCGGCCCTCGGCCTGGCCCAGAAGGTGGGCGGCGGCGTCACCCTGTTCGCCTCGGCCTCTCAGAGCAACCGGGTGCCCACGGTGATCGAACTGGGCTGCGCCGACCCGACCCAGCCCTGCCGCCTGCCGGTGGGCCTCCAGTCCGACCCCTACCTCAAGCAGGTGGTGTCGCGCACCGTGGAGGCAGGCTTCCGCTGGCAGCCGTCGTCGGACACCTACCTGTCCCTGTCGGCCTACCGGACCCTGAACCACGACGACATCCTGTTTATGAACGCCACGGCGACCCAGATGGGCTACTTCGCCAACTTCGACCGGACCCGCTACCAGGGTGTGGACCTGAGCGCCCGCAAGCGCATCGGCGACGTCACCCTGCGGTTCAACTACAGCCACCTGGAAGCCACCTACGACGCCACCGGCACCATCAATGCCGGCGCCCGCACCATCCAGGCCAAGCCGGGCATGCAGATGGCCGGGCTGCCGCGGGAAACCATCAAGATCGGCGCCGACTGGGCGGCTACCGGCAAATTCACCGTGGGCATGGACATGGTGGCCTATTCCCGCCGCGTCACCGCCGGCAACGAGGACGGGCTGATCGCCGATCCGGTGCCGGGCAAGGCGCCCACGGTGGGCAACTGGGGCATCCCCGGCTACGCCCTGTTCAACCTGCGCCTTGCCTACCGGCCGGAAAAGGCCATGGAGTTCTACGCCGGGGTGAACAACCTGTTCGACCGCCGCTACGAGACCTTCGGCCTGATCGCCCAGGACGTGTTCCCCAACGGCCAGCTGCTCCAGCCCCACATCACCCCGCGGGATTCGGCGGACGCCCGCTTCGTCGCCCCGGGGGCGCCCCGCTCCTACGTGGTGGGGGTGCGCTACCGCTTCATGTGATTGCCGATCATCGAGCGTCAACGGAAACGGCCCGGGGACTGCGTGTCCCCGGGCCGTTTTGCATGGTGCGGCAACGGCGGCAGTCCCGCGCAGGCTCAGGGTGCGGCGTTGGCCTGGATGTCGGCGACGATGGCGCGCAGCAGGGCTTCGGCCTGGCGCTGGCCCGGGGTGGCATCCCCCGGCGAACGGTAGGTGGCGTACACCGCCGGCGCCTTGCCGGGCTGGGGGGGCAGGGCGTAGAGGGCGATGGACAGGGGGCACATGGAGGCGTTGCGCGGATCTTCCTGGGCCAGGGTCCAGGCGATGCGGGCGCTGCAAAAGTGGAACACCTCGGCTTGGGCATACACCGGCGCCCCCATGCCAAGGTCCGGACCGGTGCGCTTGAGCATCTCGCCGAAGCGGCTGGGTGGATCGAGCACCAGCCCCTTGGCTTCCACCGCTTCCACCAAGGCGTCCCGGGCCACGGCGTAGTCGCCGGTGGGCAGGGGCGTGGCCACCAGTTCGGGACCCTGGGCCAGGGCGGCGGTGGCGGCGAACGGCAGCATCAGGCAGAGGCGGCGCAGGCGGGCGGTAAGGCGGAGCATGGGATCGATCGGGACCGGGAACGTGGCGGGAAGGCAGGGGAACGGTGGCGGGAAGCGGCCATTATCCGGAAGAACGGCGCGGACGTAAAAAAGGCGGCACCAGGGGTGCCGCCAAGCAGAAGGTAATCGCGAAGAACCAGGAGGTCAGAAGAAGATGATGCCCCCCAGCGACACCGTGGTGTTCTTGGCGTCGGCATTCAGGTCGAGCACGTTGTCGATCTTTTCCCGGTTGATTTCCCCCACCAGGGTCACGTACTTGTTGAGGGAGTGGTAGACGCCCACCGTCACCGCCTGGTTGCGGATCTGGCGGCCGGCATTGACCAGCTGGCCGTCCTTGTCGCTGTTGCGACCGTAGTTCACGCCCACCTTGGTATCGCCGAACTTGTAGGTGGTTTGCAGGAAGTAGCCGTTGGAACGGACCCGCTCGCCGGTGGCCGGGTTGCCGCCGCCGTTGAACAGGGCGCCCACGGTGGACAGGCCCAGGCCCCGGGCGGTGAAGCCGTAGGCCACCGCCTCGAAGTTGCCGTAGCCGACCTTGGCCCCCAGTTCCTGGCCGCTGGCGCTGTAGGTGCGCACGCCGGCGCAGCTGTCGCCGCCGAAGGTGGTGTTGGAACAGCTGGTGTTCTGCTGGATCAGGCCGCCCCACACCTTGCCGGTGGTGGTGCCCTTCCAGTCGTACTGGGCCATGGCCTGCACGCCCGGGGTCTTGGTCTCGTTGCCGGCGAACTTGCTCGGCTGGAAGATGCCCACGGCGCCGGAGAAGCCGTTCTTGGTCGGGGTGGTGTAGGTGATCTGGGGCTGGAAGCCGGTGTACATGTAGCCGTGGCCGATCATCCCGAAGGTGGTGTTGAAGGGGATGCTTGCCCAGGAGGTGCCGCCCACGCCGAGCAGGGTCATGTCGGAGAGGATGATGTTCTGGCCAAAGAGGCCGATGTCGCGGCCGAATTTGATGTTGCCCCAGTCCTTGTTGCCGAACTGGAAGTACACGTTGCGGGTGTCCACCTGGCTGTAGGGGCTGTTGGGCGGGTTGTTCAGGCCCAGGGCCTGGACGTTGGAGTTGTTCGACGGCAGGCCGACGATGGTGGACTGGTTGGAGATGCCCGGGGCGAAGCTGATGTGGGCCTTGATGTCCTGGCCGTTGGCGGTGGTGGTGGCGACGAAGTTGATCCAGCCGGGCAAGAGGCCGTTGGTCAGGCTGCTGTCGGTGGTCTTCACGGTCTGGCCGGTGGCGCGGCTGGTGAGCTGCATTTCCCGGGTCACCATGAAGCCGTTCACGGTGCCGTTGATGTCCATGGTCACGTCACCCTGGGTGAAGCTCACCGCCTGGGCGGCGCCGGGGCCGATGGCCAGCAGGGCGAGCGCCAGGGGGCGCAGGATCTGGGAATGGGTCATTGATAGTCTCCATGCATCTTTTTGATCTGGATACCGGGGGGCCGCAAAAAGGGCGTCCCGGACTCCTCCTTGAGTCCCGCCCCGGTAGGCGGGATGGATGCATAGGCGCGAGGGACGTGCCATGAACACGGTGTTCATGACGCGTAATCGCAACAATCAATAGGGTTGTCGATTTCAGGACGATTTTTTCGTTTTTTGACACCAGTCGTAACTTACGGCGGTGTCGATTATTTCGACATTGTTGCAGCCTGGGGCGTGCCGTCTGGCCCACTCTGAAACAGTTTTTTTCGTTTCAGAATCATTGGCTTGGCTGTTGCTCCCGCCTGTTTTCGTTTGCGGCAATGCAGCAAAAAAAACGCCCCGGAGGCCGGGGCGTGAAAAGGAGGAGGAAACAACAAGAAACAAAAGGAGACGAAACGGGAGGTGGCAGAGAGAAAAAGGAGGAAAAAACGGGACCGTCGGAACGGGGTCAGTAGCGGTAGCGCACGCTCACCCCTGCCAGCCAGTTGCGGCCCGGGGCCGGCTCGTAGAAGCGGCCGTTGGCGTCGCCCACCACCACCGAGCCGATGTATTGGCGGTCGAACAGGTTGTCCACCCGGACGAACTGCTTGAACACCCAGGGGCCGCTCTTCTGCTCGGCGCCCACCCGCAGGTTGATCAGGGCGTAGCCCGGCGCCGCCTGCTGGGTGTTGCTGTCTTCCACGTACATCTTGCCCCGGGCGATGGTTTCCACCCCGGCGCTCAGGCCGGTGAGCGGGTCCTTCCAGGCCAGTTCGCCGAACAGGGTGGCGGCGGGCACCGCCGGGATGCGGTTGCCCGCGGGCACGGTGCCGCTGCTGGTGCTGGTGAAGCTGTCGTCGTACACCGCCCGCAGGCCGGTGAGCGCCACCCGGCTGGTGAAGCCGTGGCTCCAGGTGCTGTCCACCGCCAGCTCCACACCCTGGCGCAGGGTGCGGCTGGCGTTCTTGTAGCTGGTGCGCCCGCCGCTGGAGATGTCCACCACCAGTTCGTCGTCGGTGCGCACCTGGAAGAGGGCCAGGTTGGCCCGGGTGTCGCTGCCCAGGAAGGCCTTGGCCCCCACTTCCAGGTGGGTGCTGCGGGCCGGCTTGAGGCCGAAGTTGAAGCCGTTGCCGTTGCCGGAATAGAACAGCTCGTTCAGGGTCGGCGTCTCGAAGCCCCGGGCGGCGCTGGCGTAGAAGTTGAGGGCCGGGGTGGCCTTGTACACCACCCCCAGCATGGGCGTGGTCTGGCTGTAGGTGAGCTTGCCGCTGTCGTTACCGTTGGCCAGGTACTTGTCGTCCACCTCCACCTGCACCCGGCTGTGGCGCAGGCCGGCGGTGAGGGACCAGCGCTCGTTCTGCCATTCGGTCTGCACGTAGGGGTCCAGGTTGGACACCGTGTCCACCTCGTTGCGACGCAGCTTGCCCATCACCCCGAAGGTGTTGCCGATGAAGTTCTCGTAGCCCTTGCGGTCGTCGCTGGAGCGGTCGTAGTCCAGGCCGGCGGTGGTAGTCAGGCGCCCGCTGCCCAGGGCCCGGGACATGATCCAGCGCAGGTTGACCCCGCCGAAGCTGCGGTCGAAATCCACCACCCCGCCGGAACTGCGCGGGTTGATCTGGGCCGCCTTGGGAATGGCCTGGTACTGGGTCACCTGGCGGCTGCCCGCGTAGGCGGTGATCTGCAACACGTCCTCGCCGAAGCGGCGCTCGTAGGTGGCGCCGCCCTGGGTGTGGTCGATGCTCTTGCGCGTGTTGTAGGTGAGGGCCGCCGGGTCCACGCTGCGCGGGTTCTTCTGGTAGGCGCCCCAGGTCAGGCCCAGGGGGTCCTGGGTGTCGTGCTGCCACAGCCCGTTGGCCACCAGGGTGAGCTTGCTGTCGGCGTCGGGCCGGGTGGTCAGCTTGGCCATGGCCTGGTCCCGGGTGGCGGCACTGTGGGGGCGGTAGCCATCGGTGCTGAAGCGGGAGCCGTCCAGCACGTAGCCCACGCCCCCGGCTTCGCCCTGGGCGTTCACATCGCCCTTCCAGGTGCCGTAGCTGCCGGCGCTGACCGAGCCTTCCAGGGTGGGGCGGCCCTGGCCGTCCCGGGTGAACATCTGGATCACCCCGCCGGAGTGGTTGCCGTAGAGGGCCGAGTAGGGGCCGCGCAGCACCTCGATGCGCTCCGCCGCATCCAGGTCGAAGGTGGCCGCCTGGCCCTGGCCGTCGGGCATGGTGGCGGGAATGCCGTCGGCGATCAGGCGGATGCCGCGCACGCCGAAGGCGGAACGGGCGCCGAAGCCCCGGGACGAAATCTGCAAGTCCTGGGCGTAATTCTGCCGGTTGAGGGCCACCAGGCCAGGCACCGAGGACAGGGCTTCGGAGACGTTCACCTTGGCCTGGGCGGCGCCGATGCGGTCCGCATCCACCACGTCGATGGAGGCGGGCAGGTCGAAGCTGGAATGCTCGTTGCGGCTGCCGCTGATGACCACCGGATCGAGGATCGCTTCCGGTGCATCGGTGGCGCCGGCGGCGGCGAAGGGCGCCATGGCGGCGAGGCCGAGGAAGAGGGGCGTGGGACGGACGGGCATGTGGATGTCTCGATGTTGTCGTTATGGGTGGGCGGCACCTTGCCGCACCATGGAAACGATTATTCCCGCCGCATCCCCGCCGGTCGCCGGGGGATTCGCCAACCAGCCCTAGCGAAAATCATGAGTCCGGACCGGGCGGCCGGGATGGAACGGAGTCAGAGGTTCAGGCTCAGGCTCAGGCTCAGGCTTCCACCAGGCCGCTGCGCACTGCCAGCAGGGCCATTTCGGCGGCGTTCTGCAGGTTGAGCTTCTGCTTGATGTGGTAGAGGTGGCTGCCCACCGTGCTCGGGCTGAGGAAGAAGTCCTTGGCCACGTCGTTGACCGAGCGCCCCTGGGCGAGCTGGAGGAAGACCTCGAATTCCTTTTCGGTCAGGGCCTCCACCGGATGGGCGGCGCTGCCCAGCTGGGCCAGGGCCACCGCCGGCGCCAGTTCCGGGTCCAGGTAGCGTTCGCCGGCGGCCACCCGGGCCACGGCGCGCAGAAACTCCTCCGGCGCGCAGCGCTTGCACAGGTAGCCCCGGGCGCCCAGGCGCAGGGCCCGGCTGGGGATGACCGCGTCCTGGTGGGCGGAAAAAACCAGCACCCGGGCCTCCGGGTGGCGGGCGAGGAGGCGTTCCAGGGCCGCCAGGCCGCCCATGCCGGGCATGGACACGTCGATCACCAGCACGTCCGGGGCCAGTTCGGCATAGCGGCGCAGGGCCGCCTCGCCGCTGTCGGCCTCGCCGCAGACGTGGGCGCCGGCGCCTTCGAGGAGCAGGCGGAAGCCGAGGCGGACCACCGCGTGGTCGTCGGCGAGCAGGACGCGGGTGGCGTCGAGGCGGGGGCTCATGGGCGGTCCTCCTGTACGGCGGGGTCGGGGTGGGTGGCGGGCAGCCAGGCGCTGATGCGGAAGCCGCCCTCGGGCGGGGTGTCGAGGCGTAACCGGCCGCCCAGGGCGGCGATCCGCTCGCCCATGCCGGCCAGCCCCAGGCCGCAGCCAGTGGCGGGCGATATGGCGGAAAATTCGGCGGGTGAAACGGAGGGGGAGGGCGACATCAGGGCGGCGGCGCCGATGCCGTTATCCGTCAGGCGCAGGCACAGGCCCCCGGCCTCGCCGTGCAGGGATAACTCAGCCCGGCTGGCCCGAGCGTGGCGGGCGATGTTGGTCAGCCCTTCCTGGACGATGCGCAACACCGCCTGGGCGAAGGGGGCGGGCAGGTCGTCCCGCTCCAGGGTCGGGTTCGGGGCGAGATTCACCACCAGCACGGTTTCCGGGTGCCGCTGCCGCCAGGCGTCGGCCAGGGCTTCCAGGGCGGCGGCCAGGCTGCTGCCGGCGGGCTCGCGCAACCGGTGCAGGATGCGCCGCACCCCGTCCTGGATGTCGCCGGTGACGGCGACGATGTTGCGGGCGTGATCGGCCAGGGCCGGCTCGGCGGCGCTGCGCTGGACGATGGCGCCGGCCAGGGCGCGCACGGCGGTGATGCCCTGGGCCAGTTCGTCGTGCAGTTCCCGGGCGATGTCGCGGCGCTCGTCCTCCAGCCGGCCTTGAAGGCGGCGGGACACTTCCCGGGCGCTTTCGTGGCGCACGTTCTCGTCCACCGCTTCGGCCAGCCGGTCGGCCATGCCGTTGAAGGCCCGGGCCAGGCGCGCCAGTTCCGGGGCGCCAGTCGCTGGCAGGCGGGTGTCGAAGCGGCCGTTGCCGGTGCGGTCCAGGGCGGCCATCAGCCGGCCCAGGGGGGCCAGGGCCCGATGGAGGGCGAGCAGGCAGCCGAGAAAGAGCAGGGCCAGCAGGCCCAGGGCCCAGCCCGCCAGGGCGCACAGCCCGTCCCAGGCGTCCAGGGTGGCCCGGGAGGGGTCCGGGGAAAGCACCAGGGTCAGGTTGCCGGCCTGGATGCGCCGGGGCGGAAAGTCCGGCTCCACCAGGGCGGCGAAGAACGCCGGGGCCGCTCGTCCCACCTTGTAGCCGGAGGGGGGCGAATGGTAGAGCCGGGCGCCGTCGGCGCCGAGCACTTCCAGGCTGTTGGCGCGAATCCGGCCCACGGCGGAAATCCGCGCCAGGAGGGGGGCGGGGCCGGCCTGGCGGGTCTCGCCGGCCAGGACCTTCAGCCACTGTTCTGCCACCCGGCTGGCGGCTTCCACCTCTTCGTGGATCGACGTCTGGACGCTGCGCGTCCACACCAGCCCCAGGACCAGCAGCATGGCCGCCGCCAGGGCCGTCAGGACCAGGCCGATGCGGGTGTGGAGGGGCAGGGCGCGCATGGTGGTCGTCGCTGGGTTCAGGCCGGCTTGCGCAGCTGGTAGAGGATCGGCACGACGATCTGGAATTCCCGCTCCCGCAGGGCGGCGGGCACCGGAGGCAGCAGGGCCTCGGGCAACTGCTGGACCAGTTCCAGGGCGCTCCGGTCGAGCACGTCGAAGCCGCTGGAATGGGCGATCTGGATGGCGACGATGGTGCCCTTGCGGGCGATGCTCAGTTGCAGGCGCACCTCTCCTTCCCAGCCGCGCATGGCTGCCAGGCGGGGGTAGTGCTGCTGCCGTTCGAGAAGGGACGACAGGGCGCGGCCGTAGCGGGCCAGGGCGTTGGGATCGTTGTCCCCCGGGGCGACGGCGTCTCGGGCCTGGGCCGGGGCTTGGGCGGCGACGGTGGAAGCTGCGGTGGACGCTTCGGCGGTACCGCTGGCGGTTTTGGCGCCGGCCGGGCCGGCGTCCGCCTGAAGGACGGGCACGGCGGGGGCCGGCAGGGCGGCGGTTTGGGCGGGCACGGCCAGGGGGCGGGGCGTTTCCGCCCGGGGGGCGGCCTGAAGCGGGCGGTGACGGGCCTGGGGGGCGGCGGGCGCAGGCGGCGTTGCCGCCGGCGCGGCGGCGGGGGACGGCGATTGGGGGGAACGCTGAGGGGCCGACGCTGCGGCATCCAGGTACAGGGTGACCTGCAACGGCGGCAGGTCCGGCGGCGCGCCATGGGTCGCCCGGGGCAGCAACAGCACCGCCCCGTGCAGGGCCAGGGACAGGCCCAGGGCCACGACGAACAGCCGGGGCGGAGCGCCGGCCGGGGCGGTAAGGGCCAGGGGGGCGGCCATGGCTCCCGCCCTAGGGGCGGCCTCCGTGCCGGGCCAGGGCTTCCTGCTCGATGGCCGGGAAGAGGTGGCCGACGGAGCGCCGGTATTCGGCTTCGGAAACCGCCAGGGCAGCGATGTCCGGCGGCAGGGGCAGGGCCAGCACCTCGTTCATGTCCAGTCCGTCGTCGGCGGCCTGGCGCAGGGTGGCGTCGAGCCAGCGCAGGTAGTGGCGGGTCTGGCGGATCGGTTCGGCGGGGGCGGCCACCTCCCCATGGCCGGGCACCACCAGGCTCACCCGGCCGCTGGCGGCGAGGCGTTCCAGGTGGTCCAGGGCCGCCAGCCAGTGGGCGATGTCGGCGTGGGGCGTGGTCGGGGCCCGGCCGTGGAACAGCAGGTCCCCGGCGAACAGCACGCCGGTGGCGGTGTCGAGCAGCACCAGGTCGGCGTCGGTGTGGCCCAGGTCGGCAATGGCTTCGAGGCGGTGCCGGCCGAAGTTCTGGGTGCCGGCGGCCACCGGGGCGGCGGGGGCCACCGCCTCGGTGCCGAGCATCCAGTCGCCGGAGAGGCGGTAGAGGTTTTCGGCGAAGGCGTTGCCGTCGCGGCGGATGCCGTCGATGGTGCCCGGCAGGGCGGCCAGGGTCGGGGCCGCAAAGGCCTGGTTGCCGAGGAAGTGGTCCGGGTGGTGGTGGGTGTTGAACACCCGCACCACCGGTTTGTCGGTGATCCGGGCGATGGCCTGGCGCAGTTGCTCGCCGTAGCGGCGCGAGGGGCCCGTGTCGATCACCACCACGCCGTCGTCGGTGACGATGAAGGCGGTGTTGACGATGTTGCCGCCGTTGCGCGGGGTGAAGTCCTCGTTGCGCCCCACCAGCACGTAGGTGTCGGCGGCGATGCGGCGCGGCGCCAGGGCGTAGTCGTAGTTCTGGTAGCTCTCTTCGCCGGCCCGGGCGGCGGCGGGCAGGGCCAGGGCGGCGAATAGGGCAATTTGGGCAACCTGGGCGGCCAGGGCCGGGAGTGCGCGGATGACGGTTTTCATTCGAGCCACGCCTGGATCAGGTTGCCGTTGTTGTCCCGGCCGCTCACCTGGATGCGGCGGGTGTCGTTGCCGGCCAAGTCTACGGTGAACACCGGGTTTTCGCTGACCGGCTCGTTGGGCTCGATGCGCATCAGGTCCCGGCCCTGGCCGTCGCGCAGTACCAACTCCTGGATGAAGAAGGCCGGAATGCCGCCCACCAGGCCGGTGTCCATGGGATGCACGATGCGCAGCCGGACCCGTTCCTGGCCCTGGCCGCCGTCGGTGGCCCGGGCGAACAGCCGGCCGCTGACTTCGCCGAGGCGGCGCTGCCATTCGGGGGATGCGGAGCCTACGGACGGGGCGGTGCAGCCGCCGCCGGTGGTGTTGACCCAGGCGCCCCCAACCCGCCACACGCCGTCGTCGCCGCGCACCGCGGCGCGCAGGGGGGTGGATTGCTGGAGCTTGACGCGGAATCCCAGGAAGGGCGTGGCCTGGCCGGGGTAGAAGCGCAGGATCTGGACGATCGGGTTGAAGTCGGCGAAGACCAGGATCTCGCGCACGCTGCCCGGCAGATCCCGGGCCAGGGCCGTGGCGTCCACGGTGATCGGCACGTTGAGCGGGTTTTCCGCCATGGACGGGGCGCTCACCTTGATGCGGGCGTCGAACGCCACCGGGGCGTCGGCGAACAGCTGGCGGCGCATGTCCTCCCAGCGGGCCGAATCCAGGGGGTCCGGGGCGGCGGGGGGCTTGGCCGCCGGGGCGGCCAGGGCCAGCCAGGGGGCGAGCAGCAGCAGCGCGCCAGCGGCGCGCAGGGTCTTCCTCATGTCTCCTCCTTGGCGGCGCCTGCGTGGGCGCCGCATCTCGATCGGGATTCGGTTTTCTCGTTTTCCTCTTAAGCAATCGCCATGCCGCGACCCGGCGGGGGGAGCCGATGCCGCCCGGGGGCGGGGCCGATGCCGGGGCGCTGCCCGCCGGGGCGTCCCCGGGTGTCGCACTTTGGTACAGGTGATGACATTTGAAGCAGTGCCGGGAGCCCGGCGGCGAGGGCGGACGGGAGGAGAGCGCCCCGGGGCCGGGAATTCTTCCCGATCCACGTTTTTGGCATGGGGATTGCAGAAAGGGGGGGCGGCGGCCCGCCTTGCGCCCCCGCGCGACCGGATCGGCGCGCGGGTCGCCGTCACCCGAACCCATAGCTATTACAACCGAGGAGGCATCTTCATGAAACGCAGCCGCACCCCACGAAACAAAGCACTGGCCCTGACGCTGCTGGCGTCGGCGCTGCTGGCCTTTGGCCAGGCATCGGCCAAGGAGGTGACCGACGTCGACATCGTCAACGACGCCAAGACCACCGGCGACGTGGTCAGCTTCGGCATGGGCACCCAGGGCCAGCGCTACAGCCCCCTTAACAAGGTGAACACCAAGACGGTGAAGGATCTGGTGCCGGTATGGTCCTTCTCCTTCGGCGGCGAGAAGCAGCGCGGCCAGGAATCCCAGCCCCTGATCTACGACGGCAAGATGTACGTAACCGCCTCCTACTCGCGCATCTTTGCCCTGGACGTGGCCACCGGTAAGAAGCTGTGGAAGTACGAGCACCGCCTGCCCGACGGCATCATGCCCTGCTGCGACGTGATCAACCGGGGTGCGGCCCTGTACGGCGACCTGGTCATCTTCGGTACCCTGGACGCCCAGCTGGTGGCCCTCAACAAGGACACCGGCAAGGTGGTGTGGAAGGAGAAGGTGGACGACTACGCCGCCGGCTATTCCATGACCGCGGCCCCCCTGATCGTCAAGGGCATGGTGGTGACCGGCGTGTCCGGCGGCGAGTTCGGCGTGGTCGGTCGCCTCGAGGCCCGGGATGCCAAGACCGGCAAGCTGCTGTGGAGCCGCCCGACGGTGGAAGGCCACATGGGCTACCGCTACGAGAACGGCACCAAGGTCGAGAACGGCATCAGCGGCACCCTCAACGCCACCTGGTCCGGCGACATGTGGAAGACCGGCGGCGCCTCCACCTGGAACGGCGCCACCTACGATCCGGACACCAACCTGATCTTCGTCGGCACCGGCAACCCGGCCCCGTGGAACAGCCACCTGCGCCCCGGCGACAACCTGTTCTCGTCCTCCACCCTGGCCATCGATCCCGACTCGGGCAAGATCGTCTGGCACTACCAGAACACCCCCCACGACGGCTGGGATTTCGACGGGGTGAACGAGTTCGTCTCCTTCGACTACAAGGGTAAGGACGGCAAGGTGGTCAAGGCCGGCGGCAAGGCTGACCGCAACGGCTTCTTCTACGTGAACGACCGGACCAACGGCAAGCTGCTCAATGCCTTCCCCTTCGTGCATGACCTGAACTGGGCCAAGGGCATCGACCTCAAGACTGGCCGGCCGATCTACAACGACGAAAACCGCCCGGGCGACCCGGCCGCCGGCAGCGACGGCAGCAAGGGCAAGGTGGTGTTCTCGGCGCCGTCCTTCCTCGGCGGCAAGAACCAGCAGCAGATCGCCTACAGCCAGCAGACCGGCCTGTTCTACGTGCCCGCCAACGAGTGGGGCATGGACATCTGGAACGAGCCCGTCTCCTACAAGAAGGGCGCGGCCTACCTGGGTGCCGGCTTCACCATCAAGGCCCTGCACGACGACTACATCGGCGCCATGCGCGCCGTGGATCCGGTCACCGGGAAGATCGTCTGGGAGAACAAGAACTACGCTCCCCTGTGGGGCGGTGCCCTGGCCACCGGCGGCGGCCTGGTGTTCTACGGCACCCCGGAAGGCTACCTGAAGGCGCTGGACGCCAAGTCGGGCAAGGAACTGTGGAAGTTCCAGGCCGGCACCGGCATCGTCGCGCCCCCGGTCACCTGGGAGCAGAACGGCGAGCAGTTCGTCGCCGTGGTCACCGGCTGGGGCGGCGCCGTTCCTCTGTGGGGCGGCGACGTGGCCAAGCGCGTGAACTTCCTGGAGCAGGGCGGTTCGGTCTGGGTGTTCAAGCTGCACAAGTCCTGACCGGTGCAGCGGTAGCGTCCCCCGGGACGCACCGGCAATGACGACGGCACGGGCGCTGCGGCGCCCGTGCCGTTTTCGCTTCTGGGGGACGAATCGGCTGCTCGCCCATGCCGGGTCAGCGCGCCACCGACTCGATGAAGGCCTGTACCGCCCACACCGCTTCCTGGGGCAGGATGCCCTGCCAGGGCGGCATGTGCACCACCCCGACCCGCACCTTGCCGAAGCGCACCGAAGTGGCGAAGAAGGCGTCGTTGTCGCGCATGCAGGCCGCCTTCAGTTCCGGGCTGGGGATGCGCTGGCAGAAGCGGTGCAGCGGGCGCAGGTCCGGGGCCGGCATGCCCTGGCGGGGATCGGCGTCGCTGCCGTGGCACTGGGCGCAGGCCTGGTTGAAGACCTGCCGGCCGGCGGCCACCGCCGCCGGGTTGCCCCGGTAGGGGTTGTCGTCACGCCAGGCGTCGCCCAGGGGGGGCAAGGCCGACAGGTCCACGTCGGGGCGCACTACCTCGTAGGCCTGGGCGGGTGCGCTTCCCAAGGCCAGACCCGCGGCCAGGAGGAGGGGGCGAAGGGCGCGGCCCAGGGCGGCGTTTCGCACCGGGGAAATCAGGGGGGCGGTCATGGCTCACCAGTCCTTAGGGCAGCCGGCGCAGCCTTCGGTGAAGGCGTCCGGGAAGATGGTGTAGCGGGTCAGGCAGCCTTCCATCACCGCGTCCTTGAAATTGACGGTCACGAACTTGGTTTCCTGCAGGTTGGCGTTGACGATGCGGGCGCCGACGAACCAGGCGAAGCTGGCCCGGGCGGCTTCCAGGTTGGCGGCGGTCAGGTCGGCACCGCTGAAGTCGGCGCGCATGATGCGGGCGAATTCCAGGTCGGCCCCCACCAGGGTGGCGCCCTTGAACGAGGCCCCCGGGGCGTTGACCTTGTTCAGCCGGGCGCCGCTCAGGTCGGCCCCGTCGAGGATGGCGCCGGCCAGGTTGGCGGCGCGCAGGTCGGCCCGGGCCAGCTTGGCCCCGGTCAGGTCGGCGCCGGCCAGGTTGCGTCCGGAAAGATCGGCGTGGCGCAGGTCGGCGCCGCGGCAGCGGGCGTGGGGCCAGATGCCGCACCCGTTGATCACCGGCGGATCGCCCGCCGGCTCGGCCCAGGCCGGCGACGACGGCAGGCAGGCCGCGGCGAGCAGCATCAGGCAAAGGATTCTGTGCATGGCACCCTCGTGGCGAATGGGTTCCGGTGGGAAAAGTGGAAAAAGTGGAAAAAGCGATAGAGGCGGGCGCGGCCCAGGCCGCGCCCGCTCGGGGCCTTAGCGGGACGCCACCTGCTTGGGCAGCTTGAACACCCAGACCGAACCGCCCTGGGTGACCTGCTTGGTCAGGTCGGCCATGTCACCGCCCCACAGGGGCACGGCGCCGCCGTAGCCGGACTGGATGGCCACGTACTGTTCCCCGTCCATTTCCCAGGTGATGGGCACGGACACCACGCCGGAACCGGTCTGGAACTTCCACAGTTCCTTGCCCGTCTTGGCGTCGAGGGCCTTGACGAAGCCGTCCGAGGTGCCGGAGAAGAGCAGCCCGCCGGCGGTGGTCAGGGTGCCGCCCCACAGGGGGAACTTCTCCTTGTGCTCCCAGACGATCTTGCCGGTCTTGGGGTCGATGGCGCGGAACACGCCCACATGGTCGTCGTGCAGCTTCTTGATGCGGAAGCCCTGGCCCAGGTAGGCGGAGCCGGCCTTGTAGGTCAGGTGCTCGGTCCAGTAGTCCATGGCCCAGTGGTTGGCCGGGATGTAGAACAGGCCGGTGACCGGGCTGTAGGACATGGGCATCCAGTTGGTGCCGCCCAGGAACGGCGGCGAGACGAAGATCGATTCGCCCTTGTCAGCGCCGTCCTTGGGCAGGGGCGGCCGGTTGTTCTTCTCGATCGGGCGGCCGGTCTTGAGGTCGAAGCCGGAGGCCCAGGTGATGCCGTCCACGAAGGGCCAGGCGCCGATCAGGGAGGTGGGCTTGTTCGGGTAGCCGGCGCCGGTGGCCAGCTTTTCCCGGTCGGTGACGAAGAAGAAGCCGTTGCGGTCGGCGTGGGCCGAGGCTTTCACCAGCTTGCCGTTCTTGTCCTTGTACTCGAACAGCACCACCGAGTTGTTGCCGGAGAAGTCCCAGGCGTCGTTGGGGGTGTGCTGGAAGAAGCCTTTCAGTTCGCCGGTGCTGGCGTCCACGTAGGCCTGGCCGGAGGTGAACAGGCTGTCCCAGTTGCGCGGGTCGTCCCCTTCCTGGGTGCGCTTCCAGGTGTTCCAGGGGGCCGGGTTGCCGGCGCCGATCACGATGGTGTTGGTCTCGGCGTCGAAGCTGGCGGTCTGCCAGGGGGCGCCGCCGCCGTGGTGCCAGGCTTCCACCAGGTTGCCGTCCTTGTCCCGGGGCCAGGACGGGGCCTTGGGATCGCCGGTAGGCGTGCTTTCCTTGCCGTTGAGGCGGCCCACGTGGCCTTCTACCAGGGGGCGGGCCCACACTTCCTCGCCGGTGTCCGGGTCCCGGGCGAACAGCCAGCCCACCACGCCGAACTCGTCGCCGGAGGAGCCGTGCACCAGCAGCACCTTGCCGCTCTTCTGGTCCTTCACCACGAAGGGCGCGCCGGTCATGGTGTAGCCGACCTTGTGGTCGCCGAACTTCTTCTTCCACACCACCTTGCCGGTGTCCTTGTTGAGGGCCACGATCGAGGCGTCCAGGGTGCCGAAATAGACCTTGTCGCCGTAGATCGCCGCGCCCCGGTTGACCACGTCGCAGCAGGGGCGGATGTCCTCGGGCAGGCGGTGCTCGTATTCCCACAGGCGCTTGCCGGTGCGGGCGTCCAGGGCGTAGATGCGGGAGTAGGAGGCGGTGACGTAGATCACCCCGTCGTGCACCAGGGCCTGGCTTTCCTGGCCGCGCTGCTTCTCGCCGCCGAAGGAGAAGCTCCAGGCCGGCACCAGGCCGGCCACATTGCGGGTGTTGATCTTGGCCAGGGTGCTGTGGCGCTGGGCCTTCAGGCCCAGGCCGTAGGTGAGCACGTCGCCGGGGGTCTTGTCGTCGTTGGCGATGTCGTCCCAGGTCACCTTGCTTCCGGCGGCCTGGGCGGGAAAGGCCAGGCCCACCGCCAGCGCGGCGGCGGCCAGGCCGAGGGTCAGGCGTTGGGGGCGGGATGAGGCGTTGGCATGCAGTTTCACGGGGTCGTCTCCTGATCGTTATGGGGCGCACCGGGCCGATGGGTCTCCAGTGGGGTCTCCAGTGCTCGGGGCAGTATGGAAAAGCCCCCCCGTTTCCGTCCCGGGAAAAGCGCCTGCCGTGGCCGGGAAAGGTTCCCGCCGGTGGAATGCTTCCTGCTTGAACCGCCCGTCATCGCTTGCAAGGGCAACGTCATGGATTTGCGCCGTCTCCTGGTGGTCCGCCTGGCCGGCTTCTTCGCCGTGCTGGCGGCGGCCGTCGCCCTGGTCTGGCTGCTGGCCCTGCGCCAGGACGCCGTCGAGGAACAGGCCGCCTCGTCGCGCCTGGCCGACCTGCTGCTCGCCGCCACCCGGGCCTCCCAGAGCCAGGGCGCCGCCGATCTGGCGGCGGTGCAGGCCCTGATCGAGCGGGGCGGCCTGCGCCACGTCCAGGCCATCCTGGAACGGAATGAGGCCGGGCCAGGCGGGCCGGCGGCCGACCCCGCCCCCCTGGAAGACAGCATCCTGCCGGACTGGCTGGTGCCCCCGGCCGCCGCCTCTGCCCACCGTATTCCCCTGGGGGAGGCCACCCTGGTGATCCGCCCCGATCCGGGCAGCGAGATTGTTGAAAAATGGCGCGACTCGGCCCGCCTGTTCCTGGTGTTGCTCCTATTTGCAACAGTTTCCCTGGCGGCGGCCTGGTACGCGGTGCATCGGGCCCTGTCGCCGGTGCGCGAACTGGAGCTGGGCCTGGCCCGGCTGGAACGGGGCGAGGCCGATCCCGGGCTGCCCCGTTTCGAGTTGCGCGAGTTCGACCGCATCGGCCGGGCGGTGGCCTGGCTGGGGGAGCGCCTGGCTCAGTCCCGGGACACCCAGCACCAACTCACCCGCCGCCTGCTCGAAGTGCAGGAGGCCGAGCGGCGGGAACTGGCCCGTGAATTGCATGACGAGTTCGGCCAGTCCCTGGCCGCCATCGGCGCCTCGGCCGCCTTCGTCGAGCGCCACGCCGCCACGGCACCGGCGGCCCAGGTGGCCGAGTGCGCCCAGGAGATCGGCCGGGAATCGCGCCGCATTGCCGGCCACGTGCGCGGTCTGCTCGCCCAGCTGCGGCCCCACGGCCTGGAGGGCCTGGGCATGGCCGCCGCCCTGGAGGACCTGGCCGGCGGCTGGAAATCCCGGGCCCCGGAAATCGCCCTGGAATGCCGACTGGAGCCGCTGCCGGCCCTGCCGGCCTCCGCCGGCCTGGCCCTCTACCGGGTGCTCCAGGAGGCCCTCACCAACGTGCTGCGCCACAGCGGCGCCGGCCTGGTGCGGGTGGCCTGCGGGGTGGCGGACGGGGCGATCAGGCTGTCGGTGGAAGACGACGGCCGGGGGCGCGCTCAGGAAGTGGCGGGACGCAGCGGCGGCGGCCTGCTCGGCATGCGCGAGCGCCTGTCCATGTGCGGCGGCGTCCTGGCCGTGGAAGATGCCGCCCCCCGGGGGCTGCGCCTGGTGGCGCGGATTCCGCTGTAGCGATAACAGGAAGGAGTGGAGATGATCCTCAACGTGATGCTGGTGGACGACCACGCGGTGGTGCGTACCGGCTACCGTCGCCTGATCGACGCCGAGCCCGGCCTCACCGTGGTGGCCGAGGCGGCCAGCGCCGACGAGGCCTGTGCCGCCCTGCGCGACGCGCCCCGGGTGGACGTGGTGGTGATGGACCTGTCCCTGCGCCAGGGCAGCGGCCTGGAGGCGATCCGCCGCTTGCTCGACCGGCAGCCGGACCTGCGCATCCTGGTGTTTTCCATGCACCACCAGTCGGCCTACGTGACCCAGGCCCTGCGCAACGGGGCGGTGGGCTACCTGACCAAGCATTCCGAACCCCTGGAGATGGTGGCGGCGATCCGCAAGGTGGCCCAGGGCCAGCAGGCCTTCTCAGACGACGTGGCCCAGTTGCTCGCCCGGCTGGCTCTGGAAGGCAGCGGCGAACTGGCCCGCCTCACCCCCCGGGAATTCGAGGTGCTGCGCCTCACCGCCGGGGGCGAGGCCCCCGGGGCCGTGGCCACCCGCCTGCACCTGAGCCCCAAGACCGTCTTCAACCACCTGTCCGCCATCCGCCAGAAGCTGGAGGTGGACAACGACCTGGCCCTGTTCCGCCTGGCGGCGCGCTACGGCCTGGTGGAACTGCAACCGGCGGCAGTGTGACGGGTGCCGTAAGCACCGCCACCGCCGCCGTTTTTCTTTTTGCTACGAACGAGGGAGTGACACCGAGATGAGAGCCGTCAATCTGCTGCGCCGCGCCGGGATGCTGCTGGCCCTGCTGTGCCTGCCCGCCCTGGCCCAGGCCGCCGCCGACAATTCCAACATTGCCAACAATGCCAACAATGCCAACAATGCCAACCATTCCACCGCCCGCCAGGCCCAGGCCCTGCTGGCCTCGGCGGTCAAGTACCTGGAGGCCAACGGGCCGGAGAAGGCCTTTTCCGCCTTCAACAACCCCAAGGGAGGCTTCGTCAAGCGCGACCTCTACGTCTTCGCCATCGACCAGCAGGGCGTCTACCGGGCCAGCGGCGCCGCCGCCGACAGCCTGGTGGGCCTGAACGTGCTGGAAAGCCGCGATGCGGCGGGCAACCCCCTGTTCCGCAACATGCTCGACGCGGTGAAGGGCCAGAGCGACGCCCAGGTGCGCTACGTGTGGCTCAACCGGGCGAGCAACAAGGTCGAACCGAAAGTCACCTTCCTGCACCGCAGCGGCGACTATGTGCTGGGGGTGGGCTACTACGCTCCCCGCTCCACCGCCAACGACGCCCGGCGCATGCTCAACCGGGCCGTGGCCCTAGTGCGCAAGGACGGCATGGACAAGGCCCGGGAAAGCTTCAACGATCCGGTGGGCGGCTTCTTCAACGGCGACCTCTACGTGTTCGCGGTGAACCTGGAGAACGGCCGCTTCGAGGCCATGGGCGCCAATCCGGCCATGACCGGCAGCGACGCCCGGGACCTGACCGACGTGGAAGGCCACCCCCTGATCCAGCAGATGATCGACCTGGCCAAGCGGCGCGGCGAGGGCGAGGTGGACTATGTGTGGCGCAACCCCCTGACCAACGCCGTGGAGAAGAAGCACACCTTCATCCGCCGCGAGGGCGGCAACCTGGTCGGCGTCGGCTACTACCGGGAATAAGCACCGGCGGCACCGCGCCGGGCCGTGACGTCCGGCGCGGCTCGGCATTCAAGGCAAAGGCCCGGGAGCATGGCTCCCGGGCCTTTGTCGTTGGGCCGCGACCGTTGCGGGGATGGGGCCGGGGGTTGCCCGGCCGTCCATCTCCGCGCCCGTTCAGTGCGCCGCCATGGCCTGCAAGTCGGTGAGCTGGTGGATGGCCGCCTCCATGGCGTCCAGACCGCTCGCCAGGGTCTCCAGCCGGGCCAGGCTGGCGCCCACGCTGTCCCGCTCCAGGGCCGATTCCTGGCTCATGCGGCCGATCTGGGCAGCGGCGTCGGAACTGGTGCGGGCCATGTCCTGCATGGTGTCCACGGTCTCCCCGGCCACCTGGCGGATGCTGGCGATGGCGGCCACCGCCTGGCGGATGCTGCCGGCGGTGGCGTCGGCCTGGCCCTTGGCCGACTGGGCCAGTTTGCGCACTTCGTCGGCCACCACGGCGAAGCCGCGCCCGGCCTCGCCGGCACGGGCGGCCTCGATGGCGGCATTGAGGGCCAGCAGGTTGGTCTGGTCGGCAATGGCGCTGATGCCGCCGGTGATCTTGCCGATGGCCTGGGAAATGCCTTCCAGGTTGTCCAGCTCGCCGTCCAGCCGCGCCTGGGCCTCGCAGGTCTGGGCCACCGCGCCGCTGATGGCGCCGATGCTGGCCTGGGCCAGGTCCAGGGTGCCGGCCTGCTGACGGGTGGCCGCCTCCAGCTGGGGCAGGCTGGAGAGCAGGGGCGACAGGCCGTGCTGGTAATCCACCACCTTTTCCACCACGGCGCTTTGCAGCGAGTGCAGCGCCTCCCAGCGGTACAAGGCGCGCTGGGCGTAGTGGCCGGCGTAGTCGGCGTAGGCCATGGGGAAATTGGCCATCAGGTCGTCCCCCGGGCCGTCGAAGAAGACCAGGGCCGACAGAGTCTGGTTGATCGGTACCCCGAGGATCTCGCCGAAGGTGGAAAAGCCGGCGGCGGGCAGGCCGCCGAAGAAGCGGGCGCCTTCCAGCTTGCCCGGGTTGCCGACCCGGCGCAGCACGCAGTCGTTGAGCAGCACGCCGACGGGCTGGCCCTTGCCGGCGAGGAAACGGTCCCAGTCGCGCTGGGTGGCACCGTGGAAATCGGTGGCCTCCAGCAGGTGGAGCCGGTCGCCGAATTCCAGGTCGCAGAAGAAGCGGATGCGCTCGCCCTCGAAGGCGGCCACCGAGCGGATGAAGTATTCGTTCCCCACCTTCACGGCGAAGGTTTTGCCCGCCAGGCGGGCACCCACCTCGTCGGGCCGGCAGCGCAGGTGGGTGGCCAGGGCCTCCAGGACCGGCTGAGGCCGGCCGTCGGGACCGAACACCGAGGCCACGGTGCGGGCCACCGGGTCGGCCTCGGCTACCAGCCAGTGCTGGCGGGTGGGTTCGAAGTTCTGGCTCTTGAACGGGGCGAAGCGCTTGCCCGGGGCGATCTGGCAGAACACCAGCAGGGCCTTGCCCTGGAGCACCGGCCCGGCTGCGCGCATGTAGGTGCCGCTGAAATCGAGCCGGCCCCCGGCGGAGCCGCCGATGGCCAGGCAGGGAAAGCGCCGGCTTTCATACCAGGCCTGCATCAGGAAGCCTTCCGAGGCCGACAGGCCGTCGCAGAACACCAGGGCGAAGGTCTGGCCGGCGGACAGGGGCAGGCCCACCGGCAGGCGTTCCAGTTCGCCCCGGATGGCGGCGACCCGGTCCCGGGCGCTGCCGCCGTTCACGTGCAGGTCCACCGTGTGCACCTCGTGGCGGGCCACCAGGCCGTCGGGCAGCCACAGCCAGCTGCCTTGGCGTCCCTCCATGGCGCAGTAGGGCGAGCCGTCGGCCCGGGCGCATAAGGCCCCGGTGGACGACAGGCTGATCACGCTGCGCCCCGGGCCGGCCAGGCGTTGCAGGTCGGCGCTGACCCGGGGGAAATCGGCCTCGGGGGGGACGAAGGCGAACAGCAGCCCGGCCTGCTCGGCCAGGTCCGGATCGCCGAGGGCGGTGGCGGCGCCGCAGTCGAAGGTGCCGCTGTGGGGCCGGTGGGGGGAGGGCGGCGGGGGGCCGGCGGGGCGGGAACGGAAGGGGAACAGGCTCATGGTCTCGGGCGTGGCGGTGGGGATGTGTTGTCGTTATGAAAGGCACCGGCCGCGGGTCACTGGCCGGCAGGAGGGGAGGGCGGGGCGAAGGGGAAGGGCGGGGCGCCGTCGGCGGCGGGCTCGTCCTGGCGCAGCTTGCGGTACAGGGTGGTGCGGGTGATGCCCAGTTCCCGGGCCGCCGCCGAGATGTTGCCCCGGTGGCGGGCCAGGGTGTCCCGCACCAGCCGGGCCTCGCTGGTGCGCAGGCTCTGGCCGGTGGCGCCGCCGCCGGGAGCCTGGGCGCGGGACTCTTCGAGCAGGTCCTCGGGCAGGTGGCGCAGGTCGAGCAGGGTTTCGTCGCCGACCATGGCCACCGCCAGGCGCAGCACGTTGCGCAACTGGCGCAGGTTGCCCGGCCAGGGGTGGCGGTGCAGCGCCGCCAGGGCCTCGGGGGAGATGCGCAGGGGGCGCTGCGGCGATTCGTCGCGCAGCAGCTGGCGCACCAGGGCCGAGAAGTCGCTGCGCTCGCGCAGGGGCGGCAGGCCGACGGTGATGCCGGAGAGGCGGAAGAACAGGTCGGCGCGGAACTCACCCTGCTTGACCAGGGCCTTGAGGGGCCGGTGGCTGGCGCAGACCAGGGCGATGTCCACCATTTCCTCGGCGCCGCCGCCGACGGGGGCCACCCGCCGGGTTTCCAGCACCCGCAGCAGCACCGCCTGGAGGGCCTGGGGCATGTCGCCGATCTCGTCGAGGAACAGGGTGCCGCCGTGGGCTTCGCGGATCTTGCCCTTGCTGCCCTGGCGGCGGGCGCCGGTGTAGGCGCCTTCGACGTAGCCGAACAGTTCGGCCTCGATCAGGGTGGCGGGGATCGCCGCGCAGTTCACCGCTACGAAGGGGCCGTCGCGGCGCCGCGACGAGCGGTGGAAGGCCTGGGCGAACACTTCTTTCCCCGAGCCGGTTTCGCCCTGGATCATCAGGGGGATGTCCCGCTCGACGATGCAGGAGGCCAGGCGCACCGCCTCGGCCATGCGCGGGTCCCCCAGGCTCAGGTCGGCCAGGGTCGGCGCGCCGAGTTGCCCCGGTGATGACGGGGCGGCCGCCTCAATGCCGCCGCCTGCGCTCCGGCCGGCCAGGGGCGAGGGCGCAGGGGGGGCGCCCGGGACGGCGGCGAGCAGGGCCAGGGTGGCGGCGTATTCCCGGCCGTTGGCGCCGCGCAGCAGCAGGGTCTGGCCGCCGCGGCGGCGTACGTGGTCCATGAGCATGGGCAGGCTGCCGCGGAAGTAGCGCTGCAGGGCGCCGGGCTGGTTCTCGCCGCCGAGGAGCTGGCTGGCGCGGCGGTTGCAGGCGAGCACCTGGCCGGCCCCGTCGAGCACCACCAGGCCCTCCAGAGGCGTGCCCAGGGCTTCCGGCGCGGCGTGGAAGCGCAGGGCCAGGACGCCGCCGGGCAGGGTTTCGATCAGTCGGTTCTCGATCACCTCGGCGGTGGTGCGCAGCAGGGCCTGGGCGTGGGTATGGGTCACCCGGGCGTCACTGGAAATGTCGAGCACACCGAGCAGCCCCCCTTCCGGCCCGTGGATGGGGGTGGAGATGCAGGTAAGGAAGTGGTTGCGGGTCAGGTAGTGCTGGTCGCCGAACACCGCCACCGGCCGCTGTTCGAGCAGGGCGGTGCCGATGGCGTTGGTGCCCATGTGGGTTTCCGACCAGACCGAACCGGGGGTGAGGGCGACCCGGGTGGCCTTGGTGAGGAAGTCCAGATCCCCCACCGAGCGCAGGATCATGCCGCTGCTGTCGGCCAGCAGCACGGTGGACGAGGACCGGGCGATCTGCTGGTGGAGGTTTTCGATGACCGGCTGGGCGTAGGCCACCAGACGTTCGTTGGCGGCCAGGCGCTCCGCCAGGGTCGCCTGGGAGACTCTGGCGTCGGGCAGGGGCTGGCCGGGGGAGAGGCCGAGTTCGGCGCAGCGCTCCCAGGAGCGGCGGATCGGCGAGGTGGGGGCGTCGTCATGTTCCATCTTATGAATGGTGCATGATCCGTGCCTGACCGAAGTCCGCTCCTGGTCAGGGTTTCAGGAGTTTTTCCGGCGCGGGCGCGTTGCGTCGTGGAGCAATTGTCCCGTTTTAAGACAGGGGGTGCTCCAGAGTGACCGGGCATCCTGCCCCCGGCGACCCCGGTTTGCCCGGCCAGGCCGGTTTTGGCCAGGGGTGACGGGGGATGGCAAAAAGCTGGCACGGTCTCTGCCTAGGGAGAGCACGCCTTCACTCAAGAGCGTTGCTAACCCATCCTATCCAAGGAGGAGACTATGATTTACGAACTGCCCGGCCATTCTGGCGCCAAGATCCAGTACAAGGCCAAATACGACAACTTCATTGGTGGTAAGTGGGTCGCCCCGGTCAAGGGCGAATATTTCGACGTGATCACCCCGGTGACCGGCAAGCCTTACACCAAGGCCGCCCGCTCCACCGCCGAGGATATCGAGCTGGCCCTGGACGCCGCCCATGCCGCTTCCGCCAAGTGGGGCAAGACCCCGGCCGCCGACCGGGCCAACCTCCTGCTCAAGATCGCCGACCGCATCGAGCAGAACCTGGAGTTGCTGGCCTACGCCGAGACCGTCGATAACGGCAAGGCGATCCGCGAGACGCTCAACGCCGACATCCCCCTCACCGTCGACCACTTCCGCTACTTCGCCGGCTGCCTGCGCTCCCAGGAGGGCAGCCTGTCCGAGATCGACGAGAACACCATCGCCTACCACTTCCACGAGCCCCTCGGCGTGGTCGGCCAGATCATCCCCTGGAACTTCCCGATCCTGATGGCCGCCTGGAAGCTGGCTCCCGCCCTGGGCGCCGGCAACTGCGTGGTGCTCAAGCCGGCCGAGTCGACCCCGATTTCCATCCTGGTGCTGGTCGAACTGATCGCCGACCTGCTGCCGCCGGGGGTGCTCAACATCGTCAACGGCTACGGCCGCGAAGCCGGCATGCCGCTGGCCACCAGCAAGCGCATCGCCAAGATCGCCTTCACCGGCTCCACCGCCACCGGCCGCGTCATCGCCCAGGCCGCCGCCACCAACCTGATCCCGGCCACCCTGGAGCTGGGCGGCAAGTCCCCCAACATCTTCTTCGAGGACATCGCCCGCGCCGACGACGACTTCTTCGACAAGGCCATCGAGGGCCTGGTGCTGTTCGCCTTCAACCAAGGCGAAGTGTGCACCTGCCCGTCCCGCGCCCTGATCCAGGAATCCATCTACGACAAGTTCATGGAGCGCGCCCTGGCCCGCGTCCGTGCCATCAAGCAGGGCAGCCCCCTGGACACTTCGATCATGATGGGCGCCCAGGCGTCCCAGATGCAGATGGACAAGATCCAGTCCTACCTCAAGCTGGGCAAGGAAGAAGGCGCCCAGGTGCTGGTCGGCGGCGATCGCGCCCATCTGGCCGGCGAGCTGGCCGAGGGCTATTACATCCAGCCGACCCTGTTCAAGGGCCACAACAAGATGCGCATCTTCCAGGAGGAAATCTTCGGGCCGGTGCTGGCCGTGACCACCTTCAAGGACGAAGCCGAAGCCCTGGCCATCGCCAACGACACCCCCTACGGCCTCGGCGCCGGGGTGTGGAGCCGCGACGGCAGCACGGCCTACCGCATGGGCCGCGCCATCCAGGCCGGCCGGGTGTGGACCAACTGCTACCACGCCTACCCGGCCCACGCCACCTTCGGCGGCTACAAGGAATCGGGCATCGGCCGCGAGACCCACAAGGTCATGCTCGACCACTATCAGCAGACCAAGAACCTGCTGGTCAGCTACAGCCCGAAGGCCCTGGGCTTCTTCTAAGTCTCTCCTCTGCTCTCCACGTTGCTTGAGCTGATGTTCGGGGCGGCCCTGCCGCCCCGTTTTTTCTTCGGGAGACGATCGTGGTGGATCGGGTTGTGGCAACACCGGCGGCCCTGGCGCTGATCGAGCGCCTCAAGGCCAGGCACGGCGCGGGGCTGATGTTCTTTCAATCCGGCGGCTGCTGCGACGGCAGCGCCCCGATGTGCTACCTGGCCGGCGAACTGGCGATCGGCCGCTACGACGTGCATCTGGGCGAGATCGGCGGCTGCCCGTTCTACATCGGCCAGTCCCAGTACGAGTATTCGAAGCACACCCAGTTGGTGATCGATGTCGCCCCGGGCAACGGCGACACCTTTTCCCTGGAAGGCCCGGAAGGCGTCAGCTTCATCGCCCGTTCACGCTTTTTCAGCGACGAGGAATGGACCGAACTGGAGCGGGCCGGCCTGGTGTGAGGCGCCCCGTTTCTTTGCTCTCCCCGATTTCCCCCATTCGTCGCCCTGTTTTTGGAAGGATTCCCATGAAAGTGCAGCACTGCTTGTTCCTCATCGCCGCCGCCGTTGCAGCCGGCGGCGCCACGGCTTCCGAGGCCATCGTCAAGAAGGCGCGCTGCGTCGCCTGCCACGCGGTGGACAAGAAGCTGGTGGGCCCGGCCTACAAGGACGTGGCCGCCAAGTACAAGGGCAACCCCAACGCCCTGGCCATTCTGACCAAGAAGGTCCGGGAGGGCGGCAGCGGCGTGTGGGGCGAGATTCCCATGACCCCCAATCCGCCGGAGCGCATTAACGACGCCGACCTGCGCGCCGCCCTGGAATGGGTGCTGAACCTGGATTGATCGGGAGGTGGCGCTGGAGGCATTGCGGTGCGTTCGGCCCGCGCTGCACTGCTTAGTGCTGCTACAGGGTAAAACCGATTTACCCAATGAAAACGACACCTGCTCCAATTTGGAGCAGGTGTTTTCTTTTGCAACAACTCGGGGCTGCCAAAGCGGCAAGCGGGCAAATAGCGGGCAAAAAAACAGGCCCCGGTGTTGCTGGGGCCTGGCAAGGGAGAGGAAAAAACGGGAATGGGGCAGGGGGGGCCGGCGTCACTCCAGGGCGGTGCCGGCGCGGGAATTGTGGGGCGACATGCGCGCCAGCACCCCGTCGCGGCGTAGCCCGTGGTAGAGGGCTGCCGCCACGTGCAGGCCCACCAGGATGGCGAGGATCAGGGCGCTGCCCTTGTGCAGGGCGTTGAACATGCCGTTGATCGTCTCGTCGGCCCAGCCGGCCTTGAACACCGGCATGCCGAACAGCTTCATCGGGTACTTGGTGAACGAGGCCGACAGGTAGCCGGCCAGGGGCACCAGCGCCAGCAGCAGGTAGAGCAGATGGTGCACCGCCGTCGCCAGCCGCTCCTGGGTGGTGACCCGGGCCAGGGGTGCCGGGCGGTGCTGCCAGCGCCACAGCAGGCGCACCGCTACCAGGACCAGGGCGCACAGCCCCAGGGACTTGTGCAGGGCGTAGGTGGCGGTCTTGTCCGGCCCCTTGGGCAGGTCGGCCATGTACCAGCCCAGGCCGAGCAGGGTGAGAACGAGGGCAGCCTGCACCCAGTGCAGCAGGATGGCGGTGCGGGTGTAGCGGGGCGCGCTCATCGGATCGCCACTCCCCAGGGCAGTTCGCCCACCGCCATGTCGGCGACGCGGCGCAGGCCGGCGGTGTCGATCACCGAGACGCTGTTGGAGCGGCCGTTGGCCACGTAGAGCTTGCGCCCGTCCGGGGTCACCGCCATGTTCCAGGGGCGCTTGCCCACCTCGATGGTGGCCAGCACCTGGTGGCTGGCGGTGTCGATGGCCATCACCGTACCGTCGCGGCCGTTGGAGACGAACACCCGGGAGCCGTCGGGCAGGGCGGCGACGCCGTTGGACATCTGGCCGGCGGGGATGCGCGCCAGCACCTGGCGGCTGGCCGTGTCGATGGCGTACACCGCCCCGGCCAGCTCGCAGGCCACGTAGGCCCGGGAGCCGTCGGGCAGGAAGGCAATGCCCCGGGGGCGCTTGCCCACCGGGATGCTGCTGACCTGCTTGCCCTGGGCCACGTCGATCACGTCCACCTGTTCGGCCTCCTCGGCGCTGACGTAGAGCCAGCGGCCGTCGGGGCTGAACACGGCGTGCTCCGGGTTCTTGCCCTGGACCTTGACCGTGGCCTGCACCGCGCCGCTGGCGGCATCCACCAGGGCCACCGCGTTGGTGCCTTCCACGGCCACCGCCAGGCGGCTGCCGTCCCGGGAGATGTAGATGCCTTCCGGCGATTCGCCCAGGGGCACTTGGCGGACGATCTGGCGGGTGCCGGTGTCCAGCACGGTCAGGCCGTTGGCCTTGGCATCGGTGAGGTACAGGCGGCTACCGGCCGGGTCGGCGGCGATACCCCGGGGGCGGGCCCCGGCGGGAATCTGGCCGATCACCTGGTCGGTGGCGGTGTCGATCACGCTCACGGTACCGCTCTTCTCGTTCGGCACGTAGGCGTTGGGACCGCACCACCCCGGCCCGGCGATGCCGGCCAGGGCGAGCAGGAGCGCCAGTCGCGGGAGCGGGGACTGCCGGGGCAGGGGGGCGTTCATGTCAGTCTCCCGTGGTCTGGTGGGTAACGCCGTGGCGGGCGAAGATCTGCTTCACCGTGCCGTCCTTTTCCAGCTGGGCCATGGCCTGGCCCAGGGTGTCGGCGAGCTGCGGGTTGTCGGCCTTCACCGCCAGCCCCAGCGCCCAGCCGTTGATGCGCATCTCGGGCATCTTCACCGGTCCCATGGCGTAGGGACTCGGGGCGCTGCCCAGGGCGGCCTCCAGTTCGGCCTTGGGCGCCATCACCGCCGCCACCTCGCCGGCGCGCAGCCCGCCGACGGCCTTGGCCACGGAACGGTAATGCACCACTTGGTCGCGGATGCGGCCGCTGAGGGAGGCGAGCAGGAAGGAGTCGGCCAGGGAGCCTACTTCGACGCCGATCTTTTCCCGGGTGAACACTTCCAGGGCCACCGCCGCCGAGCCGCTCACCGGCGGCACCCGCTGGGGATCGCGCACCACCGCCAGGGTTTCCAGGTAGTAGGGGGCGAAGATCGTCACCTGCTTGTTGGCCTGGGCCAGCCGGGTGTCCACCGGCACGTGCATCATCACGTCCGCCGGCCGGGTGCCCAGGTAATGGCCCTTCCACACCATGTTGCGCAGGTCGTCGCCCATGTCGTCGTCGGCGCTGAACCAGACGAAGTCGGGCTTGAGCCCGAGCTTTTCCGCCAGGGCCCGGCCCAGGTCCACGTCGATGCCCTGGCCCTTGGCCGAGTAGGGGGCGAAATCGTTATAGACGGCGATGCGCAGCACGCCAGGCTGTTGTACCGGGACGTCGCCGGCCCGGGCGAAGGAAGCCAGACCGGCCAGGGCGAGGCCGGCCAGCAGGCGCAGGGAGGTACGGCGCTTAGTCCACATGGACCTTCTCCAGCCAGGCGCGGATTGCCCACATCGCTTCCTGAGACAGGGTGCCCTCGAAGGGGGGCATGTACACCCGGCCATCCCGGGTGGAACCGTGGCGGATGCGGTTGAGGAAGATCTCGTCGCCCTCGTCACCTTCGGGCAGGTAGCGCAGGTCCGGGGCGATGCCGCCGGACACGGCGCCCAGGCCGTGGCAGCGGGCGCAGTTCTGGTTGAAGGCCGAATCGCCGATGCGGATGGCGGTTTCGTTCTTGCGGAAGGGGTTGGTGGCGCGCCACTCGCTGCCCAGGTTGTCCAGGCCGGTGGTGTCGACCGCATGGGGAACCACGTCGCCGTGGGCGATGGCATTGGCGGCGATCAGGGCGAGCAGCAGGACGGGGATCGATCGAAGCGTGGTGCGGAGGGTCAGTTTCACCTTGGTTTCCTTTGGTCGAAGAAATGATTTGTAGATTTGTAGTGTTGTGCCGGCGAGGGGCCGCGAGGCCCATGACAGGGAGCCAGGCAGCAAGCCCCGTGCCAGGCGGTGAAACAGGGGTTTTGTTGCACGCTTCAGCAACTTGTCCAGGCACGGAGGTTGCTAGATCGGGTTCGCACCGACACATGCGTTGCTAAACAATTGGGCAGGTGCTACGTTCTGCAACACAAGTGACACATGAACCGATACGAAATCGGTCGAGCGAGACAGCGGTAGGCAGCAGAGAACAAGGAGGAGGGATATGCGGCAAGCTTTGGTTGCCGAGGATGCGCGTACCCTGCGCATCCTCAAGGCACGACAGTTGTTCTTCCAGCGTGGCGATCTGCCTGGCGAGCTCCTCAGTACCGAGGTGCTGCGCTCATGGCAGCGCTGTCATCGGTCCGGCATCGAGACTGCCGTCCGTGGTGTAGCCGCCGATCCGGTGGCAGAGCAGGTGCTCAAACAGGAGCAGGACCGTAGCCGGTCGCTGATCTCCTATGCCCTGCCCGTGATGGAGCACGTCTACGAGCACATCCACGATTCGGGCTGCGTGGTGGTCCTGGCCGACAGCAACGGCCTGCTGTTGCACAGCCTGGGCGACCCGGATTTCGTTTCCCAGGCCCAGCGCGTCGCCCTCCAGCCCGGTTCCTCCTGGGACGAGTCGGTGCGCGGCACCAACGCCATCGGCACCGCCCTGGTCGAGGAGCGCCCCCTGGAAGTGTTCGGGGCCGAGCACTTCCTCGACCACAACGGCTTTCTCACCTGTAGCTCGGCGCCCCTGCGCGACTCCTACGGCAGCGTCATCGGCGTGCTGGATATTTCGACCGATTTTCGCCGCTATCAGCCCCACACCTTCGGTCTGGTGCGCATGTCCGCCCAGATGGTGGAGCGCCGCCTGTTCGACTTCGAGCAGTCGCGCCAGATTCTGGTGTGCTTCCATTCCCGGGACGATTACCTGGGCACCCTCGGCGAAGGCGTGCTGGCGGTGAACGGCGACGGCTTCATTTCGGCCGTCAACGTCTCGGGCCTGGAGTTGCTCGGCTTGCGCCGCCAGGAGGTGATGAACCGGGATTTCTCGGTGATCTTCGAGGGCGTGCTGGGCCGGCTGGTGGATCAGGCGCGCCGCGAGCCGGAACGGCCTATCGCCCTGCGTACCCGGGAAGGCAAGACCTTCTATGTGCGGCTGCGCGGCAACCTGCCGGCCGTCGGCGCCGGCGGCCGGGTGATCGGTGTGGCGGAGGAACCGATCCGTCCGGTGCGGCTGCCCGAAGTGCAGCCCGCCGAGCCGGCGGAGATCACCCTGGAGTCCCTGTGCACCGGCGACCCGCGCATCCAGGCCGCGGTGGATCGGGCCCGCCGGGTGATCGGCCGGGACATCCCGATCCTCATCCAGGGCGAATCCGGCGCGGGCAAGGAGATTTTCGCCAAGGCCTTCCACAACAGCAGCCCGCGGCGCGACCGCCCCTTCGTGGCGCTCAACTGCGCTGCCATTCCGGAAAACCTGATCGAGTCCGAACTGTTCGGCTACCAGGGCGGCGCCTTCACCGGCGCGCGCAAGGAAGGGGCCGTGGGCAAGATCCAGCAAGCCCACGGTGGCACCCTGTTCCTCGACGAGATCGGCGACATGCCCCTGGCCCTCCAGGCCCGGCTGCTGCGGGTCCTCCAGGAGCGTTGCGTCACCCCCCTGGGCAGCGGCAAGACCATCCCGGTGGATATCGCCCTAGTCTGCGCCACCCACCGCCGCCTGCGCGACGAGGTGGCCCGGGGCGCCTTCCGCGAGGATCTCTATTTCCGCCTCAACGGCCTGAGCGTCACCCTGCCGCCCCTGCGCGAGCGGGCCGACCTGCGCCAGCTGGTGCACAACATCATCGGCGCCGAGGCCGAGGGCCGGGCGGTGCAGGTGTCCGAAAGCACCATGCGCCTGTTCGAGGCTTACCCTTGGCCGGGCAACATCCGGCAACTGACCAGCGTGCTGCGGGTCGCCCTGGCCCTGCTCGACGACGACGAGTCGGAAATCAACGAGTGCCACCTGCTCGAAGACCTGCTCGAAGCCGCGTCCGATGCGCCGATCGTCGCGCCGATGGCGGAAATGCCGGCCTCGGCCGCGATGGTCCGGCCCCTGATGCCGGGCGGCGAGATGGTGAGTCTGGAGGAGATGGAGCGCCAGGCGATTCAGCGCACCCTGGAAGCGGTGGGGGGCAACATCTCGGCGGCGGCGCGCAAGCTGGGCATCAGCCGCAACACCTTGTACCGCCGTCTGGGCCAGCTGTAATCCCCGGCTCGGCGTCTTTTCCGCCGAACGCAAACGGCCATGCCAGAATCGGCATGGCCGTTCGCTTTTTAGGACTTGGGATGGGCGTTGGGACGGGGTTAGGCCCGGAAATGAAAAAAGCCAGCTCGGGAGCTGGCTTTTTTCTACGATTGGTGCCCAGAAGAGGACTCGAACCTCCACGCCTCGCGGCGCTAGTACCTGAAACTAGTGCGTCTACCAATTCCGCCATCTGGGCGATGTGCGAACATCGAATAGGCGCGGATTATAGGGACTTCAGGCCGGGAACGCAAACGTTATTACGCGCCCGCCCTAACCAGGACAATCGGGCCGTGGTCCAGCCTTCGTGGGGATTCGCTGTCGACTCCCCATTTCTCCCGATGAGTCCGTTTTCTTGCACTTTCCGGCCCATTTTCACGGACGAGGCGCGGATCGGCCATTTTGGCGGTTCCGGGGTGTCGGGCCGAGCCATGGCCGGCGCCGGAACGGCCCGGGCGGGGATTTAACTGAAGACATGGCCCGGGGCTGGTATCATCTGCCTGCGTTGCCATGCCGACATGCTGGTACGCACCGATTTTCCGGCCTCCGTGCTGGCCGGCACCAAGGGTGCCGCTGCCGCGGGGGCCACCGCAAACCCAAGGATGCACTGGCTAGAACGTGATGGCGCTGAGAAACTGGCGACGCAGAAATGAAAAAAGCCAGCTCGGAAGCTGGCTTTTTTCTGCGATTGGTGCCCAGAAGAGGACTCGAACCTCCACGCCTCGCGGCGCTAGTACCTGAAACTAGTGCGTCTACCAATTCCGCCATCTGGGCGATGTGCGAACATCGAAGAAGGCCGGATTATAAGGACCCCCAAAAAAGTGTCAACACCCAAACTGTCGAAAGTGCGCCGCCGCGATCCGTTCTTCGAACGGGAGGTACAAAAGTATCCGTCGCCGCTGCCGTCCCGCGAATACATCACCCTGACCCTGGAAGAGCAGGGCCGTCCCGTCAGCGTCGAGCACCTGTGCACCCTGCTCGACATCGCCCCCTTCGAACGCGATCTGTTCGAGCGGCGCCTGCGCGCCATGGAGCGGGAGGGCGAGCTGCTGCGCAACCGCAAGGGCGCCCTGATCCTGCCCGAGAAGGTGGACCTGATCCCCGGCCGGGTGATCGGCCATCCGGACGGCTACGGTTTCCTCGTCACCGACGACCAGTCCGACGACCTGTACCTGGAACCCAAGCAGATGGACCGGGTGCTCCACGGCGACCGGGCCCTGGCCCGGGTCACCGGGGTGGACCGGCGCGGCCGCCGCGAAGGCGCCATCGTCGAGGTGCTGGAACGGGCCAATTCTCTGGTGGTAGGCCGGGTGTTCGAGGAGCACGGCGTGCGCTTCGTCGTCCCCGAGAACCGGCGCATCAACCAGAAGATTCTGCTCGCCCCGGAGGAAAAGGCCGAGGGCGCCAAAAAGGGCAAGAAGCGCGGGGCCGTGCCCGAGATCCGCACCGGCCAGGTGGTGGTGGTCGAGATCATCGAGCAGCCGACCCGCTACACCCAGCCCATCGGCCGGGTGAAAGAGGTGCTGGGCAACTACGCCGACCCGGGCATGGAAATCGAGATCGCCCTGCGCAAGCACGATCTGCCCTTCGATTTCTCGCCGGAAGCCGAGGCCGAGACCAAGGCCATCCCGGACACGGTGCGCAAGGTGGACACCGCCGGCCGCGAGGACCTGACTCATCTGCCCCTGGTGACCATCGACGGCGAGACCGCCCGGGACTTCGACGACGCGGTCTTTGCCGAAAAGGTCGGCCGGGGTTACCGCCTGGTGGTGGCTATCGCCGACGTCTCCCACTACGTCAAGCCGGGCATGGCCCTGGACCACGACGCCTTCTCCCGGGGCAACTCGGTGTACTTCCCGCGCCGGGTGATCCCGATGCTGCCGGAAAAGCTCTCCAACGGCCTGTGCTCCCTCAACCCCGACGTGATCCGCCTGTCCATGGTATGCGACATGCAGATCACCAGCGCCGGGCGGATCAAGGAGTACCGTTTCTACCCGGCGGTGTTCCGCTCCCGGGCCCGCCTCACCTACACCCAGGTGTGGAACTGGATTTCCGGCGCCGCGCAGCCCGAAGCCGACGCCCACGTGGCGGTCCTGCCCCACCTGCAGACCCTCTACAAGCTCTTCCAGGTGCTTTCCAAGGCCCGGGACCAGCGGGCGGCCATCGACTTCGAGACCACCGAGACCCAGATGGTCTTCAACGACCAGGGCAAGATCGACACCATCATCCCGGTCATCCGCAACGACGCCCACAAGCTGATCGAGGAATGCATGCTGGCGGCCAACGTCTGCGCCGCCAACTTCCTCGAAGAGCACAAGCAGACCTGCCTGTACCGGGTGCACCAGGGCCCGACGCCGGAAAAGCTCGAAGCCCTGCGCGACTTCCTCAAGGAATTCGGCCTGTCCATCGGCGGCGGCGATGCCCCGGGCGCCCGGGACTACGCCGAACTGCTCGACAAGGTGAAGGACCGGCCCGACGCGCCGCTGTTGCAGACGGTGATGCTGCGCTCCCTGCGCCAGGCCATCTACAGCCCGGACAACCTGGGCCACTTCGGCCTGGCCTACGAGGCCTACACCCACTTCACCTCGCCGATCCGCCGCTATCCGGACCTGCTGGTGCACCGGGCGATCAAGGCGGTGCTGGCCGGCCAGCGCTACAAGCCCGAGGGCTACCAGGACCTGATCCTGATTCCGGAAAAGCCCTTCAAGCGCAACGGCGCCCAGCAGCGCCCCGCCGAGGCCAAGACCGCCAAGGCACTGCCGGCGGAGACGCCCAAGGACAAGGACCACGCCAACTGGGAATCCATCGGCCTGCACTGCTCGGCCACCGAGCGCCGCGCCGACGAGGCCACCCGGGACGTGGAGAACTGGCTGAAGTGCTTCTACATGAAGGAGCGCATCGGCGAGGTGTTCGACGGCACCATCTCCACGGTGGTGCCCTTCGGCATCTTCGTCGCCCTGGACGAGGTGTACGTGGAAGGCCTGGTGCACGTCTCCGAACTGGGCGAGGACTACTTCCACCACGATCCGGTCAAGCACGCCATGGTCGGTGAGCGCAGCGGCGTTTCCTACCGCCTGGGCGGCCGGGTCAAGGTCAAGCTGGTGCGGGCCGATCTGGAAAGCGGCAAGGTGGACTTCGTCCTGGTCAAGGACGGGGCCGGCGGCCGGGCGGCCCGGCGCAACGAAGCCGCTCCTGCCCGTGACGAGGAGCGGCATGCCGCACCCGTTGCCCCCCGGGGCAAGGGCAGTGGCAAGGGAGGGAAGGGGGGCAAGGCGGCTCCGGTCGTTCGTGCGGAAGCGCGTGGCCCGGTCGCCAAGGCACGTCCGGCGTCCCGGCCCGCACCGCGCCCGGTGGCGGACGAGGATCGGCCCACTACCTATTTCGGCCCGCCCCAGGGCACGGCGTCCGGCGCAGGGGACACGATCCCGGCCGTTCCGGCGCGGCGGCGCAAGGCCCCGGTAGCCGCCCTGCTGGGCGGCGTCCCGCTGCCGCGGGTGGAAGAGGTTCCGGTACCGAGCGCCGCCAAGCGGAGCAAGGATGCCGAAGAGGGGAAACCCGCCAAGGCCAAGCCGGCCAAGCCAGCAACCGCAGCCGCCAAGAAACCTGCGGCAAAGGCCAAGGCCGACGGCAAGGCCAAGAAGGCTGCCCCCGCCCGGGCCAAGCCGGCTGGCAAGGTCAGCGCGAAGGCTGCCAAGCCCGCAAAATCCGTGACCAAGGCGGCACAGCCGGTTGCCAAGGCTGCAGTCCAGGCGACCCCCAAGGCGGCTCCGAAGGCCGCCCGCAAGACGGCGCCCAAAACCGCCGGCAAGGCTGCCGCTAAGCCGGCTGTGAAGCGCACCAAGGCCGGCTGATCGGACAGGTTGCCGGGCGGCGGCGGACGTTTCGCCGCCGCCGCCCGAACCGCTACAATCGCCGCCCTGTTTCCCCATTCCGCAAGGTAGACACCATGGCCGAAAGCCGCTCCCAGACCCGTTCCATCCACGGCTTTCACGCCATCATCGCCAAGCTGCGCCACGATCCGGAGGCGGTGAAGGAAATCTACCTGGATGCCCAGCGCCAGGACGCCCGGGCCAAGGACCTGCTGCGCCATGCCGAAACCCACGGGGTGCGGGTCATCCCGGTGGACGGCAAGCGCCTCGACGGCATGGCCCCCGGCGCCCGCCACCAGGGAGTGATCGCCCTGGTGGACGCCCGCATCCGCCACGTCACCCTGGACGACGTGCTCGACACCCTGGCCGAGCCGGCCCTGCTGCTGGTGCTGGATGGCATCACCGATCCGCGCAACCTGGGGGCCTGCCTGCGGGTGGCCGACGCGGTCGGCGCCCACGCCGTGGTGGCGCCCAAGGACCGGGCGGTGGGGCTTACCGACGTGGCGATCAAGGCCGCCTCCGGTGCCGCCGAAACCGTGCCCTACGTGGTGGTCACCAACCTGGCCCGCAGCCTGCGCGAGATGAAGGAGCGGGACATCTGGGTGGTGGGCACCGCCGGCGAAGCCACCTCCAACCTCTACGAGGCCGACTGGCCCGCCGCCACCGCCTGGGTGCTGGGGGCCGAAGGGGAGGGCCTGCGCCGCCTGACCCGGGAAACCTGCGACACCCTGGTGAGCATCCCTATGCTCGGCAGCGTCGAATCCCTCAACGTCTCGGTGGCCGCTGGGGTCTGCCTGTTCGAAGCCCGGCGCCGTCGCCTGGGCGCCTGAGCCGGCGACGGACGGTCCGCAAAACGCAAAGGCCCCTTTCGGGGCCTTTTTCGTTGGAGGTTTCGTTGAGGGGAAGAGGGAGGCGGCAAGAGGCAAACTCAGGCCGCCAGCTCCTTGGGCTGGGCCGGCGCGGTGCCGGCGTTGGCCGCCTCGCCGAGTTCGGCGAGCAGGGCCTTTAGGGTGTCCAGGGCGGCGCCCAGGGAGGCCCCGCCGTCTCCGTCGCCCTGGCGTAGCTGGGCCAGGGAGGCGGGTTTTCCAAACAGGTAGCCCTGCACCTGGTCGGCGCCGGCGGCGATGGCCAGCTCCAGGTGGCGCGGGGTTTCGATGCCCTCGCATACCGCCACCGCGCCGATGTCGTGGGCGATGGCCACCATGCGGCTGAGGATGCTGGCGTGGCGCCGGTCCTGCTCGGCGGCGTAGATCAGGGTGCCGTCGAGCTTGACGATGTCCGGCGACAGCCAGGCCAGGCGGTGCACGTTGGAGTGAGCGCGGCCGAAGTCGTCCAGGGCGATGCGGTAGCCCCGTTCGCGCCAGCCGGCGATGGCCCGGGCCAGGTGGGCCTCGTAGGATTTGCCGTCACCGCCGCTGCTGTCACCGGTTTCGACGATTTCCAGCACCACCTGGGCGGGGGACAACCCCAGGTGGCGCAGGATGGTTTCGAAGACTTGCCCGTGGCCGCCCTGGACCGCCAGCAGGTGCTGGGGATGGACGTTCAGGTGCAGGTCGCCCCGAGCCCCGTTGGCCAGGAAGTTGAGGGCGTGGAGGGTGCGCACCAGGCGATCCAGGTGCACCATCTCCTCGCTGCCTCCCGGCAGGGAGAACACGTCTTCCGGCGACAGGGGCGTGCCGTCCGGCCCGAAGGCGCGCAGCAGGGCCTCGTGGGCCACGCTGGCCCCGTCCCGCACCGAAATCAGGGGCTGGTAGCGGGATTCCAGGCGCAGGTCGGTGAACAGCCCCTCGACCTGCTGAGGGGTCACGTTCAGGGCCGGCTGGCCGGTGGGGCGGGCGAAGGCGTGGTCGTTGAAGTAGCGGACCACGTCGTGCAGGGCTTCCAGGGCGGTCATGGCGTTGCCTGGGCTCCCGTTAGCGGTTGCCGCCGACCAGGCGGTCGAAGGAGCCGCCGTCGGAGAAGTGGGCCTTGGTGGCCTTTTCCCAGCCGCCGAACACGTCGTTGATGGTGAACAGCTTGACCTTGGGGAACTGGCCGGCGTACTTGGCCGCCACCTTGGCATCCACCGGGCGGTAGTAGTGCTTGCCGGCGATGTCCTGGCCTTCCGGCGAGTACAGGTATTCCAGGTAGGCCTGGGCCACCTTGCGAGTGCCGTGCTTGTCCACGTTCTTGTCCACGAGCGACACCGGCGGCTCGGCCAGGATCGAGGTTTCCGGCGCCACGATGTCGAACTTGTCCTTGCCGATCTCCTTGGTGGCCAGCAGGGCCTCGTTCTCCCAGGCGAGCAGCACGTCGCCCAGGCCGCGTTCGACGAAGCTGATGGTGGCGCCCCGGGCGCCGGTGTCGAACACGGGCACGTTCTTGAGCAGGCGGCCGACGAATTCCTGGGCCTTGTCCTCGCTACCGTACTTCTTCAGGGCGTAGCCCCAGGCCGCCAGGTAGTTCCAGCGGGCGCCGCCGGAGGTCTTGGGGTTGGGGGTGATCACCGAGACGCCCGGCTTGGCCAGGTCTTCCCAGTCCTTGATGTTCTTCGGGTTGCCCTTGCGCACCAGGAATACGATGGTCGAGGTGTAGGGGCTGGCGTTGTGGGGCAGGCGCTTCTGCCAGTCGGCCGGCAGCAGCTTGGCCTTGGCGGCGATCTCGTCGATGTCGTAGGCCAGGGCCAGGGTGACCACGTCGGCTTCCAGGCCGTCGATCACCGAGCGGCCCTGCTTGCCGGAGCCGCCGTGGGACTGGCGGATGGTCACGTTGTCGCCGCTCTTGGCCTTCCAGTACTTGGCGAAGGCGCCGTTGTAGTCCTGGTACAGCTCCCGGGTCGGGTCGTAGGAAACGTTGAGCAGGTTAATGTCGGCCGCGTGGGCCGCGCCGAAGGCGGTGGAGAAGGCCAGGGCCAGGGTGCCGAGCAGGCGGGGCAGGGGTTTGGAGTACGCCATGGTGATCCTCGTGGTGTCGGATGATCGAAAGGGGATGGGCGTACTGTATCGACGGGGCTTTCTGCTGAAAAAGAATAAAATCCTGTAATTTTATTAATTATCGTAATAAGCGATTGGGCCAAAAAAAAGGGGCTCCGGAGAGCCCCTGCCGGGATCAGACGTTGGTCAGGACGGCCGTGATCATGATGCCCACCAAGCCCACCAGGGCCACCCAGGTGGCCTTGTAGACCCGGTCGGTGATGCGGCCGATGGCCCGCACTTCACGCAGCGGGCAGCGGTAGTCGCCGGGGCAATCGTCGAAGGGAGGGGCCGCTGTGCTCGCCGGGCGTTTGCTGGTGAGATGCAGTCTCAGGCATTCGAGGCAGGAGCTGGCTTCGGGAGCGAGCGGTGGACGAGAGTGCGGCGACGTCATGGTTTTTCCCCTTTGCAAAATTGGCCTGAAAAAGGCCTGGTTGCGTTATAGGAAAGGGAAATATTCCGGTGCAATTTAAGATTATGCAAACGAAATTTGTGCGCCGCGCGAAGGGGTACACGATAGGCACCTCGGCGTCATTAATGGCGCTGCGCCGAGCGGACGGCGCGCACGCCGAGCAATACGCCGCAAAGCAGCAAGGTTATGCCAGCTTTCTCGAAAAACGTCGGACCGCGCCCGGCGTACAGGTACAGATAGGCCAGGGCCGCCAGGGTCTCGAAGACGATCAGCTGGCCGGTGAGGGCGGGCGGCAATAGCTGGCTGGCCCGGTTCCACAGCAGGGTGCCGGCCCAGGAGGCGCCCAGTCCCAGCACCGCCATGCCGGCGACGTAGGCCGCCGGGTCGGCGCCGAAGATCCACCCGGCGGGCTGGACGGCCAGCAGCACGGCGAAGCCGGCCACCGCCAGGGGCAGGGTCGCCAGCCCCTGGGCGGTGGACCAGGTGGTGGGCGACAGGCGCGGATGGCGGCGCAGCCAGTCGGCGTTGGCCAGGGGATACCAGGTCCAGCAGGCCACCGCCCCCACGGCCAGGGCAAGGCCGGCGGCAAAGCCGTCCCCCGGAGCCGCGCCCGCCTCCTGGGCGTGGACCAGGGCCAATCCGGTGGCAATGGCCAGCAGCGGCGGCACCAGGCGCCGCCAGGGCAGGTCCGGCGAGGTCAGGTTGGCGCATACAGCGATGACCACCGGCAGGGTGCCGATCAGCAGGGTGGGCAGGGGGCCGCCGGCCTGTTGCAGGGCGGCGGCCAGGCAGCCGTAGTAGATGAAGTTGCCCACCAGGGTGAGGGCGACGGCCCGCTTCCAGTCGGCCCGGGTCAGGGCCGCCAGACGGGGACGGTCGGCGCCGGCCAGGAGCAGGGCCACCAGGCCGAAGGCCAGGTAGCGGCCCAGGGCCAGGGAGGCGGGGGCCACGTCGGCGAAGATCAGCGGGGCGACGAAGACCAGCCCCCAGAGCAGGCCGGCCCCCAGGGCGCACAGCACGCCCAGGGCGAGGGGATGGCGGACGGAGGCGGGGGAGGGCATGGCGGTCGGGCGCCGGGGGCGCAAAAGCCGGCATTATCCCCGCCGCGCAGCCCGGCCGGAACGGGGCGGGGAGAGGGCGCGGCCCCGAGGGGGATTGAAACCCCGCGCCAGTACTCGTTCTCCGGGCATGCGTTGTGGAAAACCACAAGGGGCGCGGCATCCGGCGCTGGCAGGCCGGAAAGGCGCGCTGGGCGCGGGGTTCGCAAGGGCTGGCGGATCGGAGGGCGGCATCGGGCGGTACGCCGCTATTTCGGCCGCCGCCGCGCCGGGCGATAATCGCGCCGTTCAATTTCCTTGCCGCCGAGACCGCCATGCCCTTCACCGTCGTCGACCACCCCCTCGTCCAGCACAAGATCGGTTTGCTGCGGGCCGCGGACATGAGCACCAAGAAATTCCGCGAGCTGACGGCGGAATTGGCCCGGCTGCTGGCCTACGAGGCGTGCCGCGACTTTCCCGTGGAGACGGTGACGGTGGACGGCTGGTGCGGCCCGGTGGAGGTGCAGCAGCTGAAGGGCAAGAAGGTCACCGTGGTGCCAATCCTGCGCGCCGGCCTGGGCATGCTCGACGGGGTGCTCGACCTGATGCCCAGTGCCCGGGTGAGCGTGGTGGGCATCGCCCGCAACGAGACAACACTGATGCCCGAGCCCTATTTCGAAAAGCTGGTGGGCAACCTGGAAGAGCGCATGGCCCTGATCATCGACCCGATGCTGGCCACCGGCGGCTCCCTCAACGCCACCATCGACATGCTCAAGCGCAAGGGCTGTCGCCAGATCCAGGCCCTGGTGCTGGTGGCGGCGCCGGAAGGGGTGAAGGCGGTAAGCGAGGCCCACCCGGACGTGTCGATCCACGCCGCTTCCCTGGACAGCCACCTCAACGCCGACGGCTACATCATCCCCGGCCTGGGGGACGCCGGCGACAAGCTGTTCGGTACCAAGCACTGACCGTGTCGCCCGGATAGCATCCGGGCGGGGTAGCTCGGCGGCGCCGTGGAGGTCGGCGGCGATCGCGCTGGAACGGCGGGGGCGGAGCCGGCGTCTTATTCTTGGAAAGCCGGCGCATCGCCGGAAGATAGCGGAAGATTGCCCATCCATGCTCAGGAGGTCGCCATGTCCCGCCTCGTCACCCTGTTCGTCCAACCCGCCGGCCTGCGCCGGATTCTGGGGCGGCTCGCCCTGCTGGCCGCACCCCTGCTGCTGGCGGCCTGCGCCAGCGGCCCCAACGTGCGCAGCGACTACGATCCCCAGACGGATTTCGCCCGCTACCACACCTTCGCCTTCTTCTCGCCGGCGGGAACCGACCGTTCCGGCTACAGCACCCTGCTGACCGACCGGCTGCGCCGCGCCGCCCGGGCCGAACTGGAGCGTCGCGGTTACGTGTACCGGGAAGCCTCCCCCGACCTGCTGGTGAACTTCAACGCCAAGCTGGAGGAAAAGTATGACGTGGTGCCGACCCCGGCGCCCATGGGCTATTACGGCTACCGGGGCGGTTACTACGGCTCCTGGCCGGGCTACGGCTGGGGTCAGGAGGTGATCCAGTACACCCAGGGTACCCTCAACGTGGACCTGGTGGACGCCCGGCGGCGCCAGCTGGTGTGGGAAGGCGTCGGCGTCGGCACGGTGGACGACATGGCCGCTGCGGTGTCCCAATCCTCCCTGGACAAGGCGGTGGCCGCCATCTTCGCCCGCTATCCCTTCGTCGCCGGCAGCGGCGACCGGGCGGCGCCGGCCGGCGGCAAGTAGGTCAGGCCGCACGGCCGTCATTCCCCAGCCTTGCCACAAAGCAAAACGCCCGGCATCAAGCCGGGCGTCGCCGTTTCAATGGGGCAGAACCCCTGGGGATGCGCTTACCAGGTGGTCAGCACGGAACCCTTGAACTCGGTGTCGATGAACTTCTTGATCTCGGCGCTGTGATAGACCTTGATCAGCTTGTGCACCCAGGCCGCGTCCTTGTTCTTCTCCTGCACCACGATCACGTTGGCGTAGGGGCCCTTGGCCGCTTCCATGGCGATGGCGTCCTTGGTCGGGTTGAGGCCGGCCGGCAGGGCGTAGTTGGTGTTGATGGTGGCGGCGTCCAGGTCGCCCAGGGTGCGCGGCAGCTGGGCGGCGTCGAGTTCCTTGAACTTCAACTTCTTGGGGTTCTCGGCGATGTCCAGGGGCGTGGCCTTGAGGCCCACGCCCGGCTTGATCTTGATCAGGCCCTGCTTTTCCAGCAGCAGCAGGCCGCGGCCGCCGTTGGTCGGGTCGTTGGGCACGCCGATGGTGGCGCCGTTGGCCAGCTCGGCCACGCTCTTCACCTTCTTGGAGTAGAGGCCCATGGGGAAGTTGACCGTGGTGGCCACCGACACCAGCTTGTAGCCCCGGGACTTCACCTGGTCGTCCAGGTAGGGCTGGTGCTGGTAGCTGTTGGCGTCCAGGTCGCCGGCGGCCAGGGCGGCGTTGGGCTGCACGTAGTCGGAGAATTCCACCACCTGGATCTTCAGGCCTTCCTTCTCGGCTAGCTTCTTGACCTGTTCCATCACCTGGGCGTGGGGTCCGGCGGTGACGCCGATCTTGTACACCTTGTCGTCGGCGTGGGCGGCCAGGCTGGTCAGGCTGGCTAGAGCGGTAGCGCCGACCAGCAGGGCGGCGAGGGTTTTGGCGATTTTCATGGGGACTCCTGTTGGCTAAGGGTCGGAAACAAGGGAAAAGGGCGATCCGGCGTCAGCGCTGATTAGCGGTGATCAGCGATGGTTCAGGCGCCGCGACAGCCAGTCGCCACAGGACTGGACCAGCTGGACGAAGACGATCAGCACCAGCACCACCATGCCCATCACCTCGGGCATGAAGCGCTGGTAGCCGTAGCGGATGCCCAGGTCGCCCAGGCCGCCGCCGCCGACGGCGCCGGCCATGGCGGAAAAGCCGATCAGGCTGACCAGCATGATGGTCAGGCCGTTGAGGATGCCAGGCAGGGATTCGGGCACCAGCACCTTGGTGATGATCTGCATCGGCGTGGCCCCCATGGCCTGGGCGGCCTCGATCAGGCCCCCGTCCACCTCGCGCAGGGCGCCTTCCACCAGGCGGCCGACGAAGGGGATGGCGGCGATGGCCAGGGGCACCACGGCGGCGGCGGTGCCGATGGAGGTGCCGGTGATCAGGCGGGTGAAGGGGATGATCGCCACCATCAGGATGATGAAGGGGGTGGAGCGCACCGCGTTCACCACCAGGCCCAGAATCTTGTTGAAGGCCGGCCGGGCCAGGATGTGGCCCGGGGCGGTGACGGCGAGCAGCAGCCCGAGGGGGATGCCGATCAGGGTGGCGATGCCGCCGGACAGGCCGACCATCACCAGGGTTTCGATGAATGAGTCCCAGAGCAGGGAAAGCAGTTCAGGCGACATTGACCACCTCCGTGCGGATGCCTTGTTGATCGAGCCAGGTCAGGGCGCCCTGGCGGTTGGCGACGTCGCCTTCGAGCAGCACCAGCAGGGAGCCGAAGGGCTCGCCCTGGATCTCGTCGATCTGGCCGTGCAGGATGTTCACATCCAGGCCGAACTGGCGGGTCAGGGCCGACATCAGGGGCGCGTCGGCCGAGGCGCCGGTGAAGAACAGCCGCACCACCTGGCCGCCCTTTTGCAGGTGCGGCTGGGCCAGCCGTTCGAGCAGGCCCTCGGGCAGTTCGTGGCCGATCACGTCGGCGATCAGGGTCTTGGTCATGGGCTGGGTGGGGGCGGTGAACACCTCGAACACCCGGCCCGATTCGACGATGCGGCCGTGGTCGAGCACTGCCACCCGGTCGCACAGGTCCTTGATCACCTGCATCTCGTGGGTGATCACCACGATGGTCAGCTTGAGGCGCTGGTTGATGTCGCGCAGCAGGGCCAGGATCGAGCGGGTCGTTTCCGGGTCCAGGGCCGACGTGGCTTCGTCGCAGAGCAGCACCTTGGGCCGGGAGGCCAGGGCCCGGGCGATGCCGACGCGCTGCTTCTGGCCGCCGGACAACTGGCTCGGGTAGCGGTCGCGCTGGGCGGCCAGGCCCACCAGTTCGAGCAGCGGGTCCACCCGGGCGGCGATCTCGGCCCGGGGGATGCCGGCCAGCTCCAGGGGCAGGGCGACGTTGGCGAAGACGGTGCGATTGGCCAGCAGGTTGAAGTGCTGGAAGATCATGCCGATCTCGCGCCGGGCGGCACGCAGCTCGGCGTCGGACAACGCGGTCAGGTCGCGGCCGGCGACGATCACCTGGCCGGCGCTGGGGCGTTCGAGCAGGTTGATGCAGCGGATCAGGGTCGATTTGCCGGCGCCGCTCTTGCCGATGATGCCGAAGATTTCGCCTTCGGCGATGGTCAGGTCGATGTTGCTCAGGGCTTCCACCGCGGCGCTGTCGCGGCTGGGCCCGGGGTAGCGCTTGGCGATCGCGTTGAGCGCGATCATGGGCGCGGTCTGGAGGTTCTCCATGATTCCCGTTGCTGTTCTTTGAATACTTGGATTGGCTCGATGGTGTCGCCAACGGCGGTGTTTCTTCCCACTACCGGCCGGGCCGGCGGTAGGGGCCTGCGGCAGAAAAGAATGCGGCCCGGCCGCTGGTGGGCGGCCGGGCCAAGGGGGCGATTATAGCGCTTCGGATGGGCGGGCGCCTCAGACCACCATGCCGGCGCCTACGGTGTCGAAGGTGGCCTCGTCGATGATGACGAAGGCCCCGGTGGCCCGGTTCTTCGCGTAGGAATCGCAGAACACCGGCTGGGCGAGGCGGAAGCTGACCCGGGCGATGTCGTTCATGGCCAGCTTTTCGGCGCCCTGCTGTTCCAGGGTGTTCACGTCCAGCTTGTAGGCGATCTCGCCCACCGCCGCCCGGGTGCTGCGGGTGGTGTGGCGGATGGTGTACTTGCGGCTGCGGTCGAGCGGCGTCTCGGCGAACCAGCAGACCATGGCGTCGAGCTGCTTGGTCACTTCCGGCACGGCCCCGTCGCCGTTGGCGGCGCTGGCGGTGCTGCCGTTGCTGCCGGCCTTGACCAGCATGTCGCCCCGGGACAGGTCGATCTCGTCTTCGAGCAGCAGGGTCACCGACTGGTCGGCCACCGCCGAGGTCAGGGGCTGGCCGCCGATGTGGATGGCCTTCACCTTGGTCTCGATCCAGGCCGGCAGGGCCAGGATGCGGTCGCCCACCTGGACGGTGCCCGACTCGATGCGGCCGCAGAAGCCGCGGTAGTCGTGCAGCTCCGGGTCGTCGGAGGCCTGGGGGCGGCACACCCACTGGATCGGGAAGCGGAACTGCTCGGCCTTGGCCGCCGCGTCGCCGTGGGCGCCCGGGGCGGTTTCCAGGAGTTCCAGCAGGGTCGGGCCCTCGTACCAGGCCAGGGCTTCGCCCCGGTCCACCACCATGTCGCCGTTGAGGGCGGACATGGGCACGAAGGTGACGTCGTGGGTGGTGTCGGACAGGCCCAGGCCGGCGGCGAAGTCCTGGAAATCGGCGCGGATGCGCTCGAACACAGCCTGGTCGTACTCCACCAGGTCCATCTTGTTCACCGCCACCACCAGGTGGCGGATGCCGAGCAGGTGGCACACCGCGGCGTGGCGGCGGGTCTGCACCGATAGGCCCTTGCGCGCATCCACCAGCAGGATCGCCAGGTCGGCGGTGGAGGCGGCGGTGACCATGTTGCGAGTGTACTGCTCATGGCCCGGGGCGTCGGCGATGATGTACTTGCGCGTGCCGGTGGAGAAGTAGCGGTAGGCTACGTCGATGGTGATGCCCTGCTCGCGCTCGGCGGAGAGGCCGTCGGTGAGCAGGGACAGATCGACGGCGGACAGGCCGCGGCGCTGGGAGGTGCGCTCGATCTGGGCCAGGGTGTCGGTGAGGATCGTCCGGGTGTCGAACAGCAGACGCCCGATCAGGGTGCTCTTGCCGTCGTCCACGCTGCCGCAGGTGAGAAAGCGCAGCAGGCCGTGGTCTTGAATGCGTTCCAGGGCAGCCATCAGAAATACCCTTCCTTCTTGCGTTGTTCCATGGAGGCCTCGCTGGTCTGGTCGTCCAGGCGGGTGGCGCCCCGTTCCGAGACGGCGGTGCTGGCGGTCTCGGCGATGATCTCGTCGATGGTGTCGGCGGTGGATTCCACCGGCGCGGTGCAGGGGATGTCGCCCACGGTGCGGAAGCGCACGTCGATTTCCTCCACCACGTCGCCGTCCTTGGCCGGGGTCAGGTCGGTGACCGGGGCCAGCAGGCCGTTCTTGCGCACGATCTGGCGCTTGTGGGTGAAGTAGATCGAGGGCAGCTCCAGACCTTCCCGGGCGATGTACTGCCACACGTCCAGCTCGGTCCAGTTGGAGATGGGGAAGGCGCGCATGTGCTCGCCCTTGCGCACCCGGGCGTTGTAGAGGTTCCACAGCTCGGGGCGCTGGTTCTTCGGGTCCCACTGGCCGAACTCGTCGCGGAAGCTGAACACCCGCTCCTTGGCCCGGGCCTTTTCCTCGTCGCGGCGGGCGCCGCCGATCAGGCAGTCGAAACCGAATTCCTCGACGGCTTCGAGCAGGGTCACGGACTGGAAGCGGTTGCGCGATTCCAGGGGCGACTTGAGCACGATGGTGCCCCGGGCGATGGAATCCTCCAGGCTGCGCACGATCAGCCGCTCGCCCAGCTCGGCGGCACGGCGGTCGCGGAAGGCGATCACTTCCGGGTAGTTGTGGGCGGTGTCGATGTGCAGCAGGGGGAAGGGGAACTTGCCGGGGCGGAAAGCCTTTTCCGCCAGGCGCAGCAGGCAGATCGAGTCCTTGCCCCCGGAGAACAGGAGGGCCGGGTTCTCGCACTGGCCGGCCACTTCCCGCAGGATGTGGATGGCTTCGGCTTCGAGCCAGTCCAGGTGGGAGAGGGTGACGCGGGTGGTCATGGGTGCACTCATCGCAATAATGAAATCGGTTCGTGGGGAGCGGTCGGCCAGATGGCAATCAGGCCTCAATCAGGCCTGCTTGACGTGGAGCCCGCACTCCTTGCTTTCGGGGTTTTCCCACCACCAGCGGCCGGCGCGCACGTCCTCGCCCGGGGTGATGCTGCGGGTGCAGGGAGCGCAGCCGATGCTCGGGTAGAAGCGGTCGTGGAGGGCGTTGTAGGGCACCTGGAAGTGGCGCAGATAGGCCCACACCTCGGCCTCGCTCCAGTCGGAAAGCGGGTTGTACTTGGGGATGCCCCGGTCGCTGTCGAAGTCTTCCACCGGCAGCTCGGCCCGGGTGGCGGACTGGGCGGCGCGCATGCCGGTGATCCAGGCCGCCTTGCCGGTCAGGGCCTGGTTGAGCGGCGCCACCTTGCGCGCGCCGCAACAGGCCTTGCGCGCTTCCACCGAATCGTAGAAGCCGTTGATGCCGAAGCGCACGACGAAGGTCTGCACGTCCGCCGCCTCGGGAAAGATCACGCTCACCGGGGTGTCCGGGTAGCGCTTGGCGGTCTCGGCCAGCAGGTCGTAGGTTTCCGCCGGCAGGCGGCCGGTGTCCAGGGTGAAGATGCCGATGGGCAGTCTGTCCTTGGCGATCAGGTCGGTGAGCACCATGTCCTCGGCGGACAGGCTGGAGGCCAGGGCGGCGCCGGCGCCATGCTTGGCGGCGATGCCGGCGAGTACGGCGCGCACCGCTTCGGCCTTGGCCAGGGCGCTTTGCAGCGCCTGGGGATTGTCGCCCTTGAGGACGGCGGGGTTGAAGTTGGCCATGGCGTAGCGCTCAGGAAGACTTGCCGGTGTCGAGGCTGGCATCGCCGCGATGCACCCGGCGGAACAGGGGGCGGGGGTCGTCCACCGCCCCGGCGTAGGTGAAGCTGAAGTCGTCGAAGGCCTTCAGGGCGTCGTTCAGATCCTTGCCTTCCTTGAGGGCGAAGGCGTCGATGCCGCAGCGGCGCATCAGGAAGAACTGGTCGCGCAGCACGTCGCCCACGGCGCGAATCTCGCCGCTCCAGCCGAGGCGGCGCAGCAGGGTGGCGCTGGTGTAGCCGCGGCCATCGACGAACTTGGGGAATTCCACGGCGATCAGGGCCAGGTGGGCGAAGTCGCCGGCCAGGGCTTCGGCCTCCTCGCCCGGGGCCAGGCTCACACCGAGCTTGCCGCCTTCGGCATTGCGGGCCAGCAGCTCGTCGCGGCGGGCCTGCCACACGGCCAGGGGGACGATCAGGTTGGGCGCATCGGCGACGGAGGGCAGGACGACGGTGGCGGCGCTCTCGCTGGTTTCCGGGGCGTCGGCGGAGACCGTCAGCACCAGCCGGGCGAAATCGTCGGCGACGATGGCCGGCGCCGGGGCGGAGCGAATGATCTGGGGGCGGCGGATCAGGTCAGGCATGGGTCGATTCCCGGGCGGCGGAGGTGTTGAGGGCGGCGGGGCGGCGGCCGGCATAGACCGCTTCCTTGAAGGGGGCGAGGCCGAGGCGCTCGAAGGTGTCGAGGAAGCGCTCGTCGTCGTGTCGCTGGGCCACGTAGGTGCGCACCAGGGTTTCCACCACCTCGGGCACTTCGGCGGCCGAGAAGGAGGGGCCGATCACCTTGCCCAGGGCGGTTTCCCGGCCCTTGACGCCGTCGGTGTGGCCGCCCAGGGTGACCTGGTACCACTCCTCGCCGTTCTTATCGACGCCGAGGATGCCGATGTGGCCCACGTGGTGGTGGCCGCAGGCGTTCATGCAGCCGGAGATGTTGAGGTCCAGGTCGCCGATGTCGAACAGGTAGTCCAGGTTGGAAAAACGCTCCTGGATGGCTGCGGCGATGGGGATCGACTTGGCGTTGGCCAGGGAGCAGTAGTCACCCCCGGGGCAGCAGATCAGGTCGGTAAGCAGGCCCACGGTGGGGGTGGATAGACCCTTGGCCTTGGCCGCTTCCCAGACTTCGGGCAGGGCGGAAACGGGCACGTCGGGCAGCACCAGGTTCTGCTCGTGGGAGACGCGCAGTTCGCCGAAGCTGAACTGGTCGGCCAATTCGGCCACGGCCTCCATCTGCTCCGAGGTGCAGTCCCCCGGCGGCTGGCGCGGGTCCTTCAGGGAGATGGTGACGGCGGCATAACCCGATTGCTTGTGCGGATGCACGTTGCGCGCCACCCAGCGGGCGAAGGCCGGGTTGGAGGCTTTCAAGGCCTCGATCCGGGCGTCGCTGGCCGGCAGGGCGGCGTAGTCCGGGGCGGTGAAGTGGCGGGCGATGCGCTCCAGCTCCTCGGCGCCGACCGTGCTCGGGCCGTCCTTGAGGTTGGCCCATTCTTCCAGCACTTCCTTGCGGAACTGCTCGGCGCCCAGGGCGTGCACCAGGATCTTGATGCGGGCCTTGTAGGGGTTGTCGCGGCGGCCGTAGGAGTTGTAGACGCGCAGGATGGCCTCGACGAAGGTGAGCAGGTGCTGCCAGGGCAGGAATTCCTCGATCACCTTGGCCAGGATCGGGGTGCGGCCCAGGCCGCCGCCCACCAGCACCTCGAAGCCGATCTCGCCGGCGGCGTTCTTCTTGATGTTGAGGCCGATGTCGTGGGCCAGGGTCACCGCCCGGTCCCGGGTGGAGCCGCTCACGGCGATCTTGAACTTGCGCGGCAGGAAGGCGAATTCGGGCTGGAAGGTGCTCCACTCGCGCAGCAGCTCGGCATAGGGGCGCGGGTCGGCGATCTCGTCCGGGTCGATGCCGGCGAAATGGCTGGTGGTGACGTTGCGCACGCAGTTGCCCGAGGTCTGGATGGCGTGCATTTCCACGTCCGCCAGCTTTTCCAGGATGTCCGGGGTGTCTTCCACCTTGGGCCAGTTGAGTTGCAGGTTGTGCCGGGTGGTGAAGTGGCCGTAGCCCCGGTCGTAGTCCCGGGCCACCTCGGCCAGCTTGCGCAACTGGGTGGACGACAGCAGGCCGTAGGGCACGGCGATGCGGAACATCGGCGCGTGGCGCTGGATGTACAGGCCGTTCTGCAAGCGCAGGGGGCGGAATTCGTCGTCGGTCAGTTCGCCGCTTTTCCAGCGCCGCACCTGGTCGCGGTACTGGGCGACCCGTTGGCGGAGGATGGCGTGATCGTATGCGTCGTAGCGGTACATGGAGGTTCCGTGCAGGCCTGCTAGTTGGGAGTGGCGCTATGGTAAGACCCGGTTATTGATTCAAAAAGAATATCCGGTTAGATTGTTATAGCGTTTTGTTATTTAAAGGAGTCGCCGTGAAGTTGCAGCAATTGCGCTATCTGGTGGAAGTGGCCCGGCGCGGGCTGAACGTTTCCGAAGCGGCGGAAGCCCTGTACACCTCCCAGCCCGGTGTCTCCAAGCAGATCAAGCTGCTGGAGGACGAGTTGGGCATCGTCGTCTTCGAACGCAGCGGCAAGCGCCTGGTGGGCGTCACCGAGCCGGGCAAGGCGGTGCTGGAAATCTCCAGCCGCATACTTAAAGAGGCGGACAATCTGAAACGGGTCGGCGCCGAGTACGCCGGGGGCGACTCCGGCAGCCTGACCATCGCCGCCACCCACACCCAGGCCCGCTACGCCCTGCCGGCGGTGGTCAAGCGCTTCGTGGACAAATACCCCAACGTGCGCTTGTCCCTGCACCAGGGCAGCCCGACCCAGATCGCCGAATGGGTGAGCAGCGGCGAGGCCGACATCGGCATCGCCACCGAGGCCATGGACCAGTATCCCCAACTGGTGATGCTGCCCTGCTACCAGTGGTCCCACGTGGTGATCGCCCCGGAAGGGCATCCCCTGCTGGCCGAGCCGTCCCTGACCCTGCAAGCCCTGGCCCGCTACCCCCTGATCACCTACGACCCGGCCTTCACCGGCCGTTCCCGCATCAACCGGGCCTTCGAGCGGGCCGGCATCACCCCCAACGTGGTGCTGGCGGCCATCGACGCCGACGTGATCAAGACCTACGTCGGCCTGGGGCTGGGGCTGGGGGTGATCGCCGCCATGGCCTTCGACGCCGAGCGGGATACAGGTCTCAAAGCGCTCGACGCCAGCCACCTGTTCGAGCGCAACACCACCCGCATCGGCCTGAAGCGCGGCACCTACCTGCGCCGCTTCGAATACGACTTCATCGAGTATTTCGCCCCGCAACTGACCCGCAAGGCCGTGGAAATGGCCATGGCCGGGGTGGGGGAGTCGTACCAGCTGTAAGCCGGGGGGGCGGCCGGGAGAGAACATGCGGGGAAATTAGCGCCCCGCGAAACCCCGCGCCCATGGCCGATCTTCAGCCATCGTGTTTCTACATCGAGTATTGGCGCCGCTTTCCAGGGTGATGCCGTGGAGGTCGGCCATGGGCGTGGGGTTTGGGGAAGCGGCCTGGATGGCCTCGATGGCGTTGAGCCCGATCCCGGGTCAGAACAGCCCCATCTCCAGCCCGGCGGCCAGCAGGCCGCCGATTTCCCGGCAGGCGTCCAGGTCGGCCGGGGTGGTGGGCTGGCGGGCGATGTGGCCGGGATGGACCGGCTTCCAGCCGTAGCCGGTGGCGATCCGCCCGACTTCGCGCAGGGCCCCCCGGCCGTCGTTGCCGCAGGCCACCAGCACTGCGTAGGGGCGGCCGGTGGTCTGGTTCTCCAGGGGGTAGAAGGTGCGGTCGAACAGATCCTTGATCTGGCCGGCCATGTAGCCGAAGTTCTCCGGAGTGCAGATCAGGTAGCCGTCGGCATTGCGCAGGTCGTCGGCGCCGGTGTCGGCGGCCCGTTGCAGCCGGGTATCCACCGTCGGCGCCGCCTCCCGGGCGCCGGCCAGGGCGGCCTGGGCCAGTTCCTCGGTGCGGCCGGACTGGGTGTGGTAGACGATCAGCAGCCGGGCCATGGCCGGACGCTTCAGCTGCCGCGGAAGGCCGGGGGCACCGCCGGGGCGCAGGCCGCCGGCCGGTCGGCGGCGAGCACCGATTCCGGGTAGGGCTGGCGGGCGGCCGGGTCCTGGCGGTAGAAGCGGGCCAGTTGGTCGTAGAGGGCCGGGTACTCGTCCCGGACCACGTCGGGCCACTCGAAGAAGGTTTCCGACACCACGGCGAAGAATTCGCCGGGATGCTCGGCCCCGTAGGGGTCGATCCAGGTTTCCTCGCCGGCATTGACCCGGTTCCAGAAATTCTCGTAGGCCGTGTCCAGCACCTCGATCCAGCGTTCCCGGTCCATGCCCGGGTGCAGGGGCGGCACCCCGTCGGGCTCGCCCTCGCGCATGTCGAGCTTGTGGGCGAATTCGTGGATGACCACGTTGTAGCCGTCGCCGGCCATCTGCACGTCGCGCCAGGACAGGATCAGGGGCCCGCCGGACCAGGCCTCGCCGGAGGCCACCTCGTCGTACTCGTGCACCACCCCGGTCTCGTCGGCGATCTGGCGCGGGATGACGAATTCGTCCGGATAGATCACCACGCCGCTCCAGTCCTTGTACCAGTGCAGCCCCAGGTTGAGCACGGGCAGGCAGCCCTGGGCCGCCACCGAGACGCAGATGGCGTCGGTCAACTCCAGACCGCCGGCGCCGGTGAACGACTTGTCGGCCAGGAACGCCTCGGCCAGCTGCTTCAGGTTGCCCAGTTCCTCCCGGTTGAGGGCGGCGAGAAAGGGCAGAGCGGCGACGGTGTCGCGCCACAGGGCCTCGGGGATGGCCGGCGGCGGGGCTGAACGGGTCAGCCCCAGGGCGGCGAGCAGGCGGCGGATCATGGTGCGGGCTTCCGGTTCACTTCAGCCGCGGCCCCAGGACGGTGGTCAGGTAGATGCCGGCGAAGATCAGGGCGATGCCGGCATAGTGGTAGAGGTGGGGCACCTCGCCGAGCAGCAGGGCCGAGAGCAGGGTGCCGAACACCGGCATCAGGTGAATGAACAGGCTGGCCTTGTTGGCGCCCACCTCGGCCACTCCCCGATTGTAGAAGACGTAGCCGAGAAAGCCGGGGAACACCGCCACGTAGGCGATGCCCGCCAATGAGCCGGCATGGACGTTGATATGGCGCCCTTCCGCCACCATCTCCCAGGCGTAGGCCGGGGCCAGTGCCAGCACGCCGACCACGGTCATGGCCGCCAGCATGAGCATGGGATCGACTCCGGCCGGGCGCCATTGCAGCCCCACCGTGTACACCGCCCAGACCAGCACGGCGGCGAGCATCCACAGGTCGCCCCGGTTGAGGGTCAGCCCCGCCAGCACATCCAGGTCGCCGCGGCAGATGATGGTGGCCGCGCCGACGAAGGACAGGGCCACGCCCAGCCCCTCGATGGGCCGCAGCCGCTTGCCGAGGAAGGCCCAGGACAGGGCGATGGTGGCGATGGGGATGAACGAGTTGAGCAGCACCCCGTTGGTGGCGGCGGTGTATTGCAGGGCGATGTAGGCGAAGGTGTTGTAGCAGCCCACGCCGAGAACGCCGAGGAGCACCACCGGCTTCCAGCCCTTCCTCAGGATCGGCCACTGGCTACGCAAGTGAGGCAGGGCCAGGGGCAGCACCAGCAGCAAGGCCAGGCTCCAGCGCCAGAAGGCCAGGGCGAAGGGCGGCACGTCGGCGCGGATGGCCCGGCCCAGCACCATGTTGCCGGACCAGAACAGGGCGGTGAGGGTGAGCAGCAGGTAGGGGTGGCGCAGCAGGTGCGCCCGGGACTCGGGGGCCATGGCGGTTTATTGGTTTTTCTGGGGCGGGCTCCGGCGTTGGCCTGACGGCTGCGCCGGGTTGGGGAAGGCGATTATGCCACCCGCGGCCGGGCCGTCGACAGCGCCGGCGGCGGTGTCCGGCTGGAGCGGCGGGAAAGGGAGGGGAATGGCGGAAGCGGTGCCCTTACTCGATCCAGACGAAGGGGTTGTGCGCCACTTCCCAGAGGAAGCCGTCCGGGTCGGCGAAGTAACCGCTGTAGCCGCCCCAGAACACTTCCTCGGCGGGCTTCACCAGTTTGGCGCCGGCTTTCACGGCGTGGGTCAGCACCTCGTCCACCTCGGCCCGGGTACGCAGGTTGTGGGCCAGGGTGAAGCCGGGAAAGGTCCCGGGCGCCGCCGGGCTGGGCGGCAGGCGGGCGTCCTCGGCCAGGGCGTCCCGGGGATAGAGGGCCAGCCACAGCCCGTTCAGGGCGAAGAAGGCGATGCCGTCCTGGCTTTCCGGGCGCAGGGTGAATCCCAGGCCGTCGCGGTAGAAGGCGCGGGAGCGTTCCAGGTCGGAAACGCCCAGGGTAATCAGGCTGATGCGGGGTTCCATAGGAGGCTCCGGATGAAATCGGCCTGCCACGGTAGGCCTTCCCCATGTCGCTGGCAAGGGCGTCGGGCCAGGGGGATTGCCCGCTCCGGCGCGGTTTTCAGCGTAATCTGCGCCGCAATCCCATGCCAGGTGGGGCAAGGCACCGTATAATTGTCACCATGGTTTCCGTCGCTCATTCCGTGGCCGCCCAGGCCGACTTCGATCAGACCCTCGCCACCCTGAGCGAGGGCCTCGGCCCCGAGGATGCCGAGCGGCTGCGCGCCGCCGCCCTGTTCGCCCAGGACGCCTATGGCGACGCCATCCTGGGCAGCGGCGAGGGGGTGTGGTCCCATGCCCTGGGGATGGCCCTGATCCTGGTGGGCCTCAAGCTCGATTGCGACAGCCGCGTCGCCGCCCTGCTGTTCGCCGCCCCCAGCCACCACGAGCACGGCCTAGTCCGCATCGAGAACGATTTCGGCAAGGAAGTGGTGCATCTGGTCAGCGGCATTTCCCGCCTCAACCGGCTGCGCCCCATCACCCGCGACTTCGTCGCCGACACCGAGGCCAACCCCAAGGAGGTGAAGGCCCAGGTCGAGGTGCTGCGCAAGATGCTCCTCTCCATGGTCGAGGACATCCGGGTGGTGCTGCTGCGCCTGGCCTCCCGCACCCAGACCCTGCGCTACTACGCCGCCCATCCCGAGGAACTGCGCGTCCACGTCGCCCGAGAGACCCTGGACCTGTACGCCCCCCTGGCCAACCGCCTGGGGGTGTGGGAGCTGAAGTGGGAACTTGAAGACCTGTCGTTCCGCTTCCTCCACCCGGACACCTACAAGAAGATCGCCAAGATGCTCGACGAGAAGCGCGTCGAGCGGGAGCAGTTCATCGCCGACGCCACCGAGCGGGTGAAGCGGGAAGTGGCGGCGGTGGGCGTGCAGGCCGAGGTCTACGGCCGGCCTAAGCACATCTATTCCATCTGGAACAAGATGCGCAAGAAGGACCTGGAGTTTTCCGAGGTCTACGACATCCGCGCCCTGCGCGTGATCGTCAACGAGGTCAAGGACTGCTACACGGTGCTAGGCATCGTGCACAACATCTGGACGCCGATCCCCAAGGAATTCGACGACTACATCTCCAACCCCAAGGGCAACTACTACCGCTCGCTGCACACCGCGGTGCGCTGCCCCGACGGGCGCAGCCTGGAAGTGCAGATCCGCACCTGGGAGATGCACCGCCACGCCGAGCTGGGCATCGCCGCCCACTGGCGCTACAAGGAAGGCAGCAAGCGCAGCGACGAGGGCTACGACGACAAGATCGCCTGGCTGCGCCAGCTGCTCACCTGGAAGGAAGAAGTCACCGACTCCTCCGACTGGGTCAAGCACTACAAGCAGGCCGCCCTGGACGACACCCTGTACGTGATGACCCCCCAGGGCAAGGTGGTGGATCTGCCCAAGGGCTCCACCCCGGTGGACTTCGCCTACCGGGTGCATACCGACCTGGGCCACCGCTGCCGCGGCGCCAAGGTCAACGGCGCCTTGGTGCCCCTCAACACCGCCTTGCAGACCGGCCAGCAGGTGGAGATCGTCGTCGCCAAGCAGGGCGGCCCGTCCCGGGACTGGCTCAACCCCAGCCTGGGCTACATCGCCACCAAGAGCGCCCGCACCAAGGTGCGCACCTGGTTCTCCAACCTGGCCCTGGAAGAAACCCTGGCCGAAGGCCGCACCATCATCGCCAAGGAGTTGCAGCGCCTGGGCGCCGGCGGGGCCAACCTGGAAGAACTGGCGGGCAAGCTCGGCTTCGCCAAGGCCGACGACCTGTACATTGCCGCCGCCCGGGGCGAGCTGGGCCTGCGCCTGTTCCAGGCCACCGTGCGCGGCCATGAGCCGCCCACGGACGAGCGCGCCGCCGAGCCGGCGCCGCGCAAGCGCAGCAAGGTCGATCCTGCCGACCGGGGCATCCTGATCGTCGGCGTGGACAAGCTGCTCACCCAGTTGGCCCGCTGCTGCAAGCCGGCGCCGCCGGACGAGATCGGCGGTTTCGTCACCCGGGGCAAGGGCGTGTCGATCCACCGCCACGACTGCCCCAACTTCGCCATGCTCTCGGCCCTGCACCCGGAACGGGTGATCGAGGTGGAGTGGGGCGGCCGGCCGGAAGGCATCTTCCCGGTGGACATCGTGGTGGACGCCCACGACCGCCAGGGCCTGCTGCGCGACATCTCGGACATCTTCGCCAAGGAGAAGATCAACGTCATCGGGGTGAACACTCTTTCCAAGCAGGGCAAGGCCCACATGGGGTTCACCGTGGAGATCGGCGAGCTGGCCCAGATGAAGCGGGTGCTCAAGCTGATCCACGACGTGGACGGCGTGGTCGGGGCGCGGCGCGGATGAGCGCGCGCCTGGCCGCCGTTCCGTCCCGCCCGGTGCTCCGCCCCCGGGGCTGCCGTCGCCAGCCTCTGCTAGACTTGCGCCTTTTTTAAGCCCTGGGCCCCGATGAAGTCCGCCCCCATCCTCGAATTCAAGGGTTCCACCCTGTCCCTGACGGTGCTCCACGCCGCCCTGGGCAGCGCCGACGCCGGCGCGGTGGAACGCACCCTGGCCGACCTGTGCGGTCCCGCCCCCGATTTCTTCAGCCACGATCCCACGGTGGTGGACCTGGCCGGCCTGGCGCCCGAGGCGCTGCCCGATTGGGACACCCTGCTGCCCCTGCTGCGCCGCCACCAGCTCACCCCGTTCGCCGTGCGCAACGCCTCTCCGGCCCAGGCCGAGGCCGCCCGGGCTGCCGGCCTGGTGATCGCCGAGGAGGTGGAAACCGCCGCCCGCCCGGCCCGCGCCAGCGATGCTGCGCCGGTGCCGGTGTCCGCGGATGAGCAGCTTCCTGCCGCCGTCGTTGAAGCCGATACCTCCGCCAACGCCATCGGCGACCTGTTCGCCGACGCGGTGCCGCCCGCGCCTGCCGCTGCGTCCGCGCCCGAACCCGTGGCGGCTCCGGTGCCGACTCCCGCCTTCACCGGCACCCTGGTGGTGGACCGGCCCCTGCGTTCGGGCCAGCAGGTCTATGCCCGGGGCGGCGACGTGATCGTGCTGGCCATGGTCAACCCGGGGGCCGAGGTGATCGCCGACGGCAACATCCACGTCTATGCGCCGCTGCGCGGCCGGGCCCTGGCCGGCGCCCTGGGCGATGCCGGGGCGCGCATCTTCACCACCTGTTTCGAAGCCGAGCTGGTCTCGATCGCCGGGGTCTACCGGACCTTCGAGCCCGGTTCGGAAAAAGCCCTCACCGGCCAGCCGGTCCAGGTTCGCCTCGACGGCGGCGCCGACGCGGCGCGCCAGCAGCTGCGGCTGGAGCCGCTCAACCTGCGCTGAGGCCGCCGCTTCCGCTGCATCCGAATCACTACCGAATCACTGATAAATCAGAAGGGGTCCCATGAAAATCATCGTCGTCACTTCCGGCAAGGGTGGTGTGGGCAAGACCACCACCAGCGCCGCCTTCGCGTCGGGCCTAGCGCTGCGCGGCTTCAAGACCGCGGTCATCGACTTCGACGTCGGCCTGCGCAATCTGGACCTGATCATGGGCTGCGAGCGCCGGGTGGTCTATGACCTGGTGAACGTGCTCAACGGCGAGGCCAACCTGTCCCAGGCCCTGATCAAGGACAAGCACGCCGAGAACCTCTTCATCCTGCCGGCCTCCCAGACCCGGGACAAGGACGCGCTGACCGAAGAGGGTGTGGAGAAGGTGCTCAAGGAGCTGGAGCACATGGGCTTCGACTACGCCGTGTGCGATTCCCCGGCCGGCATCGAGCGGGGCGCGGTGATGGCCCTGACCTTCGCCGACGAGGCGGTCGTGGTGACCAACCCGGAAGTGTCCTCGGTGCGCGACTCCGACCGCATCCTGGGCATCGTCCAGTCCAAGTCCCGCCGCGCCAAGGAAGGCAACGAGCCGGTCAAGGAGCACCTGCTGGTGACCCGCTACAGCCCGAAGCGCGTCGAGGACGGCGAGATGCTGTCCTACAAGGACGTGCAGGAACTGCTGCGCATCCCCCTGCTGGGCGTTACCCCCGAATCCGAGATCGTGCTTCAGGCGTCCAACCAGGGCACCCCGGCGATCCACATGGACGGTAGCGACGTGGCCGAAGCCTACAAGGACGTGGTGTCCCGCTTCCTCGGCGAGGACAAGCCCCTGCGCTTCGTCGACTATGAAAAGCCCGGCATCTTGAAGCGCATCTTCGGAGGGAAGTGACCATGTCGCTGCTTTCCATTCTGTTCGGCCAGAAGCCGAAATCCGCCTCGGTGGCCAAGGAGCGCCTGCAACTGATCATCGCCCGGGAACGCACCGACGCGTCCGCCGGCGCGCCGGACTTCCTGCCCAAGCTACAGCAGGAGCTGATCCAGGTTATCTCCAAGTACGTCTCGGTGAACCAGGAAGACATCAAGGTCTCCCTGGAAAAGCAGGGCAACTTCGAGGTGCTGGAAGTCAACATCGTGCTGCCGGACGTCGCCCAGGCCAAGTAAGCGGGGCAGCCTGCGCGCCAGCGCTGGCGCGGGGCTTGGCAGAAGCGTCATGAAAACGGGAAAGGGAGAACCTTTCCCGTTTTTCGTATCCGGACCCGTGCGGAGCCTGGTCCGTCTAGCGATTGACCAGGGGCGTGGGCTTCTGGGAAGAGACGAAGATCACCGCCTCGGACAGGGCCACCACGTCGTGTTCCTCCCCGGGACTGGTGTAGAGGTAGTCGCCGGTTTCGAGCGCCACCCCGTCGATGGCCACCCGCCCGTCGAGCACCAACACCTCCTCGCCGCCCAGGTGAAGGTGGCGGGGGAAATGGGCGCCCTGGGTCAGGCGCACCAGGGACGAGCGCCCGCCTTCCTCGTTGTGGCGGAACAGGCTGCGCTCGATGCCCGGGTAGTGGGTCGCCATCCATTCCCGCTCGCTTGCCTTGTTGATCAACATGGCGCTCTCCTCGCTGTCCAGGTTCGGGGGCATGCCGCATACCGCTGCCCGGCGGCTGCAATCGTTCGGGGCTTGCCAAGGCGGCATCTTGCCTCGCTGCCGATCATACCCCGCGCCGGCGGGGCGGGCCTTCCAGCTTCCCTGGAGGACGCGCGCGCCGATAGCGGCGCCGCGCAAAACGAAGGGGCGGCAGGGACGCCCGGTCTCATGCATCACCCGGCCCGGCGCCGGATTTGGGACTGGGTTGGCCGCCCTGGCGCCAGCCCCGGTGCGGCGCTCAGGGGGGGCGGGTGAGCAGGGCGCGCGCCCTCAGACCCCGCCCAGGGCCGCCATCAGCTCGTTTTGCGCCGACCGGGGCTTGGCCCGGCCCTGGCGCTTGCGGTGGTAGGTGCCGTTGGAATCCATCTCCCAGGCTTGCTGATTGTCCGCCAGGTACATGCGCAGGCCCTCGGCGATGACGCGCTTCTTGAGGCGCGGATCGCGCACCGGGAAGCACAGCTCGATGCGGCGGAAGAAGTTGCGCTCCATCCAGTCGGCGCTGGACAGGTAGACGTTTTCCTCGCCCTCGGCCCAGAAGTAGAAGATGCGGTGGTGTTCGAGCAGGCGGCCGATCACCGAGCGCACCCGGATGTTCTCGGACAGCCCCTTCACCCCCGGGCGCAGGGCGCACACGCCGCGCACGATCAGGTCGATGTCCACCCCGGCCTGGCTGGCCTCGTAGAGGGTGGCGATGGTTTCCGGCTCCAGCAGGGAGTTCATCTTGGCGATGATGCGGCCCTTGCCGCCGGCCTTGGCCACTTCGGTTTCCCGCTTGATCGCGGCGACCACGTTGGAATGCAGGGAGAAGGGCGCCTGCCACAGGTGATGCAGGGCCTGGGCGCGGCCGAGACCGGTGAGCTGCTTGAACACCTCTGACACGTCGGCCCCCATTTCCTCGTTGCTGGTGAGCAGGCCGAAGTCGGTGTACAGCCGGGCGGTGCGCGGGTGGTAGTTGCCGGTGCCCAGGTGCACGTAGCGACGCAGGCGGCTGCGGCCCGCGTCCTCGTCCCGTTCGCGGCGCACGATCATCAGCATCTTGGCGTGGGTCTTGTAGCCCACCACGCCGTAGACCACGTGGGCCCCCACCTCTTCGAGCTTGTTGGCCCAGTTGATGTTGGCCTCTTCGTCGAAGCGGGCCAGCAGTTCCACCACCGCGGTCACGTCCTTGCCGTTCTGGGCGGCGCGGATCAGGGCGTTCATCAGCACCGAGTCGGTGCCGGTGCGGTACACCGTCATCTTGATCGCCACCACCTGGGGATCGTCGGCGGCCTCTTCGAGCAACTGCACCACCGGGGCGAAGCTCTGGTAGGGGTGGTGCAGCAGGATGTCGCCCTCGCGCATGGCGGAAAACACGCTGCGCTTCTTCTGCAAGGCCTTGGGAAAGCCCGAGGCGAAGGCCGGGAACTTCAGGTCGGGGCGGTCCACCCAATCCGGCACCTGCATCAGGCGCACCAGGTTCACCGGGCCGTTGACCCGGTACAGGTCCTGGGGCTCCAGGGCGAACTGGTTGAGCAGGAATTCGGACATGGTGTCCGAGCAGCTGTCGGCCACCTCCAGGCGCACCCCGTCGCCGAAGTGGCGCTGGGGCAGCTCACCCTGAATCTTGGTGCGCAGGTTCTTGACCTCTTCCTCGTCCACGAACAGGTCGGAATTGCGGGTGACGCGGAACTGGTAGCAGCCGCGCACCGTCATGCCGGCGAACAGCTCGCCGACAAAGGCGTGCAGCACCGACGAGAGGAAGACGTAGCCGTACTCGCACCCGGCCAGCTCGGCGGGCAGGCGGATGACCCGGGGCAAGGCCCGGGGGGCCTGGACGATGGCCACGCCGGAATTGCGCCCGAAAGCGTCCCGGCCTTCCAGTTCCACGGCGAAGTTGAGGCTCTTGTTGAGGATGCGCGGGAAGGGGTGGGAGGGGTCGAGGCCGATCGGGGTGAGCACCGGCATCACCTCGCGGAAGAAGTAGTCCCGAATCCATTCCCGCTGGATGTCGGTCCAGGTGGTGCGGCGCAGGAAGCGGATGCCCTCGGCGTCCAGGGCCGGGAGGATCTCCTGGTTGAGCAGGGTGTACTGCTCGGCCACCATGCGGTGCGCCTCATGGCTCACCTGGCGGTACACCTCCCGGGGCGTCTTGCCGTCGGTGGTGCGGGTGGTGGAGCCGAGCTTGAGCTGTTCCTTGAGTCCGGCGACGCGGATTTCGAAGAACTCGTCCAGGTTCGAGGAGACGATGCACAGGAAGCGTAGCCGTTCGAGCAGGGGCATGCGGGCGTCTTCGGCCTGGGCCAGCACCCGGCGGTTGAAGGCGAGCAGCCCCAGTTCGCGGTTCAGGTAATTTTCCGGGGGAAAGCGGCGGGTCAAGGTCATGCGGTTCATGGCGTCGGGGGCTCTGTCGGCGGGCAGTATTCGGTGTTGGGGCGCCAAATTATGTTACAGGGTTGTTGCGCAAAGATGACAGGCGGAATTTTTTCACGGTATGGCTAAGATCTAGTACTGGCGCGGGGTTTGGCCCGGTAGTGCGAAGCGTTTGCAACCCCTTTTCCGCCGTGCCGGGGTGTTAGAATGCCCCGGTTTTCCATCCCGGCCTAGCGCCGCATCGTCGCCTCCCGCCCATCATGCAAAACGAATTGATTGCCGCTGTCGACCTCGGGTCCAACAGCTTTCGCCTCGAAGTCGGGCGGGTGGTGGATGACCAGATTTATACCCTGGATTCCCTCAAGGAGGCGGTCCGGCTGGCCTCGGGGCTGACTGCCGAGCGCTACATGGACGACGCCTCCCAGCGCCGTGCCTTGGACGCCCTGGCCAAGTTCGGCGAGCGCATCCGCGGCTTTCCGCCGGAAAAGGTCCGGGCCGTGGCCACCAACACCCTGCGGGTGGCCAAGAACGCCGGCGAATTCCTGCAACTGGCCGAGGCCGCCCTGGGCTTTCCCATCGAAATCATCGCCGGCCGCGAAGAGGCGCGCCTGATCTACATCGGCGCCGCCCACTCCCTGCCCCAGGTGGCCCACAAGCGACTGGTGGTGGACATCGGCGGCGGCTCCACCGAATTCATCATCGGCAAGCGCTTCGACCCCATGGCCATGGAATCCCTGTACATGGGCTGTGTCAGCTACACCGGGCGCTTCTTTCCGGACGGGCGCATCGACAAGAAGCGCTTCCGCGAGGCCGAGGTGGCCGCCGGCAAGGAAATCCAGACCATCGCCCACGACTACCTGCGCCAGGGCTGGAAAGAGGCCGTGGGCTCCTCCGGCTCGGCCCGGGCCATCGCCGACGTGCTGGAACTGAACGGCCTCAACCCGGGGGGCGCCATCGGCATTACCCGGGCCGGCATGGAGCGCATGAAGGCCCTGCTGATCAAGGCCGGTTCCCTGGAAGCCCTGGACCTGGAAGGCCTCAAGTCCGACCGCCTGCCGGTGATCCCGGGCGGCCTGGCGATCATGATGGCGGTGTTCCAGGAGCTGAACATCGAGCGCATGACCTACGCCGACGGCGCCCTGCGCCTGGGGGTGCTCTACGACCTGCTCGGCCGCTTCCACCACAGCGACATGCGCGACGCCACGGTCACCCAGTTCATGCGCCGCTACCAGGTCGATTCCGCCCAGGCGGGCCGGGTCGAGCAGGTGGCCCTGACCGTGTTCCGCGCCCTCACCCCGGGGCGGCTCGACACCCACCCGGTGGAGCACGTCAACGACGAGCACTTCCTGTGCTGGGCGGCCCGGCTGCACGAGCTGGGCCTGTCGGTGGCCCACAACGGCTACCACAAGCACGGCGCCTACATCCTCACCTTTGCCGACATGCCCGGCTTCTCCAAGAAGGAGCAGGCCCGCCTGGCCATGCTGGTGCTCGGCCACAAGGGCAAGTTGCAGAAGGTGGGGGCGCTGCCCTACGGCGACGTTAACTGGCTGATGGTCTTTGCCCTGCGCCTGGCCACCATCCTGATGCGCTCCCGGGAAAGCCACCCGCCCAGCGAATGGGGCGTGCGTGCTGGCGACAAGGGCTTCCTGCTCGAACTGCCCGGCGATTGGCTGGCCGCCAACCCGCTCACCGCTGCCGCCCTGGACGACGAGGCCGAGGCCTGGCGCGGCGTCGGCCTGACGTTCCGGCTCAAGCCCCGGGGACGGGGCGAGCGCAGCGGCAACGTGGTCGCCCTGCCGGGAGAGGGCGAGGCCCCCCGGGTCGTACCGGGCGCCTTTACCCAAGCCGCCTAAATGCCCGGCGGGGGACTGGTTCTCAAGGAAGAGGGCGGCCGCATCGTCCTGGCCGGCGACTGGACGCTGGCCAACCTGGTCCGCCAGCCCGTGCCCCGCAACGTCCTCGAAGCCCGCCTCGCCGATTTCGCCGCCCGCCGCCTGCCCTGGGACCTGACCGGGGTGGAGCGCCTCGACAGCGCCGCCGCCACCCTGGTGTGGCGGGCCTGGGGCCGGGCCTGGCCCGCCGAGGTGGCCCTCGGTGACGAGGAACGGGTGGCCTTCGCTCGGGCCGCGGCGGTGCCCGAGGCCCTGCCGCCGGCACCGCGCCGGCCTTTCGCCGAGGTGGAGGCCCTGGGCAACCAAGTGCTGCGCGCCGGGCGCAATTTCGTCGAACTCACCGAGTTGCTCGGCCGGCTCGTCCTGGATGCCGTGGGCCTGCTGCGCAACCCGCGCCGGATTCCCTTCCGCGAGTTTTCCGCCACCGTCTACAAGAGCGGTGCCCAGGCCCTGCCGGTGACGGCCCTGGTGGGCTTTCTCGTCGGCGTGGTGATCAGCTACCTGTCTGCCCTGCAACTGCGCAACTTCGGCGCCGAGCCCCTGATCGTCAACGTCATGGGTCTGGCCATCATCCGCGAGCTTGGCCCGGTGCTCGCCGCGGTGCTGGTGGCGGGGCGCTCCGGCTCGGCCATGACCGCCCAGATCGGCGTGATGCGGGTCACCGAGGAGATCGACGCCCTGACCACCATGGGCATTCCCGCCACCCTGCGCCTGGTGCTGCCCCGGGTGGCGGCCCTGACCCTGGCCATGCCGCTGCTGGTGGTGTGGACCTCGGCCATGGGCCTGCTCGGCGGCATGGTCTCGGCCCACCTGCAACTGGGGCTGACCTTCGACTTCCTGCTCCACGGCCTGGCCCGGGCGGTGCCGGTGCCCAACCTGTGGATCGCCCTGACCAAGGGCGCCGTGTTCGGCTTTCTCATCGCCCAGATCGCCTGCCACTTCGGCCTCAAGGTGCGGCCCAATACCGAGAGCCTGTCGGCCCGCACCACCAGTTCGGTGGTCACCGCCATCACCGTGGTGATCCTGGCCGACGCCATCTTCGCCCTGATCACCCGGGAAATCGGGATTCCCGCCCAATGAACGGCCCCTGCGACCCGACCCCGGCGGTGGCCCTGGACCAAGTGTGGTCCCGCTATGGCCGCCACGTCATCCACCAGGGCATTTCCCTGGAGGTGCCGCGGCGCAGCGTGTGCGCCATCGTCGGCGGCTCGGGCAGCGGTAAGACCACCCTGCTGCGCCAGATGGTCGGCCTGCTGCCGCCCTGGCAGGGCCAGGTGCGCCTGTTCGGCGCCGACCTGTACCGGGTGCCCGGGGACGAGCGCCGCGCCCTGAAGCGCCGCCTCGGCGTGCTCTTTCAGCAAGGGGCACTGTTTTCGGCCTTGTCGGTCTATGACAACATCGCTTTTCCGCTGCGCGAACTGAAGTGGTTCGACCCGGACCTAATCCGCGCCCTGGTGTTGCAGAAGCTGGCCCAGGTGGAGCTGGAACCGCGCCACGCCCACCTGATGCCGGCCGAATTGTCCGGCGGCATGGTCAAGCGCGTCGCCCTGGCCCGGGCCCTGGCCCTGGAGCCGGACCTGCTGGTGCTCGACGAGCCCACCTCGGGCCTGGACCCGGACCGCAGCCGCAGTTTCGTGCACTTGATCCGCTGCTTGCAGGAAGCCTTGCACTTCACCGTGGTGATGGTCACCCACGACGTCGAATCCCTCTCGGCTCTCGCCACCCAGGTGGCGGTGCTGGCCGACGGCCAGCTGGTGGCGGTAGGCTCCCCGGAAGCGGTGCGGCGCAGCGGCCACCCCTTCATCCAGGCCTTCTTTGCCGGCGCGCCTGCCCCTCAACCCTGACTTCCTGACGACGACTGCCTGCCGTGGAAAATCGTGCCCATGCCCTTCTTGCCGGCCTGTTCGTGATCCTGCTCGGGATCGCCGCGGCCTTTGCCTTCTGGTGGTTCGGCAACAAGCAGGAGAAGACCCGGGACTACGTGGTCGAGACCCGGGCCAACGTCACCGGCCTCAACCCCCAGGGCCAGGTGCGCTACCGGGGCATCCGGGTCGGCCGGGTGCAGGGCATCGACCTGGACCACCGCGATCCGGCGGTGATCCACATCCGCATCCGCATCCGCGACGACGTGCCGCTCACCCGCGGCACCACCGCCAAGCTCGGCTACCAGGGCATCACCGGCATTGCCTACGTGCAGCTCGAAGAATCGGGCAGCGACCCCACGCCCCTGGTGTCCACGGAACAGGCCCCGGCGGTGATCGCCATGAAGCCCTCCCTGGTGGATGAACTGGCCGATTCCGGCGCCGACGTGCTGCGCCAGGTACGCCAGCTGGTGACCAACCTCAACAAGCTCACCGACGACGACAACCGGGCGCGCATGGCCGCCACCCTGGACCACCTGGAAGCCGCCACCCGGGAACTGCAACCCACCCTGGCCGGCCTGCGCAGCGCCGTCTCGCCCGAGAACGTCGCCGCCCTGCAAAGCACCCTCAAGAACACCGCCGCCGCCACCCAAGAGGCCGCCGGCACCCTGCGCGAGGCCCAGCAGCTGGCGGTGCGCCTGCAATCCGTGGCCGAACGCCTCGACCGGGGCGTGGAAGAATCCGCCGGCAGCGGCTTTGGCGTGCTCTCGCCGCGCTGGGACGAACTGGCCGGCCAGGTGGCCACCGACGTGCGCCAGCTCAACCGGCTGCTCAAGCACCTGGAGCGCAATCCCCAGAGCCTGATCTTCGGCGCCCCACCGGCGGCGCCGGGTCCGGGCGAAGCCGGCTTTGCCGCGCCGGCCGGCGGCACGGCGCCCTGAGGGCCGCCGCTGGTGGCCGGGCTTGCAGGCCACTGAAGCGCTACAACGCTAACGCTGCACCATTTCGAGCGTCCCGACTTTACGAGGCCGTTTATGCCGTTAAAATTACCTTTCACCAAACCCCGCGCCAGTATTGGCTTTCCGGGCATCGTGCTCGGAATCCTTTTGCTGGCGGGCCTCTCCGGGTGTGCTACCCGAAACTCCGCGCCAGTCGCGGCGTTCGACCTGGGGGTGCCCGACGCCGGGGCGCTGCGCCCCTATCCCCTGGCGGTGGAGGTGCGCCTGCCGGGCTGGATGGACAGCGAGGCCATGACCTACCGGCTGGCCTTTGATGACGCCACCCGGCGCCGCGACTACGCCCAGAGCCGTTGGGCGGCGGCGCCATCCCAGTTGCTGGCGGCGCGGTTGCGGCGCCAGCTTGGCGCGGCGGGGCAGGGCGGTTGCCTGGTGCGGGTGGAGGTGGACCTGTTCGAGCAGACCTTCACGGCGCCGGACGCCAGCCAGGCCCGCCTGGCCGGGCGCCTGACGGTGCTCGACGCCCGCCGGCGCCTGGTGGCCGGCCGGGACGTGGCCTACGCGGTGCCGGCGCCCACGCCGGATGCCCGGGGCGGCGTGGCGGCCCAGGCCCAGGCGGCGGACGCCCTGTACCGGGATGCCGCCGTGCTGGTGGCCCGCCTCGACGGCGAAAACGGCGCGGTTTGCCGTGACGCAAGGACGAAGTAAGGAAGGGGCGGTATAGTTCGAAGCTCGCTTCGTAATTAAGTATTCAGAATCCAAATAGGGATCGAAGGATTGCGCATGGCTCAAAACATCTACGAAATCGGCCTGGAAAAGAATCAGGCCAACTACGTTCCGCTGACCCCGCTGACCTTCATCGCCCGTTCGGCGTACATCTACCCGGACCGGCTGTCGGTGATCCACGGCCAGCGCCGCTACACCTGGGGCCAGACCTTCGCCCGGGCCAAGCGCCTGGCCTCGGCGCTGGTCGCCCGGGGCATCAAGAAGGGCGACACCGTGGCGGTGATGCTCAACAACACCCCGGAGATGTACGAGTGCCACTTCGGCGTGCCCGTCACCGGCGCCGTGCTCAACACCCTGAACACCCGCCTCGACCCGGAAGCCGTGGCCTTCATGCTCAACCACGGCGAAGCCAAGATTCTCATCACCGACAAGGAATACTCCCACATCGTCAAGGGCGCCCTGGAAAAGCTCGGCCGCGCCATCACCGTGATCGACGTGGACGATCCTGAATACACCGGCCCGGGCGAGCGCCTCGGCGAGATCGACTACGAGGCCCTGCTGGCCGCCGGTAGCGAAGACTTCGCCTGGCGCGGTGCCGACGACGAGTGGGACGCCATCTCCCTCAACTACACCTCCGGCACCACCGGCAACCCCAAGGGCGTGGTCTACCACCACCGGGGCGCCTACCTCAACGCCGTGTCCAACATCGTCTCCTGGGGCATGCCGCCCCACTCGGTGTACCTGTGGACCCTGCCCATGTTCCACTGCAACGGCTGGTGCTTCCCCTGGACCATGGCCGCCAACGCCGGCACCAGCGTCTGCCTGCGCAAGGTGGATGCCAAGCTGATCCTGACCCTGATGCGCGAGCACAAGGTCACCCACTACTGCGGCGCCCCGATCGTGCACAGCATGATCGCCAACGCCCCGGCCGAATGGCGCGAAGGCATCACCCACGGCGTCTCCGGCCTGGTGGCCGCCGCCCCCCCGCCGGCCTCGATGATCGAGAGCATGGCCAAGATCGGCATCAACATCACCCACGTCTACGGCCTGACCGAAACCTATGGCCCGGCCTCGGTGTGCGCCAAGCATACCGAATGGGACGACCTGCCCCTGGCCGACCAGGTGACCCTCAACGGCCGCCAGGGCGTGCGCTACCACGGCCAGGAAGACGTCACCGTGCTCGACCCCGTCACCATGGCCCCGGTGCCCTGGGACGGCGAGACCATGGGCGAGATCATGTTCCGCGGCAACCTGGTGATGAAGGGCTACCTGAAGAACGAGAAGGCCACGGCCGAATCCTTCGCCGGCGGCTACTACCACACCGGCGACCTGGCGGTGATGCAGCCCGACGGCTACGTCAAGATCAAGGACCGCTCCAAGGACGTGATCATCTCCGGCGGCGAGAACATCTCGTCGATCGAGGTGGAAGACACCCTCTACAAGCACCCGGCGGTACTGGCCGCGGCGGTGGTCGCCACCCCCGACCCGAAGTGGGGCGAAGTGCCCTGCGCCTTCGTCGAACTGCGCGAAGGCAGCAACGCCACGGAAGAAGAGATGATCGAGTTCTGCCGTGAGCACATGGCCCGCTTCAAGGTGCCCAAGCGCGTCATCTTCGGCGCCCTGCCCAAAACCTCCACGGGCAAGATCCAGAAGTTCGTGCTGCGCGATCGGGCGAAGTCGACGGCGTCGTTTGAGTAAACGGTAGCGGCTTGCGAGTAGAAACGCCCCGGGTTTTATTCCCCGGGGCGTTTCATTTTTCTGATGTGCAAATTCTATTGTTGATTGCTGGATGCCTTATGGTTAATTGGCTCAGGTGGTTTTTGATTATTCCAGTAGTCGTTGTTGCTTGGGTGTGTGTTGTTTTTGTGGGTATGATTTCTTATGAATACCTTGATTGGGCTTTATGTCCTAAGGGGGGATTTGTTGGTGATTGTGGTTGTGGTTGTAATAGCCCCGGTTTTAGCGGGCGCTCCGTTATTGTTGATTTAATTCTTCCATTCTTCGCTGGGCTTTCGGCAATTGTGGTTGTTCTGTCGGCTGTTGCTGTCGCTCCATCGAGAAAGCGCTATGTTGCTTTAAGTGTAACTGCTGTAGGTATTCCATTGTCTCTTATTCTAAGTGATGGTGTTTCTGCTTATAGTGTGGCCGCTATTGCGGGGGGCTTTATTGCTACGATGGTGATTTTTGTTTGTGGTTACGCCATGCCAAAACGACTGTTCAATATAAATGAGTCATCTGGCGATAGTAAGTAGATTGGCTAGTGTGTTGTGCCGAGGGTTAGGGGGTGATGGGATTTACGATGATAAAAGAAGTATAATAAAAATTGTTTTTAAAAATGTTAAAGTTCTTTATTATTAGATGTGCCGGTTGCTATCAAGCCTAGATTTTGTAATTGAATTGATCAAGAAATTATTAAAGGAGACAAACCATGACCAACGCCCCCTACGTCCTGCGCCAAGACCGCCCCGACGGCCTGACTACGCTCACCCTCAACCGCGCTAGCCAGTTCAATGCCCTGTCCAAGGAAATGCTCGCCGCTTTACAAGCCGAGCTGGATGCCATCGGCCGGGACTCCAAGGTGCGGGTGGTGGTGATGGCCGGCGATGGCAAGGCCTTCTGCGCCGGGCACGATCTCAAGGAAATGCGTGCCAACCATGACAAGGCCTTCATGCAGGCCCTGTTCAAGGAGTGCACCAAGGTCATGATGACCGTGACCAAGCTGCCCCAGCCGGTGATCGCCCGGGTCCATGGCATCGCCACCGCGGCGGGGTGCCAGCTGGTGTCGATGTGCGACCTGGCGGTGGCGGCCGACGTGGCCAAGTTCGCCGTTTCGGGTATCAACGTGGGGCTGTTCTGCGCCACCCCGGGGGTGGGGCTGTCGCGCAACCTGGGGCGCAAGCAGGCCATGGAGATGCTGCTCACCGGGGAATTCATCTCGGCTGCCGAGGCCAAGGAACGGGGCCTGGTGAACCGGGTGGTGCCCCTGGAGCAGCTCGACGCCGAAATCGACAAGCTGGCCGCCAGCATCATCGCCAAGACCCCGGTGGCCGTGGCCGCCGGCAAGCAGGTGTTCTACCGCCAGCTGGAAATGGGCCTGGAGTCCGCCTACCAGCTGGCCGGCGAGGTGATGGCCTGCAACGCCATGGCCGAGGACGTGGCCGAGGGCATCGACGCCTTCATTGCCAAGCGTCCGGCGGTGTGGAAGGGCTGCTGATCCGGCGTTGACTGCCGGCGCTGCGGGGCCGCTTTCGAGCGGCTGCCCTAAACCCTAGGCCTGGCGGGGACTTTCACGGGGTATGCCTGGAGAGCCGCGCCAATCCTTGCGCTACGGGTAGGGTGCCTGGAGATCAAGCACTGGCGCGGCGTTCCGGCCAGGCCAAAAAAATACGACGTCGATTTTGCCCCGGGGCAACGCCTGGGGCTGGCGGGGCTGAGGGCGGGAGGGGATTCCGTGGGTTCAGGGGATTCCGGAGCAGCACCGGGCCGACAAACGACCGATGGCTGCCATTGGCTGACTCCGCTGACGCCGGCGGAGGGCTGACCCCGGCGCCCCGCCACGCTTCCTGCCCATGCCTTGCCGCTCACTCCGAAACGGTTTCGGGCTGGGCGGTTTTTGCTTTCATGCCCAGGGCGATCACGGTGGCCAGGACGAACAGCGCGCCGATGATCAGGAAGGCTTCGGCAAAGGCCTCGTGCTCGGCACCGTTGCCGCCGCCGAGCATCTGGCTGCGGGTCTCGACGAACACGGCCCCCAGGCTGATGCCCATGGTGCCGCCCACCTGGCGCACGCAGTTGGTCAGGCTGGAGCCTTGGGCCGTCTTGTCCTTGGGCAGGGTGCGCAGCGACCCGATGTTGAGGGCCGGCAGGGTCAGGGCCAGGCCGATGCGGCTGACCACGGCGGCTACCGTCAGGCCGGCGGCCAGCCAGGCCGGATGCTCGCCATAGGCCACGGCGAAGAACATGAAGAAGGCCAAGGCGAACAGGGCCATGCCGGCGGCGGTCTGGCGGTGGGTGGCGAGCTTGTTGGTCAGGTTGCCCGCCACCGGCATCATCAGGGCCAGGGCGATGCCGCTGGGCAGCAGCACCAGGCCGGCGGAGGTGGCGTTGAAGTGCAGCACGGTCTGCATGAACACCGGCAACAGGTAAGTGGAGCCGAACAGGCCCAGGCCGTAAGTGAAGGCCACCACGGTGCCGACGCGCAGCGGCCGGTCGCGGAAGATGCTGGCCTGGATGAGGGCGCCGGGCACGCGCCGCGAATGGCGGACGAACAGGGCCAGGGCCACCGTTGCAATGCCCACCCCGGCCACGGTCGGCAGGGAGGCGAAGCCGTGGGCGTGCAGGCCGCTGGCAGTCTGCAACAGGGCCAGGATGGCGGTGCCGAGCAGGCCCAGGCCCCACCAGTCGAAGCCATGGCGGGGCGGCAGGCCGGAGGGGGTATCCACGTCGCGCAGGGGCATCAGGAAGTGGCCCATGATCAGGGCCGGGATGCAGCCGGGCAGGACGATCAAAAAGATCGGCCGCCAGCCGAAGTGATCCACGAGAAAGCCCCCCAGCACCGGTGCCACCGCCGGGGCCAGGACGATGCCGAAGCCGAGCAGGCCCATGGCCCGGCCCTGGTCTTCGAGGGGGAAGGCGCGCAACACCATCAGGGTGGACATAGGTTGCAGCATGCCGGCGGCCAGCCCTTGCAGGATGCGCATCGCCACCACCACGCCGAAGGCCGGGCTTAGGGCGCCGCCGATGCTGCCGATGCCGAGGATCGCCAGGGCGCCGAGAAAGACGTGGCGGAAGCCGAAGCGGTCGATCAGCCAGGCCGTGGGCAGCATGGCCACGGTCATGGCCGCCATGTAGGCGGTCACCGCCCACTGCACCGCGTCGTGGCCCAGGCCGAAGTCGCGCATCAAGTGGGGCGTGGCCACGTTGAAGATGGTGGCCGACATGACGGACGCCACCATGCCCACGGACATGGCGATGAGCAGGCGCCATTTGTAGGCGTCGCCGTGGCGCTGGCGCAGGGCGGCCAGGGAGCGGGGATGGGGCGGCGGAGTGTGGGGAGCGTTCATGGACGGGAAGAGGGCGCCGGAGCGCGCTGGGGCCGAGTGCCGGCGATCCTTCCTTGCCGGGCTAATGCAAAGATGATAGGGTATCGGAGAAATAATTAGCAAGCTAATTATTGTGACGAAGTTTCAGGAGCGGTTGAGCGCGCAGTTTCGATTGCTGAGTGCCGATTGCCGCGACGAAACTTCACCTGCCCGTTCACCGCCCGATCCGGCGCTGCAACGCTTCGACGCCCACGCCCACGCCCACGCCCACGCCTGCGGCCGTGCCGTCCGGCGCCGCAATACCACATGCCCGGGCGCCATTCCCGTTCCGGAGAGAAGGAACATGGACAACCTGCCGCAACGTTTTGCCTTTCTGCTGCACCGCACCGCCGCCCTCTACCGCCAGGCCCTGGACCAGCGGCTCAAGCCCACCGGCCTGTCCCAGGCCACCTGGCGCACCTTGTTGATCCTGCGCAACCGGGCCGAGCCGATGAACCAGACCGAGCTGGCTGGGCGCCTGGCCATCGAGGGGCCGACCCTGGTGCGCCTGCTCGACCGCCTGGAAGGGCAGGGCTGGGTCGTCCGCAGCACCGATCCCAAGGACCGGCGCAGCAAGCTCCTGACCCTGACCGCCGAAGGATTGATCCTGACCGAAGGCTTGCAACAGGAACTCGATGCCTTCAGCCGGGACCTGCTCGCTGGCATCGACGAGGATGCCCTGGCCCAGGGCACCGAACTGCTCGACCGGGTGTTTCAGCTGCTCCAGTCGCGCAAGGGATAGGCGCCGGGCGTTCGGCCCGCGATCCCATCGCCGGCCGTTCGCTCTACCCATGAATGCAAAGGCCGCCCGCAGGCGGCCCGTGAGGACGCCGGGCGGAATCAGCCCAGCCGGCCTTCCAGGTGGCGCACCAGCTGGTATTGCTCGTCCGCGGTGCGGGTCAGAACCTCCACCGAGGCCCCCACCTTTTCCACGTCCTCCACCCCCTGTTCCAGGTTCTGGCGGAAACGCTCCAGGGTCTGGGCCACGTTCTCCGTCAGGCTGGCCTGCTGCTCCAGCATGGTGCGGATTTCCTCGCTGGCCCGGCGGGCCGATTCGCTGGCCTGGCGGATGGCGGCCAGGCTCTGGTCGCAGCGTTCGATCTGGCTGCCGCTCTGCTCGATCCGGGTGGCGGCTTCGTCCATGGTGTCCAGGGCGGCCTGGGATTCCCGGCCGATATCCACCAGGGTGGCGGCGATGTCGCCGGTGCAATCCCCGGTGCGTTCGGCCAGCTTGCGCACCTCGTCGGCCACCACGGCAAAGCCGCGCCCCGCCTCGCCGGCCCGGGCGGCCTCGATGCTGGCGTTGAGGGCGAGCAGATTGGTCTGGTCGGCGATCTCCCGGATGGTGTTGCTCAGGGAGCCGATCTGGCCCACCGACTGGCCCAGGCGTTCGAGCTGGCCGTGCAGGGAACCGACCACTGCCAGCACCTGGTGTGACAGGGTCCGGGTTTCGGCCATCTGTGCCTGGCCGTGGCCTACCTCGGCCAGGGCCTGTTCCGCCAGGCTGAAGCCGGTGCCGGCGTGGCCGGCGATGTCCGCCGAGGCCACCGCCAGTTGTTCCATGGAGGCGCTCACCGATTCCACGTGGCCGGCCTGTTCCCGGGCCGTGGTGGTGATGCACGCCATCTGGGCCTGGATCGAATGGGCTTCTTCTTCCACCTGCCGGCTATGGGCCAGCACGTCGGCGAAGATGGCGCGCAGATGCACCCGCAGGGATTGCAGGCGCATGGTCAGGCGGTTGAGCTTGAAGCGGTGCTGCGGCGCGAAGGCGGCGTTGAGCCGGCCCTCGCTCAGTTCCCGGATGATGGCGTTGGCCTGCTTGAGGGGCAGGCGCACGTTGCTCAACAGCCAGGCGGCAAAAGCCAGGGCGAGCAGGGTGTTGCCGGCCAGCACGGTGAGCAGCCAGGGGGCCGGCACCTGGGTGGCGGCCAGGGGCAGGGCGATCAAGGCCACGGAAAAGGCCAGCAGGGATTGCTTGATCGACAGGCGGTGGCGCTGCCGGGCGGTGGCGGGCAGGGTGGCCTGCTGGCGGCGCACGGCGTCGTAAAGGCTTTCCGCCGCCCGCACATTCTCGGCGGAAGGGCGGGAGCGCACCGACATGTAGCCGACGGCGTGGCCGTCCTCGGTGATGGGGGTGACGTAGGCGTCGACCCAGTAGTGGTCGCCGTTCTTGCAGCGGTTCTTGACCAGACCCCGCCAGGCCAGGCCGGCCTGGACGGTGCTCCACAGGTCGGCGAAGGCTTCCGGCGGCATGTCTGGGTGGCGCACCACGTTGTGGTTCTGGCCAATCAGTTCGGCGGCGGAAAAGCCGCTGATCTGCACGAAGGCATCGTTGGCGTAGGTGATGCGGCCTTTGGTGTCGGTCTTGGTGACGATCGGGCGCCCGGGGTCGAGCATGCGCTCGACCCCGGTGACGGGGAGGTTGGCCTTCATGGGGTGTTTGTCTCGCGGGGGGTGGGCGGAACGGCGCTGCTTGAGCGTGCCGCTGCTGTCCGGTCATTGCTGCCGGCTCTTATTTTTCAAGCATTTTTATTGATGTTTTCGACAGCTTTGAGGCTGATCTGAAATATCAATGAAATATTATACGCAACAAAATAAATTTGTCGCCATTTTCGCTATGGCGCCGCGCGGATGCTTGCGATCCGGCGGGGGTTACGTATAGAAAAACCGGACAGGTTTGGCCTTTGTTCCCGTTTCGTCCGCCACTGTCAGGGGCGGAATGCGCAGCTGGCGTCGGTTTTCGGCGAGATTCAGGCGAGATTGCGGCGCGAATACCATTTGTCGCCCGCTTCGGGCTGGTAGCTGGCGATCCGGTCGAGCAGGGCGGCCGGATCGGCGCTCACCTGGAGCAGGTCGCGCTGGTGCGGCTTGAGGAAGCGCTCATCCACCTGATGGTCGATGAACTTGAGCAGGTGGTCGTAGTAGCCGGCGGTATTGAGCAGGGCCACGGGCTTGGCGTGAAAGCCCAGTTGCAGCCAGGTCCACACCTCGAACAGCTCTTCCAGGGTGCCGATGCCGCCAGGCAGGGCGATGAAGGCGCCGGCCCGGTTGGCCATCTCCAGCTTGCGCTCGTGCATGTTGGCCACGGTGACCAGTTCGGTCAGCCCCAGGTGGGCCACTTCCTTGTCCACCAGGGCCTGGGGAATGATGCCCTCGACCCGGCCGCCGGCGGCCAGGGTGGTGTCGGCGACGATGCCCATCAGGCCGATGTTGCCACCGCCATAGACCAGGGTCAGGCTCCGCTCGGCCAGCAGGCGGCCCAGCTGCTGGGCGGCCTCGGCGTATTCGGGGCGGGTGCCGGTGTTGGAGCCGCAGTAGACGCAGACGTGGGTGAGGGGCGTGGTCATGATTGGGTGGCCGGAACGGCGTTGCCGGCGGGGAACGCCGGGGGGGTGGGGAGGGTGATGACGTCGGCGATCCAACTTTGCAGGCTGGGCACGTCGGCGTCGTATTGGTCGAACACCATCAGGCTCTGGCCGAAGACGTAGGCGTAGAGCAGCAGGCTGCGGCTCTTGGCTTCCTTTTCCGGCAGGCCGCATTCGATGAACAGGCGGCTGGCGCATTCGAGGCGCCAGCGGTCCACTTCTTCGACCACGGCGGCGGCTTCGGGATCGCGCCGGGCCCAGTCGCGGATCGCCAGCTCGATGTTCATCCCCTTGCGGCTGCGGGCCGCCGAGTACACCTCGATGACGTGGTAGATCTGGGGCAGGGTGCGGCCGGGAGCGGCGGTGGTCTGCTTGATGATGTCCTTGATCCGTCCTTCCTTCCACAGGGTGAGGACGGCGGAAAGCAGGTCCTGGCGGTCCTTGAAGTGCCAGTAGAAGCTGCCCTTGGTGACGCCGAAGGCTTTTGCCAGCACTTCCACGCGCAGGCCGTCCAGGCCCTTGTCGGCCAGGACGTCGAGGGCGGCGTGAATCCAGTCGCTGCGGTCCAGCGAGGTACGGGTTTTGACGCGTTCCTGGGGCATGGCGGGTCCCGAAAGTGTTGGGGGAGGGGGCAGCGCCGTGGCGGTGCGATGCGCTTGGCCGGCCTTGCGCCTGGAAACCCGGGCGGGACGACGGCTTGACGCGTTTTTTTCCATACGGTACCGTATGCGAATCCATACCGCAAGGTATGGGCTTATTGTCCGGGGTGCCCCATTCGCTGTCAAACCGCGGCGGGGCGGGCGCTGCGGAATGCTCCGCCCGGCGGCGGGGCATGCAAAGGGGCGTGCGCCGGCGTAGCATGTGCGCTCATGTTTCCCTCGGACAGAGGACACTTGTGAGGAGAAAGTCTTGAAGATCCTGGTACCAGTCAAGCGAGTGGTGGATTACAACGTCAAGGTGCGGGTCAAGAGCGACGGCACGGGCGTGGATATCGCCAACGTGAAAATGTCGATGAACCCCTTCGACGAAATCGCCGTTGAAGAAGCGGTACGGCTCAAGGAAGCCGGCATCGCCACCGAAGTGGTGGCCGTCTCCGCCGGCGCCGCCGCCTGCCAGGAAACCCTGCGCGCGGCCCTGGCCATCGGTGCCGACCGGGCGATCCTGATCGAAACCAGCGCCGAAGAAGCCGAGACCCTGCAGCCCCTGGCCGTGGCCAAGCTGCTCAAGGCCCTGGCCGACAAGGAACAGCCCCAACTGGTGATCTGCGGCAAGCAGGCCATCGACGACGACGCCAACCAGGTCGGTCAGATGCTCGCCGCCCTGGCCAACTGGCCGCAAGCCACCTTCGCCTCCAAGGTCGTGGTGGCCGGCGACAAGGCCACCGTGACCCGCGAAGTGGACGGCGGCCTGGAAACCCTGGAAGTCAGCCTGCCGGCGGTGATCTCCACCGACCTGCGCCTGAACGAGCCGCGCTACGCCACCCTGCCCAACATCATGAAGGCCAAGAAGAAGCCGCTCGACACCGTCAAGCCGGCCGACCTGGGCGTCGATGTGGCCCCCCGCCTGACCACCGTCAAGGTCGCCGAGCCGGCCAAGCGCCAAGCCGGCGTGATGGTGGCCGACGTGGCCCAGCTGGTGGAAAAGCTCAAGAACGAAGCGAAGGTGATCTAAATGGCCATTCTCGTTATTGCCGAACACGACAACGCCCAACTCAAGGCCGCCACCCGCAATGCGGTGACGGCTGCCGCCAAGATCGGCGGCGACATCCACGTGCTGGTAGCCGGTGCCGGTTGCGCCGCCGTGGCCGACCAGGCCGCCAAGCTGGCCGGCGTGGCCCAGGTGAAGCTGGCCGACGCCGCCCACTACGGCGACCAGACCGCCGAGAACCTGGCCGCCCTGATCGTCGACGTAGCCAAGGCCGGCGGCTACAGCCACGTGCTGGCCCCCGCCACCGCCAACGGCAAGAACGCCCTGCCGCGCGTTGCCGCCCTGCTCGACGTGGCCCAGATCTCCGACATCGTCGGTGTTGAAGGCGCCGACACCTTCGTCCGCCCGATCTACGCCGGCAACGCCCTGGCCACGGTCAAGTCCGCCGACGCGGTGAAGGTCATCACCGTCCGTACCACCGCCTTCGACGCTGCCGCCGACGGCGGTGCCGCCAGCGTGGCGCCGGTGGCCGCTGCTGCCGACTTCGGCAAGAGCAAGCTGGTGGGTCGCGAGATCACCAAGTCCGAGCGCCCCGAGCTGACCGCCGCCAAGGTGATCGTCTCCGGCGGCCGCGGCGTCGGCAACGGCGACAACTACAAGGCCCTGCTCGAGCCCCTGGCCGACAAGCTGGGCGCCGCCCTGGGCGCTTCCCGCGCCGCGGTGGACGCGGGCTTCGTGCCCAACGACTACCAGGTGGGCCAGACCGGCAAGATCGTCGCCCCCGAGCTGTACATCGCCGTCGGCATCTCCGGCGCGATCCAGCACTTGGCCGGCATGAAGGATTCCAAGGTGATCGTGGCGATCAACAAGGATCCGGAAGCGCCGATCTTCCAGGTGGCCGACTACGGTCTGGTGGCCGACCTCTTCGAGGCCGTGCCCCAGCTCACCGCCGCCCTCTGAGCGGCCCGCCCCCGGCCATGAACCTGCCGGACGGCCTTCTCGGCAGCGCCTGGATCGGCGCCGGCTGGGGGCTGTTCGCGCTGATTCTGGCCGGGGCGCTGCGCTGGGCGCCGTGGCGGCGTCTCACCGACGGTGGGTTGAGCAATGTCTGGCTCGGCTCCATCGTCGCCCTGACGCTGTTGTGGAGCCTCAAGGCCGGGGTGCTTCCCGGCCTGTCCCTGCACCTGCTCGGCGCCATGGTGTTCACCCTGGAGGTGGGGCCGAACCTGGCTTTCCTCGGGTTGACCGCGGTGCTGGCGGCGGTGACGCTCAACGGCAGTGCCGGGTGGGAGGCCTTCGGCCTCAATGCGCTGCTCATGGTGGCCCTGCCGGTGGGCCTCAGCTGGGGGCTGTTCCGGCTGGGGGACCGCTACCTGCCCAAAAACGTCTTCGTCTTCATCTTCGCCAACGGATTCTTCGGTTCGGCCCTGGTGGTGTTCCTCACCGGCCTGACCGTCCTGCTGGCCCTCGGCAGTGCGGGGCTCTACCCCTTCGGCACGCTGTTCGAGGATTACCTGCCGTACTTTTTGCTGCTTGGCTTTTCTGAGGGATGGCTGGCCGGGATGGTGGTGACCCTGATGGTGATCTACCGGCCCGAATGGGTGTCGCTGTTCGACGATGCCCAGTACCTGGCCAAAAAATAAAACAGAACGACCGTAGTTCGCTTGCTCAAATCAACGCATCCACCATTAAGGAGAGCTTTCCATGGCTGAATACATCGCCCCCCTTCGCGAAATGCAGTTCGTGATGCAGGAACTGGCCGGTCTGGAGCAGGTTGCCCAGCTGCCCGGCTGCGAAGAAGCGACCGCCGACCTGGCCGATGCCATCCTCGACGAAGCGTCCAAGTTCGCCGGCAATGTCCTGTCGCCCCTCAACTACAGCGGCGACCAGGAAGGCGCCAAATGGGCCAACAACGCCGTGACCATGCCGGCCGGCTTCAAGGCCGCCTACCAGCAGTTCGCCGAGAACGGCTGGACCGCCCTGGCCTGTGACCCCGAATTCGGCGGCCAGGGCCTGCCCAAGATCATCTCCACCCCGGTCAACGAGATGTGGAAGTCGGCCAACATGGCCTTCTCCCTGTGCCCCATGCTCACCCAGGGCGCCATCGAGGCCCTGCTGGTGGCCGGCTCCGACGAGCTCAAGCAGCGCTACGTGCCGAAGATGGTGACCGGCGAATGGACCGGCACCATGAACCTGACCGAGCCCAACGCCGGTTCCGACCTGGCCGCCGTGCGCACCCGCGCTGAGCCCCAGGGCAACGGCACCTACAAGGTGTTCGGCCAGAAGATCTTCATCACCTACGGCGACCACGACATGGTGTCCAACACCGTGCACCTGGTGCTGGCCCGCCTGCCCGACGCCCCCGAAGGCGTGAAGGGCATCTCCCTGTTCGTCGTGCCCAAGTTCATGGTCAACGCCGACGGCAGCCTGGGCGAGCGCAACGACGCCTACTGCGTGTCCATCGAGCACAAGCTCGGCATCCACGCCAGCCCCACCGCCGTGATGGCCTTCGGCGACAACGGCGGCGCCATCGGTTACCTGGTCGGCCAGGAAAACCGTGGTCTGGAATACATGTTCATCATGATGAACGCCGCCCGCTTCGCCGTGGGCATGGAAGGCGTGGCCCTGGCCGAGCGCGCCTACCAGCGCGCCCGCGACTACGCCAAGGAACGCATCCAGGGCACCGAGGTGGGTGTGCGCGGCGGTCCCAAGGTCGCCATCATCAAGCACCCGGACGTGCGCCGCATGCTCATGAACATGCGTTCCCAGACCGAGGCCATGCGCGCCCTGGCCTACGTGGTCGCCGCCGCCATGGATGCCGCCAAGCACCATCCGGACGAGGTCGAGCGGGCCAAGAACCAGGCCTTCGCCGACCTGATGATCCCAGTGGTCAAGGGCTGGAGCACCGAGCAGTCGATCGAGATCGCCTCCACCGGCGTGCAGGTGCACGGCGGCATGGGCTTCATCGAGGAAACCGGCGCCGCCCAGCACCTGCGCGATGCCCGCATCACCGCCATCTACGAAGGCACCACCGCCATCCAGGCCAACGACCTGATCGGCCGCAAGATGGCCCGGGAAGGCGGCGCCACCATGAAGGCCGTGCTCGGTCTGATGCAACAGACCCTGGGCAAGCTGGCCGAGGCCAAGGGCGAGCAGTTCGCTGTGATCCGTGCCCGCCTGGCCGACGGCGTTGCCGCCCTGGCCAAGGCCTCCGAGTACATGGTCGCCACCTACGGCAGCGACATCAAGGCGGCCCACGCCGGCTCGGTACCCTTCCTCAAGCTCACCGGCATCGTCGCCGGCGGCTGGCAGATGGCTCGGGCGGCCCTGATCGCCCAGGCCAAGATCGACGGCGGTGACGCCGATCCGTTCTACGCCGCCAAGGTCATCACCACCCGCTTCTACGCCGACCACATCCTCACCCAGGCCGACGGCCTGGCCGAGAGCATCGTGGCCGGCGCGAGCGGTACGATGGCCCTGGCCGAGGATCAGTTCTAAGCGATCCGCATCGCCCGGCAGTAATGTCTGGAAAGCCCCGGCACCGCAAGGTGCCGGGGCTTTTTCTTGCCCGTTCGCGGGCTGCCCGGAATGGTGCGCGCTATCGGTCAGTTTTCCGGAAGGTCTGTTTCAGGCTTGATTTTGCTCAAAAAATATTTGTAGGGCATGAACTCCAATGCCATTGGCTTGTCCATGACGGCACCAGGGAATTTCTCCTGGAATCGCGGCATGTGTCGGACCCGCAGGCGGCAATGACTGGCCCAGGTGGCAGCAGGAAGGCCATGAAGAGGCGAGAACGGTGGCGCGCAGTACCGGTGCAACGTCTGCCCGGGTCCCCAGAAAGATCGACCGCAACGGATCGACAACCACGCGGACTGATATGGGGGCTACGCATGAAGGTCAATTTACCCGTGACGGCTCATGAGCGTTTCCTTGAGCCGGGCAAGCCGATCGTCACCAAGACCGACCTGAAGGGGCGCATCACCTACGCCAACGCTTCATTCGTCAATATCAGCGGTTTCACCCGGGAAGAACTCCTGGGAGCCAGTCACAACATCGTGCGCCACCCGGACATGCCGCCGGAGGCCTTCGACGACCTGTGGAAGACCCTCAAGGCCGGGCTACCCTGGCGGGGCCTGGTGAAGAACCGCTGCAAGAACGGTGACTTCTACTGGGTCGAGGCCTACGTCACCCCCGTCACCGAAAACGGCGTGCCGGTGGGCTACATGTCAGTGCGCAATACCCCCAGGCGGGAAGAGGTGGCCAAGGCCGACGCCCTCTACTCGGCGATCCGGGGCAAGCAGAGCGCTTTTCCCGTCACCGCCAAGGTGGGGCGGAGCGTGCGCCCGGGGCGGCTGACCTGCGTCCTGAGCGTTCTCAGCGGGCTTTTCGCCCTGGCCGGGGGGTGGCTCGGCGGGTTTCCGGGCCTGGAGCTGGCGGTCGTGGCGGCGGTGCTGTTGGCCGGCCAGATGCTCTGGTTGCGCAGCAACGTCTTTGCGCCCATCCGCTGGGTGCGCCAGGGCATTCTCGCCATTGACGAGGGGCGTCTGCACGAGAGCCTGCTCCATGGCAACGACCGTCTGGGCCTCCAACTACAGCTCGAATCCTTACGCATCCACCTGCGCGCCATGTTTGCCGACGTGCTGCTTTCGTCCCAGGAAGTGGAGGCCCGGGCCGAGGCCCTGGATGCGGAGATGCAAAAGCTGGTGCAGAGCGCCAACGAGCAGAGCGCCAGCGTCGAGGAGATCGGCAGTGCCCTGGAGGAAATGAGCGTCTCCATTCAGGAAGTCTCCGAATTCACCCAGCAGAACGTGGCGGCCACCCAGCAGGCCCAGGAAATCGCCCAGCAGGGCAAGTCCAAGATGGGCCTGAGCATCGAGGGCACCCAGCGCATCGTGGATATCGTGGAACGGGCCCTGGGTGAAATGAACGGCATGCACCAGCATGTGGAGCGCATCGGCCACATCACCACCATCATCAAGGACATCGCCGAACAGACCAACCTGCTGGCCCTCAACGCCGCCATCGAGGCGGCCCGGGCCGGTGAGCATGGGCGGGGCTTCGCCGTGGTGGCGGACGAGGTGCGCAAGCTGTCGGAGCGCACCACCAGCAGCACCGCCGAGATTTCCACGGTGGTGAGCGAGATCACCCAGCGCTCCCACAGTGCGGTCCAGACCATGCAGAACACCGCGGCGGAAGTCACCACGGGCACGGCGGTGATCGAGGAAAGTAGCCGCAGTCTTGATTCCATCGTCATTGCCACCGACAAGTGCCTGGGCATGGCCGACGACGTTTCCCACATGCTCACCCAGCAGTCCCAGGCGTCCCACGACGTGGCGGTGAGCATGGAGCGGATCGCCCAGGCGGCCAACCAGAGCGTGGAATCCACCGACAACGTGGGGGGCGGGGTGCAGCGCCTGTATGCCACCGCCCGGGAACTGAAGGACCTGCTGCGGCACCTGGAGACCGCCCTGCAATAAACGGAATGCCCGGGGAGGCGCCTCCCCGGGCGCTGGCGGGGCGTTCGCCCGGCCGGGCAGCCTTCAGGCTGGCGCGGCCTCCCGACGCAGCAGGGCGGCCAGGGCGCCGATGTTGATGTCGGCCACCAGCGCCCCGTCGAAACGCCCCTGGCCGTCCGCCAGGGGCACGGCCAGGGTCAGGCAGAAATCCTCGCTGGCGGTGGACAGGTAGATGGGCGAGACGAAGGGCCGCCCGGTGTCCCGCACCTCGGCGAAATAGGCCTGGGCGGAGCGGTCGGCGCCCATGCCGCCGGCCTTGATGCGGCCGTACATCTCCGGATTGATCCAGTTGGGGTAGCGCTGCATGCCCGCGCCGTCCAACTCGAACACCATCTCGAAGTAGGGCGAGGTGCGGAAGGCCAGGTCCAGTGCATGGGGGTCCTTGCTCCGGGGCGCCTCCTCCAGGGCGCGGAGGGCTTCCAGGGCCGAGTCGGTCCAGTCGCGCAGGGCGGCGTGGGGGCTCTCCCGGTGCAGGGCGGGCGGGGTGCCGTCCACCACTACCACGCTGCCTTCGGCCACCTTGCCGATCTTCTTCAGGGCGGCGGCCCGCTCGGCGGCGGCCAGGGAACTGGGCAGGGGCGTTCCGTCCGGCCCCAGGCCGGTGACCACCGCCACCGACATGCTGGCGATCGGGTAGGCGCTGCCGTCCTCGGTGACGAAGTGGCCCCGGGCCACGTCGTCGTGGTCGTAGAGGTGGGCGGCGATGGCGTGGAACTGGCTCATGATGTCGAGCAGTTCCGGCACCAGGCCGGCGGGCATGCGTTCCTGGATGAGCACGAAATCATCGCCGCCGATGTGACCGAGCAGGCAATCCTTGCGCTGGCCGAAGCGGTAGCGCAGCAGCTCGGCCAGGGAGCGGATCATGGCGTCGCCGCGGATGAAGCCGTAGCGGTCGTTGTAGGCCTTGAAGTTGTCCAGGTCGATGTACACCAGGCACAGCTCCTGGCCCTGGGCTAGCCGGCTGTCCAGGGTCAGGCGCAGGCTGGGGCCGGTGGGCAGTTGGGAAAGCGGATGCAGGTTGTTGCCGTTCTCGCGCCGCGCCAGCAATTGGGCGATCAGGGTCATGGGGTGGATCATCCCCTGGTAGCGGCCGTCGGGCGAGGTCACCACCCAGGGATCGGCGTCCTTGCGGTCGTGGTACAGCACCCGGGCCAGGGCTGCCGAGGTGAGCCGGCTGGGCAGAGAGCGGGCCAGGGGCTCGGAGAGTTTGCCCAGGGTCTTGCTGGCATGGCTGGAGAGCACCCGGCCGCGCCGCACCAGGCCGATCGGCTGGGCGTCGTCGGTGACCACGGCCAGGGCCAGGGACGGGTTGTCGGCGAACAGGCGGCGCACCGCCTCCAGGGGCTCCTGAATCTCCACCGCCACCCCGGGGTCCATCAGGTCGGTGAGGGCGAAGCGGTCCTTGGCCCGGGACAGGCAGGATTCGTCGAGGCCCGGCAGGGGCGTCACCGCGGTGATGACTTCGGCCCGGGGCGGGGCGAAGTAGTAGCCCTGGGCGTAGCCGATGCCCATGTCGCGCACGAAGGTGATGTCCTCGGCCCGTTCCAGCCCCTCGGCGATGACCGTGGCCCCCAGGCGCTGGGCCATGGAGACGATGGCCTCCAGCAGTACCGAGCGCACCTTGCTGCCCTGGGCGCCGTGCACGATGGCCCGGTCCACCTTGATGAAGTCGGCGCGCACCGCCGCCAGGGTGGACAGGCCGTTGAAGCCCGAGCCCATGTCGTCCAGGGCGATGCGAAACCCCCGGGTGCGCAGGGCGTCGCAGCTTTGCGCCAGCATGGCCGGATCGGCCCGTTCCGATTCCACCACCTCGATCACCACTTGGCGCCGGTCGATGCCCAGATGCTCCAGGGATTCGGACAGGCTGTTCATCCAGCCCTGGTGCATCAGGTTGCGCGGCAGCACGTTGATGAACAGCAGCTTGTCGGCGGGGATGGCGCCGGCCTTGGCGGCCAAGGCCAGGCGCTGGCATTCCAGGTCCAGGTCCGCCTCCCGTTGCAGCTGGGCGGCCAGGCGAAAGGCATCGGCCCCCGAGAGCAGCCGGCCCTGGGGGTCCTGCAACCGGCACAGGGCCTCGAAGGCGAAGATCTCGCCGCCCTGGGCCAGATCCACCAGGGGCTGGAAGTGCATGCGGATGTAGGGGGCCAGATCCCCTTCCAACCAGGAATGAAGGCGCCGGGCATAGAGGGTGTTGAACGGCGTGATGCGCCCGAGCACGTCGCCGGGGGAGGTGGGCGGCGCTCCCGTGCCGTGGATCAGGGCGAAGGTCTGTTGCAGGATGTACTGGTTGGTCTCGGCGGCCAGGGTTTCCATCAGCCCGTCCAGGGAAGGAGCGTCGGGCAGAGTGAAGCGCCAGACGTGGGGGGCGGAATGTTCGGCCCCGAGGGCTTGCCAGAGGGGAGGGGCGTACTGGCCGTCGTATTTGAGCAGGAGGTGCATGGCGTGGTGTCGTGAGTGGGGCACCCTTGGTTTTGCAAGGGGCGTGCCATGGGAAATGCGGCATGGCTGATGGGCGCGCATGGCAGACCTGCGGCGGGATGCGGCCTTGTTTCTGCTGGGTTTTTTCGGGTTCTTGCCTGACGGCGGCCTGAAGCGGTGCTTCCGCCCCGGTTTGGTGCCGGAACTCGGGAACGCACCAGTTTGGCTTGCGCCGCTTCGGGTGAGGCGAGGCGCTGATGGGAGAGGGGGGCATTCGGCAACCGCCGTAACTCGGGGTTTTCGCGCCGCCGGACTGGGGTGGGGACTGGGAATACGCCGGTGGCAATTCCCTGATAAAAATCAATAAACCCCTGAAAAACCTTGGCGTTTACGGGGTTTTCTCTTTTAAGCTCAAAGGCTTGTGGAAAACCGGAGCAGCACGAGGTCAGCAAAAAGTGCTAGACTCGCTGCGAATTTTTCTCATTCGCCTGTATTTGCGGCTTGCTTATTCCTTTTTAGCCATGTCGAACATCTCCACCGAGCGCGTCCTGTCCGTCCATCACTGGAACGATACCCTCTTCAGCTTCACCACCACCCGCGATGCCGGCCTCCGCTTCGAGAACGGCCACTTCGTCATGATCGGCCTCCAGGTCGACGGCAAGCCGCTGATGCGGGCCTACAGCATCGTCAGCGCCAACTACGACGAGCACCTCGAATTCTTCTCCATCAAGGTCCCCAACGGCCCCCTGACCTCCCGCCTGCAACATCTCAAGGTCGGCGACGAAGTGCTGGTCAGCCGCAAGCCCACCGGCACCCTGATCATGGACAACCTGCTGCCAGGCAAGCACCTCTACCTGCTGTCCACCGGCACCGGCCTGGCCCCCTTCATGAGCATCATCAAGGACCCCCAGGTCTACGAGCGCTACGAGAAGGTCATCCTGGTGCACGGCGTGCGCTACGTGAGCGAACTGGCCTACGGCGACTTCATCGACGGCGACCTGCAGCAGAACGAGTTCTTCGGCGAGGAAGTGACCGAGAAGTTGATCTACTACCCCACCGTCACCCGCGAAGAGTTCCGCAACCAGGGCCGTATCACCGACCTGATCGAGACCGGCAAGCTGTTCGAGGACATCGGTCTGCCCCCCATGAACCTAGACGACGACCGGGTCATGCTGTGCGGCAGCCCCGCGATGCTCAAGGACCTGTGCGCCATGCTCGATTCCCGCGGCTTCGAGGAATCGCGCAACAACAACCCGGGCCACTACGTGATCGAGCGCGCCTTCGTCGAGAAGTAAGCGCCCCGGGCCGCGCCGGGTTGCCCTGGCAGCCGGCTGCGGCGCGAATGCCGGAAGTGCTGGCCGGACCGTCGTTTGCGCAGCTTTGATGCGTTTGCGAATGGTTCCCAAAGAGCCGGAAGACAAGCAGAAATGCTAGACTTCCGGCTCTTTTGCGTCGGCGTTCCCAAAATGCCGAAAAAATAACCTTTTCCCATCCTTCATTTTCCGTGGCCGCACTTCCGCCCCATGCTCCTGTCACTCGCCCCGGTCCGGGCGCCCCGCGCAAGCGGGTGCTGGTGGTGGAGTATTCTCAGAGCGGCCAGCTGTCGGCGATCACCCGGCAGATCGTGGCGCCCTTGCTGGAAAACGGCCGTATCGACGTTCATGTGGAAAAACTGCGTCCGGAAGCCGATTACCCGTTTCCCTGGCCGTTTTTCCGCTTTCTCGACGCTTTCCCCGAAAGCGCCCACCAGGTTCCCCCCCGGCTTGCTCCGCTCGGGCTCACCGGCGACGAGGATTTCGACCTGGTGATCCTGCCCTACCAGGTGTGGTTCCTGGCCCCGTCCTTGCCGATCCAAGGTTTTCTCGCCGATCCCCTGGCGGCCCGGCTGCTGGCCGGCAAGCCGGTGGTCACCGTGGTGGCCTGCCGCAACATGTGGCTGCTTGCCCAGGAGAAGATGAAGGCCCGCCTCGCCGCCCTGGGCGCCCGCCTGATCGATCATGTGGCTTTCACCGACCCGGGGCCGACCCTGGCCACCCTCGTTACCACGCCGCGCTGGATGCTCACCGGCCGGCGCGACGCCTGGCTGGGCCTGCCCCCTGCCGGCATCGACGCCGCCACCATCGCCGGGGCCGCCCGCTTCGGCCATGCCCTGGCCGAGGCCCTCGACCGGGATGGGGAGCAGGGCAGGGGGCCGCTGCTTGCCGGCCTGGGGGCGGTGACGGTCGATCCGCGCCTGCTTGCCAGCGAGAAGGTGGGCACCCGCAGCTTCTTCGTCTGGGGCAAACTGCTGCGCTGGATCGGCCCCCCGGGCGCGGCGCGGCGTGTGCCGGCCCTGGCCGCCTACGTGGCCTTCCTGATCGCGGCGATCATCGCCGTGGTGCCCCTCAGCCTGACTGTCCAGACCCTGTTGCGTCCCCTGCTGCGCCGCCGCCTGGGCGCCCTCAAAACCCATTTCGAGCAACCCTCCGGTTCCGGCCGGGAGCGCCTTTCCCTGTATGAGCACTGACGTCTTCATCACCCGCACCGCCGCCTACCTGCCGTTCGATCCGGTGTCCAACGACGAGATCGAGAAGGTGCTCGGCATGGTTGGCGGCAAGCCTTCCCGGGCCCGGCGCGTCGTCTTGCGTAGCAACGGCATCAAGAGCCGCCACTACGCCATCGACCGGGCCACCGGCGAGCCGGCCATGACCAATGCCCAGCTCACCGTGCGCGCCATCGAGGGCCTGGGCGACACGGGGCAGGTGGACGTGCTGGCCACCGGTACCACGCTGCCCGACCAGTTGATGCCCAACCACGGGGTGATGGTGCATGGCGAGCTGAAATGGCCGCGCCTGGAAGTGGTCTCCTGCGCCGGCATCTGCCTGGCCGGCACCGCCGCCCTCAAGCACGCCTGGCTGGCGATCCGCGCCGGCGAGGCGCGCCGTGCCGTGGCCACCGGCTCCGAGCTGGCCTCGCCCCTGCTGCGTGCCCAGCTGTTCGACGCCGAGGCCGAGCACAAGGTGGCGGCCCTGGAAGAGCGCCCCGAGCTGGCCTTCGAAAAGGATTTCCTGCGCTGGATGCTCTCCGACGGTGCCGGCGCCATGCTGTTGGAAAACCAGCCCCGGGGGCCCCTGTCCCTGCGCATCCACTGGATCGACCTGTCGTCGGCGGCCCACCAGCTGCCCGCCTGCATGTACGCCGGCGCCGACAAGACCGCCGACGGCGGCCTCAAGGGCTGGCTGCGCTATTCGGCGGATGCCTGGGGCGCCCAGTCGATCTTCGCCGTGAAGCAGGACGTGCGCCTGCTCAACGACAACATCGGCACCGCCACCTTCGCCGAGCCCCTGGCCGCCATCGCCGCCAAGCGCGGCCTGACGGCGGACGGCATCGACTGGTTCCTGCCCCACATGTCGTCCTGGTTCTTCGCCGACGAACTGGAGCGGCGCCTGGTCGAAATCGGCCTGCCGGTGCCCCGGGAGCGCTGGTTCACCAACCTGTCGGACAAAGGCAACACCGGCTCCGCCTCGCCCTACATCATGCTCGACGAGCTGTTCAAGAGCGGCCGCATCGAAAAGGGGCAGCGCATCCTCATGTACGTGCCGGAAAGCGGCCGCTTCTCCTGCGGTTTCGTGTACCTGGAAGCGGTCTGATGGAATTCGACCAGGTCCCCCAGGAAGGCAACCGCACCCACGCCGGGCTGCGCAAGGCCCTCTACGCCCGGGACGCCCAGGGGCGCATCGTCACCGCCCCGTCGCAAGGCTGGGAAGTAGAAGAGATCGTCACCCTCCAGGCGGTGGACGCCCTGCGCCAGCAGGCCGATGAGGCCCGGGCCAGGGTCGCCGCCGGGACGGCCTCGCCCCTGGAGTACTGGATGTACGCCCGGCGCATGGACCTGGCCCTGCTCGCCCAGGCCAGCGGCCTGTGGCGCTGGCGGGTGCGCCGCCACCTGCGCCCGGCGGTGTTCGCCCGCCTCAAGCCCGCCCTGCTGGCCCGCTACGCCGACGCCCTGGGCCTGACCGTGGACCAACTGACCCGCCTGCCATGAACGCCGCGCTGCCCACCTCCGCCGAATCTTCCGCAGAAACCTCCGCCGCCTTCCAGCACCGCCACGCCGCCCACTGCGAGAGCGGCGCCATCTCGACCCTGGTCAGCCACGCCGGCCTGCCCCTGTCGGAGGCCATGGCCTTCGGCCTGTCCGGCGCCCTGGCCTTCGCCTACCTGCCCTTCGTCAAGCTCCAGGGCCTGCCCCTGATCGCCTACCGCATGCCGCCCCGGGCCATCATCCGCGGCCTGGCCAAGCCCCTGGGGCTGAAGCTCTCTTTCGAGACCTTCCGCCGCCCGGAAGCGGGCCAGGCACGCCTCGACCAGTTGCTCGACGCCGGCGAGGTGGTGGGGCTGCAAACCTCGGTGTTCTGGCTGTCCTACTTCCCCGAGGACATGCGCTTCCACTTCAACGGCCACAACCTGCTGGTGATCGGTCGGGAAGGGGACGACTACCTGATCAGCGACCCGGTATTCGAGACGCCCCAGCGTTGCTCCCGGGCCGATCTGGCCCGGGCCCGCTTCGCCAAGGGCCTGCTGGCGCCCAAGGGCCTGCTCTACCGGGTGCTGGGTGTGGAGCGCGATGGGGTCGATCCCCAGGCCGTGCTCGCCGCCATCCGCCGCACCGCCCGCGCCATGCTGGCGCCGGTGCCCATCGTCGGGGTGCGGGCCATGGGCCTGCTGGCCAAGCGCATCGCCGCCCTCGATCCCCAGGCCCCGGCCAGCGCCGCCTTCGTCGGCCACGTGGTGCGTATGCAGGAAGAGATCGGCACCGGCGGCGCCGGCTTCCGCTTCCTCTACGCCGCTTTCCTCCAGGAAGCCGCCGAGCTGTGCGATAAGCCGGTGCTGGCCGAGTTCTCGGCGCGGCTGCTGACCATCGGCGACCACTGGCGCGTCTTTGCCCTGCGCGCCGCGCGCATGCTCAAGGGCCGGGAAACCCTCGATCCGTCCGCCCTGGCAGCACTGCTGCGCGAGCAGGCGGAACGGGAAACCGCCTTCTTCCGCGACCTGCGCGGCGCCCTCTGAGCGCCGGGGCGAGCCTTCCGATGCCGTCCATGCTGGAAGTCCGCGACCTGGCCTACCGCTATCCCGGCGCTGCCGAGCCGGCTCTGGCCGGGGTGTCCCTGGCCGCCGGGCGGGGCGCGGTGCTGGGCCTGCTCGGCCCCAACGGCGCGGGCAAAACCACCCTGATCTCCCACCTGTCCGGCCAGCTGCCGATCCAGCAGGGGGCGATCGCCATCGACGGCGTGTCCCTTGCCGAGGTGCGCCGCCAGGCCCCCACCCGCATCGCCGTGGCGCCCCAGGAATACGCCTTCTTCCCCGCCCTGACCGTGGCCGAAAACCTGGCCTGCTTCGCCGGTGCCGCCCGCCTGCACGGCGCCAAGGCCCGGGAACGGGCCGCCGCCTGCCTGGCCTTCGCCCAGCTGGAACGCTTCGCCGGCCAACGGGCGGCGCGCCTTTCCGGCGGGCTCAAGCGCCGCCTCAACCTGGCCATTGCCCTGTTGCCCGAGCCGGAGCTGATCGTCCTCGACGAGCCCACCGTCGGCGTGGACCCCCAGTCCCGGGCCTTCCTGCTCGATGCCGTGCGCCGCCTGGCCGACGGCGGCGCGGCGATCATCTACACCTCCCACTACATGGACGAGATCGAGGCTATCGCCGACCGGGTGGTCATCGTCGACCACGGCCGGGTGCTGCGCGACGCCCCCCTGGCCGACCTGCACGCCGAGGGCGCCCGCCAGCTGCGCGTCGAGGCCGACGGCCTGGAACGGACCGCCCTGGCCGCCGTCCTGGCGCCCTTCGGCACGGCGCGGGAAGAGGGGAGCGGCGTGGTGGTGGACCTGCTGGCCGACGGCGACCCGGCCCCGGCCCTGGCCGCCGTGGCCGCTGCCGGCGGTACGGTGCGCCGCGCCCGCTACGGCGAGTGCTCCCTGGAACAGCTGTTCCTCGACCTGACCCAGCGCACCCTGCGCGACTGACATGCTGGCCGCCCTGATCCGCAAGGAATTCCTCGCCCTGAGCCGCGACCTGCACGGCCTGGGGGCCCTGTTCCTGATGCCCCTGGTGTTCATCGTGGTGATGTCCCTGGCCCTCAAGAACGCCTACAACCCGCCAGCCGACACCCTGGCCTACGCCATCGCCCAGCACGACGACGGGCCGGCGGCGACCCGCTTCGTCGAGCGCTGGCAGGAAGAGCACGGCACCCCCCGGCCCTTGCCGGCGGACTGGCGGGTGGCGCTCTCCTCCCAAGGCGGCCAAGGGGCGCCCAACCTCAAGTACGTGCTGGTGCTGGAAGCGGGTTTTTCCGACGCCCTGTCGGCGCCCCAGGCCCCCTCGGCCCCGCCCCTGCGGCTGGTGGTGGAGCCGGGCATGGACGGCGGCGTGCAGCGCGTCACCGCCGCCCAGCTGTCGGCCCTGGTGGGGGAGGTGCGCGCCCTGTTCCTCATGGAGCGCTTCATGGGCCTGGCTCCGGCCGGGGCGGCGGACATCGGGCGCTTCATCGCCAGCGAGCGCAGCGGCGGCCCCCAGGGCCTGCGCCTGTCCGCCGTGCAGCACAACGTGCCGGCCTGGCTGATCTTCGGCATGTTCTTCGTGGTGGCGGCCATGGCCAACCTGCTGGTGCAGGAGCGGAGCGACGGCACCCTGGCGCGCCTGTCCGCCTTGGGGGTGCCGGATGGCGTCCAGGTGGCGGCCAAGGCCATTCCCTATTTCATCGTGAACGGCGTCCAGGCCGCCCTGATGCTGGCCGTGGGGGTATGGCTGATGCCTCTTCTGGGCGGCGATGGCCTGTCCCTGGCCGGGATCGACCCCCTGGCCCTGCTGCTGGTGCTGGCCGCCATCAGCGCCGCCGCCGTGGGCCTGGCCCTGTGCGTCGCCTGCCTGGTGCGCAGCCACGCCCAGGCCAACGCCATCGGCCCGGTCATCAACATCCTCATGGCGGCGGTGGGCGGCATCATGGTGCCCACCTTCATCATGCCCGCCGCCATGCAGCGGGTGGCCGCCCTGTCGCCCATGAACTGGGCCCTGGACGGCCTGGTGGGCGTGCTGGTGCGGGGCGGCGGCCCGGCCCAGGTGCTGCCCCAGGCCGCCATCCTGTTCGCCTTCGCCGCGGCCATGCTGGCGGCGGCGCGCCTGCTCTTCTCCCGGAAGACCCTGTCATGAACGCAGCCCTCATCGACGAACTCAAGACCCTGGTGCTGGACGCCGCGGACAAGGACGAACCCGCCGGCGGCATCGCTTCGGACGAAATCCTGTTCGGCCCGGAATCGCGCCTCCAGCTCGATTCCCTCGACGCCTTGCAGATCTCCATGGCGATCCAGCGCCGCTATGGCGTTCGCATGGCCGACAGCAAGGAAACCCGCCGCGCCCTGGCCTGCCTCGCCACCCTGGCCGAGCACCTCACCGTCCGGCTGGCCGAGGCCCGCCTGGCGGCCGCCCCGGTCGCTCCGGTCGCCTGACCCCGGCCGCGCCTCTTTCCGCATGGCCGCCGCGCTGCCCGATCCTTCCGTTTCCCCCGGCGTTTCCCGCCGCCCCCCGGTGTACCTCGCCGGCCGGGGCCTGGTGTCCTGCCTCGGCGGGAGCCTGGCCGCCGCCCTGGACACCCTGGCCGCCGGTGCTTCCCCCGTGGGGGCGGCCACCGTCCGGGTGACCCTGGGGGAGGGGAGCGACGCCGAATCCTGGCCCTACCGGGGTATCCCGGCCGAGGTGGCGCCTTCCGCGCCCAGCGGCAATATGGAGGCCTGGTACGAACGCGCCCGGGAGCTGGTGCGCCGGGCCGTGGAGCAGGCAGAGAAGCAGGCCGATGCCGGCAACCTCGCCGCCGACCGCTCCGGCCCCCTGTTCGTGGCCTCGTCGTCCAACGACGTGGGGGCGGTGGAGGCCCTGGCCGATTACCCGTCCACCGACTGCACCGATTTCACCCGGCGCATCGCCGCCTGGCTCGACTGGCAGGGGCCGGTGTTCGCGGTATCCACCGCCTGCACCTCGGCGATGAACGCCCTGGCCGCCGCCCGGGACATGCTGACCGACGGCCCCTGGGATTCGGCCCTGGTGCTCGGAGTCGAGCTGTCCAACCGCTTCACCCTGGCCAGCTTTGCCGCCATGCAGCTGCTCTCGCCGGAGGCGGCGCGGCCCTTTGGCGCGGCGCGGGACGGCCTGGTGCTGGGGGAGGCGGTGGCCGCCCTGCGCCTGACCCGCCACGCGCCCCCCGGGGCGCGTTGGGCGGTGGCCGGACTGGCAGGGGTGGTGGATGGCAGCGACCCGGCCGGCGCCGTGGCCCCGGCCATCGCCCGCGCCATTGATACCGCCCTGGCCGAGGCCGGCCGGCAAGCCGCCGACGTCGGCCTGGTCAAGGTCCAGGCCGCCGGCAGTCCGGGCAACGACGCGGTGGAAGCCGCCGTGCTGGCCGAGCGCTTCGCCTCCCTGCCGCCCCTGGTGACCCTCAAGGCCGCCCTGGGCCACACCCTGGGCGCCTCCGGCGCCGCCGAGCTGGCGTTGCTCACGGCCTGCCTGGAAGCGGGCGTGCAGCCCCCCCGGGACTGGTCCCTCGATCCCGCGCTGCGCATGGCCCTGGCCGACGGCACCACGCCCCTGGCGGCGCCGCCGCGCACCGTGCTGGCCCTGATCCTCGGCTTTGGCGGCGGCCACGCTGCTCTGGTGTTGGAAGACTTGGATGGCCGGGAGGCGGCGCAATGAGCGCCAACCGCACGCCTCCCGTCAATCGGCTGTGGCAGGTCACCGGCCGCAGCGTCGGCCTGCCGGCGGATTGGCACGAGCGCCTGGTGGCCCGCCTCGGCCAGCGCCCGCGCCGCCTGGGAACGTGGACCGAACTGGCCCTCTACGGCGCTCTGGAATGCCTGGCGGACGTGGCGAATGGGCTGGATTCGGCAGAGACGGTCCGTGCCACGGCCCAGGACGGCGGCGCTTCGGCCGGCGTCCTGTCGCCGGCATCCCCCGCCCGCCCTCCCGTTTTGCTGCCCCCCGACGCCTGGCTGCGGATCGGCAGCGAGCGTGGCTGCGCCGCGGCCATCGGCGTCGGTTTGGGACAATTCGCCCAAGGCTGGGTGCTGCCCTTCACCTTCATGCAGACCCTGCCCAGCCAGACCCTCGCCGCCCTGGCCCGGACCCTGGGCTGGCAGGGCGACGGCAGCTTCGTCGCCGGCACCGACCCGTTGCAGACCCTGGCGCTGGCCTGTACCGGCGCACCCGCCGCCGGCGTGCTGTGGGGCTGGGTGGACGAACTGCCCGAGCCGCGCAGCCTGTGGCTGCGCCTGGAGCCCCTGTCTGGCGCGGACCGGGGAGCAGAGGGGAGGGAGGCCGCTGGCGCCCTGCCCCTGCCAGCGGTGTGCACGTTCCGCCCGCTGCGTGCCGCCGACCTGGCCGATCCGGCCCTGGCGCTGCTGCGCTGGGGGGCGGCGGGCCTGGAAGGCGGCTTTTCCGACTGACCCGGCCTGGGTCGTCGCCCGCGCTGCCGGGCGGGTGCGGTCAGGGGGCCGCAAAACGGCCGGGGGAGCCGTGGCGCAACGACCCGGATAACGCCATACGACCCGAGGGCCGGGGGGCGCCAGCCGCGCCGGATTTCCGGATCGACCTGGGTCGTCTACCCTGGTCAGACGGGTTCCCGGGTGCCCGCCCCCCGGGGAGGCCGTCTCTGCGCCCGGCCCGGCGATCCGCTTTTGCCTGACGGCGCATCCCTCGACCCCAGGAGGAACCGCCCATGCCTGCCACCAGCAACACTACTAACGCCACCACCACCATCCGCCTGCACCGGGTGCTGCGCGCACCGCCCGAGCGCATCTACCGGGCCTTTCTCGATCCCGCCGCCATGGCCAAGTGGCTGCCGCCCCATGGTTTCACCGGCCAGGTGCACGACATGGATGCCCGGGTCGGCGGCGGCTACCGCATGTCGTTCACCAACTTCGGCAGCGGCAAGAGCCATTCCTTCGCCGGCCGCTACGTGGAGCTGACACCCCCCACCCGGGTGCGCTACACCGACCGCTTCGACGACCCCAACATGCCCGGGGAAATGACGGTGACCATCGACCTGCGGGCGGTGCTCTGCGGCACCGAGGTGAACATCGAACAGGCCGGCGTGCCGGCGGTGATCCCCGCCGAGATGTGCTACCTGGGCTGGCAGGAATCCTTGCAGCAGCTTGCCCAACTGGTGGAGCCGGAAATTCCCGACGAAGGTTAGGACCGCCGCAACTCTAGCCAGGACGCTGCGACCGGGAAGCTGCAACGGCCTGCGCCAATCACAAGGCGGGGCGCCACTTTCCACCGGGTGGGTGTGGAACTCCGCGCCAGTGGCCGATCTCCATAGGGATGGCCTGAAGATCAAGGACTGGCGAGGGGTTTGGCCAGGGGCTCTCCGGTAGCGACGTGTTTTTACCTGGAGCGTGCCGCCTGTGGCAGCGACCAGGGCGGCCAACTGGGTCGACCAACTGGGGCAGCCATCGGAACCAGCCGGCGCAAGTGCGCGGGCCTGTTTTACCCCCGTCCGGCACTGCCCCGATCCGGCGTCCCGGCGGCAAAAAAGCGTGTTTATCGTTGCCGCGCGGGACTGGGCAGGCCAAGGTGGCTATCATGCTCGGCCTTCCCGAATGTTCCGCTCATGATCACCCTCAAGAACGTCACCCTGCGCCGCGGCTCCAAAGTGGTGCTGGACAAGGCCTCCGTCGTCCTCAACCCGGGCGAGAAGGTCGGCCTGGTCGGGCGCAATGGCGCCGGCAAATCGACCCTGTTCGCCCTGCTCAACGGCACCCTGCACGAGGATGGCGGCGACTATGCCATCCCGCGCCAGTGGCGCATGGCCCAGGTGGCCCAGGACATGCCGGAGACCGACCAGGGCGCCACCGACTTCGTCATCGACGGCGACACGGCGCTGCTCGCCGCCCGCAACGAGGTCCAGGCCGCCGAGGCCAGCGAGGACGGCATGCGCATGGCCGAGGCCTACATGGCCCTCTACGACGCCGGCGAGAACGACGCCGAATCCCGCGCCCAGTCCCTCATCCTCGGCCTGGGCTTCAAGGTCTCGGAACTGAACAACCCGGTGGACAGCTTTTCCGGCGGCTGGCGGATGCGCCTGCAACTGGCCCGGGCGCTGATGTGCCCGTCGGACATCCTGCTCCTCGACGAGCCCACCAACCACCTGGACCTGGACGCCCTGGTCTGGCTGGAAGCCTGGCTGAAGCGCTACCCGGGCACCCTGATCATGATCAGCCACGACCGGGAATTCCTCGACGCCATCACCCAGGTCACCCTGCACATCGACAACGCCAAGCTGGTGCGCTACGGCGGCAACTACAGCAAGTTCGAGGACATGCGTGCCGAGCAGATGGTGTTGCAGCAGGCCGCCATGGCCCGCCAGGCGGACAAGATCGCCCACCTGCAATCCTTCATCAACCGCTTCAAGGCCAAGGCCAGCAAGGCCAAGCAGGCCCAGAGCCGGGTCAAGGCCCTGGAGCGCATGGAGAAGATCGCTCCGGTGCTGGCCGATGCCGAATTCACCTTCGAATTCCAGGAGCCGGACAACCTGCCCAACCCGATGCTGTCGATGATCGACACCGTGATCGGCTACCCGCCGCCGGACGACGCCCCGGCCGGCACGCCGCCGACGGTGATCGTGCGCGGCATCAACCGCTCGGTGCACGCCGGTCAGCGCATCGGCATCCTCGGCGCCAACGGCCAGGGCAAGTCCACCCTGGTGAAGACCATCGCCCGGGCCCTGCAACCGATCAGCGGCGAAGTCACCGAAGGCAAGGGCCTCAACATCGGCTACTTCGCCCAGCAGGAACTGGACGTGCTGCGGCCCCAAGACACGCCCCTGGAGCACATGACCCGCCTGGCCAAGGAAGCCATCGCCGCCGGCCGTGGCCCGGTGGCCGGGCGCGAGCAGGAGCTGCGCAACTTCCTCGGCACCTTCAATTTCAGCGGCGACATGGTCAAGCAGGCCGTGGGCACCATGAGCGGCGGCGAAAAGGCCCGCCTGGTGCTGTGCATGCTCGTGTGGCAGCGGCCCAACCTGCTGCTGCTCGACGAACCGACCAACCACCTGGACCTGGCCACCCGGGAGGCCCTCGGCGTTGCCCTCAACGAATTCGAAGGCACGGTGATGCTGGTCAGCCACGACCGGGCTCTGCTGCGCGCCGTGTGCGACGAATTCTGGCTGGTCTCCCGAGGCGGCGTCGGGCCCTTCGACGGCGACCTGGAGGATTACCAGCGCTACCTGCTCGACGAGGCCAAGCGGGCCCGGGAAGAGGCAGCGCAGACGCGCAAGTGATGCCTGCCGGTCCCACGCCCAGCCTTCCCCAACGGCCCCGGCCGGCGCTGTGTGGCGCTGCGTGGCCGGTTGCCGGGCGTGGGGGTGGGGGTGGTATGGGCCGCCAGGGCAGGCGCTGCTGGCAGTGATCGAGCCGGGTAGGGCAGGGGGCTGAACCCTAGACAGGGCGCGGCGCTTCAACGGGTGTCCCTGAAAAGCCGCGCCAGTCGTTGTGTTCCGCCGGCCATGCCTGGAACGCAAGGACTGGCGCGGGGTTTGGCCGGGGCCGGATTTTCTGTGGCCCGTTGGCCGGGCGCCCGCTGGGTGTCCGGAGCGCGCCCGCCTGAGAGCGGGCGTCGCCCCTCAGTATTCGGCGTGGAGGCGGATCGCCGCCACGTTCACCGGGCCCCGGTCGGCGTTGTAGGCCGGGTTGCGGATGTACTGGTAGTTGAGGCTGACGGTAAAGCCCTTGCACAGCTGGGCGGCATAGAAGGTTTCCAGAATCTGCTCGGGCCGGTAGTTGAGGGCCCCGTCGCCGAGGAAGAAGCCCAGGCCGCCGGCGGCCAGGTAATCGCGCCGGTCCCTGGACAGGCCGTTGCGCACCAGGGCCGCGCCGATGCGGTCGTTGGCCCGGCCCCAGCGGTTGCCTTGGAGCACGATGCCGCCGGCGATGGAATTGTCGATCTCGGCGTAGGAGAAGGTTTCCGATTTGCCGTCGGCCCAACTGCCGCGGAAGAAGGCACCCAGCTCGTCGCTGATGGGCTGCTCGATGTTGATGCCGAAGCCGGTCTTGTAGCGGGTCTGCCGGGTCAGGGCCAGGTCCGGCGTGGTGCCGGTGGCGGCGGCCAGGTCGAGGGAGGCGCGGAAGCTGCCCATGCCGGCCTTGTTGCGGAAGGCGAGAAACCTCACCGTGCCGGGCCGCCCGAACAGGCCGTGGTTGATTTCCAGCTCCACCTGGTCGCCGTGCTGGCGGGTCAGGCTGGGGTCCAGGGGCAGGCCGTTCGATTCCTTGGGCATGGCAAAACGGCCGGCGCGGATCGCCCAGCCGGCCGGGTCGAAGTATTCGGCGGCGAAGCCCAGGCTGTAGCCCCGGGCGTCAGCGGCGTAGTCGTAGGCACCGTGGGTGATGATCGCCCAGTTCATGAAATCGTTGCGTGGGTCGTGGGCGTAACGGTTCTCGTCGAAAATGTCGCCCATGGCCACCTTGCCGACGGTGACCACCATCCGCCGGGAAGCGACGTTGCCGGCCAGTTGATTGGCCTCCGAAGCCACGGCGGCGGTTTCGCCGCCCAGGTCGATGGTCTGGCGCAGGAAGGCCCGGGCGTTGTAGCCGACCAGGGTCGGGCCGGTGGTGCGCGCCATCTCGCCGTTGGTCATGCCCCCCAGGCCGAGCAGGCCCGACAGAGGCACGCCCTGGGCCGCCTCCGGGTTGTAGTAGAACTCGGCCCCTTGCCACAGGCGTAGCCCGAGGAAGGCGGTGGCCGTGAAGGAATAGCTCTTTTCGGCGTTGGGACGCAGGCTGTTGGTGCCGCTGTAGGCGGCGGGAAAGGCCCACTTCTTCTGCCAGATGTAGGTGGTCTGGACGTAGGCGTTCCAGGCTTCGGGCACGGCGCTGCTGCCGGCCTCCGGGGACGGCTGGACGACCGGGGCGCGCTGGGCCCAGGCGGGGCCGGCGGCCAGGGCGCCGAGCAGCAAGGTCGGGAAGAGGCGTGCCGGGAGCCGCCGGCAGCGCTGTCGCAGGAGGGTCATCGTCGAAAAAAAAGCCGTCCTCGAAAGGACGGCAATTTTATTGCAGCTCTGTGCCACCCGGGTGACACGGGGTCAGCCCGGGGGCGAAGCCTGCTCACATGTTGGGATAGACCGGCCCTTCGCCGCCCTGGGGGGCGACCCAGGTGATGTTCTGGGTCGGGTCCTTGATGTCGCAGGTCTTGCAGTGCACGCAGTTCTGGGCATTGATCTGCAAGCGCGGATTGGAACCGTCGGCCTCGCGCACGATCTCGTACACCCCGGCCGGACAGTAGCGCTGCTCGGGGGCGTCGTAGAGGGCCAGATTGACCTCGATGGCCACTGCCGGATTGGTCAGGCGCAGGTGGCAGGGCTGGTCTTCCTCGTGGTTGGTGTTGGAGAGGAACACCGAGGACAGCCGGTCGAAGGTCAGCACGCCATCGGGCTTGGGGTAGTCGATCGGCTGGCACTCGGAGGCCTTCTTCAGCTTGGCGTGGTCCGGGCCGCTGTGGTGCAGGGTCCAGGGGGCCTTGCCGCCGAACAGCTTCTGGTCGATGCCGAACAGCAGGGCGCCGGTCCACAGGCCCTTGCTCATGGCCGGCTTGAAGTTGCGGGCGCGGTACAGCTCCTCGTACAGCCAGGACTTCTGGAAGGCTTCCGGGTAGGCGGCCAGCTCGTCGCTGCTGCGGCCGGCGGCCAGGGCCTCGAAGGCGGCTTCGGCGGCCAGGGCGCCGGACTTGATGGCGCAGTGGGAACCCTTGATGCGCGAGCCATTGAGGAAGCCGGCGTCGCAGCCGATCAGGGCGCCGCCCGGGAACACCAGCTTGGGCAGGGATTGTAGGCCGCCGGCGGCGATGGCGCGGGCGCCGTAGGCCACCCGCTTGGCGCCGTCGAAGAAGCCACGGATGGTGGGGTGGGTCTTGAAGCGCTGGAATTCCTCGAAGGGCGACAGGAACGGGTTTTCATAACCCAGGCCGACCACGTAGCCCACCGCCACCTGATTGTTTTCCAGGTGGTAGAGGAAGCCGCCGCCGTAGGTGGCGTTGTCCATGGGCCAGCCGCCGGTGTGCACCACCAGGCCGAGCTGGTGGTTCTCGGGCTTGATCTCCCACAGTTCCTTGATGCCGATGCCGTACTGCTGGGGCTCCACGCCGTCGCGCAGGTTGAACTTGGCTTCCAGTTCCTTGCCCAGTTGGCCGCGGCAGCCCTCGGCAAACAGCACGTACTTGCCGTGCAGTTCCATGCCGGGCTGGTAGGCCGGGCCGTGGGAGCCGTCCTTGAGCACGCCCATGTCGCCGGTGGCCACGCCCTTCACCGAACCGTCGTCGTTGTACACCACCTCGGCGCCGGCGAAGCCCGGGTAGATTTCCACGCCCAGGGCTTCGGCCTGCTGGCCCAGCCAGCGGCACACGTTGGCCAGGGAGATGACGTAGTTGCCCTCGTTATGGAAACAGCCGGGCAGCAGGGAATTGGGCACCTTGGTGGCGCCGGTTTCCGACAGGATGTAGAAGCGGTCTTCCGACACCGGGGCGTTGAGCGGCGCGCCCTGTTCCTTCCAGTCCGGGATCAGCTCGGTCAGGGCCCGGGGGTCCATCACCGCGCCGGAAAGGATGTGGGCGCCGACCTCGGCACCCTTTTCGATCAGACAGACTGAAACGTCCTGGCCCTTTTCGGCGGCCAGTTGCTTGAGACGGATCGCAGCGCCCAGACCCGCCGGGCCGCCCCCCACGATCACGACGTCGAATTCCATCGATTCCCGTTCCATACCTGCTGTCCTTTCCGTGGTGGTGTGTGCGGTGTTGTTCTTAGCGGCCGGTGCGCCCCGGGCTGCTGCCCGGGCTCCCCCTGAAACGCCGCTCAGGCCCCGCCGATTGTGGGTTTTGGTTCAATACGCTATCGTATGGTCGGCCATTATAAACATTTCGCTCCCAAGACCAAGGGGGCGGCTCGACCAAAGGAAAACGCGCCATTATGGAGACTTTGAAGAAACTCGTCCTCACCACCGAGATCCCCATCCGGTGGGGTGACATGGACGCTTATCAGCACGTCAACAACACCATCTACTTCCGCTACATGGAGCAGGCCCGGGTCGAATGGCTCGAAGCCCTGGGCTACAAGGTCCTGCCCAAGGGATCGGCCCCGGTGGTGATCACCGCCAACTGCACCTTCCTCGCCCCGCTCACCTACCCGGGCACCGTGGAGGTCAAACTCTACGCCGGCGACCCGGGCCGCTCCAGCGTCATGACCTGGTACGAACTGCGCATCAAGGGCGATGAAACCCTCTACGCCACCGGCGAATCCAAGGTGGTGTGGATGGATACCGCCACCGGCAAGTCCGCCCCCATTCCCGACGAACTGCGCAATCTGTTTACGGCTTGAGCGCCAAGCCCCGAGTCGCCGGGCGCTTGCGCCGTTGAGCACCCCGGGGCGGCGCGCCGGCCGCCGTCCCCGCCGTTCGCTTATTCCCTGTCGTCGTTTCCGCCGGCCGCAGCACCACACCATAAGAACGTTGGAGACAAGAAATGACCCGGGATGACACCCTTTCAGCCCCCCTGTGGACCCCGACCCCCGCCCGCGTGGCGGGCACCCTGCTGCACCGTTTCCTCACCCCGGCCAGCCAGCGTGCCGGCCGTCCCCTGACCGACTACGACGCCCTGTGGCAATGGTCGGTGGACGAGCCCGCCGCCTTCTGGGACCTGGTGTGGAACGAACTTGGCGTGGTTGGCGACAAGGGCACCGGCCCGGTCCTGGAAAACGGCGACCGCATGCCCGGCGCCCGCTGGTTCCCCACGGCCAAGCTCAACTACGCCGAGAACCTGCTCAACTTCGCCGGCCTGCCCGCTGATGGTGCTGACGCTCTGATCTTCTGGGGCGAATCCAAGGTCCAGCGCCGGGTCAGCCGGATGGAGTTGGTGCGCCAGGTCGCCGCCTTCCAGGCCGGCCTGATCGCCGCCGGCGTCGGCCCCGGCGACCGGGTGGCGGGCTTTTTGCCCAACCTGCCCGAAACCCTGGTGGCCATGCTCGCCACCACCGCCCTGGGCGCCATCTGGTCTTCCGCCTCCCCGGACTTCGGCGTCCAGGGCGTCCTCGACCGCTTCGGCCAGATCGAACCCAAGGTTTTCGTCTGCGTCGACGGCTACTGGTACAACGGCAAGGCCGTGGACTGCCTGGCCAAGAACGCCGAGGTGGCGGCCAAACTGCCCACCGTGGTGAAAACCGTGGTGGTGCCCTACCTCAACCCGGCCCTCGGAGCCGGGGAGGTGGCCGCCATCGCCAATGGCGCCACCCTGGCCGACTTCACCGCCCCCCACGCCGGGGCCACGGTGCCCACCTACCACCGGGTCGGCTTCGATCACCCGCTGTTCATCATGTTCTCCTCGGGCACCACCGGCGTGCCCAAGTGCATCGTCCATTGCCACGGCGGCGCCCTGCTGCAGCATTTGAAGGAACACCAGCTGCAGGGCGACGTGAAGCCCGGCGACCGGGTCTTCTACTTCACCACCTGCGGCTGGATGATGTGGAACTGGCTGGTCTCGGGCCTGGCCTCCGGCGCCACCCTGCTGCTCTTCGACGGCAGCCCCTTCGCTCCGGGTAAGGACGGCAGCGCCGGCACCCTGCTGTTCGACTACGCCCAAGCCGAAGCCATGACCCACTTCGGCACCTCGGCCAAGTTCATCGACGCCATCGCCAAGGCTGGCTTGAAACCCCGGCAGACCCATAAGCTCGATACGCTGAAAGCCATGATGTCCACCGGCAGCCCCCTGGTGGCCGAAGGCTTCGACTACGTGTACCGGGACGTCAAGGAAGACATCCAGCTCGCCTCCATCTCCGGCGGCACCGACATCCTCTCCTGCTTCGTCCTCGGCAACCCCATCGGCCCGGTGTGGCGCGGCGAGATTCAGTGCCGGGGCTTAGGCATGGCGGTGGACGTCCTCGACGACACCGGCGCCCCGATCCGCGAAGAAAAGGGCGAACTGGTCTGCACCAAACCCTTCCCGGCCATGCCCGTCGGCTTCTGGAACGACCCCGACGGCGCCAAGTACCGGGCCGCCTACTTCGAACGCTTCCCCAACACCTGGTGCCACGGCGACTTCGCCGAGATCACCGCCCACGGCGGCCTGATCATCTACGGCCGCTCGGACGCCACCCTCAACCCCGGCGGCGTGCGCATCGGCACCGCCGAAATCTACCGCCAGGTCGAACAACTGCCCGAAGTGCTCGAAGCCCTGGTGATCGGCCAGGACTGGCCGAAAGGCTCCGGCGACGTGCGGGTCGTGCTGTTCGTGCGCCTGAAGGAAGGCACCACTCTGGACGAGGCCCTGATCCAGCGCATCAAGGAGCAGATCCGCAAGAACACCACCCCGCGCCACGTGCCGGCCCGGGTGGTTCAGGTCCAGGACATCCCGCGCACCAAGAGCGGCAAGATCGTGGAACTGGCGGTGCGCAACGTGGTGCATGGGGAGGCGGTGAAGAACGTGGAGGCCCTGGCTAACCCGGAGGCACTGGAGGAGTTCCGGGGGCGGGGTGAGTTGCAGAAGTAGGAGCACCCGGCGTTTTGCTTTGTAAAAGTTGTGCTTACAGGCTGTTATTTGGCCAAAGTAGCCAGTCGTCGATGCAACGGCAACTGGCTGCTTTGCACAGAAATCAAGATACGCCCGATGTACAACTCACCTGGTTTGAGGTGTTCCAGGCTGACGTAGCGTTCAATGTCATCGGCCAGTTTCTTTACTCACAAATGGCATTGCATAACCAAAGTATTCTGTTTGGGGGGTGCGATTGACTCGCCAATTGTTTGCGTTGGCGGGGTGCTCTCGTTGGTTGGCATAGGTAAGAATTAGCTGCCTCTTGGCACGCGAAACCCCGACGAAATAGGCACAGCGACTTTCATCTTGGTTGCCAAAGAAAATTTCGTTTTCCACGGCCATGATGATGACCGAATCAAACTCAAGGCCCTTGCTCTTATGAATGGTCAGAATTCGTACTGCTTGGTCGTCTGAGAAGCGCTCGAGGGCTTTGGGCAAGTCAGGCTCCAGCTTTAGCAATTCCTCGATCCTGGCCTTGGTCTCACGAATCACCTCTTGCAACCGATCGTGCGACTCGTAGTTCGGGGAAAGCGACACCAGTGTTTCGATACTGACTTGCTTCAGGAATGCTCGAACAAACTCCCACCAGCCGGAAAAGGGCTCATCGAACAGCTCGGCAATGACTATTTCTTTTCGTTGCTGCTTGACGAGCCGATCAAGGTCCTTGCGTGCGTTCGACTGAATCTCTTCATCAGCAAACGGGATTAGCTGGTTCATGAGTCGAATCCATGCCTTGGGCTCGCGCTGACCATAGAGGCAGGACAGATAGTCCACGATCAAACGTGCAGCTGGCTCGACCGTGATGTCCTGCATCTGCTGCTCGTTACGGAAGGGAATGCCACGTGCCTCCAGTGCAGCCATCAGATGATCAGCGTACAGGTCGAGCTGATTACGAATCAGGACCGCAATCTCCGCAGGCGGCAACTGCTCGGTCTTTATCCAGCGTTCAATCAAGTCTGCGAGGTAGTCCGCCTCCTTACGACTGTCTTCGAAGCGCCACGCGAACACTTCGCCTTCGTCGCCGGCAAGCAGCTCATCAGGCATGACGGATGAAGGGTCGAGTCTGCGAATGATCTCGTTCTGCAGGCGCAGCAGTCGCGGCTGAGAGCGAAAGTTCCGGTACATATTGAGCGGGGCGGCAGCAAAGTCGGCAACGAAAGCCTGAAAGATGCCGTCCATAGCCCCTGCCCAACCCATGATCTTCTGCTTGGTATCTCCTACAGCAGTAAGTCGAATACTGGTGCCTTGAAATGCGAACTTGAGCAGTTCGTACTGCAGATTGGTGCAGTCCTGGAATTCGTCGAGAAAAACGTCGCTGTAGGTTTGGCGGATGGCGTTCCGCGCCATTGCGGACATCCGTAGAATCTTGATCGCCAACGGCACCAGATCGGAAAACTCGATCGAGGTCCGTGACGAACCAGGCTTCCGATCCACAATTTTGTACCCAACATCCAGCGCATACTCGCCCGTCAGCACAGGACGGAAACGATCGATGATGCGCTTGGCAAATGCGTGGAAGGTATAGCTGTCAAACCGCGTGGCAAGCTCTGAGCCACAGCGCCGCTTGACCCGCTCTTTCAGGTTGCTGCTGGCATCAACCTTGAACGAAATGGCAAGAATTCGTTTGGGATAGCGACAGGTGCCAGTGCGCAGCAGGAAGTCTGCCCGCTGCGCAAGCATTTCAGTTTTTCCCGCACCTGGTCCTGCTGTCAGCGCGAGACTGCGCGCCTGCTCCTTGGCTGCGAGTAGTGCATTCGGTTCCAGGGTCAGCCCATCCGCAGGCTTCCAGGCATCGACCGTAATCACTCCGGCAACTCCGCGAGTTTGGCAATGACGGCATCCGCCAAGCGTCCGAGTGATTCGGGCATATTCGCGAGTAAATCTGCATCGCTGAGCTTGGCGAGTGCTTCAATGTGTGCAGCCGGTTTGCTGCCCAGCTTGAAGCTGCGGTGGTAAGTGCTGAACAGTTGCTGTGCGTCTTCGCTGTATTGGCTTGCGTCGTGATGGCTCTTGCCAAGGACGGCCTTGATCGTTAAATCGTCGGGCCTTTCTCTCTCAACACCATAGGCATCTTGGTACGCAAGCAACATTGCGAAATCCAGATCCATTGGGTAAGAAAAAAAGACACCGCCACGCTCTAAGTTCGCCAAGTGGTTGCAATAAAGAACAGGCAACGTCGGACTCAGCAACTTGTAAGTGTCATTATTCCAATCGGGGATAGAAGCCTGATCCATTCCAGGAAAACTCGATATCCACCTAGGATCGAAGATCTCTTTATTTTTGACTGCGTATTTAATCCTTCCCCAGCCGCCTTGAAAACGTGCTGTATCTAGATCGAGGAGCGTTAGGTATGGAATGCCTAGTGCGGACAGAAGGCGCCAGAAGTGGTTGACGTGCCGCCCCCCCAGGGGCGCGATGGTGACTGCTGACTCATCAACCGACGCTCCTTTCGCTTGAAGAAGACGTGGAAGCACAATTTCTTCACTGTCACCTTCTCCCAGAACTACCAAGCGGGAGAAATAGACTTCTGGAAAGGCCTGCACCGCCTCACGAACAAACTTGTGTGCATCATCCGCGGCATCTGGCAGCTGGATATGCGTGACGCGCGATGTTCGCTCCTGGGCCAGTCGCAGGTAGCGGATACGTTCTGGGGCGACCCGCCGAAGCATCGACGGCGCGTGTGTCGCGATCAGTGCTTGTGCATCGCCATGGCTGGTCATCTCGTTGAGCGCATTGACGATCCGCCCAAGGTAGTGGGGTGAGAGGCTGTTTTCTGGCTCTTCGACCGCCACCACCGTAAACACGGGGGGGCGCAGCTTGTCTGCGTCGAATGAATCGTCATCTTCAGCCAGGACAGCGCGACCGATGGCTTGCGATGACAGCACGAGCGACAGATACAGCATCGACTTCTGGCCGTCGCTCAGTCGCGAGAAATCGACCAGCTGCTCATCATGGCCAGGGGTGAAAGACACCGACATGTGCCGTAACAAGGCCTCGATCTCAGACGCTACAAAAGTGAGCTTTGGGTCGGCAAAGAAGCTGCCTTTATGCAAAGCGCCCCATGCCGTTTTTAAGCTTGTGCTGAACGCATTGATTGACGGGTTGGCCGCCAAGCTGTCGCTGATTTGATCGGTCAGGCCCTTGATGACACTTCGCTCTGCATCCCAGTTCACCGCACGCAGCATTCGCCCAAGCAGAGCATTCGCGCCATATGCAATGTGATCAGCAGGATCACGGCGTGCGGGCAGGTAGTGGACTTGGATATGGTTGCGTTCAGATCGGGGAACTTGAGCGGTAGTCAGTGGCGTGCCATCAGCATTGATGTCCAACACATAGACCATGCTTTCCTCTATGTCCCCATCCAACCCCATGGTGGCGTTGAGGCGGAAACGCACTCGCGGCGTGCCCTCGACTTCGTCGAGGCGCATGTGGCCGAAATGAGGCGCAACCGTGCTGTTGTCTTCGTCGTCGCTAAGTTCCGGGAACAGAAAGTCGGCCTCGATCCATAGTTGACGCTCTGACGGAGGTGCCTTCTCGTTGAATGGGACATGAAAGTCCGAGCGCAGGATTCGGCGCACTGATGGATCAAAGGAGAAGAGCCGACACAAGGCTTGAAGCGCAGCTGTTTTTCCCGATCCATTGGGCCCAATAAGGTAGGTGATGTCTTCAAGCGCGATTTCGGTTGGAGTTTCACCAAAAGACTGGAAGTTCGATAGTCGGATCGTTTGAAGCTTCATTGCTCATCCCAAATGGTTTAGTCGATCAGTTGAAAAACCTGTTGTTATCGTTCTTGCCATTGGAATTGTCTCATTGGTGGCGTTGTAATCGCGCTCCGGTCAGAATATTGAGGGTTGAATTTTTGTGTAAAGCAGTCGTTGTCATTTGCATCAGGGAATGACTGCTTCGGCCGACAAGCCGCCCCTCAAACCTCCCCCCTCCCCACAAACCCCCGATAAAACTCCACAAACGCCCGCACGTACGCGGGCACGTGGGGCCCGGGCGGGAGCACGGCGTACACGCCGCCCGCTGGCAGTGACCAGTCCGGCAGCACCCGCACCAGGCGGCCGTCGCGTAGGGCGTCGGCGGTGCTGAACTGATCCAGCACTGAAACCCCGGCGCCCCGTTGCAGAAGGGCGAGGAGGGCAGCGCTGGAGTCGACGCGGATGCGGGCTTTCATGCGCACGGTGCGGGGTTCGCTGCCGGGGCGGGTGAAGGTCCAGGTGAGCGGTGCGCGCAGCAGGGTGAAGCCGATCCAGTCGTGGTCGGCCAGGTCGTCCGGCGTTTGCGGCGTGCCCTTGCGGGCCAGGTAGTCGGGGGCGGCGACGGCGATCTGGTCGAAGCCGCCGAGGCGGATGGCACGCAGGGACGAGTCCCGCAGTTCGCCGAGGCGGATCGCCAGGTCGATGCCTTCTTCCACCAGATTGAGAACCCGGTCGCCGGTGTACAGCTCGAACTGTAGAGCGGGGTGTAGAGCAGCGAATTCGGCCAGGGCCGGGGCCACGGATTGGGTGGCGTGGCCCACCGGGGCGGTGAGGCGCAGGGTGCCGGAGAGGCCGCCTTCGCTGCTGCCGGCGCCGTGGAAGGCGTCGCCCAGGGTGTCCAGGGCCGGGGCGGTGCGCTCGAAGAGGGCCTGGCCGGCGTCGGTGAGGCGCACCCGGCGGGTGGTGCGGGTGAACAGGGTGGTGCCCAGTTGGGCTTCGAGGCGGCCGATCTGGAGGCTGGCGTGGGCCTTGGTGATGCCGAGCCGTTCGGCGGCGGCGGTGAAGCTGCCGGTTTCGGCGACGGCGGCAAAGACCAGCAGGCGGTCCAGGTTGCCGTGGAGTTCCCGGTTCATAGTCAATTAATCGATAACAATGATTCATCGATTGTAGGATTTATCCGCTCAATCAATCGGTCCATCATGCCGCCATGTCGTTCCGGCGCGGATGCCGGGACCCGGATCAAATCTGACGGAGATACGTTCATGAAAATCGCACTCATCGGCGCCACCGGCTTCATCGGTTCCAACCTGCTCAACGAGGCCCTGGCCCGGGGCCATCAGGTCACCGCCCTGGTGGGCCACCCGGAAAAGCTGGCGCCCAAGGCCAACCTCACCGCCATCAAGGCGGACGTGAACGACACCGCTGCCCTGGCGGGCCTGCTGGCCGGCCACCAGGTGGTGATCAGCGCCTTCAGCGGCCATGCCCAGAGCGACGTCTATGGCTATTACGTGGCGGGGGTGAAGTCCATCGTCGCCGCCGTCAAGCAGGCTGGCGTGCCCCGCTTCCTCATCGTCGGCGGCGCCGGCAGCCTGGAAGTGGCCCCGGGCCTGCAACTACTCGATACCCCGGAATTCCCCGCGCAGTGGAAGGGCACCGCCGAAGGCGCACGGGAAGTGCTCAAGCTGCTGCGCCAGGAACCGGACCTGAACTGGACCATGCTCAGCCCCTCGGCCCTGATCGCCCCGGGCCAGCGCACCGGCAAGTTCCGCCTGGGCACCGACCAGCTGCTGACCAATGCCGAGGGCAAGAGCGAGATTTCGGTGGAGGACTACGCGGTGGCCATGCTCGACGAGGTGGAAACTCCGGCCCATTCGCGCCGCCGTTTTACTGCCGGTTACTGATCGGCCCGGCTCCGGCGGATGCCGGAGCCGGGGCTGCCCGGAATGCCCCGGTATTCACCGGTATTCACCGGGCACGACAATGGACGATGCCTTCAAACCCCGCGCTAGGCGCGGGGTTTGGCATTGGTGGTGCCGGCAACCGTTAGTTGGCGGTAGATCAATCCACCGCCAACTGGATATCGGCAAAGGTCTGCCCGAGCACCGTGGGTTGAAGGGGAAGCACCAGGGCGCACACCGACTGGGCGTCGTCGTCGCTCAATGGGACGTAGGCGATTCCCACACCCCCCAGGGTTGTCATCCGCTCGGGAACGATGGCGATTCCGCGCTTGGCCGCCACGAGATTGAGCATCGAGGTCTTGGGCGAGACGATCCGGGCCGTCTTGGGGACAAATCCCTGCTTCAGGCACAGATCGGTGACGACGCGGGCCAGGCCGCCGTGCTCGCGGTAAACCGCGGAGACGAACAGTTCCTCTTGCAAGCTGGCGACGGTGACGCTCGCCTGCTTCGCCATCGGGTGGTCGTTGGGGCAGGCCACCCACAGCCGCTCGGGCTGCAACTCGACAAAGCGGACCCGCGCATCCCGCCGCAGTACGGGGAGGCGGATCACGCCCACGTCGGCATTGCCGTTGGCGACCAGCGAAACCTGTTCTTCGGACGACGCCCGGTCCAGGTCGATCCGGGCTTTGGGGCAGGCGGCGGCGAACCGGTCGAGCACCGGCATTAGGCTCGTCGCCGGAATCGTGCTGGAGTGCAACAGCCGCAGCACCCCAGATTCGCCACGGGCCAGCTGCTGGCCTTCTTCCGCCGCCGCGGCCAAGGTCTTGGGAATGGTCGCAACCCGGTCCCGGTAAACCGCGCCGGCGGGGGTGAGTCGCACGCCGCGCGGTTCGCGCTCGAACAGGGCGAAACCCAGTTCCTCTTCCAGTTGGGCGATTTGCCGGCTCAATGCGGACTGGGCGATGAATAGCCCGGCCGCCGCCTGGGTGAAGCCGCCCAGGTCGGCCACGGCCAGGAAGTAGTGGATTTGTCGAAAGCTTGGCATGCCGAAACGAGATGGGTGATTGGAAAATATGGCATTTGTCTTATAGCGCGCCGCTCCACAGAATGAAACACCCAACGCCTTTCTGGAGCTGCCGATGTCCCCCCATGTCCTCACCCTGTCCTACCTGCTGGTGGTGCTCGCGGGCGCCAGCGTGGCGTTGCAGCAGGTGCTCAACGCCAACCTCCGCGCCCATCTTGGTTCCCCCTGGTGGGCCGGCTCCGTCAGCTATCTGGTCGGCTTGGTGGCGATGCTCGCAGTCGCCCTCGTCGCCCCCGGGCCGCGCTTCACCGAATCCTTCACCGGCACCGCCCCCTGGACCTCCTGGACCGGCGGCCTGTTCGGCGCGCTCTTCATCGGCATCGCCATCCTCATGGTCCCCCGGCTGGGTGCGGCGACGACCCTGGCCCTGATCGTGGTGGGGCAGATGATCGGCTCCCTGGCGTTCGACCACTTCGGCATTCTGGGCATCCCGCAACAGCCGGCGACCGCGATCCGGATGGCCGGTGCGGCGTGCCTGATCCTTGGCGTGGTTTTGATTCGGGCCTGACGGTGCCCCCATGGGCCGCAGGTACCCCATCCAGCCATCATCAACCGCGATGGCAGTTTTTAGCCCCCTCCAAACTCCGCGCCAGTTCTAGTGTTTAGAAGGGGTCAAAATCAGCCATCGCGGTTGACGATGGCTTGGCCGTTGTTGGCGGGTCATTCACCGGGCATTGGCTCCGGCTTTCCGCCAGAGCCAGGCGTTGTTGGCGCCGGGGGGAACGGGGCCGGCGCCGGCAGGGGCGGGGGTATACTTCCGGCCCATGACTACCTCCGCTACCTCTGTCCTCTACCACAACCCCCGCTGCTCCAAGTCCCGGGGCGCCCTGGAATTGCTCCAGGAGAAGGGCATCGCCCCCCAGGTGGTGGCCTACTTGGAAACTCCGCCCAGCGCCGCCGAGATCGAGACCTTGCTCACCCAGTTGGGCCTGGCCGATCCCCGTGGCCTGATGCGCACCGGCGAGGCCGAATATGCCGAGCTGAACCTGGCCGATCCGTCCCTGTCCCGGGCCCAGTTGGTCGCCGCCCTGGCGGCCCATCCGCGCCTGATCGAGCGGCCTATCTTCGTCCATGGCGGCAAGGCCGTGATCGGCCGCCCGCCGGAGCGGGTGCTGGAACTGCTCTAGGCGCTGCGTCCGGCTTTTTCAGTCCTTCCCTCGCTGCAACCGTTTCTCCCCCTCGCCGCTGCCCGGCGCGACAGGGCGGCGCGGCTGGGAGGCGGCAGGAGGGTAGGGCGGTCCAGTGAGAAAGGGGCAGAGTCCGGCCGCAACGGGGTGGCTGCGGTTTCCGCCCCGCCCGGCTGCCGCCGCTCAACACCTTCCCGCATTGGCTTTACCAACCTGTTTTTTTCCACCGCCGGGTGGTGCGCCCTGTGTCCTGTGCCCTGCATCGTAAGTAGTGCGCCGAGGGCCGTCCCCCGGTGGTTTTCCTGTGTTGCCCGCTCCGTTGCGGCGGCCCTATCCGGGCCGGCGCGGCAGGCGGGCGTGGCACGGCTTTTACCCCTGCCGTGCCTTCCGGATGAAACGTCATGACCTTGCCTCCCTTCCTGCGCCGCTGGCTGCCCACCCTGGCCCTGGCGACCCTGTCCCTGATCTGGGGCTACACCTGGGTGCTCTCCAAGCAGAGCCTGGCTTACGCGCCACCCTTCGCCTTCGCCGCCGAGCGCTGCGTCGGCGGGGCCATCGCCCTGTTCGTGGTGCTCAAGCTGCTGGGCAAGCCGATGAAGCTACAGGCGCCCAAGGCCACCATCGCCATCGCCCTGACCCAGGTGGCCGGCTTCATGGTCTTTCAGACCTGGGCGCTGGTGGAAGGCGGGCCGGGCAAGACGGCGGTGCTGATCTTCACCATGCCGATCTGGACCCTGCTGATGGCCTGGCTGATCCTGGGGGAGCGGGTGCGCGGCGGCCAATGGCTGGCGGCGGCCGCCACTCTCACCGGGCTGATCCTGATCATCGAGCCCTGGGACATGCACACCAGCCTGTTCAGCAAGTTCCTCGGCGTGATGGCGGCCCTGTGCTGGGCTACCGGGTCGATCCTGATCAAGCGCCTGCGCTCCAAGGTGCCGGTGGACCTGTTCACCCTCACCGCCTGGCAGATGGCCCTGGGGGCGATTCCCCTGATCGTCCTGGCCAACCTGGTGCCGGAGCGGGCCACGGCGTGGGAGCCTCACTTCATCGGCCTGCTCGCCTTCATCTCGGTGGTCAGCACCGGCATGTGCTGGTGGCTGTGGAGCTACATCCTGGACCGGGTGCCGGCCTGGGAGGCCAGCCTGTCGGTGCTGGGCACCCCGGTGGTGGCCATCCTCTCGTCCCGGCTCACCCTGGGCGAGGAGTTCAAAGCCCTGGAAGTGACGGGCATCCTGCTCATCGGCGGCGGCCTGCTGCTCCTGTCCCTGCTCGGCTGGGCCGCCAGCAAGCGGGCGGCGGCGGTGGGCAAGGGGCACCGGGCGTAGGCAAGGCGTGACATCCGGCGCCATGGCCGGATAGGCGGAATGGGGGAGGGCGGCCGGCGGGCAGCTTCGGCTCCTTTCAACTCTCGGCGGCGGAGGCAGGCCGAAGGCTTCGCGTCGCGGCCCGGGTTGCAAGCCCCCGGGCGACACCTATGCTGAAAGGGTCGCGGGCGGCCCGGGGCGAAGCGATATGGACCTCGGGCAGCGCCGGCGACCCTTTTCATTCGCCGGAGGAGCGCCCGCCATGACCGCCCATACCTACAAGATCCTCGAAATCGTCGGCTCGTCCCCCACCAGCAGCGACGAGGCCATCCGCAACGCCATTTCTGAGGCGGCCAAGACCCTGCGCCACCTGGACTGGTTCGAGGTGATGGAAACCCGCGGCCACATCCAGGACGGAAAGGTAGGGCACTTCCAGGTACGGGTGAAGATCGGCTTCCGGCTCGAATAGGGCGGCTTGCCGCACCTTCCGAATCGCCGCGGCCGCCGGCTGCCTTTGGGCGCAATGGGATGAAACCCGCCTGGGCGTCTAGCAAGCGCCCGTGGGGCTGGCGCTTGCCGTGGGGGCGATATGGAGGATGCGCGGAGAACGAGCGCGCCCCGGATGATTTGCCGGCAGCTTTCGCAGCACTCCCATTGCCTGGGCTTTTCCCCGGCAGCGACTACCTGTATGTCAGGCTGTGGGCAGGATTGTTTGGCGCGATGCAATGGCTTCTATATAATTATATATCTATAGTCGAGTGATGATTATCGGCTAACCCATTGTTCCGCTAACGCGATCCGGAGTGTCACCCATGCGAGATTTTGGCCCGAGCCGCCGTCTGGCGCTGCTGTGCGGCGTCCTGTTGTCCCTGCCGTTGCCGGCCCTGGCGGCCGATGGCGAGGCGATCATGCAAAAGGGCGGCGCCAATCCGGCGGCCATGCCCTGCATCACCTGCCATGGCGCCGACGGCAAGGGCATGGCCGGGGGCTTTCCCCGCCTGTCCGGCCTGCCCGAGGATTACCTCGCCAAGCAACTGCGCGACTTCAAGTCCGGCAGCCGGCAAAACCCGATCATGCAGCCGATCGCCTCGGCCCTGACCGACGAGGAAGTGGCCGCCGTGGCCAAGGCCTACGCCCAGCGCCCCAAGGTCAACGTCCAGGCCACCCCGGGCGGCCGTCCCGTCGAAGGCAGCGGCGCCTGGATCGCCCTGCGCGGCCTGTGGGACCGCAACGTGCCCGAATGCACCCTGTGCCACGGCCCCGCCGGCGTCGGCGTGGGCAGCCATTTCCCGCCCCTGGCCGGCCAGTCCGCCGAGTACATCGAGGCCCAGCTCAAGGCCTGGCGCGGCGAGAAGGCCGTGGCCGCGACGAAGAAGGCCAAGGCAATCCCCGCCGTGGCGCCCACCCGCCGCAACGACCCGAACGGCCTCATGCAGCACATCGCCGTGGACCTGAGCGATGCCGAGATCAAGGCCGTGGCCGAGTACTTCGGCAGCCTGGGGGACTCGAAAGAGCCCTTCGACGAAACCCAGCACCGCCTGCGCTGAACCGCCCCCGGCCCGTCACCCTGAGGATTTGCATTCCATGACCACGATTTCCGTCCGCCTGGCGGTCCTGCTCCTGCCGCTGCTCATGGCCAGCGGCGCCATGGCCGTCGACACCGCCCGCCTGGATGACCAGACCCAGCTGCCCAAGGCGCCGAAGAAGGTTTCCGGCACCAAGTATTTCCAGCCCCCCGCCGAGGGCGAGATTCCCAATAACGCCTTTGGCGAGCTGGTGCGGCGCGGCCAGGACCTGTTCATGAACACCAAGGCCCTGGCGCCCCAGTACGTCGGCAACGAGATGAACTGCGTCAACTGCCACATCGACCGGGGCCGCAAGGCCAACTCGGCGCCCCTGTGGGCCGCCTACCCGATGTATCCGGCCTACCGCAAGAAGAACAACAAGGTGAACACCTTCGTCGAGCGCATGCAGGGCTGCTTCCAGTTCAGCATGAACGGCAAGCCGCCCGCCGCCGACAGCGAGGTCCTCACCGCCCTGACCGCCTACGCCTACTGGATGTCCACCAACGCCCCCATCGGCAAGGCCCTGCCGGGCCGGGGCTTCGACGAGCCGCCGCCGCCCAAGGGGGGCTACGACATCGGCCGGGGCAAGGTGGTGTACGAGAAGCAGTGCGCCATCTGCCACGGCGACAACGGCGAGGGCAAGAAGGTCGGCGTGACCTCGGTGTTCCCGCCGCTGTGGGGCAAGGATTCCTACAACTGGGGCGCCGGCATGCACCGCATCAACACCGCCGCCGGCTTCATCCAGCACAACATGCCCCTGGGCCGCGGCGAAACCCTCTCGGACCAGGACGCCTGGGACGTGGCCGCCTTCATCAATTCCCACGAGCGCCCCCAGGACCCGCGCCTGGTCAACGGCAGCATCGAGGAAACCCGCAAGCGCTACCACGCCGACGACGGGGTCAACCTCTACGGGGTGACGGTCAACGGCACCCTGCTGGGCCAGGGCGTGAAGTAAGCCTCCCGTCCCGCCCAGGAACAACCGCCCGGCCGCGCAAGCGCCCGGGCGGTTTTGTTTGGCGCCGCTCCGGCAGCGCCGCTGGCAGCAGTCACAAAGCAGTCACAGCGGCGGCGCGTTGCGTTGCAGGATCGACTTGAGGGCGAAGCTCGACTTGATGTGAGCTACGCCGGGGATGCGGGTCAGGGTGCGGGTGAGGAACTGGTGGTAATCGTCCAGGTCGCGCACTACCACCCGCAGGCTGTAGTCGGCGTCGCCGGTCATGAGAAAGCAGCTCATCACCTCGGGGGCCAGGGCGATCTGTTCCTCGAAGCGGCTGATCACGTCCTCGGCCTGGCTGGCCAGGGTCACCGAGACGAAGGCGATCATGCGCCCGGCCAGGCGGCCTTCGTCCAGCCGGGCGGCGTAGCCCTGGATGTAGCCCTCGTCCTCCAGCCGGCGCACCCGGCGCAGGGTCGGGGTGAGGGTCAGGTTGATGCGCTCGGCCAGCTCGCGCCAGCCTAGCCGGCCGTCCTGGGCCAGTTCGCGGAGGATCTTGAGGTCGGTGCGGTCGAGGTCGTTCATGGTGGTGTTTGGCGCCGGTTTGGGCGGAAAAGACTAATGATCCGATAATGGTAGTGCAAACGACCTAAAACTTGTGGTTAGTGCAGTCCGTTTTGGTCGCAAATGCTAACGAGGGAAAACCATAATTCCTCTCCACAACAACACTGACAGTCGTGGAGACACCCCGTGAGCGCGAACGACCAGCCCTTCCGCACCCCCAACCCCATCCCGCGCAGCGTTCCCGCAGCCCTGGACTCCCCTGCCGGCGCAGAACGCCAGTTCCTCACCGGCATCCAGGCCCTGGTGCGCCTGCCCATGCTGCAACGCCAGCTCGACCGGGCCCAGGGGCTGAACACGGCGGGGCTGATCTCTGGCTACCGGGGCTCGCCCCTGGGGGCCTACGACCAGCAGCTGTGGAAGGCCTCGCGCCAGCTCGCCGCCCACGACATCACCTTCCAGCCCGGCCTCAACGAGGATCTGGCCGCCACCGCCCTGTGGGGCGCCCAGATGCACCGGGCCTATGGCCCGACTACCGTCGATGGGGTGTTCGGCCTGTGGTACGGCAAGGGCCCGGGGGTGGATCGCAGCGGCGATGTGTTCCGCACCGCCAACATGCTCGGCACCTCACCCCTGGGCGGCGTGCTGGCCATTTCCGGCGACGACCACGCCGCCCAGTCGTCCATGTACCCGCACCAGACCGACGGCATCTTCCAGTCGGCGTCGATCCCGGTGTTGCAGCCGGCCAGCGTGGCCGAGGTGATTTCCCTGGGGCTGGCCGGCATCGCCCTGTCGCGCTACTGCGGCCTGTGGGTCGGCTTGAAGACCATCGCCGAGGTGATCGAGACCGCCGCCACGGTGGATCTGGGCCCGCTGCCGGCGTTCGTCACTCCCGCCGATTTCACCGTGCCCGCCCACGGCCTCAACTGGGACCCGGCCTTGGCCTGGCCGGCCCAGCGCGCTGAACTGGAGCGCCGCTTGATCGAGGAGCGCCTGCCTGCCGCCCGGGCCTGGGCCCGGGCCAACGGCCTGGACCGGACCGTGGTGGCCGCCCCGGTGCGCCGCCTGGGCATCGTCACCGTCGGCAAGGCCCACCAGGATCTGATGCAGGCCGTGGCCGACCTGGGCCTGACCCCCACCGACCTGGCCGCCCTGGGTGTCTCGCTCTACAAGGTGGCCATGAGCTGGCCCCTGGAAACCGCCGGCCTGTTGGCCTTCGCCGAGGGGCACGAAGAGCTGCTGGTGATCGAGGAAAAGCGGGCCATCGTCGAGGCCCAGATCAAGGAGGCCCTCTACCACCAGCCCGACGGCCGCCGCCCCCGGGTCACCGGCAAACAGGACGACCGGGGCGCGGCCCTGCTCGCGGAAGTGTCCGAATTCACCCCGTTGCAGGTGGCCCGCGCCCTGGCGCGCCGCGCCGCGGCCCTGGCCGGCCAGGGGCCGCTCCTGGCCGAGCGCCTGGCCGCCTGGGAAGCCCGGGTGGCGCCCCCGTCCCTGATCGGTGCGGTGGTGCCCTTGCAGCAGGTGGCTCAGGAAGCGGTGTCGGCCCCGGTGCCGGCCCGCCGTCCGTACTTCTGCTCCGGCTGCCCCCACAACACCTCGACCAAGACGCCGGACGGGTCCATTGCCGGCGGCGGCATCGGCTGCCACGTGATGGCCCTGTCCCAGCCCGAACTCAAGACCCGCACCTTCAGCCAGATGGGCGGAGAGGGGGCCCAGTGGATCGGCGCCGCGCCGTTCTCGGCCACCGGCCACATCTTCCAGAACCTGGGGGACGGTACCTACCAGCACTCGGGCCTGCTGGCGATCCGCGCCGCCGTGGCCGCCGGCACCAACATCACCTACAAGATCCTCTACAACGACGCCGTGGCCATGACCGGCGGCCAGCCCGCCGAGGGCGGCATCGACCCGGCGCGCATCACCCGCCAGCTCCACGCCGAAGGGGTGGGGCGCATCGCCCTGGTGTCCGACGATCCGGCCAGCTGGACCGGCCGCGCCGACCTGGCCCCGGGCGTCAGCGTTCATGGGCGGTACTCTCTGGACGCGGTGCAGCGCGAACTGCGCCAGGTGGCCGGGGTGAGCGCCATCGTCTATGAGCAGACCTGCGCCGCGGAAAAGCGCCGCCGGCGCAAGCGTGGCGACTTCCCCGACCCGGACCGCCGCCTGTTCATCAACCCTCGGGTGTGCGAGGGCTGCGGCGACTGCTCGGTGCAGTCCAACTGCATCGCCGTGGAGCCCCTGGAAACCCCCTTCGGGCGCAAGCGCCAGATCAACCAGAGCGCCTGCAACAAGGATTTCTCCTGCACCAAGGGCTTTTGCCCGAGCTTTGTCGAGATCGAGGGCGTGGCCCTGCGCAAGCCCGACGACGCCCGCCTCCAGGCCATTGAGGCCCAGGCCTTGGCCGGTCTGGGCGAGCCCAGTGTGCCCGCCCTGGGGGCCGATGAGCCGTTCAACATCTACGTCACCGGCATCGGCGGCTCCGGCGTGCTGACCATGGGCGCCATGCTCGGCGCGGCGGCCTTCCTCGACGGGCGCGGTGCCTCGGTGCTCGACTTCACCGGCCTGGCGCAAAAGAACGGCGCCGTGGTCAGCCAGGTGCGCCTCGCCCCGGCGCCTAATGACATCCACGCCGCCCGCATCGGCCCGGCCGCCGCCGACCTGCTGCTCGGGGCCGACCTGGTGGTGTCCGCCGCCGCCGATTCGCTTGAGCGCCTCAGCGCCGGGCGCACCGGGGCGGTGCTCAACCTGGACGGCAACCCCACCGCCGACGTGGTGGCCCAGCGCGACGCCAGCCTGCCCATCGACCTGATGGTCGAGCGGGTGCGCCGCCGCTGCGACCCGGCCCGCTTCCACACGGTGAACGCCGGCACCCTGGCCCAGCGCCTGTTCGGCGACACGGTCACCGCCCACACCCTGATGCTCGGCTTCGCCTGGCAGCGGGGCCTGGTGCCACTGAGCCGGGCGGCCATCGAGGGCGCCATCGAGCGCAACGGCGCCGCCGTGGCCCTCAACAAGCGGGCCTTCGCCTGGGGCCGCATCGCCGCCGCGGCCCCCGAATGGCTGGCGCGTATCGCGGAAGGCGCGGATTCGGCCGATCAGTTGCCCGCCGATCTGGATGCCCTGATCGCCCGCCGCGCCGAAGACCTGGCCGCCTACCAGGACGCTGCCTACGCTGCGCGCTACCAGGCCCTGGTGGCCCGGGTGCGGGCCGCCGAGGAACGCCACGCCCCCGGCCAGGAGGTGCTGACCCGGGCCGTGGCCCAGGGGGCCTACCGGTTGATGGCCTACAAGGACGAGTACGAGGTGGCCCGCCTCTACGCCGATCCGGCCTTCAAGGCCGCCCTGGCGCGCCAGTTCGCCCAGGCCGACAAGGTGTCCCTGTGGCTCGCTCCGCCGCTCTTCTCCCGTCACGACCCGGCCACCGGCCGGCCGCGCAAGCACAAGTTCGGCCCCTGGATGCTCACCGCCATGGGCTGGCTGGCCCGGCTGCGCCGCCTGCGCGGCACCGCCTTCGACCCCTTCGGTTACAGCGCCGAGCGCCGGGCCGAGCGGCGCCTGGCCGAGGACTACGCCGCCATGGTCACGGCCCTGGCCGCCGGCCTGACCCCGGCGCGCCACGGCCTGGCGGTGGAACTGGCAAGCCTGGCCGACGAGGTGCGCGGCTTCGGCCCGGTGAAGGCCGCCGCCATGGCTGCCTACGAGGCCCGCCGCGCCGAGCTGCTGGCCCGTTGGGCAAAATCGGACGAATCGGCGCCGGGAGTCCGGCCGGCCCATACCGCGGTGTGACGCCGATGTGGGCGGCGCTTGCCGGCTCCACTGGGGCTGTCCGGCTGGGTTGATTCGTTCCGCGCTCTTATCGCTCCGCCACATCTGTTGGGTGGGCGGAGCGTTCTCCGATTGCGTTGCCCCTTCTTGCGCCTCACTACGGGGCGCTTCTTTTTGATGCTCCTGGCAAGCCCGGGGCCCGCTTGTCATGACAGGGCGGGGACGGCACCATCCGGAAACATTGTCTTTCGGGGATCGCCATGCCGGCCCGCTCTGTCCATTCCGCACTATTGCCGTGTGCGTCGCCCGGGTTGCGGATGCCCATGTCCGCTCCCCCGGCCCGCCGCCGTTTCCTCCGCCCGGCATTGCGTTCCGCTTCAAGCCGCTTCGCCATCCTCGGCATGGCGTTGGCCCTGGCGCTGCCGGCCGCCGCCGGTCCCCTGCGCGATCGCATCGAGGCCCGCCGTGCCGCCCAGGCCCAGGGGACGGAGGCTCCCACGGACGAACTGAACGGCGACGACGGCCGACCGGCCGGGAATGCCGAGCTGCCGGCAGGCGTGGTACGCATCGCCGACGTGGCCTACGGCCCGGACCCGCGCCAGCGCTTCGACGTCTACCGCCCCGCCCGGGGCGAGGGCGCGCCGGTGCTGGTGATGGTCCATGGCGGCGCCTGGCGGATCGGCGACAAGGGTGCCCGGGGCGTGGTGGCGAACAAGGTGGCCCACTGGGTGCCGAGGGGTTTCGTCTTCGTCTCGGTCAATTACCGCCTGCTGCCCCAGGCCGATCCGTTGCAACAGGCCAGTGACGTGGCCCGGGCCCTGGCGGCGGTGCAGGCCAAGGCCGCCGGCTGGGGCGGCGATCCGGCCAAGGTGGCGCTGATGGGCCATTCCGCCGGCGCCCACCTGGCGGCCCTGCTCGGCGCGGCCCCCGCCCTGGCGGAAAAGGCCGGAGCCCGTCCCTGGCTCGGCACCGTCTCCCTGGACAGCGCCGCGCTGGACGTGGAACGGATCATGGCCGCGCGCCACTACCGCTTCTACGACGCCGCCTTCGGGGCCGATCCGGCCTACTGGCGGGCCGTCTCGCCAACCCAGGCCCTCGTCGCCGGCGCGCCGCCCCTGTTGCTGGTCTGCTCCAGCATCCGCCCGGACCAGCCCTGCGCCCAGGCCCACGACTTCGCCCGCCGCGCCCAGGCCCTCGGAGTGCGAGCCGAGGTGGCGGAACAGGCCAGGAGCCACAAGCAGATCAACGAGGAGCTGGGCACGCCGGGGGACTACACGGCCCGGGTGGATGCTTTCCTTTCCTCGCTGGATGCTGCGGTAGCGAAGCGCTTGGAGTTGCGATGAAGTGGAAAAACTGGTTCGTTCGGGATGGGAACCTGACGAGTGGTTTTGAGGGGTTGCTTGTTCTTTGTGGTTCGGCAATCGCTTGGGCCGGGTTTCATTTCGCCGAGACTTATTTCCTTAAATTGGCTGCTCTCGCAATCGGGTTGCCCATAGCGGCTATTGGAGGTTATTCGGCAAAGGCCGCAGGGCTCGGCTTGAAACCCTTCGATACCGCTCCCTGGCGCCGGGTGCGAAAAACCTACGAGGACAGCCCCGATACCTGATGCGGTCCAGGGGACGACGAACGCGGGAAACCGGCTGGCCTCCTTCTTCAGTGCGGCAGCGTCTTGGAAAACAGGTTGAGCACCAGCACCCCGGCGACGATCAGGCCGATGCCGATCAGGGCCGGGGTATCCAGGGACTGCTTGAAGAACACCGCGCCGACGATGGCGATCAGGGCGATGCCGGCGCCGGACCAGATGGCGTAGATCACGCCGATGGGCAGGGCCTTCAGGGTCAGGGACAGGCAGTAGAAGGCCACTCCGTAGCCCACGGCCACCGCCAGGGACGGCCAGAGGCGGGTGAAGCCCTCCGTTAGGGGCATCAGGGAGGTGGCGATCACCTCGGTGACGATGGCCAGGGCCAAGTACAGGTAGTGCATGGGGCGTTCTTCCGGTGGCTCTGCTCTCAAGGCGTGGCGGGGGCCGGAGTGGCGCCGGCCTCCCGGGCGGCGCGGGCATCCTGGCGGGCCTGGGCCTTGCCGCTGCGGCCGAAGCTGAAGGTGTACTGCAGGTCAAGGGCGTTGTCGGTGCCGGCCCGGGCCACCACCGAGAGGCGCCGGGTCAGCTCAACCGTCAGGCGGATCACACTGCCGGCCTGGGCGGCCACCGACGACATGGATTGCTCGTAGGCCAGGGTGGCGTTGGCGGAAATGCGCTTGCCGACGGTGAGCACCTGGCTGCCGCTGGTGCTGGAACCGGTACCGCTGCCGGAAAAGCCCTGGCCGCCGGCCACCCGACTGGTGGCGGTGGGGCCGCCGCTGCCGTCCAGGGTGCCGTCGCGGAAGGAGATTTCGTCGATGCCGAAGGCTTCCTGGATGCGCTTGGTGGTGCTGTCCTCGCTGCCGAACAGGGCCGAGGCGGCGGACAGCAGCAGGCCCGGGTCGGCCCCGCCGGCCTCTCCCGGCCCCTTGCCCAGGACCATCCAGGAGAGCTTTTCGGCTTCCGGCACTTCCGGCACCGACACCAGCTTGACCAGGGGCCGGTCCACCGTGCCGGTCACGTCCACCCCGGCCTCCACCGGCAGGCCCCGGCGCAGGGCGCGGATGTTGAGGCTGGGCCGGGCCGGCGGGCCCTGGAAGCTGACGATGCCGCGCTCGATGGCCAGCCGGGTGCCGTAGGCATCGAAGATGCCGTCGGCGGTGCGGATGGTGCCGTTGGCGCGCAGGGCGCCGTCGTCCCGGGTGGTGAGGCGCAGTTCCCCGGCCAGCCGGCTTTCCAGCCCGGCGCCCTTGAAGAAGAAGCGCGGCCCCAGGTTCAGCCCCAGGTCGAGATGGGTGAGGCGCAGGCGGGCGTCCGGCGGGGCCTCCTTGCCCTTGATCACCACGTCGTCGGGCAGGCTCGGCGCCCCCAGGTCGGGCAGGCCGAGGAAGGCGCCGTCGGCCTTGATCTCGCCGGCCACCTCCAGCCGGTTGTCGGCCACCCGCACCTGGCCCCGGCCCGAGGCCATCAGCCAGCGGTTGCGCCGTTGCAGCGGGGTGAAGCGGTCCAGGGACCAGGCCACCGACGAGGCGCCGGCCTTGAGGTCCAGGTCGCCGCTCACGTCCACCGCCCCGGGGCGGCCGTCGAACAGTTCCTTGAGGCGCACCTCCCGGGGCGTCTCGCCGGGTAGGGAATCGAAATGCAGCCGGGTCAGGCGCAGGTGGCCCTCGGCCAGCCGGGCGTCCAGGGTGCCGTTGGCCAGATTGAGGCCCAGGTCGGCTAGGCGCAGGCCCAGCTTGTCGCCCCGGGCCTCGCCGGTGAGCAGGGGGGCGGCGGCGCTGCCGGCCAGTTGCAGCCGGGCGCCAAGGGTGCCGCCGGTGGTCAGGCCCGGGTAGGCGACGGGGCCGAGCCAGGCCAGGTCGGGCATCTCCAGCCGGACGTCGCCGGCCAGTGGAGCCTGGCGGGCCAGGGTCCAGCCGGCTAGACCGGGCTGGCCCGCCACATCCGGGCCGCGCAGCAGTTGGGCGCGGACGTCGCCGGCCAGGGTGCCCAGGCGGGCGCCCCGGGCGTCCAGGGTCAGGCGGGCGCGGCCCTGGTCGAGGCGGACGTTGAGCGCCAGGGCGGTGAGGCCCAGGGATTGGGATTGAGCGCCCCGTTCGCCGAACAGCAGGTCCCCCTGTTCCCGGCCCAGGCTCGCCTCGCCGTTGGCGTTCTCCCCCAGGTCCAGGGACCAGCGGCCGCCCAGGGTGAGGGTGGAAGCCCGTCCGGCCTCGGGCAGGAAGAGGCGCACCGGCAGGCCGCGCAGTTCGCCCCGGGTGACGAGGCGGGGCGGGGTGGCACGGCCGTTGCCCCGTCCATTGCCGGCAGCGGAGGCGGCCTGCCAGTCCAGGATGTCGATGGCCAGGCGCCAGGGGGAATCCTTGCCGGCGTCGTTGCCAGTGCCATCACGGCCACCGCCCTGGATGCGGGCGTCGGCCAGCAGCACCCGCTGGGCCGAGAGGTCCAGGCTGGCGTGCTGGGCGAGGCGCAGGGGGACGTCGCCGCCCAGCTCCAGGGCGGTGAGGCGGCCGACCCAGCGCGGGCCGTCCTGGTTCTGCCGGCCTGCGCCATTCTTGTCCGGCGCGGCCAGGCCGCCGCTGGCGGACAGGGCTAAAGTCCGCGCCAGTCCTTGATCTTCGGCCAGGGTGGCGCGCAAGGTCCAATCCTGGCGGCGCTTGGAGCCGGCCACCTGGAGGTCCGCGTCCCGGGCCAGGGCGGCGCTGCCCTGGGTCAGGCGCTTCAACTGGACCCGGGCGCTGGCTTCGCCATCCGGACCGGGGCCCAGGGCCAGGCGGGCGTCCAGGCCGTTCACCGCGATTCCGCCGGGCAGGCCGAGGCGCGGCGTGGCCAGGGCGAGGCGGCCGCCCGGGTCGGCCAGGGTGCCGGTCAGTTCGCCTTGGGCGGTGAGGCTGCCGCTCAAGCCCAGGGCGCCCAGCACCGGGTCGAGGTGGGGGGCGGCCAGGGTGAAGGCGAGGCGGTCGCCGGGGGCGCCGAAGCGGCCCTTGGCGGCCAGGTTGTTGCCCCCCAGGTCCAGGCCCAGGTCGGCATCCATGAGGCGGGCGCCGGCCAGGGACAAGTGGCCTTCGCCGGCGGCGGGCTGGCCGTTGATGCGGCTGTCGGCGAGGTGGTAGGCGAGATCCACCCGGGGCAGGGCCGGGCCGCTGCCGAGCTGGCCGCTGGCCTTGAGGGTGGCGGAAAGACGGGTCGGCGGCGCCTTGGCGAAGCGGGACAGGTCCAAGCCCCGGGTGCGGCCGTCCACCGTGAAGGCGGCGGCGCTTGTAGTGTTGGCAGCGCCCAGATCAAGGCTGCCGCTGGCCTCCAGCAGGGCCTCCTTCGCTCCGGCTTCGCCCAGGCGGGCCTGGTGCAGGGTGAGGCGCTGGCCTTCCCGGGTCAGGTCGGCGTCCAGGGTCACCCGGGGGGCGAGACGGTTTTCCAGGGCGGCCTTGAGGCGCTGCCGGGCGGCATCCGCCGTCACGGCCAGGGTGCCGTCCACCCGGGTGGCCTGGGCGCCGCGGTGCAGGGCGTGGGCATCGACTCCGGCCAGGGCCAGGGTGGCGACCAGGGTGCCGTCCCGCAGGGTGCCCTGGCCGTGGAGCGTGCCCGCCGTTCCTTTCATTCCTTTCTCCGTGCCGCCATCGGCCAGGCGGGCGTCCAGGCTCAGGGCCAGGGGCGGCAGGGGGCTGGCGGCGGCCCGGTCGGAGGGCTTGGCCGGGGCGGTGCCGGCGGATTTGGTGGTCGGGGTGGCCGAGGTGGCCTGAGCAGCCTCGGGACGTACCGTCAGGGTCAGGCCGGCCAGGGGCAGGCGGTCCTGGTCCAGGGGGCCGGGGCGGGCGTTGGCGACGTCGAGCCGGGCGTGGGGGGCGCCGCCTTCACCGGCTTCGCTGCTCACCCGCAATTCCAGGTCCAGGCTGGCCTGGGGGGCGCCGGTGGCCCAGGCGGCCGGGTCCAGGCCGGCGATGCGGGCCTGGGCCGCGGGGACGGGCCAGGGGGCGAAGGGCGCCAGGGTGGCGGCGAGGGTGCCGCGCAGGGGCGCGGTGGCGGGTTTGGCGGTGCGGGTGGTGGCCATGGCCTGGCCGTGGCCGGACTTGGCCGTCTGCCCATTCGTTTGACTGATGTCCGGTACGGCTTGGGCAGCCGCTAGCGCGGCGGCGCTGGCTTGGGCGTTGATCTGGAGGGCGGCGAGGGGGCCCTTGGCCTGGGCCTCCACCTGGAAGTCCCGGCCCTCGGCGCTGCCGCTGGCCCGAAGCGAGGCGAGCACCGCTTCCGCTCCATCCAGGGCGGCGCCGTCGAGGCGGGCCTCGCCGCTGAGGCGGATCTTTTCCCAGGTGGCGGCGAGGCCGTCCAGGCGGTGATGGCGGCCGTCGCTCTCCAGCCGGGCCGCCAGGGCGGACAGGCGCAGGGTTTCGGGCAAGGTGTCGAGGTCCGGGACCGCACTGTTCGCGGGCTGGCCGTCAGCGGCCCCCTGGGGCGCCGGCAGAGTGCGCAGGATCAGCTGATCGACCCGGGCGTCGCCGATGTGCACCGCCAGGGGCAAGCGCAGGTCGGCGGGCGGGGTGGCGGGTTCGTCGCTCGGGGCGCTGGCGATCTGGACCCGGGCCGCCGCCAGGCGGGCGACGTCCAGTCGGCCCGACAGCAGGGCCGCCGGGGTCCAGGCCAGGGCCGCGTCGTCGATGCGGATGCGCGGGCCGGCCGGGCCGGCGTCGATGTCGAGCCGGGCGATGGACAGCTCGTCCCACAGCCGCCCTTGGATGCCCTCGGCCCGGATCATGCCGCCGCTGGCCGTTTCGGCCAGGGCCAGGGCGGCGCGCAGCCCGCTTTCGCTGCCCACCAGCCAGACCGCGGTGCCGCCCAGGCCGGCCAGGGCGGCAGCCATGGCCAGGGCCATCCGGCGCCAGCGGCGCGGCGGCGTGGGGGAGGATGGCGGAGTGGTGGGAGCAGCGGGAGCAGCGGATTCGGTCATGGGACGTTGCGCGTGGTGGGTCGGCAAGAAACGGTCGGCCTCAGAAGGGGCCTCAGAAGGGAATGGCAACGGAGAAGTGCAGCTGGATTTCCTTGGTGCGCTCGCCGTAGGCCAGGTCCACCGCCAGGGGGCCGGCGGGGCTCTTCCAGCGGGCGCCCAGGCCGTAGCCCACCGCCAGGCTGCTCCACTTGGCCGGCTCGTCGCTGGCATTGCCGGCGTCCACGAAGGCGGCGACGCCCCAGGGGCTGTCGTCGATCCAGTGGGTGTATTCCCCCGACACCACGGCCAGGTAGCGGCCGCCCACCACGGCGTTGCCTTCCTTCACCCCCAGGCTCTGGTAGGTGTAGCCGCGCACCGAGCCGGTGCCGCCGGTGCGGAACAGGTAGTCCTGGGGAATGCCGTCCCGGGACGGGGCCAGGGTGGCCCCCAGCTCGCCGCGCAGGGAGAGCACGTCGCGCCGGCCTACCGGGAAGTAGACCGTGGTCCGGCCTTGCAGGCGCAGGAAATTCTGGTCGGCCAGCACCCCCTTGGCGGCGCCCCCCGCCTGGGCCTGGGCCACCAGGCCGGAGCGGGGGTCGAGCAGGTTGTCCACGGTGCGCCAGGTGTACTGGACGTTGGGGGTCAGGGCGTGGAGCTCGGTGGTGGGCTCCCCTTCGATCTTGCGCTGCTCGATCTGGTAGTTGAGGGACAGGCGCATCTCGATGGAGCCGCGCAGCTGGGTGCGCACCACCCCCAGGGCGTCCCGGGTGAGCTTCATGCCCTGGATGTCGGAGGCGTCGTAGACACCGCCCACGCTGTCCCGGGCGCCGTTGTCGTGGGGCGGCAGGAAGACGTCGGCGTAGGCGGTCTGGCGCTTTTCTTCCAGGCGCACGCCGGAGGACAGTTCCCAGGCCCGGGAGAACAGGTCGGCACTGCGGTAGCCCAGTTCCACCCGGGCGCCGGTGTTGGAGCTGTAGCCGGCGCCGGTGCTGATGCGGTGGGCGGCCCGTTCCCGCACCGTCAGGCGCACCGGGGCGGTGACGGTGCCGTCCGCGCCAGTGACGGCCTCGGCGTTGACCAGCTCCACGTTGGCCGAGGAGAAGTAGGGGGTGGACTGGAGGGCGGTCTGCAAGGCGATCAGGTCCGCCTCCCGGTAGGGCTGGCCCGGATGCACGGTGCGGTTGTAGCGGGCGATCAGTGCTTCGTCGTAGCGCTCCAGGCCGTCGATTTGCAGGGGGCCGAGGACGTAGCGCGCCCCCGGGGCCAGGGTCACGGCGAGGCGTGCCGTGGCGGTGTCCGGGTCCACCTCGGCCCGGCTGTCGCGCAACTGGGCCCCGGCGTAGTCCTCGGTGGTGAAGGCGGTGAGCAGGGCGGCCTTGGCCGATTCCCAATCGGCGCTGCGGAAGGGGCGGCCCGCCGGCAGCTTCCAGGCGGCGCGCAGGGCGGTCTGGCGTTCGGGAGGCAGGTCGGCGCCGTCGAAATCGATGCTCACTTCGGCGACTTGGGTACGAGGGCCGGGGTCGAGCACCAGGGCCGGGGCGCCGTCGTCGTCCGCGGTTTGGGCGCCCCCCAGGCGGGGCGAGAAATAACCTTCGGTGGCGAGCAGGCCGGGCAGACGGCGGCGCGCCTCGCGCAGCAGCAGCTCGCGGCGCTCGGCCGGGGCGGCGTCCGCCGGCAGTTCCGGGTCGAAATACTTGTCGAGGAGGGGGCGCAGCACCGCGTCGGCGCTAGCCCGGTCCTCGGCGCTGCCTTCCAGGGTCAGGCGGTAGGCCGGGGCGGCGATGGCCGGGCCGGCCGGAGCCAGGTAAAGCGGCAGGCCCAGCGCCAAACACAAGGCCATGCCCCGGGCGGTCGCCAGGGCCTGGCGGGGGGCGATGCGGCGCGGCCCCATGGCGCGGCGGCTCATGCCCGGGCCGGGCGGCGTTCCGCCAGCCCCAGGGCGACGCCGCTGGCGACGATGACGGCCATGCCGGTGAAGGCCAGGGAATCCGGCAGGTGCCCGAACACGATGGCCCCCAGGGCGGTGGCCCAGAACAGCTGCACGTAGAGGAAGGGCGACAGGGTGGTGGCCGGGGCGTGGCGGAAGGCCGAGATGAGCAGCAGATGGCCGGTGCCGCCCCACATGCCCATGGTCGCCATCAGCCCGGCCTGGCCCGGGGTGGGCAGGGGGCCGCCCCAGAACAGGGGCAGGGCCAGGGTCATGGTCACCGTGCCGGCCAGGGCGGTGTAAAAGAGCATGGTCAGGGTGTTCTCGGTGGGCGAGAGCTGGCGGGTGAGGATCTGGTACACCGCGTAGCAGGCGGCGCAGGCCAGGGCCCAGCCGATGCCCTCGGCGTTGACCGCCGGCCCGGGGCGGGCGATCAGCAGGACGCCGACGAATCCGGCGGCGACGATGGCCCAGCGCCGGGGCGTCATCTTCTCCTTGAGCCAGGGGCCGGCCAAGAGGGCCACCAGCAGCGGGGTGATGAAGATGATGGCGGTGGTTTCGGCCAGGGGCATCACCCGAAAGGCGGCCATGGCGAAGCCGGTGACGCCCACCAGCAGCACGGCGCGGACGATCTGGCGGGCCGGCCGGGTGGTGGCCACCAGGCCCCGGCCCATGCGCGGGCCGAGCACCGCCACCATGAACAGGCAGTGCACCAGGTAGCGAATCCAGACCAGCAGGGGCACCTCGAAGGTCTTGGCCAGGGTCTTGGAGGTGACGTCGAGAAGGGCGAAACAGAGGGTGGCGCAGACCATCAGGGCGATGCCGCGCAGGGGATTGTGGGTTGGGGGCATGGATATCGTTGTTGTTTGTCGTGGCGTGAGCGGGCGCCGGGTCACCCTTCCGGGCGGCCCCGGCGGGCGATCCAGCGGTTGAGCAGGGCCCGGGCGGCGGGGATGGTCTCGCCGGCGGTCAGGCCCACCGGGCCAGTGCCGGCGGCCACCAGGGCGTCGGCGGCGGCGCCGTGCAGGTGCACCGCCGCTTCCACGGCCGGCCCCGGGGGCCAGCCTTGGGCGAGCAGGGCGGTGACGATACCGGTGAGCAGGTCGCCCATGCCGGCGGTGGACATGCCCGGGTTGCCGCTCGGGTTGATCGCCCAAGCGGTGGGTAGGCCGTCCGGGTCTGCGGTGGCGCTGCCGGGCGGATGGGCCAGCACCGTGCCGCAGCCCTTCAGCGCCACATGGGCGTTGAAGCGGGCTGCCAGGTCTCGGGCGGCGGCAATGCGGTCGGCCTGGACGGCGGCGGTGGTGGTGGCAAGTAAACGGGCCGCCTCGGCTGGATGGGGGGTGATGATGGTGGTGGTGGCGCCGGCCCGGGTCGTGGTCCGGCGGGCCAGGTCACCATCCTGGGCGATCAGGTTGAGGGCGTCGGCGTCGAGCACCAGGGGCATGGGCAGGGCCAGGGCGGCCGCCAGGGCGACCCGGGCATCGTCGCTCTGCCCCAGCCCCGGCCCCACGGCCAGGGCCGAGAGGGGTTCGCCGAGCAGGGCCGCGCCCCGGCGCAGCATGAGTTCCGGATGGGCCGGGTCCAGGGCCGGGCCCTGGGGATCGACGATGCCCACCAGGGTCCGTCCGGCGCCGAGGAACAAGGCGGCCCGGCCGGCCAGCAGTGCCGCCCCGACCATGCCCGGGGCGCCCCCCAGGATGCCGGCGTTGCCGTGGCGGCCCTTGTGGCTGTTCTTGTCCCGGGGGAGGAGCCAGGGGGCGAAGTCGGCAGGGGCCAGCAGGCGGCCCGGGGGCAGATCGTGTGCGCTTGCCGGGGCAAGGGCGTCGCCGGTAGGGGCCACGCCCAGGTCCGCCACCCGCACCTCGCCGCCCAGGTCCGGCCCGTCGGCGGTGTGCAGCCCGGGCTTGTCGGCCAGGAAGGTGAGGGTGTGGGTGGCCCGCAGCGCCCCGCCCCAGGCCCGGCCGGTATCGGCATCCAGCCCGGAGGGCACGTCCAGGGCCAGCACCGGGCACCGATCCCGCTCCGCCAGGCGCCGTGCTTCGGCGCTCCAGCAGGCGTAAGGGGCGCCCAGGTCCCGGGCCAGGCCGATGCCGAACAGGCCATCCACGATCAGGCCCCAGGCCGGGCCGGCAGTGTCGGGGGTATTGGCGGGAATGTCGTTGGTGATGGCGCCGCCCGCATCCAGCCAGCCCTGGCGGGCGGCTGAGGCGTCGGGGGACAGCCGGGCGGGATCGGCCCGGGAGACGAGCGTCACTTCGATGTCCGCCTGCTTGAGACGGGTGGCGCAGACGAAGGCGTCGCCCCCGTTGTTGCCGGGGCCGGCCAGCACCAGCACCGGCCGGGCGTCGTCGATGCGCAGGTTCTCGGCCCAGCGGGCGGCAGCCTCACCGGCCCGGACCATCAAGGGCTGGCCGGCGTGGGCGGCTTCCAGCCGGCGCAGGGCGCTGGAAGCGAGCAGGAGGCGGGAGGAGGGGGATGCCATGCCCCGATTCTAAGCCGGGAGCGCCCGGCTGGGGATGGGGGCGTTGCCGCCGACATGGCGCCGGGCACTGGGGTTGGGGCTGGGGCCAGGTTTCGGTGGCGGCCGGGGAATCACCGCTCCGCTGTGGACCATCCGCCCCCCAGGGCGCGGAACAGGGTCACGTCGTTGGCGACGACCAGGCGCCGCACGTCTACCAGGGCCTGCTCGGATTCGAACTGGCTGCGCTGGGCGTCCAGGACTTCCAGGTAGCCGGCCACGCCCTTCTCGTGGCGGCGCTGGGCCAGGCGCAGGCGTTCCCGCTCGCCGGCGGCGATCCGGCGCTGGGCCTGCCATTGCACCGCCAATTGCTCCCGGGCGGCCAGGGCGTCGGCCACCTCACGGAAGGCGGTCTGGATGGCCTGCTCGTAGGCCACCACGGCCATGTCCTTGCGCACCTCGGCCAGGTCCAGGCTGGCCTTGTTGCGGCCGCCGGCGAAGATCGGCAGGGTGATGCGGGGGGCGAAGGACCACAGCCGGGTGCCGGCGTCGAACAGGCCGGCGAAACCAGGGCTGGCGGTGCCGGCCTCGCCGGTGAGCTGGACGCTGGGGAAGAAGGCGGCCCGGGCGGCGCCGATGTTGGCGTTGGCCCCACGCAGGCGCTGTTCGGCCTGGCGGATGTCGGGACGGCGTTCGAGCAGGTCGGCGGGCAGGCCGGCGGCCAGGGGCAGCAGTTTCAGGTCGTCGAGGCGGGCCTGGGGCGCCAGCCGTTCGTCGAAGTCGCCCACCAGCAGTTGCAAGGCGTGCAGGGCCTGGCGGCGCAGCCGCTCCCGCTCGGCCAGGGCGGCCCGGGCGGTTTCCGCCTGGGTCTCGGCGCTGCTCAGTTCGATGGCGCTGGCCAGCCCCCGGGCGTGGCGGGCGCGGGCGATCTTCAGGGCCGCCTCCCGGGATTCCAGGGCCTGACCGGCCAGGTCGGCCTGCTCCGCCAGGGCCAGGTGGCCGGCGTAGACCGTGGCCACTTCGGCCACCAGGGCCACCTGGGCGGCGCGGCGGGCTTCCTCGGTGGCCAGGTATTCGGCCAGCATTGCCTGGTTGAGGCTGCGCACCCGGCCGAAGAAGTCGAGTTCGAAGGCGCTTACCCCGACGGCGGCCCGGTATTCCTGGCCGAAGGCGCTACCGCCGCCCTGGGCAGAGGGCAGGGGCGCCCGGCCTCGGGTCAGGCTGCCGCTGGCGTCGATGGACGGCAGGCTGGCGCTGGCCTGAATGGCGTAGAGGGCGCGGGCCTCCTCGATGCGCAGGGCGGCCAGGCGCAGATCCCGGTTGCGTTCCAGGGCCTTGACTACTAGTTGGCGCAGGCGCGGGTCGAGGAAGGCCTGGCTCCAGTCTTCCGGCGCCCGGGCCCCATTGTCAGCCGTGCCGGCAGCAGTGCTGACAGCGGGGGCGTCCGCCGGATAGGCGGTGGGGATCGGGGCGGCCGGGCGCTCGTACACCGGGGCCAGGGTGCAGGCGCTGGCGAGCAGGGCGGCCGCCAGAACGGCGGCCGGACTCCGGCGGGGAAAAGGTGGGCGCATCATGATTCGGTCTCGGTGGCCGGCTGGGCGGGGGCGGCGCGCTGGCCCTGCCGCCGGGCGATGAGCAGGTTGATCAGGTAGAAGAACAGGGGCACCAGGAACACCGCCAGCACGGTGGCGGTGACGATGCCGCCCAGCACCGCCGTGCCGATGGCCGTCTGGGCGCCGGAGGCGGCCCCCGTGGCCAGAGCCAGCGGGACGACGCCGAAGCCGAAGGCCAGGGAGGTCATGACGATGGGGCGCAGGCGCAGCCTGGCCGCTTTCAGGGACGCTTCGAACAGGCCCATGCCGTCCCGGTAGAGGTCCTTGGCCACTTCGACGATGAGGATGGCGTTCTTGGCCGAGAGGCCCACCGTGGCGATCAGGCCGACCTTGAAGTAGATGTCGTTGGGCATGTCGCGCAGCATCACGGCGAGCAGGGCGCCGATCACCCCCAGGGGTACCACCAGCATCACCGCGGCCGGGATCGCCCAGCTCTCGTAGAGAGCGGCCAAGGCGAGGAACACCACCAGGATGGAGAGGGCGAAGAGCAGCGGCGCCTGCTTGCCGGACTGCACTTCCTCGTAGGACTGGCCGGTCCATTCGAAGCCGACGCCGGCAGGCAATTCACCCACCAGGGCGGCCATGCGCGCCATGGCCTCGCCGCTGCTGTGGCCCGGCGCGGCATTGCCGTTGATGGTGAACGACGGGTAGCCGTTGTAGCGGGTCAACTGGGGCGGCCCCACCCGCCAGGCGAAGCGGATGAAGGTGGACAGGGGCACCAGCTCGCCGGCGGAGTTGCGCACCCGCAGCCGGTTGAGGTCGTCCGGGGAAACACGGTAGCGGCCGTCGGCCTGGACGATCACCTTGCGCACCTGGGAGCCGTGCATGAAGTCGCCCACGTAGTCCGAGCCGAACATGGTGGCCAGGGTGGCGTTCACCTCGTCCAGGCTGATGCCCATGGTTTCCATCTTCTTGCGGTCGATGTCGATGGCCACCTGGGGGATGTCCACCTGGCCGGCGTAGATGACGTTGCTCAGGGCCGGATCGCCGGCGGCGGCCTTGATCAGGGCATTGCGCGCCTCGACCATGGTGTCCCGGCCGACGCCGTTGCGGTCCTGCAGGCGCAGGTCGAAGCCGCCGGACGAGCCTAGTTCCGGCAGGGCCGGGCTGTTCATGGCCAGCACCAGCCGGTCGGGGCGGCCGGCGAAGTGGGCGTTGATGCGGTCGACGATGGCCTGGACCTGGGATTCCTTGCCGCCGCGCTCGCTCCAGTCCTTGAGGGTGACGAAGACCATGCCGCCGCCCGGGCCGGAGCCGAAGTTGTTGAAGCCGCCCAGAGCGAAGGCGTACTTCACCGGTTCCTTTTCCAGCAGGTAGGTTTCGACTTCGCCCAGGGCGTTCATGGCCTCGTACAGGGTGGCGCCCTGGGGCTCGGCCAGCATCACCATGAAGTTGCCCTGGTCCTCGTCGGGCAGGAAGGCGGTGGGCAGCTGCCAGAAGGCCAAGGCCACGGCGGCGACGATGGCGGCATAGGCCGCCATGCCCCGCGCCGGACGGCGCAGGATGCCGCCCACGGCGCGGCCGTAGCGCTCGGTGCCGTGGCGGAAGCTGCGGTTGAACCAGCCGAAGAAGCCGCGCTTCTCCTGGTGTTCCGCATCCACGGGCTTGAGCAGGGTGGCGCACAGGGCCGGGGTCAGCGACAGGGCGAGGAAGGCCGAGAAGCCGATCGACACCGCCAGGGTCACGGCGAACTGGCGGTAGATGTTGCCCACGGCGCCGGGGAAGAAGGCCATGGGCACGAACACGGACACCAGCACCACGGTGATGCCGACGATGGCGCCGCTGATCTGGCCCATGGCCTTGACCGTGGCCCGGTAGGGGGGCAGCCCTTCCTCGACCATGATCCGCTCGGTGTTCTCCACCACCACGATGGCGTCGTCCACCAGGATGCCGATGGCCAGCACCATGCCGAACATGGTCAGCACGTTGATCGAGTAGCCCAGGCCGAACAGCACGGCGAAGGTGCCGAGCAGGGCCACCGGCACCACCAGGGTGGGGATCAGGGTGGCGCGCACGCTCTGCATGAACAGGTACATCACGGCGAACACCAGGGCCACCGCTTCGAGCAGTGTGGTGACTACCTTGCGGATCGAGATCTCGACGAAGGACGAGGTCTCGTAGGGAATCTGGTATTCGACCCCCGGCGGCAGCAGTTTGGCCTGCTCGTCCATGATGCGGCGGATCTCGCCGGCCACCGCCACGGCGTTGGAGCCGGCGGCGAGCTTGATGCCCAGGGCGGTGGCCGGGCGGCCGTTGACCCGGGACGAGAAGGCGTAGTCGCTGGCCCCCAGCTCGACCCGGGCCACGTCGCGCAGCAATACGGCGGAACCGTCGGCCCGCACCCGCAGGGGAATGGCGCCGAAGGCCTCGGGGGTGGTGAGCTGGCTGTCGGATACCAGGCTGGCATTGATCGGCGCCGAGGCCGGGACGTTGTTCGCCCCCAGGTCGCCGACGGTGACCCGGGCGTTGTAGCTGCGGATCTTGGCGGCGATGTCGGAGGCGGTCAGGTCCAGGGCGGTCAGGCGCTCCGGGTCGGGCCAGATGCGCATGGCCTTTTCTGCGCCCCAGAAGGCCACCTGGCCTACCCCGGGCACCCGGCGCAGCACTTGCAGGATCTTGGCCGAGGACAGCTCGCCCAGGTCCACCTCGTCGATGTCGGGGCGGTTGGAGGAAAGGCTGACCACCATCTGGATGTTGTCTGCCGCCCGCTCCACCTGGATGCCGTAGCGGCGCACCGTTTCGGGCAGGCGCGGCTCCACCGACTTGAGGCGGTTCTGCACTTCCACCGCCGCCAGGTCCGGGCTAACTCCCTGGCGGAAAGTCAGGTTGATGTAGGCGCCGCCGCTGCTGCTGGTGGTGGAGGTGTACATCAGCCCCGGGGCGCCGTTCATTTCGCGCTCGATCAGGGTGGTGACGGCTTCTTCCACCACCTTGGCCGAGGCCCCCGGGTAGGTGGCCGAGACGCTGACCACCGGCGGGGCGATGTTGGGGTACTGGGCCACGGGCAGGCCCCGGATCGCCAGCACCCCGGCCAGGGAGATGAGGAGGGCAATGACCCAGGCGAAGACCGGCCGGTCGATGAAGAAATGGGCCATTCAGCGCGCCTCCGCGGTGGAGGCGGCCGGGGACGGCGTGTCCTTGGCCCCCAGGGGGCGGGCGGCGGCCTGGCTGCCCGGGGCGAACTGGGCGGCGTTCTGCACGATCACCCGTTCGCCGCCGCGCAGGCCCTCGGTCACCAGCCAGTCGCGGCCGTCCATGCGCTCGGCCCGCACCGGGACGTCGGCCACCTTGCCCTGGGTGTCCACCGTGCGCACGCTGGCGCCGGTGGCGCCGCGCAGCAGGGCTTCCCGGGGGATGCGTACCACGCCGGGATCGACCGCGCTGCTTAAGTGCACCTCCACGTAGGCGCCGGGCAACAGTTGCCGTTCCGGGTTGGGGAAGAGGGCGCGCATGGCGATGCTGTCGGTGCCCGGGTCCACCGCCAGGTCGGCAAAGAGCAGCTTGCCCTCGTGGCCGTAGGGCCGTCCGTCGGGTAGCACCAGGCGCACCGGCAGGGCGCCGGACTTGTCCGGCCCGGCGATGCGGCCGGCCTGGATATCCCGTTGCAGGGCGAACACCTCGCTGGCGGGTCGGGAGAAATTGACGTAGATCGGATCGATCTGCTCGATGCGGGTCAGGGGCGTCGGCGCGTCCTGGCCCACCAGGGCACCCTCGGTCACCAGGGCGCGACGGGCCCGGCCGGCGATGGGGGCGGTGACGCTGGCGTAGCCCAGGTTGAGCTCGGCGCGGCGCAGTTCGGCCCGGGCCGAGGCCACGTCGGCCCGGCTGCGGGATTCGGCCGCCACGGCTTCGATATGGTCCCGCTCGCTGATCGCCCGTTCCGCCACCAGGTCCTTGTAGCGGGCCAACTGGTCGGAGGCGGCGGCGTGCTCGGCCTCGGCCCGGGCCAGGGCGCCCCGGGCGGCGTCCAGGGTCGCCTGAAGGGGCTTGGGATCGATGCGGAAGAGCACCTCGCCCTCGCGTACGTCCTGGCCTTCCTGGTAGCGCCGCTCGATGACGATGCCTGCCACCCGGGCGCGCACCTCGGCGCTGCGGAAGGCTTCCAGCCGGCCGGGCAACTGGGTGGTCAGGGACTCGGGCCGGGGCGTGGCGACGATCACCACCGCTTCCGGCGCGGGGGGCGGCGCGGCGGGGGGCTCCTTGCCGCAGGCGGCGAGCAGGGGGAGGGCCGCGGCGAGCGCCAGGGCGGCAGGAGAGGAACGGCAGGAGCAGGAGCGGGTCGTCATGAGCGGGGGGCGACGGCCCGGCGCCGTGGATGGGCGGGGCGGTCGTGATCGGTGGTTGTCGTTGGCGCCGGTGGTTGCGCTGCCGCCTGCCTGGGCCGAAAGGGGAAAACCGGCCCTCGTGGGACAATGGCCGGAGTTGGCTCAAGCCCATGCCGGCCTGTGAAGCGGGGGGGACGGTGGCTGCGGATCGGTGGATTCGATCCATGGCGATTCGTCCGGCATGGCTGCGTCGGCACTGGCGGAGGGGCCTTGCCCGGCGCAGGGCAAGGCGGGAATCGTCGGGGACGAGTCCGGCGATTTCAGCACCGCGGCATTGTGCAGAGAGTACGATTATAAATACAACCGTATTTATGTAACCGATTTTGCATGGGAGGAGGGATGGCGCGTTACCAGGCAGTGGACCGGAACAGTGTGCTCGACGCGGCGGAGCTGATCGTCCGCACCAAGGGCATCGCTGCCCTGACTTTCGATGCGGTGGCCAAGGCCGCTGGCATTTCGAAGGGCGGGGTGCAATCGAGCTTCGGCACCAAGGACCGCCTCATCACGGCCATGTACGAGCGCTGGGGCGGTGAGTTCGAGGCCCTGGTGGCCCGGCTGGCCGGCCCGGAGCCGACGCCCGAGGCCCTGGCCCGGGCCCACGTGGAGGGCACCCGGCGCACCGACAAGGCGGAGGGCGACCGGGCGGCGGGGATGATGGCGGCCTTGCTCAATTCGCCCAACCACCTGAAGGGCGTCCAGGCCTGGTACAAGCAGCGCCTCGATGGCATCGACACGGACAGCCCCGAGGGGCGCCGCATTCGCCTGGCCTTCATCGCCTGCGAGGGGGCGTTCATGCTGCGCTACTTCGGCTTCATGAAGATCAGCCAGCGGGAATGGCGCGAGCTGTTCGCCGACATCCTGGCGCTGATGGACGGGGCCGCGCCGGCCATGCCGGCATCCTCCGGGGCCTGAGGGAAGGGCGTCAGGCCCGGGCTGCGTATTCCCGCGCCGTGAACAGGGTGCGGGCGTGGATGGTCACCGTGTCGGCGATGTCCCGGGCGTAGCCACCGGCCATGGCGATGGCCACCGGCACGCCGTGGGCGCGACAGGCGTCCAGTACCCGCCGGTCCCGGGCGGCCAGGCCGTCCATGGTCAAGGACAGGCGACCGAGGCGGTCCCCCGCGTAGGGATCGGCGCCGGCCAGGTAGATGGCCAGGTCGTAGGGGCCGGCGGCGAAGGTGGCGGCCAGGCCCTGTTCCAGAGCGGCCAGGTAGGCGTCGTCGCCGGTGCCGTCGGGCAGCTCGATGTCCAGGTCGCTCACGGCTTTGTCGAAGGGAAAGTTGCGGGCGCCGTGGATCGAGAAGGTGAAGGCGTGGGGATCGCCGGCCAGGATGGTGGCGGTGCCGTTGCCCTGGTGCACGTCGGCGTCGATCACCGCCACCCGGCGCACCGCGCCTTCCGCTGCCAGGACGCGCACCGTCACCGCCGCGTCGTTGAACACGCAGAAGCCTTCGCCCCGGTCGCGGTGGGCGTGGTGGGTGCCGCCGGCCAGGTTGGCCGCCACCTTTCCCCCGGCCAGGGCCGAGCGGGCCGCCGCCAGGGTGGCGCCGGCGGAACGGCGCGAGCGTTCCACCATTTCCGCCGACCAGGGAAAGCCGATCTGTTTCATCTCCGCCGGGGTCAGCTCCCCCGCCGCCACCCGGGCCACGTAGTCCGGGCAGTGAGCCAGGGCCAGCTGGGCGTCGCTGGCCGGCGGTGGCAGGTGAAAATCGCCCGGGGCGAAGGCGCCGGAATCGAGCGCCGCCTGGCGCAGCGGGGCGTACTTGCTCATGGGAAAGCGGTGCCCCTCGGGCAGGGGCAACACGAACACGTCGGTGTAGAAAAGCTGCATGGCGGTGGGGCGGGAACGGGGCGTGGCAACGGCCATTCTGCGCCAATCAGGGGCGGGGTGCGTCCAGGCTGCGCCACAGCCGGGGCCACGCCTCGGCCCAGCAGCAGTGGTGGTCGAAGCCGGGTTCGACGCGCACCTCGGGGCGTTCCACGGGCGGGTAGCGGTCGTAGCGGTCCGCATAAGCGGCGGCGATGGCCGGCGGCATGATCTCGTCCCGGGCGCCGACGAAGTGCCATTGCCGCACGTGGCGCAGGGCAGCGGCGGCGTCGGCCGGGTTGAGGGACCCGGTCAGCGGCGTCACGCGGTGGTGGGTCGTCCAGGCCTGGTGGTCCAGGTTGCCGGCGACCGTGACCAGCCGGTCCACGTCCTGGCGTCGGGCGGCGACCAGGGCGGCGACGGCGCCGCCGCCGGAATAGCCCACCAGGGTGAGCGTCCGGGCGCCGGACTGCCGCTTGAGAACATCCAGGGCGTCGTTGGTTGCGGCCACCACTTCCTCCGCGAAACGCTTGCCGGTCCAGTAGGCGGCGGCGCAGCCCGTTGCCTCGGCATCGACGAACTGGCACGGGCGGGCCAGATAGGCCGCATTGCCCTCGGGTTGCGCCAGTGCCATGGCGAGGACCAGCGGATTCCTCGGCGTCGGGTCGGGGGACGGTTGCGTCGGCGTCAGCCAGGCCAGGCCATCGCCTTCCAGGTAGACGGTGAGCCGACGGCTTTCGGGATCGGGGTAACGGCCGGGCCGCCAGGCGACCAATTCGAATCCGGCCGTGGCGATGCGCTCCAGCCGCCAGCCGCGGGCTTGGGCGAGCCGGTCGTAAGCCTCTTGGCGCTCCGCGCCGGAGGGGATGGTGCTGCACGCGGCGAGCGCGAGCAGAAGGAGCAGGCCGAAACGTCTCATGTGCTTGCCATGCCCGAGCCGATGCGGGAGTGCGTTTGACTTGGCGTCCGCAGAGACATGGATAGCGGCGACGGCTGTCTTTGCATCAAGTCCGGATCGCCACGGCGGCGAAGAAACAGTAGCCGACGTTGCGCACGGTATTGAGGGGCAGGGCAATGCCGGCGGCGTCCTCGACTTTACGGCGCAGGCGGCGCATCTGGGTATCCAGGCGGCGCTGGTCGTAATTGAGGAAATCCTCCCCCAGGGCGGCAACGATGTCCTGCCGGCTGATGGTGTCGCCCTGCCGCGCCATCACCGCGTGCAGCACGATGCAGTCCTGATGGGACAGGTGGATGGGCTGGTGGCCGGGTGGGGTTAGGCGCCGGGACGCCAGTTCCAGCAACCAGGCCGGGGCGTTGGGCTGGATGCCTGCAAGCCGGCGGTCGAGGGCCGAGAGGATGGCGGCGATTTCATCCAGGTCGGACGTCTTGGGCAGGTAGTGGTCGGCGCCGTCGGCCAGGCCGGCCACCCGGTCCGGGATGGCGCTGCGTGCCGTGAGGACGACGATGCCCAGGGGGCTGCCGCCGTCGCGCAGCTCCCGGATCAGGTCCATGCCATCGCCGTCGGGCAGGCCCAGGTCGATGACGGCGATGCGGTGGCGGGCCGCGTCGTAGCACGCCCGGAAGGCGCTCAGGTCGGCGACGGCCTCCACCGTCCAGCCGGCCTGACCGAGAAAGGTGGCAAGCTCGTGCCGCAGGATGTCTTCGTCTTCGAGCAGGATGAGGTGGCCGGTCATGTGCGTGTTTTGCCAGGCGTTTGAGGCCGGCCTTGTACTCGGGCGTTGCCCCGGGGCGGGGAGGGATGGGGTGCTATTCTAACGAGCTATGAGACGTGTCTACATGCTTGTGCTGGCGCTATGGTTGTTCATGCCCCTCGGGGCCCAGGCCCAGCGTCCGTTGCTTCTTGCCGCCGATACGCCCAACGTCTCCGGAACCGGCGCATTGTCGCTTTTTCAGGATGGATCGGGGGAGACAGATCCCGGCCGGGTTCTGGCCGAGGCACCCTGGCAGCCGCTGCCCGGCGAACTCGGCGTGGGCTATACGCCCGATACCCTATGGCTGAAGCTGTTAGTGGTGCGGGACAAGTCGGCCCCCGCCGAGTGGGTGCTCAACCTCGGCAATGCCCTGGTCGACGACGTGGAGCTTTTCCGCCAGGCGCCCGGCGGCGGATGGGAGCGTTCCCGGGCCGGTGAGAACCTGGACCGGGCCGCATGGCCCCTCGATGCCCGCAACGCCGCGTTTCCGCTGATCCTGCCAGCGGGGGAGGCGGTGACGCTGCTGATCCGGATCACCTCGCGCAACGCAATTTCCAGCGCGGTCGATGTCTGGCAGCGCGATGCGTTCGACAGCTTTTCCCGCCGGGAAATGCTGTATTACGGGCTCTACTTCGGCTGCTACCTGCTGCTGATCGTCCTGCACATTTTCTTCTGGCGCATGACGAAGGAGGCCCAGAGCGGCTGGTACCTGCTCTACGTCGCGCTAGCCATCACCATCCAGATGCTGACGGCGGGGATTCCCCAATGGATCTTCCGGATACCGGGGAGCATTTCCGACCCGGTGCTGGCGTGCAGCATCTGCCTCGCCCTCATCGTGGGGACCAAGTTCGCCGTTCTGCAACTTGAGCTGGCCTCGGTCTGGCCGCGCTTTTCCACGGCATTCATCGGCACGGTGACCTTGCTCGGCCTCCTGTTCATGGGGCTCGTCCTCAAGGTGGGCTACGCCGAGGGGGTCGTCCCGGCACAGCTGCTGTCGTTGCTGCTGGTCGTGCTGATGACGGGGCTCAGCGTTTATTTATTGCTGCGCGGCCATCGCCCGGCGCGGTTCTTCCTCTTTGCCTTCGGCATCTACTATGCCGGGATCGGCATCAGCTTCCTGCGCAACCTGTCCGTTTTTCCCTCCAACGTATGGACCGTCAATGCGGCATCCCTGGGAACCCTGATCCACATCCTGGCCATGAGCATGCGGCTGCATGCGCGCTACGACCTGCTGCGCCGGCAGGCGGCCGAGGCCCAGGAGCGGGCCATGCGGGCGGTGCGCAAGCTGAACGAGGGCCTTGAGGAAGAAGTGGCCGTGCGCACGGCCGACCTGGAGCACGAAATCGAGCGGCGCAAGTTACTGGAAAACGAGCTGCGGACGGCGCTGGAGACCGAACGGCGCATCAAGGAAGAGCAGCGCAGTTTCGTCGCCATGGTGTCCCATGAATTCCGCACTCCGCTGGCCATCATCAACGTGACTGCACAGCAGATCGCGCTTAATCCAGGGGCGCCCTGGGACGAGGTGGTGGGCCGCTGCCAGAACCTGCGCAGCACGGTCCGGCGGATGTCGGACTTGGTGGATAACTGCCTGGCGAGCGACCGCATGGACATGGACATGCCCGTCTTCTCCCCGCGGCCGTGCAACCTGCCGGAACTGCTCGGCGAGCTGGTGCAGGAGTGGCCGGAAGGCAGGATCGAGGCCGATTGGCAGGGGGTGCCGGAAGGCTTCTTCTGCGATCCCGGCCTGGTGAAGGTGGCGCTGCGCAACCTGCTGGCCAATGCGGACCGGCATGCTCCCCAGGACGAGACGGTTTCGCTGCGCGCAACGGCGGGTGCCGATGGCGGGGTGCGGGTCGAAATCTGTAACGGCGGCTCGCCCATTCCTGCGGAGGAGGTGCCGCGGCTTTTCCTGAAATATTTCCGGGGACGCCTGTCGCAGCACCGCCCCGGAGCAGGGCTGGGCCTGCATCTGGTCCGGCAGATCGCGGAAATCCACGACGGCTCGGTCTGGCTTGAGCACGGGGGTGAAAGCGATAGAATCCAGTTCAGTTTTTCCATGCCGGTACGGGGGCTGGCGAGCGCAACCCCTTGATGCACGCGGCCGGGCGCGCCCTTGGGGGCCGTCGCCGGCAAGGGCCGCCGGTATTCCGGGCAACACGGCCACCGGCCACCGTTCGCGCGGAGGCGGTTTGGCGTTGCCCGCCCCGGCAAATCCCACGGGGATCCGTCCCCTCTTCGTATTCGAGTCCGCAATGAACCCGTCACCCGCCATCCTCTCTCCCTTGCCGTCCGTCCCTTCCCGCCCGGCGACCCCCGAGGCGGAATGGCTGGACATCGCGGCCCGTACCCCGGATGCCTGCCGTCAGGCCGTGGCGGCGGTGGTGCGCGAGCACGGGCCGGAGCTGGCGGCCCATTTCTACGGGGCCATGATGGCCGACCGCGATGCGGCCCATTTTCTCGACCACACCATCGTCAACGAGCGCCTGCGCGGTTCCATGACCCGCTGGCTGGAAGAGGTCTTCGCCCAGGAGCTGCGCGACGAGGCCCAGGCTGCCGCCGTGGTGGCCCACCAGCGCCACGTTGGCGAGGTCCATGCCCGCATCCGTCTGCCCATCTACCTGGTGGCCCGGGGTGCCCGGGTGCTCAAGGCCGCCATTTATTCCCGCCTGGCGGAGCGGAACCTGTCGCCCCAGGACCACCTGCGCGCCCTGCCTTACGTGGGGCAGGTGATGGATCTGGCGCTGGAACTGATGAGCGCCGCCTTCGTGCGCAACTCGGAGCGCAGCGCCAGGGCCGACGAGGCCTACCGGCTGTTCTCCCTGGGCCAGAACATGTCGGTGGAGCGGGAGCGGCAGCGCTCGGTGCTGCTCGAATGGGGGCAAGAGGTGCTGTTCATGCTGCACCGGCCGAGCAGCCGGGCGGTGCTGCCCAACCTGGCCCATTCCGAGTTCGGCCTGTGGCTCAACCACAAGGCGCGCATGATGTTCGAGGGCTCGGAGGAACTGGGCCAGATCCAGGACATCGTGGAGCGGGTCGACAGCGCCCTGCTGCCCCAGCTGCGGGTGGCCGATCCGGCGGCGCCTCAGCTTAACGCCCTGGTGGGGGAGTTCTACGGCGAACTGGACAGCCTGAAGTTTCTGCTCTCATCCCTGTTCGAGCGCTACCTGGAGGTGGAAAACGGCCGGGACGCCCTGACCCGGCTGCTCAACCGGCGCTTCCTGCCCTCGGTGCTGAGCCGGGAAATCGCCCTGTACCGGGGGGAGAGCCAGGGGTTCGCCCTGCTGCTGCTGGACATCGACCACTTCAAGAACATCAACGACGGCTACGGCCACGACGCCGGGGACGCGGTGCTGCAACAGGCCTCCGCCCTGGTGCTCAACGCCGTGCGCAGCGGCGATTTCGTCTTCCGCTACGGCGGCGAGGAAATCCTGGTGATCCTGGTGGAGGTGAACGCCGATGCCGCCCTGCGCATCGCCGAGGGCATCCGGCAGAAGTTCGATGCCGGCGAATTCCTCATCAGCGACGGGCGGACCCTGCACGTCACCGTTAGCGCTGGCGTGGCCCAGTTCGACGGCCACCCGGACTACCAGTACCTGATCAACCGGGCCGACGCGGCCCTCTACGCTGCCAAGCAGCAGGGTCGCAACCGGGTCTGCCAGGCGACGGCGGGGTAGGGCGGCAAGGGGGCCGCAAGGGGCGGGGCCTTCCGCCCTGTTTCCGCTTTTCCCCTTTTTCCTGGGCTTTTTCCTTTTGCCTGTTCTGGACCGATCAGTCCCGGGGCAGGGTGTCACCCACCTGGGCCGTGGCGTACCAGGCCAGGGTGGCGTTCACCGCATCGGCCGGGGCGTCGGCCGACGGCGACCAGGACGCGTAGTCCGCGTCGAGAATAGGCTGATAGGGCCCGTGCTTGACCTCGAAGATCACCCCGCCCACGTCCAGGGACAGCACCGCGTGCCAGCCGCCGGCGGGCGTTTCCAGGGTCAGGGCGCCCTCACCCAGCACGCTGCGCCGCGTCACCGTGCCGGCCTCGTCGAAATGCAGCACCACGAAGCGGCCGCGCAGGGGGTAGAGCAATTCCCAGGTATGGGGATGGCGGTGGGGGCGGACGTAGGTGTCCGGCTCCATGGCGATGGCCAGGCGCTGGATCGGGTCGTCCAGCTGGGGGTGCAGGTTGAGGTTGGCGCGGCGGCGGGGAGAAGCCTGGGCCTGGGCTGACAGGGCGTCGAGCTGCTGGGGAGTGATCTGTTGCACCATGATTACGCGGGAAGTAGGGGGTGAGGGCGTCGGCGAACGGCGGGGCGCCATTCTGCCCCCGTCCCGGAGCGGCGTGAAGGGCGGGGGCGGCCGGCCCGATGAGTGCCGCAGGTACCGGGACGTGCCAAACCATTTTCCGCCTGCGCCGCAAAGGGCTGATGCGGCGAGGCGGGGAGGCCGGCAGGACCAGGCCCCAGGCAGGTGCGGTCGACGAGACCGACACCCCCCGTTACGCCTCGCGGTGGCCGTGCCGTTGCCGGGGCGGGCGATCATTGCCGAGCCTCCCCAACGCGGCCTGCCCCGATTAGAACTCCATGTTGAAGCCAACCTTCACGCCGTGTTCCCGTGCGCCGGACGCCAGTTGGCCGACATAAGAGGCTCCCAGCGTTGCATTGGACGTGAGCCTGAAATCCAGCCCGGCTTCGAACACTGCGCTATTCCTGGCGATGGGCGTTCCCGCAATGCCGAAGTCGTTGCCGCCGGAAGCGAAGCGCAGCGTCGATTCCGGCGTGGCGCCGCCGAACGCATGGCGCCAGCCGAGGGTGCCGGCCAGCCGGGCCCTGCTCGTGCCGAGCGCGACCTGGGTTGCGGCGCGCAGCCCCAGTGTCGAGAACGTCGCATCGGTGGTCGTCGCGCCGGTCCGCAGTGCCGTCGCGCCACCCCGTTCGGTGAAGCCGTCCGTGCGCAGGTTCGTGTGGGCCAGGTTGGCGAAAGGTTCGAGCACGGCCTGGCGGCCCCGCATCCGATAGCCGAGTTCGCCGAAGACCTGCACCGTGCGGGCACGGTAATCCGCCTTCAGGTTGTCCGTGAAACCGGGGATGGCCACGGTGCGCGAGGTCGAAAGATCGTGCCGGGTCCAGGCCGCGCCGGTGCGGAAGGAAAGGGCGTCCCATTGTGCGCCGCCGTACAGGCCGAGGTGATAGTTGTCACTGTGGCCGTTCGAGCGGCGGTCGCTCGTATCGAAACCCGTGCGGCCGATGCCGGCCACGGCGCCGAAGCGCCAGTCGCCCACCGGGCTGTCGGTACCGATGAAGATTCCCTGACTGTCGTGCTTGAGCCGTGCGGCATTGCCGTCGCCATCGATGCGCCCCCAGGAACCGTAGCCTTGCGTCCAGAGCACCGGACCGGCATGAACGGCGGCGGGCAGCACGGGCACGTCGCCCAGGGCCGCGACCTTGATCGGCTCGGCGGTTTGCGCTCCCAGAATGTCGAAGGCGCCGCGCAGGCGGTCGGTCATGGCGTTCTGCACGTGGCGGCCGTTTTCGATCAGCGCCGACTTTGCCGACGTATGGACCTCGCCCGACAGAAGGTCGAAGGCGGCGCGCGCCTGGTCGGCCGAAAAGCCCACCACCGCGGCGGCGAGCGCATTGTCGGCCCCGAGGCTTTCGACGCCGCTACCCGCAGCAGCCTGGTTGCGCGTGGCGCCGATGGCGGCGAAGGCGGTGGCGTTGCGGGTGAGGGTCAGCGTCACGTCGTTGGTGTCGTAGCTGAGCGTGGGCGTGAGAAAGGCGAAATTGGACGTCACGCCATCGAAGGTGCCGGTGCGCCCGCCTGCGGCGGTGAGGATCGTGTAGGTAGTGGAGGGGGCATAGTCGCCGGCCCCCGCCAGCACCCGCACCGTGCCGCCGTTGATCGTTGCCGTGCCGGCGGCGACGATCTTGTCGGACTGGCCGGCCGCGTTCACTTCGACCTCGTAGATCGAACCGGGATTGAAGTCGACGCTGGCGACGTTGAGGGTGCCGATGGAATTGCCCGGCGCGACGGTGCCGGTGACGACGGTGTCACCGACCGTGCCGTTGCCTTGCAGGCGGCCCGCCGCCAGCACGTTCAATGTCCCGCCGAGCTGGCCGTTGACGGAGAGGGTGCCCTTTTCGACCATGGTCGATCCGGTGAAGCCGCTGGAATCGCCGGTCAGGTTGGTCCGGCCCGAACCGGTCTGCCGAATTGCGCCATTGCCCGAGATCTCGCCGTCGAACGTCAGCATGTCGCTGCGGTTGAACGCCAGGGTGCCGCCGTTCGCCACGTTGCCGACGATGGAGCCGGCGGTGCCGCCGTTGCCGATCTGCAAGGTGCCGCCGGTGATGGCGGTGCCACCGGTGTACGTGTTGGCGCCGGTCAGGACCAGGGTGCCGTCGCCGGCCTTGGTCAGGGATTTGCCGTCCCAGGCGCCGCTGGCATCCTGGTTGCCGAGGGCCGCGCCCAAGGTGAAGCGGTCGCCGGCGCCGGCCAGGGTGAAGGTGCCGGCTGCCTGGTTGCCTGCGTTCCAGGTCAGGTTGTAGGTGGCGAGGTACTGCTTGCCGTCGCCCGACTTCCGGGTGGCGAGGGACAGGTAATCCACGGTTCCGGCGGCGCCGCCGATGGTCACGGTGCCGAAATCGCCGGTGATGCCGGAGGCGGTGTCGATCAGCACCTTGTCGAGCTGGTTGGCATCGTCGATGCCGCTGAGGTTGAAGGCGACGCCGGTGCCGAGGCTGAGGCGGTTGGCGTGTAGCGACGAGCCGCTCGCGGTGGTGGTGATCGCCAGCGCGGTGTTGTCGGCGAAGGTGACGTCCTGGGCGACGCTCACGGTCGCCGGTGTGCGGATGGCGAGCCCGCCGCCGATCACGTCGATCCGGCCGCCGAGGGTGTTGGTGCTGCCTGCCGAGGTGCCATCGCCAAATTGCAGCGTGCCGGCCTCGACCGTCGTGTTGCCGGTGTACGCGTTGCTGCCGGTCAGAACCGTTGTTCCCCCGATCTGGCGGACGGCGCCCGTGCCGGAGATCGCCCCGTCGAGTACCCAAAGGCCGTCACGGTTGAAGGCGAGGGTACCGTTGTTGACGACGTTCCCTGCGAGTAATCCCCAAGGGCCGCCGTTGCCGATCTGCAAGGTGCCGCCGCTGATCGTGGTGCCGCCGCTGTAGGTATTGGTGCCGGTCAGGATTGTCGTGCCGTCGCCGACCTGGTGGACGGCGCCGTTACCGGAGATGGCGCCGGCGAACGTCAGCGCGTCGCTGCGGTTGAAGACAAGGGCGCCGTTGTTGACGACGTCCCCTTTGATCGAACCCGCGGTGCCACCGTTGCCGATCTGCAAGGTGCCGCCGCCGATCGTGGTGCCGCCGGTGTAGGTGTTGTCGTTGGTCAGCGTCGTCGTGCCGCTGCCGCGCTGGTTGACGGCGATGTTGCCCGTGATGAGCGAGGAGAAGGTGATGGCATCCGTCTGGTTGAAGTTCAGCGTGCCGCTGCCGGTGCCGGTTTCAAGTCGGTCCGCAGCCACCGTGCCTGCGGTCGTCGGTGAGGAAAGGTCGTAAGCGCCGATGTTGAGCGTGCCGGTGCTGGAGCCCGCGCCGAAAACCAGCTTGCTGGGGCTGCCCCCCGTCACGAGTTTCCAGGTTCCGCCGTTCGCCACGGTGACGACGGCGGAACTGGACGCGTCGACGCCGAGGAAACCCCAGGTGCTGCTGACCGTGCCGCCGTTTTCGATCGTCAGGGTGCCCTTGCCCGCATTGCCCACCAGCAGCTCGCCGGCATTCGTCCAGGTGGAACCGCTACCCGTCACGGTGACGGCGCCGGTGCCGCTGACGCGGTCGCCGATGATGCCGCCGCTGCTTTCGACCTTGCCCCCCTTCTCGATGACGAGGGTTCCGTGCGCTTCGAGGCCGACCGTAAGGTTCTGCGCATTCCAGGCAGAGCCGCTGCCCGTCACGGTAACGAGGCCGGTGCCGGTGCTGACAGCGCCGACATAGCTGGTGGCGCCGATATAGCTGGCGGCGCTGCCGACCGTACCGCTGTTTTCGATGGTGAGCGTGCCGTTGCCGTGACTGCCGACATACAGATCGCCGTTCGTCCAGGTGGAACCATTGCCTGTCACGACGACACTACCGTTGGCGACGTGGGCGTAGCCGACGATGCCGGTGGCGTTATTGACCTTGCCGCTGTTTTCGATCCTGAGCGTGCCGTTGCCCAAATGACCGACATACAGATTGTCCGCATTCATCCAGGCGGAGCCGGCGCCCGTCACGGTGACGGCGCCGGCGCTGCCGACGGACATGCCTATGTAGCCCCTCTCGCCGCTGACCGCACCGCCGCTTTCGATCCTGAGTGTGCCGTTGCCAAAATTGCCGACATACAGGGCCTTCCCATTCGTCCAGGTGGCGTTGGCGCCTGTCACGGTGACGGCGCCGGTACTGCCGGCGCCTTGGCCGATGCTGCCGAGGAAGTCGTTGACCGTGCCGTTGCGGATGACCAGGGCGGCATTCTCGCCGCTGCTCTCGCCCACGATCAGATCTTTGGTTTGGTGGTCGATGCTACCGCCGTCGATCTCCAGCGTACCGCCCTTGACTGTCGTGCCGCCGGCGTAGGTGTTGGCACCGGTGAGGAGCAGGGTGCCCGCCCCAGACTTGGTCAGCGAACCGCTGCCGGAAATGGAGCCAGCGAATGTCAGCGCATCGCTGCGGTTGAAGGCCAGGGTGCCGTTATTGGCCACATCTCCCACGATGGAGCCGGAGGTGCCGCCATCGCCGATCTGCAAGGTGCCGCCGGTGATGGCGGTGCCGCCGGTGTAGGTGTTGGCGCCGGTCAGGATCAGGGTGCCGGCGCCGGCCTTGGTCAGGGATTTGCCGTCCCAGCCGGTTGCGCTGGCGGCCTGGTCGGCGAGGGCCGCGCCCACGGTGAAGCGGTCGTTGGCGCTGGCCAGGGTGAAGGTGCCGTGGGCCTGGCTGCCGGCGTTCCAGGTCAGTCCATAGGTGGCGAGATACTGCTTGCCGTCCGCCGACTTCCGGGTGGCGAGGGTGACGTAGTCCGCGGCTCCGGCGGCGCCGCCGATGGTCACGGTGCCGAAATCGCCGGCGATGCCGGAGGCGGTGTCGATCACTACTTTGTCGAGCTGGCTGAGGTCGTCGATGCCGCTGAGGTTGAAAAACACGCCAGTGCCGAGACTAAGGCGTTCGGCGCGCAGCGACGGGCCGTTCGTAGTGGTGATGATTCCCAGTTGGGTTTCGTCGGCGAATGCGACGTCTTTGGCAACGGTCACGGTTGCGGGCGTGTAGATGGCGAGCACGCTGCGCCCCCCCACGTCGATCCGACCGCCAAGCGTGTTGGCGCCACCTGCCGAGATGCCGTCACCGAATTGCAGTATGCCGTTCATGATGGTGGTGTCGCCGGTATAAGTGTTGGAGCCGGTCAGGATCGTCGCGCCGTGGATCTGGCGGACGGCGCCCGTGCCGGAGATCGAACCGGCGAGCGTGAGATCATCGTTGTGGTTGAAGGCGAGGGTGCCGTTGTTGACGATGTTTCCTGCGATGTTTCCTGTGATCGAGCCAACGGTGCCGCCGTTGCCGAGCTGCAAGGTGCCGCCGCTGATCGTGGTGCCGCCGGTGTAGGTATTTGTACCGGTGAGGATCGTGGTGCCGGAACCGATCTGGTGGACGGCGCCGGAACCTGAGATGGAACCGGCGAACGTCAGCGTATCGCTGCGGTTGAAGGCGAGGGTGCCGTCGTTGACGACGTTCCCTTGGATCGAACCCGAGGTGCCGCCATTGCCGAGCTGCAAGGTGCCGCCGCTGATAGTGGTGCCTTGCGTGTAGAAATTGTTGTCGGTCAGCGTCGTCGTGCCGCTGCCGCGCTGGTTGACGGCGATGTTGCCCGTGATGAGCGAGGAGAAGGTGATGGCGTCAGTCTGGTTGAAGTTCACCGCGCCGCCGACACCAGTGATGGGGTAGTCCACAATCACCGCGCCTGCAGTCGTCGGCGCGGAAAGGTCGTAAGCACCGATATTGAGTGTGCCTGTGCCCCAGAGGACCAGCCTGCTAACGTTCCAGGTTCCTCCGCTCGCCACGGTAACGACGGCGGAAGCGGAACTGGACGGGTTGGCCCCGATGGTGCCATCGATGCTATTGACCGTGCCGCCGTTTTCGATCGTGAGCGCGCCGTTGCCGGAGGAATTGCCGACATACAGATTGCCCGTATTCGTCCAGGTGGAGCCGCTGCCTGTCACGGTCACGGCGCCGGTGCCGGTGCTGCCGGCTTGGTCGCCGATGGTGCCATCCTGGTTGCGGACCTTGCCGCCGTTTTCGATCCTGAGCGTGCCGTTGCCGGAATTGCCGACATACAGGTTGCCCGTATTCGTCCAGGTAGAGCCGCTGCCCGTCACAGTGACGGCGCCTGTACCGTTGGCTTGGTTACCGATGATGCCGTCCTGGTTGAGGACCTTGCCACCGTTTTCGATCTTGAGCGTGCCGTTGCCGGAACTGCCGATATACAGGTAATCAGCATTCGTCCAGGTGGAGCCGCTGCCCGTCACGGTGACGGCGCCTGTACCGCTGGCTTGGTCACCGATGATGCCGTCCTTGTTCTCGACTCCGCCGCCGCTTTCGATCCTGAGCGTGCCGGCACCGTCGAGGCCGATATGCAGATTGCTACCATAGTTTCTCCAGTAGCCGCGGCTTGCCACGGTGACGACACCGGTGCTGCCCAGGCCTGCGCCGATGGCGCTATCCGTGCCGGCGTTGCCGGCCACGTGACCATAGTTCTCGATGGTGAGCGTGCCGTTGCCCATATCGCCGACGTATAGGGCGCCCTTATTCATCCAGCGGGATTCTGTGCCAGTCACGGTGACGCTGCCGGTACTGCCGGCAGCGTGGCCGATGGCACCGCTGTCGCTGGCGACGGAACCGCCGTCTTCGATCGTCAAGGTGCCATTGCCCTCATTCCCGACCTTCAGGCTGCCTGTGCTTGTCCACCACGAAGTGCGGCCCGTCACGGTGGCGCTGCCGCTACTGCCGGCGTCGGTGCCGATGCTGCCATTGCGGTTTGTGACACGGCCGGAGGCGATGACGAGGCTGGCGTCGCCAACGCTCAGGTCGGCGTCGGCGTGGTTGACCTTGAAGCCGGCGCCTTCGATCTTCAAGGTACCGCCGCTCACCGTGGTGCCGCCGGTGTAGCTGTTGCCGGCGTCGCTGTTATTGCCCGTCAGCGTCACCGTGCCCGTGCCGGTCTTGGTCAGCGAGCCGTCGCCGGAAATGACGCCGCTGTAGCTGCCGTCGAAGGTTTGGTCGAAGACGAGGCCGCGGTTGCCCGGGCCGCTGGCGAAGGTGACGTTTCCCTGGATGCTGTCGGTATCGCCCTTCAACGTGCCGTTGTCCACCGACCAGTTCTGGTTGCCGCTGCCGGTCAGCGTCCAGGTGCTGGCGCCGGTTTTCTCGAAGGCGTTGAAGCCGCGATATTGGGCCGAGTCGCCGATCTGCGACACGTCGAACGCGTCATTGTTTGCGCCGCCCAAGGCCAGCGTGTTGACGCCGCCCGCTGGGACGGACGACACCTGGACGTTGCCGACGATGGTCGAGCCCTGCCGCACTTCCAGCCGGTTGCCGTCGCCGAATAGCGAGATGGCGTCGGCCCGGCCGCCGTTTCCCATGCCGCCCTCGATATGCCCGGAATTGACGATGGTGACGCCGCCACCGGCCGCACCGAGAATGCCGGCGCCGCCGGTTCCGGATGGGGCGAAGCTCGGTTCGCCGGCAAGGTCGAAGCCCATACCGCCGTTCCCGCCGGCGCCGCCCGTCACGCTGCCTGTCACGTTGACGGTGCCCGCAGCCTGCATCGCCACGCCCGCGCCGCCGTTGCCGCCGCTGCCACCGCCTCCGGGGCCGGAGACCGGGGTGGGGGGCATACCGCCCCCACCCGCGCCGCCGTCGCCGCCCTTTACCTCACCCGCCACGTCGAGCGTACCCGTGGCCTGCATCGCCACACCCGCGCCGCCGTTGCCGCCGCCGCCACCGTTGCCGCCGCCGCCGCCGTCGCTCATGAGGGAGGCACTGCCGCCCGCGCCGCCCGCGCCGCCCGTCACGTCGGCCGTCACGGAAGTGCCCGCGGCCTGCATCACCACGCCTGCGCCGCCACCGCCGCCGCCGCCGGTGCCGCTGATGAAGAAGTAATCCCCACCCATACCGCCTTGGCCCCCCGTCATCGGCGATGAGACGTCGCCGTTTGCGACGGCTTCATATCCGCCGCCGCCGCCGCTGCCCAAGAAACCATTGTCGCCGTTCGGCTTACCCGGAGTTCCGGCCGCGCCTCCAGCTTCCCCCGCACTGGAACTGCCGCCGCTCATGCCGGCACTGCCGCCGGCGCCTCCGTTGCCTCCGCCCGCGCCGCCGGCCGCCTGCTGCGCCTGTGCCAGCGGTGTCGCCATACCGAGCGTGAGTGCCAGCGCGGCGGCCACCAGTGCCGTTTTTCCATGGTTGCCCTTGCCGCGTCTGCGGGCGGTTTCGGGGGCAGGGACATAGCGTTGGGTCTGGTCGTTCCAGACGAGCCGGTAGGTGCGGTTCATGTTCTTTTCCCTGGGAGGACAAAGGCATGAATTCTGGGTATCCTGTCCCTCCCCGTCTCGGCTGGCAGCGCACGGCCGATACGACTTTCCGCGCACCCATCCCATGGAATCCGTCTTCACGACTGACGATCTTCCCGAGAGCGAACGCTTCGCCTTCTGGCGCGACGAAGTGCTGCGCCAGACCGGCTGCATGCTCGACGTCGATGCCGAGGGGGCCAGTCTGTTCCACACGGCCCTGCGCACGCGTGTGCTCGGCGACAGCGTGCTCGGCGTGCATCGAACCAGCGCTTCCCGCGTCACCCGGGGCCGGCCGCAGATCGCCCGCTGCGACAACGATACGTGCGCCCTGGTGCTGCAAATGGGCGGGCGTCTCCATTTCCGTCATAACGGGGGCGACCTTTCCGTCGGTCGCGGCGACATGTTCCTGGTGGACAATGCCTCGCCCTGGGATTGCCGGCAGTCCGACGGCAACCGGGGCCTCTGGATCAACTTTCCCCGGGCCGGCCTGGTGTCGCGCCTGCCCCGTCTGCCCTCGATCGCCCGGCTTGGCCGGCAGCAGCGCCTCAACGGACTGCTGGACAGCTTTTTGCGCAGCATGGCCCCGCCGAATCCGCCCCTGCCCGCCGAGCAGGGAAATGCCCTGTCCGGCCATTTCATGGATTTGCTGGCGCTGGCCCTCGGGAATTGCGAAGCCGTCGACGAGGACTCTGGCGAGAGCGTTACGGATGCGCTGAAGGCGGCCCGTCTTCCCGCCATCGACGACTTTGTCGAGGCCCACCTCGGCGACCCCCGCCTGACCCCGGAGAGGGTGGCGGCCCGCTTCGGCATTTCCACCCGCTACCTGCACCGGCTTTTCGAGGAGCGGGGGCTCAGTTTTTCCCGCTGGCTGCTCGGCCGGCGCCTGGAGCGGTGCCGCCGCGATCTGGCTTCCCCATCCCTGGCCTTGCGCAGCATCACGGAAATCGCCTTCCACTGGGGATTCAACGACCTGACCCACTTCGGCCGCCGCTTCCGCGAAGCCTATGGCATGACGCCGCGGGACTGGCGGCAGTCGGCAGCCCAGGATGCCGCCGGGCTGGAGTGAGGGGCCGCGCTGGGATCGATGGACGCCGGCAGTGCCGGACGTTGCCGCGTGTTGCATCCGAAATGAATTTTGTCGCGCTTGGGAGTTCCAATGCCCAAGGCCCCGAGTAGGGGGCGGGAGCGCGGTCATGGGGAATGGGCATCCGGGCCCGGGGGCGATGGCCCTGGGCGAAAGCGGGCAAGGCAGGGCAGGGCGGCGGCCCGGCTGGGTGCCGTCTTGGTTGGCCGGCGCCCTGGCCTGGGTCGAGCCTTTCGCCGCGTTGCCGCCCTGGCTGCGCCGCCGGGGCGCCGTGGCCCTGGGGCTGGGCGTAGCGGCCCTGGCTCTTCTGGCCGGACTGCTGGCCGGCGGCGATGGGTTGGTGCCCGGCGCGGCGCATGCCGTGCTGGCGGCGACCCTGCTGCTGGCGGCCGCTTCCCTGGCGTTGCTCGTGACGGCGCTATTGCGTCAGCAGCACCTGTACCGCGAACTGGCCGGGCGGCTGCGGGAAGCGGGGGGCATGGATCTGCTTACCGGTGTGGCTGGCCGCAGCCGTTTTGCCGAGGCGGTGGAGCGGGAGTACGGCCGCTTTCGCCGTTATGAGCAGCCAGTGGCGGCGATCTGCCTCCAAGTGGATTTTTTCAACCGCCTGGCCGACGCCTATGGCGAGGACATGGCCGACCGGCTGCTGGTGCGGCTTGCGGCCCTGGTGCGGCAGGAATTGCGCGATAGCGACCTGGTGGGGCGCTTGGGGGAATGCGAGTTCGCCGCCTTGCTGCCGGGGGTCGATTCGGACGGCGCGAGTACGCCGGCGACCCGCATCTGCGAAGGGGCGGCCCGTCTCTGCCTGCCTAGCGACCTGGGAGATCTGCGCTTTACCGTGAGCGTCGGCGTCACCCATTTCCAGCACCGTGACCGGGATGGTCAGGCCCTGTTGCGCCGGGCCAAGGTGGCCCTGGGGGCGGCGGTGTTCGCCGGACGCAACCGGGTGGCCCTGTCCGACGGCGTGCTGCTTTTCCCGCAGCGGGAGAAAACGCGGTAGGACTGATGCGCCGCCGCCGTCGCCGGAAGCATGGAAGGGCGATGGCAGTGGCGGGAGTGCAGGAAGCGGCGGTGAAAGCGCGACGGGTACGGCAACGGAAGCGGCGGAAGAGGGCGCCTGGGGCCGAGAGGGGCCCGTTCCTCCGGTATAATCCGGTTTTTGCCCCTGTGGCGTCCGCCCGGCCCCCGTTTTTCCCCGGCCGGCGGCGCCTCGCCGCCTTTCAGTGACATCTCCGATGGCCGACCTTCTCCTCCTGCGCGGTGCCCCCGCCTTCTCCGCTTTCCGCCTGCAACGCCTCAAGGACCGCCTGGCCGCTTCGGTGCCGGCCGTCACCGGCCTCGCCGCCGACTTCTGGCATTTCGTCGAACTGGAAGGGCCCCTGGCCGACGATGGCCGTGGACGCTTGGCCCAGTTGCTCGGCGAGGTGGCGGCGGACGAGCTGCCGGAGCGGGAACTGATCCTGGTCACGCCGCGCATCGGCACCATCTCCCCCTGGTCGTCAAAGGCCACCGACATCGCCCGCAACACCGGCATCGCCGGGGTGAAGCGCATCGAGCGCGGCATCGCCTATCGGGTCAGCGCCCGGGGCAACCTGGATGCCGCCACCCGCCAGCAGGTGGTGGCCCTGTTGCACGACCGCATGACCGAATCGGTGCTAGACGGCTTCGACCATGTGGCCGCCCTGTTCGCCCACGTGGCGCCCAAGCCCCTGGCTACGGTGGACGTGCTGGCCGGCGGCCGGCCCGCCCTGGTGGCGGCCAACGGCAGCCTGGGCCTGGCCCTGTCCGAGGACGAGATCGACTACCTGCTCGACATCTTCACCAAGGCCGGGCGCAACCCGACCGACGTTGAACTGATGATGTTCGCCCAGGCCAACTCGGAACACTGCCGGCACAAGATCTTCAACGCCGCCTGGGTGATCGACGGCGAACAGCGGGACGAGACCCTGTTCGGCATGATCAAGGCCACCCACAAGGCCGCGCCGGAAGGCACGGTGATGGCCTACGCCGACAACGCCTCGATCATCGAGGGGGCCACCATTCCCCGCTTCTATCCCCGGGAAGGTGGCGCCTACGCCTATTCAGAGGAAACGACCCACATCCTGACCAAGGTCGAGACCCACAACCACCCCACCGCCATTTCCCCCTTCCCCGGCGCCGCTACCGGCTCCGGCGGGGAAATCCGCGACGAGGGGGCCACCGGCCGGGGCTCCAAGCCCAAGGCCGGTCTGTGCGGTTTCACCGTGTCCAACCTGAACATCCCCGGCGCTGAACAGCCCTGGGAAGCGGCCACCAGCGCCTATGGCCGCCCCGGCCGCATCGCCAGCGCCCTGGACATCATGATCGAGGGCCCGATCGGCGCCGCCGCCTTCAACAACGAATTCGGCCGCCCCAACCTGACCGGTTATTTCCGCACCTACGAAGAGAAGGTCGGCGGCGAGGTCAAGGGCTACCACAAGCCGATCATGATCGCCGGCGGCCTGGGCAGCATCCAGGCCGAGCAGTCGTTCAAGGCCGAGACCTTCCCGGTGGGCACCCTGTTCGTCCAGCTGGGCGGGCCGGGCATGCTGATCGGCCTGGGCGGCGGCGCCGCCAGCTCGATGAGCGCCGGCGCCAACACCGAAGACCTGGACTTCGCCTCGGTACAGCGCGGCAACCCGGAAATCCAGCGCCGCGCCCAGGAGGTCATCGACCGCTGCTGGCAGATGGGCGGTAACAACCCGATCCTGTCGATCCACGACGTGGGCGCCGGCGGCCTGTCCAACGCTTTCCCCGAACTGGCCCATTCCGGCGGCGTCGGCGCCACCTTCCAGCTGCGCAAGGTGCAGATCGAGGAACCGGGCATGAGCCCGGCGGAAATCTGGAGCAACGAATCCCAGGAACGCTACGTGCTGGCGATCCCGCCGCAGCGTCTGGCCGACTTCGCCGCCCTGTGCGAGCGCGAGCGTTGCCCCTACGCCGTGGTCGGCGAGGCCACCGGCGACGGCCAGCTGAAGGTGGTGGATAGCCACTTCGGCAACAATCCGGTGGACATGGACATGGAGGCGCTGCTCGGCAAGCCGCCGCGTATGACCCGGGACGTGGCCCACGCCGAGGCAGCCGCTACGCCTTTCGATCCCACCGCCATCGACCTCAAGGACGCCGCCTACCGGGTGCTGCGCCTGCCGGCGGTGGCCGACAAGACCTTCCTCATCTCCATCGGCGACCGCACCGTGGGCGGCCTGACCGCCCGGGACCAGATGGTCGGCCCCTGGCAGGTGCCGGTGGCCGACGTGGCCGTCACCCTGATGAGTTTCCAGGGTTACGCCGGCGAAGCCTTCGCCATGGGCGAGCGCACCCCGGTGGCGGTGCTCGACGCTCCCGCCTCGGGCCGCATGGCCATCGGCGAGGCCCTGACCAACCTGGCCGCCGCCGACGTGGGCGAGCTGAAGCGGGTCAAGCTGTCCGCCAACTGGATGGCCGCCTGCGGCGTGGCCGGCGAGGACGCCCGCCTGTTCGATACCGTCCAGGCCGTCTCCGAGTTGTGCCAGTCGGTGGGCGTGTCGATTCCGGTGGGCAAGGATTCCCTGTCCATGCGCACCGCCTGGGAAGACCAGGGCGAGAAGAAACAGGTGGTATCCCCCTTGTCCCTGATCGTCACCGCCTTCGCCCGGGTGGACGACGTGCGCCGTACCCTGACGCCCCAACTCAAACTCGACCAGGGCGAAACCGAACTGCTGCTGCTCGACCTGTCCGCCGGCAAGAACCGCCTGGGCGGTTCGGCCCTGGCCCAGGTGTACAACGCCACCGCCAGCGACGCTCCGGACGTGGATGACCCCCAGCTGCTGCTGACCTTCTTCAACACCATCCAGGCCCTCAGCCGGGACGGCCTGCTGTTGGCCTACCACGACCGCGGCGACGGCGGCCTGTTCGCCACCGTGGCGGAGATGGCCTTCGCCTCCCATTGCGGTGTGACGCTGAACACCGACCTGCTGGCCTATGATCCGCTCATGCACGACGTGGACGGCAACGAGCGCAAGCCCCAGCTGATGGACGGCCGCTCCATGGAAATGCAGGTGCGCGCCCTGTTCGCCGAAGAGCTGGGCGCCGTGGTCCAGATTCGTCGCGCCGACCGGGAAACGGTCACCGCCCGCCTGCGCGAGGCCGGCCTGGGCCAGTGCTACATGCTGATCGGCTACCCCAACGACCGGGACCAGGTCCGGGTGGTGCGCAACGCCAAGCCGATCTTCTCGGAAAACCGGGTGGACCTGCACCGGGCCTGGTCCGAGACCAGCTACCGCCTGCAAAGCCTGCGCGACAACCCGGAATGCGCCCAGTCCGAATACGACCGCATTCTGGACAAGGAAGACACCGGCCTGTTCGTCAAGCTGCCCTTCGACCCGAGCGAGGACGTGGCGGCGCCGTACATCGCCACCGGCGCCCGGCCCCAGATTGCCATCCTGCGCGAGCAGGGGGTGAACGGTCAGGTGGAAATGGCGGCGGCCTTCGACCGCGCCGGTTTTGCCGCGGTGGACGTGCATATGAGCGACATCGTCGCCGGCCGCGTCAACCTGGCCGACTTCAAGGGCCTGGCGGCCTGCGGCGGCTTCTCCTACGGCGACGTGCTGGGTGCGGGACAAGGCTGGGCCAAGACCATCCTGTTCAACGAGCGCTGCCGCGACGAGTTTGCCGCCTTCTTCCACCGGGACGACACCTTCGCCCTGGGCGTGTGCAACGGCTGCCAGATGATGAGCGGGCTGAAGGGCCTGATCCCGGGCGCCGAGCACTGGCCCCTGTTTCACCGCAACCGGGTGGAGCAGTTCGAGGCCCGCTTCGTCACCGTGGAAATCCCCGAATCCCCCTCGATCTTCTTCGCCGACATGGCCGGCACCGTGGCCCCGGTGGTGGTGTCCCACGGCGAAGGCCGGGCGGTGTTCGAGCAAGCCGGCGACCAGGCCAAGGCGCTCACCGCCATGCGCTACGTGGACAGCCGCGGCCAGGTCACCGAGACCTACCCGCTCAACCCCAACGGTTCGCCCGCCGGCATCACCGGGGTGACCACGGCGGACGGCCGCTTCTCGATCATGATGCCGCACCCGGAGCGGGTCTTCCGCACCGTGCAGATGTCCTGGGCGCCGGCCGGTCTGGGCGAGGACGCTCCCTGGATGCGCATGTTCCGCAACGCCCGCAAGTGGGTGGGGTAACGCTCCTACCCGATTTCCCGTCGGGCTTCCCGGGATGACATCCGTTCATTGCAACAACTTGAGGGCAGGCGCCATTTTGGTGCCTGCCCTGTTTTTATCGTGACTACCTCGATTCTGTGACTCCGTCCTCCCAAGCCTCACCCGCCGCTTCCGCCCAGGGGCATACCCCGTTCTACGGCCTGGCCCCCTTCCTGCGCATGAACCTGGCTGCCGCGGACATCGGCCCCATCGCCCAGCAGATGCTGGAACAGGCCCAGCAGGGCGGCGACGATCCCAACCTGCTGATGAACCTGGCCACGGCCCTGTTCTGCCTGGAAAAGCAGGACACCGGCCTGGCCGTGCAGGGGCTGGCCCTGGCGCTCACCCGCCGCTACTTCCTGCCCGCCCTGCGCCAGCCAGCCTGTTTGCGGGTGCTGATGTTGATGGCCCCCGGGGACATCTCGGTCAACACGCCCCTGGATTGCTTGCTCGAAGACTGCGACATCGACATCGAGTACTACTACGTGGCCCTGGACGGCGACCCCCTGCCCGAGCCGGTGCCGGACCACGACCTGCTGGTGGTCGGCGTGGGCCTGTTCGACGCCAGCCGGGCCGCCCTGGAAGCCCTGGAACCCCGCCTGGCCGCCTGGCCCCGGCCGGTGGTGAATCCGCCCCGGGGCATCCTCAATACCGCACGCAATACCGCCAGCGACCTGCTGCAAGGCCTGGACGGAGTGGTCATGCCCCCCACCTGCAACATCGCCCGGGCCGACCTGCTGCCCGCCGCCACGGGCGACAGCGGCCTGGGGGCGGTCCTGCCCGGCTGGGACTACCCGGTGATCCTGCGCCCCCTGGGCTCCCACGCGGGCCACGACCTGGAAAAGATCGAGGATTCCGGCGCCTTGGTGGACTATCTGGTCCGGGTGCGGGACGAGCAGCTGTTCATTTCGCCCTTCGTCGATTACAGCGGCCCGGACGGCCTGTTTCGCAAGTTCCGCATCGCCCTGGTGGATGGGCAGCCCTTCGCCTCCCACATGGCCGTGTCGTCGCGCTGGATGGTCCACTACGTCAATGCCCAGATGTACGAGGACGCGGCCAAGCGCGAGGAAGAGGCGGCGTTCATGGCCAACTTCGCCGATTTCGCCGCCCGTCACCGCACGGCCCTGGAGGCCATCCCCCGGCGGGTCGGGCTCGACTACGTGTGCATCGACTGTGCCGAAGTGGCCGGCGGGCTGCTGGTGTTCGAGGTGGACCACGCCATGGTGGTCCATGCCATGGACCCGGTGGACATGTTCCCCTACAAGCCGGAGACCATCTTCCGCGCCCGGGACGCCATGCGCGACTATCTGGTGCGCCGCGCCGCTGAAGCATTGGCAGCGCCGTCCCGCTGAGCGGGTATTGCCACCGCCTCATTTTTTCGCCGGGATTTTCTTCCCGGCCTTTCCCCTGGGAGGGGCCGACCCTTCCTGCTGCCTCCGCTGTATATGAACCCACGCAATCGCCTCAATTTCTCCGGCGGGCCCGGCGCCCTGCCGCAATCGGTGCTGGAACAGGTGCGGGAGTCCATCGACGCCGTTCCCGGCGTCGGCCTGTCCGTACTCGGCATCAGCCACCGTTCGGACTGGTTCGCCGCGGTGGTGGCCGAGCTGGAGGACAACGTGCGCCGCCTGCTCGGCGTGCCGGCGGGCTACCACATCCTCTTCCTGCAAGGCGGCGCCACCCAGCAGTTCACCATGGTGCCGCTGACCCTGATGCAGGGCAGCCAGGTGCCAGCCGACTACCTACACACCGGCTACTGGAGCGGCAAGGCCATCGCCGAGGCGCGCCGCGAGGGGCCGCTGCGGGTGGTGTGGAGCGGCGAAGGGGAGGGCTTCGGCCGTCTGCCCGGCGATGGCGAGCTGGACTTTGCCGCCGATGCGCCCTACCTGCACTACGTCTCCAACGAGACCGTGGAGGGCCTCCAGTTCCACCGCCTGCTCGGCCGGGACGACGTGCCCCGGGTGTGCGACATGTCCTCGGACTTCCTCTCCCAGCCTTGCCCGGTGGACCAGTTCGCCCTGATCTATGCCCACGCCCAGAAGAATATCGGCCCGGCCGGGGTGACCGTGGTGCTGGTGCGCGACGAGGTGATCGGCAAGGCACCGGAGGATCTGCCCGGATTCCTCGATTACCGCAGCCACGCCCAGGCCCACTCCAACTTCAATACTCCGCCGGTGTTCGCCATTTACGTGGTGCTGCTGGTGACCCGCTGGCTGCTGGGCGAGATCGGCGGCGTCGCCGCCATGGCCGCCATCAACCAGCGCAAGGCCGGGTTGCTCTACGGCGCCCTGGACGGCAGCGACGGCTTCTACCGGGGACGCAGCGCCCCGGCCGACCGCTCGCTGATGAACGTGGCCTTCACCCTGCCCAATGCCTGCCTGGAGCAGGTCTTCCTCGCCGAATCCCAGGCCGCCGGCTTCACCGGCCTGGCCGGGCACCGCTCCATCGGCGGCATCCGCGCCTCGATCTACAACGCCCTGACGGTGGCCGAGGTGGAAGAACTGGCCGGCTTCATGGCCGACTTTCAGCGCCGCCACCGCCGCTAACCTCGTGCGACTCCGCCGCGACCCCGGTGGGCTGGCTCACCCGGGCGACATTGCGCGCTCCTGTTGGGATACATGAAAAAAATTAATGTATCGAGCCGGTGGATAATCGAAGGTCCGCGCCAGTTCTAGAGTTTGGCTATCTCGTCATCCGGAAACATTAAAAAAATTAAAGTATTGAGGCGGGGGCCGAAGCGAGCGCTTTGAGCGCAGAGCGTGCAGAGACGCGGAGGATGCAGGGAAACGCATAAAGATCGACACGAAGATCTCCCGCTTCTCTCCACGTTCCCTGCGTCTCTGCGCTCTCTGCATCGGAAGCGCTTCGCCTTTCCTTGGTGAGCGATTGGCGCCTTGCCGACTAGCGGTGTTGTCTGTGATTCCACAACAAAAAGCCCGGGAGTTTCCTCCCGGGCTTTTTCATTGGGCGGACGGGCCGCGAACGTGCTTTTCAGCGCTCAGTAGCGGGCATCCGCCGGCTTCTTGTCCTTGGGCCAGTCCTTCACCTTTTCGGGGAAGTCCGGGCGGGGCTGGTGGCTGAAGTACTCGGCCACGTCCAGGGCTTCCTGGTCCGACAGGCCGCCCTGGCCCAGGGGGAAGTTGTTGTGGAAGCCGATCGGCATGTTGCGCTTGACGAAGGCGGCGGCGGTGTAGGTGCGGGCCAAGCCGGCGCCGATGTTGAAGGACTCGTCGCCCCACAGCGGCGGATAGACCATCTTGCCGTCGGCGGACTTCAGCCCTTCGCCGTTTTCGCCGTGGCAGATGGCGCACTGGGCGGCATAGACCTTCTTGCCGTTGTCCGGGTCGGGCGTCAAGGAACGATCGATCTTGCCCACTCCCCGGCCGGGCACCTTGTCCTCGGGCTTGGTGGCGCCCTTCATCCAGTCGAAGTAGGCGACCATGGCCTTCATGTCCGGCGAATCCACGGGCAGGGGCTTGCCGTTCATGGAGCGCTTGAAGCAGCCGTTGATGCGGTCCTCCAGGGTGATGACCCGGCCGGCCCGGGGGGCGTAGCTGGGGAACATGGCGGAGACGCCGACGAAGGGCGAGCCGTCGGCCACGGTGCCGGCGTTGAGGTGGCAGCTGGTGCAGTTGAGCTGGTCGCCGACGTTGTTGGGCAGCAGATCGCGGGTTTCCAGATGCAGGCGCATGCCGCGCACCAGCTGGGTGGCGTTGGGCTTGCCCAGCATGTCGGCCAGCCGCGGCGTTTCGAACTTGCTGTTGTCGATGGCCTTGGGGTCTTCCTTGACCACCTCGGTACGCATGTTCTTCACCTGGGAGGCGGTGATCGCCTCGCCGCCGTTGCCCCAGCTGGCCCGGACGAAGGTCAGCAGTTCGGCCAGTTCCTGGTCATTGAGGCGGGCGAAGCCGGGCATGGTGAACACCCGGGGATGGGCCGCCGTGGAGGCGGTCTTCCAGCCGGTCAGGGTGATGTGCAGCAGGGTGGCCGGCTCCTTCGCCGTCACCGCCGGATTGCCGGCCAGGGGCGGGAAGATCTTGCTCACGCCGCCGCCGTCCTGGCGGTGGCAGTCGCCGCAGAACTGCACGTAGGCCAGGCCGCCCCGGGAGGTGAACAAGTTGTCCGGCACCTTGCCCGCCACTTCGCTGCGCGGCACGCTGGGGGCCGCCAGCTCATGCTCGCCCGGGGGCAGGGACTTGAGGTAGGTGGCGATAGCCACCAGGTCATCGTCCTTGACGTGCTGGGTGCTGTGGTGGATCACGTCGGCCATGTTGCCGGAGGCGGTGGCGAAGCGGTTCTGCCCGGTCTTGAGGAACAGGGTGGTGTCCTCCACCGTCCACAGGCCGCGCAGGCTCAGGGCGCGCCAGGATTCCACGGTCTCGCCGGCCAGGTAGTGCTTGCCCTTGCTACCGGCCTCGCTCATGGCCTTCTCCTGGAAGGCGATGCCCCGGGGGGTGTGGCAGGAGCCGCAGTGGCCCAGGCCCTGGACCAGGTAGGCGCCCCGGTTCCACACCGCGTCCTTCTGGGCGTCGGCCTTGAACGGCGTGGCGTCGAGGAAGGCCCAGTTCCACAGCGATAGCCCCCAGCGCATGCTGAAGGGCCACTTCATCTCGCTCTGACGGTTGGCCTGGTCCACCGCCGGCACGCCCTGGCGCAGGTAGGCGAACAGGGCGCGCATGTCCTCCTCGCTCATCTTGGCGTAGGAGGGATAAGGCATGGCCGGGTAGAGGTTGTGCCCGTCGGCGGTGACGCCCTTGCGCATGGCCCGGTCGAACTGCTCGTAGGTGTAGTTGCCGATGCCGGTCTTGGCGTCCGGGGTGATATTGGTCGAGTAGATGGTGCCGAAGGGTGTTTTCAGCTCCAGGCCCCCGGCCATGGGCTTGCCCTGGGGGGCGGTGTGGCAGGCGATGCAGTCGCCCAGGCGGGCCACGTACTCGCCGCGCTTGACCAGATCGGGATCGGCGGCGGAGGTTGGGGCGGTGGTGGCACCGGCCTGGTGGGCCAGCAGGCCGCCCAGGCCGAGGGCTAAAAATGCGAGGCCGGCGACCACCGGGGAGGTGGCGAAACGGCGCAGGTTGAACGGGGTGTCCATGGAACGACGTCCTGTGATGAATACGGTTGTGAGCCTATTCCCATGGACGAAGTGGGGGAATTGCCGGATCAGGCGATGCCAATAGGTACTTTGTCCTATAGCCGGCGGATTGGCGTTATTTGCGCGGCACGCGGCATGGTCCGGAAGGGCTTGATCCTGCCATATTTGCGGTATTGCTATTATTTTTGGGTTTTTTATTGAATTTGACTATTGAAAGTGGCCCGGAAAAACCGGCCCTGCCCAAACAGGGGCCACCTTGCCAGGCAGGGCACCGACCCTGCTGCGCCGGATGGCCGGCTGCTCTACAATTTGCCCCGTTTTTTTCCTGGCTGTCCGCCGTGTCCGATTCCGAATCCCTTTCGTCCGCCATCCTTCCGGATAACCCCTGCCAGCAGTGCGGCGCCTGCTGCGCCGCCTTTCGTGTCGACTTCCACAAGGCCGAGGCCGAAGGCGGGGGGATGGGTTACGCCGGAGGGGTGCCCCGGCACCTGGCCGAGCCCCTGATCGGCTCGTTGCTGCGCATGAAGGGCACCGACGAGCACCTGGGGCGCTGCGCGGCCCTGTGCGGCGAGGTGGGCCAGGCGGTGCAGTGCTCCATCTACGAGCAGCGTCCCAGCCCGTGCCGCGAGTTCAATCCCTTCGCCGCCCTGGGCATCGCCGACGAGGCCTGTGCCCGGGCCCGTCGTCGCCACGGCCTGCCGCCCCTGGCGGGGATGGCGGCGTAGAGGTTCGGGGAGACGTTGGGGCCTGCGTGGGGCTATTTCTCATACCCCGCAGGGTGAAGCGGCGGCTTCCCGCTTCCGCCAAAAGCAAACGCCCGGCCAAGAGCCGGGCGTCCGGAGGGCTGTAGCGTTCTACTCAGGCCACCAGTTCGAGCAGCTTGGCGTAGGCCTCGTCGAACTGGGCCAGGCCGGCCTGTTGCAGCTCGTCGCCGAGCTGGTCCAGGTCGATGCCGGCAGCGGCCACCTTGGACAGCACCTGGCGGGCTTCCACCCAGTGGTCGGTGAGGCGGGCCTCGGCCTCGCCGTGGTCGCGGAAGGCGGCCAGGGTCGCATCCGGCACGGTGTTGATGGTGTGGGGGCCGATCAGCTCTTCCACGTACACCACGTCCCGGTAGGCCGGGTTCTTGGCGGAGGTGGAGGCCCACAGCAGCCACTGGGGCAGGGCGCCCTTCTCGGCCAGGGGGGTGAAGGTGGAGCGCACGTCCTCGATCCAGCGGGCGTAGGCCATCTTGGCGCTGGAAATGGCCGTCTTGCCTTGCAGTTCGGCGGGCAGGCGGCCGTCCACGGCGGCGTCGATGCGGCTGATGAACACGCTTGCCACCGAGGCGATCCCGTTCAGGGCCAGGCCTTCGGCGCGGCGCCGCTCCAGGCCGCGCCGGTGGGCGGCCTGGACCGCCTGGAGCTGCCGGTTGGAGAAGATCAGGGTGACGTTCACATTGATGCCGGCGTGGATCACCGCTTCGATGGCGTCGAGGCCGGCAGCGGTGGCCGGGATCTTGATCATGGCGTTGGGCCGGCCGATCTCCTGCCACAGCCGCTTGGCGGCGGCGACGGTGCCGGCGGCATCGTGGGCCAGCCGCGGCGAGACTTCGAAGCTGACGAAGCCTTGGCTGCCGCCGGAAGCCAGGTAGACGCCCTTGAACAGATCGCAGGCCTGGCGGATGTCGGGCAGGGCCAGGGCCTCGAAGCGGGCCTCCGGATCGGCCAGGCGCGGGCGCAGCTCGGCCAGGGCATTCTGGTAGGCCGGGTCGTTCTTCAGGGCGTTGTAGAAGATGGCCGGGTTGGAGGTCACCCCGGCAATGCCGTCGTCGTCGATGAAGCTGGCCAGTTCGCCGGAATCGAGCAGGCGACGGGTCAGGTTGTCGAGCCAGATCTGCTGGCCGAGATCGGCCACGGGAAGGAGTCGGGAGGACATGATGGCGGTATTTGAAGTCGTCCTGCGCGGGCGCGGAGCGCGGCAGTGGGGATGATCCACGGGCAAGCCCGAAAGTGTAGCGGGGTTTTTTGTCGTCCGTTTGGTTTACATCAAGGCGGGAAGGGGGAGAATCCAGCCCGCGAACCGGCCCGGGCCGTAGTCAGCGCAGTAATCCGGGCCGATTTTTCGTCGATTGTTCATTTTATTCAAAAGGCATTTTCATGATCACGTTTCCGGTGCGCGGCGACTACATCCAGCTCGACCAACTGCTCAAGGCCGCCAGCCTGGTGGACTCCGGCGGTGCCGCCCACGCGGCGGTGGAAGAAGGATTGGTGGAGGTGGACGGCCAGGTCGAAAGCCGCAAGCGGGCCAAGCTGCGACCCGGCCAGCGGGTGCGCTTTGGCGGCGAGGAAATCCTGCTGACCGCCGAGGCGGGCTGAACGGACGGGCCTATGAGGGTTGGGGCCGGAGCCGGCCCCGCTGTGAAGCGGACTAGCCCGAGGCCAGCTTGTGGGCGGCCCGGGTGGTTTCCGGCAGGCGATAACGCCGGGTGCAGGCCAGGGTCAGGGCGATGGCCGTGTCCAGGCAGATGCGGTGGCCCACCGAAATGAACAGGGGCGCCACGCCGGGGCGGGTGCGCAGCACGGCGCCGATGGTCTCGTCCATGTCGCGCAGGGGGGCCCAGTCCCCCTTGTTCGGCCCGGGCTCGGCATGGCTGCCGGTGAGCCGGGTCTTGCCCACGCCCAGGGCCGGCAGGCCGGTGACCACCCCCAGGTGGCAGGCCAGGCCGAAGCGGCGCGGATGGGCGCGCCCCTGGCCATCCACCAGCAGGACTTCTGGCAGGGTGTGGAGCAGGTTGAGGGCGGTGAGCACTGCCGGGGCCTCGCGGAACGACAGCAGCCCCGGGATGTAGGGAAAGCCGGTGGGCAGCCGGGCCACCGCCTGCTCGACGGGTTGCAGGTCCGGGAAGGACAGCACCGCCACCGCCGCCCGGGTGGTTTTACCGCCGTCCTCGAACCCCACGTCCACGCCGGCGACCCGGGTCAGTTCGGCCAGGGCCGGCAGGCGATCCTCGGTTTCGACCCAGGGCGCCTGCTGGCGCTGCCAGGCGACGGCTTCCTTGGGCGTCAGTCCTTGGGGATGGGGGATGAGCAGGTCCATCGCCGTTTCAGCGTCCGGGTGCAGATCGTGGACTGGCGCCTGCGCCAAGGTCGAAGCGGGAAAGGTCGAAACGGCAGAGCGGCACCTCCCGCTCGGCGGTGCTGACGCCGCCGTGCATGCCGGCCAGGCGGTAATCGTCTTCCCCGGGCAGCCGGTCGCGCAGGGTCCAGTCCTCGCGCAGCAGCAGGGTCAGGTCGCCGATGCGGTTGCGCAGGTCCGGGTGGTAGGGGGGCGGGCCGAACCAGCCGTCGGCCAGCAGGTTGTCGCTGTCGACGCACCACAGGGCGTGGCCGTAGCGGGCCTCGATGACGGCGCGGAAAGCTTCGCGGCAACCGGGCTTGAGGTGGGCGTAGGCGGCCCGCCGCTCGCCGGACAGGGGGCACGCCAGCAGGGCGGCCAGCTCCGGGGCGTCGCCCAGGTCGATCAGGCGTTCCGCCGGGGCGGCGATGAAGCCGTGGTCGGCGGTGACCAGCAGGGTGGCGTCCGTTCCCTGGACGCGGCCGAGGAAAGCCGCCAGTTCCCGTTCCAGTTCATGCAGGGCAGCCACCGCCGCCGGGCCGTCGGGGCCCGCGTCGTGGGCCTTGCTGTCGAAGTCGGGCCAGTAGGCGTAGATGTAGCTCGGCTCGGGGACGCGCAGCGCCGTTTCGATGGCCGCGAACATCTCCGGCAGGGCCCGGTAGCCGGTGCGCTTGGCCCGGCCGGAAAGGCGCCGGTTGAAGGGCGAATCCACGATCCAGGCCGGCGACACGATCTCCATGGGGCAGGGCAGGCGGTCGGCCAGGGGTGGGGCGTCGAGCAGCCGTTGCGCCCAGTCCTCGGCTTCCGGCGCCGGGCCGCGGATGCCGCGGCGGGCCAGGGGCAGCACCGCCAGTTGGCTGGCGATGGCCGAGAACCACACGTGCCAGCCGGTCAGGCCGTGCTGGCCCGGCGGCAGGCCGGTGAGAAAGGTGCCGACGGCGCTGGCGGTGGTGCTGGGAAAAACCGACTCCAAGGTGGCGATGCGCGCCCGGTCGAGCAGGCCGCCCGGCAGGTGGGCGCGCAGTTGGGCCTCCCCTACGCCGTCGGCCACCAGCAGCACCAGATGGCGCGCCGGGGCCAGGTCGGCCGGCGGCAGCTCGGGCAGGGGCGGGCAGGGCAGGCCGGCATGGCCCCGGGCGCCGGCCAGGCTGGCCATCAGGTTGGCCAGGCCGTGCCGGAACGAGGGCGGGGGCGGCAGGAGCGAAGCGGTCATGGGGCGGGGACGGATCAGTCGAGCAGCGGCAGGGCCGGATGGGCGGCCGGGCTGGGCAGGCTCAGGGGCGGCGCGCCCACGGCGCGGTTGCGCCCGGCGCCCTTGGCGGCGTAGAGGGCGCGGTCGGCCTGTTGGATGAGGGTCTCGCCGTTGCCGCCGTGCTCCGGGTAGGTGGCCACGCCGAGGGAGACGGTGCAGCGGATGGCGTTGTCGGCCGTACCCTGGCTGGGGCTCGGCGGCAGGGCCAGCTCCGCTACCTGGCGGCGGATCGCCTCGGCCCGTTCCAGGGCGGTGGGCAGGGTGGCGCCGGGGAGGATCAGGGCGAATTCCTCCCCACCGTAGCGGCAGGCCACATCGCTGGCCCGGCAGGCGTCGCGCAGGATCTCGGCGAGCCTTTGCAGCACCGTGTCGCCGGCCTTGTGGCCGTAGCGGTCGTTGAGGCGCTTGAAGTGGTCCATGTCGAGCATGATGACGCTGACCGGGGTGCGTTCCCGGGCGGCCCGGGCCAGTTCCCGCTCCAGGGTCTCGTCCAGGTAGCGGCGGTTGAACAGGCCGGTCAGGCCGTCGCGCAGTGCTTGGTCCTGGAGGGTGGCCTGGAGAGCGCGGATTTCCTCCAGCTGGCGGCGCAGGGTGAGTTCCAGGGCCTTGCGCGCGGTGATGTCGTTGATGCTGATGAGCAGGGCCGGGCCGTCGCTGTAGGAGGACAGCACTGCCGAGAAAATGGCCCAGAAGGTGCGGCCGTGGCGGTCCTTGAGGCGGATTTCCCGGTTGTCCAGGGCGCCTTTTTGCATCAGCTGGGCGATGATCTCGCTACGTTCCTCGGGGTCGGCGTAGAACTCCGGGGTGAAGGCGGTGCCGGCGGGGACGTCGACGCCGAGTAGGCGCTGGGCCTCCCGGTTGGCGAAGATGATCTCGCCGTTTTCGGCCCGGGCGAACACCAGGGCGAAGGGGGCCGTTTCGGCGAGCATGCGGAAACGCTGCTCATTGTCCTGCAATTCCCGTTGCAGGCGCCGCCGGTCTTCCACGTCGCGCACCACCACCACCGCCCCCCGGGGCTGGCCCTGGCCGTCCCGCAGCAGGCGGCCGTTGGCCTCGATCGAGAAGTCGGCGCGCTGGGGGGCGACGGCGGTGAGCTCCAGGGGCGGCGGGGTCCGCCCGGCGATCAGTTCCGAGAGCTGGTTGGCCCACAGAGCCCGGGTGTCCGTGGTGAGGAACTGGCAGAAGGTCAGGCCTTCGAGCAGCACATCCGGGGATAGCCCGAACAGTAGGTTGGCCTGGGGCGAGGCGAAGCTGATGGTGCCTTCCAGATTGGTCACCAGGATGGCATCGGGGCTCGTCTGCACCACGGTTTCGAACACCTGCTCCGAGGTTTGCAGCTTGCGTGACTGCATCTCGACCCGGGCCACCAGGTTGCGGTTGGCCTCGCGCAGGGCCATGGCCGCCCGCTGCCGCTCGGTGGCCATGGCGCCCACCACCAGGGCGACGAAGATCAGCGAGATGGCCATCAGCGCCGTGGTTTCCAGGGGCAGGCTGGCCGGGCCGAAATAGAACACGCCGCGGTGGGCGAGGGCGCCGGCCAGGGCGATGGCGCAGGTGAGGGCGAGCAGGGGCTGGACGAAGCGGGGCGGGTGGCGCCAGGCCAGCCACAGGGCCGGGAAGGTGAGCAGGAAGGGCAGGCCCACCAGGGTGCCGTCCCGCCCCGGCAGAACCAGGAAGAAGAAGGCAGCCAGGGACAGCAGGGCCAGGGCGGCCACCGGCCGTTCCCGGACGAAGCCCTGCCAGTGCCGGATGCCGCCCGGTTCGGGCTGGAGCAGGGCAAGCAGGGCCGGTGCGGCGATCAGGGCGCCGGCCGTGTCGCACAGCCACCAGGACAGCAGGGTGTGAAGCCAGGCGTCCACGCCCTGGCCGGCGGTCACGGCGGTGGCGCCGACCAGGCTGGCCAGCAGGCCGTGCAGCCCGACGCCGCCCAGGGCGAAGGCGGCCACCGTCCGGCGCCGGGCGAAGATGTAGGGAGAGGGGTCGAGGCGGCGCATCGCCCGCCAGCCCAGGTAGGGGGCCATGCTGTTGCCGCAGGCCAGGGCCAGGCAGATGGCGAGGGGCGCGTCCAGCACCAGGCGGTTGAACAGGAAGGTGCCGAGGGCGATGGCCGGCACGGCAGCGCCGCCGCGCAGCATGACGGCTACGATGGCGGCTGCGGCCGGCAGCCAGACGGGAACGGGGAAGGTGCCGTGACCGGCGAAGAAGTGCAGCGTGAGCAGGCCGAGGCCGAAATAGGCCACGGCGATGACGACGCTATCCCTCAGGCGGCGGGGCCAGGGGGGATGTTCGGACAAAGCCAGTCTCCGTGGGGATTCTTGTTTGTCCTAATTCTCCGTCTTAATGCGGCGTGTCGTCCAGATGGGCCACGTCGTCGTGGGCGCGCTGGTTGAGCGTGTGCCGGTAGCGCACCAGGGTCATGGCGGCGGCGACGAACAGGCCGAACACGGCGATCACCGTGAACACCGACAGGTTGGCCCGGATCATCAGGGCATAGATACCGGTCATGACCAGGATCGACAGGTTTTCGTTGAAGTTCTGCACGGCGATCGAATGGCCGGCGCCCATCAGGATGTGGCCCCGGTGCTGGAGCAGGGCGTTCATGGGCACGACGAAGAAGCCGGACAGGGCGCCGATGATCACCAGCAGGGGGACCGCCACCACGACCGAGGTGACGAAGTTCATGACGATGACGATCAACCCCATGGCGATGCCCAGGGGAATCACCTTCACCGACTTGCGCAGGGTCACCCACTTGGCCGCCATGGACGCCCCGGCGGCCACGCCGACAGCCACCACGCCCTGGAGCATGGAGGACTTTGACAGGTCCAGGTGCAGGGCGGCGTCGGCCCACTTGATGACGATGAACTGGAGGGTGGCGCCGGCGCCCCAGAACAGGGTGGTCACCGCCAGGGACACCTGACCCAGGCGGTCGCGCCAGAGCAGGGCCAGGCAATGGCCGAACTCATGGACGAGGAAGAAGGGGTTCTTCTTGAGCGGCTTGTGGTCGACGCCGGTGTCGGGCACGTAGAGGTTGAAGATCGCCGCCACCAGGTAGAGCACCCCCACCACCACCAGGTTCATCTCGGTGACGGTGTCCACCGGCGTGTCGATCAGGGGCATGTCGAAGGACAGCAGGCTTTCGGCGATGGTCGGTTGGATGAGTAGTCCGCCGACCACGGTGCCGAGGATGATGGCCCCGACGGTGAGGCCTTCGATCCAGCCGTTGGCCGCCACCAGCAGGCGGTGGGGGAGGTATTCGGTGAGGATGCCGTACTTTGCCGGCGAGTAGGCCGCGGCGCCCAGGCCCACCACGGCGTAGGCGAGCAGGGGATGGACATGCCAGAACATCAGGCCGCAGCCGAGGATCTTGATGCCGTTGCTGATGAACATCACCCGCCACTTGGGCATGGAATCGGCAAAGGCGCCGACGAAGGCGGCGAGGACGACGTAGGAAACGGTGAAGAACAGCTTCAGTAATGGCTCGTACTCCTGCGGGGCGGACATTTCCCGCAGGGCGTAAATGGCGGCGATCAGGAGGACATTGTCGGCAAGCGCGGAAAAAAACTGCGCAGCCATGATGATGTAGAAGCCGAGCTGCATCGAACGAGCCCGAGGGCGGTTTTTAGTGTGGCCGGTTTATACCACGAACAGTCGCGCCGTGTTGTTGCAGTACGTCAAGGCGCCCGGAGGAGCCAGAGGACGGCGCGGGGCGGGGGCCAGCGCGGATTTGCCCGCATTGCCTCTCGCCCGATGGCGCGCGGCCTGCCACAATCACGCTTTGTCCCGGCGCGGCTCGGACCCGCGACGCGCCGGAACGCCGCTCAAGGATCAGCCTCATGTCCCGCCCCATCCGCGCCCGCATCGACCTTGCGGCGCTGCGTCATAACTTTGCCGTCGCCCGGCGTTATGCCGGCACCACCCGCCTCTTTTCCGTGGTCAAGGCCAACGCCTACGGCCACGGCCTGCTGCCCTGCGCCCAAGCCCTGGCCGGCCTCACCGACGGCTACGCCCTGCTCGACCTGGCCGACGCCGTGGCCCTGCGCGAGGCCGGCATCCGCCAGCCGATCCTGCTGCTCGAAGGCTATTTCGACGCCGAGGAGCTGCCCATCCTGGCCGAATACGGCATCACCCCGGCCCTGCATCGCGCCGATCAACTCGAAGAGATCGAGTTGGCCGGCCTGCCGCGCCGGCTCGACGTCTTCCTCAAGGTCAATTCCGGCATGAACCGGCTAGGCTTCACCGGCGACGCCCTGACCGCCGCGGTGCGCCGCGCCACCGCCTCGCCGGCCTTCGCCGACGTGACCCTGATGACCCACTTCGCCGACGCTGACGGCCCCCGGGGCGTGGCCTGGCAGCTCGACCGCTTCCACACCATGCTGCCCTGCTGGGCCGGCCCCGTGTCCCTGGCCAACTCGGCGGCCCTGCTGCGCTACCCGGAGACCCGGGGCGACTGGGCCCGGCCCGGCATCATGCTCTACGGCGGCAGCCCCTTCGCCGACATCCCGGCGGAGCAACTGGAACTGAAGCCGGTGATGACCCTGGCCTCGCAGATCATCGGCGTCCAGGAGATCGGCCCCGGCGAGCGGGTCGGCTACGGCGGCACCTTTACCGCCGACCGGCCGACCCGGGTGGGCATCGTCGCCTGCGGCTATGCCGACGGCTACCCGCGCCACGCCGGCACCGGGGCGCCGATCCTGGTGGACGGCCGGCGCACCCGGCTGCTCGGCCGGGTGTCCATGGACATGCTGGCCTGCGACTTGACCGGATTGCCCGACTCCGGCGTGGGCAGCCCGGTGACCCTGTGGGGCGAGGGATTGTCCGCCGACGATGTGGCTACCGCGGCCGGCACCATCAGCTACGAGCTCTTCTGCGCCCTGGCGCGGCGGGTTCCGGTGGATTTCGTCGACGGCGAGGCAGGTGGTCGCGGCGGCCGGGAGACCGACTGATGGCCAAGGCCAAGACCCAATACGTCTGCACCGAGTGCGGCGCCGTCTCGCCCAAATGGCAGGGCCAGTGCCCCGGCTGCAATGGTTGGAACACCCTGGTCGAGAGCCTGGTGGAAAAGCCCGGCGCCAGCCGCTTCGAATCCCTGGCGCCGACCACGGCCCGGGTGCAGAAGCTGGGCGACATCGAAACCCGGGAGGCGGCGCGCCTGCCCACCGGCATCGGCGAATTCGATCGCACCCTGGGCGGCGGCCTGGTGGCTGGCGGAGTAGTGCTGATCGGCGGCGATCCGGGCATCGGCAAGAGCACCCTGCTGCTCCAGGCCCTGGCGCTGCTCTCCAATAACCACCCGGTGCTCTACGTCTCCGGTGAGGAATCCGGCGAGCAGGTGGCCCTGCGCGCCAGGCGGCTGTCCCTGGAAACCGACAACCTCAAGCTGCTGGCCGAGATCAACCTGGAGAAGATCGTCGCCGCCCTGGCCCAGGAAGCGCCCCGGGTGGCGGTGGTGGATTCGATCCAGACCCTGTGGTCGGAAGAACTGTCCTCGGCCCCGGGTTCCGTGGCCCAGGTGCGCGAGTGCGCCGCCAAGCTCACCCGCCTGGCCAAGGAGACCGGCACCACGGTGATCCTGGTGGGCCACGTCACCAAGGAAGGTGCCCTGGCCGGCCCCCGGGTGCTGGAGCACATCGTCGATACGGTGCTCTACTTCGAGGGCGATACCCACTCGGCTCACCGCCTGATCCGGGCCTTCAAGAATCGCTTCGGTGCGGTCAACGAGCTGGGGGTGTTCGCCATGACCGACCGGGGGCTGAAGGGGGTGTCCAACCCCTCGGCCCTGTTCCTCTCCCAACACGGCCAGGTGGCTGGCTCCTGCGTCCTGGTGACCCAGGAAGGCACCCGCCCCCTGCTGGTGGAAATCCAGGCCCTGGTGGACACCGCCGTCTCCCCCAGCCCGCGCCGCCTCACCGTGGGCCTGGACCCCCAGCGCCTGGCCATGCTGCTGGCGGTGCTGCACCGCCACGCCGGCATCGTCTGCTTCGATCAGGACGTGTTCGTGAACGCCGTGGGCGGGGTCAAGATCGGCGAGCCGGCGGCGGACCTGGCGGTGTGCCTGGCCATCGTCTCATCCCTGCGCAACCGGGCCCTGCCACAGAAGTTGGTGGTGTTCGGCGAGGTCGGCCTGACCGGCGAGATCCGCCCCGCCCCCCGGGGCCAGGAGCGCCTCAAGGAAGCGGCCAAGCTGGGCTTCACCCACGCCATCGTTCCCCATGCCAACCTGCCGCGCCAGCCCATCGAGGGCCTCACCGTGCTGCCGGTGAAGCTGGTGGGCGAGGCGGTGGAACGGCTGCAATCCCTGGACTGACGAGGGCCGGAACCATTGCCTCAACCGACGTGAGCGACCCCCGACCGCCATGCGCCTGCCCCTGACCCTGCGCCTGCTCTGGCGCGACGCCCGCGCCGGTGAGCTGCGTCTGCTGGCTGCCGCCCTGGTGATCGCCGTGGCGGCCTTTTCGGCGGTGGGCTTCTTCACCGACCGGGTGCGCGAGGCCCTGGGGACCGAGGCCCACCAACTGCTCGGTGCTGATCTGCTGCTGGTGGCCGACCATCCCTGGCCCGACGCGGCCCGGGCCGCCGCCCACCGCCAGGGGCTGACCCTGGCCGAGACGGTGACCTTCCCCAGCATGGTGAGCGCCGGGCAAGGGGAGGGAGCGGTGACCCAGCTGGCCGACATCAAGGCCGCCACCGCCAACTATCCGCTGCGCGGTCGCCTGCGCATCGCCGACGGCCCCGGCCTGCCCGACCGGGAGGCACAGGATGCCCCGGCCCCGGGCAGTGCCTGGGTCGAGGAACGCCTGGCCACCGGCCTGGGGGTGGCAGTCGGCGACACGGTGAGCGTGGGCGAAACCCGCCTGCGCGTGGCGGCCCTGCTCACTCTGGAACCGGACAAGGGCGTCAATTTCTTCGCCCTGGCGCCGCGCCTGCTCATGAGCCAGGCCGATCTGGCCGCCACCGGCTTGCTCCAGGAGGGCAGCCGGGCCTCCTACCGGCTGATGGCGGCGGGGCCGGCGCCCCGAGTGGCCGCCTACCGGGATGCCATGGAATCGCATCTGGGCCGGGGCGAGCGTCTGGAGGATGCCCGCTCAGCCCGGCCGGAAATCCGCTCGGCCCTGGACCGGGCGCAGAAATTCCTCGGCCTGGCGGCCCTGCTGTCGGTGGCCCTGGCTGCCGCCGGGGTCGGCCTGGCAGCGCGCCGCTACGTGCAGCGCCACCTGGACCCCTGTGCCATCCTGCGCTGCCTGGGAGTGACCCAGGGGCGCCTGCTCGCCCTCTACGGCGGCCAGTTGCTCGCCCTGGCGACCCTGGCCTCCCTGGCCGGCGTGGCGCTAGGTTTCGTCGCCCACTACGGGCTGTACCGGGGCCTGGCCGGATTGATGCCGGCAGCGCTGCCGGCGCCGTCCTGGCGGCCCGCCGCCGCCGGGCTGGCCTGTGGCTTCGTCCTGCTGTTCGGTTTTGCCGGCCCGCCGTTGCTGCAGCTGCGCCGGGTGTCCACCCTTCGGGTGATCCGCCGCGAACTGGGCGCGCCGGAAGGCGGCGCCCTGGGCATCGCCCTGGCCGGGCTGGCGGCGCTCTTCGCCCTGATGGTGTGGGTGGCCGGCGAGCTCAAGCTGGCGGCCTTCGTCGCCGGCGGCCTGCTCGGCGCGGTGCTGCTCTTCGCCCTGGCCGCCCGGGGGCTGGTGGCCCTCACAGGCCGGCTCGCCCGGGCCGTGCCCACAGCCGGCTGGGGCTGGCGCCAGGGCCTGGTGTCCCTGGCGCGCCACCGGGGCGCGGTGGTGGTGCAGATCGTCGCTCTGTCCCTCGGGGTGACGGCCTTGCTGCTGCTTTCGGTGACCAGGGCCGACCTGGTGGCCGCCTGGCGCCAGGCGGCGCCGGCGGACGCACCCAACCGCTTCGTGGTGAACATCCAGCCCGAGCAGCGCCGTGAAGTGGCCCGCTTCATGGACCGGGCCGGCCTGGCGGCGGACCTGGCGCCCATGGTGCGCGGCCGGCTCACCGACGTTTCCGGCCGGCCGGTGTCGGCGGCGGACTACGTCGAGGAACGGGCGCAGCGGCTGGTGGAGCGGGAGTTCAACCTTTCCTACGCGGCCGACCTGCCGGCCGGCAACACCGTCACCGCCGGGCGCTGGTTCGCCCCGGGGGAGAAGAAGGTGGCGTCGGTGGAGGAGGGGCTGGCCAAGACCCTGGGGCTGAAGGTGGGGGACGATCTGACCTTCTCCATTGCCGGGGAGCCGGTGACCTTGAAGATCGTCGGTCTGCGCCGTCTCAACTGGGACTCGATGCGGGTCAATTTCTTCGTCCTCACCCCGCCCGGGGTGCTGGAGCCCTACCCGGCCAGCTGGATCACCAGCTTCCACCTGCCGGACGAGGGCGCCAACGCCACGGCGGCCCTGGTACGGGCCTTCCCCAATCTGACGGTGATCGACGTGGGCGCCATCCTGCGCCAGATCCAGTCCATGCTCGACCAGGTGGTTCAGGCGGTGCAATTCGTCTTCCTGTTCACCGTCGCCGCCGGGCTGGTGGTGCTCTACGGTGCCCTGGTGTCGGCCTTCGACGAGCGCCGCCGGGAGCTGGCGGTGATGCGCGCCCTGGGGGCCCGCAGCGCGCAACTGCGGCGCAGCCTGATGGCCGAATTCGCCGCCGTGGGCGCCCTGTCGGGTCTGCTCTCGGCGGTGGCGGCGGAAACCATCGGCTGGGTGGTGGCGCGCCAGGTGTTCGACCTGGACCTGGCGGTGAAGCCTTGGCTGCCCCTGGCGGCCGCCCTGGGCGGCGCGGTCCTGGTGAGCGCCGCGGCCTCCCTGGGCATTTCCCGGCTACTGGAAACGCCGGCGTTGATCGCCCTGCGCAGCGAGTAGCCGGGGCATGGAGCGGCGCTCGTGCGGAGCGCTGCATTCGAACGTGACGGAGCAACTGCCTGAGGGAAACGAGCCATGTCCGGCCGTCTCCGGCTGTGCCTGGCAGTGACTTCGGGTAGAATGGAGGCCATTGATTCGCCTCGCTTTCTTTCCGGCCGGACGGTGCCCGCAGGTTCGTATGTCCGGCCGTCATGCCGCAGGAGAAGGCGGGCGCCTTGAACGCCCCGAATGGGGCGTTGCACATCGTGCGACGTATTTGCCGGGCACTTTTTTGGTGCGGCCCGGTCTCAGGCAGCCAGCCTGGATTTTTCCCGAGTTTTCTATGCCGTCAGTCAAGGCCGATCCGGCCGCCGCTTCCGCCGCCTCCGTGGCGGTGCCTGGTTCTTCCGCTTCCTCCGCTTCCGCCGCTGCGCCTTCAGGCCTGACCGCGTCGCCCAAACCGCTTTTTTCCTACCGGAAATACTGGGCCAGCCGCTTCGGCACCGCCCCCTTCCTGCCCATGAGCCGGGAGGAGATGGACAAGCTGGGCTGGGATTCCTGCGACATCATCCTGCTCACCGGCGATGCCTACATCGACCACCCCAGCTTCGGCATGGCCCTGATCGGCCGGCTGCTGGAGGCCCAGGGCTTCCGCGTCGGCATCATCAGCCAGCCCAACTGGCATTCGGCCGAGGACTTCAAGCGCCTGGGCAAGCCCAACCTGTATTTCGGCGTGACCGCGGGCAACATGGATTCCATGGTGAACCGCTATACCTCGGACCGGAAAATCCGCTCCGACGACGCGTACACCGCCAACGCCGAGCCCAACAAGCGCCCCGACCGGGCGGTCACCGTCTATGCCCAGCGCGCCCGGGAGGCCTATCCGGGCACGCCGATCATCATCGGCTCGATCGAGGCCTCGCTGCGCCGCATCGCCCACTACGACTACTGGAGCGACAAGGTGCGCCGCTCGGTGCTGCCCGACTCCAAGGCCGACCTGCTGCTCTTCGGCAACGCCGAGCGGGCCCTGGTGGAGGTGACCCACCGCCTGGCCAAGGGCGAGCCGGTGGAGTCGATCCGCGACGTGCGCGGTACCGCCTTCATGGTGCCCCGGGGCTGGAAGCCCGGCGCCGACTGGAGCGAGCAGGATTCCCGCACGGTGGACACCCCGGGCAAGGTGGAGGCCCACAAGGACCCCTACGCCATGGAAGAAACCCCGTCCAGCGGCGGCTCCTGCGCCACGGGGGAGGGGAGTGGCACGGCCGCTGTTCAGCCCGTCCGCATCGTCGGCAAGGAAGAGCGCCTCGCCGCCCGCCGCGCCGAGCGGGCCAAGACCGTGCTGCGCCTGCCGTCCTACGAGCAGGTGGTGGACGACCCGGTGCTCTACGCCCACGCCTCGCGCACCTTCCACCTGGAGGCGAACCCGGGCAACGCCCGCTGCCTGGTCCAGGCCCACGGCGAACGGGATGTGTGGCTCAACCCGCCGCCGATTCCGCTGACCATGGCCGAGATGGATGGGGTGTACGGCCTGCCCTACGCGCGCAATCCGCACCCCGGCTACGGCGGGGCCAAGATTCCGGCCTGGGAGATGATCCGCTTCTCGATCAACATCATGCGCGGCTGCTTCGGCGGCTGTACCTTCTGCTCGATCACCGAGCACGAGGGGCGCATCATCCAGAGCCGCTCGGAAGAGTCGATCCTCCACGAGATCGAGGAAATCCGCGACAAGACCGAGGGCTTCACCGGCATCATCTCCGACCTGGGCGGGCCCACCGCCAACATGTACCGGCTGGCCTGCAAGGACAAGAAGATCGAGACGTCGTGCCGGCGCCTGTCCTGCGTCTTCCCCGACGTGTGCGAGAACCTCAACACCGACCACGGCCACCTGATCCAGCTCTACCGCAAGGCCCGGGCCATTCCCGGGGTGAAGAAGATCCTGATCGGCTCGGGCCTGCGCTACGACCTGGCGGTGCGCTCGCCGGAGTACGTAAAGGAACTGGTCACCCACCACGTCGGCGGCTACCTGAAGATCGCCCCGGAGCATACCGAGGAAGGCCCACTCAACAAGATGATGAAGCCGGGCATCGGCACCTACGAGCGCTTCAAGCAGATGTTCGAGAAGTTCTCCAAGGAGGCGGGCAAGGAGCAGTACCTGATCCCGTATTTCATCGCCGCCCACCCGGGCACCCGGGACGAGGACATGCTCAACCTGGCCCTGTGGCTCAAGCGCAACAACTTCCGCCTCGACCAGGTGCAGACCTTCCTGCCCACGCCCTTGGCCATTGCCACCGCCATGTGGCACACGGAAAAGAACCCGCTGCGCAAGGTCGGCCAGGACAGCGAGACGGTGCCCATCGTGCGCACCGGCCGCCAGCGCCGCCTGCACAAGGCCTTTTTGCGCTACCACGATCCGGAGAACTGGCCGATGCTGCGGGAAGCCCTCAAGGACATGGGCCGGGCCGACCTGATCGGCAACGGCAAGAAGCACCTGATCCCACTCTTCCAGCCTGCCGGCACCGGTCTGGGCAAAGGCGGTTGCGGCCGCGGCGGCGTCGGCCGGGGGCCGGCCAAGCCGGGTATGTCCCGCTCCGCGCCCCGGGGCAGTTCACCGGCCGCTCCCCGCAACGCCAAGCCTGGCGTGGCTTTCGGCAAGGGGCCTGTGAAGAGTCGCGCCAAATAAGGCGCTGCGGGCACACCTTGTGAAAGTGCCCGTCCCTATTGGGTTTCCAGCCATCCATTTTTTGACCAACCGAATCCGTTGATCCGATGAGCGACACCAGCGCAGCCACCCAGACCCCGCAACGCGACGACAGCGCAGAGGTCACGCCCTACGACATGATCGGTGGCGAGGCCGCAGTCCGTGCCCTGACCGACCGCTTTTACGACCTGATGGACCTGGAGCCGCGCTTCGCCGAGCTGCGCGCCATGCATCCGGAAGACATGGCCGGCGCCCGGGACAACCTGTTCTGGTTCCTCTCCGGCTGGCTGGGCGGCCCCCAGCTGTTCGTCGAGCGTAAGGGCCATCCCATGCTCCGCCGCCGCCACATGCCGTTTTCCATCGGCGAGAAGGAGCGGGACCAGTGGGTCCAGTGCATGGTCCAGGCCATGGAGGAGGAGGGCGTCGATGAAGCCCTGCGCACCCGCCTGGCGGTGTCCTTCTTCCAGACGGCGGATTTCATGCGCAACCGGGAGGGGTGAGCGCGTCTGACAGGAAGTCAGGGTTTGTCAGCTTTTTGGGAGAAAGTTGTTGATACAATTTGAAACAACTTTTTCCAGGTTTCGACGAAATTGATTTTTCATAGAAAAGTCAGGGAGTTATACCCATCGGGTACGCTCCAGGGCTGGCGCAACCGCATCAAGCTGAGCGCCCGCCGCCTGTTCAATTATTCCCGGACTGCGGCCTGGTGGGCGTTTCTCGACCAGCCGGCCATGCGGCCGATCGCCAAGCAGCACTTCACCCTGTTCGAAGTCATCCACCGGCCCTACCTGCATCGGGGCTGGTCGGGGGCGCAGCGCTATGTCGCGGTCCTGGGGCACTACCGGCTGGTGGAATCGTTGCGCGACTTCTCCTTCTACGATGCCCACCTGCGTCCTGTCAGCCTGTGGACCGACGAGATCGAGGGGCGGCGCGTCGAACTGGCGCTGCACAAGGACCGCCGCTTCTGCCGCGAGGGCGAATTGGCCCTGAGCCTCTTCGTGGACGGCCAGCGCCAGCTGTCCCTGGCCTTCCTCCTGGCCGAGCTGGAATCGCGCCGGGTGATCTATGTCGGTTGCCTGCAAGGCACCAGCGCGCCGGATTGCAAGGAAACCCTGGCGGCCTGCACCCGGGCCATGCACGGCCTGCGCCCCCGGGATCTGCTGCTCTGGGCGCTGCGCCAGATCGGGCAGGAAATCGACGCCCAGGACATCTACGCCATTTCCCACCGCTTCCAACAGTACGCGAGCTGGCATTACACCTTCGGCGGCGGCAAGACCATCCAGGCCAATTACGACGATGCCTGGACCGAAGCCGGCGGCGTGGCCCTGTCCAACGGTTTCTTCCACCTGCCGATGCAGGTGGAGGAGCGCCCCCTGTCCGAGGTCAAGTCGTCCAAGCGCGCCATGTACCGGCGGCGCTACGAGATGCTCGCCGCCATGCGGCAGGAGATCCTTGTCAGCCTGCGCTGCCGGCTCGGCCCGGTGGCGGAGGGGGCTTCCCCTGTAATGCAATCCCGGGCCGCGATGCCGCCCCGTGTGTTTCTGTCAAGTTGTTGACTCCCGCTTCTGCTATGATTCAGCCCTTTTGATTTTCGGCTGAACCCTCTCCATGTCCTCCGTCCGTCCCATCCGCAACGTCGCCATCATCGCTCACGTCGACCATGGCAAAACCACCCTCGTCGACAAGCTCCTCCAGCAGGCCGGTACCTTCCGCGCCAACCAGCAGGTGGAAGAGCGGGTCATGGACTCCAACGACCTGGAAAAGGAGCGGGGCATCACCATCCTCGCCAAGAACACCTCGGTGGATTACGAAGGTGTGCACATCAACATCGTGGACACCCCGGGCCACGCCGACTTCGGCGGCGAAGTGGAGCGGGTGCTGGGCATGGTGGACGGCGTGGTGCTGCTGGTGGACGCGGTCGAAGGCCCCATGCCGCAGACCCGCTTCGTCACCAAGAAGGCTCTGGCCCTGGGCCTCAAGCCCATCGTCGTGGTGAACAAGGTGGACCGGGACGGCGCCACCCCCGACAACGCTGTGGACCTGACTTTCGACCTGTTCGACAAGCTGGGCGCCACCGACGAGCAGCTGGACTTCCCCATCGTCTACGCCTCCGGCCTGAACGGCTGGGCCGCCATGTCCCTGGACGCGCCGCGCGAAGACATGCGCCCCCTGTTCGAGACCATCCTGAGCCACGTGCCGGCTCCCGATGCCGACCTCGACGGCCCCCTGCAATTCCAGATTTCCGCCCTCGACTACTCCAGCTACGTGGGCCGCATCGGCATCGGTCGCATCAAGCGCGGCCGGGTCAAGCCGGGCCAGCAGGTGGTGGTGATGTTCGGCACCGAAGAAGAGGCTGCCGCCCACGAGCGCAGCACCATCAAGGCCAAGATCAACCAGGTGTTCGGCTACAAGGGCCTGAATAAGGTGGAGCTGGACGAAGGCCATGCCGGCGACATCGTCCAGGTGACCGGCATCGAGGACCTGGTGCTGGGCTGCACCATCGCCGACCCGGACCAGCCGGAAACCCTGCCCCTGCTCAAGATCGACGAGCCGACCCTGTCCATGCAGTTCATGGTGAACACCTCGCCCCTGGCCGGTACCGAAGGCAAGTTCGTCACCAGCCGCCAGATCCGCGACCGCCTGCACAAGGAACTGCTCACCGACATGGCGCTGCGCGTCGACGACACTGCCAACGCCGACGTGTTCGACGTGTGCGGCCGTGGCGAACTGCACCTGTCGATCCTGCTCGAGAACATGCGCCGCGAAGGCTTCGAAATGGCCGTGGGCCGTCCCCGCGTGGTGACCAAGACCATCGACGGCGTGGTGTACGAGCCGTACGAGATGCTCTCGGTGGACGTGGAAGAGCAGCACCAGGGCGGCGTCATGGAATCCCTCGGCCTGCGCCGCGGCGACATGCAGGACATGGTGCCGGACGGCCGCGGCCGGGTGCGCATCGAATACCGCATTCCCGCCCGGGGCTTGATCGGCTTCCAGGGCGAATTCATGAACCTGACCCGCGGCACCGGCCTGATGAGCCACGTGTTCGACGAGTACGCCCCCACCAAGGAAGGCCAGGTGGCCGAGCGTCGCAACGGCGTGCTGATCTCCCAGGACGACGGCGAGGCCGTGGCCTACGCCCTGTGGAAGCTGCAGGATCGCGGCCGCATGTTCGTCAATCCGGGCGACAAGCTGTACGAAGGCATGATCATCGGCATCCACAGCCGCGACAACGATTTGGTGGTGAACCCGATCAAGGGCAAGCAGCTGACCAACGTGCGCGCCTCCGGCACCGACGAAGCGGTGCGCCTGGTGCCGCCGATCCAGCTGACCCTGGAGTCCGCCATCGAATTCATCGCCGACGACGAACTGGTGGAAATCACGCCCAAATCCCTGCGTATCCGCAAGCGCCACCTCAAGGAGCACGATCGCAAGCGTGCCTTCCGCGAAGGCAACAACTAAGCGCACTGCACTAGGCGCACGAACAACGGGCGGGTCTTCGGACCCGCCCGTTGTCGTTTAGAGCCGGTAAAAAAGGGATGGGCGGTCAGGCGGTCTTGCCCGTGGGGGTGCGGGAAGCCGCGTACTCGGTGACGAAGGTTTCGAATTCGCTCACCGGCAACGGAGGGCTGAACAGGTAGCCCTGCATGACGTGACAGCCGATCCCGGCGACGAAATCCCGCTGGGCCGGGGTCTCCACACCCTCGGCCACCACGGTTAGCCCCAGGCTGCGGCCCAGGGAGAGGGTGGCGGCGGTGATGGCGGCATCCTCAGCGTCGCCGGGCAGGTCCTGGATGAAGGAGCGGTCGATCTTCAGCTGGTCCAGGGGGTAGCGCTTCAGGTAGGCCAGGTTCGAGTAACCGGTGCCGAAATCGTCCAGGGACAGGCTCAGCCCCAGTTCCTTGAGGCTGGCGAGCTGGCGCTCGATGTCGCCGGTGGGCTCCATCAGGGCGCTTTCAGTCAGTTCCAGTTCCAAGCCAGCCGGGTCGGCGCCGGTCTGGGTGAGGGTGCGCCGGACCAGGGTGACGAAGCCGGAGCGGCGGAACTGGAGGGCCGAGATGTTGACCGCGATGCGCGGCACCGGCAGGCCGCTCTTGCGCCAGGCCACCTGCTGGCGGCAGGCCTCGGCGAGCACCCAGTTGCCGAGCTCGACGATCAGGCCGGACTCCTCGGCAAGGGGAATGAACTGGGCCGGCGGCACCAGCCCCTTTTCTGGATGGCGCCAGCGGACCAGGGCTTCGGCGCCGATGATGCGGCCGCTGCCGGCGGCGATTTGGGGCTGGTAGTAAAGGGCCAGCTCGTTGCGTTCCACGGCGCGGCGCAATTGGTTTTCCATGAGCAGGCGCTCGTAGGCCCGGGCGTCCATTTCCGCGGTGAAGAACTGGAAGGTGTTGCGGCCGCTTTCCTTGGCGCTGAACATGGCCGTATCGGCGTGCTTGACCAAGGTGTCGAAATCGGTGCCGTCCTCGGGGAAGACGGCGATGCCGATGCTGGCCGTCACGGTCAGTTCGTGCTGGTCGATGATGAACGGCTGGGAAAACTGCTCGACGATCTTGCGCGCAACGATGGCGGCCTGGGCCGGGAAGTCGATGTGGGGCAGCAGCAGCATGAACTCGTCACCGCCGATCCGGGCCATGGTGTCCTCGTCCCGAATGCAACTGCGCAGCCGCTCGGCGGCCACGCCCAGGAGGCGGTCACCGATGGGGTGGCCCAGGGTGTCGTTCACCTTCTTGAAGCGGTCCAGGTCGATGAACAGCAGGGCCATGGGATGGCTCTGGCGCTGGGCGGCGGCCAGGGACTGGTTGACCCGGTCGCGCAGCAGGGAGCGGTTGGGCAGCCCGGTCAGGGTGTCGTAGTGGGCCAGGTAGTGGATGTGGGCCTCGGTTTCCCGGCTGCTGGTGACGTCCTGCAAGGTGCCAAGCAGCTTGACCAGCACGTCGTTACGGTGGCGTGCCTCGATCTCCAGGTGCACCAGGCGGATGCGCCCCTCGGCATCGGTGATGCGGGTGTCCAGGGTGGTTGAGGCGCGGCCGGCGCGCAGTTCGGCCAGGGTGGCTTCCCAGCCCGCCCGCTCGTCGGGGAGGAAGCGGGAGGCAAGCAATTCCAGGGTGGGCGGCGCCTGCCCCGGCTCCAGTCCCAGGATGCGGTACATCTCGTCCGACCAGATCATGTCGGGTACGGCGTTCGCCTCCCAGGACCAACTGCCCAGGCGGGCGATCTGCTGGGCATAGGCCAGGGATGCCCGGTTGGTCTCAAGCACGGTCTTGGCCTGGCTCAGTTCGGCGGTACGCTGCTCCACCAGCAGGTGGATGCGCTGGGCGTGGGCCGTGGTAATGAGCAGGAAGGCGCCCAGCAGGGTCATCAGCAGCAAGGCGCCCAGCAGCAAGGTCCAGGGTTCCCAGCTGCGGTGGGTGGCCAGGTAATCTGGACTGGCGGTGAAGCGGATTTCCCACTGCCGCCCGGCGAAGGGGAACAGGGTCTCGTAGACGAAGGGCGAACCGGGGGCCGCCGTTCCGCAGCCCGGCGCCCCGGCCAGGTGCTGGGGCGAGGCGATGACGGTGCGGTCGGTCAGGCACAGGGCCACCCCGGCGGGAAGGGCGGCCACTAGGTTCGCCAGGGTGTCGTCGAGCCGGAAGGCGGTGTAGACGACGCCGACGAAGCGGGGACGGCTGAACTTGGGGCGCTGGAATACCCCCTGGTAGACCACCACGCTCAGCTTCTGCTCCGGGTCCTGGACCAGGCGCAGGGCGGCGGAGGCCTGGGGTTCACCATTCAGCCGGGTATTGGCGATGGCCTGGCTGGCCGGAGCGATGGACAGGAGGTTGAGCCCCACGGCCCGAGTGTTGAACGGGGTGGGTTCGGCGTACAGCACGGGCAGGTATTCGTCGGCCGATGCCGGGGTATGGGGCTCGGTATCGCGACTGCCACGGTCGTATAGACGGAACTGGGGATGCTCGACGAGCATGCGCCGTTCCAGCGCCGGCAGGCTGGCCGCGGAGGTAAGTTCCGCCCAGCCGATCACCGCCATGCCGGGGTAGTGCTCGAACCAGGGAGCGGTGAACATGTGGAAGGAATCCCGGGAGACTTCCGGGCTGGTGGTGAGGTGGCGTTCCACCGAGCGCAGTACCGTGATCTGCTCGGTGAACCGGGAACGCAGCAGTTGGGCCTGGACCCGGGTGTCCCGCTCGAACTGGGCGTACAGGTTGTCCACTTCCCGGCTGGTGGCCTGAAGCAGGGCCAGGGTCATGAAGAAACCGGCCAGCAGGAAGGGCAGGACGATGCCCAGGCGGCGCCGGTCCCAGTCCGCCGACCGGGGGCTGAGCAGGGCGATCAGGATCGGGGCGGCGATCACGGTGCCCATGGCATCGCCGATCCACCAGTTCCACCAGGCGAACGGCGCTTCCGCCTTCGGCAGGATGCCCAGGCCCAGGAGCCAGCCGACGGACCAGGAAGGATTCAGCAGACAGCCGGCCAGGCAGCCCAGCAACAAGAAGCGCAGGATCGTCCCCACCTGTTCCAGGGTACTGGGAAAGCCCACGTAGCGGCGCACCAGGGCGGCCCCCAGCCGGGCCTGGAGTGTGGCGCCGACGGCGATGGCAAAGGGGGCGAGCCATTGCGTTCCCGCGTAGCCGTGTTCCCAACCCAGGAGCAGGTTGAGCAGGAGCGAACCGAGGCCGGCCGCCAGGGCCAGCCGGTTGCCGTAGAGCAGCACCGCCGCCAGGGCGATGCCGGCGGAGGGAAAGAGGGGAGAGACGATTTCCGGGCGGGCGGTCAGCCGCACCGCCAGCCAGCCCGCCACGGCATAGGCGAGCGCTGTGCCCAGGAGCAGGGGAAGCGAAGGACGGCGTGCAGCGAGGGGCGGCATGGGCGATGGGAACGGTGGAGAGTGGCCGGTTCCGGAAAATACCCGATGGGGCGTGCCTGCAAGCAGGGCGGATTCACGATGGACACCGTGCCAGCCGATGGTATCCCGGAGGCCCTGGGAAAATTAATTTTTTTTGTGCATTTTTGCCCATTGCCCGCTATCTGCCGGGCGGCAGCCGGGGCAACGGGAATGGGCGCCGGCGCGGTGCCCGGAGGCGGGCTTCAGCCGCCGGTCATGGACATGAAGCGCACCACCCGGGGGGCGTCCATCTGGGTGGTGAAGTCGTGGGCCTTGGGTTTGATGCCCATCACGCCGCGGATCGCCTCGGTGAGGGGCTGGCGGTCGTCCGGATGGGCGCGCAGCAGGGGCAGCAGCTGGACGGCGTCGTTGTGCCCCAGGCAGGGGTAGAGCTCGCCCTTGGCGGTGATGCGCACCCGGTTGCAGGTGTCGCAGAAATTGTGGCTGTGGGGAGAGATGAAGCCCACCCGGGTCTCCGACCCGGGAATGCGCCAATAGCGGGCCGGTCCGCCGGAGGATTCGTCGCTGGCTTCCAGGGTGAAGTGGCGGCCGAGCAGTTCCAGGGCCTCGTCGCTGGAAAAATAGGTGGCGGTACGGCCATGGCCGATGTCGCCCAGGGGCATTTCCTCGATGAAGGAGATGTCCACGCCCCGGTCCATGGCGTAGCGCACCAGGTCCGGAAATTCATGGTCGTTCACGCCGCGCATCATCACCGTGTTCAGTTTCACCCGGGAAAACCCGGCGGCCACGGCGGTGTCGATGCCGCGCAGCACCTTGGCGATGTCGCCGGTGCGGGTGATCTCATGGAAGCGCAGCGGGTCCAGGGTGTCCAGGCTGACGTTGATGCGCTTGACGCCCGCGGCGCGCAGGTCGGGAGCGAAACGCTCCAGCTGGGAGCCGTTGGTGGTCAGCACCAGTTCGCGGATGCCGGGCACCTGGCCGATCTGGCGGAGCAGCCAGAGGGCGTTCTTGCGCACCAGGGGTTCGCCGCCGGTGATGCGCACCTTGTGGACGCCGAGCTCGGCGAAGGCGCGCACGATCTCCAGGCACTCCTCCAGGCTCAGCACTTCGCTGCGCGGCAGGAAGGTCATGTCCTCGGACATGCAGTAGTGACAGCGGAAGTCGCAGCGGTCGGTGATGGACAGACGGATGTAGGTGATGCGGCGCCCGTACTTGTCCAGCAGGGTTCCGGCGGCGTGGCGCGAGGTGTCGGCGCGGGGGGGGACGAAGGCCGAACCCGGGGTGGCGGAACCAGAATCGTTGCTGTGGAGCGTTTCGTTGTGCATGAAGAGAGTGTCCGCTGGCTGCTGGCGCCAGAATCGCCCGGAGCGCTTCGGGCGCCCATGACCGAGGTCAAAAACACTGACAGCGGGCTGCCGGATGAATTCCCGGGATTATGGCGCGAGGCCAAGAAAAAAGGCAGCCGAGGCTGCCTTTTTCCGGCGCGGGGGCAAGGCTTACTTGACCCGGTTGCGGTACTCGTCGGTGCGGGTGTCGATTTCGATCTTGTCACCGATTTCGACGAAGGCCGGCACCGGCAGCTCGAAGCCGCTGGGCTTGATGCGGGCGGGCTTCATGACCTTGCCGGAGGTGTCGCCCTTGACGGCGGGCTCGGTGTATTCGACTTCGCGCACCACGGAGGTGGGCAGTTCCACGGAGATGGCCTTGCCGTTGTAGAAGACCACTTCACAGGCCAGGCCGTCGTCCAGGTACTTGAGGGCGTCTTCCATGTTCTCGGCTTCCACCTCGAACTGGTTGTACTCGGCGTCCATGAACACGTACATGGGATCGGCGAAGTAGGAGTAGGTCACTTCCTTGCGGTCGAGCATCACCTGCTCGAATTTTTCGTCGGCCTTGTAGACGGATTCGCTGGCGGAACCGGTGAGCAGGTTCTTCAGCTTCATCTTCACCACGGCGGCGTTGCGGCCGGACTTGTTGTATTCGGCCTTTTGCACCACCAGCGGGTCGTTGCCGACCATGATCACGTTACCGGCGCGGAGTTCCTGTGCGGTCTTCATCGTTGCGTTCCTGGGTAGATCGGAGGAAATAAAAACCCGCTATTTTAACCTGTTAGCGCAAAACCGCACCAGCGCCGCCGCCAGATTTTCCTGGTTGGCCAGCCGGTCGCACCACGCCTCGGCATGAGCCGCGAGGGCGGGCAGTGCCGTGCTGAAGGCGGCCCAGGCGCCGGCCAGGCCGGCGTCGCCCGGCGCCGCGTCGTTCCAGGCTCGCCAGAAGCCGGTCAGGGCATCCGCGGCGGCAGTGGGCAGGCCGGCGCGGTAGCGTTCCAGAAAGGCTTCCAGCTTGATGCGGTGGGCCTCTTCGTCCTGGGGGTAGATCTGCCAGACGAAGGGCCGGGCCGCCCACTGGGCGCGCACGAAGGAATCCTCGCCGCGCACCAGGTTGAGGTCGGCGCTCCACAGCAGCCGGTCGAAGCCGTCCTGGGGCAGGAAGGGCAGGGGATGCAGGGTCAGGGCGCCCACCCGCAGGGGCCGGCCTTCGTTGAGCGCCTCGCCGCTCCAGGCCGAGGCCGCTTCCCGGGCGTGGCGGTCGAGCAGCAGCAGGCGCGTGGGGGGCGCATCGTGGCCGTTCATGGCCTGGAACAGGTCGGCCAAGCGGGGGCTGGCGTAGGCGAAGAGATTGACCAGCTGCTCGCCAGGAGCCAGGTCGATGCCCTGGGCGGCGAGAAAGGCCTGGCGCTCGCCGCTGCCCGGGGCCTGGAAGCGGCAGCGCGCCTCGATCAGGTCGGCTTCGCGCAGCAGCCCGCCGGTGCGCGGCGTGAAGCCGGGAAAGAAGAAGTGCTTGTCCAGACCGAGGCGCGGGTGGCGCGAAACCATCCGGTGGCAATCCTCCACCCAGGCTTCGGCAGACAGGTATTCCAGGTTGAGCCAGACCGGGGGCGGCGACTGGCGGGCCATGGCGGCCTCGGCCTCGTCGGGCAGCGGGCAAGCGAAGGCTTCCACCACCACCTGACCCAGGTCGGCGGGCACGGCAAAGGGGCTGCCTTGGCGGGGCCAGTGATGCACGGTAACGCCGTTCAGGCTCTGCCGTTCCCGGCCCGAATCCAGTCCGGGGGCGAGGCGGGAGAAGGCGCTCAGGTCGTCCACCCACAGGCGCACCTGCTGGCCGTAGTCGTGGGCCAGCTGCCGGGCCAGGCGCCAGCAGACGCCGATGTCGCCGTAGTTGTCCACCACGGCGCAAAAGATTTCCCAGCGCAGGACGGGGAAATCGTTCCGGGACGCGTCGGGAGGTGCGGTATCGGGCATGGCGGTGGTAGGGACAAAAAGCGGAGGCACCCCGGATGGTGGCCGGGGGGAGGTTCAGCGCCTCAGTCCGGCAGCAGGGTGCGGAAGACGGGGGGCAGCAGGCAATTTTGCAGGCTACGCTGGCCGAAGATGTAGCGGCCGTCGCAGACGAAGCCCAGTTCGTCCCAGTCCACGGCGGTGTTGAGCAGCTCGACGGCCCGTGCCAGGTCGATGCCCGGATGGCGGGGGAAGAGACCGAGCAGGGCGCCGTCGAAGTTGGGGCAGGCGTGGAGGAAGAAGGGCGCCTTGCGCCTGGTCCGGCCGTTCACGTAGATGCGCGGGCCGCTCAGGGCGGGCAGGCCCCGGCCCCATTGCCACCAGTTGGTTTCGTCGAAGCGCTTGATGCGCCGGGTGATGAGCCGGCCCTTGTGGGGTTCCAGGTGGGGGTGGCGCACGTCGAACAGCATGCGCCGGGTTTCGCCGGTTTCGGCGGTCTTGGAGCAGACGAACTCCAGGTTGCCGTCGGGGTGCTCGAACAGGTCGTCGGCGCCGGAGACCGCGCCCACCTTGACTTCGAACAGGGCCGAGAAGGGCAGGCGCTGCTCCTGGTCGCCGCTGGCGAGAAAGAGCAGTTGCCCGTCGGCCAGGGTGAAGGTCCGGCCGTCGTGCAGGCGGCGGTCGAAGCGCCCCTTCTCGAAGCGGAAGATGGCACAGTTGGGCACCGCACCCTCGAAGATGCGCGCATCGCCGGTTTCGAGGAAATCGGTGATGGTGCCCTGGGCGAACAGCCAGGTATTGAGGCGCCGGGCAGCAGTGAGCTTGAGGAAGTCCCGGGGCACGATGAAGATCAGCTCGCCGCCGTGCTCAAGATGCTGCACCGCCTTCTCGATGAAGAACAGGAAGAGGTTGGAGCGGGCATCGAACAGGTCGTGGGGCAGGCGCCGTCGCGTGGCCGGGCGGATGTCCTGGTAGCGCACGTAGGGCGGGTTGCCGATCACCGTGGCGAACTTCTCCCGCACCGGATAGGCGAAGAAGTCGCCGACGATGGCGCCGGGCGGTGCCACTCGAGGGTCGATCTCGATGGCCACGCACTCGCCCCCCTCCGCGGCGATGGCCCGGCTGAAGGCGCCGTCGCCAGCCGAGGGTTCCAGGGTGCGACCCCGGTTGCGGCGCAGGTCGAGCATCGCCTGCACCACGTCGGGCGGGGTAAATACCTGGCCCAGGCCGGCGACATTGCGGCCGGCGGCGGCGGGGGAGGGACGGCGGGGGGCGGGCACGGGAATGGGCGGGTGTGGTGCGGAAAGCGGCGGTGAAAAATCGGTGGACGACGATCTCGGCAGGCGTCAGCCGGCGCGGATTATCGCACTGTTGGCGCCCCGGCTGCAGGAAGCATGGCACGGGGCCGTGCCGGTGCCGCCCGGGGCGGGAGGCCGCCTGCTACCAGCCCGATTCCCGTACCAGCACGGCCAGGGCGGTGCGCAGGAAGTCGCCGAGCAGGGTCTTGGGAGTGCCGTAGATCACCAGATGGCCGCGCTGAACCTTGTCGGCCTCCCGGGCACCGGCGGCATCCTCGACCCGCAACACCACCCGGTAGACCGCATGGTCGGGCACCAATTGGCCCTTGCGTTCGCGCACGATCAGCTCGCCGCCGTGGCTGTTGGCCAGGATGGGGTCGGACAGGGCACGGGTGGCATCCCGGTCCACGCTGGCCACGCGCAGGCCCAAGGTGGGCAGCCCGCGGGTTTCGGGATAGAAGCGCCCGCCGTCGCCGACCTGGATGCGGGCCACCTCGCTCTCGCTCAGGTAGGTTTCCACCTGCCACTGGCCGGGGTCGGTGAGCACCGCCAGGGGCTCGATGCGGCTGACCCAATCGCCGGGCCGCAGGTCCGGCTGGAGGTCGCGCAGCACGCCGTCGAAGGGGGCGGTCAGAACGTAGCGGCCCCGCTCCCGCTCGGCGCCATCCTGTTCGCTGACGGCGGTGGCCAGTTCTTCCTGGGTGATCAACTGGCGGGCGCGCAGGGTGTCGTCGAAGCCTGCCACGTCCACCTGCCAGCCGAGGCGCTCGACCCGCTGGGTGGATTGCCGGGACCGGTATTCGGCATCGGGCGATTCCAGCACCACCAGCGGCGTGCCGGCGGCGACCCGGGTGCCGGCGGGCACCGGCAGGGACACCACCCGGGCGCTGCCGGGGGCGAACAGGGGGTAATGGCGGGCGGTGCGCAGCACACCCTGGCTGCCCACCTGGAAGTTCCACGGTACCAGGCCCACCAGGACGATGGCGGCGGCGATCCAGGCGCTGCGCCGGGCTCGGGGGCTTTGCCGGATACGGGGCCAGCGTTCCCGCCATTCCTTGATCTCGTTCCACAGGGGCTTGAGCACGAACCAGCCGATCTCCACGGCGAAGAGGAACAACCCCAGGGCCTTGAAGAACATGTAATAGACCATGGCGGCGATGCCGAGGAACAGGGTCAGGCGGTAGATCCACACTCCCCAGGCGAACAGGATCAGGCTGCGCTGGCGGGCGGGCGGCAGGTGCTCGGGTACAGGCTCGCCCAGGGCGAACAGGCGTTCGCGCATGTCCCAGCGGGCCAGGGCGAAGGCCCGGCTGTGCAGGTTGGGGAAATCGAGCCAGTCCGACAGGAGGAAATAGCCGTCGAAGCGCATGAACGGGCTGGCGTTGATCGCCAGGGTCGAAATCCAGGTGGTAGTGGCGAGCATGAAGGCCACGCCGCGCAGGGTGCCGTCGGGCAGCAGGGCCCAGGCCAGGGTGGCCCAGGCGGCCACCACCGATTCGGTGACGATGCCGGCGGCGCCTACGGCGAGGCGGTCGCGCCGCCGGGTGAGCTTCCAGGCTTCGTTGACGTCGGTGTAGGCCACCGGCCACATCACCAGGAAGGCCAGGCCCATGGCCGGAACCCGGCAGCCCAGGCGGCGGGCGGTGAAGCCGTGCCCCAGTTCGTGCAGGATCTTGACGAATACCAGGGCCACGGCATAGCCGGCGGCGCCTTTCCAGCTCAGGGTGTCCACCAGGGTGGCGGAAAAGGTTTCCCACTGCCGGTAGACCTCCACCAGCCCGAGCAGCAGGACGAGGCCGGTGAGGCGGAAGAAGCCGCGGCCGTAGAACATCTCGACCTTGGGCAGCATCCGCTTCAGCCAGGCGTCGGGGCGTACCAGGGGCAGGCGGAAGAACAGGTAGTGGTGCAGCAGCCACTGGGTGACGGTGCTGTGGGTGGCCTTTTCCCGCTCCACCAGCCAGGCCGTGCCGCCGGGGCCGTCCACCCGGCACAGCTGGTTTTCCTGGAGAAAGCGCATCACCGCCAGCACCTCGTCGCTTTCCAGGTGCAGGGTGGTGGCCGCGCCGACGGCTTCGGCGATGGCCTCGGCCGTGCCCAGGTGCCAGTGGGAGAGGATTTCGAAGGTGGGCCAGTCGATGCGGAAAAAAGCGTTGCGCACCGGGTCCTGGAGGCTCCAGGTGGGGGCGCCGTCGGCGGCTGCCGGTCCGGGGTGCAGGGTCAGTTCTTCGCGCAGCGGGAGCAGGGGCGTGCTGGCCGGGGTGACGCTCATAGGCCGGTCACCTGTCGCAGGATGGCCAGGGGACGACGTAGCACCCAGTAGGACAGGGGCACCCAGGGGCCGCGAATCTTGGTGGTGCCCTTCATGCCTACCCGGGGCGGGGTCTCACCGGGTTCGAGGCGGGCGCGCAGCCGGTAGGCGTAGCTGGAATCGGGGCGGGGCACCGCCTCGTGGGCGTAGTAGCGCACCCGGGCTGAAACGGGGGAGAGGGGGGCCGCGTTGAGGTAGAGGGTCACCGCCGCATCCTCGGGAAGGGCAATGCCGTCCCCCAGGGTGATCCAGGCTTCCACCTCCACGTCGTGCTCGTCGGCCACGGTCATGATGCGTTCGCCGGTGTTCACCGGCTTGCCCACCCATTCGCTCGGGTCGTCCATCAAGGCGATGCCATCCAGGGGGGCGGTCACCTGGGCGCGGGCCAGTTGGGATTCCAGGTACTCGGCCTCGGTCCGACGCTCGGCGATGCGCCCCTGGAGCAAGGCCAGTTGGGCCTTGCTCTTGGCTTCGAACACGGCCTGCTGGGCCGACTGGCGGTATTCGGCCTCGGCCGTGGCCAGGCCCTGGCGGGCGACCTGGAGGCGCGATTCCAAGGTGGTCAGGTCGAGCTGGAAGAGGGCATCGCCGGCCTTAACCCGGCTGTTGGGCGATACGAAGAACTTATCCACCGTGCCTTCCAGGGGCGCCCGGATCACTGCCGGATGGGCCGGCACCAATTCGCCGGGGGCCAGGATGGTGAGGCGCACGGGAAAACACAGGAAAAGCAGGGCCAGGGCCGTGTAGCGGCGGCGGGGGCGTCGCCAGGTGGTCCGGCAGCCGTTCATCAGGGCCTGGCCGGCACGGCGCAGGGGGGCGCCCCAGCGCCAGGGGCGGACCAGGGTCAGGGTCAGGTCGCGCCAGGGCAGGCGTGCGAACCGTCCGGCTGCTGCCGAGATACCGTGCCACCAAGCCCGGGGGCTGCGCAGCGTATGCCAGAGGGCACGCATCTGTTCGCTGCTGGGCAAGGTTTCGGCCAGCCGGGTGCGCAGTTGCCGCAGGCGCGAGGCCGTGGACGGCCGGCGCAGATCGGCCCAGCGGTGGGCGCAGATGTCGGCCCATTCGGCCAGCAGGCCGGCTTCACCGGAACTCCATTCACCGTCCCGGGCCAACAGCAGGGCGCCATGCTGCGGCACTTCATCCTGACGGCGGGATGCGGTCACGGCCGGCAGGGGAAGCCACAGGGCGTGGCTGGGCAGCCATTCCTGCCATTCGGCGGCGAGCTCGGGGGGGAGCTGGCGGGCGTCCACCGCCCGGGGACCTTTTCCCTCGGCGGCATCGAAGGCGGCGCACACCCGTTCCAGCCATTGCACGTAAGGAGCGTTGGCTTCTGGGGAGACCACTCCGGACAGGCTGGCCACTCCCCGGTCGGCGAACCAGAGGACGCCCTGGCGGTAGGCTGCCAGGGCGTTGGTTTCGTTGACCATGATGAAGCCCAGTTCCGTCGGGGCCGTGGCATGGCGGGCCCGGCGGGCCAGGTGGAGCAGGGTGCCGAGGGCCAGGGCTTCGACGTTGGGGGCTTCGCCCTCGGGGGCGGTTGGGGCGGAATGGTGCGGCGTCATGGCAGGCGGACGTTCAGTCCGATGGGGCGGTGCGGTGGCGGGGTGGTCGCGGAGCGGTGGCGGCCGCTTTTACGTTGGCGCCGGGGGGGCGCTCTCCGGCGTGGGAGGTATCCGGAATCTTGGTTGGAGTGGGCTGCTCCACCGCCATGGCCTCGGCTTTCCCGCGGAATCCCCCCAGGCCGGGTACCGCGGCGGGCAGCGAGAGGTTCTGGGTCAGAGCCAGGCCGAACAGGGAGGTCAGGACAAGGCGCCGCATCCAGCGGGGACGCGGTGCGAGAAAGAGAAATTGCTTTCTGGCCACTTCGATGCTCAAAAAAATTGCCGGGAAGCCAAGGCCTCCCGGCGTGAGGTGATTGATTCGGGCTCAGGCGGCGCGCTTGGCTACCGTGGCCGCCCGGGCCAGTTTGACCAGGTTCAGCCGCTCGGCGTGGCGGGCGTGGCTGCCCGCGCTGCGCAGCTGCTCGCTTAGCGCGGCCTTGCCGACCGTGGCGTCGCCGACGCGGATGCGGAAGCGCTGGGTAGCCACGTTGCCGTTGCTGTCCCGGGCGGTGATGACGACTTCCAGGTCGCCTTCGTAGCCCAGGGGCGGCGTGCCGCGGAACACCCCCTTGCCGCCGTCGAACTCGACCCATGGGGGCAGCGGGGTGCCGTCCGACAGGGTGGCGTGGAGGGTGATCACCGCATCGGTCTTGGTGTGGACGAAGGCATCCACCGGCACACTGACCTTGAACAGCTTGTTGATCGGCAGGTCCTGGTCGTCCAGGGTACGGCCCGGCCGCAGGGACTGGGCATCGCTTTCGTTGCCGCTGCGCACCAGAATCTGGAAGCCTTCGGCCCGGGTCAGGCCTTCCTGGTTGCCCAGGCCGGCCACGGTCCGGTTGCCCGCCGATGCGGAGGAACCCGCCAAACCATTGCTGCCCTGGCCGTTGCCACCAGATTCGTTCTGGCCGCGGCCATTGCCGGCACCCGTACCTGTGCCGGCGTTGCTGCCAGCCCCGGTACCCGTGCTGGTCCCAGTGCCGGTACCCGTTTCGCCACCCAAGCCACCGCCGCCGCCCGGTCGTTCTCCGGGAATGCCGCCGGTGGTTCCCGGCGGGTTGTAACCCGGAATGCCGCCGTGGCCCGGCAGCTCGATGACCGGGGGCAGACCGCCCGGGGAGCCCGGGATGGTGCTCGGTTCGCCGGGGTGGCCGCCGGTGCCGCCGCCCGTGCCCGGGATGCCCGGGTGCCCCGGACCGTCGCCGGGAACGCCGGGCAGGCCCGGCGGCACGCCGGTGGTGCCGGGATGAGTGGGGGGCGTACCGCCAGGCTGGCCGCCGCCACCTGGGGTGGCGGGGGCTTCTGGCCGGACCGGGGGAACGCCGACGACGCGCAGGGTGAAGGTGGCCGAGGCGGGATGGTAGCCGCCGTCGGTGGCCGTCACCTTGATCGACAGGTCGCCGATGTCGCCGCCCTCGGGTGTTCCGGAGAAGGTCCGGGTGGCGGGGTCGAAGTGGAGCCAGGTGGGCAGGGGGCTGCCGTCGGCCCGGGTGGCCCGGTAGGTCAGGGTGTCGCCGTCGCTGTCGGTGAAGGTGTTCGCCGGCAGCGTGACGTTGAAGGGCACCGATTCGGTGGCCGCGGGCAGCACAGGCGGGTTGGCCAGCACCGGGTCGGCGTTGGTCACCTGCTTGAAGGCGGAGTAGGCGGGCTGGGAATCGAGCTCGCCGTCGTTGGCGATGACCTTGATCCGGACGAACTTGCCGATGTCGGCGCCGCTGACCTTGTACTGGGCCAGGGTGGCGCCGTCGATGTCGCGCAGGTTGGTGCCGCTGGCGTCGTCGGCGATCTGCCACTGGTAACGGTAGGTCAGCTCCGACAGGGGGGTATCAACGTCGTTCCAGGTGCCGTGTCCGGTCACCGTGCCGTTCTGGCGCAGGGTGCCATCCTCGCGCAGGTCGCCGCTCAGTGCGGGCGGCGTGACGTTGACCGGGGCATCGTTCACCGGAGTGATGAAGATGCGGATCTGGGCCATTTCGGACGACTGCTGCGAGTTCTGGAAGTAGTAGTGGAAGGTCTCGAACCCGTTCCAGTCCGGGTCGGGGGTGTAGACGAACTTGCCCTGGTCGAGGGTGGTGCCGGGCTGCAGCATCAGGTTGCCGTGGGCCAGGCGGTAACCCGCCAGGTTGCCATTGCCATCCAGAATTGCTTCGTCGGGCCCGAAGTTCTTCATCAGATCCGGCATGCCGGGTACTGGCGTTCCCAGGAAGTAATGTGCGTTGGTCAGGTTGAGGTCCACCACCAGACGGGACAGGTCGACGCTGATCGCCCTGCTGTCTTCCTCGGCCACGTAGTTCTGGCTGTGGGCGGTGGGAGCGCCGGGAATGACGAGGATGTCGCCGCTGCGTGTGGCGTTGAGGCCGCCGCTGTCGGTCACCGACAGGGTGAGCCGGTCGTTGCCGGTTTCCACCGAATCCCGGGCCAGACCCGGGGTATAGGCGACCCCGTTGGAGGCACCCAAGGTGGCGTTGATCTGGGCCAGGGTGCCGCGCAGGGTCACCTGGCCGGTGCCGTTGCCGGTGATGTCGGTGGCGCGCAGGCCGCCGGCGATGGTGGTATCCAGGGTGAAGCTGCCGTAGCGGTTGCCGCCCCCCAGGTCGCGGCTGGACAGCACCACGGTCATCACGCCGGTTTCGTCCACGTCGGTCACCGACAGGCCGCGGATGTAGGTGGTGGCACTCGGGTCGGCGTTGGTCCGTTCCGTGACCATGGCCGTGCCGGGCAGGCCCGCCACCGGCGGGTCGTTGACCGGCACCACGTCCATGTGGGCCTGCTTGGTCGCCTGGCTGATGCTGTCGCTCAGGGTGAACTGGATGGTGCGCTGGGCCGCGCTCGGGTTGTTCGAGGTGGACGCGAAACCGATGCTGCGGGCCAGGGCCTGGACCGATTCGACGTTGGCCGCGCCATTCAGGCGGATGCGCAGGGGCTGGCCGCCCAGGCCGTTCTCGGTGGGGTCGATGGTGCCGATGACGGTGCCGTTGTAGGTGACGTTGTTGCCGCTGATGTTGATCAGGTTGTCGGCGTTGCCCACCACCGTCAGCTTGTCCGTGGCCTCGCCGTTGCCGTTGAGGGCCACCTGCAGGTAACCGCCGTTGAAGTTGTTCTCCGGCGCGAGCAGGCGGATGTTGCCGTCGATGATCGTCGGCGCGGCTTTTTCGGTGTAGCTGTTGCGGGCGCCGTTGCTGTCGAACCAGACCGGCTCGTAGACGTTCTCTACGTCGATGACGAAGGTCTGGTCGAAGGTCAGGCCGCCTTTGTCGGTCGTGCGGATGGTGACCGTATGGGTGCGCGCCGTCTCGTAGTCGATGTTGGCGCCGGGCTTGACGATCAGACGGTTGCCGGAGATGGCGAACTTGTCCATGTCGCCGCCGACGATGCTGTAGGTGTGGGCATCGCCCGCATCCTGGTCGGTGGTGCCCAGGGTGCCGATGATGGTGCCGCCTGCACTGTTTTCCACCACCGTGTGCCCCGACAGGGAAATGGCGCTGGGCGCTTCGTTGACGTCGATCACCGGAATGGTGAAGGTCTTTTCGAATGACAGCTCGTGGCCCGGCCCTTCGCCGCCGCCGCTGTCGGTGACGCGCAGGGTGACGGTGTGGGACTGGGCCGTTTCGTAGTCGAAGTTGGCTCCAGGGGCGACCTGCAGTTCCCAGGTGCCGGCCGCGTTCTTCACCACCTTGAAGTAGCCGTCGCTGTCACCATAGGTGCCGTCGGCGCGCTTGATCTGGTAGGTGAAGTTGGTGTCGTCCACGTCGGCGGTGGACAGGGGGGTGATGACCGTTCCCGGGGGGCTGTTCTCGGTGACGGCGACCCCGGCGGTGCGCACGCCGCCGTCCCGCACCTGCCAGAGGAAGACGCCGGCCTGGCCGATGTTGCTCATGCTCGCCAGGTTGCTCATCTGGGAGGTCATGGACCCTTCGATTTCCGAATAGGTCTTGCGGTCGCCGGCCGACCAGCCGGCCGAGGTCCAGGCGCCATGCTGGGCCCAGCCCACCTGCTCGTAGCGGAACTCGATGTCGAAGTCGCCGTTGCCCTTGTCCCAGAGGCGGATCTGGAAGGCATTGGCCACGTTGGTCCGGTTGCTGTATTCGCCCACGTCGTCGAAGGTGATGGTGACCACCTTCTTGACCGGGTCCTTGGCGACGTAGATGCGGTTCGACCCGGTGGAATTGCCGCCGTCGGCTCCCCAGTTGGCGGTGGACTTACCGCCCCGGGTGTCGAAGTCGAGGAACATCGGGGCGATGATAGGCACGGTGGATTGGCTGATGCCGCTCGGCGTGTAGGAGGTCATCCCTTGGCCGAAGGTGACGTAGCCGTTCCAGCCGACGTAGAACTGGCCGCCGGTGTAGGTCTTGCCGCAGAAGTTGAAGCCGTCCGGGAACACGTCCGAGACGTTGATGGCGGTGAAACCGTCGTCGCCGATGGGAATGAGGATGTTGCCGAAATCGGCGTTGGTGTAGCGGCCGTCGGCGTTTTCACCCGGGGTGACGGTCGGGTGGCCCAGGCCAGTGACGAGGTTGTGGCCGGGCGCGACGTTGGTGGTGCCCCAGGCCCCGTTACCGGCGCTGTTGCCGAAGACGATATCGGTAGGCGCGTTGTTGGTGGGCTCGACATGCACCGTGTAATCGACGCTGCCCACGGCGACGCCGCCATTAGCCGTGCCGCCGCCGTCGTTCAGGCTCAGGTGCAGGTTGCGGTCGCCGACCACCGGGTTCTGGGAGGTATTGAAGAACTGCAGGTTCTTCATCACCGCTTCGACGGCCTGCCGGGTCACGTTGGCCGGGTTGACCACCGGCGGCACGCTGCTGGCGAAGGTGATGGTGATGCTCTTGCCTTCGTTGGTGGAGGAAAAGACGCCGACGACGACGCCGCCATAGGTGATGGCGCCGGTGCTCTGGTTGATGGAAAACCCCACCTGGCCAGGGCCGGTGCCTTCGTTGCGCAGGGTCAGCTGGTCGCCGGCCTGGCCGTTGGTGATGTTCACCGTCAGCACCGAGCCGCCCAGGTTGCCGTTGAACAGGTCATCGGAGAGGGTGATGCCGGGGGCGACGAGCACCGGGGTGTTGGCGGCGTTTTCCTTGTAGGTGACGTCGGGGCCGCTGCTGAGGATGGGGGCTTCGTTGACGTTGATGATGTTCAGCACCACCGCCTTGGTCGCGCTGAGTTCCCCGTCGGAAACCACCACGTTGAAGCTGTAGCTAGCCTTGGTTTCGTAGTCCGGGCTGCCCTTGATGGTGACGACACCGGTATGGGCGTCGATGTCGAGCAGGGCGGCGTCCGCGCCGCTCAGACTGTAGGTGAGAGTCGTCCCCGCATCCGGGTCGGTGGCGGTGGCGTGGTACACCACGGTGCCCGGAGCGACGTTTTCCAGCACGCTGGCGCTGCCTCCCGACGTGAACACCGGCGGCTCATTGACGTCGGTAATGGTGATGGTGACGGCCTTGGTAACGGTCGCCGTGCCATCGGAAACCGTCACGTTGAAGGTGTAGCTGGACTTGGTTTCGAAGTCCGGGCTGGCCTTGAAGGTTACGGCACCGGTCGAGGCGTTGATGTTGAAGGCGCTGGCGTCGGTACCGCTCAGGCCATAGGTCAGGGTGTCGCCGACGTCCACGTCGTAGGCCGTGGCCTGGTAGACCACGGTGCTGGTCGAGATATTTTCCGGAACGGTGGCGGAGGAGCCGGAGGTGATGACAGGCGGGTCGTTGACCGGGGTCACGGTCAGGTTGGCGTCGGCGGCGTTGGCGCTGAAGTGGCCGCCACCGGTGCCGTTGGCATCGGCAGTACCACCGGAGGTGTAACCGCCGCCGTCCCAGGTCCGGTAGCTGAGCTTGGCGGTACCGTTCCAGTCAGCGTCGGGGACGAAACGCACCAGATCGGTGTTGGAGAGCAGACGGGCCGAGGAGGCGATGTTCACCACGCTACCCGTGGTGTTGCTGAAGTTGTTCCAGGTGGTGCCGTCGCTGGAGTACTGCCAAGTGCCGTGGGTGTTGTCCACGGAGGTCACGGCGATGGGCGAGCCGAAAACCGTGCTCACCGCCTGGCCCGGGTTGCTCGTCGGGTCTTCGGGAATAGGGGTGAATGCCTTGTTATCCGCAGATGCAATTTCACTGAGGATGGTGGCGATGTCCCGGTTGTCGAGGGAGGTGTAGTAGGTGAAGGTGACCGACTGGCCCACCGCCAGGGTGCCCACGTCGAAGGCGATGGAAATGTAGGAGTCTTCGGTCAGCGAACTACCTTTGGCAGGAACGGAGCTATAGACGTTGCTGTCGTAGATGCCGGCGGCGGGGGAAAGCCCGGAAGTGCCATAGGAAACCCGGGCCCGGTTGTCGCTGGAGTAGTAGAGGATGGTGGCCTGCTTGTTGCCGGCAGCAGTGTAGTAGGCATCGCCGACTGCGCTACGGGCGCTGACCACGGCGACCGAATCGCCCGCCTGGAAGGAGCGCTCGATGGTCTGGGTGGTGGTGAAGCCGCTGGCGCCGGCGATGTCCTCGGTGTTGTCCGGGTCGAAGCTGCGCATGAAGCGCACCGCATCGAGGATGCTGCCGCTGACGTTGGTCAGGGTGACGGTGTTCTTGAAGAAACGGTCGTCCTTGTTGAAGGAAATGACCTGCTCGACCTTGAGGTTGCCGCCGATGGTGCCCGTGACCTTGGCCGAGAGGGTGTCCCCCGAGGACTGGTCCACCACCGTCTGGCCGAAATTCTTGCCTTCCGTGGCAACCCCACCGATCTTGTAACCGGCGTAGAAGCCTTCTTCGGGGGTGCCGGGCAGGAAGTAGTCGATGCGCAGGTCGGCACCCGTGCCGAAACCGTCAGCATCGCCGACCATGCCGATCCCCGGGAGCGAATCCTTGCGGCCGGCAAAATTGCCCGGCTTGTCGTTGGTACCGAACTTGCCGATCTGGTCTCCGGTACGGATGCCCAGCTCGATGTAGTTGCCGCCGAGGAATATGCCGGTGGCGGTGCTGCCGGTATGGGCGCCGGGCAAGGCCAGGGTGTCGGCGTAGGCGTCCAGGGCATCGGGACGGAGCAGGGCCGCGGTTTCGATGGCGCCGGTGCGGGCTTCCAGGGTCCAGTTACCGCCCCGGGCGCTGGCGCCGGTGGTGTCGGTGGAGGCCGCCACATCCGCGCCGGTCGCCTGAGACAACTCGCCGATGAAACTGAGGCCGCCGCTGTCTTTGGCGATGTCGCAACCGTAGAGGAGAAGGTCGGCACCCGGATTGAGGGCGGCGCCGATGGCGCTCAGGGCGCCTTGATAGGCGCCGATCGTGGTGTGATCCAGGTGGGCCGTGCCCAGAACCGCCATGCCCGATTCACCGTGGCTGACCAGGTGGATCGCATCGATGCCGGTACGACCCTGGAGGTAGTCGGCGATCTGCTGCACCCCGTCCCGGCTGGAATCGAGCAGGACGATCTCCAGGCCGGCATGCATGCTCGACACCAGGGTCTGCCACCCGGGGACCGCCGAATCCACGAAAACGATTTCCCGCCGTCCGCCGTTGGCCGAAGGGTCGCCCAGGGCGATGAGGCGGGGGCCGCCGCTCCTGGCCGTCTCGCCGACAGCCTTGTCGGCCTCGGTTGCCTGGGCTGTCTGGGTTACCTGATTTTGGCGCTCGGCGTTTGCCGCGCTTTCCTTGGCCGCCGCCTCCTGGGCGGCGCGCTCGGCGGCGGCAACAGCGGCGGCGGCCGTGTCCACGGCGGCGCCGTCGAACATCACGCGGGGTTCCAGGGCCATGGGGGCGGGAGCCCGGCGGGCGAGGCGGCGTTGGGAGGTGGAAGCGGCGGTTTTCATGGCGATCTCCGGAGTGGGGACGTCAATGCGGTATGGAGGCGGGCGCGGCTCAGGGATTGCCGGCGGGCGGAACGAGCTGGATCTTGCCGCTCATGCCGGCGATCAGTTCGGGGAAGTTGCCGTCGATGACGGCGGCGGCCTTGACCGACTGGCTGACCGGGTCGACCCGGGCGCCGATGCGGGTGATCTTGGCCGGGTATTCCCGGGCGGTCTCGTCGATGCGGACCTTGAAGCCGGTGCCGGGCTTGAGCCAGGACAGCCACTTGGAGGGGATGATGAATTCCAGTTCCAGAGTGCTGTCGTCGAGGATGTCGAGGAGAGCCTGGCCGGGCTGGACGAACTGCTGCTCGCGCACCTTCTGCTCGGCGACGCGGCCGGAGAAGGGGGCGGCCAGGGAACACTTGGACAGGGTGGCGTTCATCAGGTTGACGTCGGCCCGGGCCTTGGCCACTTCGGCCTCGGAGGTTTCCAATTCCACCTTGCCCACGGAGTTGAGTTCCGCCAGGCGGCGGTTGGCCGAGTAGGTCTTGTCAGCGGCGGCCATGGCCGCCTTGGCGCGCTGCAACTGGGCGCTTTGCAGCGAGCAGTCGAAGCTCACCAGCACCTGGCCGGCCTTGAAGCGTTCGCCTTCCTTGACGGTGATGCGGTTGATCTTCGCGCCCAGTTCGGCGCCCAGGGTGGTGTAGCGGCGCGGCGAAAGCTGGGCGCGGATCTCCTGGCGTTCCAGGGTCTGCTTGGCTGGTGCCGTTGCAGGGGCGCCGCCCGCCGCGGGGGCGGCGGGTTGGGCCAGGGCGAGGGGCGTCGCGGCCAGCAGGGGAAGCAGAAACGCCCCCCCGAAGCGACGGGGTGTGCGCAGCGGCATCATTGCGGGTACTGGGCCGAGGCCAGGGCGGCGGTGGCGCCGCTCTTGAGGGCCTGCCACTCGGCGGCGGTGGCGGGTTTGGACAGCTGGCCGACGTGGCGCACCTGGCCGAGGGGGCGGCCGGTGGTGTCGCTGACCGTCCACTCGATCACCGCTTCGCGCTTGCCCTGGCGGGGGACTCCCAGAACCAGGCGGCCGTTGGCGATGGCGGTGGCTTCGCCAGCGGAGGCGACCCAGGCGAAGTCGGCCTGGCTCACCGTCTGCCAGTTGAGGCTGGGAGCCCGGGCCGGCAGGGAGAACGAGGCGAGGAAGAAACGCTGGGCCGCCGCGTTGGCATCGCCTGGTTGGGCGGGCTCTGCGGCCGGCGCGATCGCTGCCGCAGTAACGGCGACGGGGGGCGCTGCGGCCACGGACGGGGCGGCCGGCGCGGCTGCTGCGGGAGGCGGTGCGACGGGCGCCTGGAGGGCCTGGCTCCACTGGTTCATCGACTGTTCCAGCTGGGGGGTCAGCTGGGTCAGGGTCAGGGTGTTCAGGTCACCGACCTGGGGTTCCAGGCCGAGGGTGGCCTGGACCTTGCCATTGGCGGCATAGACCTGGGCCAGGGCCTGGTAGCGGCGCAGCAGGCTGACGATGGCGGCGGTGTTGTTGGAGATGCGCTCCAGCTTGCTCTGGGTCTGGGCTTCTTCCCGGTTGGCGCTGTGTTCGAAGATGCGCTGGTCCACCGACCAGATGGCGTCGGCGCGCTGGAACAGGCGGTAGGCGTTCTCGTACTGCTGGCGGGCCAGGTGCACCTGGGCCAGCACGGCCATCTGCACGGTCATGCGCTTTTGCTCGGCCAGCTTCTCGTTGGCTTCGGACAGGCGGGCGTTGGCCGGGGCGGACAGCAGGTTGAAGAGGTTCCAGCTGAGCTGGACGCCGGTTTCTTCCCAGCTCTTGTTGATCAGGTAGCTGTTCGAATCGTGCTTGCCGGTGTAGCTAAAGCTCAGGCCAGGGAACATCTTGAGCATGGACTTCTTGGTCTCGGCCACGGTGATGCGCACGTTGTAGAACTGTTCGCGCAGATCGGCGTTGTTGGCCACCGCGGCTTCTTCCATGGCCTCGACGGGCAGGTCCTGGTAGGTCGGGGCGAGTTCCTTGCCGCCCGGCTCGGCCAGGCGGAAGGCGCTGCCCGGGGGCAGGTTGATCAGGGCGGCCAGTTCGATGCGGGCGGCGGACAGTTCCTGCTGGATGCTCTCGAGGATGCGCAGGTTTTCCAGCACGGTGCGCTGGTAGCGCAGGGCATCCATCGGGTTGCGCAGCTTCTCGCCTTCGGCCTTGCGGGAGTCGTCCAGGGCCGCTTCGGCCATGGCAATGGTCTGGCGCAGCTCGCCTTCCAGCTTCTGGGCGCAGGCGGCGCGCCAGTAGGCGCTGCGCACGTCCTGGATCAGGTTGTGCATGGCCTTGCGCCGGCGTTCGGAGGCGATCAGCACCCGGTCGGCATTTTGCTTGGCGTTGAAGTAGCTGACACCGAAGTCGAGGATGTTCCAGCTCAGCCCCAGGTCGGTGGTGGTGTGGGACTTGTCCGAGGATATGTAGGGGTTGGCCAGGGAGGGCTTGCCGGTAACCGAATCCTTGGCCCGGGAGATGCTCTCGTTGTTGCGGCCGGAATAGCCGGCGGAAGCCACCAGCTTGGGCAGCATGTCATAACGGCTGACGTCGAGCTGCCCCATGGCCACGGCCTGCTCCATGAGCCGGTTGCGGTGGTCCAGGTTGTACTTGAGGGCCCGGGCCATGGCTTCGGCCAGGGTCAGGGGATGGTCCAGGGGCTCGACGTCGGCCTGGGAGGCTTGCCGGTCGGCACTGGTGATCTGTTTTTGCTCGTCCTGGGCAAGCGGCTGAGGCAGGGTCGAGCAGCCGGCCAGGACGGCGCCGAGGGTGAGCGGGAAAAGAACGGTACGGACAGAGCGGAACGGCTTTTTCGCCATTTTTTCATTCTCCAAGGCAGACGCCCCCAGCGGTGGGGAGGATTGCGGAGAATGGTAAGAAAAAGCGCTTGCCGTTAGCTGGCGAAAACTGGCATTTGCTAGCTTTTGCTGGAAAAGACGAAAAAAATCACGATTAGCCCCCTGTTTTGTCAGGAATCGCCAGCCATGGGCGTCATGTTTCCAGGAAAAACAGCGGGAAAACCCCCTCAGCCCTCGATGAGAATCGGGTCGATGAAGGCGTAACCGATGCCGCGGGCCGCCTTGAGTGGCGATTTGCCCGACGGAACGTGGGGGTCGAGCTTGCGGCGCATGCGGCTGACGATGGATTCCAGGTGGCGGAAATCAAAATCCAGGCCGGTTTTGCCCTGGGCGGTCACCAGTTCCTGGCGCGAGACCGTCTCGCCGCCCGCTTCGGCCAGGGCGTGGAGCACCCGGTTTTCCGACGAGGTGAGGGGCAGCAGGGTGCCGTTGGGGGCGCGCAGTTGCCAGCGGGTGGGATAGAGCACCCAGGCGCCGGCAGCGAGGGCGGTGGGGAAGTGCAGACGGCGCAGCACGCTTTCCACCACGGCCGCCAGTTCGCGCATGTCCACGGGCTTGACCAAGTAATTGTCGGCGCCGGCCAGCAGGCCCTGCACCCGGTCGTCCAGGCTGCCCCGGGCGGTGAGCATGACGAGGCCCAGGTTGGGCCGCTGTTGCAGCTTTCGCGCGACTTCCAGGCCGTCCTCGTCGGGCAGGCCCAGATCCAGGATCACCAGGTCGGCGCCTTCCGTGTCCAGCAGGGCGTAGAGGCTGCGGGCATCGCCGGCGCCGCTGATCTGGTGGCCGGTCTGGTGACGCAGGTGGAAGACGACTTCATCCAGGAGGTCTGCATTGTCTTCGACGACGATGATCCGTTTCATACCGTTTTGCGTGAGGCGATGTCGGGAGGGGTGAGGGGAAGCCAGCAGCGGAAGCAGGCGCCGCCCCGGTAGTCCGGGTCGGCGTCGAGCCAGCCGCCATGGGATTGCACGATGCGGCGCGACAGGTAGAGGCCGAGCCCGAGGCCGGGCTTGGCGCTGTTTTCGCCGCCGCGAGTGTATTTGTCGAAGACCTTGCGTGCCAGCTCCGGCGCGAGGCCCGGCCCGTGGTCGATGATGCGCCACAGCACCCCGGGGCGCTTTTCATGGGTGCTGGCTTCGATGCTGATGTCGATGGACCCTGGAGCTGGGGCGTACTTGAGGGCGTTGTCGAGCAGGTTGCGCAGGACGACCACGAGCAGGGCCTGTTCGCCTTCCACCGCCGGCGGGTTGCCGATCCGGGTCATGCAGGTGCGGCGCCGTGCCTCGTCGCCGCTTTCGTCGATCAGCTCCAGGGTCAGGCGATCCAGTTCGATCCGCTCGACCTTGGTGAGCCAGCGGCCGGTCATGATCCGGTCTTCGGTCAGGCAAGCCTGCAAGGTGGTATCCATGCGCCGCACCGAGCCCTCGATGCGCTGGTAGCGGATCTGGCGCGGTTCCCCGGGCTGGGGGTCGAGCAGCCGCAGGCTCTGCATGGCGGCCGACACCACCGCGATGGGGGTGCGCAGCTCGTGGGCGATCATGGCCAGGAAACGGGTCTGGTCGTCCCGTATCAGGCGTTCCCGCTCGACGGCCTCCTGGGCCTGGATGCGCAGCTGGTTGGCCTCGGCGACACGCATGTGCACGCTGAAGTTGAACAGCAGCAGGTAGATCAGCGTCATCAGCTGGTTGCCGTTCAGCACCCACAGCAGGAAGGGCCCCAGCCCCACCAGCCCGGCCACGTTGAGGGTGCTGACGCCGACGTACATGCCCAGGGCGGCCACGTCGATCCAGCCGCTGCGGCCCCGCTGGCGCAGCAGGCGGCGAAAGACGAAGGGCAGGAACAGGTAGGTGGGCAGGGGCAGGAACATCAAGATCGGCGCCGTGTAGGAATAGAGCCCGAAGGGCACGCTGGCGGCGGTGATGAAGCCCAGGGCGACGCCGATCAGCATCACCACGTTGAGTATCGGGTGGTAGCGGGGGATTTCCAGCAATTCCCGCAGAAAGAAGAAGATCATGCCAGTGCTCAACCCCACCAGCACGCCGACCATGGAGCCCGCCAGCTCGGGATCGTCGGGCAGCAGGTATTGGGCGGTGAAACCATGCAGAGTCAGGGCGAGCAACTGCACCAGCAGGACCATGACGCCGAACTGCAGGTGCAGGGGTTCCCGGATCGCCAGCCAGGTGATCAGGCTGAGCAGAGCGCAGGCGAACAGCAGGCCCGATTGCAGCCCGAAGAACAGGTATTCCCGCTGCACCGCCGGGGCGAAGTCCGCTTCCTGCCAGAGTTGCAGGATGGCGGCCATGGAACTGGTGGAGCGCAGGCGCAGGTAATAGACGGAGGTGCCCTCGGGCACGGTGAGGCGGAAGGCGAAGCCCCGGTATTCCACCTCCCGGGTGGAAAAGGGCAGCAGGTCGCCGGAACGGTGCTCGCGCATCTCGCCGTGCCCGTCGGGCTCGTAGAGGCGCAGGTCGTCCAAGTAGGTGGGCAGCACATCGAGAATCCACTCGACCGGCGCCGTACCGCTCCGGTCCAGAGTGAAGCGCAGCCAGTACACGTCCCGCACGTAGCCAGCTCCCAGGTTGCCGGGCAGGGGGGCGAATTTTTCCTGGGTCTCGGGGGCGGCCACTTGGCCGATGTCCAGCTTGCCCCCCTTGTCCACCAGGAACGACAGTTGTCCGCTGTCCAGGCTGAAGTGGCGGGTCTTGCCGTCCAGCACCAGCGATTGCGGCCCGGCGGCTGCCAGCAGTGCGCCGGGGCACGACAGGCAGAGGAGCAGGGCGAACAGGATGCGGGCGAACGGGACCATGGGGCGGCGATTATACCCATGGGTTGGCATGACGCCGGCGGCATCATGCCGCGGGAGTGCGCTGGAGTGGCACCGGGTTGTTATTTTTGCCTGGCTGTATAAAAATACAGTAATGGGTGAAAGCGCCGCCAACGCCGCAGCCAACCAATGCTGCAATGCCGCTGCCGGCGCCTGTACCCGGCCGCATCAGCCGATTCCCGCCCTGTCTTGCCCGTCCCTGCCGGAGTGCCCGCCCATGAAGCTCACCCCCCGCCAACAGGAAATCCTCGATTTCATCCGCAACACCCTGGAAATCCTCGGGGCGCCGCCGACCCGGGCGGAAATCGCCAGCGCCTTCGGCTTCGCCTCGCCCAACGCCGCCGAGGACCACCTCAAGGCCCTGGCCAAGAAGGGCGTGCTGGTGCTCGAACCCGGCGCCGCCCGGGGCATCCGCCTGGTGCAGCAGCTTGGCCTGCCCCTGGTGGGCAACGTGGCCGCCGGCAGCCCGATCCTGGCCGAGGAGCACATCCAGGGGCGCTACCAGATTGATCCCGGCATGTTCTCGCCTAGGGCGGATTTCCTGCTCAAGGTGCGGGGCCTGTCGATGCGCGACGTGGGCATCATGGAAGGGGACCTGCTCGCTGTGCACCGCACCGGTGAGGCCCGGGATGGCCAGATCGTGGTGGCCCGGGTGGGGGACGAGGTCACCGTCAAGCGCTTCAAGCACCGCGGCCTGCCGGCAGGGGTGGTGCACCTGTTGCCGGAAAACCCGGAGTTCGAGCCCATCGTCGTCGATACCGAGCATGAATCCCTGGCCATCGAGGGCATTGCCGTGGGTCTGATCCGCAACGGCAGCCAGACCGGCGGCCTGACCTGATCCGCCACGGCGGTCGTGCTTCCCGCGCCATAGGCGCAATGCAGGCGCGCGGTGGGCACGATGGGGTACGACAAGACGTCGATGCCCGCCGGATATGGCTTTAACGGCCGGGTTCGACGGCCGTATCATGACGTTGCCAGGGGGACGGGGCGGCAAAATTCCGGCAGAATACGGCCCTCTTTGTGCCGAGAAAGGACAGGGACGGCCCGTGACAGCGGTACGGCGCGGTCCCGCTCATGGGTAGTAACCTGTTGTTGATCGTCGCAGCCCTGCTTCTGGTGCTGCTCAATGGTTTCTTTGTGGCCGCCGAGTTCGGCCTGGTCAAGTTGCGCGGCACCCGGGTGCGCGCCCTGGCCAAGAACCGGGGGTGGCGCGGCCGCTTCCTGCTCCGGGTGCACAGCGACCTGGACGCCTATCTGTCGGCCTGCCAGCTCGGCATCACCCTGGCCTCCCTGGGCCTGGGTTGGATCGGCGAGCCGGCCTTCGCCCGGGTGGTGGAGCCCCTGCTTGCCGCCCTGGGCCTGGACAGCGCACAGCTGATCCACGGTATCTCCTTCTTCTTCGCCTTCTTCACCATCTCCTACCTGCACATCGTGGTGGGGGAACTGGCACCCAAGTCCCTGGCCATTCGCCGCTCCGAGGCCATCGCGGTGTGGACCGCGCCGCCGCTCTACGCCTTCTACTGGGGCATGTACCCGGCCATCTGGGTGCTCAACCACAGCGCCGCCACGGTGCTGCGGGTGCTCGGCCTGGGCGGTTCGGCCAAGGGGCAGGACAGCCAGTATTCGGCCGACGAACTGAAGCTGATCCTGCGTTCCTCCGGGTCCGAGGGCCACTACACCAAGGCCGAATGGCGGGTGCTGGCCCAGGCCCTGGACTTCGGCGACCTGGACGTGGCCGACCTGATGCGGCCCTTCAGCGAAGTGGTGGCCCTGCGCCGGGACGATCCGGTGGCCGACAACCTGGACCGCATCGTGCAGCAGCGCTACAGCCGCTACCCCTACCTGGACGAGGACGGGCTGGTGATCGGCGTGCTGCACCTCAAGGACATCTTCATCGCCCTCCAACGCCGCGAGGACCTGACCAGCCTGGACGACCTGGTGCGGCCGGTGCAGCTCGTCTCGCCCAACGAGTCGGCCATGGCCTTGTTCCGCCGTTTTCGCGAAGGGGCGCCGCACTTCGCCGTGGTGGCCTACCAGGACAAGCGCCCCCTGGGCTTCGTCACCCTGGACAACCTGCTCGGCGCCCTGGTGGGCGAGATCCGCGACGAGTTCCGCCAGTCCCAGAACGAATGGACCCGCCTCGACGACGGCTCCCTGATGGGCAAGGGCAGCCTGCCCATCTTCACCCTGGAGCGGGCCCTGGGCATCGACATCGAAGAGGCCGGCGTCGATTCGGTGGGCGGCCTGATCCTGCAAAAGCTCGGCGACCTGCCCCACGAGGGCCAGCGCATCGGCTTCGGCGCCTTCGACGTGGTGGTCAAGCGCATGGTCGGCCCGCGCATCGTGCTGGTGCGGGTCTACCCCAACGAGCCGGGCGAGGACGACGACGAGTTGTAAGGCGGTGCACCGGGGCGGGCTTCGTGCCAGCCGCCAGCCGCGTTCCGGCAGTCACCCTCTGTAAACCCCGCGCCGATAAAGGATCTCCAAGGGGTGCCATTGGAGATCGAGGACTGGCGCGGCGATCCGAAGCAGGTGTCTGGAGATGCCCGTCCCGCCTGGGGTTTAGACGGATATAAGTTGCGCTTGGTTGCCGCCGGCGCTGCCCGTCATCCGCTGTCGATCTTGCGGTTGCTCTTGTCGTTGCGCGCCCTGTCGCCCCGGTCACCCGGCACCCCGTCAAACCCCGCGCCAGTCCTTGTTCTTCACGGGGTGTGCCGGGAGTGCCAGTCTGGGCGCGGGTTTTCAGGGGTGTTGCTCGAAAGTCCGCGCTCTGCCTTGGTTTCCACGCGGTGCATGATTTTCCAGGGCCACGGGTCGGGCTGGGCGCTGTGCCGATTCCCCGGGCCAAGGTACCGCTAATTTTGTACCATTCGCCCCTTCCGTTTTTTACCCTGTCCCGTCTTCCCATGCTTCGCACCACCCGGCCCCTGGCCTGGCAGATCGCCCAACTGGCCTGGCCCGTCCTGATCGCCCAACTCGCCTCCATCGGCATGATGGTGGCCGACACCGTCATTGTCGGCCGCGCCGGCACCGAGGACCTGGCCGCCGTGGCGGTGGGGTCGGGCATCTACGTCTCGGTGGCCCTGGCCCTGGCCGGGGTGGTCCAGGCCCTGTCGCCGGTGGTGGCCCACCTGGTGGGGGCGCAGAAGGGGGATGAGATCGGCCCCATGGTGCGCCAGGGGGTCTGGCTGGTGCTGCTGCTCGCCGTGGTCGGCGCCCTGGTGCTGCACTTTCCCGGGCCGCTGCTCGGCTGGGCCGAGCTGGCGCCGGAGATCGAGGCCAAGGCCCGGGCCTACATGAACGTGCTGATCCTGGCCCTGCCGGCCGGCCTGGGCTACCGGGCCTTCGCCTCGGTGGCCAACGCCGTGGGTCGGCCCAAGCCGTTGATGGTCATCGCCCTGGTGGAAACCGTCAGCCACGCGCTGCTCGCCTGGCTGCTGGTGGGCGGCCACCTGACCGGCACGCCCCTGGGGGCGGTGGGGGCGGCCATTTCCCAGGCGATCTGCGTCTGGGTCGCCCTGGGCGCCTCGCTGCTGGTCATGCTCAAGGGCGAGGTCTATCGGCCCTACAACATCTTCCGCCGCCTGGAGGGCATCCATTGGAGGCGCCAGGCCGAACTGCTGCGCCTGGGCGTGCCCATGGGCTTTTCCTACCTGGTGGAAATTTCCGCCTTCACCCTGATGGCGGTGTTCGTCGCCCGGTTGGGGGCCGAGACGGTGGCCGGCCACCGCATCGTCGCCAACCTGTCGGCACTCACCTACATGTTGCCGTTATCCCTGGCCATCGCCACCTCGGCCCTGGTCGGCCAGGCCGTCGGCGCCCGGGACGAAACCCGGGCCCGGCGCACCGCCATGGCCGGCCTGTGGCTGGCCTGCGGCCTGTCGGTGCTGATGGGCGGCGCCCTGTGGCTGGCCCGGGAGGCGGTGGTGGCGCCGGTGAGCAGCGATCCGGCGGTGCGTGCCGTGGCCGTCGGACTGGTGATCTACATCGCCGTCTACCAATTCTGCGACGCCGCCCAGACCATCGCCGCCTTTGCCCTGCGCGGCTACAAGGTCACTTTCGTGCCGTTGCTGATGCACATCACCTGCTTCTGGCTGATCGGCCTGGGGGGCGGCTACTGGCTGGCCTTCCACGCCCCGGTGCCGCAAGGCGTGGCCGGCTTCTGGCAGGCGGCGGTGGCCGCCACCGTGGCCGCCAGCGTGCTCCTCGGCGGCCTGCTGCTGTGGGTGATCCGCAACCGGCGGCGCGGCGTCTAGCGGTGAGGCCGGGGCCGTTCGCTTCGGCCCGCCCTGTCCGCCCCGCATATCAGGTGCCCGGCGTGGTCCTTTATGCCTGGGTCGCCTTGCGGTTGCTGGGGACGATCTCGCTGAAATCCGGGCTGCGCTCCAGGCCGGTCAGCACCTCGGCCAAGGCTGGCGGCGGGGCGCTCAATTTGCGCTCGCCCAGGTCCAGCCAGGCGCCAAGGATCTCGTGGGTGGCCGCCACCTGACCGTCGGGCTTGATGACGTGATGGCGGAAGCGGAAACGCCCGTTGTCGGCGCTCGCTCCGGCCAGTTCCACGTCCACCGTGATCCGCTCGCCCAGATGCACCTCCCGGTAGTATTCGGTTTCCTCGCGGAAGATGATCGGGCCGAAACCCAGTTCGATGAAACGTTCCGGCGGAAAGCCCATGGCCGTCAGCCATTCGACCCGCACATGGGTGCAGAAGTCGGCGTAGGCGCTGTGGCGGACGTGGCGGTTCATGTCGATGTCGGACCAGCGCACTTCCACCGTCTTGTTGAATTTGGCCATGTCGGGCTCCTGTAAAAAATCGATAAATAAACGAACGATCGTGCTATTTTTAGTGGAAACGATGGCCCTGTGCAAGTCCTTGCGCGCAGCTGGGCTGCCGCAGGTGCAGCAGTTGCCGCAATTGTCGATTCCCAGGCCCACAGGCCGGCAGCGGGGCGCGCCATCGATATCCGGAAGGGAAGACCATGGGAAAAGGTGAACAAACCCGGGCCCTGATCCTCGGCGAGGCCGTGGCCCTGGCCAGCCAGGTGGGCATCGAGGGGCTGACCATCGGCGTTCTGGCCGAGCGGCTGAAGCTGTCCAAGAGCGGCCTGTTCGCCCACTTCGGCTCCCGGGAAGGCTTGCAGCTGGCGGTAGTGGAGGCGGCCCAGGAGGACTTCGTCGCCCGGGCGATCAAGCCCGCCCTGACCGAGCCCCGGGGACTGCCCCGGCTGCGCCGGCTGTTCGAGCTGTGGCTGGCCAACCTGGACCTGCCCGAGCGCCCCGGCGGCTGCCCGCTTCTGGCGGCGGCGGTGGAATTCGACGACCAGCCCGGGCCGATCCGGGACCGACTGGCGGCGGGCCACCGCCATCTGCTCGCCACTCTGGCCCGGGCGTCCGCCCAGGCGGTGGAATGCGGCCATCTGGCGGCGGACAGCGACACCGAGCAACTGGCGTTCGAACTCTTCGGCCTGGTACTGGCGGCCCACCATCACCTGCGTTTGCTCGGTGACACTACGGCGCTGGAGCGGGCGCGGCGCGGCTTTGCAGAGCGGATTGAGCGCTGCCAAGGGCCGGCGGCGTCGCTCGGCCCGGCCGACGCGGCCGGGGCGATTGCTTAGGCGGTTGCGGTCCCGGGTATTCCGGTGCCTGAGGGCGGCATCAGGAAATCAAACGGGCCTGGTTCAATGGCGCTTGCCTGGCCGGGTCATGAATTGGGCGAGCCGGATCGAGCGTCCCCGGCATCCGGCCCGGCGGCCCGTTCCAGGGCCAACTGGTGGAAGAGGGCGGCCACCAGATCGGTCTGGCTGAGGATGCCGGTAAGGCGCCCGTCGCCATCCACCACTGGGATCGCCCGGGGATGGCCGCGCACCGCCAGGGCGGCGGCCACAGCCCCCAGGTCATCGTCCTCCCGGGCCGTCAGCACCCCTTCCTCCATGATCTGGCCGACCACTTCCGGCTTGTGGGCGTACATCCCCGGCGTGGGGCGCAGCAGGGCGCGGATGTTGTCGCCCACCGGGCGGCGGGCGTCGGCGGCCACGTGGGCGAGAAAATCCTCCACCCCCACCAGGCCGATCACCCGCCGGGCCCGGTCTACCACCGGCAGGGCCTTGATGTGGTGCCGGCGCAGGCGGCCCCAGGCGTCGTTGAGCTCGGTGGAAAACTCGGCGGTCACCGGCGCCGGAGTCATGATGTCCTTGCAGCGCAGGGTGACGTGACGGCGGAAGGCGCTCTCGGCGGCCAGGTTGTAGACCGCCACCAGGTCGTCCTCGCTGATGTCGAGGAAGGTGTCGAGCCGCCCCAAAGCGTATTGCAGATCCTCGTGGGCGACGCCCGGCCGGGCCAGGGGCGGCGGGGAATCCGCCGCCGGGGCGTGGCTGGTGACGCACTGGGGATAGCGGCGCCCCGGAATCAGGTTGTTGACCGCCACCACGGCGATCAGGGTGGCCAGAACGTTGGCGCCCACCACCGCCATTTCCACCCCTACGGCCGGGGGCGCCAGGGCCAGGGTCAAGGCCAGGGCGCCCCCGGGCGGGTGGAGGCAGCGCAGGCGGGCCATCAGCCAGATCGCCAGGGCGATCGACAAGGCCCCCGCCAGGGCCGGCCAGGGCACCCAGCGTCCGCACGCCAGCCCGGCCAGGGCGGATACCACCAGCCCGCCGGCCACCGACCAAGGCTGGCCCAGGGGGCTGTGGGGCAAGGTGTACAGGATCACCGCCGTGGCCCCCAGGGGCAGCAGCAGATGCCGGGTTTCCGTCGTCGCGGGCAGGACGGCGAGCACTCCCTCGGTGATCAGGAAGCCGAACAGGGCGGCCAGGGCGGAGCGCCAGCGCTCGGCGGCGGACAGGGGCGCGGCGTCGGCCACCAGGTGGCGCAGGGCGAAGTTGCGCAGGGTCAGGGCGGGATTCATTCCGGGGCGGCAGGGACGGCTGGGGGACGTTATTTTCCCGATGCCGGTTGGTACTGCCTATCGTCACAAGTGAGGGGGGATGGGGCGATTTAAGTGTTCTCGCGCTACCCGCTTTTTCCCGGGGCCGAATGGCAAAGCCCCTTGAGTTTCAAGGGGCTTGATGGTGTGAAACGATCAGGTGGCTGCCTGTCTGCCTCTCCTGGGGTTAGTGGGCTTTGGCGTAATCCACCATGCCCTGGAAGTCTACGACGATGGCGACTTCATCGCCCACCACCCAGGCATCGTGCCCTGACGGGAGCAGGGAAACATCGCCGGGGTGGCATTCGAGCACCGCGCCGCCGTCCATGACCACCTTGAGCACGCCCGCCACATGGTATTGAAAGTGGGGCGCCTCGCAGCTTTTGGTTTGGGCAATAGGCTGTACCGAGGTTGCCCACCGCCATCCGGGTTCGAAAATGGCACGTCCGACGGTGGCACCGCCGATCTTCACCACTTCCAGCCGTCCTTTGGGGAATTCCCGCACCTCGTCGGGTTTCCCAAAGCTCCGTAGTTCCGCCTTTCCCATTGCAAACCTCCTTCGTGAAGTTGATGGGAGGTGCCCGGCGCATTCAAGGTGACAGCCAATATGGACCGAGAACGCTCAAGCGCTAGGCAAGGGCGATTGATGATGGGCTCACCGATGATTTGGTTCTAGGCGGCGGGGAGCGGCAACGCAAGAGGCTTCTTGGTAGGGGCGGCGGGGCCCGGTTTTGGCTGCCCGGCTGGCGGGTACGGCCACCTTCCAGGCTGTTTCGGCCGGCTTGCCGCGGCGGCCCGCTAGGTGGCGTCGTCCTGGCCGGGGAAGTCCAGCATCACGACGCCGGACCAGATCGCCCCCATGGGGTTGGCGATGCTCTTGTCGTAGATTTGCGGATAAAAAACGGGCACCCGCAGGTGCCCGCGACCAGGCCGGAGGGCCTGGTGGTAACAGTCGTATCCCGGTCGTTTAGCGGTCGAAGTACTTCTGCAGTTCGTCGCGCTTCTGGGTGTGCTGCAAGGCCAGCATCAGCAGGATGCGAGCTTTGTGCGGCGGCAGGTTGTCGGCAGAGATGGTGCCCAGATCCTGCAGCGTCTTGCCGCCGCCCTGGAAGCCGTACACCGGCAGCACCCGGCCGTTGGGCACCCGGGTGGACACCACCACCGGCACGCCTTGGGCGATGGCCTCCTTGATGGCCTCGTACATGGGGATGTTGACGTTGCCCCAGCCCAGGCCCTGGATCACGATGCCCTTGGCGCCGCCGGCGATGGCTGCCTTGATCAGGCTGCCGTCGGCACCGCCGAACATGGGGATGATCTCGACCTTGGCCAGGTTGTCGCTGATGAGCGGCACGTGCTGGCGGCGCAGGGGGGTGCGGTAAAAAATCACCCGGTCATTGTCCACGTTGCCGAGGAAGCCGTAGTCGCCGGACTTGAAGGTCTCCACATCGGAGGTGTGGGCCTTGATCACTTCCCGGGCGGCGTTGATCTGGTTGTTGAGCACCAGCATGGCGCCCTTGCCCTTGGCTTCGGGGGTGACGCAGACCCGGGCGGCGCCGAGCAGGTTGCGCGGGCCGTCGAAGTCCTTCTCGGAAGCGTTGCGCTGGGCGCCGATGAGGATCACCGGCTTGTCACTCTTGACCGTCAGGTCGAGGAAGTAGCCGGTCTCTTCGAGGGTGTCGGTGCCGTGGGAGACGATCACCCCGGCCACTTCCTTGCGTGCCAGGGCCTTGTCCACGGCTTTCTGCAAGGCCACCCAGCGGGGCGGGTCCATGTAGTCGGAAGGCACGTTGGACTGGTTGAGCACCTCGACGCGGGCGTAGTCGGCGATCTCCGGCACGGTGGCGAGCAGGTCTTCGCCGGAAATGGCCGGCACCGGGGCCTTCTTCACCGGGTCGATCTTCATGGCGATGGTGCCGCCGGTGGCGATCAGCTCGCACACCGGCTTGGCCGATTGGGCCTGGGCGGCACCGGCGGTCAGGAGACTGGTGGCGAGGCCAGCCAGGGCGAGACAGAGGGCGGAACGCTTGAAGCGCTGGATCATGGTTGTCTCTCTTTCGTTATGGTTGTCGGGGTTGGGGGCCTCCCGGCGCTGCCCGGCCCACGCCGCCCGGGAGGCACGGCGGCGTGGCGGTAAGGGATGGGGTGCTTAGATCGCCGCGGCGACGGCCTGGCCCAGTTCCGCGGTGCTGGCCTTGCCGCCCAGGTCCGGGGTGCGCGGGCCGTGCTCCAGCACCTGCTCGATGGCCTTCAGGATGGCGTCGTGGGCGGCCCGGTAGGTGGCGTCGCCCTGGCCGAGGAAGTCCAGCATCAGGGCGCCGGACCAGATCATGCCCATAGGGTTGGCGATGCCCTTGCCGTAGATGTCCGGGGCCGAGCCGTGCACCGGCTCGAATAGGGAAGGAAAGGTGCGTTCCGGGTTGATGTTGGCCGAGGGGGCGATGCCGATGGTGCCGGTGCAGGCCGGGCCCAGGTCGGAGAGGATGTCGCCGAACAGGTTGGAGGCCACCACTACGTCGAAGCGCTCGGGCTGGAGGACGAAGCGGGCGCACAGGATGTCGATGTGCTGCTTGTCCCAGCCGATCTGCGGGTACTCGGCGGCCACGGCGGCGAGGCGCTCGTCCCAGTAGGGCATGCTGATGGCGATGCCGTTGGACTTGGTGGCGGAGGTGACGTGGCGCTTGGGCCGGTCGGCTCGGGCGGTGTTGCGGGCCAGTTCGAAGGCGTAGCGCAGGATGCGGTCCACGCCGTGGCGGGTGAATACCGATTCTTGCAGCACCAGCTCCCGGTCGGTGCCTTCGAACATCTTGCCGCCCACGGACGAATATTCGCCCTCGGTGTTCTCGCGGATGATGGTGAAGTCGATCTGGCCCGCCTCCTTGTTGGCCAGGGGGCAGGGCAGGCCGCGCATCAGGCGCACCGGGCGCTGGTTCACATACTGGTCGAAGCGGCGGCGGAATTGCAGCAGGGAGCCCCACAGGGAAACGTGGTCCGGCACCTTGTCCGGCCAGCCCACGGCGCCGAAGTAGATGGCCTCGAAGCCGGAGAGCTGCTCGAACCAGTCGTCCGGCATCATCTTGCCGTGGGCCAGATAGTAGTCGCAGTGGGCCCAGTCGAACTCCACGAATTCCAGGCCGATGCCGAACTTGCCGGCGGCCGCCTCCAGCGCGCGCAGCCCCTCGGGCATGACTTCGCGGCCGATGCCGTCGCCGGCGATGACGGCGATGCGATGGACGGGGCGGGCAGATGTAGCGGCGGGGGCGGGGGACGGCATGGTGGCTCCGGGCGGGTGAGAAAGAAGAGCCCTCACTTTACCCGTGCTGTTTTGTGAAAAAATACCGTTTCTGTGAATTGATTAACCACGATTCGTGGTGATTGACGTCCCATGCAGCTACCTGCCGCCTACCCCCAACTCGACGACCTGCGCCTCTTTTGCGAAGTGGTGCGCGGCGGCAGCCTGGCCGCCGCGGCCGCCGCCCTGTCGGCCTCGCCCTCCTACGTCAGCAAGCGCCTGGGCATCCTGGAGCAGCAGCTCGGCGTGCGCCTTCTCCATCGCACCACCCGGCGCCTGGCGGTGACCGAGGACGGCGAGACGGTGCTGCGCTGGGCCCGGCGTCTGCTCGCCGACGTCGAGGAAATGGCCTTGGAGGTCAAAGCCAGCAGGGCCGAGCCGGAAGGGCTGCTGCGCATCACCGCCAGCTTCGGCTTCGGCCGCTGCCACGTGGCGCCAGTGGTGTCGGAGTTCGCCGCCCGCCACCCCCTGGTGGAAGTGCGCCTGGACATCCTGGACCGGCCCATCGACCCGGTAGCCGAGCAGGTGGATGTGGACGTGCGCCTGGGCGGCCCCCTGGAGCCCCACCTGGTGGCCCAGAAGGTGGCCGACAACCACCGGGTGCTGTGCGCCGCTCCGGCCTACCTGACGGCCCACGGTACGCCCCAGCGCCTCGACGACCTGGCCCGCCACCGCTGCCTGGTGATCCGCGAGCGGGACCACGTCTTCGGCATCTGGCGTCTGGCCGGCCCGGGCGGGGAAGAGACGGTCAAGGTGCGCGGCACCCTGTCCGCCAACCACGGCGAGATCGTCCACCGCTGGGCCCTGGACGGCCACGGCATCATGCTGCGCTCGCGCTGGGACGTGGATGAAGAATTGGCCAGCGGCCAGCTGGTGCGGGTGTTGCCCGCCTACCGGCAGCAGGCCGACATCTGGGCGGTGATGCCTTATCGGCCGGCCCAGCCCCCCAAGGTGAGGCTGTTCGTGGAGTTTTTGCGGGAGCGGATGGGAAAGCGGGCTTGAACTGGAGTGGGCAGTGAAGGCGGGATTGCCCGGACGGCAAAGCCAGCCTCACGGGGTGATCATTTGTTGCAATGCATATGCCGGAGGCACAACGGCGTAAAATGGCCCCGATTTCCGTCAAAAGGGGCCTCACCGCATGAACCTCCGTTCCCTCCTGGCGCCCGGCGCCCTGTCTCTTTCCCTGATCCTGGCTGCCTGCGGCACGGCCCCGTCGGCGCCGCCCGCCGCCCAGAGCGGGCAGCAGCTCGAATTCAAGCTGGCCAGCGGCACCTACAACTGCGAGAACCAGGTGCGCGTACGCGTCGACCGGGAAATTCGCAACCAGGTCAATTCCGGCATCAGCCTCAACTGGAACGGCGGCAGCTACCGCCTGGTGCGCGACGCCTCCTCTTCCGGCCTGCCGCGCTTCGAGGACCGGGCCAGCGGCCTGGTGTGGATCGACCTGCCGTGGAAGAGCCTGCTGCTCGACGGCAAGACCAACACCCCCCTGATCAACGAGTGCCGGCCGGCCTGAGCGCGCTCCGCCTCAGCCGCATGATCCGGTGCCGCCTGGAGCGGCACGCAAAAAAGGGCGCTTCCCGTGGAAGCGCCCTTTTTCATCGGCTGGCGAATGACGGCCGATACCGACGGCCGATACCGATTGGCCGTCATGTCGGTCACTCCGCCGGCGCGGCCCGGTGGCCGATGCCTTCCAGGATCGGGCAGTCGGGCCGGTTGTCGCCGTGGCAGCAGGCCGACAGGGTGCGCAGGGCGCCGATCATGGCGTTCAGCTCGGCCACCTTGGCTTCCAGGGTGGCGATGTGGCGCTCGGCCAGGGCCTTCACGTCCCGGCTGGCGCGCTGCTGGTTGCGCCACAGGGAGAGCAGCTCGCCGATCGCGTCCAGGCCGAAGCCCAGGTCCCGGGCGGACCGGATGAAGCGCAGGGTCTCCACGTCCCGGCCCTGGTACTCCCGGTAGCCGGAATCCCGCCGGGGCGCCGCCGGCAGCAGGCCGATGGTTTCGTAGTGGCGGATCATCTTGGCGCTGACGCCGCTTTCCTGGGCCGCTTCGCCGATCTTCATGGTGCTGTCTCCATCCATTTTCTCCGTCAGGCCGCCCGGGGGCCCGGGGCCACGTCGCCCGCTTCCCGGGCGAGGGGATCGGGCTCGACCGCCCGGGGCAGACCGGTGGGCCGCCAGCGCTTGAGCAGCAGGGCATTGGTCAGCACCGAGACGCTGGACATGGCCATGGCCGCCCCGGCGAACACCGGGTTGAGCAGGCCCAAGGCCGCCAGGGGAATGCCCACCACGTTGTAGATGAAGGCCCAGAACAGATTCTGGCGAATCTTGCGCACGGTCATGCGCGATAGGGCGATGGCGGCGGCCACCAGGCGCGGGTCGCCGCGCATCAAGGTGATGCCGGCGGCGTGCATGGCCACGTCGGTACCGCTGCCCATGGCGATGCCCACGTCGGCGGCGGCCAGGGCCGGGGCGTCGTTGATGCCGTCGCCGACCATGGCCACCACGTTGCCGCCCTTGCCGCTAGCCTTCAGCCGGGCAATGGTGGCGGCCTTGTCGGCGGGCAGCACCTCGGCCTCCACCTGGTCGAGGCCAAGCTGGCCGGCCACGGCCTGGGCGGCGCCCCGGTTGTCGCCGGTCACCAGCACGGTGCGGATGCCCTGGCGATGCAGGGTGGCGATGGCCTCCGCCGATTCGGGCTTGAGCGGGTCGCCATAGGCGAACAGGCCGAGCAGGCGCGGCGCCGCCGGCTCGCTCGCGTCCGCCAGCCAGGCCAGGCTACACCCTTGGGCGGTGAGGCGCTGCTGGTCGGCGGCGAAGGCGGCCAGGGCGCCGTCCAGGCCCAGTTCGCTCATCAGGCGGGTGCTGCCCAGGCGCAGGGCGCGGCCTGCGACCTCACCGGCCATGCCCCGGCCGGGCAGGGCTTCGATGGCGTGGGCGGCGGGCAGCGTCCCATTGCTGCCATTGCCTGCGCCCGCATTGGCCTCGGCCTTGGCGGCGGCCACGGTGGCCTTGGCCAGAGGGTGTTCGCTGCCGCTCTGCACGGCGGCGGCCCAGGCCAGCACCGGCACGTCCACGCCCGGCGCGGCACGCTGGAACACCAGGCCGGGCTGGCCCCGGGTCAGGGTGCCGGTCTTGTCGAAGGCCACCAGGCGGATCTGCTGGGCCAGCTCCAGGGCTTCGGCGTCCTTGATGAGAATGCCGTGGCGGGCGCCGACCCCGGTGCCGGCCATGATCGCCGCCGGTGTGGCCAGCCCCAGGGCGCAGGGGCAGGCGATCACCAGCACGGTCACGGCGTTGATCAGGGCGGTTTCCCACTGGCCGGTGCCCAGGCCCCAGGCGAGCAGGGTGGCGAAGGCGATGACCAGCACCACCGGGACGAAGACAGCGGCTACCTTGTCCACCAGCTTCTGGATCGGTGCCTTGGCGCCCTGGGCGTCTTCCACCAGGCGGATGATGCGGGCCAGCACGGTTTCGTTGCCCACGGCGCCGACCACCACCCGCAGCAGGCCGTTGCCGTTGATGGCCCCGCCGGTGACCGGGTCGCCGGGATTCTTGTCCACCGGCAGGCTCTCTCCGGTGATGAGGGATTCGTCCACGCTGGAGGCGCCGGTGCGGATCTTGCCGTCCAGGGGGATCCGCTCGCCGGGGCGCACCACCATCAGGTCGCCGAGGCGCACCTGGGCCACCGGCAGCTCGGTTTCCTCGCCGCCGCGCACCACCCGGGCGGTGTCCGGGCGCAGGGCTTGGAGGGCGCGGATGGCTTCGGTGGTCTGGCGCTTGGCCCGGGATTCGAGCCACTTGCCCAGGCGCACCAGCACGATCACCACGGCGGCGGCCTCGAAATACAGGTGGGGCTCGTCCAGGGCCAGCCACTGGTACAGGGACAGGCCGTAGGCGGCGCTGGTGCCCAGGCTGACGAGCAGGTCCATGTTGCCGCTGCGGGCCTTCACCGCCCCCCAGCCGGCCTTGTAAAAACGAGCGCCGAGGCCGAACTGGACCGGAGTGGCGAGCAGGAACTGGACGAAGGCCGGCAGCATCCAGTGGATGCCCAGGGGCTGCAACACCATGGGCAGCACCAGGGGCAGGGAGAGCAGGGCGCCGCCGGCCACCAGCAGCCCCTCGCGGCGCTCCTGGCGGGCCCGGGTGCGCTCGGCGGTTTCGGCCGCCGCGGCGCCGGTTTCCGCCGAAGGGGGTAGGGCGGCGCCGTAGCCGGCGGCTTCCACCGCGGCGATCAGGGCATAGGGGTCGGCGCCGGGGCCGACGCCATCGATGTCGGCGGTCTCGGCGGCTAGGTTGACCTGGGCCGAGATCACGCCGGGCACGGCGGCCAGAGCCTGCTCGATGCGGCCGGCGCAGGTGGCGCAGCTCATGCCGGTGACGGTCAGGCGGGTGGCCTGGCTCGCCACCCGGTAGCCAGCGTCGGCCACGGCCCGGGCCAGGCGGGCCACGGGAAGGTCCGCATCGCCGGCGGCGGGCACGACGCGCACGGTGTCGCTGGCCAGGTTGACCTGGGCGCTGCCGACGCCGGGCACGGCGGCCAGGGCCTTTTCGACCCGGCCGGCGCAGGCGGCGCAGCTCATGCCGGCCACGGGAAGGGTGAGTTCGCTGCTCATGGTGTCATTCCTTGTTGAGGGAATGACTCTAGCTTGGACCTTCCCATCGTGGGAAGGTCAACCCACGGTGCCGGGGGCTTGAACGCTCAGGGGAGGAAGGGTTCGACGAGTTCGTTGCCGTCGGATTGCGGGGATTCCCCGGACCCGTCGATTTCTTCGAGCCCGATTCCGCCCGCGGGAGAAAGGATGGGCCGGCGGCGCTCAATGAACAGGCTGCTGCCGGGCTGTTTCTTGGCCTGTTTCTTGGCACCGGCGCAGACCGCCGAAATCTCGTGGTGGGTGTGAAACTGGCCGGGCTGGACGCGCACCGCGCCAATGGACAGGGAGGGCAGGGGGTTGAACACCGGCCGGCCCTTGCGGTCCTCGCCGGCGAAACCGCCGCGCCGCAGGTCCTCGGGTTCCACCAGGTTGAGGATTTGCTCGTCGAACTGGCGCAGGGCCTTGGCGCAGCGTTCTTCCCAGTCATCGCTCTGGAAGAGGATGACGAAATCGTCGCCGCCGACGTGGCCGACGAAGTCGCGTCGGTTGTCGGCCACCCCCACCAGCAGCCGGCCGAGCAGTTGGATCACGTCGTCGCCGCGGCGGTAGCCGTAGGCGTCGTTGAAGGGCTTGAAGTTGTCGATGTCGAAGTAGCAGGCGGCAAAGGCGGCCCCGCCGGTGCTCTGGCTTTCCAGCAGCCGGTCGGTGTGCTCGTTGAGGGGCACGTTGCCCGGCAACTGGGTGAGGGGGTTGGCGTAGCGGGCGGCGGAAATCTGCAGTTCGGTGATCAGCGCCATCAGCGCCTGGCCGCTGCCCACGCCGGCGTAGCGGCCGTTCTCGGTGATGACGAAGCCATCCTGCAAGTAGTGGCTGGAGGCCCGGGACACCATGCGGCTGACCTCCTGCACCGGCAGCTGGTGGTCCACCACCAGGGGCGCCGGGTCCATGAACATGGTGCAGGGCTTCTTGCCGTACAGCTCGCGGCGGAAGGGGCGGGCGAAGCGGTCGATCAGGTTGTGCCGGTTGATCAGCCCCACCGGCGTGCCGCCGTCGTCCACCACCGGCAGCACCTGGATCTCCGGGTCCATCTCGAAGCGCTCGTAGACCTTGTCGTTGGGCGCCAGGGGCGAGATGGGGGTGATGTACTGGAGCAGGTTGCGCGCCGTGGCCATGCCGCTGCCGGCGCTGGCGTTGGGGAAGACCATGATCTGCCCGGCGGCCAGGGCCGACAGGGCGGTCTTTTCCGGCTGGATCGGCGGCTTGGCGGTGGGGCGGGCGATGAAGTAGCCCTGGCCGCAGGCGATGCCCAGATCGCGGATGGTGGTGAAGTCGGCTTCCCGCTCGATGCCTTCGGCGATGATGAAGGCGCCGCTGGTCTCGGCGATGTCGTGCATCGAGCGCACCAGCTGGAACTTGAGGGGGTCGTCGGCGATGCCGTGGACGAAGTGCCGGTCGATCTTGACGAACTCGGGGCGCAGCTCGGACCACATGCGCAGGTTGGAAAAGCCTTCGCCCAGATCGTCGATGGCGATGCGGTAGCCCAGGCCCCGGTAGTGCAGCAGGGCGTCGCGCAGGGCGGGAAAATCGTCGATCTGCTGGTTCTCGGTGACTTCGATGACGATCCGGCTGGGGGTCAGCCCCAGGTCCCGCAGCAGGTCCATGGTGGTGCCGTTGCGGAAGGCCGGGTCGCGCAGCGAGGTGGGGCTGGAATTGACGAACAGGTGCCCGGGCAGGTGCTGCTCGGCGAAGGCCTTGAAGATGGTTTCCCGGCAGGAACGTTCCAGTTCGAGCAGGCGGTCGGCCTCCCGGGCGGCGGCGAACAGCTGGAGCGGAAATTCCAGGGGCGAACCCTCCGGACCCCGGATCAATCCCTCGAAACCCAGGTAGGCCCGGCCGCGCAGGTCGAGAATGGGCTGGAACACCGCCCGCAGTTGCTGCCCGGCGAGAATGCCTTCCAGCTCCCGGAAGGCAGCGGAATCCGGCGGCGCAGCCGTTTCGGCGTCCGGGCGGGGGATCAGGGCAAGGTGCGGCGGGTGGGTATGGGGCATGTCGTTTTCGTTGTCGTGAGAAGTAACCCGGGAATGACCCAAAGCGCCGCGCACTGTACCGGCGCGGCGTGACGCCTTCGTGACAACGCTTGCCCCTGCCCATGCCGCGCGCCCATGAAAAACGGGGCGCCGGTTTCCCGGGCGCCCCGCTGGCGGTACGGCAGGCTGGCGGTGCTTATTCGACCTTGGCCTTGGCGCGCAGGTCGCCGATCAGCTTGTCCACCATCTTCTGCTCGATGCGCTGGCTCAGCTGGGGCTTGACCTGGTCGAAGGGCGGGGCGGACAGGGGACGGGATTCCTCGAGCAGGATCACGTGCCAGCCGAAGTCGGACTTCACCGGGGCGTCGGTGTACTGGCCCTTGTCCAGCTTCACCAGGGCGTCGGCGAAGGGCTTCACGTAGGCGTTGGGAGGAGCCCAGCCCAGGTCGCCGCCATTGTCCTTGGAACCCGGGTCCTTGGAATCCTTGGCCAGGTCGGCGAACTTCTCGCCCTTCTTCAGCTTGGCGATGATGTCCTTGGCCTGGTCTTCGCTCTCCACCAGGATGTGGCGGGCGTGGTATTCGTTGCCGCTCATCTGGGCCTTGATGGCGTCGTATTCCTGCTTGAGCTGGGCGTCGGTCACCGGGTTGGACTGGACGTAGTTCTGCAGGAAGGCGCGGATCAGCACGGACTGGCGGGCCAGTTCCATCTGGGCGGAGACTTCGGGCTTCTTGTCCAGACCCTTCTTCTTGGCTTCCTGGACCAGCACTTCGCGGCGTACCAGCTCTTCCTTCACGGCGGCGCGCAGCTCGGCATTGTCCGAGGCGCCCTTGGCCTTCTGTTCGTTCACGATGGCGTCGGCCAGGGGCTTGGCGATGGACACACCATTGACCTTTGCCACGGACTGGGCGAAAGCGGGGGCGCTGATGACGGAAGCGGCAACCAGCGAGAGGGCCAGTTTGGACAGCGTATGCATATATGAGTCCTTGGTGGGGGAAAGCGTTGCGTTGATGACGAAGGGATTATACGGCGGAGAAAGGGCGGGTGAGGCGGGCGAAGAACGGCGTCAGGCCTCTTCCTCCGGGGTATGGGTGGTCAGCGCCAGGGCATGGATCGGGCCGCGCATCAGGTCGCCGGCGGCGACATAGACCTGGCGGTGGCGGGCCACCGTGGACTTGCCGGCGAAGGCCGCCGAGACGATCCGCACCCGGAAGTGCCGGCCGCCACCCCGGGCCCCGGCATGGCCAGCGTGGTGGTGGCTGTCGTCCTCGACGGTCAGCCGGACGGGGGCGAGGGACGCCTCCAGGCGCTGGCGCAGCTCCGCGATCAGGGCTTCGGCGGTGTAGACCATGGCGACGGACTTAGGCGGGCAAGGCCTTCTTGAAGGGCTTGACCACGACCTTGGCATAGACGCCGGCGGCCACGTAGGGGTCGGCATCGGCCCAGGCCCGGGCATCGTCCAGGCTGGGGAATTCGGCCACGATCAGGCTGCCCGAGAAGCCGGCAGGGCCGGGGTCGGGGGAGTCGATGGCGGGAAAGGGGCCGGCCAGCAGCAGGCGGCCTTCGGCCTGCAAGGCCTGGAGCCGGGCCAGGTGGGCCGGGCGGGCAGCCAGGCGCTGCTCCAGGGAGCCGGAAACGTCTTCACCGACGATGGCGTACCACATCATTGTTTTTCCTCCAGGCCGGCCTCGGAAGGGCGGGCGTCGGTTTGTTGGGAAGGATCGCTCATGTAGCGGGCCAGGATCAGGCCCTGGGCGATCATGAAGGCCAGCAGCATGCCGGTGGCGCCGAACAGCTTGAAATTGACCCAGGCGTCGAGGGAATAGCTGAAGGCCACGTACAGGTTGGTCAGCCCCATCACCACGAAGAAGCCGGCCCAGGCCAGGTTGAGCTTGTGCCAGATCGGCTCCGGCAGGCTGATCTGGGCGCCTAGCATGGAGCGGATGAGGTTCTTGCGGAAGAAGATGGAGGCCCCCAGCAGCACCGTGGAGAACAGCCAGTAGAGCACCGTGGGCTTCCACTTGATGAAGGTCTCGTCGTGGAGCAGCAAGGTGGCGCCGCCAAACACGGAGACGATGGCCAGGCTGGCCCAGAGCATGGTGTCCACCTTGCGGTGGCGGTGCCAGACCCAGGCGATCTGGGCGACGGTGGCGGCGATGGCCACGGCGGTGGCGGCGAAGATGCCGGCCGTCTTGAAGGCCACGAAAAACAGGATGACGGGGAGCAGGTCGAAGAGGAACTTCATCGGCAGCTGGGTGTAGGGCGGAAAGGCAGGAAAGCGCGGCAAAAGTCCGTCGATTATGGGCTGTCCCGAGGGGGAATGTCCATGCAATCGCCGCATCTTTGGTGACAATATGTAATCCGCCACAGCAGGGGGGCTGCGGTGCCGCGCTATACTCGCCGCTCGCCGCCGCGAGGCCGTTGCCGCGGATGCCCAGCTGCCGGACCCCATTCCCCCCTTCGCCATGGCCTCTTCGTTCCGCCTGCCCCCCTTCTGGTCGCGCTGGCTGCCCCGCCATCTCGGTGCCCAGCTCACCCTGCTGGTGTCCCTGCTCTTTGCCGGCACGGTGCTTGTCTACACCTGGGCCACGGCGTCGGCGGACATGGCCCTGGCCGAAAATCTGGTGATCAATCAATCCCGCACCCTGGCGCGGGGCGTGGCGGATGCGGTGGACAGCCATCTGGTGACGGGCAACGGCGCCGGGCTGGAATACGCCCTGCTGCATGCCAACGAGGCCACCGAGGTGCTTGCCCTGACCGTCACCGACCCGGCCGGCAAGGTGCTGGCCGCCACCCGGCGCAATGTGGATAGCCTTGGCAGCGGTGGCAACGGTGGCAGCGGAGAAGGATCGAAGAGCGACGTCCAGGCGGTCTATGGCCTGGAGCCCCTGGCGGTACCCCAGGAAACGGCGGCTATCTACGAACTGCTGCCCCGGCGGCAGGCATCGTCGTCCTCCAGCGCCCGGCTGATCCTGTGGCACCCCATCGAGCGGGGCCGCCTGGAAGGCTGGCTGCGCATGGAAGTGGGGCTGGACGCCCTCGACCAGGCCTGGCACCAGACCTGGCGCACCAGCCTGCTCATCGCCCTGGTTTCGGTGGCGGTCAGCGCCGCCGTCCTGCTGGTCTTCCTCGCCCGTCCCCTGGAGGCGCTGCGCCAGGCGACCCGCTTTGCCGCCGAACTGGACCTGCGCCGCGGCGAGACCCTGCCGGCCTATGCCGGCGACCAGGAAACCGGCGAGCTGGTGGGGGCCCTCAACCGGGCATCGCTGCAACTGGCCGCCCACGAGGCGGTGATCGCCGAGCACACCCGCTTTCTCAAGAGCCTCACCGATGCCCTGGGCGAAGGGGTGGTGGCCACCGACGCCCTGGGCCGGGTCACCTTCGTCAATGCCGAGGCGGAGCGCCTGCTCGGCTACACCCGGGCCGAACTCGAAGGCGAGTACCTGCACGACCGCATCCACCCCTGCACCCTGAGCGGCCAGCCGGTGGCCCGGGACGAGTGCCCGATGCACGCCCCGGCGGTGTTGCGCCACGTCTTCCGCTCCGACTACGACGCCTTCGTGTGCAAGGACGGCAGCCTGCTGCCGGTGTCCGTGGTGCAGGTGCCCCTGCTCGAAGGCCCGCGCCTGACCGGTACCGTGGCCGCCTTCCAGGACATCACCGAGCGCAAGCGCGACGAGGAATACCTGCTCGCCACCACCTCCCGCCTCACCGCCCTGATCGAAAGCCTCCAGGCCGGCATCCTGGTGGAGGACGAGCACCGCCAGATCCTGCTGGTGAACCAGGCCATGCCGGCGGCCCTGGGCCTGGATTCGTCCCTGGCCGAAAGCTATATCGGCCAGGACTGCCGCGACGTCCTGGCCAGCCACCTGCCTCTGATGGAAAACGCCGAAGAGCTGCGGGACTGGGTAGAAGGCCGAGTGCTGGAGCGGGAGCACGCCGAGGGCCAGGAAATGCGGCTGAAGGACGGCCGGGTGCTGGAAATCGACTACGTGCCGATCTTCCTCTTCCCCGACGCCCCGGACCCGGAGGGCTACCGGGGCCACCTGTGGCTGTTCCGCGACGTGACCGAGCGCAAGCAGGCGGAACGGGACCTGGAGCAGGCCCGGGCGGCGGCGGAGGAGGCCAACCGGGCCAAGAGCGTGTTCCTCGCCAGCATGAGCCACGAAATCCGCACCCCGATGAACGGCATCCTGGGCATGACCGACCTAGCCCTGGAAACCGACCTGGACCCGGTGCAGCGGGACTACCTGGAAACGGTCAAGGTTTCCGCCGAATCCCTGCTGGTGATCATCAACGACATCCTCGACTTCTCCAAGATCGAAGCCGGCCGGATGGACCTGGAGTCCATCGCCTTCGCCCCGCGCCGCCTGGTGCGCGAAGTGGTCAAGCTCCTGGCCCTGCGCGCCCGGCAGAAGGGCCTGACCCTGGAATCGGTGGTCACCGAGGATGTGCCCGAGCGGCTGGTGGGGGACCCGGGGCGCCTCAAGCAGGTGCTGATCAACCTGATCGGCAACGCCATCAAATTCACCGAGCGCGGCGGCGTCACCCTGACCCTGACCGGGGGCGGGAGCGGAGCCCCGGGGCACCTGCGGGTGGCGGTGAGCGACACCGGGGTGGGCATCCCGGCGGAAAAGCAGCAGCTCATCTTCGACGCCTTCTCCCAGGCCGATAGCAGCATCGCCCGCCGTTTCGGCGGCACCGGCTTGGGCCTGGCCATCTGCAACCGGCTGGTGGGGCTGATGGGCGGCCGGATCGGCGTGGACAGCCGGCCCGGCCAGGGCGCCACCTTCCATTTCGACGTGCACCTGGGCCTGGTGGAGAGCGCCGTGGCGGTGCCGTCCGGCGCGGCGGACGAGGAGGAGGGCCGGGACGCCGGAGAGCGGGAAACCGTGCTCCAGCCCCTCTCCCTGCTGCTCGCCGAAGACCACCCGGTCAACCGCAAGCTGGCCCTGGCCCTGCTCAACGGCCGGGGCCACCGGGTGACGGTGGCGGAAAACGGCCGCCAGGCCCTGGACCGCTGGGCCGCCGATCCGGAAGCCTTCGACGCGGTGCTGATGGACGTGCACATGCCGGAAATGGACGGCCTGACCGCCACCCGGGCGATCCGGACGGCGGAAGCGGCCCGGGGCCTGGCCCGGGCCATCCCCATCGTCGCCATGACCGCCAGCGTGCTGGACGGCGACCGGGAAGCCTGCCTCCAGTCCGGCATGAACGGCTACGTGGCCAAGCCGGTGGTGGCGGAAAAACTGTTCGCCGAACTGGGCCGCTGCCTGCCCGGGGCGGTGCTGGCCGGTCCGGCGGCGGCCGCCGCCGTGGCCGAAGCCGCGCCGGTGGCGGCCGGCGGGCCGCTCCTCGACCGGGCCGAAACCCTGGCGCGCATGGGGGACGACCCGGCCCTGGTGGCGACCCTGGCGGACATGTTCCGCACCGAACTGCCGCGCCACCGCAGCAACCTGGCACCGCCGGGAAGCGAGGAGGGCACCGTCTGGGTGAAGCGCATCGCCGAGGAAGCCCACACCCTGAAGAGCCTGTTCGCCACCTTCTCCGCCCCCGCCGCCACCGCCCAGGCCCTGGGGCTGGAACAGGCCGCCAAGGAAGTGCTCAAGGCCTGCGCGGCGGGGCAGGCCGGGCAGTTGAGCCAGCCCGGCGGGGCCGAACTCACGGCCTTGCAGCAGCGGGTCGGCGAACTGCTCGCCACCCTGGATGCGGTGGACGGCGAACTGGCAGGCTGGCTGGCCGCCTGACGCGGCGCCGTCGTCGAGCATCCGGAGCGGTCCTGCGGCCGGAGTGCGGCCGGATGCGGCGCCGTCCAGGGTGGAGTGGCCAGATGGGCCGGATTGGCGAGCGCCCCCAATCCCCCTTGGATGCCATAGAAAAACTACGGCATGAATCCGGGAGTTGGCCAAAAGTCCGCGCCGATATTCGAGCTTGGCGGCTCGCCCGGTAAAAGGCATAGAAAAACTATAGCGTGCCGAGTCACGCCGACTCCCACCAAATTCAGCCGCCTTCCGCCTTCCGCCTTCCGCCTCCCGCCGGTAGCGGCGGGAGGCCAGACCCGTTCAGGCTCGTTGCGCCGCTCAGTGCCGGGCGAACACGCTGATCTTCTCGCGCCCGTCCTCCCGGCTCACCAGCAGGGTGTCGTAGGGCTGGGGCTTGGGTACTTCCATGCCCGGGGCGCCCTGGGGCATGCCGGGCACGGCCAGGCCGACCGCCTTGGGCTTTTCCACCAGCAGGCGGCGGATGTCCTGGGCCGGCACGTGGCCCTCGATGGCGTAGCCGCCGACCTTGGCGGTGTGGCACGAAGCCAGGGAATCGGGCATGCCGGCGGCGGCCCGGGCGGCCTGGGTGTCGTCCACGTTGTGCACCTTCACGGCAAAGCCGGCGGCCTGCATGTGCTTGACCCAGTCGGTGCAGCAGCCGCAGTAGGGGCTCTTGAACACCTCCACGGTGGGCAGGGCCGCCTGGGCCAGGGCACCGGCGGCGCCGAGGGCCAGGACCAGGGTTGCGGCGCCGCGGAGAATGCGACGGGAAATGGCACTGGGAATGGCACTGGGAATGGCGGAGGTGCGGATTTCCTGAAGGGTTGGCTGCATGGTCATCTCCCGTAAAGGTGCCGGGGAATTCCCCGGCGTGGTGCCGGCCGGCATTGCCTGAAAAGGCGCCGGCCGACGAGGTTCGAGGGTGGTGATTGCCAGGGGTCGGACCGCATTCCGCGTCGAATCGCGCCGTCGCGATTCCTGGCGCCTTAGATCCGGATCTCCAGCCGGGCCGAGAACACCCGGTAGGTGCGGGCGCTGCTCTGCACCGACTGCTCGCCGGTGCCGGTCAGGTAGGCGGTGCCAGTGGCGTAGTCGGCGTGCAGCAGGTTGGCGGCGGAAAAGCGGACCCGGGTGTCCCGGTCCACCTGCCACAGGGCATACACGTCGTACACCCGCTTCAACTGCTGGGTGTAGGTCTGGGTGGTGCTCTGCTGCACGGTGAAGGCCGGGGTCCAGTTGAGGTTGCCGCCCACGGTCAGGGGCAGGCTGCGCAGGCGGTAGTCGGCTCCCAGGTTGGCGGTGTAAGTGGGCTGCTGGTCGAGCCGGTTGTTGGGGCCGTCGATGCCGTCCACCTTGGACCAGAAGCGGCTGACGTTGGCCCGGATGTCCAGGGGCGGGGCGCCGGCCATCAGTTCGGCGAGGCGGAACTTGGCTTCCAGCTCGATGCCCCGGGTGACGGCGCTGCCGATGTTCTGGGGCGTGGTCACCCAGCGCTGGGTCGGCGACCAGCCGACGTTCTGCAACGAGGTGACGTTGCGGATCAGGTTGTCGATGTTGCGCTGGAACAGGCTGGCGCTGAGGATGCCGCCCTCCGCCAGGTAGTGCTCGTAGGCCAGGTCCAGGCCCCAGGCCAGTTCCGGCTTGAGGTTGGGGTTGCCGGCGCTGTCCGGCTTGTCCACCGTGTTCGGCACGCTGGTGGGATAGGTGCTGGACAAGGTGGGGCGGGGCACCAGCTGGCCGAGGGTGGGGGATTTGTAGCTGCGGGTCAGGCCCAGGCGGATCTGGTCCTTGCTCTCCTCGGTGAAGCGCCAGACGCTGTGGAAGAGGGGGCTGGCCACGCTGCTGTCATTGCTGGCCGAGCCGGACGCCCAGTCGCTGCGGGTATGGATCGCTTCCCAGCGCAGGCCGCCGTAGACCGACCACAGGGGCGAGATTTCCCACTCGTCCTGGCCGAAGGCCGCCAGGCGGGTGGTGCTGGCCTCCAGGTCGCTGCCGAACTGGGCCAGTTGCAGGGCGCCGTCCTGGATAGTGGTGGCGGTCTCCTTGCGCTGACCCCGCTCCAGCTCCCAGCCCACCGCCAGGCTATGGCCCCGGGCCACCGGGTTGGACAGCTTGCCGGCGGTGCTGAAGGTGGTGTCGCGGATCTGGGTGTTGCTCCAACTGGTGTGGGCCAGGGCGCCGCCGCCGTCGTACTCGCGACGGTCGGTGGTGCTGTCGCTGCTCGCCAGGCCGGCGTTGAAGCGGATGTCGAGGCGCGAGCCGCTTTCCAGGCGGTGCTTCCAGTTGCCCATCACCCGCAGCAGGGTGCTCTCGTTCTCGGTGCGCCACTGGGCGGTGCTGTAGGGCGCGACGCCGATGCTTTCGGTGAGCCGGCTGTCCCCGGTGGTGACGCCCCGGTTGACGGCGAGGAAGGGGTTGAGGGCCAGGCTGTCGCCGCCGTCGAGCTTCCAGTTGAGGCGCGACGACAGGTGCAGACCGTCGCTGACGGTGTTGCTGCGGCTCTGCTCGTCCCGTTGCAGGGTGGCCAGGCCGGTGCCCAGGTCCCGGGCGCTGGTGGTGGTGTCCACCTGGCTGGCCTGGTTGCGATGCATCACGTTGGCGTTGAGGTTGTAGCCGAAGCTGCCGTCGCTGTCGCTGCGCTGCAATGAGACGAAGGATTGCAGCCGGCCGTTTTCCAGGCTGGCCGAGGGGCGGAAGTCGTTTTGCTTGCGGGCGAAATCCTCGCGCAGAACGATGTTGATGATGCCGGCGATGGCCCGGGTGCTGTGCTCGGCCACCGGCGCCCGCATCACCTCGATCCGCTCCACCTGGTCGGGCGGAATGCTGTCCAGGGAAAAGCCCCGGGGCGCCGGCTCGCCGTTGAGCAGGATCTGGGTATAGCCGTTGCCCAGGCCGCGCATGCGGATGTCGCCGCCGCGTCCCGGGGTGCCGGAGATGGTGACGCTGGGCAGGCGCTTCAGCACGTCGCCCAGGGAGGTGTCGCCGTAGCGGTCCAGTTCCTCCCGGCCGAACACCATCTTGGCGGCAGTGGAGTAGCGGCGCTGCTCAGTGTCGTCCAGGCGGTTGGCCGAGACCACCACCTCGTTCAGGGTGCGGTTGTCCTTGCTTGGTGCCGCCCGTTTTTCCGCCGGGGCGGTATCGGCCGTTTCAGCCGTGTCGGCGGCAGCGGCGCCCAGGGAAACGGTGGATAGGGTGGACAGGGCCAGGGAAAGTAGACGAGGCAGGGGCAGGGGAGGACGTGACAGCGCCAGCATGACGGGACTCTCGCAGAAAAGGGGAACGGCCCGCGGGATGCGGACCGGATCTGGGTCTTTTGCGTGCTGGGTGGCTGAAGGGGCTTGAGCAAGCCTGGCTGCCTGGCGGGCGCGAGTATACGGGCAGCCTACCGGCAGGGTTGTTTCAGGTTGTAAGGCGGATTTCAAGGCGAATCCGCCCCTCGCGTCCGGCAAGGGGCATCGTGAAGCTAATGGCATTGCTGCAAGCATTCCTGAAATCCTGGCGGGGCTGTTCGCTGCGCCCCGGGCGGCCGAACCACCCGGGGCTTGGCTTTACTTGATGGCGAAGCGCACCGTGGCCGGGGCCTGGCCGGGCAGGGCCACCACCGCCACGGCGGTGGCCGGGGCCTTGAAGTCGCCCTTGGCGGCGAGCTTGTTGTCCCCGGCCGGGGCCAGCAGGGCCTCGCTCTTCTTGCCGCCGGCCAGCCAGGTGAGCTTGCCGGTGGCGCCCTGGGCGGCGATGGGCTGGCCGTGCTGGGTCAGATAGACGGTGGCGCCGCCTTCGGCCATGGTCAGCTCGGCCTGGAAGATGCCGGCCTCGGCGAAGACGCCGCCGTACTGGGGCTGGCCGTGGGTCTCGTGGGCCAGGGCCGGAGTGGCGAGGCCGGCGCCCAGGGCTAGGGCGAGGGCGGACGTGCGCAGGAAGTTGGCAATGGTTTTCATGGGGTTTCTCCGGAAAGGAAGGCTTAGAAGGTTTCGTCGCTGCTGTCGGCCAGCAGGCGTTCGAGGGGCGCCCGGCCGTAGCGGGCGAAGAGCAGGGGGGTGACGAAGCTGTCGAGCAGGGTCGAGGAGATCAGCCCGGCGAAGATCACCACCGCTACCGGGTGGAGGATCTCGGTGCCCGGCTGGTCGGCCTCGAACAGCAGGGGCGCCAGGGCGAAGGCCGCCACCAGGGCGGTCATCAGCACCGGGGTGAGGCGTTCCAGGGAGCCGCGCAGGATCATGGCCGGACCGAAGGTCTCGCCCTCGAAGCGGCACAGGTTCACGTAGTGGCTGACCTTGAGGATGCCGTTGCGGGTGGCGATGCCGGCCAGGGTGATGAAGCCGATCAGGGTGGCGATCGACAGGGGCTGGCCCGCCAGCCACAGGCCGGCCACGCTGCCCACCAGGGCCAGGGGCACGTTGGCGATGATGAGCAGGGCCAGGGCGGTGGAGCGGTAGCGCGAGTAGAGCACCACGAAGATCAGGGCCAGGGACACCAGGGACAGGCCGGCGATCAGGCGGCTGGCTTCCTCCTGGGCCTTGAACTGGCCGTCCAGGGCGAAGAAGTAGCCCTCGGGCAGGGGCGTGGCGTCGAGCGTGCGGCGGATGTCCTCCACTACCGCCGACAGGGGCCGGCCTTGGGCGTTGGCCGAGAGCACGATGCGCCGCCGGCCGTTGTCGCGGCTGATCTGGTTGGGGCCGTCGCCGTCCTCGATGCTGGCCAGCCGGGCCAGGGGCACCCGGCCCCCGGGGGTCTCGATCAGCAGGTTGGACAGCCCCTCGACGCTGCGCGCCGACTCGGGCAGACGCAGCACCAGGGCGAAGCGGCGGTTGCCCTCGATCACCTGGCTGATCCTTTCGCCGTCGGTGAGGGTCTGCAACTGGGCCAGCAGCACCGCCGGGGAGACGCCGTACTGGCTGGCCCGGTCGTAGTCGATGCGCACCTTGATCTGGGGCGCCAGCACCTGCTTCTCGATCTCCAGGTCGGCGATGCCGGGAATGGCCGCCAGCTTGCCGCGCAGACGGGCCGCCTCGCCGCGCAGCACGTCCAGGTCGTCGCCGACGATGCGCAGGGCGATCTGGGCGCGCACCCCGGAGAGCATGTGGTCGATGCGGTGGGAGATGGGCTGGCCCAGGCTCACCGCCGCCGGCAGCACCGCCAGCTTGTCGCGGATCGCCGCCGACACCTGGCGGGTGTCGGCGTCCGGGGCCAGCTTCACGTCCAGCTCCGAGACATGGACGCCTTCGGCGTGCTCGTCCAGCTCGGCCCGGCCGGAGCGGCGCCCGACGTGCTCGATGCCGGGCAGGCCGCGCACCAGGTCCTCGGCCTGGCGGGCGATGCGCACCGATTCGGTCAGGGTGGTGCCCGGGTTGAGGCGCAGCCCCACCAGCAGCGACCCTTCGTTGAAGGGCGGCAGGAAGGTGGTGGGGAAGAAGGGCACCGAGGCCGCCGCCAGCAGCACCGCCGCCGCCGTACCTGCCAGCACCGCCTTGGGCTTTTCCAGCCCCCGGGCGAGCAGGCGGGCGTAGTGGCGCTTCAACCAGACCACCAGCCGGGTGTCGTCGTGGCCGGCGCCGGCGCTCTGTTCGGCCACCTTGGGCAGCAGCCAGGCCGACAGCACCGGGGTGACGGTGATCGACACCGCCAGGCTGGCCAGGATCGAGGTCAGGTAGGCCGCGCCGAGGGGCACGAACAGCCGCCCTTCCAGCCCGGGCAGGGCGAACAGGGGGACGAACACCAGGACGATGATGAAGGTGGCGTAGAGGATGGCCGAGCGCACCTCCAGGGTGGCGTCGAGCACCACCTTGCCCACCGCCTGGGGCGCGGCGCTGGCCCGGTTGAGCTTGAGCCGGCGCAGCACGTTCTCCACCCCCACCACCGCATCGTCCACCAGCTCGCCGATGGCGATGGCCAGGCCCCCCAGGGTCATGGTGTTGATCGACAGCCCGAAAGCCTGGAAGACCAGGGCAGTGACCAGCAGCGACAGGGGGATGGCCGCCAGGGAAATGACCGTGGTGCGCCAGTTGCCGAGGAACAGGAAGAGGATCGCGGCGACGAACACCCCGGCCGCCAGCAGCTTGGTCTTGAGGTTGCCGATGGACGACTCGATGAAGCTGGCCTGGCGGAAGGTCACCTGGGGCGCCGCCATGCCCGGGGGCAGGGATTTGCCCAGCTCGTCCAGGGCCGCCTCGATCCGCCCGGTGAGGGCGATGGTGTCGGCGGCGGGTTGCTTCTGCACCGCCAGGATCACCGCCGGCTGGCCGTTGAAGCCCGCGTCGCCGCGACGGATGGCCGGGGCGAAGCCGACGCTGGCGATCTGTTCGAGCAGGATCGGCTGGCCGTTGCGGGCGGTCAGGGCCAGGCGTTTCAGGTCCTCCAGGCGGTTGGTGCGGCCCAGGTGGCGGATCAGGTATTCCCGCCCGTTCAGCTCCAGGAAGCCGCCGCTGGTATTGGCGGCAAAGCCGCGCAGGGCGGTTTCCACCTGGTCCAGGGTGATGCCCAGGGCGGCCATGCGCGCTGAATCCGGCTGCACCTGGAACTGGCGCACCTCGCCGCCGATGGGGATCACCTGGGACACCCCGGGGAGGGTCAGAAGGCGCGGGCGCAGCACCCAGTCGGCGTACTCGCGCACCGCCATGGCGCTGATCTTGGCTTCATCGACCGGCAGGGCGATCAGCATCACCTCGCCCATGATCGACGACACCGGCCCCATGCGCGGCACCACCCCGGCGGGCAGTTGCTCCTGCACCAGGGACAGCCGCTCGTTGACCATCTGCCGGGCCCGGTAGATGTCGCCACCGCCCGATCCACCCATATCCCAATCGAACTGGACATAGACGAAGGACAGGCCGGCGGAGGACACGGAACGCACCGCGCTCACCCCGGGCATGCCGTTCATGGCCGTTTCCAGGGGGAAGGTGATGAGGGTTTCCACCTCCTCCGGGGCCATGCCGCCGGCCTCGGTCATGAGAGTGACGGTGGGTTTGTTGAGGTCGGGAAAGACGTCCACCGGGGTGCGGCTGGCGACGAAGGCGCCGTAGAGCATCAGGGCGCCGGCGGTGGCCAGCACCAGCAGGCGGTTGGCCAGGCTCTTCTGTACGAGGGTGGCGAACATGGGTCACCTCACCTGGTTGAGCAGGGGCGCCCCCTGCACCACCACCCGCTCGCCGGCCGCGACGCCGTCGGTGAGGGTCACCCGGGCGCCGTCCAGGGGGACGAAGCGCACCGGCCGGGGCACGAAGCGCTCGGCGCTGGCCTTCACCCACACCACGTCCTGGTTGGCCGGATTCTTGACCAGGGCGGCAGCGGGCACCGGGGCGCCGCTCACCGTGTCCCGGGTCTGGGCCAGCACCGTCACCGTCTGGCCCAGGGCCAGGGTGCCGCCGCCGTCTTGGGCCGCCTGGGCGTCCACCTGGAAGTGCAGGGGGATGGCCTGCTCGCGCAGGGCCCGGCCGGCGCCGACGAAGCGCAGGGCCAGGGATTCCCCCGGCGCGGCGCTGGCCCGGGCGGCGGCGATGCGCGCCGCCAGGCGCGGGTCGAAGGTCAGGGCCTCGATGCGCAGCCCGGCCGGATCGACGATCTCGAACAGGGTTTCCCGGGCGTCCACCACCTGGCCGGCGATGGCGTTGGCGGTGGCCACCACCCCGGCCACCGGGGCGCGCAGCTCCTCGTGGTAGCGCAGGCTGCCAGACAGGGTGGCGAGCCGGTCCTTGAGGCTCTGTACCTCGGCCTCGGCCTGCTCGATGTCCTTGCGCGCCACGGTGGCTTCCAGGGACTGGAGGCGGGCCAGGCGCTTTTCCGCCACCTTCAGCTGGGCACGGAAGTCCGCCGCCTGGGCGGCCTGGTTGCCCAGTTCCAGGGCCGAGGCCGAGGGGTGGATGGCGGCCAGCAGCTGGCCGCGCCGCACTTTCTCGCCCAGGGCCGGCAGGCCGCCGGCGGGGGACTCGATGCGCCCGGCGATCATGGCCTGGACCCGGCCGCCGGTGCTGGGATCGAGCACCACCCGGCCAGGCAGCTCCACGCTCTGGGGCTGGGCCGAGGGCTGGGCCACGACGGTGCGCAGTTCCAACTGGCGCTGGGAGGTCTTGGGCAGAAAGACGCTGCCGTCGGGCAGGCGCTGGGGTGCGTCGCCACGCACTGCCGGGGGCGGGGCGTCGTCATGGCCCTCGTGGGCCTGGGCGGTGGCGGGCAGCAGAGCGGCCAGGGCTAGAGCGAGCGCGGCGGCAAGGGGGGCGAGGGTGGCGAGGGGGGCAGTGGGATAAGCCCGGGCACGGCCAGGGCGATGGGGCATGGGTCGGATCATGAGGCGCTCCCGGAACGGGGGGCTCGGCGGCGCAGGCGCCGCGCGGCGAAGGCGAGAAGGGCGGCCAGTGCCAGGGTCGCGGCGGCGATGCCGAGGCGGGCGGCCCAGGGGCTGGCGGCGGCGGGCACGGCGTCCGCCGCCACGTCGAAGTCGGCAGCGAGCAGGTCGGCCTGGTCCCCGGCGGTCACCGTCAGGGTCAGGGCATACTCGCCGGGGGCCGCCAGGGCCCGGGCGAAGGCGGTGGGCAGGGCGTAGGTGCCGTCGGGCCGGGCCTCGGCCTGGGCCTTGAGTGGCGCGCCGTCCTTGCCGCCCTTGTCGCCGTTTGCCTGGCTGGCCTCGATCTCGATGCTGGCGCCGGCCACCGGCTCGCCGCTGGCCCAGCGGTCGAGCCACAGGATCAGGCGAGGTTCGCCGTGGCCGTCGGCGGCGGTTTGCAGGCGGCCCACCACCTCGAACAGGTCGGAGTGGGCCTCGAAGGCCGGGGAGGCGCCACGGCTGGCGGGGGCCGCCGGGGCGTCGTGGCCCTCGTGGGCCAGGGCCGGCATGGCGGCCAGGGTAAGGCCGACCGTGAGAGCGAGCAGGGGCGCGGCTTTTCCGGCCGGTTGCCCGGAGATCGAGCACTGGCGCGGCTTTCCGAAGAGGGGGGTAGGGAAGGTCATGGCAGGAGTCCCAGGGATTGGTTGTGCCGGGCGACGGCCCGGGCGGCCTCGATGCGGGCCCGGGCGGCGGCCAGTTCGGCGTCGAAGCGGTCGAATTCGATGCGCAGGCGCTGGGGCAAGTCGATGTTGCCGAGCTGGAAGGCCCGGGCGTATTCGCGCTGGGTTTCCACCGCCAAGGCCAGGCGCTGCTCGGCCCGGGCCAGGGCGACGGCGGATTGCTCCACCTCCCGGGCGCTGGCGTCCTGCTCGGCGGCGAGCCGGGCCCGTTCCAGGGGCAGGGTGGCCTCGGCCTCGGTCAGCTCGGCGCTGGCGGCGGCGATGCGCGGCCGGTTGCGGGCGCCGGTGGAGAGGGGGATGCGCACCCCGACGGTGGCCGAGTTGAGCCAGGGGCCGTCGAAGCTGTCCCGCTCGCGGCGCACGCCCACGGTCAGCTCCGGTGCGTCGCGCACGTTTCCCCGGGCCAGGGCCAGGCGGGAGCGGGCCGCCTCGATGGCCCGTACCAGGGGTGAGAGGGCCGGATGGGCGGCCTCCCGCTCGTCGAGGGGGGCGTCGAAACCGGCGTCGTCCGCGGCCAGGGGGACACTTGCGGTGGAGGGCACTGCGGGCGCCAGGGCCGGAGTTGAGACGGCCGATTCCCGGGCGGCGCTTTCCTCGGGCAGGGCGCCAAGGCCGGTGAGGGCGGAAAAGGCGCGGCGCGCCCGGTGGGCCCGGGCTTCACCGTCGGCCTGGGCCGCCAGGGCGGCCTGTTCCGCGCCCCGGGCCTGGTTCAGGTCCATGGGGGCCAGTTCGCCGGCGGCGACGCGGCGGCGCACGTCCTCGCTCAGGCGGGCGGCGTCCTCGGCGCGGCGGTTGGCGACGATCCGCTCGTTCTCGGCCAGGCGGGCCAGCCAGTAGGCTTCCCGCACCTCGCCGGCGAGGCGCCAGCGGGCCTGGTCCACCAGGGCCGCGAAGGCGCCGCGTTCGGATTCCACCAGAGCCAGGGTGCGGGACTGGTAGCCGGGCAGCCACAGGGGCAGGGCCAGGGACACGTCCCATTCGGCGACGCCGGCGTTGCGGTTGAGCTTGTCGCTGCGGTTGCTCGCCGCCAGGGAGGGCGATTCCGCCAGCAGGCTGGCGGCCGCATCCTCCCGGGCGGCAAAGGCGTCGAGCCGGGCGCTCAGGGCCCGGGCGGCGGGATGGCGCTGCCAGGCGGCGGCGAGTGCATCGGCCAGGCCGATGGCGCGGCGCGGCGCGGCGGTGCCGGGCTGGCCGATGGAAGGGGAAGGTGAAGGGGCGGCGGCCACCGGTGCGGGCGGCGGCGCCAGCGGCGGGGCGGCCAGTAAAGGGGTGGCCGCACCGCCCGCCAGCAGGGGCAGGGCGGCCAGGGCCAGCCGGACAATGCGCGCGATGCGGATCGGGCGCTCTGGCATGGCCGGGGCAGCCAGGCCGGGGGGGCGGCTGCCGGGTCGGGGTGATACGTTCCAACGCATCGGATTCTCCAAAAGCAAAACGGGGAGGAGGAATCCGGCGGGGGAAAACGCGGGGCGCGTGGGGCGCCAGGGGGCTGCGGCTAGTCGGTTGCGTACCGTCCATTCCGCTTGGCCGGCCCGCACGCGGCATGGGCCGGCGCGCAAGACGGGCGAGCGGGGCTGGACGGCGTGGAACCGGGGCCGGGGACGGTCAGGCCGTCGCGCCGGTCAGCGCAGGGGAAGGTGCGTTCGGGTCCCGCCGGTCAGACGGCGGGAGCCCAGTTGGGCCGTTCGGGCCCGTCGGGAACGGCGGAGAGGAAGGCAGGGACCGCCCGTGGCGGCGGGGTCGAGCCCGTGCCCAGAGCGGGCAGGGGCGGAGGGAGGAGAACCAGGCTGAGGCAGCTCAGGTGGCAGGTGCCGCAATCGCCGTCGAAGCCGTTGCCGGATGCACTACCGCTTGCGTGGCCGGTGCCAGCTGCGGCATGGTCGGCCGGCGTGCCGTCGTGGCCGTGGCTACCATGGCCGGCCTTGTCGTGGGGGCAGGCGGCGAAGGCCGCATCGGCCATGACCTGGCTGGCATCGTCGGCGCCGATGCCAGCCGCTTACCGGTGCTGGTGGGCGTGGTGGCCGAGATGCTGCTGGGCGGTGCGTCCCGCTTCGTGCTGGCAAAGGCTGCCCACCGCGGCCCAGACGGACTGCAGCGGGAAGATCACCATCAGGAAGAGGACGAGAAGGCGGCGCATGGGGGCGAAGCATAGCCCAGGGGCCGCTTTCCCTTCAACCTTGCTGGCGTAACAGGGATTCGGCCTGGGCCGGGGTGAGGCGCCGCCAGGGGCGGGGAACAAAGGCCGGGACGCAGGCCCGGTAGTGCCGGTAGATGTCGCCATGGCGGGCGATCAGCTTGCGCTCTTCGAGGCGTGAGCCGGCGACGAAGTAGAAGGTGGCGAGCAGGGCGGTGAGCAACATGCCGGCGTCCATGGGGCGGGTCCACAGCAGCACCAGGGCCAGGGCGTACCAGGGATGGCGCACCCAGCGGTGCAGGGGCGAGAGGCACAGACGTTCCTGGTCCTCGGCCTGGCGCACCCGGCCGCGCCATTGGCGCAGGCCGAGGAATTCCTGCCCGTCGTAGTAGCGCAGGGACCAGGCGAAGCCCGCCACGGCGGCCAGGGCCAGGCCGTCGGCCAGCCAGGCGCCAACGCCCTGCCAGCGCCACAGCGGCGGCCAGGGCGTGCCGTAGAGCAGCCCCAGGGGCAAGGCCAGGGTGACCAGGGCCACCAGGTTGAAGCCGAGCCGGTAGGCGGGCATGGCCCCGGGCCGATGCCGGGCGACCCAGCCCTTGACCGGCAGGGAGGCGAGCAGGGAATGGAGGGCGAAGTAGGCGAGCCAGGCCAGGGCCAGCAGCGCCAGGCGGAAAACCAGGTCGGGCATGGCGCTAGAAACGCTGGTGGTCGAGGAAGGCCGCCGCCGCCTCGGCGGAGAAGAATACCAGGCGGACTTCGGCCACGGCGGCCAGGGTCGTGCGCCCAGGTTGTTCCGTCAGGGCGTCGCGCAGGGCGGTGGAGACCACCTGGGCCGCCTCGTCCCCCGGATAGCCGTAGACGCCGGTGGAGATGGCCGGAAAGGCCAGGCTGGCAAGACCGTTGCCTGCCGCCAGGGCCAGGGCGTTGCGGTAGCAGTTGGCGAGCAGTTCCGGCTCCCGTCCGTCGTGGCGGCCGTAGACCGGCCCGACGGTATGGATGACGTAGCGCGCCGCCAGGTTGCCGCCGGGGGTGATCACCGCCTCGCCGGTGGGCAGGCCGTCGGGCCAGCGATTGGCGCGGATGGCCCGGCAGGCCTCCAGGATGGCCGGCCCGCCGGCCCGGTGGATGGCGCCGTCCACGCCGCCGCCGCCGAGCAGGGTGGCGTTGGCGGCATTGACCAGGGCATCGACGTCGTGGCGCGTCAGGTCGCCGACGTGAATGGCGATGCGGCCGTCGAGGAAGGTGGCGATGAGGGGCATGGCGAAGGGCCAGGTTAAATCAGGGGCCGGCCGGTTTGCAGCACATCACGTGGGCGTACCAGCCGTCGAGCAGCAGGGCGGCGAGACGGTATTCGGCCACCACCACGCCGGCGCACAGGATGAGCCACAGGGTCAGGCGGAATTCGGCCCACTGGTCTTCCCAGTAGCGGTTCATGATCAGCGACAGCAAGTCGGGGAGAGCCCAGTAGCCCAGGGCCTGGGCGAGGCCGCTGGCATCGCCGAAGAAGAACTGCATGAGGCGGGTGTAGATCGGCCAGTTGGCGATCAGGACGACCGTCAGCAGGACGGGGTAGTCGGGGAATGGCATTGCCGGCCGGGCGCGGGTTCAGCGGCTCGGAGGTTCAGCGGCTCGGAGGTTCAACGGCTCGGAGGTTCAACGGCTCGGAGGTTCAACGGCTCAACCGGGCCGCCAGTTCGTCCACCAGTTCGGCCCAGTCGGCGTCGTCTCCCAGTTCTTCGCGCAGGAACTGGGCCTGGGCGGGATTCCAGAAGGGCGCGTCGGCCAGGGGCGTGCCGGCGGGGAGGGGGCGGTGGGCGGCGATGAAGGCGTCGATGGATTCCGCGTCGTCGGCCAGGCCGAGCTGGCGGAACAGGTCGCTGAGTTTGTGGATGGCGTTTTCCATGGCAAGGGCTCTATGGGGATGGGGGGCGCCGGCGCCGGAAGCGCCGGCGGCTTCCTTCAAGCTAGCATGGCGCACCGGGTCATGCCGTGCCGAAACGGTTGGGTTCCCGGGCCGGCTGGAGGCACCAGTAGACCATCACCAGCCAGCCGATCACCGGGATGATGCCCACCAGCTGCCACCAGCCGCTGCGGTCGATGTCGTGGAGGCGGCGGGCGGTGACCGCCAGGCCGGGCAGCAGCACCGCCAGGGAGAACAGGTTGCCCAACAGGTGGTGGATGAGGGTGGTGACCAGGCTGGCCAGGAAGACGAAGAGCACCCACCACCAGAATTCGGACCGGGAGGCCCGGCCCTCGAAATTGAGGTAGTTGGTGAAGCCGCTTTTGATCGCATCGACGAAGGTCATGGTCGCTCCTGGATGAAATGGCACGGCACCCCGGATTGGGCCGGGAACGCCGTGAGCATAACGGCCGGGGTGAGGCGCCGTCCATGTCCGAGCCATTTCCTACCATTGCCTCGCGGCGGGGAAGGCGGCGCTTGCCCACAGTTTCTGTGCGTCAGTCTGTGGATAAGGTGAAAAATCCCTGGTGGTTCAGCCATATGACGAACCGCCCGGATAATGAGCATTGGCGCGGTTTTCGGCGATGGGTGGCTGGAGATCGGCCATGGTGGCCGACCTTGGCGGCATGTGCCCGGAAAGCCAAGCCTGGCGCCGACTTTCACGAAGGGGCGGGATGGCTCAGGCGGTGAGGCGGCCGTCCACTAGCTCGATCACCCGGTCGCAGCGGGCGGCCAGGCGCGGGTCGTGGGTGACGATCAGGCAGGCGCTGCCTTGTTCCCGGTTGAAGTGGCGCATCAACTCGAAGATGTCGTCGGCGGTCTTGGTGTCCAGGTTGCCGGTGGGCTCGTCGGCGAGCAGCAGGCGCGGGTGGGTGGACAGGGCCCGGGCGATGGCCACCCGCTGCTGCATGCCGCCGGACAGTTCCCCCGGCTTCTTGTGTCCGGCCCCGGCCAGGCCCACGGCGGCGAGCAGTTCCTCGGCCCGGGCGGTGGCCTCGTCGGTGGCGATGCCCTGGTGGATGATGGCCGGCATCATCACGTTCTCCAGGGCCGAAAAGGCCGGCAGCAGGTGGTGGAACTGGAAGACGAAGCCGATGGCGCGGCCGCGCAGCCGGGTCAGGGCAGCGTCGTCGAGGACGGTGGTTTCGTCCCCGGCGATGCGCAGGGCCCCCTGGGTGGGCGTCTCCAGCAGGCCGATCAGGTTGAGCAGGGTCGATTTGCCCGAGCCGGAGGGGCCGGTCAGGGCGACGAACTCGTGCTCGCCCAGGGTCAGGTCGATGCCATGCAGCACCTCGGTCTCCACCGGCGTGCCGATGCCGTAGGACTTGCGGATGCCGCGCAGTTCCAGGATCGGCGCGCCGGCGTCGGCGGTGGCGGTTGTATCCGGGGTCATACGCGGATCGCCTGGACCGGGTCGAGGCGGGAGGCGCGCCGCGCCGGCAGGGCGGCGGCGGCCACCCCCACCGCCGTGGCCAGCCCGCAGGCGGCCAGGGCGAGCATTGGGTCGAGCTGGGCGGAGAACAGCTGGGAGCCGTCCGGCGCCTTGTAGATGTGGGAGAACAGGTGCAGCAGGCCGAAGGCCAGGGCCGTGCCGGCCACCGAGCCGATGGCGCCGACGATGCCGCCCTGGAGCAGGAACACGGTGAGAATGCGCTGCCGGCTGGTGCCCATGGCCCGCAGGATGCCGATCTCCTTCTGCTTCTGCACCACCGACACCACCAGCACGCTGGAGATGCCCAGGGCGACGATGAGGATGACGAAGGTGCGGATCAGGTTGTTGGAAACGCTCTGGTTGGTCAGCGCCGTGAGCAGGCCCGAGTTGGTCAGCATCCAGGATTCCACCGTCAGCCCGGTCTGGTTGCCGAGCCGGGCCGCCACCTGGTCGGCGACGAAGATGTCGGTGACGGTGAGGTCGATGTTGGATACCGAGCCGGGCAGGTCGAGCAGGGTCTGGGCCAGCTTGAGGGTGATGAACACCCAGCGCCGGTTGATGTCCCGGCTGCCCATGTCGAACAGGCCGGTGACGGTGAGGGTCTCGTCCCGGCCGTCGGCGGCCAGCACCCGCAGCTTGTCGCCCAGGCCCACCCCCAGATCCTTGGCCAGGTCGACGCCGATCAGGGCGTTGGTGCCGGAAACGTCGAAGCGCCCCTGGGTCATGTAGTCGTCCATCTTCACCACCCGGCGGTACTGCTCCGGGATCATGCCGATCAGGGCCACCGACTTGTTGGCGCCGCCGCGGATGGCGAAAGCCGGCCCGCTGGCCACCGGCGAAACGGCCACCACGTTGGGGGTGGCCTCGGCCAGGCGGGCCACCGCCTCCCACTGGTCCAGGGGGCGCAGCCGCTGGGCCCGGGGTTGCACCGTGGCCGCCACCGGCGCGTCGGCGGGCAGGGCGCGGCGGGTCAGGTCGTCCAAGGGCTTGATCACCACGTGGGCCTGGGAGCCCAGCACCTTATCGATGATGGTGCCCTGGAGCTGGTTGATCAGCTGGGTGAGGAAAATCACCACCGCCACCCCGCCGGTGACCCCGGCCAGGATCAGGAAGGTCTGCATCCGCCCCTCGCGCAGAAAGCGCAGGGCCACCAGCCACTCGAAGGGCAGGTGCAGGGGGCCGGGGCGGATCAGGCGGGCCATGGCGGCGTATCCAGGATTGGTGGGACCGATGGAGCGGCGCTCAACGCGACAGACCCGGCACGTCGAAATTGCGCCGGGGGCCGACGGCCCGGGGCTGGGCGCTGACCCGGTCGCCGGGGCCGGCGGCGGCCTGGGCCACCACCAGGATGTCGCCGGCCTGGACGCCGCCGACGATCTCGCTGCTGCCCACGCCCTTGAGGCCGAGCTTGACCGGCACCTTCACCGCCCGGCCGTCCTGCACCGCCAGCACCCAGGGTTCCTGGGTGTCGGCGCCCCGCACCGCGTCGGAGGCCACCACCAGGGCGTCGTCCTTGCGCCCGGTGACCATCTCCACCGACACGGTCATGTCCGGCCGCAGGTAGGCGGGGGGCTTGGGCACCGTCAGGCGTACCTCCACCGTGCCCTTCTTCGGGTCGATGGACGGGGCCACGTAATACACCCGGGCGTCGAAGCGTTCCCCCGGGTAGGCGTCGGCCACGCCGAGCGCCGTGGCGCCGGGGGCCAGGTAGCGCAGGTTCTTCTCGTCCACGTCAACGTAGATGCGGGTCTCGCCCTGGTCGGCCAGGGTCAGCAATACCTTGCCCGGCTGGGCGATGGTGCCGGGCTCCACCGTGCGGGTCAGTACCCGGGCGGCCTCGCCCAGGGTTTCCGGAGCGGTCAGGCGCTGGTTGTCGAGGCGGGCCTGGGCGGCCTTCAGCGCTGCTTCGGCCTGGACCAGGCGGGCGTTCGCCAGGGCGCGCTCGGCGCCGCCCTTGGCGTTGCCCTCGGCCTGGGCCCGGGCCGAGAGCAGGGCGGCCCGGGCGGTGTCCAGGTTGCGTGCCGCGTCGTCGGCCTTGGAGCCGCTGTAAAAGCCCTGGGCCACCAGGGCTTGGGCGCGCTGGTACTCGGCTTCGGCCACCCGCAGGTTGGCTTCGGCCTGGCGCACCGCCTGATCGGCCATGGGCTGGGCTACCCGGTCGAGCTGGGTGATGCGCGCCCGGGCTTCCACCAGGGACGCCTGGGCCTGGACCTGGGCGGCCCGGGCTTCGTCGTCGCGCAGGGTGACGAGCAGCTGGCCGGGCTTGACCAGGTCGCCCTCGCGCACGGTGACGGTTTCCACCGTGCCGGTGACTTGAGCGCCGATCTCGATGCGGGTCGGGGTGGTCACCCGGCCGGTGGCCACCACCGACTGGACGATGGGGCCCCGCGCCACGGTCACGGTTTCCACCGGCTTGGCCCGGGGCCAGAAGATCAGCACGACAACGGCTACGGCGACGAGGGCGATGAGCAGGCGCTGGCGGGTGAGCTTGAGGCTGGGCATGGGGTGGACGGGACGTAGTCAGGGCTGGCCGGGCAGGCGCAGGGTGCGGGCGATGATGTCGAGCCGGGCTTCCCGGGCTGGGCCGGCGGGTTCGGCCAGGTGGGGCGCCAGCCCCAGGCAGGGCAGGCCGAACGCATTATGCAGGCGGTCTCGCAGGTAGCGCACGTTGTCCTCCTGGCGAGCCATGGCCGGGTCCACGTGGTTGCCGATCCAGCCGGCCAGGGGCAGCCCCCGGGCGGCGATGGCCTCGGCGGTGAGCAGGGCGTGGTTGAGGCAGCCCAGGCGCAGGCCCACCACCAGGATCACCGGCAGGCCCAGGGCCCGGGCCAGGTCGGCGCCGTCTTGCGTGTCGGAGAGGGGCGCCAGAAAGCCGCCCACGCCTTCCACCAGCACCAGGTCGGCCTGGGCAGCGAGGCGCCGGTAGGCGGCCGCGATCATTGCCAGATCCACCGGCCGTCCTTCGTCCCGGGCGGCAATGTGGGGCGACACCGGGGCCCGGTAGAGAAAGGGATTCACGTCGTCCCGGGGGGGCTGGAAGCTGCTGGCGGCGAGGATGGCTTCCACGTCGTCGTTGCGGCCGTTGGCATCCACCCCGGCGGCCACCGGCTTCATGCCCAGGGCGGTGAGGCCGGCCAGGCGGGCGCTGCGCAGCAGCAGGGCGGTGGTGAAGGTCTTGCCGATCTCGGTGTCGGTGCCGGCGATGAAGAAGGAGCGGGGGGCGTTCATGACTGTCGGGAAATAGGAGTGAAGGCGCCGGGCCCGTTGTGTCGGCCGCCCGGTTCAGGTCCGGGACAGGGCGTAGACCACCCGGTAGCTCAGGGGCAGGCCCTGCGGCGTGCGCAGGGCTTCGTAGGCTTCGGTGAGGCGGGCCAGACCGGCCCGGCCCAGGGGCGCGGTGCGCCGGCCGGGACCCACCTGGTTGGCGCCCACGGCCTTGATGGCGGCGAGCAGGCTGGGCAGGTCCGGGTAATGGACGGTGAGGGTTTCGCTCTCCAGGTGCGGGTCGGCAAAGCCGGCGGCGGCGATGGCGGCGGCGATGGCGGCCCCGTCGTCGAAGGCGAGCACGTGGCGGTGCCGATCCACCGCAGCGAAGGCTTGGGCCAGTTCGGCAAAGGTGCCGGGGCCCAGGGTGGCGATGGCCAGCACCCCGCCCGGGCGCAGCAGGCGCCTGGCTTCGGCCAGGGCCGTGGGCAGGTGGCACCACTGCAAGGCCAGGCTCGACCAGTATAGGCCCAGGCTGGCGTCGGTCAGGGGCAGGGCCTCCAGGTCGGCGCACAGGGCTTGGCTTGGGGCGTTCAGCGCAGCCAGGGCCTTGCGGCTGGCGTCCACCATGGCCGGGGCCAGGTCGGCGGCGATCAGGGATTGGCCGGGGTAGCGCGCGGCCAGCAGGGGCAGGGCATAGCCGGTGCCGCAGCCGGCGTCGAGCAGGGGGCCGGCGAGGGCGGGGGCTGCGGCCTCCAGGCGTGCCAGCAGGCCGGCCACGGCCCGGCGTTGCAGGATGGCGGCCCCGTCGTAGGTGCGCGCCGCCCGGTCGAAGGCGGCCCGCACCCGATGCTTGGCGGGACGGTCGGAATCCGGGCTCATGCAGCCGTGGCGGTGCCGGTGTCGGCGGCGGCGCCGGCCGTGGCGAAGCGGGCGATGGCGGCGGCGCAGCCGGCGGGGTCGTGCAGGAAGGGCGTGTGGGCGGCCTCCGGCAGGGTTAGCAGCTCGGCCCGGGGCAGGTGCCCGACCAGCCACTGGCCGGCCTCACAGGGGATCAGGCCGTCCTTGGCGCCGTGGATGACCAGGGCGGGCTGGGCGATGGTGGCCGCCAGGGGGCGCAGGTCCAGTTCCCCCAGCCAGGCCAGTCCGGCGAGCAGGCCGGCTTTTTCCGGCAGAGGCTCCTGGGTGAGGGGCTTGATCAGGCGGTTGATGTCCCGGGCGCGGCTGTCGCCCTGGTTGATCAGGGTGGCGAAGCGGGGCACCACGGCGGCGGGCAGGGCACGGATGCCGGCGGTGAAAGTGGCGAGCAGGGCCGGGGACTGGCCGGCTTCGAAACCCTCGCGCTTGACGAAGCTGGGAGTGGTGCCGAGCAGCACCAGCCGGGCGATGGGGCTATTCGGCCGGACCGCCGCCATCTGGGCGAGCATGCCACCCAGGGACCAGCCGGCCAGGATGCAGCCGGGGGGCAACTGCTCGGCCAGTTGCCGGGCCACATCGGCAGCGTTCTCGCCGGCGTAGGGCGTGCCGTGGTAGCCGGGCAGGTCCACGCGCAGCAGGGGCAGATCAGGCGCCAGGGTGGCGAGGTGGGGCAGCAGATCGTCCCAGATGCGGCCGTCCAGGCCCCAGCCGTGCAGCAGGGCGAGAGATGGGCGCGCGGGGGCCACGGGGGCGTTGAGGGGCGTGATGTTCATGGGGCAAGGGCAGCAACGGCGGCCAGGGCGGCGGTCAGGCGGTCCACGTCGTCCAGGCTATGGGCGGCGGACAGGGACACCCGCAGCCGGGCGGAACCGGCGGGCACCGTGGGCGGGCGGATGGCCGGCACCCACAGGCCCTGGTCGAGCAGGGCCTGGGCCACGGCGAGGACGGCGTGGTTGTCGCCGACCACGATGGGTTGGATGGCGGTGTCGGAATGCAGCAGGTGCCAGGGCGTGTCGGCCAGGCCGGCGCGCAGCCGGGCGATCAGGGTTTGCAGGTGGGCGCGGCGGGCGTCGCCGTCCGGGCCGGCCAGCGTGTCCAGGGCGGCGAGCAGGCCGCAGGCCACGGCAGGGCTAGCGGCGGTGGTGAAGATGTAGGGCCGGGCGGTCTGCATCAGCCACTCGATCACCGATTCCGCGCCGGCGACGAAGGCGCCGGAGACCCCGGCTGCCTTGCCCAGGGTGCCCATCAGCAGGCGGCGCGGGGAGGCGGGCAGGCCCAGGTGGGCCAGGCTGCCCCGGCCCTGGGGGCCGAGCACGCCGAAGCCGTGGGCGTCGTCCACCACCAGCCAGGCGTCGAAACGCTCGGCCAGGGCGAAGAGTTCGGCCAGGGGCGCCAGGTCGCCGTCCATGCTGAACACGGCGTCGGTGAGGATCAGCTTTTTGCGGGCGGTGGATTTTTCCAGCAGGCGCTCCAGGGCCGCCACGTCGTTGTGCGGGTAGCGCACATGGTCGGCCCGGGATAGCTGCACCGCGTCGATCAGGGAGGCGTGGTTGAGCTTGTCGGCGAACACCGCGTCGCCCCGGCCCACCAGGGAGGGAACGATGGCCAGGTTGGCCATGTAGCCGGTGGAAAAGGTCAGGGCCCGGGCAAAGCCGGTGAAGGCGGCGAGCCGGTCTTCGAGCTGCTGGAAGGGTTCCAGGTGGCCGGACACCAGGTGGGAGGCGCCGGAGCCGGCGCCCCAGCGGCGGGCGCCCTCGGCCATGGCGTTGGCAACAGCGGGGTCGGCGGCCAGCCCCAGGTAGTCGTTGCTGCAAAAGGCCAGCAACGGCCGGCCGTCCACGATGGCGTGGGGGCCGGCGGGGGATTGCAGGGTGCGCCGGGTGCGCAGCAGGCCCTGGTCGCGGCGCTTGGCCAGTTCGAGGTCGAGGTCGTCCCAGATCATGGATGTGGTTCAGGCGGCGAAGGTGGGCGAGGCCGGACCGCCGGGCTGCGCCGCGTCGCCGGCGGCCAGGGCCGCTTCCAGGGCCTGGAGCGCCCGTTGGGCGAGGAAGGCCAGATCGGCTTCCGTGGCGATGTAGGGGGGCATGAAGTACAGGGTGTTGCCCAGGGGGCGCAGCAGCACTTCCCGGGCCAGGGCCTCGCGGTAGAAACGGCGGCCGAAGCTCGGGTCGGCGGTGTCGATGTCGGCGGCCCAGATCATGCCGCGCTGGCGGAAGTGGCGCACCCGGGGATGCTCGGCCAGGGGCCGCAGCAATTCGCTGAAGGCGGCGGCGGTGGCCCGGTTGGCGGCGATCACGTCGTCGCTGGCGAAGATGTCCAGGGTGGCCAGGGCCGCCCGGCAGGCCAGGGGGTTGCCGGTGTAGGAGTGGGAATGGAGGAAACCCCGGGCCAGCCGCTCGTCAAGGAAGGCCTGGTAGATGGCGTCGGTGCTCAAGACCACCGACAGGGGCAGGTAGCCGGCGGTGATGCCCTTCGATAGGCAGAGAAAGTCCGGGCGGATCGGCGCGCCGGCCACGGTGGCCTGCTCATGAGCGAAGAAGGTGCCGGTGCGGCCGAAGCCCACGGCGATCTCGTCGCAGATCAGGTGCACCTGGTAGCGGTCGCACAGGGCGCGGGCCTGCACCAGGTACTCCGGATCGTGCATGGCCATGCCGCCGGCGCACTGGATGAGGGGTTCGACGATCAGGGCGGCGATCTGCTCGTGCTCTTCGGCCAACAGGGCCTCCAGCCCCTGGGCGGCGCGGCGGGCCACGTCGGCGGCGCTCTCGCCGTCCCGGGCGAGGCGGGCGTCCGGGCTGGGCACCACGTAGGCCGGGTGGGTGAGGGGGCCGTAGGCGTCCTTGAACAGGGCCACGTCGGTGACCGCCAGGGCGCCCACGGTTTCGCCGTGGTAGCTGCCGGCGACGCAGACGTAGCGGCGCTTGGCCGGGTGCCCGGTGTTCTGCCAGTAGTGGTAGGACATCTTCAGGGCGATCTCGGTGGCCGAGGCACCGTCGGAGGCATAGAAGGCGTGGCCCAGGGCGCCGCCGGCGAGGGCGGAGAGGCGTTCAGACAGTTCCACTACCGGCTCATGGGTGAAGCCGGCCAGGATGACGTGTTCGAGCGTTTCCAGCTGGTCGCGCAGCGCCGCGTTGATGCGTGGGTTGCCGTGGCCGAACAGGTTCACCCACCAGGAACTGATGCCGTCGAGAAAGCGCCGGCCCGAATCGTCGTACAGCCACAGGCCCTGGCCGCGCACGATGGGGATTAGGGGCAGGGCGTTGGCGCCGGACTCCAGATGGTGGCGCATCTGGGTGCAGGGGTGCCAGACGGCGGCCAGGCTGCGGTCGAGCAGGGAAGACGAGGCGGGAACGTGGGGCATGGGAGGGGGCAGGAGCTATCCACGGCGTCGCGCCGGGCGCCTCATGGAGTGCGCGGGCGCGTGTAAAACGCGGCTGGGATATTGCAGATTCCGACAAAGGCCGACATTCTACCGCCTGCACTTCCGGGCGCGTTGGCCCGGAGTCCCGCCAACGAGGAAGCGACACGGCCGCCAACCGCCGGCCGGCAAGGGGAAAAACGATAATGAAGAACCTGAAACTGGGCTGGAAACTGACCCTTTTGGTGGCCCTGGCCGCCCTGGGCATCGTTGCCAGCATCGCCATGGGCCTGGCCCAGCTGCGCGACAACCTGCTGGAAGACCGCAAGTTCAAGACCCGCCACGTGGTCGAAACGGTCCACGGCCTGGTGTCCCACTACTACGCCCTGCAGACCAGCGGCGCCCTGGGCGAGGACGAGGCCAAGGCCGCCGCCATCGCCGCGGTGCGCCGGCTGCGCTACGGCGGCGACGAATATTTCTTTCTCAACGATTTCGACGCCGGATCGGTGATGCACCCGATCAAGCCCGAGCTGGAGGGCAAGAACCTGTCCGACGCCAAGGACGCCAACGGCGTGCATCTCTTCCGTGAAATGTCGGAAGTGGCCAAGGCCAAGGGCGAGGGCTTCGTCAGTTACGTCTGGCCCAAGCCGGGCAGCGACGTGCCGGTGGAAAAGATCTCCTACGTGAAGGCCTTCCCCGCCTGGGGCTGGGTGGTCGGTTCGGGCATCTACGTGGACGACGTGGATCAGGTGTTCCGCGAGAACGTGGTCCGCCAGGGCGGCGTGGCGGCGGTGGTCCTGGTGCTGCTGGTGGCCCTGTCATGGTGGGTGGTGCGCGGCATCCTCGCCCCGGTGAAACAGGTCCAGAACGTGCTCGAAGCCCTGGCCGAAGGCGACATGACGGTGCATGCCGAGGCCGACGGCAAGGACGAGATCGCCCAGATGATGCGCTCCGCCGACAAGATGATCAGCCGCAACAAGGCCGCCATGCTGGAAGTGCGCGCCAGCGCCGAGGCCCTGGCCAGCGCCTCCGACCAGGTCAGCAGCACCTCCCACTCTCTGTCCCAGTCCGCTTCCGAACAGGCGGCCAGCGTGGATGAAACCACCGCCGCCGTGGAGCAGATGGCCAGCAGCATCGAGCAGAACAAGGACAACGCCCGGGCCACCGAAACCATCGCCGTGCGTGCCGCTGAGGATGCCGGCGCCGGCGGCGAGGCGGTGCGGGCCACGGTGGAGGCTATGCAGCGCATCGCCGACAAGATCGGCATCGTGGACGAGATCGCCTACCAGACCAACCTGCTGGCCCTGAACGCCGCCATCGAAGCGGCCCGGGCCGGCGAGGCGGGCCGGGGCTTCGCCGTGGTGGCCGGCGAGGTGCGCAAGCTGGCCGAGCGCTCCCAGAAAGCCGCCCAGGAAATCGGCGAACTGGCCACCGGCAGCGTCGCCCTGGCGGAAAAGGCCGGCGGCCTGTTCGGCCAGATGCAGCCCAACATCGAAAAGACCGCCGCCCTGGTCAAGGAAATCGTCCTGGCCTCGGAGGAACAGGCCACCGGCGCCGGCCAGATTTCCACCGCCATCGTCCAGGTCAGCCAGGCCACCCAGCACAACGCCAGCGCCTCCGAAGAACTCTCGGCCACGGCCCAGGAGCTGCACGGCCAGGCAGTTCGCTTGCAGGAGACGATTGGGTTCTTCAAGCTGGATTGAACCCAGTAACGGCTTACGTCGCACCTAGAAAACCGCTCCTTTGAGGAGCGGTTTTTTTATGCCTTAAAAATATATTTAAGCAAATTGGTTATGTATTTTGTTTATGCCATGTAGTAGTCTGACGCGCTTCTGACGCAAGCGATGGTGGCGTTGGGATACATAACAACATGATGCCAATGGGAAAAATATCCCTGGCCATTGCACCTCCCCTCCAGAGCACTGACAACAATGCCCAGAACAGTCTCAGGAATCGATGTACAAGCCCGCTTCGGCGAATCATTTGAAGGGATGCCATTCCCGTCGCCAACTCATGGTGGCCGTTATTGCGGCCGTTTTCACGAATGCAGCACTCGCTGCTGACCCTCCCGTCAATACGGATCCCGGTGCCCAGGAAATAATCCGCCAGCAGGAGCGCGAGCGTCTGCTGCGCCAGCAGCAGGAAACGACTCCTGATGTCAGGTTGGAGCGCCCTCAGGAAATCGATGAGCGGATTCCCGACGGTGAAAGCCCGTGTTTCACCATTCAGAGGATTGAGCTGACAGGTGCCGACGCTAGGCGTTTTCAGTGGGCGCTGGGGGCTGCGGAGCGGGAGGATGATCCTGTCATCGGGCGTTGCCTGGGTGGCGGCGGCATCAATCTGGTGATGAGGCGGATCCAGAACGTCATTGTCGCCAGGGGCTATGTCACTACCCGCATTCTGGCGGAGCCCCAGGATCTGAAGAGCGGGACGCTCAGATTGACCGTGATCCCGGGACGCATCCGCAACATTCGCTTCGAGGATGGCGGGGATGTGCGCGGCACGAAATGGAACGCGGTGCCGGCCAGTCCCGGCGATCTCCTCAGTCTCCGCGACATCGAGCAGGGCCTGGAGAACTTCAAGCGTGTTCCCACGGCAGACGCCGATATCCAGATCACCCCAGCAGAGGGGGAGGGCGCTCTCCCGGGTGAGAGCGATCTCGTCATCAAATACCGCCAGGAATTCCCCTTCCGCCTGACCGCGACGTTGGACGATGGCGGTTCCAAGGCCACGGGCAAATACCAGGCGGGGCTCACCTTCTCGTTCGACAACATGTTGACGCTGAACGACCTGTTCTACTTCAGCGCCAACCAGAACATTTCGACCACAGATCCTGGCAGCAAGGGGACCGCTGGCCACACCGTCCACTATTCGCTGCCGTTCGGCTACTGGTCTCTTGGTTTTACGGCGAGCAGTAACCGCTATCACCAGAAGGTAGCGGGGGCCAACCAAAGCTACATCTATCGAGGAACCAGCGACAACAGCGAAATCCGGCTGACGCGGCTGCTCTACCGGGATGGCACCCGCAAGACCTCAGGTTGGCTCCGGGGGTGGATGCGTTCTTCGAATAACTACATCGACGACACCGAAATCGAAGTCCAGCGCAGGCGTATGGCGGGAGGGGAGGTGGGTATCAGCCACCGTGAGTTCCTCTCATCGGGCAGCCTGGACGTCAATCTCGCTTACCGGTGGGGTACGGGTGCCATGGGTTCGCTGCCCGCTCCGGAAGAAAAGTTCGGTGAAGGGACGTCGCGGCCAAGGCTGGTGACGGCCGATACCCAGTTCAATTGGCAGTTCGCCGTCGGACAGCAAAAGCTCCGCTATACCGGCGTCCTGCGCGGCCAATGGAACGATACGCCCCTGGTCCCCCAGGATCGCTTCTCGATCGGGGGGCGCTATACGGTGCGCGGCTTCGATGGCGAAAGCGTTCTGTCGGCGGAGCGGGGCTTGCTGATTCGCAACGACCTGGGGATGCCCTTGGGCGCCAGCGGCCAGGAAATCTACCTTGGGGCCGACTACGGCGAAGTCGATGGACCTTCCAGCACCTATCTCGTGGGCAAGTACCTGGTTGGCGCGGTAGTGGGATTGCGCGGTGGGTACCGCAATGTGAGTTACGACGTATTCGTCGGCCAGCCGATCAAGCGTCCGGAACACTTCAAGACCGCCAGCACCACGGCGGGCTTTTTCCTAAGTCTTCAATTCTGACGGGTTTTCAGGGGGCAACATGAACAAGAACCTTTATCGGATCATCTTCAACCAGTCCCGTGGCCTCTTGATGGCCGTTGCCGAGTACGTTCCGACACGTAGCGGAAGCGGTGCGCGGCCACAAATCGGAAATCGCGCCCACCGCTGGGCGACCCTGCGCCCCGTCTGTTTTGCGCTGCTGGGTGCTTTCGGATCTGTTGCCTGGATCGGGTCGGCAACGGCCCAAATCGTTGCCGATCCCGGTGCGCCGAAGAACCAACAACCGAACATCGGCGTCTCGGCAAACGGTGTCCCTCTCGTCAATATTCAAGCGCCGAGTGCCGCCGGCGTTTCCCGCAACACTTATTCCCAGTTCGACGTGAACGGGCAGGGGGCGATCCTCAACAATGCCCGGAGCAACACCCAGACTCAACTGGGGGGCTGGGTACAGGCCAACCCGTGGCTGGCGGGCGGCTCCGCCCGGGTCATCCTCAACGAAGTCAATTCCAGCAATCCCAGCCAACTGCGAGGCTATGTCGAAGTCGCCGGTGACCGGGCCCAGGTCGTCATCGCCAACCCGTCGGGCGTCACCTGTGATGGTTGCGGCTTCATCAATGCCAATCGCGCCACGCTGACCACGGGCACGCCGATCATGAATGGCGGCGTCCTCGAAGGCTACCGGGTGCAGGGTGGGATGGTCACCATCCAGGGAGCGGGCCTGGATGGGCGAAGCGCGGACTATACCGACATCATCGCCCGCTCCATCCAGATCAATGCCGGACTCTGGGCCCAGAACCTCAAGGTCGTAGCAGGCGCGAACACCGTCAGCACAGACCTGAGTCAAGTCACTCCCATTGTGGCCAGCGGCACTGCACCCGCCTTCGCCATCGACGTGGCCCAACTCGGCGGCATGTATGCCGGAAAGATCGCCCTGGTGGGAACCGAGGCGGGGGTAGGCGTCCGCAATGCCGGGCAAATCGGCGCCAGTGTGGGCGAAGTGGTCGTGACGCTCGATGGGCGGTTGGAAAACAGCGGCCGCATTCTGGGCGCCACCAGCCTGCGAGTCGACACCACTGGCGCCATCGAGAACACCGGTACTGTCTACTCTCAGGGCGATGCCCAATTGACCAGCCAGGCCGCGCTCAAGAACAGGGGCACCCTCGCCGCCGCCGGCAGCCTGGCGGCAAGCGCCACGGAAGTGGATAACGACGGCGCCACCCTGGGAGCGATCGGGGGCGACCTGGTCATTACGGCGACGGCCGGACGTTTCAGCAACAACGCCGGTTGGGCAGAGGCGGGGCAGCGCCTCCAATTGGCCAGCCTCGGCGTATCGAACCTGGGCGGGGTGCTGACTGGACAAGACATTGTCGTGCGCAGTGCCGGCCATGGCTTCGACAACAGCCAAGGTTCGCTTTCCGCCCGGGGCAGCATCGACATCCTCAGCGGTGCGCTGATCAACGATGCCGGCCTGATCCAGGCCGGGGGCGCTCTGGATATCGATACCCAGAACCAGAAACTGACGAACACCAATTCCGGCTCGTCGGGGGGAATTCTTGGTCAGGGGGATGTCACGCTCAAGACCGGCGACCTGGACAACACCGCAGGCTACGTTGGTGCCCAAGGGGCACTTGCCATCACCAGCCAGGCGGTGACCAACAGCGGAAAATTGGTGAGTGAATCCTCCGCTTCGCTGCGGGCATCACGGCTCGATAACCGCGGCGGGCAGATTCAAGGCCAAGGGGATGTCTCCGTCGACGTGGGTCCCGGCGACGTGGACAACACCGGGGCGAACGGCTCCAGCCTGGTGCGATCCGGCGGGAATCTGACGATCCAGGCCGGCCGCCTCATCAACACCGATACCAAGGGAACGGATCAGGGCATCGAGGGCAAGACGGTAGCCATTACCGCAGGTAGCCTGGACAACGTGCGGGGGGCTATCCGGGCCGACGAGTCGCTCGGCGTGACCAGCAGCGGTACCGTGGACAACACCCAGGGTTTACTGTCGGCAGGCAAGCACGGCACCATCGCCGATGGGGCGGGGGCGTCAGCGGCCAGGACCCTGGCGATTTCCAACGAGCAAGGCACGATCATTGCCGGGGAAACCCTTACCGTCAAAAGCGCAACCCTCACCGGGGCTGGCAAGTTGCTCAGCCAGGGTGACCTGAGCGTAGGCCTTGTCGGTGACTACACCAACAGCAACGACATCCAGGCGAGCGGCAATCTTGCGCTGGATACCAGCGGGAAATTGACCAACAATGCCAAGATACTCGGCGGTACCAGCGTCAACGTGCATGGTGCCGAGATCGACAACGCTGCCCAGGGCGAAATCAGTGCCGGCGATACCAAGGTCCGGTCCGACGGTTTGTTGACCAACCGGGGCCTGATCGATGGCGGCACCAGCCTGGTCAAGGCAACCCGGTTCGACAACCTGGGGACCGGCCGCGTGTATGGCGATCACGTGTCCATCGAGGCGGCGACGCTGAACAACCTGGCGGAAGGGGCCAGCGCGCCCGTCATCGCTGCCCGCGAGCGTCTCGATATCGGCGTTCAGAACCTTTCCAACCAGGAACACGCCCTCATCTTCAGTGCTGGCGACATGGCTATCGGCGGCAGTCTGGATGCGGACAACAAGGCCACAGGCAGCGCTGCGACCGTGGACAACGCCAGTGCGACCATCGAAGCCAAGGGGCGGCTCGACCTTGCCGCCAGCACCATCACCAACCGGAACCTGCATTTCGCCACCCAGGAAGTGGTCGTCTCGTCGGTCTTCATTCAGGAATACCAAGGCTACGGTTCGGCGAACCGCTACCTGCCCAACCAGATTTCCCTGCCAACCGTCCGTGATAGGTTCTATCAGCTGAGCGCCCCGGACGGTCGGTTCGACAAGTTCTACCGATACGACTACACCCGCACCATCAAGGAAACCCAGGTGGTGAGCTCCGACCCGGGCAAGATCCTGGCCGGGCAGAACCTCAAGATTGATGCCGACAGTCTCCTCAACGACAAGAGCCAGATCATTGCCGGCGGAGCCTTGCTAGTTGCGGCGACCAACCTGGTCAATACGGAAGTTGCCGGGCAGCGGATTGTGACCGATGCTGGAACCGCCTATTTCCATATCGACCATCAACCTCCTGGCAAAGGTAACGACTCTACCGAAGTCGTCGCCTATGGCTATTACCCGGCGTCGACCGTCACTGGCCTCAACCTTACCCCGACCGAATATACCGAGCACACTCAACCCGGTGCGAGCGGCAGCGGCACCCAGGTGTCTGCCCTTGCCATCAACCGGGTCAGCCAAAACGCTTCTGGTACCGGCGGTTCGGTGGTCAGCGTGGCCAACCCGGCGGCCCTGTCCGGCAGCCTGAATTCAAGCAGCCTGTTCCGCACCAATCCCAATGCCCAGGGCGGCTACCTGATCGAAACCGATCCACGCTTCACCAATTATCGAAACTGGTTGAGTTCGGACTACATGCTCCAGCAACTCGCCATGGACCCGAGCACGGTGCAAAAGCGCCTGGGCGACGGCTACTACGAGCAGCAACTGATACGCGACCAGGTGGCCCAGCTCACCGGGCGTCGCTTCCTCGACAGCTACGCCAGCGACGAAGCCCAATACCGCGGACTCATCGACCAAGGGGTGACATTCGCCAAGGCACACCAACTCATTCCCGGGGTGGCCCTTACCGAAGCCCTGATTGCCCAGTTGACCA
>NZ_JAJTBG010000010.1 GCF_021287045.1 Oryzomicrobium sp. | reverse complement strand
TTGGCCGGATGAAGGAGGCCGGAAAGGCGCGCCAGTGCTTGATCTGCAAGCCGGCTCTGTGAAAGCCCACGTCAGTCCTTGTTCTTGGATGGTGGTGCCCGGAAAGCCAATACTGGCGCGGACTTTGAAATAAGGCTTTCAAGTCCTGAATCCCACTCCCGGCCTTGCCTTCTAGTCGTGGCCTCAACGCTGCGCCCAAGTGTGCCCTTCTCCCCCGCCGAGCAACGCAGGCCGGGACGGAAAAGGGCGAGGACTGTTTGAGGCCGCAGGCCGAGTTCCGCAGCCCCCGTCCCGGGCGAGTAGCGCAGGGGACCGGTAGGCCAGTTTCATTGGCCTGCCGGCGGGGGAGCGGGCACGGCGCTCTTTGGCTACTTTCTATCGCCGGACAGAAAGTGGCTCGCCGTCAGGCGAAACCCGGCGGTTCAGGTCGGGAAGGCGCCAGGCGAGGGGTGAGGTTTAGCACCCGAAGATCCGACAGATGTAGGGCGATACATGAATAAATCTAATGTATTTTCATCGGATAAAAACAAAGGTCCGCGCCAGTATTAGAGATCGGGGATGCTCCCGAAAAAATACATGAACAAAATTAAAGTATCGCGGATGCTGTTGCAGGGCGAGGGCGAGGGCGAGGGCGAGGGCGAGGGCGAGGGCGAGGGCGAGGGCGAGGGCGGCCGTAGACGCAAAAACGCCGACGGACCCAAAGGTGCCGCCGGCGTTACCGGATAAGGCGATGCAGTGGTGCGGGTTGGGCGCTAAAGCTCAGGCCGCCTCGCTGCCGCTCGGGGGCAATTCGGCGTTGCCCAGGGCGGTGGTGTTGAAGCCCCCGTCCACGTACATGGTTTCGCCGGTCATCCCGGAAGCCAGGTCCGAGAGCAGGAAGGCCGCCGCGTTGCCCACCTCGTCGATGGTCACGTTGCGGCGCAGGGGGGAATGGTGGGCGTTGTAGGCCAGCAGCTTGCCGAAGCTGCCGATGCCGGAGGCGGCCAGGGTGCGGATCGGGCCGGCGGAGAGGGCGTTGACCCGGATGCCCTGGGGGCCGAGGGACACCGCCATGTAGCGGGTGGCGGCCTCCAGGCTGGCCTTGGCCAGGCCCATCACGTTGTAGTTGGGCATGGTGCGCTCGGCGCCCAGGTAGGAGAGGCACACCAGGGACGGCTTGTTGCCCTTTTCTAGCATCGGCCGGGCGGCCTTGGCCAGGGCCGGGAAGCTGTAGGACGAGATGTCGTGGGCGATGTGGAAGGCTTCCCGGGACAGGCCGTCGAGAAAGTCGCCTTCCAGGGCCGCGCCGGGGGCGAAGGCGATGGAGTGCACCAGGCCGTCCAGGCCGTCCCAGCGCTTGCCCAGTTCGGCGAACAGGTTGTCGATGTCGGCGTCGTTGGCCACGTCGAGGGGAAAGAGCAGGTCGCTGCCGAATTCCTCGGCGAACTTGCCGACCCGGTCCTTGAAGCGCTCGATCTGGTAGGTGAAGGCGAGCTGGGCGCCTTCCCGGGCGCAGGCCTTGGCTATGCCATAGGCAATGGAATGCTTGGACAGGAGGCCGGTGATGAGGATGCGTTTGTCGGCGAGGAAACCCATGGATTTTTCCTTGTAGTCCCTGAAACGGAGCGCCGCCGATTATAAAGGAAAGCCGTCAAACGGTCGTTCGTGCGGCAATGGCGGGGGCGGGACCATTTTTCGCTACACTCGCGCCATGTCCCTCTTCCGCTTCCCGTGCCGCGCATCCCGTCCCCGCCTGCCGGGGATGCTGCTGGCGGCCCTCCTGCTCTCCCTGGCCGCCTGCGACGGCGAGTGGAACAACCCCTATCCGGCCGACCAGTCCGGGCGAAACATCCTCTACACGGCGTTTACCGACCGGCCCAAGCACCTGGACCCGGTCCAGTCCTACACCGAGGACGAGATCACCTTCACCGCCCAGATCTACGAGCCGCCGCTCCAGTACCACTATCTGAAGCGGCCCTACGCCCTGATTCCGGCCACGGTCGAGGCGGTGCCCGAACCCCGCTACCTGGACGCCGCCGGCCGGCCCCTGGCGGCGGACGCCCCGGCGGAGCAGGTGGCCCAGAGCGTCTATGAATTGCGCCTCAAGCCGGGCATCCGCTTCCAGCCACACCCGGCCTTCGCCGTGGACGCGGCGGGCAATCCCCGCTACGACCGGCTGGACCGGGCGGCCCTGGCGGGCATCAACGGCATCGCCGATTTCGCCCACACCGGCACCCGGGAACTGACCGCCGACGACTACATCTACGAGATCAAGCGCCTCGCCCACCCCCATTTGCATTCGCCGATCTTCGGCATGATGAGCGAGCTGATCGTCGGCCTCAAAGACCTGGGCGCCCGGCTTCAGGAGGACGCCAAGGCCCTGCCCCCCGGGGGCTGGCTCGACCTGGACCGCTACGACCTGCCCGGGGCGGAAAAGGTCGATGCCCACACCTGGCGCATCCACATCAAGGGTAAGTACCCCCAGTTCGCCTACTGGCTGGCCATGCCCTTCTTCGCCCCGGTGCCCCGGGAGGTGGACCGCTTCTACAGCCAGCCGGGCATGGCGGAGAAGAACCTGATCCTGGATTGGTGGCCGGTGGGCACCGGCCCCTTCATGCTCTCCGAGAACGACCCGAACCGGCGCATGGTGCTGTCGCGCAACCCCAACTTCCGGGGCGAGACCTACCCCTGCGAAGGCGAGGCGGGGGACCGTCAGGCCGGGCTGCTGGCCGATTGCGGCAAGGTCCTGCCGCTCATCGACCAGGCCGTGTTCACCCGGGAGAAGGAAAGCATTCCCTACTGGAACAAGTTCCTCCAGGGCTACTACGACGCCTCGGGCATCGCCTCCGACAACTTCGATCAGGCGGTGCGCCTGGGCGGCAGCGGCGAGGCCACCCTCACCGACGAGATGCGCGCCCAGGGCATCCGTCTGCTCGCCGGGGTGCGCGCTTCCACCTTCTACATGGGCTTCAACCTCCGGGACCCGGTGGTGGGCGGCCTCACCGACGCTGGCCGCAAGCTGCGCCAGGCGGTGTCGATCGCCATCGACCAGGAGGAGTTCATCTCCATCTTCCTCAACGGCCGCGGCGTGCCCGCCATGGGGCCCCTGCCGCCGGGCATCTTCGGCTACGAGGACGGCAAGGCCGGCATCAATCCCCGGGTCTACGACTGGGTCGCGGACCCGGCCAAACCGGAGGGCGGCGAGGCCCGGCGCAAGTCGGTGACTGAGGCCAAGCGCCTGCTGGCCGAGGCCGGCTGGCCCAACGGGCGCAACGCCAAGACCGGCGAGCCCCTGGTGCTCAACCTGGACACCACCTCCGGGGGCATGGGCGACAAGGCCCGGCTCGACTGGCTGACCCGCCAGTTCGCCAAGATCGACGTGCAGTTGGTGATCCGCTCCACCGACTTCAACCGCTTCCAGGACAAGGTGCTGCGTGGTGCGGTGCAGATGTACTTCCTCGGCTGGAACGCCGACTATCCGGACCCGGAGAACTTCTTCTTCCTGCTCCACGGCAAGGAAGCCAAGGCGGTCAGCCAGGGCGAGAACGCCTCCAACTACATCAACCCCGAGTTCGACCGGCTGTTCGAGCGCATGAAGAACATGGAGAACACCCCGGAGCGGCTGGCCATCATCCGGCGCATGCTCGCCATCCTCCAGGACGACGCGCCCTGGGTGTTCTCCTTCTACCCCAAGAGCTACACCTTGAGCCACGCCTGGCTGAGCAACCGCAAGCCCATGGAAGTGGGCAACAACGCCCTCAAGTACCAGCGCATCGACCCGGTGCTGCGCGAGCGCAGGCGGGCCGAGTGGAACCGGCCGGTGCTGTGGCCCCTGCTGGTGGGCATCCTGCTCGTCGCCGCCCTGGTGGTGCCGGCGTTGCGCCAGGCCCGGCGCCGGGCACCGTGAGACTGCGGCCGTGTTCATCGCCAAGACCGTCCTGCTCTTTCTCGTCACCGCCGTGGCCGAGATCGTCGGTTGCTACCTGCCCTGGCTGTGGCTGCGCCAGGGCGCCCCGGCCTGGCTGCTGCTGCCGGCGGCGGCCTCCCTGGCCCTGTTCGCCTGGCTCTTGACCCTGCACCCCGCCGCCAGCGGCCGCATCTACGCGGCCTACGGCGGCGTCTACGTGGCGGTAGCCCTGGCCTGGCTGTGGGGCGTGGACGGGGTGCGGCCGACCCGCTGGGACCTGCTCGGCGGGGCCGTCACCCTTGCGGGCATGGCCATCATCATGTTCGCCCCCCGGGAGGGTTGAGGGCGGCGGGGCAGGGGGAGGAAGAGGCCCAGGCCGGGCTCAGGCGTCCAGCCAGTCGATGATCGGCTGCCACTGCTCCAGGTCCCGTTCCACCTTGGCCGGGGCCAGGTCGAACAGGGTGGCGCCCTGGGCAGCGGCCTGGACGTAGAGCTGGGTGTCGCGCAGGAAGGCGAGCACCGGCAGGTCGTAGGCGGAAAAGAAGCGTTCCAGCTCGCCGGCGGCCCGGGTGCGGGCGTCCACCCGCATGCCCACCACGCCGAACTTGACCTGGCCCTTGCGCACCGCCTTTTCGGCCTGGAGCACCTCCAGGAAGCGCCGGGTGGCGAGGATGTCGAATAACGAGGGTTGCACCGGCACCAGCACGTGGGTGGCGGCCTTGAGGGCCTTGTCCAGGGGCTTGCCGTGAAAGCCGGCGGGAGAATCGAGCACCGCGTGGGTGGTGCCCCGGGGCGGTTTGGCCGGGGCGCCGGGGGCCAGGTCCCAGGTGGCAATCGGCGCCAGGAAGCCCGGCCGCAGGGCCAGCCATTCCCGGGACGACTGCTGCACGTCCAGATCGCCGAGCATGACGGCGTGGCCCCGGCGCGCCAGGCAGCCGGCCAGGTTGGTGGCCAGGGTGCTCTTGCCTGCGCCCCCCTTGGGGTTGGCAACCAGGACCGCGGTCATCGTCATTCTCCCGTGTGCGTGGATGGCGGAAAGCCCCGATTCTCGCATTTTCTCACCGCGTTTCACCGGGCATCGCGCCGGGGTTCGGCATGGGAGCGGAGCTTGGCAGCGTCTGCGGCCCACGCCGAATCCCACCGGGGGGCCAACCATTGCTATAGTCCGGCCATGTTCGCCTACCTGGTCCGCCGCCTCGCCTACGCCGTGCCCATCCTGCTCGGGGTGAACCTGCTCACCTTCGCCCTGTTCTTCGTGGTGAACACTCCGGACGACATGGCGCGCATGCAGCTGGGGGTGAAGCGGGTGACGGCGGAGGCCATCGCCAAGTGGAAGGCGGAGCGGGGCTACGACAAACCCCTGTTCTTCAACGGGGCGGCCGACGGCACGGCCAAGCTTACCGACACCATCTTCTACGCCAAGTCGGCGCGCATGTTCGTCGGCGACTTCGGCGCCGCCGAGGACGGCCGGGACATTGCCCGGGAGATCGCCACCCGCATCGGCCCGTCCACCGCCCTGGCCGTGCCCACCTTCATCGTGGGCCTGCTGGTCACCGTTTCGGCGGCGCTGCTGCTGGCCTTCGTGCGCGGCACCCGGCTCGATTTCTGGGGCGTGGTGGCCTGCGTGGCGGCCATGTCCGTCTCGGGCCTGTTCTACATCATCTTCGGCCAGTGGCTGTTTTCCAAGGCGCTGCGGCTGGTGCCGATCTCGGGCTATGCCGACGGGCTGTCGGCCTTCAAGTTCCTGGTGCTGCCGGTGGCCATCGGTGTGGTCGCCGGGCTGGGCTCGTCGATCCGCTGGTACCGCACCCTGTTCATCGAGGAAATCGGCAAGGATTACGTGCGCACTGCCCGGGCCAAGGGCCTGGGGGAGGGCACGGTGCTGTTCCGCCACGTGCTCAAGAACGCCATGATCCCCATCCTCACCGGGGTGGTGGTGGTGATTCCCCAGCTGTTCCTCGGCAGTCTGCTGATGGAATCCTTCTTCGGCATCCCTGGCCTGGGCAGCTACACCATCGACGCCATCAACGCCCAGGACTTCTCGGTGGTGCGCGCCATGGTCTTCATCGGCTCGGTGCTGTACATCGCCGGGCTGATTCTCACCGACCTGTCCTACACCCTGGTGGACCCCCGGGTCCGCTTCGACTGACGTTTCCGCCGCCATGCCCTTCCAGCCCGTCCTGCTCTGGTCCGACGCCGTACTGTGGCTGCTCGTCGGCCTCTTGGCGACCCTGGCCGTGGTCTCGCGCCGCGCGCCGCCCCTGGCGGCGGCCTGGCGCAAGGTGGGGGCGAGCCGCGTCGGCATGGCGGCGGCCACCCTGCTGGCGGTGTTCGCCCTGATCGGCCTGGCCGATTCTTTGCACTACCGGTTGGCCCTGCCGGCCGAGCCGGGTAAGCCAGCGGCCTACGGGGTGGAAGTGCTGTCGGTGCTCGACGGCGCCCTGTCCGGCCTGCGCGGGCGCAATGAAAAGACCTATTCGGCGCCCCTCGCCACCCAGTCCTACGCCATGGAAACCGCCATCCTGGCGAACGGCGGCCAGCAGCGGGATTTTCCGCCGCTGCGCTATGGCGGCGCCCAGCTCAAGCCCGGCGATAGCTGGATGGCCGACGTGACGATGCGCGGAATCAGCGGGGTGGTGGCTGGAGGTCTGCTCTGGTGGCTGATCTCCACGGTGCTGCTGTGGAACGCGAGGCGTGGCGCGGCGCCTGGCGATGCCATCGCGCAGATCGAGCCCTGGCGCGGCGTTCGGGCCATCTTCATGAAACGTCCCCCGGGCAGTTTCGCCTGGGACGCGGTGCTGGCGACCCTGCTGGTGGTGTGCCTGATCGCCGGCAAGCTCACCGCCCTGTCGGCGGGCTACCACGTCTTCGGCACCGACAAGGTGGGCCAGGACGTGCTCTACCAGGTGCTCAAGAGCGTGCGCACGGCCCTGGTGATCGGCCTGGTGACGACCCTGGTGACCCTGCCCCTGGGCATCCTGCTCGGCATCGCCGCCGGCTACTTCGGCGGCTGGATCGACGACGTCATCCAGTACCTGTACACCGTGCTCAACTCGATCCCCGGGGTGCTGCTGATCGCCGCCGCAGTGTTGATGATGCAGGTGGTGATCGACACCCACCCGGAGTGGTTCGCCACCGCCGCCGAGCGGGCCGACCTGCGCCTCTTGGCCCTGTGCTTCATCCTCGGCGTCACCAGTTGGACCGGCCTGGCCCGGCTGCTGCGTGGCGAGGCCCTCAAGCTGCGCGAGCTCGATTACGTCCAGGCCGCCCAGGCCTTCGGCGTGGCCCCGTTCACCATCCTGCTGCGCCACATCCTGCCCAATGTCCTGCACATCGTCATCATCACCCTGGTGATGGATTTCTCCGGTCTGGTGCTGTCCGAGGCGGTGCTTTCCTACGTGGGCATCGGCGTCGATCCCACCACCATCAGCTTCGGCACCATGATCAACAACGCCCGCATGGAACTGGCCCGGGAGCCGGTGGTGTGGTGGTCCCTGGTGGCCGCCTTTGCCTTCATGTTCGCCCTGGTGCTGGCCGCCAACCTGTTCGCCGACGCCGTCCAGGCGGCCTTCGACCCGCGCCGGAGCGCCCAATGAGCGCCATTCCCGTTCAAGCCGCTCCGGCCGACGCTCTGCGCGTGCGCGACCTGTCTGTGGGTTTTGCCGCCGGCGGCCGGGTGCTCACCGCCGTCGATGGCGTCTCCTTCGACCTGGTGCCCGGCGAGACCCTGGCCCTGCTCGGCGAATCGGGTTGCGGCAAGTCGGCCACCGCCCTGGCCCTGCTGCGCCTGCTGCCCGACGCCGGGCGCATCCTCGGCGGCCGGGCCGAGCTTGGCGGCGACGACCTGCTCGCCCTGCCGCCGGCGCGCTTGCGCGACGTGCGCGGCAACCGGCTGGCGATGATCTTCCAGGAGCCGGCCACCAGCCTCAACCCGGTGCTCACCGTGGGGCAGCAGATCGGCGAGGTGCTGGCCCGCCACCTAGGCTTGGCCGGCGAGGCCGCCCGGGCGCGTAGCGAGGCCCTGCTGCGCCAGGTGGGCATCGCCGACCCGGCGGCGCGGCTGGCGGCCTATCCCTTCCAGCTCTCCGGCGGCATGAAGCAGCGGGTGATGATCGCCATCGCCCTGGCCGCCGAGCCGCGCTTTCTGCTTGCCGACGAGCCGACCACCGCCCTGGACGTGACCATCCAGGCCCAGATCCTGGCTCTGCTGCGCGACCTCCAGGCCCAGCGTGGCATGGGCATGCTGCTCATCACCCACGACCTGGGCGTGGTGGCCGAGGCGGCCCACCGGGTGGGGGTGATGTACGCCGGCCAGTTGATCGAAACCGGTCGGCGCGACGATTTCTTCCGCCGCCCGGCCCATCCCTACACCCAGGCCCTGTTCGCCGCACTGCCCGACGTGGCCCGGCGCGGCCGCCGCCTGCTCGCCCTGCCGGGCCAGGTGCCGACCTTGGCGCGCATGCCCGCGGGCTGCCGCTTCGCCCCGCGCTGCCCCAAGGCCTTCGCCCGTTGCGGCAGCGAGGCACCTGCCTGGTGGCCGGTGCCCGGGGCGGAGGAGGGCGGCCAGCAGGTACGCTGCCATCTCTACGACCCGGCGGAGGCGGCGCGCTATCGGGAGGCTTTCCCGTCGGCGCCCGAGCCCGCCGTGGCGGGTTGCGGCACAGATGCTGCGGCGATGGTTACGGCCGGGCAGGATGCGGCAACGCCGGCGGCCTCGGATGCTCCGGGGGCTGCCCCCCTGCTCGACGTGCAGGACCTGCAAGTCCATTTCCCCATCCGTCGCGGCCTGTTCAAGCGCACTGTGGGCTGGGTGAAGGCGGTGGATGGCGTCTCCCTGCATCTGGAGCGGGGGCGCACCCTGGCCCTGGTGGGGGAATCGGGCTGCGGCAAGACCACCGTTGGCAAGGGCATCCTGCGTCTGCTGCGCCCCACCCGGGGCGAGGTGGCCCTGGCCGGCCGGCTCGTGCCGGACCACGGGCGCCAGGCCCTGGCGCCTTTTCGCCGGCAGATGCAGATGGTGTTTCAGGACCCCTTCGCCTCCCTCAATCCGCGCCTCACCGTGGGCGCCATCCTGCTCGAAGGCATGACCGCCCTGGGGCTGCCCGGGGGCAAGCCCGGCGCGGCCGAGCGGGAGGCGGCGGTGGCCGCCCTGCTCGACCAGGTGGGATTGCCAGCGGAGGCGGCGTACCGCTATCCCCACGAATTCTCCGGCGGCCAGCGCCAGCGCATCGCCATCGCCCGGGCCCTGGCGGTGCAGCCCGACCTGCTGGTCTGCGACGAGCCGACCTCGGCCCTGGACGTGTCGGTGCAGGCCCAGATCCTCAACCTGCTGGCGGAGTTGCAGGAACGCCTCGGCCTCGCTTACCTGTTCATCACCCACAACTTCGCCGTGGTCGAATACCTGGCCCACGAAGTGGCGGTGATGTATCTGGGGCGCATCGTCGAGCGGGGCACGGTGGACGAGGTGCTGCGCGACCCGCGCCATCCCTACACCCGCACCCTGCTGGCGGCGGTACCGCGCATCGCCGCAGCGGGCGAGGGTGCCGTGGGCAACGTTGCCTCCCCCGGGGAGACGCCGTCCCCCGCCAATCCCCCCGCCGGCTGCCACTTCCAGCCGCGCTGCCCAGAGGCGGACGCCGCGTGCCGGGCCCGCTATCCGGAAGAAACCCGGCTGTCCCCCACCCGGGTGGTGCACTGCCATCGCTGGGCTGGCAAGGATGTACCGCCGATGCTGGATAAATAGGCCAGGGCGTTTTTTTCCTGGCGGAAGGGGCCGCTACGGTCTACAGTCGTTTCAAGGTTTGTTGCGACGATTACCGTGTCGTCGCCTCCGCAACGGCTGCCTTGATGATGGCAAGGTCCGGCCCGAACCGGCTGCGGCTTCACGGCATTCTCGCCTGGACGGAGGCTGATAAGCCCCTGGCGAAAAGGCAAAAGGCGCGTGTTGAACGCGCCTTTTGCTTTTGTGGGGTTGGGAGAACCGGATCAGTCGTTGCGGGCCAACTGGATGGTGAGGGTCTGGCCAGGCTTGATGCTTTGGGCCGAGACCTTGTTCCAGCGTTGCAGATCGCTCTGGTCCACCTTGAAGTGCTTGGCGATGGAGGCCAGGGTGTCGCCGCGACGGATGGTGTAGCGGGTGATCTTGGGCGCGCTGGCCTTGGCCTGGGCCGTCTTGCCTCCCTTACCCTCGGCCTTTGCCACCACGGTGGCGGCGCCCTTGCCCGGCTTTTCCTGGGCACGCTCAGGAGCAGCCTTGGACGACAAGGTGAGGGTGGTGCCCAGGGCCACCTTGTCGCCCTTCAGGCCGTTGAGCTTCTTCAACTCGGCCAGGGGCACGTCGTAGCGCTTGGCGATGGAGAACAGGGTCTCGCCCTTGCCCACCTTGTGGCTGCGCGGCGCGGCGGCAACCGCCGCCGGGGTGGAGGCGGACGTAGTGGCAGGGGCACTTGCCGGCGCGGGGACGGCGGGCACCGGGGCCGTCATTTCCGGCAGGGCCGCCAGGGTGGCTCCGGTGCGCACCGGCACCAGCAGCACGGCGCCGTTGGGCACCTTGGCCTTGGGGGCGTAGCCGTTGATGGTCTTGATCTCCACCACCGACAGACCGTACTGCATCGCCACCTTTTCCAGCTTCTCGCTGCGTTGCAGGACGTGGGTGCCCCAGGATGAGAGGGGCTTGTCGTGGGATTCCAGATTGCTCAGGAAGGTCTCCACCTTGTCCGAGGGGATCACCAGGTGAGCCTCGCCCTTGATCACCGGCCGGTTGTGGGCCGGGTTGAGGGCGACGAATTCCTGCACCGGCATTTCCGCCAGCTTGGCCGCCACCTTGACGTCGATGTCGGCGGGCTTGGGCACGGTGGCGAAGTAGGGAGTGTTGGGCAGGGGGGGAATGTCCAGCTGGGCCAGCAGGCGTGGGCTGGAGAAGATGTTCTTGAGGGCTTGCAGCTTGGGGACGTAGTTACGCGTCTCCGCCGGCATGGTCAGGCTCTCGTAGTCGGTAGGCAGGCCCTTGGCGCGGTTCTTGGCCATGGCGCGCTGCACGGCGCCTTCGCCCCAGTTGTAGGAGGCAAGGGCCAGGTGCCAGTCGCCCTGCATCTCGTAGAGGTTTTGTAGGTAGTCCAGGGCGGCGCCGGTGGAGGCGACGATGTCGCGGCGCTTGTCCACCCACCAGTTCTGTTCCAGCTTGTAGCTTTTGCCGGTGGAGGGGATGAACTGCCACAGGCCCACGGCGTGGCTGCGCGAGTAGGCCATGGGGTTGTAGGCGCTTTCCACCATGGGCAGGAAGGCCAGCTCGGTGGGCAGGCCGCGGCGCTCGATCTCTTCGACGATGTAGTGCAGATAGCGGCGGCTACGCTCCACCATGCGGCGCAGATAATCCGGCCGGTTCATGTACCAGGTCTGGTTCTGCTCCACCTGGTCGTTGCTCAGGGTGGGCATGGCGTAGCCGTTGCGGATGCGCTCCCAGAGATCGTTGGGGGATTCGGTCAGGTCGATGGTGCGGGGCAGCACCGTCGGCGCGGCCACTTCGCGGACCTGGAGGCCGTTTTCGTTGGCGTTGCCGGCTTCGCCGCCGGACGGGGCTGCCGCCTGGGGTGCGCCGGTAGGCACTGCCACGGCCCAGGCGGCCGGAGCGGCGGGGCGCTCGGGGGCTTCCGCCGGGGCGGGGGAGGAGTAGCCGTTGAGGGAAGGGGCGAAGGAGAGGCGGAGGGGGGCGTCGCCGGCGGCGGTCTGGGCCCCTGCGGGGGCGGCCAGGGCGCAGCCGAATAGGAGGGAAAGGAGATAGGGATGTGGGATGTTCCGCATCGGAGATTCTCGCTGAGTGGTCCCCGTGCCCCGAGGGGTACGGAGGGGCCCACCCCCGCGTCGCTCGCCGGGGCACGCCGTATCAATCGTCACAGGTCACCGGCCTGCGCCTGTCGGGGCGCTGCCGGGCCGTCCGGATCGGACGTCACAAAACTGCAGAATTATAAAAGGCTTCGGCCCGATAAACCTGACGCAGCCGAAGCCCGGGTCAGGCCGGCAATGGAGCGTCCGGCTCCAGGGCTTGCCAGATGGCGCCCAGGGCGGCAGCGGCCCCGTGCTTGACCGGGTAGTCCACCAGGGGGCTGAGGGGCGTCTGGCCCGGGTTGATTTCCACCGTCGGGATGCCGTTGGCCAGGGCCCACAGGACAGGCTCGGCGATGTAGGGAAAAACGCTGGAGGTGCCGATCGACAGCACCAGATCGAAGCCTTCGTCCATGGCGTCGGCCAGGGTGGTCATGGCCTTGATCGGCAGGGCCTCGCCGAACAGCACCACGTCCGGCCGCAGGGCCGAGAAGCAGCGCGGGCAACTGGGCGGGATGGCCAGGTCTTCGTAGCTGGGTACGCTGGCCCGGTAGCTGCAACGCACGCAGCGCAGCCGGTGCAGGGTACCGTGGACTTCGACCAGGTTGCGGGTACCGGCATCCCGATGGAAGCCGTCGATGTTCTGGGTGAACACCAGCAGATAGGGCAGCTTGCGCTCCAGGGCGGCCAGCACGCGATGGGCCGGGTTGGGGGCGGCCTGGCGGCAGGTGCGCTCGATCTGGATCAGGTATTTCCAGGTGATTTCCGGACGGCGGGCGAGCATGTCGCCGGACAGGGCGTCCTCGATGGGCATGCCGTCGCTGGTCAGCTCCCCTTCGTAGAGTCCGCCTACGCCGCGGTAGGTGGGCAGGCCCGAGTCGGCGGAGATGCCGGCACCGGTGATCGCCAGAACCCGGCGCGAGGTGCGCAGTAGGGCAGCAATCTGGGCGATCTGCTCGTCGGACGGGGAAGGGGAATGGGACATCGTGGAACCCCGCGTGAATCATTTCGCCACCCCGGCCGGATCGTGGCCAAAGTTGCAGAAACGAGGGCGAAAAGCAAAAAACCGGCACTAGGCCGGTTTTTCGTATTTTTTGGCGGAGCGGACGGGACTCGAACCCGCGACCCCCGGCGTGACAGGCCGGTATTCTAACCAACTGAACTACCGCTCCGCGCGGTAACTGCTATTTCCGATTTTCTCGGAAACCAGTGATTGCCACTGGCAACCACCTAGCGTAGGTGGCGTCCCCACGGGGATTCGAACCCCGGTTATCGCCGTGAAAGGGCGGTGTCCTAGGCCTCTAGACGATGGGGACCCGTTCTTCAGTTTTGGTGGAGGTACGCGGGATCGAACCGCGGACCTCTTGCATGCCATGCAAGCGCTCTCCCAGCTGAGCTATACCCCCAACCGATGGATCGAGATATTAGAGAAGTTTCCTTCGCTTGTAAAGAGGGTTTTGCAAAAAAACTGCTTTTCCCTGCTTTTTCTCGATTCAATCTTTAAAAGAACAAGCTTTCTCATCCGAAAACGTTTTGGCTGGAACGTTTCGAGGAGAAAAAACCGGCCGAAGCCGGTTTTGGTGTTGCTGGCGGAGCGGACGGGACTCGAACCCGCGACCCCCGGCGTGACAGGCCGGTATTCTAACCAACTGAACTACCGCTCCGCGCGGTGACTGCTTTTTACCGGGAGCGGTGTTGCGCGTGCTCCGGGCAAAATTTAGGGGTTGTCATCGACAACCCCTGGTGTAGGTGGCGTCCCCACGGGGATTCGAACCCCGGTTATCGCCGTGAAAGGGCGGTGTCCTAGGCCTCTAGACGATGGGGACCCGTTCTTCAGTTTTGGTGGAGGTACGCGGGATCGAACCGCGGACCTCTTGCATGCCATGCAAGCGCTCTCCCAGCTGAGCTATACCCCCGACCGAAGAAGCGCGCATTCTAGGGACCGTTCGGGGGGCTGTCAACACCCCGTCACGATTTTCTTGCAGCGCGCTTCGTTACGGGCTCAGGCGCTCAGCAGGCGATCGATGCGGGCCACCACCATGTCCCGGTCGAACAGGGCCACCAAGGCGTCCACCGACGGGGTCTGGGTCTGGCCGACCAGGGCCAGGCGCAGGGGCATGGCCAGCTTGGGCATTTTGGCGCCGTGGGCGGCGACCACTTCCTTGATTAGGGCGCCGATGGCGGCGGCCGTCCATTCCACGTCGGCGCAGCGACCGCGGAAGTCGGTCATGATCGGCCGGGTCTCGTCAGTGAGGTGCTGGGCCTTCAGCTCTTCGCTGGGCAGTGGGGCCAGGTAGAGGGATTCGCAGGCGTCGGTGAGCTCCACCACGGTCTGCACCCGCTCCTTATAGAGGGCGATGATGGCCTCCAGGGCCGGCGTGGCCGCCGGTGCCACGCCCCGGGCGGTCAGGCGCGGGGCGACCAGGGCGGCCAGGCGGGCGTTGTCGGCCTGCTTGAGGTAGTGGGCATTCAGCCACAGCAGCTTCTGGGTGTTGAACTGGGCGGCGGAGGGGGTGATGTGGTCCAGGTCGAACCATTCCACCAGCTGTTCCCGGCTGAATACCTCGTCGTCACCGTGGGACCAGCCCAGGCGTGCCAGGTAGTTGATCACCGCCTCGGGCAGGAAGCCGTCCTCGGCGTACTGCATCACCGACACCGCGCCGTGGCGCTTGGACAGCTTCTGGCCGTCGTCGCCAAGGATCATCGACAGGTGGGCATATTCCGGCACCGGGGCGCCTAGGGCCTGGAGGATGTTGATCTGGCGCGGGGTGTTGTTGACGTGGTCGTCGCCGCGGATGACGTGGGTGATGCGCATGTCCCAGTCGTCCACCACCACGCAGAAGTTATAGGTGGGGGTGCCGTCGCCCCGGGCGATGATCAGGTCGTCCAGCTCGTCGTTGGCGAACTCGATGCGGCCCTTGACCAGATCGTTCCAGGCCACGGCGCCGTCCTTCGGGTTCTTGAAGCGCACCACCGGAGTCACGCCGGCGGGCGGCGCGGGCAGCTCCTTGCCCGCCTCGGGGCGCCAACGGCCGTCGTAGCGCGGCTTCTCGCCCCGGGCACGCTGCTCGTCGCGCAGGCGGTCCAGTTCCTCGGGCGTGGTGTAGCAATAGTAGGCGGTGCCGGCGGCCAGCATCTGCTGGATCACTTCCTTGTACCGGTCCATGCGCTGCATCTGATAGAAGGGGCCTTCATCGTGACCCAGGTCCAGCCAGGCCATACCGTCGAGGATCGCCTGCACCGCCTCCGGGGTGGAGCGGGCCACATCGGTGTCCTCGATGCGCAGCACGAACTGGCCGCCGTGGCGGCGGGCGAAGGCCCAGGAGAACAAGGCCGTGCGGGCGCCGCCAATATGCAGGAAACCGGTGGGCGAAGGGGCAAAGCGGGTGCGGATCATGGAATTCGGAGAAGTGGGGGAAAAGCCCAACATTGTACTGGATGCAGAAAGTGTTTGACCGCCACAGAACCTTGTGGTCAAATGCGCGCCTCACAACGACGCAGCAAGCAACAACGCAGCGCCGACGTGGAACGGTTGGGTGGTTAGCTCAGTTGGTATGAGCGTTGCCTTCACACGGCAAAGGTCACAGGTTCGAGCCCTGTACCACCCACCAGAAAATTCTGAAAAGCCCGGTTTTTACCGGGCTTTTCGCTTTTCCAGCCCATTGTTCAAGAATTACACCGGGCTGCGCCGGGACGATCGCTCTACGCCGCAACCGGTTTATTGCGAAGTCGGGGCTCCATCAGCAAAAACGCCGGGCTGCATTGCGCAGCCCGGCGTTTTTGCTTGGCGGCGGCCCGTTCAGGCCCCTTCTTCGGCCGGAGCCTTGGGCAGCCACAGGCACTTGCCCTTGCTTTCCTTGTCGATGGCGGCGAGCGTCGCGGTGTGGGCCTCGATTTCGCTGTCGGCGGCTTTGATTACCTTCAGGGGGGGGCGGGGGCCGCGGCGGATTTCGACTACGTCGGTCTTTTCTTCCTGGGGGGGGGCATCCAGCTCCATCACCAGGCTTTCCTGGCCCCGGGTCATGGCCAGGTAGACGTCGGCCAGGATTTCCGCGTCGAGCAAGGCGCCGTGCAGAGTGCGGTTGGAGTTGTCGACGCCGTAGCGTTCGCACAGAGCGTCCAGATTGTTGCGCTTGCCCGGGTGGAGGCTCTTGGCCATGCGCAGGGTGTCGAGGATGCCGCCGGCGACCTGGGTCACCGGGGGCAGCCCGACCAGGGCGAACTCGTTGTTGAGGAAGCCTACGTCGAAGGGCGCGTTGTGGATGATCAACTCGGCGCCGGCGAGAAAATCCGCCAGTTCATGGGCGATCTCGCGGAATTTCGGCTTGTCGGCGAGAAAGTCCAAGGTGATGCCGTGGACCGCCATGGCGCCGGCATCGATGTCGCGCTCCGGGTGGACGTAGCGGTGCAGATGGCGGCCGGTGAGGCGGCGGTTGACCATCTCCACCCCGGCGACTTCGATCAGACGGTGGCCCTGGCGGACTTCCAGGCCGGTAGTTTCGGTATCGAGAATGATCTGGCGCATGGCTTAGTTCTTCCGCGCGGCGGCGTGCAGTTCGTCGATGCCCCGGTTGGCCAAGGCGTCGGCCTTTTCGTTGCCGACGTTGCCGGCGTGGCCTTTCACCCACAGCCATTCCACCTGATGCTGGGCGGCCAGTTGGTCGAGGCGCTGCCACAGGTCGGCGTTCTTCACCGGCTTCTTGTCGGCAGTTTTCCAGCCGTTGCGCTTCCAGCCGTGAATCCAGCTGGAAATGCCCTGCTGGACGTATTTTGAGTCGGTGTGCACCCGGACGGCCACCGGCCGCTTCAGGGCGGTGAGGGCCTCGATGACAGCGGTCAGCTCCATGCGGTTGTTGGTGGTTTCCGGTTCGCCGCCCCAGAGTTCCTTCTGGTGGCTGCCGGAAATCAGCCAGGCGCCCCAGCCTCCGGGGCCCGGGTTGCCGCGGCAGGCGCCGTCGGCGTAAATCTCGACGATGGTTTCAGTGCTCATTACGGTGGGTCAATAAACGACGGTTTTTCTGGGCGATGGGGGCCAGGGATTTGGCCCGCCGGCGGCTGTTGTGCCAGGCCGGCTGTATCAGGCGCATACCGGCTACCCGCTTCACGGCGCGCACCATGTAGACCCCGCCGGCAAACCCCCACCAGCGGTCGCCGGCCAGCTCCATGAAGCGGAAGCGGGAAAAGGCGCGTTCCTGGCGGAGCGGCGGGGCATAACAGCCGAAGCTGCCCCGGTTCACTTCGAACCCGAGCAGTTGCAGCCAGTCCTTGAGGCGCTGCACCGACAGGTAGCGGCCATTCCAAGGGAAGCAGTTGCGCCGCCGGGCCAGGCCGCGGCGCAGGCCCCACAGGGACAGGGGATTGAAGCCGATCACCACCACCTGCCCCTCGGGGATCAGGATGCGTTCCACCTCCCGCAGCACCTGGTGCGGGTCTTCGGCGAATTCCAGCACGTGGGGAAGGACCACCAGATCGACGCTGCCGGTGGCGAAAGGCAATTCACGGAAGTCGCAGGCCACGGCGATGGGGCCTGCATCGCCGGCGCACAAGCGCAGGGGAATGCGGCTGGCGGCGAGGAAATCGCATTCCGGCAGCCCCAACTGGACGGCGTGGAAACCGAAAATGTCCCCCACCGCCTGCTCCACCTTGGCCTGTTCCCAGCCCAGGACGTACTGCCCCTGGGGAGTGGAAAGCCAGTCCTGAAGACCCGGGATCGACATGCTGTTGTCTGGTGCTGTGGATGGATTTGACAGAAGGGGCGCGGGATGGGGAAATCGCGGCATGGAGGACGACACCATGACCACAGCCGCAGCTCCTCGCCGGCGGGATTTACCAGGGTTGCCCGATTTACCCGGCACCCCCTTGGCCACCTGGACCCAGGACGGGTTCGCCCTGGGCCGCATCCCGGCCTTTCGCGACAACTACATCTGGCTGATCGGCCAGGCCGGCGGCAGCCGGACCGTGGCGGTGGACCCGGGCGAGGCGGAACTGCTGGAGCGGCTGCTGGATGCCCGGGGCCTGAGCCTTGCGGCCATCCTGCTCACCCACCACCATGCCGACCACGTGGGCGGGGTGGCGCGCCTGCTCGAACGTTTTCCGGGAATCCCGGTGTTCGGGCCTGCGCTGGAGTCTATCACAGGGGTCACCCGGCCGTTGGCCGGTGACGAGACCCTGGATGTGCCGGGCCTGCCAGTGCCGCTGCGGGTTCTGGCGGTGCCGGGACATACCCGGGGACACCTGGCCTACTACCTGGAGCCCGGACAGGGCGCAGCACCGGGCCTGCTGTTCTGCGGCGACACCCTGTTCGGCCTGGGCTGCGGGCGCCTGTTCGAGGGCTCGCCCGGGCAGATGCATGCATCCCTGGTCAGCCTGGCCGCCCTGCCGGAGAATACTCTGGTGTTCTGCGCCCACGAATACACCCTGCTCAACCTGCCCTTTGCCGAAGCCGTGGACCCGGACAACGCCGTCCTGGCCCAGCGCGGTGAGGAAATCCGCCGGTTGCGCGCCCGCGGCGAGGCCACGGTGCCGATGCCGCTTGCCTTGGAGCGGGCCACCAATCCGTTCTTGCGCTGTGCCGAACCGGCGCTGGCCGCCGCTGTGGCCGACATGGCCCCCGATGGCGATCCGGTGGCCGTGTTCGCCGCCCTGCGGGAGTGGCGCAACCGCTGGTAGCACCGCACGCTCAGGATTGCGGTTGTACCTGGATCGGGGGAGAGGACACGAGCCGCGCCAGGCTTTCCACCACCTGGGCCGGCTTGAAAGGCTTGACCACGACGCCTGCCGCACCCGCGTCGAGAACGGCGCGGATGTTTTCTGCGCTGGTGTGGGCGGTGACCACGATCACTGCTGTGGCGGGGTAGCTGGCGCGTATTTCCCGCAGCACCTCAAAGCCATCCATCTCGGGCATTACCAGGTCGAGCAGTACGATGGTGGGCGCAAGCCGCTTCATTGCTTCGAGGGCGGCGGCGCCGTTCAGAGCCTCTCCGACGATGTCGTATTGCTCTGTGCGCACGATGGTCCGGAGCAGTTCGCGGGTCACGTCGTTGTCGTCGACGATAAGTACTTTTCCCCGGACGGTGCCATAGCGTGATTTCTTCATGGTTCTCCGTTCGTCTGGCGCAGAGGGGCGGGCCCTGGGAAAAGGCAGGCGTTACGGATACCCGCATCGCAATCAGGGTCTTGAACTCTTGGAAAGAGCGCGCCAAGAAGGCAAAGTTCCCCGGACAGCACGGGGCCGAAGACGGATTTACTTATGCATCGGGAGCGTGAAAGCCCGCGGGGACAGAAGGTCAGCGGGCGAAGCGGGGCAGGGTGCGGCGCACCCGGGTTAGGGCATCCACTACCTTGGCGGCGTTGAACGGCTTGACCACGAAGCCGGCGGCGCCGGCTTTGAGAGCTTCCTGGACGTTCTCGGCGCTGGCGTTGCCGGTGACCATGATCACCGCCGTGTCCGGATAGTCGCGGCGGGTGGTGCGTAGCACCTCGATGCCGTCGATCTCGGGCATCACCACGTCGAGCAGCATGATGTCGGGAGTCAGGCGTTCCACCGCCTCCAGGGCCGAGGCGCCGTCCCGGGCCTCGCCCACCACCTCGTAGGGTTCGCTGCGCAGGATGGCCCTGAGCAGCGAGCGCATGATCTCGTTGTCGTCCACGATCAAGACGGTGGGCAACTCTGAGGGGGGAGTGGGGGGGGCTTCGGCGGCGGTCATGGCGGGGCGGACGGCTGAATCGGGGCGAGTCGGTATTTATGGGCAGCGTGGCGGGGCTAGGGGGTCGGTTCGAGCAGCAGGCCCTCGATCCGGGCGACCCGGTTGCGGCCGGTGGCCTTGGCGTCGTAAAGGGCCCGGTCGGCGGCGGCGATCAGGTCCGCCGGCGTGCTCTCGGGCCCCGGTACGCAGGCTGCCACGCCGCAGGACAGGGTGACGTGGCCCACGGGCGAATCCGGATGGGTTAGCTTCAACTGCTCGACGCTGTAGCGCATCCGCTCGGCCACGAAGGCGGCGCCGCCCAGGGTGGTTTCGGGCAGGATCATGGCGAATTCCTCGCCGCCGTAGCGGGCCAGCAGGTCCCCGGCCCGCTCCATGGCGCGGCCCATGGTGGCGGCCACCTGGCGCAGGCAGTCGTCGCCGGCCTGATGGCCCAGAGCATCGTTGTACTTCTTGAAGAAATCCACGTCGCAGATGACCAGGGCGAGCACCCGGTGGTAGCGCTGGGCGCGCCGCCATTCGGCCTCCAGGGCCGTGTCGAAGCGGCGGCGGTTGGCCACGCCGGTCAGGCCGTCGATGCTGGAGAGACGCTCCAGTTCCTGGTTGGCGGCGTCGAGCTTGCGGGTCAGCACCACCAGGGAGCGGCGCATCTGGACGATGCGCTGCATGGCGCGCAGCTTGGCGCGCAATACCACTTCGGTGACGGGCTTGCCGAGAAAGTCGTCGCCCCCGGCGGCGATGCCCTTTTCCAGGTGGTCGTCGCTGTAGCTGGCGGTGAGGAAGATGATCGGGGTCCATTCCCCGGGGCCTTCGAGCTGGCGCAGGCGGCGGGCCACTTCGAAACCGTCAATGCCGGGCAGGATGAGATCGAGGAGCACCAGGTCGGGACGTTCCTGCTGGAACATTGCCACCGCTTCCAGGCCGTCGCCGGCGGGCAGGGGCTGCATGCCCATGCGTTCGAGCTGGCTGCACACCACCACGCGGGCGGTGCGGGTGTCTTCGACGACGAGAACTTTCATGGGTGAAGAAGGCGTCTTTCCAAGGACGCGTCCAGCCTCCCGCAGACAAGTGTTGTTGGTATTTTCTGGCGTTGCGCTGCTTATGACGCAATTGTAACCGAAAGGCCGGGTTCTCGCCCGACGCGGCGGATTTGGCCCAGACCGGCGCGCCGGATCGCCGCCCGTCGTGACGGTGCAACTCCCGCCGCGTACACTGTCATACCTTTACCCCGTTTTTCGCCGCCCACGCCATGCCGCAACAGATGCCGCCTTCCCCGCCGACGCCCCCGAATCCGCAGGACCGCGCACCCGACCTTTCCTGGGCCTCCCTCAAGGCCCGGGCTGCCGACCTGGCCAGGCGCCGGGGCGTGCGGCGCGGTGCCTGGATCGTGGGGATCGCCTGGCTGGTGTGGCTGGCGGTGGGCTTTGCCTCGGGCCCCCTGTTCAAGGACACGGTGGCCCACCTGCTGTCGGAAAAGCTGCTCCGGCCGGTGAGCATCGCCCGGCTGGCGATCAACCCCTTCACCCTCCGGGTGGATGTGGAAGGCTTTCGCATCGACTCCCTACCTGACCAGGGCGACAAGCCGATCCTGGCCTTCGACCGCCTGATGGTGGACCTGTCGGCCTCCACCTTCGTGCGTTTCAAGCCGGTCATTGCCGACTTCGACCTGGAGCGCCCCGAGGTCAATCTGGTGCGCTTCTCCGAAAATCGCACCAACATCTCCGACATCATCGACGCCCTGCGCTCGCCGCCCGACCAGGAGAAGACCCCGCCGCCCAAGTTCGAACTGCGGGATTTCCACCTGCGCGGCGGCCGCATCACCCTGGACGACCGGGTGGCCGGCACCACCACGACCCTGGCCGACCTGGACCTGCTCCTGCCCCGCCTGGCCAACCTGGGGCGGGGCGAGGACGCCACCCAGCCGGTGCTCAAGGGCGTGCTCGACGGCGCCCCCTTCGAACTCAAGGCCGAGGCCGTGCCCTTTGCCGCCGTGCCCGAGGCCACGGTGCGCTTCGCCTTCACGGGCCTGGACCCGTTGCCCCTGTTGAACTACGCCGCCTTGCCGCTCAAGGTGGAAAAGGCCCGCGTCGACCTTGACGTCAACGCCCGCCTACGCCTGGAAAAGGACCAGCCGATCGGCCTGGCCCTGTCGGGCGAGGTGGCCCTGCGCGACTTCGACGTGCGCCAGAAGGGCGGCGCCCCCCTGGTGGCCGGCGAGCGCCTGGCGGTGACCCTGGACAAGGTGGAGCCCCTGGAACGCTCGGCGCGCATCGCCGGTGTGCGTCTGGAAAAGACCGAGCTCCACGTCAGCCGTGACAGCCAGGGCAAGATCAACTGGCTGGCCCTGGCGAGTCCCCCGGCCGCCAAGCCCAAGGCCGCCGCGACGGACAAAACGGTGGCCGCCCCGGCCCCTGCGGTGCCTGCCCCGGTGGCGCCGGCCAAGTCCGACAAGCCTGCCGCGGCCGGAGACGACGAATTCAAGTGGTCGGTGGCCAAGATCGAGTTGAGCGGCGTTTCCGTGGTGGTGGACGACAGCTTCCAGGGGCCGCCCCGGCGCCTGACCGTGAGCGACCTCCAGGTCAGCCTGCGGGACGTGGCCGCCGGCTTCGCCAAGCCGGTGCGCTTCGACCTGTCCGCCGCGCTCCAGGCCGGCGACTGGGCCCAACTGGGCACCCTCACCGTGAGCGGCGGCGAGGCCGACCTGGCCAAGCAGGGCATCGCCATCGACAAGGTGGCCCTGGACGGGACCAAGGTGTCCCTGGTGCGGGAAAAGGATGGCCGGCTGGTGACGCCCCTGCCTTTCGTCGCGGATGCGGGCGCCGACGGCACCCCCGCCGAATCCCACGGCAAGGCGTCTGCCCATGCCGGGCCGGCCAAAGCGGCAAAGGCAACGACCAAGGCCGCAGCCGGCGGCGCAGCGCCCCCTGCCTGGCACGTCCAGGTGGCCCAGGTGGCGGTCAACGGCGCAGCTGTGGACGTGGAAGACCGCAGCGCGCCGCTGCCGGCCAAGCTCAAGCTCAACGACTTGAGCGTGGCCCTGGCCGGTGTGGATACGGCGCCGGGCAAGGCCATGACGGTCAAGGTGGGCACCGCGGTGATCCCCGGCGAGGTGGCCGCGGCGGCGCCGGGCAAGCAGAAGGGGCGCAGCCTGGCCCGGGGCAAGGGAGCCTCCCTGGCCAAGGCCGCGCCGGACGATGCCGCGGCGCAAGCCGACCAGGGCAGCGCCAAGGCCGCGGCTCCCGCCACCGGTGCGGAGAAGGCGGCCAAGCAAGGCAAGACGAAAAAAGGCGGCAAGGCGGCCAAGGGCAAGCCGGCGGGTGCGGGTAAGGCCGGGGCCGGCGACAATTCGGACATGGCGCCGGGCCGCCTGGAGGCGGAAGGCACCGTCGCCCTGGCGCCCCTGGACGTGGCGCTGACCGTGCGGGCGCGCCAGATCGGCCTTCAGCCGGTCCAGGCCTACTTGGCCGACAAGGTCGGTTTCCGCCTGGCCAAGGGCCAGTTCACCGGATCGTTCAAGGTGGCCCTGGCCGAGCCCAAGGGCAAGGTGGGGGGGGCCCTGGCCGGCCGCATCGGCGGCGACATGACCCTGGGCGACCTGTCGGCGGTGGAAGCGGTCAGCGGCGACGAATTCCTCAACTGGAAGTCCCTCTACTTCGGCGGTATCGACGTCAAGCTGCCGGTCACCGACGTGGCGGTGCGGGAAGTGGCCCTGTCGGATTTCGCCGCCCGGGTCGAGGTGTCGCCCAAGGGCGAGCTGAACCTCAAGCAGCTGATGAAGCCCATCGCCCCGGCCAAGGACGGTGGCCAGGGGAGCGGCCAGGCCACACCGGCCAAGGAAGGCGGCAAGGCCGCCGGCAAACCTGCCGAGGACGGCGCCAAGAAGGCCGGGGCCGCGCCGGCGGCGGACGGCCCCCGGATCAGCGTGGGCAAGGTCACCCTGCAAGGCGGACGGGTGTTCGTGAACGACCAGTTCGTCCAGCCCAACTACTCGGCCCGGCTGGTGGATCTGGGCGGGCGCATCGGCAGCCTGTCGTCGGACCCGGCGGTGCGCGCCGACTTCGACATCCGCGGCCGGCTGGGCATCGGCACCCCCATTGTCATCTCCGGCAAGGTGAACCCCCTGGCCAAGGACCCGTTCCTGGACCTGAAGATGGAGGCCAAGGGCATCGAGATGACCACCTTCACCCCCTACTCGGGCAAGTACCTGGGCTACACCATCGAGAAGGGCAAGCTGCTGGTGGATGTGTCCTACCTGGTGGAAAACCGCCAGCTCAAGGCCGAGAACCACATCTTCCTCGACCAGTTCACCCTGGGCGAGCGGGTGGAAAGCCCGGATGCGATCAAGCTGCCGGTACGCCTGGCGATCTCGCTGCTGACCAACAACCGGGGCGAGATCGACCTGCGCCTGCCGGTGTCCGGCTCCTTGGACGATCCCCAGTTCTCGGTGGGCGGGGTGATCTGGCAGATCGTCAAGAACCTCATCACCAAGGCGGTCACTGCGCCCTTCAGCCTGCTCGCCAAGGCCTTCGGCGGCGGCGAGGACCTGGAGCAGCTGGCGTTCGCCCCCGGCCGCTCCAGCCTGGACGATGCCCTGCGCGGCAAGCTCGATACCCTGCTCAAGGTGCTGAACGACCGCAAGAGCCTCAACGTGGAAATCACCGGTATCGCCGTGAGCGACAAGGAGGCCGACGACTACCGGCGCGCCCAGCTCGAACGCAAGGTCAAGCTGCGCAAGCGCAGTTCCGCCGACCCGGACGCCGACGACGTGGCCGTGTCCCCGGCCGAATACCCGGCCCTGCTGGAAAAGGTCTACAAAGACGCCAGCTTCCCCAAGCCGCGCAACCTGATCGGCCTGACCAAGACCCTGCCGGTGCCGGAAATGGAGCGCCTGCTGCTGGCCAACACCCCGGCTGGCGAGCCCGAGTTGCGCAAGCTCGCCGAGCGCCGCGCCAAGGCCGTGCAGGATTACCTGGTGGAAAAGGGCATTGCCTCGGAACGGCTGTTCCTGGTCACGCCCAAGCTGGAAGCGGGCAGCGACGCCGGCCAGCCCCGGGTGGCCCTGTCCCTGCGCTGAGGCAGAGGGCGCCTACTGAAGCCGTGGGCGATGGATTCCCCACGGCTCCGGGCTGGTGCTGGGGGTAGGTGCGGCCGTCCCGCCGCAATTGCCTGCGTGGCGGCCGGCCGGCTGGCGCGGTGGAGAGGAGGGTAGGGGCGGCGTAGCGGCCCGACCCTCCCCGCCGGTCAGGCGGTTACGGGCAGTTTTCGATCAGCCGCAGAACTGGGCGAGGAACCACACCAGGCCGCCCCCCACCACCAGGGCCAGCAGGCCCAGCAGCAGGGTGGCCCGGCCCGGGTTGCCGGCGCGCTGGCCGCGCCGCCGGGTATCCACGTAGTTGGCGTATTCGCCGAAGGCCAGGAAGGCCGCCAGGGCGAAGACGATGGCGCCGTAGAAAATGCCTACCGCCTGCCAGTTGCCCACGTCGCTGCACGAGAACGACGCCATCTGGCGCAGCTTGAGGGTGAAGTCCACCTTCAGGCCGTAGTACAGCCCCAGGCCGAGCATCAGGCCGAACAGCAGGAGCATGCCGATCAGGCCCCAGGTCTCGGCGCGGCGCAGTTCACGGCCCAGGGCCGCCATGTCCTCGGCGATCCAGAAAAACGGGGCAAACAGGCGACGGAACAGGCTGGGGCGGGACATGATCGGGGCGTCGGGTAGAAGGGCGGATGGCGTCGGTGCTCTACAATGGCGGCCATTCTACGCATTCTATGTTGCCCTCCCGCTGCCGGGCTTTCCCCCGGTGGCGCCATCTGCGACTTATTTCTCCATGAGCGATCTTTTCTTGCTGCTTTCCGTACTGTCCGCCCTGCTTGCCGGCGCCGCCCTGGCGGTGGGCCTGCGCGTGCTGGGCCGCCTCAACCGCCTCGCCGATGAGCGGGACGGCGCCGCCCAGGCCGCCCTGGTTCTGCAACAACGCCTCGACGCCCTCGACAAGGGCCTGCGCGACGCCCTGGGACGGCTCGAAGGCGAGCTGCGCGGGGAACTGCGCGAGGAGTTCGCCCGCAGCCGCCAGGAAGCCCAGACCGCCGCCTTGCAGCAGCGCGACGAGCAGAATCGGGGCGCCGCCACCCTGGCCCAGACCCTGTCCGGCCAGGTCGGTAGCTTCGGCCAGACCCTGGGGCAGAGCCTGACCCAGAGCGTGCAGACCCTCAACCAGACCCTGAGCCAGACGCTCACCACCCAGATCGGTCAACTCACCGAGACCCAGACCCGCAGCCTGGACGCCTTCGCCCAGCAGCTGAAGGCCGTGTCCGACGGCCTGGACGGCCGTTTCGAGCAGCTTCGCCAGGCGGTGGAAACCCGGCTGGCCACGTTGCAGCAGGAAAACGGCGTCAAGCTCGACGAGATGCGCAAGACCGTGGACGAAAAGCTCCACGCCACCCTGGAACAGCGCCTGGGCGAATCCTTCAAGCTCGTCTCCGAGCGCCTGGAGCAGGTCCATCGCGGCCTGGGCGAGATGCAGACCCTGGCCGCCGGCGTGGGCGACCTGAAGCGGGTGCTGACCAACGTCAAGACCCGGGGCACCTGGGGTGAGGTGCAGCTGGCCGCCCTGCTCGAACAGATCCTCACCCCGGCCCAGTACGCCACCAACGTGGCCACCGTGCCTGGCTCCGGCGAGCGGGTCGAATTCGCCATCCGCCTGCCCGGCAAGGACGACAACGGCTTTGGCGAGACCAGCCCGGTGTGGCTGCCCATCGATGCCAAGTTCCCGGTGGAGGACTACCAGCGCCTGGTGGATGCCCAGGACCGGGCCGACCCGGTGGCGGTGGAAGCCGCCGCCAAGGCTCTGGAGGCCCGCCTCAAGGACGAGGCCAAGACCATCCGCGCCAAGTACGTGGCGCCGCCTCACACCACCGACTTCGCCGTGCTCTACCTGCCCACCGAAGGGCTGTACGCCGAGGCCCTGCGCCGCCCGGGCCTGACCGAGGCGTTGCAGCGCGACTACCGGGTCACCCTGGCCGGGCCCACCACCCTGGCGGCCATGCTCAACAGCCTGCAAATGGGCTTCAAGACCCTGGCCATCGAAAAGCGCTCGTCGGAAGTCTGGGCCGTGCTCGGCGCGGTCAAGACCGAGTTCGGCAAATTCGGCGACGCCCTGGCCCACACCAAGAAGAAGCTCCAGGAAGCCACCAACTCCATCGACAAGGCCGAGGTGCGCACCCGGGCGGTGAGCCGCAAGCTCAAATCGGTGGAAGCCCTGCCCAGCGGCGAGGCCACGGCCCTGCTCGGTGAGGAGGGCGGTGAGGCCGGCGATGGCGACGTGGAAGAAGAGCTGGTCTAAGTCCCACGCCGGGCCGGCCAAAAAGCGCCGGCCCAAACCCCGCGCCAGTAGGGCGTTTCCAAAGGGTGGCCGCTGGAAGGCGCGCCAGCGCTCGCGCTTGGGGCAGGCCTACCGGAGAACGGCTTACCGCCTGGGGTTTGGCGGGGTGGGGGAGGGCGGCGTATCGGATGTCGCCTCGCGCGGGATTTCGCCCTCGGCCTTGCTCCTACCCTTTGTGAACATCGTTCCCGGCCGGCCCAGCCCGGCCCTGGCCGGTTGGCTCAAGCGCGCCGGCGCGCGCCGCTACGCGGTAATCACCGCCTGCAATCCCGGATCGGTGCAATGCGATGAAGCGGAAAATGCCGCCCGCCAGGCCCGCCTCGCGGCGCGGCTGGCGGCCCACGGGCTACGGGTCCTGCCGGCGGTGAACGGCCCGGATGCCCCCGATTGGCCGGCGGAACCGTCCTGCCTGGTTCTCGACCCGCCTCTGGCCCTGTTGCGCCGGTTGGGCCGGGCCTTCGGCCAGAACGCCCTGGTGGCGGGGCAGCGGGACGGCCGACCCCGGGTGGTGTGGCTGGGGCGTAAGGAACGGGGCGGGCGCGGCAAGTAAGGCACTCCGACTGGCGCCCGGTGGCAAGCAAGCCTTGGTGCCAGGTGGTGCAATCGGGCGTCGGTGTTTCCCGCCGAATTCCGGCCGAAAATCGTTTCCCGCCGGGCGGCTGTTTCAGCCTGCCGCCGCAGGGCCTTCCGTCGTTCTGTCCCCTTCCAGGACCTCGGTGTCGTCGTGGGCATAGGCCGGGGCGCAGCAGCACAAGAGGCGCAGTGGCACGGCCCCGGTGTTCTCGATGCAGTGGGCGGTGCCTGGCGGAATCAGCACCGTGTCGCCCGGGGCCACGTTGAACTGTTCGTTGCCTAAGGTCATGCGGCCGTTGCCGGCGGTGATGTGGTACAGCTCCTCGGTGACGCCGTGGCGGTGCAGCAGGGTGCGCTGGCCGGGGAAGACGGTGGCCTCGGCCAGGCTCTGGGCCCGGGCGCCGGGATGCACCGCCGGGTGCATCAGCTCCCGGATCTCCGAGCCGTCCTTGGTCACGTAGGCGGGCACCGCGTCCCGCTGCGTGACCAGGGGCTTGCACTGTCCAGGGGAGCTCATCACCTTGCCGCTCAGTCCTGGACGGTAGCAGGCCGCTCGAAGCGGCGGATGAAGCCGGCCACCTCGGGGCAGATCACCTCGCGCCAGCGCCGGCCGCTGAAGATGCCGTAGTGGCCGACCTGAGGGCAGAGGAAGTGGCGGCGCTGGCCGGCTTCCAGGCTGGCGCACAGGCCGTGGGCGGCCTCGGTCTGGCCCGGGGCGGAGATGTCGTCCAGCTCGCCCTCCACGGTCATCAGGGCGGTCTTGCGGATGGCGGCGGGATCGACCCGGCGGCCACCCACCATCAGTTTGCCCTGGGGCAGGTGGTAGTCGAGGAAGACCCGTTCGATGGTCTCCAGGTAGAACTCCGCCGGCAGGTCCATCACCGCGTTGTACTCGTCGTAGAAGCGGCGGTGAGCCTCGGCCGACTCCCCGTCGCCCTTCACCAGGTGGTGGTAGAAGTCCACGTGGGCATCGATGTGCCGGTCCGGGTTCATGGCGACGAAGCCGGCGTGCTGCATGAAGCCCGGATACACCCGGCGCAGGGCGCCCGGGTACTTGGCCGGCACCCGGGTCACCACCCGTGTTTCGAACCAGGCCAGGGAATGGGCCTGGGCGTAGTCGTTGACCGCGGTGGGATTGACCCGGGTGTCGATCGGGCCGCCCATCAGCACCATCGAGCGGGGCTGGGCCGGATCGTCGTCGGCGGCCATCAGGGAAATGGCAGCCAGCACCGGTACAGTGGGCTGGCACACCGAGACGACGTGCACGTCGGGGCCGAGCCGGGCGATGAAGTCCCGGGCATAGGCCACGTAGTCGTCGAAGCCGAAGCCGCCCTGGGAATGGGGCACCAGCCGGGCATCGACCCAGTCGGTGATGTACACCTCGTGGGCCGGCAGCAGCGCCCGCACCGTGTCGCGCAGCAGGGTGGCGTAGTGGCCGGAAAGAGGGGCGAAGACCAGCACCTTGGGGTCGGCGGCACGGCCGGCGGGCAGGTCGCGCTTGAAGTGGAGCAGGCGGCAGAAGGGCAGCTCGGCCGCGTATTCCTCGGCGACCGCGACGGTGCGGCCGTCCACCGTGGTGGTGTCCAGGCCGAAGGCGGGTTTTTCGTAGCGCCGCACCAGGCGGGCGAACAGTTCGGAGCCGGCGGCCACCTTGGGGGCGGCGGGCAGGTAGGAGAAAGCGGAGAAGGGGTTGCCGAACAACTGGCTGGTGGCTTCGGCCCACAGGCGGAAGGGCGCAACCAGGCTGTGCTGGAACTCGTGCAGATCGTAGAGCATCGAAACTCGGGAGTGAAACGGAACCGGCGGATTCTAAAGAACTTTTTACCCCCGTCAATTGAAAAATAACGGGGCCTTCCGTCTCTATTCCGAGCGGTTTTCCGTCTCGTTATCGAGAGGGATTCGCTTCCGGCGGGCGGCACCGTCCGCGGGGTGTCGATCCGGGTGTGAATTCCTGCCGGCGCGACCCCTGGCCGGCGGCTACAATGACCGCGCTTGGCGCCCCCGGCGGCGTCATGGGCACCATCAGGCATTACCTAGGCACCACCTGGCACCATCGGCGATTAAGCCCTACATCATGACAACAGAAAAAATCGGTCGCTTCCAGATCAAGCGGGAACTGGGGAGAGGAGCCCAGAGCGTCGTCTACCTGGCGTGGGATCCCCACCTGGAACGGGACATCGCCATCAAGACCCTGCACTTTTCCACGCCGGACCCGGAGCAGAACCGCCGGCTGCTGGAAGAGGCCCGCTCCGTGGGGCGGCTGCGCCATCCCAACCTGGTGCCGGTGTTCGAGGCGGGGGAAGAAGGCGGCGACATCTTCCTGGTGTTCGAATACGTGCCGGGCACCACCCTGACCCGCCTGCTGGCGGAAAAGGGAGCCATGGCCGCCCCGAAGGCCGCCGCTCTGGTGCGGGCCGTGCTCGACGCCCTGGCCCACGCCCACGAGGCCGGGGTGATCCACCGGGACTTGAAACCGTCCAACATCCTGATCGACGAACACGACGGCAAAGGCACGCCCCGGGTCATGGACTTCGGCATCGCCATGCGCGCCGACGCGGCCCGGGACGGCGGCCTGAGCGGCACCCCGGCCTATATGGCGCCGGAGTACATCGCTCACCGCACCGTGTCTCCAGGTGTGGACGTGTTCGCCGCCGGCCTGGTGCTGTTCGAGCTGCTCACCGGCTTCCGCGCCTTCCAGGGCGTGGACGTGAACCGGGTGATGGAGCGCATCTGCAACGACGACTTGCGCCTGCCCGACGGGCTGGCGGTGGACGAGCGCCTGGCGGACATCCTCTACCGGGCCACCGCCCGGGACCCGCTGGACCGCTTCGAGTCGGCGGCCGCCTTTCGCCAGGCCCTGGACGCTTACCTGTCCCCCGAGTCCGAGGCCAGCGCCGCGGCAGACGCCAAGCAAAGCACCCTGGATTTCCTGCTGCGCCGGATGCGCCACAAGAGCGACTTCCCGGCCCTGTCCGAATCGGTGTCGGCGATCAACAAGATCGCCGATTCGGAGCGGGAGAGCGTCGCCAAGCTGTCCTCCACCATCCTCAAGGACTTCTCCCTCACCAACAAGATCCTGCGCCTGGTGAACTCGGCGGCCTACCGCACCTCGGGCGGCGGCAACATCAGCACCGTGTCCCGGGCGGTGATCGTCCTGGGCTTCGACGCGGTGCGCAACATCGCCGTCACCGTGCTGCTCTTCGAGCACCTGCAAAACAAGGCCAACGCCCAGCAGCTCAAGGAAGAGTTCCTGCGCGCCAACCTGGCGGCCATCATCGCCCGGGACATCGCCCACCACCGCCCCGAAGTGGCGGGCCACCGGGAGGTGGAGCAGGCGTTCATCTGCGCCATGTTCCACAACCTGGGGCGGCTGCTCACCCAGTACTACTTCCCCGAGGAAAGCGACGAGATCAAGAAAGCCATGCAGCAGCAGGCCATCTCGGAGGAGGCCGCCTCGATCAGGGTGCTGGGCCTGTCCTACGAGGAACTGGGCATTGGCGTGGCGCGCACCTGGGGCTTTCCCACCCTGATCGTCGGCAGCATGCGCTCCCTGCCGCCGGGCAGCGTGCGCCGGCCCAATTCCGCTGAGGACCGGCTGCGGCTGCTGTCGGCCTATTCCAACGAAATCTGCAACGTGATCGCCGCCACGCCGCCGGAACGGCGCCAGAGCGAGCTGCGCAAGGTGGCGGCCCGCTTCGCCGCCGGCATCGACCTGGACGACAAGGCAGTGCGGGAGACCCTGGAACGCTCCTTCGTCCAGGTGGCCGAATTTGCCACCATCATCCGCCTCAACCTGCAACAGACCGTGTTCGGCCGCCAGATCCGCGCCTGGAGCGGCGGCACCGTCGGCAGCGGCGAAACGGTCACCGAACTGGGCACCCTGCCCGGGGCGGTGCTGGCCGACAACGCGGTGCTGCCCGACGGGGACGGGAGCGACGGCGAGGCCTACAACGCGGCCAATGCCCAGGCCATCCTCACCGCCGGCATCCAGGATATTTCCAACACCCTGGTGGAAGACTTCAAGCTCAACGACGTGCTGCGCATCATCCTGGAGACCATGTACCGGGCCATGGGCTTCAAGCGCGTCATCCTGTCGATCAAGGATGCCCGCACCGGCATGATGCAGGGACGCTACGGCTTCGGCCCGGACGCCACCGAGGTGGCCAAGGCCTTCCGCTTCCCGGTGGGCAAGCACCAGGACATCTTCCAGGCGGCCCTGACCAACGGCGTGGACATCCTCATCACCGACACCGAGGACCCGAAGATCGCCCCGCGCATTCCGGAATGGTTCCACAAGGCTGTCTCGGCCCGCTCCTTCGTCATCTTCCCCCTCAACATCCGCCACAACCCGGTGGCCCTGATCTACGCCGACAAGGACCGGGCCGGCGACATCGTCATCCCGGACAAGGAACTGTCCCTGCTGCGCACCTTGCGCAACCAGGCGGTGCTGGCGATCAAGCAGTCGGTGGGCTGAGGGGCACGGGAACCGTCCTCCCGTCCTGCGGGCGCGCCTTGGCGCGCCCGTTGCATTTCCAGTGGCACTTTCTGGTGATGCTTTCTGGCGTCACGTTCCGGAGTCACGTTTCGACTCGCTCCCGCCCATGCTTCGGCATAATGGCCTGCAAAAATATCTTCGACATAGTCGGGTGGAATTGCCACGGAGCATAACTTCATGTTCGGAGCATCAAAGCGCCTGCTGCGGGAACAACAAACCATCGCCACTCTGGAAGCCCGCCTCGACGAACGGGAGCGGGAAGCGGCGGCACTGCGCCAGGAGCTGGCGGAGAGCCAGGCCCAGCTGGCCAGCATCCAGCGTTCCGCCCGGCATTCGGACGGAATGCACCAGAATCTGAGCACCTTCGCCGATTCTCTCAAGTAGGTGCAGCAGTCCCTGGCCGGCCTGGCCGCGTCGATGAAGGAGGAGCGGACCGTTTCCCAGGAGGCGACGGCCTCGGTCGATCGCAGCGTGGACGCCGTCAACCGCCTCGACGGCAGCCTCAAGCTGCTGGTGGACAAGAGCCAGCTGACCAGCAGCGCCGTGGTCAGCCTGAGTGCGCGCACCACGGAAATCGGCGGCTTTCTCCAACTCATCCGGGAGATTGCCGAGCAGACCAATCTGCTGGCCCTCAATGCCGCCATCGAGGCGGCCCGGGCCGGGGAGGCGGGCCGGGGCTTCGCCGTGGTCGCCGACGAGGTGCGCAAACTGGCCGAACGCACCAGCCAGGCCACCGCCCAGATTTCCCGGCTGGTGGAAGGCGTCCATCAGGGGACCGAGCAGGTGGAATCCCACCTCGACATCACGGCGGAGCAGCGCCAGGGCTTTTCCCAGGACAGCCAGGAAGCCCTGGCCAACATCGACACCCTGCAACACATTTCCCAGGCCCTGAGCCGGGCGGTGTCCACGGTGGCCCTGAGCAGCTTCGCGGAAACCGCCAAGGTGGACCATCTGGTGTTCAAGATGGAAATCTACAAGGTCCTGATGGGGCTCAGCGACAAGGACGACACCGACTTCGCCAGCCACCACCACTGCCGCCTCGGCAAGTGGTACTACGAGGGCGACGGCGCGGCCTGTTTTTCCCACCTGCCCGGCTACCGGGAGGTGGAACCCTTCCACGCGGCGGTGCACAGCAACGGGGTGGAGGCGGTGCGCTCCCACCTGGGCGGCAGCCCGGAGGCGTCCAATCAGGCCCTGGCGGCCATGGAGGCGGCCAGCCTCAAGGTCATCGAGTGCCTGGAGACGATGGCGCGGGCCGCTTCCGCATCGTCCGGCGCCTGACGGCCGGCGCAGGCCAGGGGGGGCTGAAAGCCCCCCTCAGGCCACGGCGGCGAGGCGGGGCGCCGGCGGCGGGGCCAGCAGGGCCTCGGCCATGGCGTCCACCGCTGGGTGGGGGATGCCGTTACGCCGGATCAGCACGGTGGTGGTGCGCCCCAGGTGGGGCGGCAAGGGGTGGGCCGATACGCTGTTGCCGCTGGGCAGACTGGCCAGCAGGCTGCGCGGGGCCAGAGCGATGCCCATGCCCGAGGCGACGCAGCCGAGCATGGCGTGGTAGGACGATAGTTCCACCACCCGCTCCGGCACCACCGGGGCCGGACCCGAGGCGGCCAGCCACTGTTCCAGCCGTTGCCGGTAGGCGCAGCTCGCCTCGAAGGTGAGCAGGGTGCGGGTGCGCACGTCCCGGGCGTCGACGATCGGCGGGTGGCAGGCGGCGGCCACGATCACCAGTTCTTCCTCGAACACCGGCACCGCGTTGAGGCGCAGGTCGTCCACCGGGCCGCTCACCAGGGCGCAATCCAGAGTGCCGTCGAGCACCTCGGCGATCAGTCGGCCGGTGGGGCCGGTGCGCAGTTCGAGCTGGACGCCGGGATGGCGGCCGTGGAAGTCGGCCAGCCGGGGCGGCAGACGGGTGGCGGCGGTGCTTTCCATGGACCCCAGGCGCAGCCGCCCCCGGGGCGTGCGGTCGCTCACTGCGGCCCGGGCCTCGTCGGCCAGGTTGAGCAGCCGCTCGGCATAATCCACCAGCACCTGGCCGGCGGGGGACGGACTCATGCGCCGGCCTTCGCGCACGAACAAATCCACGCCCAGCCGTTCTTCCAGTTGCTGAATGCGGGTGGTGACGTTGGATTGCACCCGGTGCAGTTGGGCCGCCGCCCGGGTGACGCCGCCTTCGCGGACCACGGTGAGGAAGATGTTCAGGTCGTCCAGGTCCATGGGTTAATCTCAAAATAGGATTGGTTCGTTCATATTAATTCATTTTACGTGAACGACAATCCCACCTAGGCTACGAACCTGACAAGACCGTTAAGCCGCCGTCAAGACCACTGTTCCCCGACCCCAACCCTGGTGCCCCGACCCCAACCCCGGCGCGGCATCGAGCACCGACGAGAGCCCGACCATGGCCCAACCTTCCGCAATCCCCGCCGCCGGCGCCTACACCCACGCCGGGGCGTCCCACCGCGCCGGCTACCTGGCGGCCATCGGCACCGTGGCGATCTGGACCGGCTTCATCCTGATCTCGCGCCTGGGCGGCAAGAGCGCCCTGACCGGCTTCGACATCCTGGCCCTGCGCCTGGGTACGGCGGCGCTGCTGCTGTTCCTGTTCGCCGCCCGGCTGCCGGCCCAGGCCTGGGGCAACAAGCGCCTGTGGATTCTGGCCGCCATCGGCGGCGTGGGCTTCGGCGTGCTGGCCTATTCCGGCTTCAAGAGCGTGCCGGCGGCCCATGGGGCGATCCTCATCCCGGGCTTGCAGCCGTTTCTGGCGGCGGTGTTGTCCTGGTGGCTGGCCGGCGAAAAGCCCTCGGCGCCGCGCATGGCGGGCTACGCCTGTATCGCCGCCGGGGTGAGCCTGGTGGCGGTGCCGATCCTCTCGGGCAACTGGTCCCCGGCCATGCTCGCCGGCGACGGGCTGGTGTTCGCCGCGTCCCTGACCTGGGCGGTGTTCGGCATGCTGGCCAAGCGCTGGGGCTTCGAGCCCTGGCTCCTGACCCGCTTCATCGCCATCGGCTCGGCCATCCTCTACCTGCCGGTGTACGTGCTGTTCCTGCCCAAGGCCCTCGACGCGGTGCCCTGGTCTACCCTGGTGCTCCAGGCCCTCTACCAGGGGATCGGCCCGGCCATCCTGGCCATGGTGCTGTACCTGCGGGCGGTGTCGATCCTCGGCCCGTCCCGGGTGGCGGCCTTGATCGCCCTGGTGCCGGTGCTGGCCGGCCTGCTGGCGGTGCCCCTGCTCGACGAGCCGCTTACCGTGTGGCTGGCCTCCGGCCTCCTGTCCGTGTCCCTGGGCGCCTTCCTGGCCTCCCGGCCGCTACCGGTGGCCTCTGCCCCGGCCGCCGGGTCGGTGCCGCTCCAGTCCCGGGCCCGGGCCTGACGGACAGCACCCAATCCCAGTCCTTCTTTTTCACCACCCCGCGAGAACGACCATGCCCTACGTCAACATCAAGATCACCAACGAGAACGTCACCCCGGAAAAGAAGGCGGCCCTGATTGCCGGCGCCACCAAGCTGCTCCAGGAGGTGATGGGCAAGAACCCGGCCACCACGGTGGTGGTGATCGACGAGGTGAATACCGACAACTGGGGCATCGCTGGAGAAACCGTGACGGTGCGCCGGCAGAAGGGGCAATGAGCCGTTCTCGACTGCCGATGCCGTGACGGCCGGTCCATGACCGCGTTGCGGGCATAGCCCATTCGACGCCCCGCCATGCGGGGCGTCGGCGTTTGTGGAATCGCTGAATGCCTAGGCTGAAAAGCCGCGCCAGTGCTCGATCCTGGTAGTGCTGCCGCGAAGATCAAGCACTGGCGCGGCTTTCCGCGTAGGCAGGCTGAAACCCGGCTACTGGCGCGGGGTTTGGTCCCGGGTCATTCCAGATCGGCCGCCGCGCTGCGCTCCCCGGGGCGGTGCGGGGTGGCGGGGGTCAGTTGCCAGAAGATGGCCGCCGACAGGGTGGTCATCAGCCCCATGGTGGCGAAGGTGGCCTGGAAGGCCGGCTGGGCGGTGCCGGGGCCGCCCGCGGCGAGCAGGTCGGAAAAAATGTCCAGGATCGCCCCGGCGCAGGCCACGCCCATGCTCATGGACAGCATCATCACCATCGACAACAGGCTGTTGCCGCCGCTGGCCAGGGTCGAATCCAGGTCCTTCAGGGTCACTGTGTTCATGGCGGTGAACTGGGCCGAATTGACCATGCCGAAGAACACCAGCTGCAAGAAACGCAGCCAGGTCGGCTCTCCCGGAGCGATCCAGGCGAAGCTGGCCATGGCCAGGCCGAGCAGGAAGGTGTTGCCCACCAGGATGCGGCGGTAGCCGTAATACTGGATCAACGGGGTGATCAGGCGTTTGGTAAAGATGCCGGCCGCCGCCACCGGGATCATCATCAAGCCCGATTCGCTGGGGGAAAAGCCCAGGTTTACCTGGAGCAGCAGGGGAATCAGGTAGGGCATGCTGCCGCTGCCCAGGCGGGCGAACAGGTTGCCGAGCAGGCCGACGCTGAAGGTGGGGACGTGGAACAGCCGGGGCGGAAAGAGGGGCTGGGGATGGCGCGCCGCCCGCAGCCAGTAGGCGGCCAGGGCGGCGAAGCCCGCCACCAGCATCACCAGCACCGTGGCGCGGCGCAGTCCCAGTTCGGACACTCCGTCCAGGGCCAGGGAGATCAGCACCATGCCCAGGGCCAGCAGCAGATAGCCGGCCAGGTCGAAGCGGTCCGGCGAGCGGCCGCGGATGTCGGGCATCACCGCCAGGGTGGCGAAGAAGCCCACCAGGCCCACCGGCACGTTGATGAGGAAAATCCAGTGCCACGACACCGCCTCCGACAGCCAACCGCCCAGGGGCGGGCCGAGCAGGGGGCCGATCAGCCCGGGGATGGTGACGAAGCTCATGGCCGGCAGGAATTTTTCCCCGGGAAAGGTGCGCAGCACCGCCAGCCGGCCCACCGGCAGGAGCAGCGCCCCGCCCAGCCCCTGCACCACCCGGGCCGCCACCAGCAGGCTCAGGTTGGGGGAGAGGGCGCATAGCACCGATCCGACGACGAACAGGGCGATGGCGCCGATGAAGGTCGGCCGGGTGCCGAAGCGGTCCGCCAGCCAGCCCGAGGCCGGGATCAGCATGGCCATGGTCAGGGCGTAGGCGATCACCACCGACTGCATGCGCAGGGGGCTTTCCCCCAGGCTTTCCGCCATGGCCGGCAGGGCCGTGTTGACGATGGTGGCGTCCAGGGTCTGCATGAAGAAGCCGATGGCCACCAGCCACAGCAGCAGGCGTGGGGAGTGGGGCGGGGTGGCGGGAACGGAGGCGTTGGGGGGTGTCATGGTGCGTTGTTGTTGTATTGCGGGGCGGCTGCCTGGTGGGACAGGCACCCGGGACGCGGGTTCGCCCCCTGCCGTGAAGGCGGCCGGCGGGGCTGCGGCTGCCGCCTATCCATTATCCCGCGCCCCCGCCAGGACGTCGCCTGGTGGCGGGTGCGCGGGCCAGGATGAGCCGTTCGGATATTTGCTTGCATATTTGAAGTTACTTGATTAGGCTCCGCCCCATGCGCACCACCAGCTTCGATTCCATGGAGTGCCCCACCGCCCGGGCCCTGAGCTGCATCGGCGAATCCTGGAGCCTCCTCATCCTGCGGGACGCCTTCCAGGGCTGCCGGCGCTTCGACGAGTTCCAGCAAAGCCTGGGTATTCCCACCAACACCCTGACCCGCCGCCTCAAGCACCTGGTGGAGCGGGGGCTGCTGGAGCGGCGCAACTACAGCGACCGGCCGCCCCGCTGCGAATACCTGCTGACCCCCATGGGGGCCGACCTCTTTCCCGTGCTGGTGGTGCTGTTCGACTGGGGCAACAAGTACCTGACCCCGGACGGGCTGGCCGTGCAGCAGGTGACGCCGGGGGACGGCCACGTCATCGAATCCCAGGTGGTGGACCGGCGCACCGGCCAGCCGATCACCGTGGACCGGGTGCGCCTGCGGCCCGGCCCGGCGGCCACCGCCCGGGTCGAGGCCCGGGCGGCCCAGGTGCGGGCCCTGTGGGAAGGTGGGGCGGGCGACTGACCTGGCTCCCTTTGCCTCCCTCCCTCCATCTTTCCGGCTGCCACTGCCTTCCCAGCGTTCTCCGCTGCTTCCGCCCGGGCGCCCTATGCCGGCGCGGCCTACCCACCTTTCTTTGCGAGACTCCTGCATGAGCCAATCCGCCCACGTGCTGCCCCATCCCCTCGGCCTGCGCCGCGTCGTCGTCACCGGCCTGGGCCTGGCGACCCCTCTGGGGGTGGGGGTCACGCCTACCTGGACCAACCTGCTGGCCGGCAAGAGCGGCGTGCGTCGGGTCGAGCGCTTCGACACGGCCAACCTCAACAGCAAGATCGCCGGCCAGCTGCCCGAAGGCAAGCGCGCCGACGGGGGCTTCGATCCCACCGAATGGGCCGACGCCAAGGAATTGAAAAAGATGGATGCCTTCATCCTCTACGCCCTGGCGGCGGCCCATGAGGCCATCGAGGACGCGGCCTGGCGGCCCGACGACGTGGAGTCGCGCAACCGCACCGGGGTCATGGTCGGCGCCGGCATCGGCGGCCTGCCGGCCATCGAGGCAGCGGCCCGTACCCTGGAGCGTTCGTCGGCGCGGCGCATCTCGCCCTTCTTCATCCCCTCCAGCCTGATCAACCTGGCGGCGGGGCACATTGCCATCAACCATGGCTTTCGCGGCCCGACCCACGCCGCGGTCACGGCCTGCGCCTCCGGCGCCCACGCCATCGGCGATGCGGCGCGGATGATCGCCCTGGACGACGCCGACGTGATGGTGGCCGGCGGCACCGAAGGGGCCATCTGCGAACTGGGCATGGCCGGCTTCGCCGCCGCCCGGGCCCTGTCCACCGCCTTCAACGACGACCCGGAGCGGGCCTCGCGCCCCTGGGACGTGGCCCGGGACGGCTTCGTCATGGGCGAGGGCAGCGGCATCGTGGTGCTGGAGGATTACGACCACGCCCGCCGGCGCGGCGCCCACATCTACGCCGAAGTGGTGGGCTACGGCATTTCCGGCGATGCCTACCACATCGTCTCGCCCCCGGAAGACGGCGACGGGGCGGCCCGGGCCATGGCGGCGGCCCTGCGCCGCGCCGGCATCGCCCCGGCGGCGGTGGATTACCTCAACGCCCATTCCACCTCGACCCACGCCGGCGACCTGGCGGAGATCGCCGCCATCCTGCGGGTGTTCGGCGACCATGCCCGGAGCGGTGGCCTGTCGATCTCCTCGACCAAGTCGTCCATGGGCCACCTGCTCGGTGCGGCGGGCAGCGTGGAGGCGATCCTGTCGGTTCTCGCCCTGCGCGACCAGATCGTGCCTCCCACCCGCAACCTGGAAACCCCGTCGCCCGAGTGCGCCGGCCTGGACCTGGTGCCGGGCGAGGCCAAGCGCCGCCGGGTGGACTATGCCCTGTCCAATTCCTTCGGTTTCGGCGGCACCAACGCCTGCCTGATCTTCAAACGCCTGGCGGAGTGACGGCAAGTGGTGCGGGCCGCCGGACGCCTGATGAGCGCGGCGGCATGGCACAAAAAAATCCCCCCGGTTCGCACCGGGGGGATTTTTGCATCGCTTGCTCCGACCCGCCGTCAGGCGTGGGTCGGGCGGGCAATGGCCGTTCTCACCACAGCTTCCACCAGGGCACCTTGCGGTCCAGGCCCTGGGCGTAATAGGTGCTGTTGGGGAAGTTCTTCTTCATCACCCGTTCCGCGTCGTCGCGCAGGTCGGTCATGCCCATGCTGTCGTAGCCCTTGACCATGATGAACAGGGCTTCCTCGATGGCCGGTGCGTCGGGATAGTTGAGCACCGCCGACTGGGCCCGGTTCACCGCCGCCAGGTAGGCGCCCCGCTTCATGTAGTAGCGGGCCACGTGCACCTCGTTGGAGGCCATGGCGTTCACCAGGTACTTCATGCGCAGCACCGCGTCCTGGGTGTACTTGCTGTCGGGGAAGCGGATCGCCAGCTGGCGGAAGGCGTCGAAGGCCTCGCGCATGCCCTTGGGGTCGCGCTCGGTCTCGTCCTGCATGCTGACGTGGCCCATCACCCCCAGGTCGTCGTTGAAGCTGGCCAGACCCTTCAGGTAATACATGTAATCCACGTTGGGGTGGCTGGGGTGGAGCTTGATGAAGCGGTCGCAGGCGGCGATGGCCGACGCCTGTTCGCCGCTCTTGAAGTAGGCGTAGGCCACTTCGATCTGGGCCTGCTGGGCGTAGCGGCCGTAGGGGTAGCGGGCCTCGAGCTTCTCGAACAGCTTGATCGCCTTGTCCCAGGCGCCGTCGTTCATGGAATCCTTGGCTTCGCTATAGAGCTTGTTGGCCGACCAGCCCAGGGTCTCGTCCTTCACTTCGGGCAGCAGGCCGCAGCCGGCGGTGAGGCTGGCCAGGGCCACCAGGGCGACGGCCGCCATCCGGGCCAGGGATTTTGTCGTTACACTCCGGGCCATGTGTTCCACGCGTTCCACTAAATTGAGCCTTTCCGAGAATTCCCGAGAGCCGCATCCCGCCGAAGGCGAGGGGAGCGGCCAGCCGATTGAAGATCGCGGCGATTATAGCGCAGCCCCGCTGCTGGCCGAGGATGAGGACGACGATGCCGATGGCGCCGCCGCCATCGTCCCCGCCAATGCCAGTGTCGGCGAGGCCACGGCCCTGACCATTCCGGCGGAATGCGCCGGCCTGCGCCTCGACCAGGTCCTGGCCCGGCTGCTGCCCCAGCACTCCCGGGGCCGCCTGCAAGCCTGGATCAAGGAGGGCCTGGCGACCCTGGACGGGGTCACGGTGGACGAGCCCAAACGCAAGGTGCGGGGCGGCGAGGCCCTGCGCCTGGCGGCCGCGCCCCTGCCCGAGCAACAGGCGTTCGCTCCCGAGGCGATTCCCCTGGCGGTGGTGTACGAGGACGCCCACCTGCTGGTGGTGGACAAGCCCGCCGGGCTGGTGGTCCATCCGGCCGCCGGCAACTGGAGCGGCACCCTGCTCAACGCCCTGCTGCACCACCACCCCGGCGCCGCCGCCCTGCCCCGGGCGGGCATCGTGCACCGCCTGGACAAAGAAACCTCGGGGCTGATGGTGGTGGCCAAGACCCTGGAAGCCCAGACCGACCTGGTGCGCCAGCTCCAGGCCCGCACCGTCAAACGGGAATACGCCGCCCTGGCGAAAGGGGCGATTGGCGCGGGGGGCACGGTGAACGCTCCCATCGGCCGCCATCCCACCCAACGGATCAAGATGGCGGTGGTGCCCGGCGGCAAGCCCGGCATCACCCATTACCGGGTGCTGGAGCGCCTGCCCGGCGCCACCCTGGTGGAGTGCTCCCTGGAAACCGGGCGCACCCACCAGATCCGGGTGCATCTGGCCCACATCGGCCACCCCCTGGTGGGGGACCCGGTCTACGGTACCGGCCAGGGCCGGGCCAACCTGCCCGCCGCCGCCCGGGATTTTCCCCGCCAGGCCCTGCACGCCCGGCGCCTGGGGCTGATCCATCCCGCCACCGGCCAGCCCATGGCCTGGGAGAGCCCCTTGCCCGACGACTTCACCGCCTTGCTGGAGGCCCTGCGCCATGCCGCACCCTGAAGGATTCGCACCGGACTGGCCGGCCCCCGCCAACGTCCATGCCTGGCAGACGACCCGCCACGGTGGGGTCAGCGCCGCTCCCTATGCCAGCCTCAACCTGGGCGACCACGTGGGCGACGACCCCCGGGCGGTGCTCGCCAACCGCCAGGCGGTGTCGGTACACGCCAGGCTGCCGGCCGAGCCCCTGTGGCTGACCCAGGTGCACGGTACCCGGGTGGCCGTGGCCGGGCAGGATGCCCAAGGCTGCGAGGCGGACGCGGCCCTGGCCCGCTCGGTGGCGGGGGGCGGCGGCGTGGCGGCGATCATGACCGCCGACTGCCTGCCGGTGCTGTTCTGCGACGAGGCCGGCACCGTGGTGGCGGCGGCCCACGCCGGCTGGCGGGGCCTGGCCGGGGGCGTGCTCGAAGCGACGGTGGCGGCCATGGGCGCGGCACCGGAACGGGTGCTGGCCTGGCTGGGGCCGGCCATCGGCCCCACGGCCTTCGAGGTCGGCGACGAGGTCCGCGCCGCCTTCGTCGGCCAGGACGGGGATGCGGCGGCGGCCTTCGCCCCCGGGGCCCCGGGCAAGTGGCTGGCAAACCTGTACGCCCTGGCCCGGCTGCGCCTGGGGCGGATCGGGGTGACCCGCGTCTATGGCGGCGGGGAATGCACCTTCGGCCAGGTGGACCGCTATTTTTCCTACCGCCGCGAGGCGCGCACTGGGCGCATGGCCAGCTTGATCTGGCTGGATTGAACCGGACTCATCCTCCGGCGGCCGGTGCGCGAGGCCGTCCTGTCCGGGCCGCGGCATCGTCCGCCAGCCTCATCGTGTCAGCCGGCCGCGCCCGCCGGCGGCCCCACCGGGGAAAGGTAGGCGGCTAACAAATACGCCGAGGGGGCGGAACAGGGCGGGTATAATCCCAGGCTTTTTCCGCGTCGCCACCATGTCTTCCCTGGGCTGGATCCTTACCCTGAGCTTTGCCGGCGGCATCCTGTCGGTCATTGCGGCGGCCCTCATCGGCATGGGCACCCGGGCCTCGGCCGTTCCCCACCTGATCTCCTACGCCATCGGCGCCCTGCTCGGCGCGGTGTTCCTGGAAATCCTGCCCCACGCCATCGAAAACACCCGGGACGTCCATGGGCTGGCAGCCACCGTGCTGGGCGGCATCCTGCTCTTCTTCATCCTGGAAAAACTGGTCCTGTGGCGCCACTGCCACGGCCACGCCACCGGCCACGACTGCGAGGCCCACGATCCGGCCGTTTCCCACCACGGCCACGGGCACGACCATGGCCGCTCTGGCCTGCTGATCCTGATCGGCGACACCTTCCACAACTTCGTCGACGGCATCCTGATCGCCGCCGCCTTTCTGGAAAACCCGTCGGTGGGCCTGGTCACGGCCTTCGCCATCATCGCCCACGAGATTCCCCAGGAACTGGGCGACTTCGTCGTCCTGATCCACTCCGGCTACAGCCGTGCCAAGGCCCTGTGGTTCAACATCCTGTCCGGCGTGGCCACCATGATCGGCGCCCTGCTGGCCTACTACGCCCTGTCCGAAGTGCAGGAGTGGGTGCCCTCGCTACTCGCCCTGGCGGCGGCGAGCATGCTCTACGTGGCGGTGGCCGACCTGATCCCGGGGCTGCACCGCCGGCCCGAGATCAAGGCCACCTTGCAGCAGGTGCTGCTGATCGGCGCGGGCATCGGCTCCATCGCCCTGGTGCGCGTCTTCGTCGACCACGCGTGAGGCACGGCGGCGGATTCGGACATTCCGGACCGCCGCGGCATTGCCGGTAGCGCGCTTTCTGCGGCCCGTTGGTCCTGCCGGCCTAGGCCGGGCCGATCTTCTTCCCAATCGAATGCTGCCGTCCGGCTGGGGCGGGCTCAGGCGCCTCGGGTGTTTAGGCGTTGCCGTCCCGAGATTCGTCCGGAGCGTCGTTCCGGGCCGCCCGCTCGGCCATCATCTCCTGGTAGCGGCGGCGTTGCCGGCGGACCTTGCTGCCGGCGAAATACAGGATCAGCCCGCAAGGCAGGGCGCCAAAGAGCAGGAAGGTCATGATGCCGCCCACCACGCTCGGTTCGGTGAAGGCGGCCAGGGTGGCCACGTACAGCCAGCCGATGACGACGATGAGAGTGACGGACATCTGGTGTTCTGCGTGTGATCGGTGGGAAGGTGCGCCCCTGTGCGGCCGAGCGGCGCATGCCGCGTGAGGGGTGGGCGGCGGGACGGCCGCGCAGCCAACGGGCTGCCGGGCGAGGGGGGATTATAGCCGCCCCGGATGCCCGGTCCGTGGCTCCTGTCGCGGCTTTTGGCCTTTTGTCTCGATTTCCGGACGATAGCCATTGACACGCTTCGGGCGGGCTATGCAGAATGAAATTCCTGCCCCGCACCCTCCGTGCGGGCCCTCAGCCGGAGCGAATCGATGTTCAAAGGGCCGGAAGGTTTTCCGTTTGCCATGCCGCCGTTCCAACAATGGAGCCAGGTCGCGACACAGCAATTGCAAACCCTGCTGACGTCCCAGGCGGGGGGAGGGGAGGGGGCCGAAGCGGCCCCGCGCTGGCCCGAGGCCGAGGCCTTGGCCGCCCTGCAAAAAGACCATCTGGAGCGCCACGCCCGCCTGTGGCAATCCATGCTGGCCACTTCCGCCGGCAAACCCGAGGCCGAGCCCTACCGGGTCGAGGCCGAACCCGGCGACCGGCGCTTCGCCGCGCCGGAATGGGCGGAAAGCCCGCTCTTCGATTACCTGCGCCAAGCCTACCTGCTCAATGCCCGCTTCGTCCGGGAACTGGTGGAACTGGTGCCCACCGACGACGAGAAGGCCAAGAACAAGCTGCGCTTCATGGCCCGCCAGTACGCCGACGCCCTGGCGCCGTCCAACTTTGCCGCCACCAACCCGGAATTCGTCAAGCAGGCCCTGGCCACCAACGGGGCCAGCATCACCACCGGCATCCGCAACCTGATCGGCGACCTGGAAAAGGGCCGCATCTCCATGACCGACGAGTCGGTCTTCGAGGTGGGCAAGAACATCGCCACCAGCGAGGGCAGCGTCGTCTTCGAGAACGAACTGATCCAGCTGATCCAGTACAAGCCCCTCACCGCCAAGGTGGGCAAGCGGCCGCTGCTGATCGTGCCGCCCTGCATCAACAAGTACTACATTCTCGACCTGCAGCCGGACAATTCCCTGGTGCGCTTCGCCGTGGAACAGGGGCACACCGTGTTCCTTGTCTCCTGGCGCAACCCCAAGGCCGACCTGGGGCACTTCTCCTGGAACGACTACCTGGAAAAGGGCCCCATCGCCGCCATCGAGGCGGTGCGCGGCGTCGCCAAGGTGCGGGAATTCAACGTGCTCGGCTTCTGCGTCGGCGGCACCCTGCTGACCTCGGCCCTGGCTGTGCTCAAGGCCCGGGGCGATAGCCCGGCCACCTCCCTGACTCTGCTCACCACCTTCCTCGATTTTTCCGATACCGGCGACCTGGCCCACTTCGTGGACGACCGGCTGATCTCCACTTGGGAGGCCACCATCGGCCGGGGCGGCCTGCTTTCGGCCCGGGAGCTGTCCACCACCTTCTCGGCGCTGCGTCCCAACGACCTGATCTGGAACTACGTCGCCAACAACTACCTGAAGGGCCAGAAGCCGGCCGCCTTCGACCTGCTTTACTGGAACAGCGATTCCACCAACCTGCCGGGCCCCATGGCCTGTTGGTACCTGCGCAACATGTACCGGGACAACGCCCTGCGGGTGCCGGGCAAGCTCGACATGTGCGGCGTCAAGGTGGACCTGGGCAAGCTCGACATGCCGGTCTACATCCTGGCCACCCGGGAAGACCACATCGTTCCCTGGCAGTCCTCCTTCCAGAGCACCCGCCTCCTGTCCGGGCCGAAGCGCTTCGTCCTGGGGGCCTCGGGCCATATCGCCGGCGTGGTAAACCCGGCGTCAAAAAACAAGCGTAGCTTCTGGAAGAGCGACGACCTTTCCGCCGACGCCCTGGGTTGGCTGGCCGGCGCCACCGAGCACAAGGGCAGCTGGTGGCTCGACTGGGCCGACTGGCTGGCCGACTTCAAGGGGGGCGAAAAGGCAGCGCCCAAGAAGGCCGGCGGCAACGGCTACGCCGAAATCGAGCCGGCCCCCGGGCGCTACGTCAAGGAAAAGGCCTGATTTCAGCCTCGGTTCGGCCCGATCCGGGCCGACGCCACCCGATTTGAAGTTTTTCCCGACCCCGGCGCGCCCGGGGGCGGGAGCCGCAGTACGCCGGCGGCCCGCGAGGGCCGCGGCAATGAGCAGTGCAGATGGGATGAACCTATAACCAAGGAAGGAAATGCAATGACGCAACGCATCGCACTCGTCACTGGCGCCATGGGCGGCATCGGCTCGGCGGTCTGCCAGGAACTGGCGAAGGCAGGCTACAAGGTGGCAGCGAACTACCACCCGCAGTTCGACAATCCGGAAGAGTGGCTCAAGGAGCAGGCCGAGGCCGGCTTCAAGGACTTCGTGCCGGTGGCCGGCGACGTGTCCGACTACGCGTCGTGCCAGGCCATGGTGGCCGAAGTCGAAGCCAAGGTGGGCCCGGTGGATATCCTGGTCAACAACGCCGGCATCACCCGGGACAAGTTCTTCGCCAAGATGGAAAAGGGCCAGTGGGACGCGGTGATCAACACCAACCTGAACAGCCTGTTCAACGTCACCCACCAGGTATCCGCCAAGATGGCCGAGCGCGGCTGGGGCCGGATCATCAACATCTCCTCGGTCAATGGCGTCAAGGGCCAGGCCGGCCAGTCCAACTACTCGGCCGCCAAGGCCGGCGTGATCGGCTTCTCCAAGGCCCTGGCCCAGGAACTGGCCGCCAAGGGCGTGACGGTCAACGCCATCGCCCCGGGCTACGTCGCCACCAAGATGGTCATGGCCATCAAGCCGGAGATCCTCCAGACCATCGTCGACTCCGTGCCGATGAAGCGCCTGGGCAAGCCCGAAGAGATCGGCGCCCTGTGTGCCTACCTGGCCTCCGACCTGGCCGGCTTCATCACCGGCGCCACCATCAACATCAACGGCGGCCTCTACTACCAGTAAGCCCCGCCTTGTTTTTTGATGGCACGAAAGCCCCGCTCCGGCGGGGCTTTCGCTTTGTGTATAATCCGATAATTACGCCGCTCGCACCGATCGACCCGAAAACGGCCGGCTTCCTGGCGTCTTCTGCGCCGTTCGGCGCCGTCCGCTTTTCCTCCCTTGCCCTCCGGAGCCTGCCTAATGTCGGACCAGACTCGACTGATCAAGAAGTACCCCAACCGGCGTCTCTACGACACCAAGACCAGCGCCTACATCACCTTGGCCGACGTCAAGGACTTGGTGCTGCGCTTCGAGGAATTCAAGGTGGTGGACGCCAAGGGCGGCGAGGACCTGACCCGCAGCATCCTGCTGCAGATCATCCTGGAAGAGGAAACCGGCGGCGTGCCGATCTTCTCCACCGAAGTGCTGGCCCAGATGATCCGCTTCTACGGCAACGCCATGCAGGCGATGTTGAGCAAGTACCTGGAAACCAACATGCGGGCCTTCGTGGACTTCCAGGGCAAGGTGCAGGAGCAGTCCCGCTCCATGTACGGCGACAACAAGCAGATGCAGTCCGACATGTGGGCCCAGTTCCTCAATTTCCAGGGGCCGGCCATGCAGAGCATGATGTCGGCCTACATGGACCAGAGCAAGAAGATGTTCCAGCAGATGCAGGCCCAGATCGAGAGCCAGACGCGGAACATGTTCAGCGGCGGCTTTCCTTTTCCAGGGACTCCCGGCGCGCCTGGAGCCCCCGGCGCCGCCGGAACCAACCCGGGCAACAAGCCCGATGGCAAGAAAACCGAAAAAGCAGGATAGAACGTGAGCAACGAGCAGAATTCCGGCATCATCATTCCGGCCGGCGCGGCACCCCGCGTCGGCTTTGTTTCTCTGGGCTGCCCGAAAGCGGGTTCCGACGCCGAGCAGATCCTGACCAAGCTGCGCGCCGAAGGCTATGAGATCGCCCCGACCTACGACGGCGCCGACCTGGTGATCGTCAACACCTGCGGCTTCATCGACGCGGCGGTGGAAGAATCCCTGGACGCCATCGGCGAGGCCCTGTCCGAAAACGGCAAGGTGATCGTCACCGGCTGTCTCGGCGCCAAGGGCGACATCGTCCAGACCACCCACCCGTCGGTGCTGGCGGTGACCGGCCCCCACGCCGCCGACGAGGTGATGGGCCACGTGCACACCCACCTGCCCAAGCCCCACGACCCCTACGTGGACCTGGTGCCCCCGGCCGGCGTGCGCCTGACCCCGGACCACTTCGCCTACCTGAAGATTTCCGAGGGCTGCAACCACAGCTGCACCTTCTGCATCATCCCGTCCCTGCGCGGCCCCCTGGTGTCGCGCCCGATCGGCGACGTGCTGAAGGAAGCCGAGGCCCTGGCCGAATCCGGGGTCAAGGAGTTGCTGATCATCTCCCAGGACACCAGCGCCTACGGTGTGGACGTGAAGTACCGCACCGGCTTCTGGGGCGGCCGTCCGGTCAAGACCCGTCTCAAGGAACTGTGCGAGGCCCTCGGCGAGCTGGGCATCTGGGTGCGCCTGCACTACGTGTACCCGTACCCCAGCGTGGACGACCTGATTCCGCTGATGGCCGAGGGCAAGATCCTGCCCTACCTGGACATCCCCTTCCAGCACGCCAGCCCGCGCATCCTCAAGGCCATGCGCCGCCCGGCCTCGGCCGAGAACGTGCTGGAGCGCATCGCCAAGTGGCGTTCGATCTGTCCGGACATCACCATCCGCTCCACCTTCATCACCGGCTTCCCCGGGGAGACCGACGAGGACTTCGAGCAGCTGCTCCAGTTCCTGGAAACCGCCCGTCTCGACCGGGTCGGCTGCTTCCCCTATTCGCCGGTGGAAGGCGCCGAGGCCAACGAACTGGCCGGCCTGCCGCCCCTGGAAGTGCGCGAGGAGCGTCGCCAGGTGCTGATGGAAGTCCAGGCCGACATCTCCGCCGAGAAGCTGGCGGCCAAGATCGACCGGGAAATGACCGTGCTGGTGGATGCGGTGGACGACGACGGCACCCTGGCCCGCTCCGCCGGCGAGGCGCCGGAAATCGACGGCCTGGTGATCCTGGACGGCTTCCACGACGCCGAGCCCGGCGACTTCATCCAGGTGCGCATCGTCGATTCCGACGAACACGACCTGTACGCCGAACCGCTCTGACCGTTGTAACCTGGCCGGTCTGCAAATCGGCCGGTCTGCAAATCTGTAGGCCCCTGCCCGGAACGCCGCGCCAGTCGTGGCTTTCCGGGCAGTGTCGTTTTTACGGGGATGGGTCGCAACGCCTCCGGCGGGCCTCCCCGGCGCCCGGCAGCTGTGGCACGATGGTCGCCATGAACGAGCTGCCCGCCCCATCCCTCCTGACCGCAACGGCCGCCACCGCTGCCGTTACCCCGGCCCGGCCCCGCATCGGCGTGGCCCTGGGCTCCGGCTCCGCCCGGGGCTGGTCCCACATCGGCGTGCTGCACGCCCTGGACGAGGCCGGCCTGTCGCCGGACATCATCTGCGGCACCTCCATCGGCGCCTTCGTCGGCGCGGCGGCGGCCTCGGGCGAACTCACCAAGCTCGAACACTGGGTGCGCTCCCTGACCTGGAAGGGGGTCCTCGGCTTTTTCGACGTGTCGCTGACCGGCGGCCTGCTCAAGGGCGAGAAGATCATCCAGTTCTTCTCGGAACATTTCATCGACCGGGACATCCATACCCTGCCGGTGTCTTTCGCCTGTGTCGCCACGGACCTGGCCAACGGCCGGGAGATCTGGTTCCGCGACGGCAGCGTGGCCGACGCGGTGCGCGCCTCCATGGCCCTGCCCGGGCTGTTCGCCCCCAAGTACCTGCACGGCCGCTGGCTGGTGGACGGCGGGCTGGTGAACCCGGTGCCGGTGTCCCTGTGCCGCGCCCTGGGGGCGGACATCGTGGTGGCGGTGGACCTGGGCGCCGACCGGGTCGGCCCCCAGTACCGCAACGTGATGAGCCAGCGCACGTCTCGCGCCCCGGGCGGTTCCCTGGGGCAGCGCCTGACCTCGGCGGTGCGCCAATGGATGGGGCGCGACGGGAGTGGCGATGACAGCGGTGCGGGCGGCAATCCGGCCGATCCGAATGATCCTGTCCCGAGCCGGTCGGTGCTGCCGCCCCAGCCGCCCATGCTCGACGTGGTGTCCCTGTCCATCAACATCATGCAGTCGCGCATCGCCAGCAGCCGCCTGGCCGGCGAGCCCGCCGACCTGGTGGTGGCGCCGCGCCTGCACAACCTGGGGCTGATGGACTACCACCGGGGCGCCGAGGCCATCGACACGGGCCGGGACGCCATGCACCGCCTGCTGCCCATGCTGCGCGAAACGATCGAGAGCTACGTATGAACGACCATGACTTCCTCGCCGCCCTAGCGGCCATCGTCGGCCCCGGCCAGGTGCTCACCGACCCGGCCGACACGGCGCCCTACCTGACCGACTGGCGCGGCCGCTACAGCGGCGCTGCCCGGGCCGTGGTGCGTCCCGGTTCCACCGGCGAGGTCGCCGACATCGCCAAGCTGTGCGCCGCCCACGGCGTGGCCATGGTGCCCCAGGGCGGCAACACCGGCCTGTGCGGCGGCGCCACGCCGGATGCCAGCGGCGCCGCCCTGGTGGTGAACCTCTCGCGCATGAACCGCATCCGCCGCATCGACCCGGCCAACCTGGCCCTGGTGGCCGAGGCCGGCTGCACCCTGGCGAGCATCCAGGAGGCGGCCCGGGAGGCGGGCTGCCTGTTCCCCCTGTCCCTGGCGTCGGAAGGCACCTGCGAGATCGGCGGCAACCTGTCCACCAACGCCGGCGGCGTCCAGGTGCTGCGCTACGGCAACACCCGGGAGCTGACCCTGGGCCTGGAGGTGGTGCTGCCCGACGGGCGCATCTGGAACGGCCTGCGCGCCCTGCGCAAGGACAACACCGGCTACGACCTGAAGCACCTGTTCGTCGGCGCCGAAGGCACTCTGGGCTTCATCACCGCCGCCGCCCTCAAGCTCTTTCCCTTGCCCCGGGCCGCCGTCACCACCTGGCTGGCGGTGCCCGATCCGGCGGCGGCGGTGAGCTTGCTCTCCCGCGCCCAGCAGCGCCTGGGGGCCCGGGTGACGGCCTTCGAGCTGGTGTCCCGGGTCTGCCTGGAACTGGTGCTGCGCCACATCCCCAACACCCGGGACCCTCTGGCGGAATCCAGTCCCTGGTACGTGCTCCTGGAAGCCAGCGACGGCGGCAGCGAAGAGGCCCTGATGGCCGAGGTCGAGGCCCTGCTCGAAGCCGCCCTGGAGGCCGGCGAGGCCAGCGACGGGGCCATCGCCCAGAGCGGCGACCAGGCCCGCCAGCTGTGGGCTCTGCGCGAGAACATCTCGGAGGCCCAGAAGATCGACGGGATCAGCATCAAGCACGACATCTCCCTGCCGGTGTCGGCCATCCCGGGTTTTCTCGACGCCGCCGGCGAGGAACTGACCCGGACCTTTCCCGGGGTGCGCATCGTCGCCTTCGGCCACCTGGGCGACGGCAACCTGCACTACAACCTGTCCAAGCCCGAGGCCCAGGCCAACGCCGTGTTCATCGACGGCCAGCCCGAGGCCAACCGGCTGGTGCACGACCGGGTGGTGGCCCTGGAAGGCTCCATCTCCGCCGAGCACGGCCTGGGGCAGTTGAAGCGGGAGGAAATCCGCCGCTACAAGTCCGCGGTGGAACTGGACCTGATGCGGGCGGTGAAGGCGGCCATCGACCCGGCCGGGCTGATGAACCCGGGCAAGGTGCTGTAAGGCTGGCTGAGGCGGGGCGGAAGGCCCCTCAGTGCTCTCGCCCGTCGATGCGCGGGCGGAACAGCAGGGGCACGAAGCGCCAGGCCAGCACCGCGAAGGCCACTGCCCAGCACAGGGCGGCCAGGTGAATCCAGTGGCCGTAGGCGGCTGGGTAGAACTGGGGCGCCGCCACGCGTAGCACGAAGCCGGCGATCATCACCCACAGCACCGCCTTGTCGGCCCGGGTGAACACCACCTTGCGCCCGGTGTGGCCCTGGCAGATGCGCACCAGCATGGCCGGGATGATCAGCCCCATGGCGCCGAAGGTGAAGGTGTGCACCGACACCGTGCCCACCCAGGCCACCGGGTGGATCACCGCCAGGGCTTCGAGCAGCAACTGGGCGACGATGGCCAGATAACCCAGGTACATCACCCCCACGTCGATCCGGCTCAACCCCAGCCGCGGCTGCCAGAGGACGAAGCGCGCCAGCAGCAGGGCCGCCAGGGCCAGGGCGACGGCCGCCACCAGCGGCGGCGGCAGCCAGCCGGCGGCCACCAGGACGAGGCCCAGGCCCTTGATCGGCATGTCCAGGGCGGCATGGCGGGGCAGGGTGACCTGGAAGGCGCCCTTCATGAAAGCGGTCACGGTCCGCTCCAGCATCACCAGGAAGGCCATCCGGAACAGGCCCAGGGTCATGGTCACTCCCAGGGCGAAGGTGCCGGCGTCGAGCAGCAAGTTTTTGGCGATGAGGAAGAGGGGCAGCACCACCAGGAAGATGGCGTTGTCCTTGTAGGAGTCGGTTTTGCGGTGTACCACCAGGGTGGCTGCCAGCATGGCGACGATGGCCAGCAGGAACAGGTTGCCGGCCAGCAGGAAGAGGGGCCGGGGCCAGTCCGCCCCCGCCCACAGGGCGTAGCGCTCCACCAGCCAGGCCGCCACCAGGGCGATCAGGGGGGCGCCGTGGTAGCCGCGCACATTGACCCAGTTCTTGGTCGAGGTGAGCAGAAAGCCCCCCATCACCGCCCAGCCGAAGCCGAAGAACATCTCGTGGGCGTGCCATTGCACCGGGGCCAGGGCCGGGGCGTGGTGCCACTCGCCGGTGAATAGAACGGCCCAGACCAGGGGCAGGACCACCCCGGCCAGGCAGGCGAGAGTGAAGAAGGGGCGAAAGCCGACGAGCCAGAGGGGGTGGTCAGCAAGCTTCATGGCGGTAGCGGTGCAAAAGTGACGTTGCGCACAGATGTATCACGCCCGGGGGCGGCGCTGCTTTGATCTGCCCGGGGTTTTTGCCGGGGCGGCGCTTCGGCTGGCCGGGCTGCTTTGCCCTGTCCGGCGGAGCCGCTGGGTTCTCTCCCGGGGGGCGCAGATCTGCTTCATTGGCATATATCGGAAAACGCATTTTTATAAAGGTTTAATTTCGTTCGGCCATAAAGCGTCCCTCTCTACACTCGGTCGGGTCTTCATTCGGCCGGCACCGGCCAGGGCTGGGAGGCCCGAAACCGTCATGCGAGCGCTCATCGTTGGTGGTGACCACATCGAACCGACCCGTCGCGCCCTGGAGGCTCGGGGCTACGACGACATCGTGCACTGGACCGGACGCAAGACTTCGGACCTGACACGGCCGTTTCCCTCCCGGATCGACCACATGGTGATCGTGCTCGACTACATCAACCACAACCTGGCCAAGCGCATGAAGAAGCTGGCCCGGGAACACGCCATCCAGATCGACTACGTGCGGCGCAAGGGTGTGCTGACCAGTCATTGAGGTGGTGCCGCGTGGGGTGTGAGCGTCCATGGCCGAGCGGCCAGTAAAAGGGGGCGGCGCTCCGGCTCGCTCTGCGAGCGCCCGCCGGGTTGTCATGCCTGTGTAGCACGGGCGGGCCAGAGTAGGCGCGTATCGGTGGCCAGGGGGCTGCCGGCGGTTTCGGGGAGAGGGAACCATGACGGCGACCACCACATGCGCGGATCAGGGCTCGCGGGGGGAAGGCTGCGAGGAATGCGTCGAGAACTTCCTGACCCGGGTGGGGGCATCGCGCCTCGGCCTGGAAACGGGGCGGGCCTTCGACTGCATGTTCCGGGAGCTGGAAGAGATCGAGCGGGAAGCGGCCCGCTTCTACCGCCGCACCGGCTGGATGGCCGGCGGGATGCTGGTCATCCTGGTGGTGGGCCTGCTGGCGATCGGCGCCTAGGGGCAACGGCCGTGGGCCGCGTGAGCGGTCCCGCAAGAGCCATTGACGAAAGCGGTAAACGGCGGCGGGGCGGGGCGTTCGATGCCCCGCCCCGCTGCCGTTTGCATCAATGCCGGGTCTTGCCGGCGGTGTCGAACAAGGCCGCCACGTCCTCGGCGGTGAAGCGGTAGGTGTGGTTGCAGATGTCGTCGTGGATTTCCACCACGCCCTGGCTTTCCAGCACCGATTCCACCTCGCTGCGGCCCAGGCCGAGCAGCATGTCGGCCACTTTGCCCCGGTTGTAGGGGCAGTAATAGGTGACCCCCCGGGATGGGTAGAGGCGCACCGTCTCCTCGGCGAACAGGCGGCCGAGCAGCACTTCCGGCGCCAGGCCGAGCAGCTCGTCGTCGCGCACCGTGGAGGCCAGGTGGGTCACCCGGTCCCAGCCATCTTCATCCACGCTTTCCCGGGCCACGCCGCCCTCGCTGGGCATGCGTTGCAGGAAGAGCAGGGCACAGGACTCCTCGCTCACTGCCAGCCACAGCCGGGTGGGCTGCTGGTCGGACTGGGCGATGAAGTGCTCGAACACGGCGCCCATGGTGTCGCCTTCCAGGGGCACGTAGCTCTGGTAGGGCTGGCGGGCCGATTCCAGCTCCAACGTGAGCAAAATCTGGCCATCGCCCAACTGGGCCGGCACCGGGCCGGCGGGAACGTTTTCCCCGGCCCGGGCCATGCCTTTCAGGCGCAGCTGGTCGTCGCAATCGACGATGAGCAGGGATACCGGCCCGTCGCCGCGCATCTGCAAGGTGAGCCGTCCCAGCTGCTTCAGCTGGGAACCGACCAGGGTGGTGGCCAGGGTGATCTCGCCGAGCAGGCGCGCCACCGGGGCGCTGTAGCCGCGCCCGGCCTGGAGGGCCTGCCACACCGGGCCGAGGCGCACCACGGCGCCGCGGATGTCCAGGTCGTCGAAGATGAAACGGGCGACGTAGTCGCTGTCCGGCTGGCCGACGCTGCCTTGGGGCGCGCCGGCGGAGGGGGAGGCGTGGGTCATGGGAGCGTCCTCGTCAAAAAGTCAGCAGGCGGCGAAGGTGCGGGCGAACACCTCGGGGTCGAAGCCCACCACCAGCCGGTCGCCGACCTCGATCACCGGGCGCTTGATCATGCTCGGCTGTTCGGCCATAAGAGCCAGGGCGGCGGCCTCGTCCACGTCGGCGCGGCGCTCTTCCGGCAGCTTCTTCCAGGTCAGGCCCTTGCGGTTGAGCAGGGTTTCCCAGCCAGCTTTGGCGGCCCAGGCCGGCAGCTGCCCGGCAGCCACGCCGGCTTTCTTGTAATCGACGAATTCATAATCGACCCCATGGTCAGTCAGCCAGGTCATGGCCTTCTTCATGGTGTCGCAATTTTTGATGCCGTAAACCTTGATCATGGCGGTGCTCGCAGTGCGGTGCCGGCGGGGCCGGGGAAGGAGGGCGATGATAGCAGGGCGGCCGTTCGCCGGCATGGGGCGAAGGCGCGGTGGGAGATGTGTTACCCCTGGTTGTGCCCCAGGGTGAAGGGCGAGGCGTTTGGCGACCCTTGGTTGAGCAATGTATTAAAAATATTCATGTATTCGGCTGGCTGAAAATACAAGGTCGGCGCCAGTTCTTGAGTTTGACGATTCGCTGATCTCAAAACATTAAAAAAATTCAAGTATTGGTGCTGGGTGGGCTTGGGCGTTACCTATCGGCCTTGCCGCGTGCCCGGTAAAAGCCAGGCGAACTACCCAGGCACCAAGGGGGCTCCGATGTTCTCCAAGGAAAAGCGATTTTGCCGAGTCGTTACGTGGCGCCCCTTGGGGGGCTTGGTGTCGGGGGGGGGGGCGCTTTGCCGCGTTTGTAGTGCCCATGAAAAAGCCCACGGGCTGGCGGGGCCAGGCCGTGGGCTGTGGGAGCGTCGCCGGGTCAGCGCTTGAGCTTGGCGAAGGCGGCGGCCATGGCGGAGCCGCCGAGGTCGCCTGAGCTGGAACTCCGCGCCCCTTGGGCGTTTCCGCGATGGCTGCCCTGAGAGCCGCGCGGATTCTGGCTTCCACGGGGGGCATCGCTGCGGGCCCCATCCCGCTTGCCTTCCCGGGGCAGCTCGTCGTCCATGCGCATGGTCAGGGCGATGCGTTGGCGCTGGATGTCGACTTCGAGCACCTTCACCTTGACGATGTCGCCGGCCTTGACCACTTCCCGTGGGTCCTTGACGAACTTGTTGGAGAGGGCCGAGACGTGCACCAGGCCGTCCTGGTGCACGCCGATGTCCACGAAGGCGCCGAAGGCGGCCACGTTGGTCACCACGCCTTCGAGGATCATGCCCGGACGCAGGTCCTTCAGGTCTTCCACGCCGTCGGCGAAGCTGGCGGTCTTGAACTCGGGGCGCGGGTCGCGGCCGGGTTTTTCCAGTTCCTTGAGGATGTCCTGGACCGTGGGCAGGCCGAATTTCTCGTCGGTGTATTTGGTTGGGGAGAGGCCCTTCACCACCTGGGAATTGCCCACCACGTCCTTGATGCCGCGCTTGATGTCGGCCAGGATCTTTTCCACCACCGGGTAGGCTTCCGGGTGCACCGCCGAGGCATCCAGGGGGTTGGCGCCGTTCATGATGCGCAGGAAGCCAGCGGCCTGCTCGAAGGTTTTGTCGCCCAGGCGCGGCACTTCCAGCAGTGCCTTGCGGTCGCTGAAGGCGCCGTGGCTGTCCCGGTAGGAGACGATGTTGGCGGCCAGGGACGCGTTGAGGCCGGAGATGCGGGTGAGCAGGGGCACCGAGGCGGTGTTCACGTCCACGCCCACGGCGTTCACGCAGTCTTCCACCACCGCGTCCAGGCTCTTGGCCAGCTTGCTTTGCGACACGTCGTGCTGGTACTGGCCGACGCCGATGGACTTGGGCTCGATCTTGACCAGTTCGGCCAGGGGGTCTTGCAGGCGGCGGGCGATGGACACGGCGCCGCGCAGGGAGACGTCCAGATCGGGGAATTCCCGGGCGGCGAATTCGGAGGCGGAATACACCGAGGCGCCGGCTTCGGACACCACGATCTTGGTCAGCTTGAGTTCCGGGGCCAGCTTCATCAGGTCGGCCACCAGCTTGTCGGTTTCGCGGCTGGCAGTGCCGTTGCCGATGGCCACCACCTCGATCTTGCAGCGCTGGCAGATGGCGCCCAGGGTGGCCAGGCTGCCGTTCCAGTCGCGGCGCGGCTCGTGGGGGTAGATGGTGGCGGTTTCCAGCAGCTTGCCGGTGGCGTCCACGGCGGCGACCTTGACCCCGGTGCGGATGCCCGGGTCCAGGCCCAGGGTGGCGCGGGGGCCGGCCGGGGCGGCGAGCAGCAGGTCCTTGAGGTTCTGGGCGAAGACGCGGATGGCTTCTTCCTCGGCCCGTTCGCGCAGCTCGTTCATCAGCTCCAGTTCCAGGTGCAGGAAGATCTTGATCTTCCAGGCCCAGCGTACCGTGTCGAGCAGCCACTTGTCGGCGGCGCGGCCCTGGTCCTTGACGTTGAAGCGCAGGGCGATACGGCCCTCGCAGGGGTTGCCGGCGGCGGGCTTCTCGTCGTCCAGCTCGGTGTCGAGCTTGAGCACTACTTGCAGCACGCCCTCGTTGCGGCCGCGGAACAGGGCCAGGGCCCGGTGCGAGGGCACGGCGGCGATGGGCTCGGAGTAGTCGAAGTAGTCGCGGAACTTGGCGCCCTCGTTCTCCTTGCCCTCCACTACGGTGGAGACGACCACGCCGTGGTCGTTCAGGTATTCGCGCAGCTGGCCGAGCAGGGCGGCGTCCTCGGCGAACTGCTCCATGAGGATCTGCCGGGCGCCGTCGAGCGCCGCCTTGGTGTCGGCAACGCCGGCCTCGGCGTTGAGGTACTTGGCGGCTTCCTCGTCCGGGGTCAGGGTCGGGTCGGCCAGCAGGGCGTCGGCCAGGGGCTGGAGGCCCGCTTCCCGGGCGATCTGGGCCTTGGTGCGGCGCTTCGGCTTGTAGGGCAGGTAGAGGTCTTCGAGGCGCTGCTTGGTCTCGGCGGCGAGCACCTCGGCCTTCAGTTCCGGGGTCAGTTTCCCCTGCTCGTCGATGGAGGCAATGATCGCGGTGCGGCGCTCTTCCAGCTCGCGCAGGTAGCCCAGGCGCTCTTCCAGCGTGCGCAGCTGGGTGTCGTCGAGCCCGCCGGTGACTTCCTTACGGTAGCGGGCGATGAAGGGCACGGTGGCGCCTTCGTCGAGCAGGTTGACGGCGGAGATGACCTGGGCGGCCTTGACGCCGAGTTCCTCGGCAATGCGGTGTTCGATGGCAGGCAGCATGTATGACGGAAACGAGTGGGAGACAAATGCAAAATGGAGGCGGCACTATGGCCAAAACTCGCCGCCGGGGCAAGTCGGCGACATGGAGCTGGGGTGGGGCGAGGTCCCGGAAACGAGGTGCCGGGGCGTAAATCGGCGGTAGGCCGGCGGTGGAAATTTCCGCCGGCCCGGTATCGGTTTCCAGGGAGATCGCGGGCGAGCGGCGGGGTTCTGGATGCCGCCCTTGCCCCCGCCCCCTGCCGGCGCGATGGGCGGCAAGGGGCTGCGGGGGATCAGCGCCGGGCGGCGACCCAGGCGACGAACTCGTTCTCGGGCATGGGGCGGCCGTAGAGGTAGCCCTGGGCCTCGTCGCAGCCCAGGTTTTGCAGGCAGGTCTGCTGTTCCGGCGTTTCCACCCCCTCGGCGATGACCGCCAGGGAAAGGGTATGGCCCAGGCGCACGATCATTTCGGCGATCGAGCTGCCGGCGCTTTCCTGTTGCTGCGGGGCGGCCAGGTCGCCCACGAAGGAACGGTCGATCTTAAGCCGGTCCAGGGGCAGGCGGTGCAGGTGGGCCAGGGACGAGAAGCCGGTGCCGAAATCGTCCAGGGCGATGCACAGGCCCCGGTTCTTGCAGCGGGCCAGGGCTTCCCGGGCCAGGTCCACTTCCTGCATGGCCACGCTCTCGGTGATTTCCAGCTCGATGCGCTGGGGATCGATGCGGTAGTGGTCCAGGCAATCCCGCAGGAAGGGCAGGAAATCCGGGTGGCGCAACTGGGGCAGGGAGATGTTGATGGCCATGCGCGGCAGCAGGATGCCCTGCTCCTCCCAGCGGCGCAGCTGGGCCAGGGCCTGGTCCACCACCCAGTTGCCCAGGGGGATGATCAGGCCGGAGCGCTCGGCCAGGGATATGAAGCGGTCCGGCGGGATGCGGCTGCCGTCGGTGCGCTGCCAGCGGATCAGGGCTTCGGCGCCGGTGAGGTGGCTGTCCACCATCGACAGCTGGGGCTGGAAGTGCAGGGACAGCCCTAGACCCTGCTGGTCCAGGGCGGCCCGCAGGTCGGAGTGCAGCAGCAGCCGTTCCCGGGCGGCGCTGGACATGTCGCTGCGGTAGAGATGGTAGCCGCCGCGCCGTTCGGCCTTGGCCCGGTTGAGGGCGATGTTGGTGTTCTTGATCGCTTCCAGGCCGCTGCCGCCGGCTTCGGCCAGGTCGGCCACCCCCAGGGTGCACGACACCAGGAAGGGCGTCTCGCCGAGCTGGAAGGGCTGGGCGAACAGTTCAAGGGTCCGACCCGGTTCGAGCAGGGCGCTGGGGCCGAGCAGGGCGAATACGTCGCCGGAAACCCGGGCCACCGTCACCTGCTCGGGCAGGCTGGCCAGGCGCTGGGCCACCGCCAGCAGCAGCTGGTCGCCCTGCTGATGGCCCAGGGCGTCGTTGATCTCGGAAAAACCGTCGATGTCGAGCAGTACCACCGAACGGGACTGGCGGTCGTCGTGCTGCTCGCGCAGGGCGTCGTCGATGGCCTGGACGAAGGCCACCCGGTTGGGCAGCCGGGTCAGGGGGTCGGCGTAGGCGTAGAAGTTGAGGTCGTTGAACAGGCCGACATTTTCCAGGCCCACGGCGATGTTCACGCAGAACACTTCGAGCAGGGTACGGTCGGTTTCCGACAGGGCCACGCCGGTTTCCAGGAACACCGCCGCGTCCCGGCCGTGGGGGCAGGGGAAGAACAGGGCGGTGTAGTCCTCGCCGAACTGGTGGCAGCGCTCGTTCAGGGCACGGCGGATCAGGGCGACGATGTGGCCGTCGTGGAGGCTGTCCAGAGGGGCGTCGATGCACGGCGCGTAGCGGCCGGCGGCAGCGACGATGATCAGTTCGTCGTCCGGCACGGCGGGGGCGGCGTTGCTTGCGCAGGGTTCGTGCTGGGCGCACAGCAGGCCCTCGGGGCGTAGGCCGAGGAGGGCGGCGATCTGGGTCAGCACGCCTTCGGCGAAGCCCTTGAGCACCCGCCGGGCGAACAGGTCGGCGGCGGAGCGGACGATCAGGTCCAGGCCGCGGCGGCTGGCGCTGATGGTGCGGATCTGCTCGTAGGAGCGCAGCGCCGTGGTCAGGGTGGTGACCAGCCGGGTGCGGGTGAGCTCGGACTTGGTCTTGTAGTCGTTGATGTCGTAGTCGCGGATCACCGACAGTTCCGGGGCGTAGCCCGGCTGGCCGGTGCGCAGCACGATGCGCACGTCGTGGAGCCCCAGGTCCTGGCGGATCAGGCGAACCAGGTTGAGGCCGGCCTGTTCATTTTCCATCACCACGTCGAGCAGGATCACCGCCACGTCGGGTTCGGTGCGCAGCAGAGCTTCGGTTTCTTCCGCCGAGTAGGCGTGGCGGAAGGCCAGGGGGCGGCCGAGCAGCTGGGTGTCTTCCAGGGCGAAGAGGGTGGCGTGGTGGACTTCCGGGTCGTCGTCCACCACCAGGATCTTCCAGGCCTCCTGTCGGCCGGTTTCCTGTCCCGCTACGGGTGTTTCGTCTTCGATGATGTCCAGCGTATCGTCCTGTGCATCCATGGCGTGGTGCACCTCTCCCTGTCGGTTTTCTTGTCGTTCCGTCGGAGCTGCCGGCTGCTTCTCGTATGGCATGGTCATTGGCCTGCGGTCATGTCGGCAGCGCCAACGGGCGCGTGGTTATTGGTTGATATTCGCATCGGCATTTTAATCACGAAGGTCGTGCCGCTGCCAAGCGGATCGCCAATAAGGGCGCCTTTCTCGGCGTGGCGGCTCTCCACCGCGATGCGCCCGCCAAGGACCTGGGTGACGATGTTGTGCACGATGTGTAGCCCCAGGCCGCTGCCCCCCTTGCCCAGCTTGGTGGTGAAGAAGGGGTCGAAGATGCGCGCGCATTCGTGGGCCGGAATGCCGATGCCGTCGTCGGCGACCCGGATTTCCACCTCGTTCGCCCCGGTCTGGCTGGCGCCGACCCGCAGGGTGCCCCGTTCCCGGCCGTCGAAGGCGTGGGTCAGGGCGTTGGTGGTGAAGTTGGTCAGCACCTGGCCGAGGGGGCCGGGGAAGCTGTCGAGCTGGAGATCGGCCGGGACGTCGATCACCACTTGGCAGCTGGTGTTCTTGAGCATGGGGTGGAGGGTGGCGAAGACCTCGTCCACCACGTGGCGCAGGTTGAACTGGCGGCGCTGGCTGCTGGTCTGGTCCACCGCCACCTGCTTGAAGCTGGACACCAGCTCCCGGGCCTGGACCAGGTTCTTCATCAGCAGGTTGCAGGCGGTGCGCGAGGTGTCCAGGTAGGCGTTGAGGGAAGAGCGCTTGAGGGCGCCTGCCTCCACCTGGCCGAAGAATTCCCGGGTGCGTTCGTCCAGGGTGCTGGCCACGGTGACGCTGTTGCCGATGGGGGTGTTGAGTTCATGGGCGACCCCGGCCACCAGGGAACCCAGGGCGGCGAGCTTTTCCGAGCGCACCAGTTCGGTCTGGGCCTGTTGCAGGGTAACCAGGGCTTCGCCCAGTTCGTGGTTGGCCTGCTCCAGCTCGGCGGTGCGCACCCGCACCCGGGCTTCCAGGCTTTCGTTGAGTTCCTCGATGCGGCGCTGGAAGGCGCGCTGCTCGGTCACGTCCACCGTGCTCCAGACAATGCACGGGGTGTCACCGACCCGGATCAGGTGGCCCGAGAGCAGGGTGTCGAGGTCGTCGCCCCGGGCGTTGTGCAGCGGTACCGGGTGGTTTTCCGCCTGGCCGTGGCGGGCCAGGGCCTCCAGGACCGGGCGCAGGGTTTCCGGCCCGGGCACCAGGCCCATCTCCTGGGGCGTGCGCCCCATCACCTGGTCCAGGGTAAAGCCGTGGAGCCGTTCCCAGGCGGTGTTCACGTCCAGGTAGGCGCCGTTGTCGGCCCGGGTCAGGGCCAAGGACAGGGGGGAGACGCGGAACAGGTTGGCGAACTTGGCTTCGCTGTCGGCCAGGGCCTGGCGCTGCTGTTCCTGCTCGGTCACGTCCCGGGCCACCATCAGCAGGTAGCGTTCGCCGTGCAGTTCGATCCGGCTCGACGACAGTTCGGCGAGGAAGGGGGTGCCGTCCTTGCGGCGCAGGTGGACCCGCTGGTTGCGCACCGAGATGTTTTTGGCCAGTTTGTCGAGCAGCTCGCGGCGCTCCTCGGTGTGGATCCAGATGCCCAGGTCGTAGGTGCTCTTGCCCAGGGCTTCTTCCCGGGTGTAGCCGAACAGGGCTTCCCAACTGCCGTTCATGTCGAGGAAGCGGCCGTCCTCGACGCTGCTGATGGTCACCACGTCGGGCAGCAGGTAGAACATGCGGTAGAAGCGCTCTTCGCTTTCCTGCAACGCCAGTTGGACCTGCTTGCGGGCGGTGACGTCTTCCACGGTGCCGACGAAGCCGGCCAGGGCGCCGTCTTCCCGGATCGGCACCGAGTGGATCTGGACCCAGCGGCTCGATCCGTCGGGCATCTGGAGTTCGCGTTCGCCGGCGAATTCCTCGCCCTTGGCGAGGGCTGCCTGCCACTGGGCCTCCACCGCCACCCGCTCCAGGGGAGCAATGCGGTGGCGCCAGCCGCCCTTGAGGGCTTCGGCCTGGCTGAGCTGCATGATTTCCAGGTAACGCTCGTTGAAGAAAACGGGGCGCATTTCCCGGTTGGTGACGAACACCCCCAGGGTCGAGCCCTGGGCCAGGGCGTTGAAGCGGCTGTGGGAGGCGGCCAGTTCGGCCTCCAGCCGGCGCAGGGACGAAAGGTCCAGGTCGATGCAGTAGATTTCGGGCTCACCGCCGGGGCCGGCGATGAGCACCTGGGTCGAGTAGATGGCGCGGATGCTGCCATCCTTGCAGCGGGCTTCGAACTCGCCCGGGGGCGGCGGGTGGCCGCTCGCCAGGGCGGTTTCGCAGGTGGCGGCGAAGGCGGCGTGTTCGCCGGGCTGGAGGATCAGTTCCTCGATGCGCTGGCCCAAGGCTTCATCCGCCCCGTAGCCGTAGAAGGCCGTGCTGGCCCGGTTCCAGTAGACCACCTGCCGGTTCCGGTCGAAACCCTGCACGGCGATGTTGTCCACCGCTTCGAAGATGCGCCGGAAGCGGCTCTCGCTCTCGTGCAGGGCCGATTCCGCTTCGCTGCGGCGCAGGGACTCGGCGTGGAGCCGGGCGGCGTTGTGGGCAGCCTGCTGGCGTTGTTCCTGCTCGGCGAGCAGGATCAGGACGATGCCGATGCAGAACGTCAGGGCCGCAGTGAGCAGGTAGCCGTAGGGGGCCAGGTCCGGCTGGAGGCGCGCGTAAGGGGCATCCATGACATGCAGGCCGTAGAGGACGAACAGCCCGCCGGCCAGTCGGGCCAGCCGGTCATCGTGCCGCCGGGCGCTGCGCCAGAACAGGCGGCCGATTTCGATCAGGATGCCGCCGGCGAGGAGGACGAGGGGCAGGGTACGGGCGACGAAGCCCAGGTCGAGCTGTTCGCCCAGCACGGCCCAGGCCACCGTCAGGCAGGGTAGGGCCGCCATGGGGAGAGGGCGGAGCGGGCGGTTGGCGTACTGGCGGGAGCCGATCCAGAAAAAGGTGGTGGCCAGGGCGAAGGCCAGGGAAACCAGCCCGTTGCTCAGGCCGTCATGGCGCTGCGCGGTGTCCTGCACGAACTGGATGGCCAGGCGCAGCATGTTGACCAGGAAGGCCGTTCCCCACCAGGCCAGGTAGCGCCGCTGCCGGTTCCGGGACCAGAGGTAGAAGAAGCAGCTGGCCAGGATGGACGTGTTGATGATTGTTGCGGCGATGGCCGTGGGCAGGGAGAACGCCATGGGCGGAGGTCCGGTGGAATGCGGTGAGGGGCATGGAGTCGTGGGCATTTTCGGCAGCTTTGATGCAAAATGAAAGCATTGCCGCGCCGCCCGCGGGCGCGCCGTCCCCTCTTTCACCTTCGCTTCAGGAGAGTTTCATGCAGGTAGCCACCCATCTGTTCGGCACCGTGGAGATCAATCCCAACACCGTCCTCGACTTTCCCCAGGGCATGTTGGGGTTCGAGGGCAGTCGCCGCTACCAGCTGATCCACGAAGAGTCGGCCGGCACACCGCCGGTCACCTACACCCTGCAATCCCTGGACGATCCGGGCGTGGCCTTCCAGATCATCGATCCCACCGCCCTGGGCTTCGAATACGAAGTCGAGTTGAGCGACGACGAGACGTCGGCCCTGCAACTGGCCTCGCCGGACGACGTGGCGGTGATGGTGGTGCTGTTCAAGGAAGAGGGCAAACTGGGGGTCAGCGCCCGCTCGCCCCTCCTGATCAACGTGCGCGAGCGCGTGGGCCTGCAGAAGGTGCTGCCGCGCATCGAACCCAAGGTGACCCTGAGCAACCTCAGCACCCGGGTTTAAATAGCTGGGCTGGGGCATGGCGCCCCCGGCAAACGAAACGGGCACCCGAGGGTGCCCGTTTCGTTTTTTACGACCGGCTGCGTCAGTCGGCCGCGGTCAGGCCGGTGGCATAGCGTTTGGCGTTGTCCACATAGTGGGCGGCGCTTTGGGCCAGGCGGGCGATTTCCTCCGGTTCGAGTTGGCGCACCACCTTGCCCGGGCTGCCCAGGATGAGCACGCCGTCCGGGTAGGTCTTGCCTTCCGGGATCAGGGTGTTGGCGCCGACGATGCTGTTGCGGCCGATCACCGCCCGGTTGAGGATCACCGTGCCGATGCCGATCAGGGAATTGTCGCCCACGGTGCAGCCGTGGAGCATCACCATGTGGCCGACGGTGACGTTCTCGCCCAGGGTCAGGGGCACCCCCTCGTCGGTGTGCAGCACCGAGCCGTCCTGGATGTTGGTGTTGGCGCCGATGCTGATCGGGTCGTTGTCGCCGCGCAGCACGGCGTTCCACCACACGCTGGCCCCGGCGGCCAGGCGCACGTCGCCGATCACCGTGGCGTTGGGGGCGACCCAGGCTGCTGGGTCGAGGCGGGGCGTCTTGCCGGGCAGGGTATAGATCGGCATGGCGGGTTCTCCGGCGGCGGTTGCAGGCTACAGGTTGAGGTTACAGGCTGGCCCGGTAGGTGGCGGCGTCCATCAGGGTGGCGAATTCCGCCGGGTCGTTGGGGCGCAGCTTGAACAGCCAGGTGCCGTACGGGTCGCTGTTGACCGATTCGGGGGCGTCGGCGGCCGCCGCGTTGACCTCGATCACCGTGCCGGCGACCGGTGCGTGGGCGTCGGCGGCGGACTTGACCGATTCCACCACGGCCACCGGATCGCCGGCGGCCACGGCCTTGCCTACTTCGGGAAGGCCGACGAAGACCATGTCGCCAAGCAGGTCCTGGCCATGGTCGGACACCCCTACCGTCAGGGTGCCATCGGTTTCGAGACGGGCCCATTCGTGGCCGGGGGCGTAGCGCAGATCGTCGGGGACGTGGGGCATGGAATTCTCCTTGGCGGGCCGTAGTCGGGCCGGTGGTCGTGGATCATGGATTGGGCTGGGACTATACCGGAGCGCTCCCGTTCCCGGAACGGCCGCCGGGCTCGGTGGAGTGGGGCGATGGCCGATCCGGGCGGGTGCGGACACCCGGACAGCGCTTACGACAGCACTTACAATTCTTGGATAAGAATTACTTGCATTTACGGATTGGTTTGATAATAATTCTCAAAACGGATCTGCCCCCGGTCCGCCAATTCTTGAAAGCAGTGCCGCCATGTACGTTTGCGTTTGCCATGCCGTGACCAGCCGTGACATCTCCCGGGAAATCGCCCAGGGGGCCACGACCTATCGCGAACTGCGCGAGAACCTGTGTGTGGGCACCTGCTGCGGCAAGTGCTGCAAGGACGTGAAGGCCCAACTGCGCGAGGAAACCGGCGGCAGTGCCGGCTTCGCCCTCGCCGGCCTGCTGCAACCCGCCTGAGGGCATCGCTCCTTTATTCTTCATTGTGCCCACATCGTTCCCGCACGATGGGCGGGGGCTGACAACCGCGGCTTTTTCCGCGGGTGCCCTGTGCTACCCTTGAGGAAATCCGATCACTCAGGAGCACCGGGCCATGAAGGGCGACAAGAAGGTCATCCAGCACCTCAATAAAATCCTCACCAGCGAACTGACCGCCATCAACCAGTATTTCCTGCACGCCCGCATGTTCAAGAACTGGGGGCTGAAGCGTCTCAACGACCGGGAATACCACTCGTCCATCGACGAGATGAAGTTCGCCGACAAGATCATCGAACGGGTCCTGTTCCTCGAAGGGCTGCCCAACCTGCAGCAACTCGGCAAGCTCTACATCGGCGAGGCGCCCCAGGAAATGCTGGAGTGCGACCTCAAGCTCCAGCACCAGATGCTGCCGCTGCTGCGCGACGCCATCGCCTACTGCGAAAGCGTGGGCGACTACGTGACCCGGGAGATGCTCGAAGACATCCTGGAAGAAGAGGAAGAGCGGGTGGACTGGCTGGAAACCCAATTCACCCTGATCGAGCAGGTTGGGCTGGAAAATTATCTCCAGGCCCAGATGCACGACGAATAAGGCGTGGCTGGGCATCCCGGTGCGCCCGGCGCGGCGGGCCGGAAGGCCCGCTGTGGTATGATCGCAGTCTGATTTCCCTTGCCCGCCGGGCTCCGGCGGGCAGTGCCGTTTAGGTGGAGCGTGAGTAGGCCGCTTCACCCCGATCCGCGTCCTGTCGTTCCTGCCGCTTGCCGCCGGATTTTTTATTCCGGCCATGCCGGCATTTCGCACGGACGTTTTTCGCTTTCCGCACTCTAATTCTCGACTGCGCCCGCGACGGGCTCCATAGTGGCGGCCCGTTGTCCGTTGCCATTGCGCCTGGCTTGCGTCCATCACCTGCGCCATGAACTGTGATTTCCACTGCCATTCCACCTGTTCCGACGGATTGCTTTCGCCCGCGGAAGTGGTGCGTCGTGCCCATGGCAACGGCGTCACCTGGCTGGCTCTGACCGACCACGACGAGTTGGCCGGCATCGCCGAGGCTACGGCGACGGCGGACGAGGTGGGGCTGCGCTTTTCCCCCGGGGTGGAAATTTCCATCGAATGGGCCGAAACGCCGATCCACATGGTGGGCCTGGGCGTCGATCCGGCCAATCCTGCCCTGGTGGCGGGTTTGGGCGGCATCCGCAACGGCCGCGAGGAACGGGCGCGGCGCATGGCCGCCGAGCTGGAGCGCATCGGCATCCGTGGCACCTTCGCCGGGGCGATGACCTACTGCGAGAACCCGACCCTGATTTCCCGGGCTCACTTCGCCCGCTACCTGGTGGAGATTGGTATCGCCAAGGACGTAAAGAGCGTTTTCGACGATTACCTGGTGCCGGGCAAGCCGGGCTACGTACCGCACCGCTGGGTTTCCCTGGAGGAAGCGGTGGGCTGGGTCCATGGCGCCGGCGGCTTGGCCGTGGTGGCCCATCCGGGCCGCTACCGGCTGTCCAACAAGGACCTGGGGCTGCTGTTCGAAGCCTTCAAGGACTGCGGCGGCGATGCCATCGAGGTGGTGTCTGGCAGCCACGGCCCGGACCAGACGGACAAATTCGCCCACGTGGCGCGCAAATTCGGCTTTCTCGCCTCCCGCGGCTCGGACTTTCACGGCCCCGGCGAGAGCTATTCCGACCTGGGGCGCATCGCCCCCCTGCCGAACAATCTGACCCCGGTATGGGAGCGGATGTGATCCGCCCCCGCGCTTGAACCGGCAACCTGCTCTCCACTCTTCATCTCCATGGCCCAGTACTTCGCCATCCACCCCCAGAACCCCCAGCCGCGTCTGCTCGCCAAGGCCGCCGAGATCGTGCGCGAAGGCGGCATCGTCGTCTTTCCCACCGATTCCTGCTACGCCATCGGCTGCCACCTGGGGGACAAGACGCCGATCGAGCGCATTCGCGCCATCCGCGGCGTGGATGACCGCCACCACTTCACCCTGATGTGCCGCGACCTGTCCGAGATCGCCCACTACGCCCGGGTGGACAACGCCCAGTACCGGCTGCTCAAGAACACCACGCCGGGCAGCTACACCTTCATCCTCGAAGGCACCAAGGAGTTGCCGCGCCGGGTGCTGCACCCCAAGCGCAAAACCATCGGCCTGCGGGTGCCGGACAACGTGATCGCCCAGTCGCTGCTGGTGGAACTGGGGGAGCCCCTGCTCACGTCGACCCTGCTTCTGCCCGGCGAGGAGCTGCCCCTCAACGACGGCGAGGAGATCCTGGAACGCCTCGATGCCCAGGTGGATCTGGTACTCGACGGCGGCGCCTGCGGTATCGAGCCGACCACGGTGGTGGACCTGACCGGTGGCGCGCCGGCCCTGGTGCGCGCCGGCCGTGGCGATCCGGCCCCTTTCGGGCTCGAGTGCCCCTGAGGGCGATGCCCGCGGGTTTGTTAGAATCCCCGGCCGTACCCCCACATCTGACATGGATATCAACAGCCTGATCCAGACCATCGCCATTGTCGCCCTGCCGGTGATCTTCGCCATCACCCTGCACGAGGCGGCCCATGGCTACGTGGCGCGCTACTTCGGCGATCCCACCGCCTGGCAGGCCGGGCGGATCAGCCTCAACCCGCTGCGCCACATCGACCCGGTGGGCACCCTGCTGGTGCCGGGGCTGATCCTGGTGAGCAGCTACATGCTCGGCGGCGATGCCATCCTGTTCGGCTGGGCCAAGCCGGTGCCGGTGGATTTTGGCCGTCTGCGCCATCCCAAGAAGGACATGCTGTGGGTGGCGGCGGCCGGCCCGGCGGCCAACGTGGTGATGGCCTGCATCTGGGCCCTGCTGCTCAAGCTGGCCTGGGAAATGCCCATGAACGCCTATAGCCTGCCTCTGGCCGAAATGAGCAAGGCCGGCATCAACATCAACCTGGTGCTGATGGCCCTCAACCTGCTGCCCCTGCTGCCCCTGGACGGCGGGCGCATCGCCGTCAGCCTGCTGCCAACCCGGGCCGCCTGGAAGTTTGCCCAGCTCGAACGCTGGGGTTTCCCCATCCTGCTGCTGCTGTTGTTCACCGGGGTGTTGAGCGCGGTGCTGGTGCCCATCGTCGGCCTGGCCCTGCGCCTGCTGGCGGCGGTGTTCCAGCTGCCCGTGTAGCCTTCAGCCTACATTCCACCGCTTTCCTTTTACCGGAACCACCATGTACGTCGAACGCATCCTTTCCGGCATGCGCCCCACCGGGGCGCTCCACCTTGGCCACTACCATGGCGTGCTCAAGAACTGGGTCAAGCTCCAGCACGAGTACCCCTGCCTGTTCTTCGTGGCCGACTGGCATGCGCTCACCACCAACTACGACAATCCCCAGGTGATCGAGGATTCGGTGTGGGACATGGTGATCGACTGGCTGGCCGCCGGGGTGGACCCGTCCCAGGCCTCGATCTTCATCCAGTCCAAGGTGCCCGAGCACGCGGAGCTCAACCTGCTGCTGTCGATGATGACGCCCCTGGGCTGGCTGGAGCGGGTGCCGACCTACAAGGACCAGCAGGAAAAGCTTTCCCACAAGGATCTGTCCACCTACGGCTTCCTCGGCTACCCGCTGCTGATGAGCGCCGACATCCTCATCTACCGCGCCAAGTACGTGCCGGTGGGCGAGGACCAGATTCCCCACATCGAGTTTTCCCGGGAGCTGGTGCGCCGCTTCAATCACCTCTACGGCCGCGAGCCGGGGTTTGCCGAAAAGGCCCAGGAGGCGGTGAAGAAGCTGGGCAGCAAGAAGGCCAAGCTCTACGAGGAGCTGCGCACCCGCTACCAGCAGGAAGGCGACGCCGAGGCCATCGGCCAGGCCCAGGCCCTGCTCGACGAGGTGCAGCACCTGTCCAACGTGGACCGGGAACGCCTGTTCGGCTACCTGGAAGGCACCGGCAAGATGATCTTGCAGGAGCCCGAGGCCATGCTCACCGAGGCTTCCAAAATGCCCGGCCTGGACGGGGCCAAAATGTCCAAGTCCTACGGCAACACCATCACCCTGCGCGAGGACGAAGAGTCCGTGCGCACCAAGATCAAGCGCATGCCCACCGACCCGCAGCGGGTGCGCCGCACCGATCCGGGCGATCCCGAGAAGTGCCCGGTGTGGCAGTTGCACCAGGTCTATTCCGGCGGCGAGGTCAAGGAATGGGTGCAGAAGGGCTGCAAGAGCGCCGGCATCGGCTGCCTGGAGTGCAAGCAACCGGTGATCGACGGCATCCTCAAGGAGCAGGCCCCGATGCGCGAGCGCGCCCAGATGTACCTGGACGACCCGCAACTGGTGCGCAACATCGTTGCCGACGGCAACGAGAAGGCGCGCAAGCTCGCCCAGGAAACCATGCGAGACGTGCGCGAGGCCATGGGCCTCGGCTACAACTGATTTCCGGTTCCACACGTTGACTGCCCAGGCCCCCGCCACGCCGCCCCGTCCGGACGCCCCCGAGGAACCGGACATCCTCGACACCGCCCCGGAGGGGCTGGTGGAGGCGGCTGCCGAGCAGGCGGCCCAGGCCATCGAGACCATCGACGCGGTGGCGCGCATCTACGGCGCGCCCCTCACCGAGGTGCCTCAGGATTTGTACATCCCCCCGGATGCCCTGGAGGTCTTCCTCGATGCTTTCGAAGGCCCCCTCGACCTGCTGCTCTACCTGATCCGCAAGGCCAACATCAACATCCTCGACATCCCCATGGCGCCGCTCACGGTCCAGTACCTGGAGTACGTGGAGGCGATGCGCACCACCAACCTGGAGCTGGCGGCGGATTACCTGGTGATGGCGGCGATGCTGATCGAGATCAAGAGCCGTATGCTGCTGCCCCGGCCCAAGACCGAGGACAGCGACGAGGTGGAGGACCCCCGGGCCGAGCTGGTGCGCCGCCTGATCGAGTATGAGCAGATGAAGCGCGCCGCCTTCGCCCTGGACGAACTGCCCCAGGCCGACCGGGACTTTCTCTGGGCCGAGGTCTGGGTGGACAAGAGCGACGCCCTGCGCTATCCGGACGTGAGTCCGGCGGACCTGAAGCGCGCCTGGCAGGTCATCCTGCGCCAGGCCAAACTGACCAAGGCCCACACCATCCGCCGCGAAGAGCTGTCGGTGCGCGAGCACATGGGCATCATCCTGCGCGAACTGCGCGACCGGGGCGGTTTTGTCGAATTCACCCGGTTGTTCGACACGGCCCTTGGCGTGCCGGTCCTGGTGGTGCATTTCCTCGCCATGCTCGAACTGGCGCGGGAAAAGCTCATTGCCCTGACCCAGACCGAGGCGTTCCAGCCCATCTACGTGAGGTTGTCCGATGGCCAATCCAACGACGAAGTCGTCGAGCAAGCGGACGAGTAAGAACGGGCCGAGCAACACGGCCGAGCTCAAGCGCATCCTGGAGGCGGCATTGCTCAGCACCCAGGAGCCCTTGACGCTGAATGAACTCAAGCGCATGTTTGACGAGGACTACGGCAACGACCTGTTGCGCAAACTCCTTGACGACCTGCGCGTCGAATGGGAAGGCCGCTCTGTGGAGCTGGTCCAGCTTGCCTCCGGCTGGCGCTTCCGCACCAAGGCCGAATACCTGCCCTACGTGGAGCGCATCCACCCGGAAAAACCGCCGCGCTACTCGCGGGCGGTGATGGAAACCCTGGCGATCATCGCCTACCGCCAGCCGGTGACCCGGGGCGACATCGAAGAAATCCGCGGAGTGGCGGTGGCCACCCAGGTGATCAAAGCCCTGGAAGAACGGGGCTGGGTCGACGTGGTGGGCTACCGAGAAACCCCGGGGCGTCCCGGCCTTTACGCCACCACCAAGAAATTCCTCGACGACCTGGGGCTGCGCAGCCTGACCGAGCTGCCGCCCCTCGAAGACATCAACCCGAATCTGGATCTAGCCGATGCCTTACAACAAATCTAAAGGCCCGAAGAACGGCGCACCCCGCGAAGGCCAGGGCGGCACCGCTGGCGGCCGTCCCGAAGGGCGCAAGGGTCCCCGCCGGCCCTTCCGCAACCGTCCGCCCAAGCCAGGCGCAGTGGCCGAAGGGCAATCCAGCCCCGGCTTCGAAGGCCGTCCGGCCGGCGCCGGCACCGGCGGCCCGGACAACCGTCCGCCCCGCCCCGAAGGCAAGGGGCGGCCATTTGGCCGCAACGGCCGCCGGCACAAGGATGGTGAGGGGCGTGAAGGTCGCGAGGGTCGTGAAGTTAACGGCAACGTGGCCGAGTCCCGGGAGGGGCGAAGCCCCGGTTCCGGCGGGCGCAAGGATGGCCGTCCCGAGTGGCGTACCGAGGGCGACGGCCCCCAGGCCAAGCGCGGTCCGGTGCGCCGGGCCAAGCGTATCAGCGCCCCGGGCGAGGAAAAGCGCGGCTCTCCCCAGGCGAACGCCGCCCGCAACAAGGCCAAGATGGCCATGGAGCCGGCCAAGCCCGAGCGGCTGCACAAGGTGCTGGCCCAGGCCGGTGTCGGTTCGCGCCGCGAGATGGAAGAGTGGATCCTGTCCGGCCGGGTCAGCGTGAACGGCTTGCCCGCCGAGGTCGGCCAGCTGGTGGGGCCCACCGACCGGGTCAAGGTGAACGGCAAGCTGCTCAACCTCAAGTTCGCCAACCGGGTGCCGCGGGTCATCATGTACCACAAGCCCGAGGGCCAGATCGTCTCCCGGGACGACCCGGACGGCCGTGAAACCGTGTTCGAGGCCCTGCCGGTGCTGCGCGGCGGCCGCTGGATCGCCGTCGGCCGCCTGGACTTCAACACCAGCGGCCTGCTGCTGTTCACCACCTCAGGCGAGCTGGCCAACCGGCTGATGCACCCGCGCTACAACATCATCCGCGAGTACGCAGTACGCGTTCTCGGCGACCTGTCGGACGAAGCCCAGGATCAACTGGTGGACGGCATCGAGCTCGAAGATGGCCCGGCCCGCTTCTCCACTCTGGTGGATGCGGGTGGGGAGGGGGCCAACCGCTGGTATCACGTAACCTTGTCCGAAGGGCGCAATCGGGAGGTGCGGCGCATGTTCGAGGCGGTCGGCGTCACCGTCAGCCGCCTGATGCGGGTGCGCTATGGCCCCCTGATCATGCCCAGCCGGCTCAAGCGCGGCCAGTGGATGGAGCTGACCGAGCACGACGTGGCGGCGCTCTTCCAGTCCGTGGGCATGTCGGTGCCGGGCGCCAACAACAATGCTTTCCGGCGCGGCATGACCGGTGTCTATACCGGCCATGACCAGCCCGACCGTGGGCGTCCGTCCCGCCGGCCGCGCTGACCGCGTTTTGCCCCGTTCGATGGGTTGCAACGTCCTGCGGTGCCGTTTTGCGGCACCGCAGCGATTGATGGTCAGGGGCTTTCCGGATATAATTCAAAGGCTTTGTACGTAGGCTGGAATATGCAGTGGGCGCGGCGTTGCCGAATGACGCTGCCCCGGCCGGCTAAATCATCTTTTTTTGGATGGGCGTTTCGCCCATTTTTTATTTGTAGCGCATGGATCTGCGACAACTGCTGGATACCACCGTCACGGGCCTTGGATACGAGCTCGTGCTACTCGAGCTGTCCCCCAAGGGGCGACTGCTGCGAGTGTTCATCGACAAGCCGGAAAAGGATGGCGGCGTCAATGTGGACGACTGCGTCACCGTCAGCAACCAGCTGACCCGGGTGCTGATGGTCGAAAACATCGACTACGACCGCCTTGAGGTGTCGTCCCCTGGTCTTGACCGTCCCCTGGTCAAGGAGGGCGACTACACCCGTTTCGCCGGCCAGGAAGTTCAGATCCGTTTGCGCGTGGCGAAGGAAAATCGTCGAAATTTCAACGGCATCCTGCTCGGCCTGCAGGATGGCAAGGTAAGCCTGCGAACGGAAACCGGCGATGTGGAGCTGGAGTATGCCCACATCGAAAAAGCCCGGCTGGTTCCCAAGTTCGACTGACCGGCGAATAGAGGAGGTGAAAGAATGAGCCGCGAAATGTTGCTGCTGGTGGATGCGCTGGCACGCGAGAAGAACGTCACCAAGGAAATCGTGTTCGGAGCCCTGGAGCTGGCGCTGGCTTCCGCCACGAAGAAGAAGATCGCCGAAGAGTCGGACGTGCGGGTGACCATCGACCGTGCCACCGGTAATTTCGACTCCTTCCGTCGCTGGGAAGTGGTGGACGAAGAGGCCCTGGAAAACCCGGACCTGCAAATTTCCCTGGAAGATGCCAAGGAGATCGATCCTGCCATCGAGCTGGGCGGCTTCATCGAAGAGCCCCTGGAGCCGGTGGACTTCGGCCGCATCGGCGCTCAGGCCGCCAAGCAGGTGATCCTGCAGAAGATCCGCGACGCCGAGCGCGAGCAGGTGCTGACCGATTTCCTGGCCCGCAAGGAACACCTGGTTACCGGCACCATCAAGCGCATCGAGCGCGGCAACGCCATCATCGAATCCGGCAAGATCGAGGCCCTGCTGCCCCGCGACCAGATGATCCCCAAGGAAAACCTGCGGGTCGGCGACCGGGTCAAGGCTTATTTGCTGCGCATCGACCGCAACGCCCGCGGTCCCCAGATCATCCTGTCGCGCACCGCCCCTGAATTCATCATCAAACTGTTCGAGATCGAGGTGCCCGAGATCGACGACGGCCTCATGGAAATCAAGGCCGCCGCCCGGGATTCCGGCGTGCGCGCCAAGATCGCCGTCAAGTCCAATGACCAGCGCATCGACCCGATCGGCACCTGCATCGGCATGCGCGGTGCCCGCGTCAATGCCGTGACCAACGAACTCGGTGGCGAGCGGGTGGACATCATCAACTGGTCCGCCGACCCGGCCCAGTTCGTCGTCGGCGCCCTGGCGCCTGCGGAAGTCCTGTCCATCGTGGTTGACGAGGACCGGCACACCATGGATGTGGTGGTTAATGAGGAAAACCTGGCGATCGCCATCGGCCGCGGCGGGCAGAACGTTCGCCTGGCCTCCGAGCTCACCGGGTGGAACATCAACCTCATGACCGAGGAAGAATCCGAGAAGAAAGCCGAGGCTGAACAGGCCGCCACCCGGCTGCTCTTCATGGAAAAGCTGGATGTGGACGAGGACGTGGCCAACGTGCTGATCGAGGAAGGGTTCTCCTCCCTCGAAGAGGTGGCCTACGTTCCCCTGGCCGAAATGCTCGAGATCGAAGCCTTTGACGAGGCGTCGGTGCACGAGCTGCGTGAGCGTGCCCGCAACATCCTGCTCACCGAGGCCATCGTCACCGAAGAACAGCTCGAGCAGGTCTCCGACGACCTCCTGTCCCTCGATGGCATGGACAAGCAACTGGCGGCCAAACTCGCCCAGAACGGTGTTAAGTCCCGCGATGACCTGGCAGACCTGGCCATCGACGAACTCACCGACATGACCGGCATCGACCCGGAACGGGCCAAGGCCCTCATCACTACGGCCCGGGCCCACTGGTTCGAGTAAGCACGGAGGACAGTAAAGAATGGCGCAAACGAGCGTAGACCAGTTTGCCAGCGAGCTAAAAATGCCCGCGGCGGCGCTGCTCGAACAGTTGAAGAAGGCCGGTGTGGACAAGCACGCGGCGAGTGACCTGCTTTCCGAGCAGGACAAGACCCGCCTGCTCGATTACCTGCGCCGCTCCCACGGGGACGGCGACAAGACCAAGATCACCCTGACTCGCAAGCAGACTTCGGAAATCAAGGCCCAGGACTCCCACGGCAAGACCCGTACGGTCCAGGTGGAAGTGCGCAAGAAGCGCGTGCTGATCAAGCGCGACGCCGGCGATGTCGCCACCGAGCTGCCGGCTGCTGGCGAAGCCGCTGCGCCCGCCGCTGAAGCGCCTGTGGCCATGGAGGCCCCGGTGACCGCGGTCCAGGAAGCTCCCGCTCCGGCGCCGCAGGCTATCGAGCCTGCTCCCGCCCCCGAGGCGGTCGAAATTCCCGTGGCGGTTGAACCTGCTCCCGCCCAGGCCGTCGAGCCTGAGCCCGAGCCGGTGGCTGCCGTGGCGGAAGCCGAACCCACGGCCCCCGTTGCCGAAGCCAAGCCCGAGGTTGTTGCACCCGAGCCTGTGCCCCAGGCTCCGGCGGCTCCGGTCGAGTCCAAGGAGGCCAAGGCTGCCGAGGCTCCGGCCGCGCAGCCCGCTAAAGCTACCAAACCCACGGTGATGGTGCGCAAGAAGCCGATCCTCGATGCAGCGGAAGTGCGCCTGCGCGAGGAAGAGGCCCGCCGTGCCGCTACCCTGGCCGAGATCCAGGCCCGCGAATTCCGCGAAAAGCAGGAGCGCGAAGTCGAGCTGGCGCGCATGCGCAAGCAGGCCGAGGAAAAGGCTGCCGCCCTGAAGGTGGCCGAGGCCGCCAAGCAGGCTGCCGCCGCCGCCCAGGCCAAGACCGCTCCGGAAGAAGCCAAGGGCCGCGACGATAAGCCCGCCGCCAAGGGCGCGCCGCGTCCCGGCGACAACCGCGACCGTCGCGGCGAAGCGCCCGGCAAGGGCCGTCCCGGGGTCAAGACCCGCGGCACCGGCGGCGCCAACTCCGGCTGGAAGGACCCCCGTGGGGGCCGCCAGGGTCGGGGCGGTCGGCATTCCTCCGAGGATTCCCATTCGTTCCAGGCGCCCACCGAGCCGGTGGTGCGCGAGGTCCATGTGCCCGAGACCATCAGCGTGGCCGATCTGGCCCACAAGATGTCGGTGAAGGCCACCGAAGTGATCAAGGTCCTGATGAAGATGGGCTCCATGGTCACCATCAACCAGGTGCTGGACCAGGAAACGGCGATGATCATCGTCGAGGAAATGGGTCACAAGGCTCTTGCTGCCAAGCTCGATGATCCGGAAGCCTTCCTCGAAGGCACCGAGGCCCCCGAGGCTCCCGAAATGCCCCGTCCTCCAGTGGTGACCGTGATGGGCCACGTGGACCACGGCAAGACCTCGCTGCTCGACTACATCCGTCGCGCCAAGGTGGCGGCAGGCGAAGCCGGCGGCATCACCCAGCACATCGGCGCCTACCACGTGGAAACCGAGCGCGGCGTGATCACCTTCCTCGACACCCCGGGTCACGAGGCCTTCACGGCCATGCGTGCCCGCGGCGCCAAGGCCACCGACATCGTCATCCTGGTGGTGGCCGCCGACGACGGCGTGATGCCCCAGACCAAGGAAGCGATCCACCACGCCAAGGCCGCCAACGTGCCCATCGTGGTGGCGATCAACAAGATCGACAAACCCGATGCCAACCCGGAGCGGGTGACCCAGGAACTGATCGCCGAGGGCGTGGTGCCCGAAAGTTACGGTGGCGATTCGCCCTTCATCCCGGTTTCGGCCAAGAAGGGCACCGGCATCGACGAACTGCTGGAGCAGGTGCTGCTGCAGGCCGAAGTGCTGGAACTGACCGCTCAGAAGGACACCCACGCCAAGGGCCTGATCATCGAAGCCCGCCTGGACAAGGGCAAGGGCCCGGTGGCCACCATGCTGGTGATGTCCGGCACCTTGAAGCGTGGCGACGTGCTGCTGGCCGGCCAGACCTTCGGCCGCATCCGTGCCATGCTCGACGAGAATGGCAAGCCGATCCAGGAAGCCGGCCCGTCAATCCCGGTGGAAATCCAGGGTCTGTCCGACGTGCCGTCGGCCGGCGACGAGGCCATGGTCATCAGCGACGAGAAGAAGGCCCGCGAAATCGCCCTGTTCCGCCAGGGCAAGTTCCGCGAGGTCAAGCTGGCCAAGCAGCAGGCCGCCAAGCTGGAATCCATGTTCGAGCAGATGGCCGAGGGCGAGGTCAAGACCCTGCCGCTGATCATCAAGGCCGACGTTCAAGGTTCCCAGGAAGCTCTGGTGCAGTCGCTCAACAAGTTGTCCACCGACGAGGTGAAGGTGCAGGTGATCCACGCCGCCGTGGGGGCCATCTCCGAAACCGACGTCAACCTGGCTTCCGCCTCCAAGGCGGTGATCATCGGCTTTAACACCCGCGCCGATGCCAACGCCCGCAAGGCCGCCGAGAACTTCGGCGTGGATATCCGCTACTACACCATCATCTACGAGGCTGTGGATGAGGTGAAGGCCGCCCTTTCCGGCATGTTGTCGCCGGAGAAGAAGGAGCAGATCATCGGCCAGGTGGAAGTCCGCCAGGTGTTCGTGGCCTCCAAGATCGGCACCATCGCCGGCTGCTATGTGCTCGAAGGTGTGGTGCGGCGCAATTCCCGCGTCCGCGTGCTGCGCAACAACGTGGTGGTCCACGATGGCGAGCTGGAGTCCCTGAAGCGCTTCAAGGACGACGTCAAGGAAGTGAAGTCGAACTACGAGTGCGGTATCCAGTTCAAGAGCTTCAACGACGTCAAGGAAGGCGACCAGCTGGAAGTCTACGAAATCCTCGAGGTCGCCCGGACGCTGTAACCGGACCACGACCGCGAGGCGCGGGGAGGGGGGGCAACCCTCCGCCCCGCGCCTTTTTCATTGGCGTAGGCCGAAAAGCCGCGCCGGAACGGAAGGAAACGCCATGAAAAGTTTTAGCCGGGCGGACCGTGTCGTCGAACAGATCCGCCGCGAACTCGCCGAGCTGCTGCACAGCGAGGTCAAGGACCCGCGCATCGGCATGATCACCCTCACCGCCGTGGAGATTTCCCCGGATTACGCCCACGCCAAGGTCTTCTTCACCACCTTGCTGGGGGTCGAGCGGGTGCCGGAAATCCAGGCCGGCCTGAAGAAAGCCTCGGGCTTCCTGCGCCGCGAGATCGGCCGCCGAGTGCGCATCCACACCACGCCGGAACTGCATTTCGTCTACGACGATTCCATCGACCGGGGCGCCAACCTTTCCAAGCTGATCGACGAAGCCGTGGCGGTGACCCGGGAGTCGGAAGCCCGGGACGGCAAATCCGGCGACGAAGGGCAGGGCTAAGTGCAGAAGAAGCGCTGGCAGCGGGTCGACGGTGTCCTGCTGCTCGACAAGCCCCAGGGGCTGTCGTCGAACACCGCCCTACAGCAGGCCCGCCGTCTTTTTTCCGCGGCCAAGGCCGGCCATACCGGCACCCTGGACCCGATGGCCACCGGGCTCTTGCCCCTGTGCTTCGGCGAGGCCACCAAGTTTTCCGCCGACCTGCTGGATGCGGATAAAACCTATGAGGCCGAGGTGTGCTTCGGCGTTACCACCGACACCGGCGATGCCGAGGGCGAGATACGCGAGCGCCGGCCGGTAACGGCCGTGCCGGCGGACCTGCTCGCCCTGGTGCCCCGCTTCACCGGCCCCATCACCCAGGTGCCACCCATGTACTCGGCCCTGAAGCGCGACGGCAAGCCTCTCTACGAGTTGGCCCGCCAGGGGGTGGAGGTCGAGCGTCAGCCCCGCCAGATCACCATCCATGCCCTGGACGTGCTCGACACGGCCTGCGATGAAGCGGGGCACCTTGTTCGGGCCCGCCTGGCGGTCAGCTGCAGCAAGGGAACCTACATCCGGGTGCTGGCCGAGGACATCGGTGCCGCCCTGGGTTGCGGTGCCCACCTGACGGCTTTGCGCCGCACCCGGGTTGGAACCTTGACCCTGGATGGGGCGGCGACCCTGGCGCAGCTGGACGGCCTGGATGAGGCGGCCCGCGCCGCCTGTCTGGCCCCGGTGGATGCCTTGCTTTCCACCCTGCCACGAGTGGATGTGACGCCGGCCCAGCACGGTCCCCTGTCCCACGGTAACCCGGTACCCCGGGAAGCAGCCGGCGATATCGGCAAGGTGCGCATCTACGCCAATGGCGTGCTGCTGGGCATGGGCGAGCAGGGGAGCGACGGCTGGCTGCGCCCCAAGCGCATGGTCCAGGCTGCCGAGGGCAATGCCTGAGGGCGCGCGTTCTCGTTGCCAGTGGCGACGAACCCTCGTATAATCGCGCGCTCTTCTGCCCTGGGCGGAAGATCGATCGGGGCGCCGGCTCTCTCAAACCGGGGTGGTGCCAGCATCCGAAATAAAATGGTTTGACGTTTGAAAGGTAACAAGATGGCTATCACCACCGAACAAAAGGCCAAGATCGTTGGCGACTTCCAGCGCGTCTCCGGCGACACCGGTTCTTCCGAAGTGCAGATCGCTCTGCTGACCGCCCGGATCAACGACCTGACCGGCCACTTCAAGGCGAACGCCAAGGATCACCACTCCCGCCGCGGCCTGCTGCGCATGGTGTCCCGCCGCCGCAAGCTGCTGGACTACCTGAAGCGCACCGACGTGGAAAAGTATCGTTCCGTGATCGAACGCCTGGGTCTGCGCAAGTAATCCGGTCTGGACGACTTGTGCACCAACGAAAAAAGCGGTCGGCCCGTGGGCCGGGCCGCTTTTTTCGCTTTTAACCCGTTGTTTTCATGAGCTTTGGCCGCCGGCGGCCGAATGCTTCGCGGTAGAATTTGACCCGCACCACGACGAATAACTGCTGAAAAAACTGTAAAAGCGAGAAAGGAAAGTTTCGTGTTCAACGTTGCCAAGCAAACTTTTGCCTACGGTACCCACCAGGTCACCATCGAGACCGGCGAAGTCGCCCGTCAGGCCACCGGTGCCGTCATGGTGTCCATGGACGACACCGTCGTCCTCGTTTCCGTCGTCGCCGCCAAGGATGCCAAGCCCGGCCAGGATTTCTTCCCCCTGACCGTCGATTATCAAGAGAAGACCTACGCCGCCGGCAAGATTCCCGGTGGCTTCTTCAAGCGCGAGGGCCGTCCTTCCGAGAAGGAAATCCTCACCTCCCGCCTGATCGACCGCCCGATCCGCCCGCTCTTCCCCGAAGGCTTCTACAACGAAGTCCAGGTGGTGGCCACGGTCATGTCCCTGAACCCGGAAGTGGACGCCGACATTCCTGCCATGATCGGTGCCTCCGCTGCCCTGGCGATCGCCGGCATTCCTTTCCAAGGCCCGATCGGCGCCGCCCGCGTGGGTTACATCAACGGCCAGTACGTGCTGTGCCCCGATGCTTCCACCATGAAGGATTCCAAGCTGGATCTGGTGGTGGCTGGTACCGAAACCGCCGTGCTGATGGTGGAATCCGAAGCCCAGGAACTGTCCGAGGACGTGATGCTGGGCGCCGTGGTGTTCGGCCATGAGCAGATGCAAGCCGCCATCAACGCCATCAACGCCCTGGTGGAAGAAGCCGGCAAGCCCGAGTGGAACTGGCAGGCCCCCGCCCGTGACGAAGCCCTGGTGGCCAAGCTCGAAGGCGTGATCAAGGCCAAGCTGGAAGAGGCCTACAGCATCACCAGCAAGCAGACTCGCAGCCAGCGCGTCAAGGAACTGAAGGCCGAAGCCATCGCCGCCCTGTGCGAAGGTGAGGGTGCTGCCGACGAGGGCATCGTCGCCGACCTGTTCTTCGCCCTGGAAGCCTCCATCGTGCGTGGCCGCATCCTGGCCGGCCAGCCCCGTATCGACGGCCGCGACACCCGCACCGTGCGTCCGATCTCCGTGCGCAACAGCGTGCTGCCCCGCACCCACGGTTCCGCCCTGTTCACCCGTGGCGAAACCCAGGCCCTGGTGGTGGCGACCCTGGGTACCGGCCGCGACGAGCAGATCATCGACGCCCTGGCCGGCGAGTACCGCGACCGCTTCATGATGCACTACAACATGCCCCCGTACGCCACCGGCGAATGCGGCCGGGTGGGTTCGCCCAAGCGCCGCGAGATCGGCCACGGCCGTCTGGCCAAGCGCGCCCTGCTGGCGGTCCTGCCGGCGGCCGACGAGTTCGGCTACTCCATGCGCGTGGTGTCCGAGATCACCGAGTCCAACGGCTCCTCCTCCATGGCTTCCGTCTGTGGCGGCTGCCTGGCGCTGATGGATGCCGGCGTGCCCCTCAAGGCTCACGTGGCCGGCATCGCCATGGGCCTGATCAAGGAAGGCAACCGTTTCGCCGTGCTGTCCGACATCCTGGGTGACGAAGACCACCTGGGCGACATGGACTTCAAGGTGGCCGGTACCGACAACGGCGTGACCGCCCTGCAGATGGACATCAAGATCACCGGCATCACCAAGGAGATCATGCAGGTCGCCCTGGCCCAGGCCAAGGAAGGCCGGATGCACATCCTCGGCATCATGAAGGACGCCGTGGGCGGCCACCGCACCGAGATGTCCGAGTTCGCCCCGCGCCTCTACACCATGAAGATCAATCCGGAGAAGATCCGCGACGTGATCGGCAAGGGCGGCGCCGTGATCCGCGCCATCACCGAGGAAACCGGCACCACCATCGACATCCAGGACGACGGCACTATCACCATCGCTTCCGTCAATGGCGAGGCTGCCCAGGCTGCCAAGAAGCGCATCGAAGACATCACCGCTGAAGTGGAAGTGGGCGCTATCTACGAAGGCACCGTGCTGAAGATTCTCGACTTCGGCGCCATCGTCAGCGTGCTGCCCGGCAAGGATGGTCTGCTGCACATCTCCCAGATCGCCAACGAGCGCGTCAACGCAGTGACCGACTACCTCAAGGAAGGCCAGGTCGTGCGCGTCAAGGTGCTCGAGACCGACGAGAAGGGGCGCATCCGCCTGTCCATGAAGGCCGTGGCTGCGGACGAGGCTTCTGCTCAGCAACAACAGCAGTAAGGCGGTCTCGCCCAAGAAAAAAGGCACCTTCGGGTGCCTTTTTTCATTGGTTGGTGCGTTTCGTGGGTCGGTCGGAGCGATTTGCAACCGGGTTCCTCGGCGGTTCCCATCCCTGGGCCACCAAAACAAACGGGCAGCCCGCAGGCCGCCCGTTGTCGGGAAAGAAAGAGGGGACGCCTTATTTGGCGACCTGCTTCTCCTTGATTTCCTCAAGGGTCTTGCAGTCGATGCACAAGGTGGCCGTCGGGCGGGCCTCTAGGCGCTTCAGGCCGATTTCCACGCCACAGTTGTCGCAATAGCCGTAATCGCCATTGTTGATGCGGTTCAGCGTCTCGTCGATCTTCTTGATCAGCTTGCGCTCCCGGTCCCGGTTGCGCAACTCCAGAGCCATGTCGGTTTCCTGGCTGGCGCGGTCGTTGGGATCGGCGAAGACCGTGGCTTCATCCTGCATGGTATGCACGGTGCGCTCGATGTCTTCCACCAGTTCCTGCTTGAGCGTCTCGAGCATCGTACGGAAATGCTCAAGCTGCTTGGCGTTCATGTACTCCTCACCCTTCTTCGGCACGTAGGGCGGGAATTGCTTGTGGAGCAGATCTTGGGCCATGTTGGAGACCGTAGTTCGTAAAAAGTACGCTTTAATAGCATATTGCTGAGTATGTCGCAAGTTCGTCGGGGGAATGCAACTTTTCGTTTCCGCCAGTTGGCTCCTTCGGCTAACAAATATTGCAAAAATCTATTGACCGACCCGGGGTGCCTCTCTATAATTCGCGGCTCTCGGGGTGTAGCGCAGCCTGGTAGCGCATCTGCTTTGGGAGCAGAGGGTCGCGAGTTCGAATCCCGCCGCCCCGACCAGGTATACCCCGTGCCCTGCAAGGCGCCTGTAGCTCAACTGGATAGAGCAACGGCCTTCTAAGCCGTAGGTTGTGAGTTCGAGCCTCGCCGGGCGCGCCAAGTTTCAATGGCGGCATTAGCTCAGTTGGTAGAGCACTGGATTGTGATTCCAGGTGTCACCGGTTCGATCCCGGTATGTCGCCCCAAGACAAAACCCCGCATAATCGTTCGATTATGCGGGGTTTTTGCTTTTCTACTGCCTATACCCGAAATGCGACGGTTTTCTAGTGTTTGGCGATGGAGGAAGTGAAGGGGGCGCCCATTCCTTCCGCAGAAGGGTAGGGCTTCATAGGGTGCTGATAGTTCGATGATGCATCACTGGAGCCTGGAGTTCGGGTCGTTGGCGTGTCTCTTGGGCAGGATTTGAGGCCATGATCTCCTGTGAGCGCCTCACTTTGGATACGGGTTTGTAATCATGGTGTTTTGTTCGATTAAACGGGAATTTTCTGATTCGACAGAAAAACTCGTAGTTTCGATGTCCGCCAACGCCGCATTTACCTCCCGGGGCTTTTCCCTGACTTACACGTTCTCAGCGTGTCACCGGTACCCCGAAAAAGGCGTGCAGGCTGACCTCCAGAGCCACGAAGCTGAGGATCAGACCGCAGATGACGCCGATGATCCAAATGGAGAACGGATCGTGGAGCAGTTCTTGTACCGTGCTTCGCACTGTGTAAATGGGCGGGAGAGGCGCCATGTCCGCGGTCGTCGCGGTACCTTGCTCTTCCTGGAGATGGGGATGGGGCTCCAAGAGGATGCAGTCGGTAGCCGTGTCGGCTGCGGGGCCTTGACCGGGCCTCTCCCATAGACGGGGTATGTCGGACGGCTGGATCCACATCAGGTCGTCCTTCAACAGCAGGGCTTCCATCGGCCGTCCGGCCAAGGACGAGTGGGGAGGATGTGTGGCGGTGCCGGTAGTCGCGTGGTGCGGGGAATCGTTCCGTGGCGGCATGCCCATTAATTTCCTCCTTTTTCCAGGCATAGCTGGGTGAGCTTGACCAGGTTGATAAAGCGGTGCTTTCCCAGAACGATCGACGGGATGTAGTCCTTTTCGCACATGCCGCGCAGGACGCCTTCGTCCAGCCCCACCACTTCGGCGAACTTGCGCCAGTGCATGATGGGGATAGGCGGCAGCTGAATGATCTGGATGTCTGTCATAATCTCGCCGTTGGACCACTTTGGACCACAATGCGCCACAGAGTCTATATTTGCGAATAAGCAAAATATTTACTTGTGACTCTAGGACAATGGCTTAGATCAGTCAAGCAATATAGTTGCTAATGAGAGAAAGAATCCTGGCCGTCGTTGCGGCGAAAACCGAGCCGCATCGTAAGTTCAAGCAGCTGGAAGAGCTGACGGGCGTCAAGGCTGCATCCTGGAAGGCCGTGTGCGAAGGCCGGCAGCGCGCCAACGAAGAGCACCTTACCGCCATCGCGTCGCGCTGGCCGGAGTATTCCCTTTGGCTGTTGACCGGGCGCGTTGCTCCCGGGGATGGCCAGATCAGCCCGGAAGTGGAACAGTTTCAGGTGTTGGAAAAGCGCTTGCGCTCCTAGGAGGGCATGCCACTGCACCCTGTCGCTTTTCCCCGGCCGGAAGAGTTCTTCCGTTGTGCCCGCCGCTCTTTCTCCGGCGCTGGCGGCACTCCGCGCCATATCGAATCCACTCGCCATTGACATCACCCCACGGGTTGTCAGTACGTCTGCATATAAACATGTGGGTAATTTAATGTCAACGCATGGGGATGGTTCGGCCGTCAACGCGCGTAGGCACAGCTCCTTGGGGAAAAGGGACGCAGCGTGCGTGCCGCGATCATCGGCACGATGAGGGAGCGTGGACTGGCGTACGTCGGCCAACCACAAGATGTGCGGCGGCTAGGAGGGGCCTACTTGTTGCCGGCTTGTTTTGCCGCCGTCTTACGCGGTGCGCCGCAGGACTTGGCCGCGACGCTGGCATTGCCGGATTTGCGTGACGAATGCGGGGTGCCGTCTTGCGCCTCGGCCAGATCGAGCAGGGCGTCGATGGCGCTGATCAGCTTGGCGCCTTGAGGCGTCCGGCTGTCGATCTTTTGCAGCCGTGCTACCAGACGCTCCGTGTCTGCGGAGCCGGTGACATAGGTCGCCCGGGGCTGGGCGGCGCTATGGGCGGATGAGGTGCCGTCGCCATCCTTGCCATAGACCAGCCACAGCACGGAAACCCCAAGGGCAGCGGCAATCGCTTCGTCCCATTCCGACCGTTTGCTGTCGCGCTTGATCAGGTTGGAAAGAGCCTGGGGCGTCAGGTCCGGAACCCGCTCCAACAGGTTGCGGCGTTCCCAGTGCAATTCCCGAAAGCGGTGTTGGATGCGGCTGCCAATGTTCATCCCGGCAGCCTACAACACTTGTTGATAGGGTTTGACACCATGTGTTGATGTTTTGTCAACACCTGTTTCTGTCGCCTGTCTGGGTGCCGTGCCAGGAGGGCTGTGGGTATGTATGTGCCCGCAGGTTGGTACGCTAGGCGGGGAGAAGGGGGCTGCCAGAAGCGGCGGCAGCCCGTTTCCCATCGGCACATGCCAAGCCCGGCAGTGCCCAAGGGCACCGCCGCCGGGTCAGCGGTTCTCCAGTCGGTTGTAGTCGAGCAGGCCGGCCTCGATCGGCTCGCGGCGGGCCAACTCGGCGTGCAGGGCGTCGCTCACCGGCCAGAACTCCGGGTTGCTGCGGCGCACGCCGAAACGATCGACCAGGGCCCGGTAGTTCTCTTCCGAGCCAAGGGCCGCGACGGCCGAGGCAAAGGCCGGCAGGTCGGCCCGGCGCACCCGGTAGATGGCGTTGGGGTAGGCGCCCACCAGGCCGGGTAGTACGTCCAGGCTGTGTTCCCCAGGGACGATGGTCTTGCTTTCCATGAGCAGCTGGGAGACGTTGAGGTGGCCGGTGTTGCGCACCAGACTGACGTATTCGACGCTGTTCCCCGGGCCGTCGATGCGCAGGAAGGCCAGCTCCGGCATCCAGGCCAGGGGCACGCCGCTAATCCGCTTGAGGGCGGCCAGGTCGGAGGCCAGCCGGGAGTCCAGCGGGGCGGCCGGGCCGTTGCTGTCGGTGCGGCTCAAGGCTTGGCCCAGGCGGTCGCGCAGCAGGCCGAATAGTTCGGCCTTGGCGTCCTTAGGGTCGGCGCTGGCGTAGGGGATGCCGGTTTCGCCGTCGAAGAAGGCGTAGCGGCCGTAGACATAGTCCTTGGTGTCTTCCGAAGCGCCCCGGTACCAGTAGTCGCGCAGGGCCATGCGGCTCTCCTTGGGCAGGAGGATGAGGAAATTGAATTCCCCCTCCATGCGCAGGAAATCCATGTACAGGCGGGTGTTGAGCTGGTGGCCGATGTTGCCATACACGTCGTAGCCCGCCACCAGCAGGTAGTGGATGCGCTCGATCAGGGGGTAGGTGAGCACCCAGGCGGTCTTGGGCGGCTCGCCCACCATGCCCTTGAGCACCGTGGCGCTGTCGAAGTGGCGATAGACGGTGAGGGCGGCGTTGGGATTGCGGTCGTCGCCGTTCCAGACCAGGGCCTGGGTCAGCTTGTCCGGTCGGTCGAGGCGCTGGGCCAGGTAGCGGGACTTGGCATCCAGGTAGTTGGCTTCGAGGCGCGAATACTTGAGCCAGGGGCCGAGCACCGGCGCATTGCTCTGCCACTCGGCAGGCATGCTCAGGTTGCGGCTTTCCCGCTCCAGGAAATCGGCGTCGCTTTCCTGGTAGGCGGCCGGGTCGTTGAAGAACACCCAGAAGTGGTCCTCGATCACGTTCAGCGCCGTCTGGCCCCGGCACACCGGCCCCTTGATGAAGCCCATGATGGTGAATTCGGCCTCGTCGAGCATGAAGCGGTAGCGGGCTTCCACCGGCAGGTCGCGGAAGGTGAGGAAGGGGTTGGTGGCCGCCTCGGGCGAGTAGGAGGGCAGCTCATCGACCGGGTAGTCCGGGGCCAGGAACAGCTGGCGCCAGCGGGCCATGCGCGCGTCGCTGAGGGCATAGGGCATGTGGGTCTTCACCGAGATGCTCTCGCGCTCGGGTATCAGGCGGTAATAGACCCGCTCCACCCCCGGGGCGTCGAAGGGGCGCCGGGTGGCGATCAGCCGGACCGGCTCCCCGGGTGGGGTGGCGGAACGCACCAGGCGGAAGAAGTGCCGCTGCTCGGCCTTGGGGCCGTCGGCGAAGTAGAGGTGACCGAGGAACAGGTGCTCGTACAGGTAGCGCGCCGTTAGCCGTTCCTTGAGGGAATCGCCGTTGAAGAAGGCTTCCCAGGCGGCCACCTGGCGGGTGAGGCCGGCGGGCAGGGGCGGGGCCCCCTCGTAGGGGGCGCCCAGTTGCAGCCAGCGCTCGATCTTGGCGGTTTCACCGGCGCTCAGGCCGGGTAGGCCGAAGGGCATGCCCCACAGGGGGTGGTCGGCCTCGAAGCCGTCGAATTCCTCGATGCGCGGGCACTGTTGTTCCCGATCCATGGCGAAATCGAAGGAATCCGGTAGCACCGTGTTTTCCGGCAGGGGGTGGCGGGCCTTGAGGCGCAGCATGCGCGCCAGGGGGCTGGCGTCCAGCTCGGCGGCCGGGTTGCCGGGACGCTCGTTGAGCACCGGGTGGAAATCCTTCTGTCGCCATTCCGAGGGACGCTCGGCGTCGATGAAGAGGCGGGTCAGGGGCGCTTCGAGCAGCCGGGTGCCGTCATAGACCTGGGCCTTGGAGGCGCCCCGGGCGACGCCGTCCCAGGCGCTCAATTTGAGCTGGCAGGGACCGTCGTAGCAGGCGTGGCAGACCACGCAGCGGTTGTCGAGAATCGGCTGGATGTCGCGCCGGTACGAGATCGGCCCCTGGCCGGGCAGGGCGTGGTCGAAGCGGTCCGGCTGTTCCGGGCCGTAGGCCTGGTCCAGGTTGTGGCGGGCCAGGGTCATGCAGCCGGCGAGCAGGGCGGCGGCGAGCAGCAGGGCGGAGGATTTTTTCATCGGCCGGGGCGGTCGGGAAAATGACGAATGGTACGTCAGGCCGCCGGAATTACCGCAGATTCCGGCGCAGAAAATGAAGCGGCCGGCCCATGGGGCCGGCCGAAGGCGCGAGCGTGTGGGACAGCGGCGCCGGGGATCAGTTGCCCGGCAGATCGGCGGCGTTGAGCAGGAAGACGAATTGGTTGCCGCTTTCGGTCTCCAGCCAGGTGAACGGAGTGTCCGGGTAGGCGGCTTCCAGGTCGTCCCGGTTGTGGCCGATCTCCACCACCAGGAGGCCGTTTTCCGTGAGGAAGCGGGGCGCCTCGCGCAGGATGGTATGCACCAGATCCAGCCCGTCCTCGCCGCCGGCCAGGGCCATTTCCGGCTCGCGCCGGTATTCCTCCGGCAGGGTGGCCATGGAGGGGGCGTTCACGTAGGGCGGATTGGACAGGATCAGGTCGTAGCGCTTTTGCGGCAGGGCCTGGTAGAGGTCCGAGTGGTACAGGGTGACCGTGTCTTCCAGGCCGTAGTCGGCCACGTTGAGGCGGGCCACCTCCAGGGCGTCGGTGGACAGGTCCACCGCATCGACCTTGGCGTTGGGGAAGACGTGGGCGGCAACGATGGCCAGGCAGCCGGAACCGGTGCACAGCTCCAGCACGTTCTCGACGGTCTCGGGATCGTCGATCCAGGGGGCCAGGTCGCCGTCGATCATCAGCTCGCCGATGAAAGAGCGGGGCACGATCACCCGCTCGTCCACCCGGAAGCGGTAGGGGCCGAGAAAGGCCTCGCCGGTCAGGTAGGCGGCCGGCACCCGTTCTTCCACCCGGCGGCGCAGCATGTTGAGCACGGCTCCCCGCTCGGCGGCGGTGAGGCGGGCGTCGAGAAAAGCCTCGATGCGCTCCAGAGGCAGGTGCAGGGCGTGGTGCACCAGGTAGGCGGCTTCGTCCCAGGCGTTGTCGCTGCCGTGGCCGTAGAACAGGTCGGCGGCTTCGAAGCGGGTCACGGCAAAGCGCAGCAGGTCGCGCACGGTGCGCAGCTGGGCGCGGGCGTCGTCGTAGTGGTCAATCATGGGCAAGGAGCTTTTCCAGCATGGAGCGGTAGATGGCGGCCAGTTGGGGCAGGGCGGCCAGGTCGATGTGTTCGTCGATCTTGTGGCTGGTGGCGTTCACCGGGCCCACTTCCACCACCTGGGGGCAGATCGGGGCGATGAAGCGGCCGTCGGAGGTGCCGCCGGTGGTGGACACCTCGGTGTCGATGCCGGTGACTTCGCGGATGGCGCTCACCGCCGCATCCACCAGGGGGCCGCGGCCGGTGAGGAAGGGCTTGGCGCCCAGGGTCCAGTCCAGGTCGTAGTCGGCGGGGGCCAGGCCGTGCTTGGCGAGCACGGCCACCAGGCGCTCTTGCAGCCCTTCCGGGGTGCTGGCGGTGGAGAAGCGGAAGTTGAATTTCACCTCCACGGTGCCCGGGATGACGTTGGTGGCGCCGGTGCCGCCGTGGATGTTGGAAATCTGCCAAGTGGTGGGGGGGAAGTATTCGTTGCCCGCGTCCCACTCCACGCCGGCCAGTTCGGCCAGGGCCGGGGCCACTATGTGCACCGGGTTCTTGGCCAGGTGGGGGTAGGCGATGTGGCCCTGGATGCCCTTGACGGTGAGCTTGCCGGAGAGGGAGCCGCGCCGGCCGTTCTTGATCATGTCGCCCAGGGTGCCGACCGAGGTGGGCTCGCCGATAATGCAGCAGTCGAGCTGTTCGCCGCGCCGGGTGAGGGCCTCGACCACGGCCACGGTGCCGTCGGTGGCGTCCCCTTCTTCATCGGAGGTGAGCAGGAAGGCGATGGAGCCGGGATGGTCGGGGTAGGCGGCGACGAATTGCTCCACGGCGACGACGAAGGCGGCCAGGGACGACTTCATGTCGGCGGTGCCCCGGGCGTAGAGCCTGCCGTCGCGGCGGCTGGGGGAGAAGGGCGGGGTGGTCCAGCGCTCCACCGGGCCGGTGGGCACCACGTCGGTGTGGCCGGCCAGCACCACCAGGGGCCGTGCGGTGCCGCGCCGGGCCCACAGGTTTCGGGTGTTACCGCGGTCGATGAATTCGATGGCAAAGCCCAGGGGCGCCAGGCGCGCGGCAATCAGGTCCATGCAGCCGGCGTCGTCCGGGGTGACCGAGGGCCGGGCGAACAGGGCTTCGGCCAGCAGGGTGGTCGGATCGTTGGGATCGAGGTCGGCGGGGGAGGTGCTGGAAGTGCTCATGGATAAAGGGTCTTGAAGCAGCACCCCCGGAATGCGGCCAGGGGCGCGGAGTTTCGCGGGGCGCGGACGAAGGTCCGCGCCAGTCCTCATTCTTCGGCCAGGGTGATCTTGAATTCCTGGAACGAGGGGATGGATTGGGTGAACTCGGTGGCCGTCGGCGTCAGGTCGGTGGCGTCCGCTGCGGCGGGCACGCCCAGGTCCGAGTTGTTGATCAGCCACGACAGGTTGGTGGGCGAATCGGCGTTGGCCAGGGCTTCGTCCAGGGTGATGGTGTTCTCGCGGTAGAGGCGGAACAGGTCCTGCTCGAAGGTCTGGGAGCCGGGGGCCAGGCTCTGTTCCATGGCCTCCTTGATGGCGGTGACTTCGCCGCGCTCGATCAGTTCCTGGATGTGGCGGGTGTTGAGCAGAATCTCCACCGCCGGGAAGCGCTTGCCGTCGGGCTTCTTCACCAAGCGCTGGGAGACGACGGCCTTCAGCGTCACCGACAGGTCCAGGTACAGGGCCGGGCGGTTTTCCAGGGGGAAGAAGTTGATGATGCGGTTGAGCGCGTGGTAGCTGTTGTTGGCGTGCAGGGTAGCCAGGCACAGGTGGCCGGTCTGGGCGTAGGCCAGGGCCGCCTGCATGGTGGCCTTGTCGCGGATCTCGCCGATCAGGATGCAGTCCGGTGCCTGGCGCATGGCGTTCTTCAGGGCCGATTCCCAGTCGGCGGTGTCCATGCCAATCTCGCGCTGGTTGACGATCGACTTCTTGTGCTTGAAGAGAAACTCGATCGGGTCTTCCACCGTCAGGATGTGACCGGAACGGTGGGTGTTGCGGTAGTCCAGCATCGAGGCGATGGTGGTGGACTTGCCCGAGCCGGTGGCCCCGACGAGGAGAATCAGGCCGCGCTTGGCCATGATCAGTTCCGAGAGCACCGGCGGCAGGCCCAACTGGTCCAGGGGCGGGATGTTGCCCTGGATGTAGCGGATGACGATGGAGACCGAGCCGCGCTGGCGGAACAGGTTGATGCGGAAGTTGCCCACGTGGGGAATGCCGAAGGAGAGGTTCATCTCCTTGGTTTCGGCGAAGGCGTGTGCCTGCTCGGCGTTCATCAGCTCGGCGGCGATGCGCTCGATGGTGGCCGGGTCCATGATCTGCTGGTTGACCGGGACCGTGTTGCCTTGAATCTTGATGTGGATCGGCGTGCCGGCGGAAATGAACACGTCCGAGGCCTGTTTCTCGGCCATCAGCTGGAACAGCTTGTCGAGGATCATGCGGGGCTCCGCCAGGGGGTGGGGGCTGGGGTTGAGACGATGCGGGCCGCCCGCAGGCGGCCCGGCAAGGGCGGGATCAGTCGCCGCGCAGCAGGTCGTTGATGCTGGTCTTGGCCCGGGTCTGGGCGTCCACCTTCTTCACGATCACGGCGCAGTAGAGACTGTAGGAACCGTCCTTGGAAGGCAGGTTGCCGGACACCACCACCGAGCCCGGGGGCACGCGGCCGTACATGATTTCGCCGGTTTCCCGGTCGTAAATCTTGGTGGACTGGCCGATGTAGACGCCCATGGAGATCACCGAGCCTTCGCCGACGATCACACCTTCGACCACTTCGGAACGGGCGCCGATGAAGCAGTTGTCCTCGATGATGGTCGGGTTGGCTTGCAGGGGCTCCAGCACGCCGCCGATGCCGACGCCACCGGAGAGGTGCACGTTCTTGCCGATCTGGGCGCAGGAGCCGACGGTGGCCCAGGTGTCCACCATGGTGCCTTCATCGACGTAGGCGCCGATGTTCACGTAGGAGGGCATCAGCACCACGTTCTTGGCCAGGAAGGAGCCGCGCCGGGCGGTGGCCGGCGGCACCACGCGGAAGCCGCCTTGCTGGAAGCGGTGGGTGTCGTAGCTGGCGAACTTGGTCTGCACCTTGTCGAAGAAGCGCAGGTCGCCGGCTTCCTGCACCTTGTTGTCTTCCAGGCGGAAGGACAGCAGCACGGCCTTCTTGATCCACTGGTGGGTGACCCAGTCGCCGTCGATCTTCTCGGCGACGCGCAGCTTGCCGGAGTCGAGCTGCTCGATCACGGCGGAGACGGCTTCGCCGATCTTGGCCGGAGCGGTGCCGGGTTGCAGGCTGGCACGGTTTTCCCAGGCGTCTTCGATGATGTTTTGGTATTCCTGCATGGTGTGCTCTCTGAAAAGGGGAGATGGAAAAAATGGAAATCCGGCGCGCGAAATCGGGGCGACTGCCGGTCAAAAATACCCAGGCCCGCCGCACGGGGCAGGCCTGGGCCGGGATCGGTCGTGCCGGGCCGTGGCGGTCTTGCAGGTCGCCGTTTACAGGCTGCGGGCGAACTGGCGCAGGCGTTCGGCCGCTTCCAGGCACTGCTCCTCGGGAGCCACCAGGGCGATGCGGACGAAATTGGCGCCGGGATTGACCCCGTTCGCCTCCCGGGCCAGGTAGCTGCCGGGCAGCACCACCACATTATATTCAGCATAAAGACGCCGGGCGAAGTCCGTATCGGCGATCGGCGTGCGGGCCCACAGGTAGAAGCCGGCGTCCGGCAGGGCGGTGTCGAGCACGTCGGCCACCAGGGGCGTCACCGCATCGAACTTGGCCCGGTACAGGCTGCGGTTCTCGGCCACGTGGGCCTCGTCCTCCCAGGCCACCACCGAGGCGGCCTGGACGGCGGGCCCCATGGCGCTGCCGTGGTAGGTGCGGTAGAGCAGGTAGTTCTTCATCACCTGGGCGTCGCCGGCGACGAAGCCCGAGCGCATGCCCGGCACGTTGGAGCGCTTGGACAGGCTGGAGAACACCACCAGCCGCTCGAAATTGGCGCGGCCCAGCTTCTGGGCGGCGGTCAGGGCGCCCAGGGGCGGGGCGCCCTCGTCGAAGTAGATTTCCGAATAGCACTCGTCGGCGGCGATGACGAAATCGTAGCGGTCGGCGTAGTCGAACAGGCGCTTCCAGTCGTCCAGGGACAGCACCTTGCCGGTGGGGTTGCCCGGGGAGCAGATGTAGAGCAGCTGCACCCGCTGCCACTCGTCGTCGGACAGGGCGTCCAGGTCGAAGGTGAAGCCGTTTTCCGGCAGGGTGTTGAGAAAGCGCGGCTCGGCGCCGGCCAGGTAGGCCGCCCCTTCGTAGATTTGATAGAAGGGGTTGGGGCTCACCACCAGGGGAACGTAGCCCCGGCTCGGGTCCACCACCGTCTGGGCGAAGGAGAAGAGGGCCTCCCGGGAGCCGTTGACCGGCAGGATCTGGGTGTCCGGGTTGAGGTCCACGCCGAAACGGCGCTCGATCCAGGCGGCGATGGCGCGGCGCAGGGGTGGGTTGCCCTGGGTCGAGGGATAGTTGGCCAGGCCGCCCAGGTTGGCCGCCAGCGCTTCCTTGATGAACGCAGGGGTCGGGTGCTGGGGTTCGCCGATGGAGAGCTTGATTTCCCGCAGGCTTTGGTTGGGAGTCACCCCGGCGAACAGCTGACGCAGCTTTTCGAAAGGGTAGGGGTGCAGCTTGGCGAGATGGGGATTCACGTTGGGGCGCCTCGATGGTTTCCTGGGGCTGGCCGGGGCCGCTGTGCGCCGGTCCGCATGGGGACCGGCCGACGGCGTCCGACGAAACATTCCATTATACGAGAGCCGCCGTTCGGTGGCGGTCCCGCGCTGCGCCCCGGCCCGGCCCGGCAAGGGGCGGCCGGAAGGGCGGAGGGGCCTCGCCGGGCCGCTCCCGGCGCGGGAAAGCACGGGAAAATTGAGGGGAAGGGGCCTTTTCGGCTATCATTCCTTTTTCCCGCAGCACGTTCTCCCATGACCAAGTACGTCTTCGTTACCGGCGGTGTCGTGTCCTCCCTGGGCAAAGGCATCGCTGCCGCCTCGCTGGGGGCGATCCTCGAATCCCGAGGCATCACCGTCACCCATCTCAAGCTCGATCCCTACATCAACGTCGATCCCGGCACCATGAGCCCCTTCCAGCACGGAGAGGTGTTCGTGACCGAGGATGGCGCCGAAACCGACCTGGATCTTGGCCATTACGAGCGCTTCACCAGCGCCAAGATGGGCAAGCGCAACAACTTCACCACCGGCCAGATCTACGAGTCCGTGCTCAAGAAAGAGCGCCGCGGCGAGTACCTGGGCAAGACGGTGCAGGTCATTCCCCACATCACCGACGAGATCAAGGCCCACATCAAGCGTGGCGCCGAGGGGGCCGAAGTGGCCATCGTCGAAGTGGGCGGCACCGTGGGCGACATCGAATCCCTGCCGTTCCTCGAAGCCATCCGCCAGATGGGCATCGAGGAAGGCCGCACCAACACCTGTTTCCTGCACCTCACCCTGCTGCCGTACATTCCCACGGCGGGTGAGCTGAAGACCAAGCCGACCCAGCACTCGGTCAAGGAGCTGCGCGAGATCGGCATCCAGCCCGACGTGCTGCTGTGCCGCGCCGACCGCAAGATTCCCGAGGACGAAAAGCGCAAGATCGCCCTGTTCTGCAACGTGCAGCAGGAAGGCGTGATCGAGGTGCTCGACGCCGATTCGATCTACAAGATTCCGGCCATGCTGCACGACCAGATGCTGGACGAAATCGTCTGCCACAAGCTGGGCATCCTGGCCAAGGCCGCCGATCTGTCCGTGTGGGACCGCCTGGTGGAGGCCATGGAGCATCCCGACCACGAGGTGGACATCGCCTTCGTCGGCAAGTACGTGGATCTGACCGAGTCCTACAAGTCCCTCATCGAGGCCTTGAAGCATGCCGGCATTCACAACCGGGCCAAGGTCAACATCCACTACCTGGATTCCGAGGACATCGAGAAGAGCGGTTGTGGCGCGCTCAAGGGCATGGATGCGATCCTGGTCCCCGGCGGCTTCGGCAAGCGCGGCACTGAGGGCAAGATCGCGGCGATCCGCTACGCCCGCGAGAACAAGATTCCCTACCTGGGCATCTGCCTGGGCATGCAGCTCGCCGTGGTCGAATTCGCCCGCGACGTGGCCGGCATGGCCGGCGCCCACTCCACCGAGTTCGACAAGTCTTCCCCCTTCCCGGTGATCGGCCTGATCACCGAATGGCAGGACCGCTCGGGCAAGATGGAAAAGCGCAGCGAGGACTCCGACCTGGGCGGCACCATGCGCCTGGGCGGTCAGGCCTGCCACCTCAAGGACGGCTCCCTGGCGCGCAAGATCTACGGCAAGGCCGACATCACTGAGCGCCACCGCCACCGCTACGAGGTGAACAACACCCTCCTGGCCGAACTCGAAGCCAAGGGCCTGGTGGTTTCCGGCCGGGCGCCGGGCACCGACCTGTGCGAGATGGTGGAACTCCCCGACGATCAGCACCCCTGGTTCGTCGGCTGCCAGTTCCACCCCGAGTTCACCTCCAACCCCCGCCAGGGCCATCCGCTCTTCTCCGCTTACGTGCAGGCCGCCATGGCCCAGCGTAAGGCGGGCAAGTAAGGCCCGGCCCGCCGTTTCCGGAGGCAGCCCATGAAGCTCTGCGGCGTCGAAGTAGGCCTGGACAAGCCCCTGTTCGTCATCGCCGGACCGTGCACGGCCGAATCCCTCGACCTCTGCGTCGAGGTGGCCGGCACCATGAAGGCGGTGTGCGATCGTCTCGGCATCCCCTACATCTTCAAGGCCTCCTACGACAAGGCCAACCGCAGCTCCGGCAAGTCCCCCCGGGGGCCCGGGCTACAGGCCGGCCTGAAGATGCTCGACGAGGTGCGCCGCCAGGTCGGCGTGCCCATCCTCACCGACGTGCACACCGAGGACGAGGTGTCCGAGGTGGCCGCCGTGGTGGATGTGCTCCAGACCCCGGCCTTCCTCTGCCGCCAGACCGATTTCATCCACGCCGTGGCCGCTTCCGGCAAGCCGGTGAACATCAAGAAGGGCCAGTTCCTGGCCCCGGCGGACATGAAGCAGGTAGTGCTCAAGGCCAAGGAAGCCAACGGCGGCGCCGACACCATCATGGTCTGCGAGCGCGGCGCTTCCTTCGGCTACAACAATCTGGTGTCGGACATGCGCAGCCTGGCGATCATGCGCGACACCGGTTGTCCGGTGGTGTTCGACGCCACCCACAGCGTGCAGCTTCCCGGCGGTCAGGGCACCAGCTCCGGCGGCCAGCGTGAGTTCGTGCCGGTGCTGGCCCGGGCGGCGGTGGCCACCGGCGTGGCCGGGGTGTTCATGGAAACCCACCCGTGCCCGGAAAAGGCCTTCTCCGACGGCCCCAACGCCTGGCCCCTGGACCGGGCCGAGTCCCTGCTCACCACCCTGGCGGCCATCGACCGCCTGGTGAAGTCCGGCCCCTTCGACGAAACCGCCCTGCTGCAAGGAGCCTGAGATGGCCGCTTACCTGATGGCCGAAGCCAAGGTCACCGACCCGGGCGCCTACGAGACCTACAAGCGCCTGGCCCAGGTGGCCATCGCCCAGTACGGCGGCCGCTACCTGGTGCGCGGCGGCGCGGTGGACGTACTCGAAGGCCAGTGGACGCCGCCCCAGCGCCTGGTGCTAGTGGAGTTCCCCTCCGTGGAGCAGGCCAAGAAGTTCTACGATTCCCCCGAATATCGGGCGGCGCGCGACGCCCGCGCCACGGCCGCCGACATGAACATGCTGGTGGTGGCCGGGGTCTGACGCCCGGCGCCGCCGCTGCCGTTTTTATCTTAAGAAAGGGAGTGCAATGAGCGCTGTTGTTGATGTCGTCGCCCGCGAGATTCTCGATTCCCGCGGCAACCCCACCGTTGAAGCCGATGTGCTGCTCGAATCCGGCGTGATGGGTCGTGCCGCCGTGCCCTCCGGCGCCTCCACCGGCTCCCGCGAGGCCATCGAACTGCGCGACGGCGAAGCCGGCCGCTACCTCGGCAAGGGCGTGCTGCGCGCCGTCGAGAACGTGAACACCGAGATCTCCGAGGCCATCATCGGCCTGGACGCTCAGGAACAGGCCTTCATCGACAAGACCTTGATCGACCTGGACGGCACCGAGAACAAGTCCCGCCTGGGCGCCAACGCCATGCTGGCCGTGTCCATGGCCGTGGCCAAGGCCGCCGCCGAGGAATCCGGCCTGCCGCTCTACCGCTACTTCGGCGGCATGGGCCCGATGCAGATGCCGGTGCCGATGATGAACATCATCAACGGCGGCGCCCACGCCAACAACAGCCTGGACATCCAGGAATTCATGATCATGCCCGTGGGCGCCTCCAGCTTCCGCGAGGCCCTGCGCTGCGGCGCCGAAATCTTCCACGCCCTGAAGAAGCTGCTGGACAAGAAGGGCTTCCCCACCGCCGTGGGCGACGAGGGCGGCTTCGCCCCCAACCTGGGCAGCCACGCCGAGGCCATCCAGCTGTGCATGCAGGCCATCGAGAACGCCGGCTACACCCCGGGCCAGGACGTGCTGATCGCCCTGGACTGCGCCGCTTCCGAGTTCTACAAGGACGGCAAGTACCACCTCTCCGGCGAGGGCCTGCAACTGACCTCCGCCCAGTTCGTGGACTACCTGGCCAACCTGGCCGACCAGTTCCCCATCGTTTCCATCGAGGACGGCATGGCCGAAGGCGACTGGGAAGGCTGGAAGCTGCTGACCGACCGCCTGGGCCAGAAGGTGCAGATCGTCGGCGACGACCTGTTCGTCACCAACACCAAAATCCTCAAGGAAGGCATCGAGAAGGGCATCGCCAACTCGATCCTGATCAAGATCAACCAGATCGGCACCCTGACCGAGACCTTCGCCGCCATCGAGATGGCCAAGCGCGCCGGCTACACCGCCGTCATCTCCCACCGTTCCGGTGAGACCGAAGACAGCACCATCGCCGACATCGCCGTGGGCCTCAACGCCGGCCAGATCAAGACCGGTTCCCTGTCCCGCTCCGACCGCATCGCCAAGTACAACCAGCTGCTGCGCATCGAAGAAGACCTGGGCGACACCGCGACCTACCCGGGCCGCGAGACCTTCTACAACCTCAAGTAAGCGGTTGCCGGCATGACGAAGGGAGCGCGAGGACATTAAGCCCTCGCGCTCTTTTTTGATCCGCCGCCTCCCACCACCGCCTCCCACGCTCCACACCCCATGCGCTGGCTATCCGTCGCCCTCCTGGCCGTCCTGGCCTTGCTCCAGTACCCCCTGTGGCTGGGCAAGGGCGGCTGGCTGCGGGTATGGGAGGTGGACCGGCAGCTGGAACAGCAGCGCGAGGCCAATACGCTGCTGCAATCCCGCAACGCCGGCCTGGATGCGGAAGTGCGCGACCTCAAGCAGGGCTTCGACGCCATTGAGGAGCGGGCCCGTTTCGAGCTGGGCATGATCCGCAACGACGAAACCTTCGTCCAGGTGCCGGAGCAGGCCGACGGCGAATCCCCGGCGGCGGCAAAAACCGCGGAGGCTCCGCCGGCCAAGCCCTCGCCGCCGGCATCCCCTGCCAAGGCCGCCATAAAAAAAGCCGGACGCTAGTCCGGCTTTTTTTATGGGCGGGGCCCGTCTGGCAGGTTACTTGTCCAGTTCGATCTGGCCCGACACGGTCACCGTCACCTGGCTCTCGCCGGCTTCCACCGGCATCGGGGCCGAGGCCACGTCGGCCGCCATCGGCGCGGCCATGCGGAACATGGGGCCGGGCATGCGGTTGTGGCTGCTCACCGACAACTGCTTGATCTTGTAGGGCTGGCCCAGGGTGGCCGAGATGCGCTTGGCCCGCGCCTTGAAGGCGGCGATGGCCTCCTCGGTGGCCGCATCCTCGGCCTTGGCCCGGGTGACCGGGGAGGGCACGAAGGACAGGGCGCCCAGGCCCAGGTTGGCGCCTTGCAGCTTGCCGAGCAATTCGGACATGGCGGCGGGATCGGCGGATTCCAGTTGCAGCTCGGAACGCACGCGCCAGCCTTCGACCTTGCCGTTCTTGCCGTAGGTCGGGTAGGTCTGGGTGCCGCCGCTCTGCACCTGCACGGCGCCGTAGTTCTTGGCCAGGCGCAACGCCTCGGCCAGCTTGGCGTTGACCTGCTTGCCCGGCTCGCCCGGGGTGGCGCCGCTGGCTTCGGTGAACACGCTGGCCCGGGCCAGGTCGTTGGGGGCGGTGCGGCTGGCTTCGGCGGAGAGCTCCACGGTGGTGTCCGCCTGGGCCGCCGTGGCGCCGAGCAGGGCGGTGCCGGCGACGATCAGGGGCAGCAGGACGCGGGCGCCGTGGCGGCGGGGCGCGGCGGGAACGAGGGGGAACGTGCGGTCAGGACTCATGGCATCTCCTGTGACAAATGAATGGCCATTCTAGGCGCGGGCGCCGTTTCCGTCTGTGGCCGGAATGTGCGCCGGGTGTGACGGACGGTAAATGGATCGGGCGTGGCGGGCAACCGGATTGCAACGGGGGCGGTAGCGGCGCTTGGGGGGCTCCGCTAGAATTCCCCTATCGCCCCTTTCACATTGCCAAAGCGGCGCGGGACGGGATGTACCCGCCCCAGCCCGCCGAACGGCAGCCTTCCGGAGTTTTGCATGACCCAGACCATTCTCAAGAATACCGTCGTCACCCTGGACTACAGCGTGACCGACCCGGACGGCAACGTGGTGGACCCGGGCGAAAAGCCCATGGTGTACCTGCACGGCGGCTACGGCGACATCTTCGACAAGATCGAGGAAGTCCTCCAGGGCAAGAACGTGGGCGAGACCATCAAGGTCAAGCTCCAGCCCGAGGAAGCGTTCGGCGAGTACGACCCGGAACTGGTCCAGATCGAGCCGCGCAACCGCTTCCCCAAGGAACTGGAAATCGGCATGCAGTTCGAGGGCGCGCCCGAAGAGTCCGACGAGGATGACTTTATCCTTTACCGGGTCACCGACATCGCCGACGACAAGGTGGTGCTCGACGGCAACCACCCCCTGGCCGGCACCGCCCTGGTGTTCACCGGCACGGTCATGGAAGTGCGCCCCGCCAGCGAGGAAGAAATCGCCCACGGCCACGTCCATGAAGACGATGACGACGAGGACGACCTGACCCTGAGCATCGGCACCAGCCACTGACTTGCGGCCCGCCAGCGCCCCGCCCAGCGGCGGGGTGCCGTCCGAACGCCACCGCGCTGCGGTGGCGTTTGCGTTTATGCAGGGCCTGGGTGCGCTGGGGAATCGATATGAAAAAGGTCGCCCGGAGAGGGGCGGCCTGGATAGCGGCGGGGGCGGGCGTGGCGATCAGCGCAGTAGCCGGCCGTCCTGGTTGAGGATGGTGATGTCCACGTAGCGGGAACCGGCGTGGTTGTTGGGGGAGAAGCTCAGGACCAGCCCCCCCAGGTCGAAGTCGCGGATGGTTTCCAGGGCGTCGCGCACCTTCTTGGGCGTCGGGTTCGGGCCGGCCCGCTTGAGGGCTTCCACCAGCACCTTGGCGCCGACATAGCCCTCGGCCACGGTGTGGTTGAGTTCGATGTCCTTGGGCGGGAAACGATGGAAGGCCTCCGCCAGTTCCCGGGCCAGGGGCGTGGTGCGGGCCAGGGGGTCGGGCACCACCTGGACCACCGACAGGCCCCGGGCGGTGCCGTTGCCGATCAGCTTGGCCACCTGGGGGCCGTCGGTGACCGACAGGGCCACCAGCTGGGCCATGTTGCCGGCGGCGCGCAGCTGCTTCATGAACTCGGCCGAGGCGGCGGTGTTGGACACCATGATCACCGCCTGGGGATCGGCGGCGGCGATGGCCTTGACCGCCGTTTCTACCTTGGTGGTGTTCTTCTCGTAGCCGCCCTTGGCCACCAGGGTGGCGCCGGCGGCCTTCAGGTAGGACTCGGCAGCGGCCAGGCCGTCCTGGCCGAAGGGGTCGTCCTGGTAGAACACGGCGATGCGCTTGAAGCCGATGGGCACGAACTGGTCCACCACCTTCTTTACCTCGTCGGCGTAGGTGGCCCGGGTGACGAACAGCCAGGGGTAGGGCGGCTTGACCAGGGCCTGGCCGCCGGAGCGTACCGTGACCAGGGGAATGCCCAGCTCGGCCAGCACCTTCTCCTTGATCAGGGCTTCGCCGTTGCCGGTGCCGACCACGCCGAAGAAGGCAACGGGCTGGGCCTCCTTGGCCAGTTCGCGCACAATCCGCACGGTTTCCGGAGCCTTGTAGCCGTCGTCCCGGGACACCAGGCGCAGCTTGGCGCCGTGGACGCCGCCGGCGGCGTTGACCGCGTCGAAGTAGATCTGGGCACCGGCGCGCAGGCCCTTGCCGGTGGGGGCCAGGGGGCCGGAGAAGGGGGCGGACTGGGCGATCACCAGTTCCCCGCCGCCCGATGGGGCGGCAGGCGGCGCGGCCTGGGCGGCAAAACCGAGGCCCAGGGCCAGCAGGGGAAGGCGGCGCAGGAGGCGCAGGGAGCGTTTGGCAGGTTTGCCGAGCGGGCGGAGGAAGATGCGGTGCATGGTATCCCCTGAAAAATTATATTTATTCCGAATTCTATTGCAGAACCGTTACCGCCGGCAGCCCAGGATGCCTCAGCGGGGCGGCCAGGGGCGGCTCTCGAAGCGGAACAGCTCCGGGCTGGCCGGGTCGATGATGCCCTTGACCCAGCCCATGATCGGATAGCCGTAGGTTTCCACCCGGGTGAAGCGTAGCAGGGGCTGGCGGGTCACCGGGTCCCGCAGCGGGTGGTCGATGCGGTGCCAGTGGGTGTCGCCGTGCACCACCACTACTGGGCCGTCGAAGGCCAGCACCTGGGTCTTGAGCAGGTCGAGGAATTCCCGGTAGCCCTGGTGGGCGAGGCCGCCTTCGTAATGCTTCCAGCCCGGGTTGGCCTGCATCACCACCACCACCCCCCGGGATTTTTCGTTGCGGGCCAGGGCGAAGGATTCCTCCAGCCAGGCCAGGTTGGCGGCGTTGCGCCGGACGAACTCGGGGTTGGGCAGGGGGCCGGGGCCGTAGTTGTTCTCGCTGCCGGTGACGTTGACCGTGACGAAGCGCACCGGCCCCAGGGTCCAGCGGGCGTTTTCGCGCAGCTCGGCCTGCTGCTCGTAGGGCAGGCGCTTTTTGCCCAGGGACTGGCCGTCGGCGAAGAACAGCCGGCGCAGGAAGCCGAGCCGTTCCTCGGGCCGGAAATGGCCGGCGGCCAGGCGGTCGCAATCGGTCCACTCGTTGTCGCCGGGGGTATAGAAAAGGGGTACCGGCGAGGCGTCGAGCAGGGCGTGGCGCTCGCGCAGCAGGGTGTCGGCGCAGGATTCCCGGCCGCCCTTGATGTCGCCGTCGTGGACCGCGAAGGCCACGTTTTCGGCGCCGATGGCGGCGAGCATCCGGGGCAGCTCGGCCCGCTCGTGGGCCGAATAGGGCACGTCGCCGATCAGGGCAAAGGTGTAGCGCTCCTGGGCGGCGGCGGAGGTGCACGCCAGCGCCACTGCCAGGGCGGCGAGGAGTCTTGCGCCCATGGGGGCGGTCCGTGTGCGGAGCGCCCGGACGGTCATTGGGCCAGGGCTTTCAGTTCGTAAAGGGCGGCCAGGGCTTCCCGGGGGGTCAGGGCGTCCGGGTCGATGCCGGCCAGGCGATTGGCCACGGCCTTGGCCTGGACATCTTCCGGGGATATGGCAAACCCCGCGTCCCTATTGGCTTCCCAAGGTGCATCGTCGAACTCCGCGTCTGGCGCGGAGTTCGGGGTGGGGGCGGCGAACAGGTCCGGCTGGAGCGGGTCCAGAGTGGTGCGGGCTTCCAGCTCCCGCAGCTCGCGCCGGGCCGACTTGAGCACCGCCGTGGGCATGCCGGCCAGGGCGGCGACGTGGATGCCGTAGCTCTGGCTGGCCGGGCCGTCCTCCACTGCGTGGAGGAAGACGATCTTCTCGCCGTGCTCCACCGCCGAGACGTGCACGTTGGCCAGCATCGGGTATTCGTGGGAGAGCCGGGTCAGTTCGAAATAGTGGGTGGCGAACAGGGTCAGGCTGCGGTTCTTTTCCACCAGGTGGCGCAGGATGGCGATGGCGATGGCCATGCCGTCGAAGGTGGAGGTGCCACGCCCCACCTCGTCCATCAGCACCAGGCTGTGCTCGCCGGCCTGGTGCAGGATGGCGGCGGCCTCGGTCATTTCCACCATGAAGGTGGAGCGGCCCGAGGCCAGGTCGTCGGCGGCGCCGATGCGGGTGAAGATGGCATCGAGGGGCCCGAGCACGGCGCGCTTGGCCGGCACAAAGCTGCCGACGTGGGCGAGCAGGGCGATCAGAGCCGTCTGGCGCATGTAGGTCGATTTACCGCCCATGTTCGGGCCGGTGACCAGCAGCAGGCGTCGCTCCGGCGACAGGTCCACGTCGTTGGCGATGAACGCTTCGCCCTTGGCCGAAAGCTCGCCTTCCACCACCGGGTGGCGGCCGGAATCGATCAGCAGCCCCGGGGTGTCGGCAAATTCCGGGGCGCACCAGTTGCGGTTGGCGGCGGTGTCGGCCAGGGCCGCCAGCAGGTCCAGTTCGGCCAGGGAACGGGCCAGGGCTTGTAGGCCGGGCACCGCCGGTTGCAGGGCGTCGAGCACCTGCTCATAGAGCCATTTTTCCCGGGCCAGGGCCCGGTCCTGGGCGGACAGGGCCTTGTCCTCGAAGGCCTTCAGCTCCGGGGTGATGTAGCGCTCGGCGTTCTTCAGGGTCTGGCGGCGCCGGTAGTCGTCGGGAATCTTGGCGGTGTGGGCGTGGGTGACCTCGATGTAGAAGCCATGCACCCGGTTGTATTCGACCTTGAGGCTGGGGATGCCGGTGCGCTCCCGCTCCCGGGCCTCCAGCTCGATGAGGAAGGCGCCGCAGTTGTCGTGGATCGCCTTCAGTTCGTCCAGTTCCGGATCGAAGCCCGGGGCGATCACCCCGCCGTCGCGGATCAGGGCCGCCGGCTCGGGCAGGATCGCCCGGGCGAGCAGGTCGGCCACGCCTTGCGGGGCGTCCAGGCCGGCGAGCAGTTCCCCCAAATGAGGGGCGGCCGGGCCGGTTGCGCCGAGCACGGCCTGCAACTCCGGCAGCCGGTGCAGGGTGTCGCGCAGGCTGGAGAGATCCCGGGGCCGGGCGTTGCGCAGGGCCACCCGGCCGGTGATGCGCTCCACGTCGGTGATGCCCTTCAGGCGCTCGCGCACCTGGCGGGCCAGGCGCAGGTTCTCGTCGAGCAGTTCGGCGATGGCCTGGTGGCGGGCCACCGGCAGGGTCCGGTCGCGCAGCGGGTGGTGCAGGGCGTGGCGCAGCCGGCGCGAGCCCATGGCGCTGACACAGGTGTCGAGCAGGGAGAACAGGGTGGGGGAGGGCTCGCCGCGCAGGGTCTCGGTCAGTTCCAGGTTGCGCCGGGTGGCCGGGTCCAGGCCCAGGTAGGCGGATTCCCGCTCCACGGTGAGGCCGCGCACGTGGGGCAGGGCCCGGGCCTGGGTGGCCTGGGCGTATTGCAGCAGGGCGCCGGCGGCTGCCAGGGCGGGCTTCACCCCCTCGGCGCCGAAACCGCTCAGGTCCTGGGTGGCGAAGTGGGCGGTGAGCAGGCGCTTGGCCGCGTCCAGGTCGAAGTGCCAGTCGGGGCGGCGGGTCAGGGGCACATCCACCGCCAGGGCCAGGGTGCCGAGCTGGGCGCTATCCGGCACCAGCACTTCGGCCGGGCGGATGCGCTCCAGCACGGTGGCGATGCGCTCCGGCGCCACGTCGGAGACGCGCAGCTCGCCGCTCGCCAGGTTGAGCCAGGCCAGCCCGTGGGCGCCCTTGGCGCCGGCGCCGGGCAGCCAGGCGAGCAGCAACAGGTCGCGCTTCTCATCGAGCAGCGCCGCGTCGGTGATGGTGCCCGGAGTGACGATGCGCGACACGGCCCGCTCCACCGGCCCCTTGCTGGTGGCCGGGTCGCCAACCTGCTCGCAGATCACCGCCGATTCGCCCAGCTTGACCAGCTTGGCCAGGTATTGCTCGACGGCGTGGTGCGGCACCCCGGCCATCTTGATCGGCATCCCCGCCGACTGGCCCCGGGTGGTGAGGGTGATGTCGAGCAGTCGGGCGGCCTTCTCGGCATCCTCGAAGAACAGCTCGTAGAAGTCGCCCATGCGGTAGAACAGCAGGGTGCCCGGGTGCTGGGCCTTCAAGCCCAAGTACTGCTGCATCATTGGAGTGTGGGCGGGGGCGTTTTTCACGTCGTTTTTCGTCAATTTCACTGGGGCGGCATGGGGCCGCGTATACGGTTGAAGCGCCCGCTACAGAGCGGGCAGGCTGTGCGGCGTCTCGGTCGGCACGGGCGGTGCCCGGAAAAGCGCGTTGGCGTCGCCTGGGAAAGCGGCAGTCTACCTGACGTCAGCCTTCCCGGTCTTGGCCTGGCGCAAACCTCCGCGGGGGCTTAGTCGGCTGCCTGCCAGCCGCCGCCCAGGGCCTTGAGTAGGCTGACGGTGGAGACGAACTGGCCGCCGCGGATCTGGGACTGGGTGCGCTGGGCGGCCAACTGGTTCTGCTGCACCGTGGCCAGGGTCAGGGCGTTGTCCAGGCCTTCCTTGTAGCGCACCAGGGTGATCTCGTAGGCCTTGTTCTGCTGGCGTACCGCCTCGTCCTGGCGCTGGCGGGCGTTCTCCAGGCCGGTGAGGGTGCCCAGGGCGTCCTGGGCTTCCTGGACAGCCACCAGCACCGCCTGGCGGTAGTTGGCGACCGTGGTGGCGTAGCCGGCCTGGGCGAAATCGACGCCGGCGCGGATGCGGCCACCGTCGAAGAGGGGCTGGACGGCCTGTACGCCGAGGGACCAGACCAGGGACGGGGTGGTCAGCAGGGTGGGCAGGCTGTTCGATTCGAAGCCGGCCAGGGCCGGCGCCAGGGTGAGGGAGGGGAAGAAGGCGGCCTTGGCCACGCCGATCTGGGCGTTGGCGGCGGCCATGGCCCGTTCCGCCGAGGCGATGTCGGGGCGGCGTTCGAGCAGGCTGGCAGGCAGGCCGGCGGGCACCGCCGGGGCCAGGGCGGGCAGGTTGCCCGGGGCCAGGGCGAAGGCGGGGGCCGGGGTGCCGGTGAGGGTGGCGAGCTGGTCCTCGGCCAGCTTGCGCTGGTTCTTCAACAGCTCCAGCTGGGCCTTGCTCGATTCGGCCAGGGCGGTCTGCACTGCCACGTCGCCTTCGCCGGCGGCGCCCAATTGGCGACGGATGCGGATCAGCTCCAGCACCTTGTCCTGAAGGTCCGCCGACGTGGCGACGGCGAGGATTTCCTCATCCAGCTGGCGCAACTGGAAGTAGGCCGAGGCGACCTGGGCGGTGAGCACCAGGCGCACGTTCTCCCGGTCGGCGGCGGCCTGCTCGGCGCTGGCCCGGGCGCTTTCCACGTCGCGCCGCACCCGGCCCAGCCAGTCCAGCTCGTAGCTGACCGTGAGGTTGGGCTTGAGATCGTTCTGGATCGTGGAGCTGTTGGGACTGTTGTAGTTGGTCAGGGGCCGGTTGGCCGAGATGCGACTGCGCGAGGCACCGGCGTTGAGCGCCACGGCGGGGTACAGAGCGGCGGCGTGGGCCCGGCTCTGGGCCTGGGCCTGGTCGAGGCGGGCGAGGGCCGCCTGGAGGCTGGGGTTGCCGTCCAGGCAGCGGGCTTCCAATTCGTCGAGCTGGGGATCGCCGAACACCTGCCACCAGGCCGCCTTGGGCGCGGCGTCGGCGGGGCGGGCGGGCTGCCAGCCGGGATCGGCTTTCCAGGCGGCGGGCAGGTCCACCACGGGACGGGCGTAGTCCGGGCCGATGGAGGCGCAGGCGGCGCAGACCAGCGCCAGGCAGGCGGTGGAGGCGAGGCGGAAGGGAACGGCGGGGCGGCCCATGGCGGTCAGCTGTCCTTCTTGTCGGTGGCCAGGGCCACCTTCTGGCCCTCGGCGATCGAATCCGGTGGGTTCACGATCACCTTGTCGTCGGGGCCGACACCGGACTTGATCTCCACTTCCTTGCCGTAGTCGGTGCCCAGGGCCACCGCTTGCAGATGCACTGTGCCGTCGGGGCGGACCACCGCCACCCGGGTGCCGGCGGCGCCGAACAGCAAGGTGGTGGTGGGCAGGGTCAGGCCGCCGTCGGCTTGCAGGGCCAGGGCCACGTCCACGTAGGCCCCGGGCAGCAGGCGGTGGTCGGCGTTGGGCACCTGGACTTCGATCTGCAAGGTGCGGCTGGCGGGGTCGATGGCGCCGGCGCTGCGCGCGATGCGCCCCTTGATCGGTTCACCCGGGGCCTCGGGGCGCAGGATGTCCACGCTGTCGCCGACCTTGATCCGGCTCGCCCGGTCCTGGGGCACATAAACGTAGAGGCGCAGGGTGTCGATCTGGGCGGTGGCGAACAGGGCCTGGCCGGCGCCGCCGTTGCCGGCGTTGACCAGGGCGCCGTTGTCCACGTTGCGGCGGGTGACGATGCCGTCGAAGGGCGCCACCACCCTGCCGAAGCCCTGTTGCTCTTCCAGGCGCTTCAACACGGCCTGGGTCTGCTGGTAAGCGGCGGCCTTCTCGTCGTATTCCTGCTGGGAGACGGCATCCCGTTCGCGCAGCTTGCTCCAACGCTCGAAGGCGGTGCGGGCCAGGTTGAAGTTGGCCCGGGCCTCGTCCACCTGCTTGTTCACCTCGGGGATTTCCAGGAGCGCCAGCAGCTCGCCCTTCTTCACCGGCTGACCTATGTCCTTGAACCACTGCTGCACGTAGCCGTTGGCCCGGGCATAGACCTGGGCCTCGTAAATGCCCTGGAGGGTGCCGGGTAGCCGCAGGCGGGCGGCGTGGCCGCCGCTCTTGGGCTGCACCGTCCGTACTTGCAGTACGGCGCTTTCCGCCGCCCGGGCGGCGAGGGCCTGGGCGTTGGCCCAGCGCACGAACAGGGTCCGGCCCAGGCCAAGCAGGAGCAGGACGACGATGGCCACGGCGGCCAGCCGGGCGAAGCGGACCACGCGGCCACGGCCGCGGCTGCCGGGGGCTTTGTGCAGGTGAAAGTCGGGAAGGCCCTGGTGGGAATGGCGCTGGCTCGTCATGGCAGGTCCTAGGCGGAGGCCGGGGCGGCGTCGCCGCCGGCGTCCGGTGCGTTGCGGGCGGCAAGCCGCCGGTGGAAGGTGGCGAAGACGACGGGCACGAACAGCAGGGTGGACACCGTCGCGAAGAGCAGGCCGCCGATCACGGCGCGGCCCAGGGGGGCGTTCTGTTCGGAGCCGTCGCCGATGCCGATGGCCATCGGGATCATGCCGATGATCATGGCCAGGGCCGTCATCAGCACCGGGCGCAGTCGGGTGGCGCCGGCCTCCAGGGCCGCGGACAGGGGCGGCAGGCCCTCGCCCAGGCGTTGTCGGGCGAAGGAGACCACCAGGATGCTGTTGGCGGTGGCCACCCCCATGGTCATGATCGCCCCGGTGAGGGCCGGCACGCTCAGGTCGGTGCCGGTGACCACCAGCATCCAGGCGATGCCGGCCAAGGCGGCGGGCAGGGCGGAAATGATGATGAAGGGGTCGAGCCAGGACTGGAAGTTGACCACGATCAGCAGGTAGACCAGCACGATGGCGCCGAGGATGCCGACGCCCAGGCCGATGTAGGAGGACTGCATGGTCTGCACCTGGCCGCGCAGAACGACCTTGCTGCCCCGGGGCAGGTCGGCGCTGGCGTCGTCGATGACCTTCTGGATTTCCTTGGCTACCGAGCCCAGGTCGCGGCCGCGCACGTTGGCGTAGATGTCGATGGAAGGCAGCAGGTTGTAGCGGGTGACGATGGCCGGCTCTCGGGCCGGCGATACCTTGACCAGGTTGGCAAGGGTCTGGGGCGGCTTGTCCTTGGCGCCCGGCGGGTTCACCGGCAGGTGCAGCAGGTCGTCCAGATCGTCGATCCGGTACTGGGGCGCCTGGGACTGCATGGTGTAGACGATGTGGTTCTTCGGGTTGAGCCAGAAGGCCGGCTGGGTCTGCTGGCTGCCCGACAGGGGCAGCAGGATGTTTTGGGCCACGTCGATGGGGTTGATGCCCATGGACTGGAGGCGTGGCCGGTCCATCTCCAACGCGATGGTGGGTGCGTCGAGGCGCTGGTGGATGTGCACGTCGGCGGTGCCGCCGATGGCCTTGATGCGTTCCGTCAGCTTGCCGGCGAAGGCGTTGTTGCCGGCGTAGTCGTTGCCGAAGACCTGCACGTCGATGGCCGCCGGGGTACCGAAGTTGAGGATCTGGGTGATGATGTCCGCCGGCTGGAAGAAGAACTCGACGCCGGGGAAGCGCTTGGCGAAGTCGGCAGAGATTTTCTCGATGTACTCCTGGCTCGGCCGGTGGCCCGGGTTGAGCGAGATCAGGATGTCCGCGTCCAGGGTGCCGATGGTGCCCGAGTTGCTGTAGGAGAGGTTGATGCCGCTGTAGGGCAGGCCGATGTTGTCGATGATCGAGGCCAGGTCCCCGGCCGGGATGATCTCGCGGAGGGCGTTGTCCACCTGCTCGGCGAGCAGGGCGGTGTTCTCGATGCGGGTGCCGGTGGGCGCGCGCATGTGCAGTTTGATCTGGCCCGTGTCCACCGTGGGGAAGAGGTCGCGTCCGAGCATCGTGAACAGCCCGCAGGAGAGCAGGCAGAAACCGAGGAAGCCGGCGATGAAGCGGCGGCGGTGGGTGAGCAGGTGCGACAGCAGCAGGATGTAGCCGTTGCGCAGGCGCTCGAAGTGCCGGTTGAAGCCCGCGTGCAGCCGATGGACCCACAGGGTGACGAGGCCGGCGCGGCTCTGGTGGCCCATCAGCAGCAGGGCCAGGGTCGGCACCAGGGTGCGCGACAGCACGTAGGAGGCGAGCATGGCGAACACCACCGCCTCGGCCATGGGCACGAACAGGTAGCGGGCCACCCCTTCGAGGAAGAACATCGGCACGAACACGATGCAGATGCACAGGGTCGAGACGAAGGCCGGAATGGCGATCTCGCCCGCCCCTTCGAGAATCGCCGTGTGCAGGTCCGAGCCCATGTGCAGGTGGCGCTCGATGTTCTCGATGGTCACCGTGGCGTCGTCCACCAGGATGCCTACCGCCAGGGCCAGGCCCCCCAGGGTCATGACGTTGATGGTCTCGCCGATCATGTGCAGCAGCACGAGGGAGGAAAAGATCGACAGGGGGATCGAGATGGCGATGATCGAGGTGGTGCGCAGATTGCCGAGGAAGAGCAGCAGCATCACCGCCGTCAGGGCCGCGGCAATCAGGGCCTCGTGGGTGACCCCGGCCACCGCCGTCTTGACGAACACCGACTGGTCGGCGAGCAGCGCCACGTCCACACTCTTGGGCAGGAGCGGCAGCACCGACGGCAGCTTGTCCTTGAGGTTGTTCACCACGTCCAGGGTCGAGGCGCCACCGTTCTTGTAGGCCGACAGCAGCAAGCCGCGCTGGCCGTTCTGGCGAACGATGTTGGTCTGGGGCGAAAAGCCGTCACGCACGTGGGCCACCTCGCGCAGGAAGGTGGTGGCGCCGTTCACGGTGCGCACCGGGATGTCGTTCAGCCCGGCGATGGTGTCGGGAGAGGCGTTCAGCCCCACGTTGTATTCGGTGTCGCCGATCTTGGCGGTGCCTGCCGGCAGCGCCAGGTTCTGGCTGTTGATGGCGTTGACCACGTCCGCCGAGGTCAGCCCCTTGGCGTGGATCGCCTGCATGTCCAGGTCCACCGACACCAGGCGGATCTTGCCCCCGTAGGGATAGGTGATGGCGATGCCCGGGATGGTCACCAGCTGGGGACGCAGGGTGTTGACCGCCACGTCGAAGACGTCCTGCTCGGACAGTTCCTTGCTCGACAGCCCCACCTGGATCACCGGCACGCTGGAGGCGGTGTACTTGATGACCAGGGGCGGGGTGGTGCCCGGCGGCATCTGCCGCACCACCGACTGGGAGACCGACACCGTCTGGGCGATGGCGGTCTGGATGTTCACGTTGGGCTGGAAGTAGATCTTGATGATGGCGATGCCGTTGAGCGACTGGGACTCGATGTGCTCGATGTCGTTGACCGTGGTGGTCAGGGTCCGCTCGTGGATCTGGGTGAGCCGGTCGGCCATCTGCTGGGGCGACAGGCCGTTGTAGTTCCAGATGACGCTGATGACCGGGATGTCGATTTCCGGCAGCACGTCTACCGGGGTGCGGAAGATGGCGAGGGGCGTGGCGAGCAGGATGATGATCGCCATCACGATGAAGGTATAGGGTCGGCGCAGGGCCGTTTCAACAATCCACATTGGGAAAGGTCACTTTCCTGCGCGGGCCGGACAGTGGACGCCGGGCCTGCGGGGGCGGGGCACAGGCGATCTGCTGGGGGCCATCGACACGGATACGGTTCAAGAGGGGGCGCGAAAGAGGGCGATTCTAGCCCGCTTCCCCACGAGCCTCCATCGCCGTCAAGAGAGGGCTGGTGGCAGGGGGCGGCGGCTATGTCCTGCCGGAAAAGCAGCTGCGCAGGGTACGCCGTGGAACCATGCCGCCATATCCTGCCGCGCCAAGGCATCGGCCATTGTTTTGCGCCGCCAAGGATAAGCCAGGCGAGCCTTGCCGGTTATTCCTGTTTCTTATGTTTATTGCGCGATTTTCGTCGTTGCCGGAGCTGTGGCCGATTTTTTTACGTTTGGTAACAGATCGCTTCCGGGTTTTAGCGGCGTTTCATTTTCGATACGTGGGGGGAAACCAAGTGTTACATCTTGGATATGGTTGGGAAAAACTTGATTTCTACAATGCAATCAAGAAAACCAGAACCACCACCACAAGGAGTGTCGAAATGAAAATGTTCCACCCCGCCCGCACCGCCATCGTCGCCACCGCCCTGACCGCTCTTCTGGCCGCTCCCGGGCTTTCGTTCGCCGACGAGCATAGCCCCGCTCCGGGACATGCTTACGCCGGCGGCGGGTTCCCCGGCCACTATCGCCAGATCACGCCGGAAGAACGGACCCAGTGGGTCAAGAAGCATCTGGATCGGGAGGCATCCATGCTTGAAATCAAGGCTTCCCAGGAAAGCGCTTGGGAAGCCTACGCCGCCGCCACCCTGGATCTGGTGAGTGCCGGCGGCGAGCAAAAGCCTTTGCCGGCTAACCTGGACGCCGCTGCCATGATGCGCCTCCATGCGGAGCACGCCAGCGCATTCGCCCAGCGCCTGTCCGCCCTGGCCGATGCCACGTCCAGGCTCCAGGCAACGCTCAACGACGACCAGCGCAAGGTGCTCGACCGACTGGTGCGCCTCCATTCCCAGTTCCACGGCTGGCATCACCACTGGCGGGGGCATTGGCAAGGCAACGAGCGCCGCGACGGCGACATGGCTCCGTCCGCGCCGGCCAAGGGAGCGCCGAAGGCCGCACCGGCCAAGCCGAAGAACTGAGGACGCGAATCGTTGACCGCCCCATCTTCCACCGCACGGTGCGGCGGAATTCCGGCGGGAACATCTCTCAGGATGACGATCATGAAACAACTGGCAATCAAATCACTGGCCGTCCTGCTCGCCCTGGGCCTGCTCGGGACGGTCGGCATCGGCGATGCCCAGGCGGCCCACGGCCGCGTACGCATCGGCATCGGTGTGGGGATCGGCCCGGGTTGGGGCCCCTGGGGGCCCTGGTACTACCCGCCGGCCTATTACTACCCGCCCTATTACCCGCCGGTGGTGGTGACCCCCGCTGCGCCCCCGGTATATGTGGAGCAGCCCGCGGCCGCGCCGGCGGACCCGGGGGCCGCTGGCAACTACTGGTACTACTGCGCCGCAGCCAAGGGTTACTACCCCTACGTCAAGGATTGCCCGGGCGGCTGGCAACGCGTGACGCCCCAGCCTCCCGCGCAATAGCGGGTTGCGGCTCGTGATCCACTTTTTTCCAGGGAATTAGCGACATGAAACTACGTGCATCCCTACTGGCCGTCGCGGTGCCCTCCGTGCTGCTCCTGGCCGGTTGCGCCTCGGCGCCGACCGGGCCCAGCGTGATGGCCCTGCCCGGCGGCGGCAAGAGCTTCGACCAGTTCCGCGCCGACGACATGGACTGCCGCCAGTACGCCCAGTACCAGATCGGCGGCAGCAGCGCCAACCAGTCCAGCATCGAGTCCGGGGTCGGCAGCGCCGCCATCGGCACTGCCGTCGGCGCGGCTGCCGGCGCCCTGATCGGTGGGCACAGCGGTGCCGGTGTCGGTGCCGGTGCCGGCCTGCTGGTGGGTAGCGCCGCCGGCACCGGTGCTGCCCAGACCTCCGCCAATGCGACCCAGCGCAACTATGACAATGCCTACGTCCAGTGCATGTACGCCAAGGGCAACCAGGTCCCCGTGGCCACTTCCCAGGTGCGCAGCCGGCATATGGCGCCGCCGCCCAGCTCCGGCGGTTACTACCCGCCTCCGCCGCCGGGATCGCCGCCCCCGCCTCCTCCGAACGCACCGGGCTATTGATCCAGGCGACCTGACCGGGCCGAGTGCCCGGTCATGACGCCTCCATTGGGAGCCGCTTGCAGTGGCGAGCGGCCCCACAGCATCCCGCCGCCTCCGGTGGCGCATCCATCAGCTTGCGCGGCGCGAGTGGCGCGCTACGGGCTTATCCGGAGGCTGAACCGTGCATATCGACCTTTCCGCCAAAACCGCCCTGGTCACCGCATCCACCGCCGGGATCGGCCTGTCCATCGCCGAAGGGTTGGCCCGGGCCGGGGCCACGGTGATCGTCAACAGCCGCTACCAGGACCGGGTGGAACGGGCCTTGGCGGTCATCGCCGCCCGGGTGCCGGGGGCGCACCTGCGCGGCGTGGCCGCCGACGTATCCAGTGCCGCCGGCTGCGCCGCCCTGGTGGCAGCCGAAGGCCGGGCGGACATCCTGGTGAACAATGCCGGTATCTACGGGATGCAGGATTTCTTCGTCACCAACGATGCGGAGTGGCAGCGCTACTTCGATACCAACGTGATGTCCGGGGTACGGTTGTCCCGGGCCTACCTGCCGGCCATGCAGGCCCGGGGTTGGGGGCGGGTGGTGTTCATCTCGTCGGAGTCGGCCTTCAGCATTCCCGCCGACATGATCCACTACGGCTTTTCCAAGACCGCCCAACTGGCCGTGGCCCGGGGTCTGGCCAAACGGGTCGGGGGGAGCGGGGTCACCGTCAATGCGGTCCTGCCTGGGCCGACCTTGTCCGAGGGATTGCGCGCCATGCTCGAACCCCGTGCCGCCGAGCAGGGAAGGAGTGTCGAGGAGGTGGCCCGGGATTTCGTCCGTGCGCACCGTCCCAGTTCGATCATTGGCCGTGCGGCGACCACCGACGAGGTGGCCAACATGGTGGTCTATGTCTGTTCGCCCCAGGCCTCGGCCACCACCGGCGCGGTCCTGCGGGTGGATGGTGGCGTGGTGGATTCCCTCTGACGTCCCGCCGGCCGGGCCGCTTTCCGCTACCATGGCCGGCCCGCTTCCGGCGGCGCTGCCATCTCCGGTGGCACGCGGAAGCGGTCAAAAGGAGAGGATGGAAGGCGGATGGCCCCCGTAGTGGACCCCCATGAGCCCCGGCGCTTGGCAGCAGCTCGGCGCTTTTTCTCGCCCGGGCCCCGCACCTTGGCCTTCGAGCCCCGGGACTATCCGGAATGGCACCGGGGCCGTGACCGCTACGCGGTGTGGCTGATCGATGCCGACCTCGCCCCCCTGCGCGACCGGGTGGCCCAGGCCCGGGCGCACCTGGGCGGGCTGCTCGCCGATGCCCAACGCCAGCCCCACGTCACCGTGTTCGTCTGCGGCTTTCTCGCCGAGGCGGCGACCTGGAACGACGATTTCACCCCGGCCATGCTGGGGCGGCAGCGCCAGGCCCTGGCCCGGGCCGGCGTCGGGCCCTTCGAACTGGAGGTGGGCGGCCTGGCCAGTTTCGACTCGGCGGCCTTTCTCGACGTACGGGACCCGGACGGTTGCCTGGCGCCCTTGCGCGCTGCCCTGGCTGCCGGGCGCGACGAGGTGTGCCGGGAAGAGGCCTACGTCCCCCACCTGACCGTGGGCCTGTACCGGGACGCCTTCGTCAAGGACGAAGTGGCCCGGCGCCTGGCGGGCTTTGCCGACGATGCCCCCATGCGCTTGCCGGTACGGCGCATCGACCTGGCGGTCTATCCGGCCCGGGACCATTGCGGGTTGCTGGAACGGCGCGAATCCTTCGTTCTGGGGGCCGGCGGCTGATCGTTCGCGTCTGGCCCCTCGTGTCTTTCCACGGTATGCAACGAAAAAACCCCGCCTTCGAGGCGGGGTTTTTCATGGCCGGTGCCTGGCGGCGCCGGCGGGCAGGAGGCGTGGCCCTTACTGCTTGATCGCTTCGAGGGCGATGCTGATGGTCACGTCGTCGCCCACGTGGGGAGCGTACTTGCCGGCGTTGAATTCGGAACGCTTGACCACGGTGGTGGCGTTGGCGCCGATGGCGTCCTTCTTGAGCATCGGGTGCGGCATGGCCTGGAAGGAGGTGATGGTCAGGGTCACCGGCTTGGTCACGCCCTTGATGGTCAGGTTGCCGTCCACGGACACCGGCTTGTCGCCGTCAAACTTCACCGCGGTGGATTTGAAGGTGGCGGTGGGGTACTTGGCGGTGTCGAGGAAGTCCGGGCCCTGGATGTGCTCGTTGAACAGGGGCATGCCGGTGCTCACCGACTTCATGTCGATGGTCACGTCCACCGCGCCGGTACGGGCCTGCTTGTCGAACACCACGGTGCCGCTGGTCTTGTCGAAGCGGGACAGCTGGGTGGAGTAGCCGAAGTGGCTGTAGGAGAAGCGGGAGAAGGTGTGGCTGGTGTCGAGGACGTAGGTCTCGGGGGCGGCGAAGGCGGAAGCGCTCAGAGTGGCACCGAGGGCCAGGGCGATCAGGCTGCGTTTCATCGTGGTCTATCTCCGTTGTGTTGTAAGGCAGGGGAGGGGGATTACGGCTTTTTAGGGGACTGCGGCTTACTTCTTGGCGCCACCGGCGGTGGCGTAGAACTTGAATTTGACCTGCACGTCGTCGGCCACCACCGAGGTGTCGGACCAGGAGCCCTCGCCGATCTTGTAGGGCAGGCGTTGCAGGGTGAAGCCACCGTCGAACCAGGCGCCGGCGCCCTCGTTGCGCAGGGCGAACACGGCCACCACGTCGCGGCTGATGCCCTTGATGGACAGGGGGCCCCGGGCTTCGAAGCGGCCGTCGGCGAGCTTCTTGACGCTGCTGGCGGTGAACACGGCCTTGGGGAAGGCGGCAGTGTTGAACCAGGACTTGCCCTTCACTTCGCCGTCGGCTTCGCTGTTGCCGGTGTCGATGCTGGCCAGATCCACCTCGATGCGGGCCTGGCCGGCTTCGGGCTTGGCCGGGTCGAACTTGACCTGGGCGGCGAAGTGCTTGAAGCGGCCGTCCACCGGCACGTTCATCTGCTTGCTGACGAAGGTGATCTGGCTCTTGTCGCTGGCCACCTGGCTGAATTCGGCGGCCTGGGCGCTGCCCAGGGCTGCCAAGGCGATGAGGCCAGTAAAGGCGAGGCGGGCGGGGATGCGGCGTTGTTTCATGAGGTTCTCCTGGGGTAGGGGAGGGGGAGCGTGGCGGGACGAGGGGGCGTGGTGGCAGGTTACGCCCGCTTGAAGCTCATGCGGCTGAGCAGGCCATCCTTGTCGATGAAGTGGTGCTTGAGGGCGGCGCCGATGTGGACGGCCACCAGGGCCAGCAGGGTGAAGTTGAGCAGCTTGTGCACGGTTTGCAGCAGGTCGCCCAGGGCCTTGTCCTTGGCCACCAAGTCAGGCAGGGGCAGCACGCCGAACCAGACGGTCTGGAAGCCCTTGGCCGAGCTCATCAGCCAGCCGGTCAGGGGCACGGCCACCATCAGCACATAGAGCAGATGGTGCGTGGCGGCGGCCGCCGCCTGCTGCCAGCGGGGGGCGGGAGCGGCCGCCGGGGCGGCGTGGGTGGCCCGCCAGGCCAGGCGCACGGCCACCAGCAGCAACACGGTGATGCCGATCCACTTGTGGTACGAGTAAAGCTGCAGCTTGGTCGGCGAGAAAGGCAGATCGGCCATGTACACGCCCAGGGGGAAGGCGGCGAAGATCAGCAGGGCGACGAGCCAGTGGAGCAGGACGGCGGTGCGGGTGTAGCGGTCTGGGGTCATTGTTGTTACTCGGTGGGGGCGGGGTCGGTTGCGGCCTGGTTGGCCGTCTGGTGGTCGGTGAAGGCACGGCGCAGGGCGTCCAGGCCCGCGTCGAGTTGGGCACGTTCTGCCGGAGAAAGACGCTCGAAGGCCGGGCGGCAATAGTCCATGTGGGCGGGGAAGATGCGCTGGAACAGGGCATGGCCTTCCGGCGTCAGTTCGACCCGGGTGCACCGGCGGTCCGATTCCAGGCCCACTCGGCGCACCAGGCCACGCTCTTCGAGGCGGTCCACCACCCCGGTCAGGGTGCCCTTGGTGATCAGGGTCCGTTCCCCCAGCTCGCGGAAGGTCATGCCCTGGGTGTTGCCCAGGGTGGCGATGATGTCGAACTGGGGCGGGGTCAGCCCCAGGGCGCGTACGTGGCTGCCGGAAAAGGCCTCGAAGGCCTGGTAGCAGCGCACCAGGGCGGCAAGGGTGGTCAGATAGGCTTCGCGGGGCATAAAGATGAGGCAGTGGATCGGCTAATTAGTTCTAACTAGAACCAATATTGTTCGAGTTAGAACTAATTGTCAACCGCCGCCGTAGAACATGCGAGCGCCGGCCGGATGGGGGGGCACCCACGAAAAAGCGGCCTCCGCAGGGGAGGCCGTCAAGGCGCCGGATGGGATTCCGGCGCGGGGGTAGGGGGCGCTGGCGTTGCTCAGGCCGTGACGCTGAGGCTGCTCGCCAGGGTGTCGGCCAGGCTGCCGCTGTTGCTGCGGTATTGCTGCAGCAGGGCGGTGAGGAAGGCGTTGAGCTGATCCGAGCTGGAGGCACTGGACGACGACGTGCTGCTGTCGCTGGAGGACGCTGACGCGGCCGAGGTGCCGGACGAGCCGCCGCCCGCGCCACTGGGAGGCGGAGGCGGCGGATTGCCGGCGCCGGCCGGACCGCCCTGGCTGCCTTGGCCTTTTTCCAGGGCCGAGGTGAACTCGTTCAGGCTGATCGAGCCGCTGTTGTCGCTGTCGTCCCGGCTGAGGATGTCGTCCACCAGGGACGAGACGTCGCTGCCATCGCCGGACTGGCTCTGGAGCAGGCTGGTCAGCTCGCTCTTGCTGATCGAGCCATCGCCGTCGCTGTCGGCGTTCGAGAACATCTGGGACGGATCGCCTCCGCCCGGGCCTCCGGGACCGCCAGGCCCTCCGGGGCCGCCGTCCATGCCAGCGGCGAACTGGCTCTGCAACTGCTCCAGTACCTTGCTGATGGCGGTCGAGGTTTCGTCTTTGGAAACGCTGCCGCTACCGTCGCTGTCCAGGGCGGAAAACAGGGAATCGATGTCGCTGCTCGGGCTGCCGGACGACGAATCGCTCTGCAACAGGGACGACAGCTCGGTCTTATCGATGCTGCCGTCGCTGTTGGTGTCGGCCTTGGCGAACAGCTTTTCTTGCAGCTTCGCCGCCTCCTGAGCGCTCCGCCCGCTGCTGCCGGAGAGTGCGTAGGAAGCGTAACTGCCGCTACTGACTCCGCTAATCATGGCTTCACTCCTTGCAAATGGGATGATGTCCGCCATGCGGACGCACGGCGGGCGTTGCCAGTCTTCCGGCCCCCTGTATCGGCCCCGTGTGCGCTTGGTACTAAAACCGATACATGGGGTCGGGCGTAGCGGCGCAATTCATCGCGGGGCATGGCGGGCTTGCCGCGGCCCCCTGCCGCCGCTGCCGGTCAGCTTTTGCGGTTAGGCTATGCTGATTGGGACGGCCTGCCGGTCGGCGCAGCGGAGCGGGGCGGTTGCGGACGGGGAGGAAATCCCCCGGGGCAGAGGAATTTCCGCACAGGCGCCGGTCCGGGGCGGCCGCATAATTAGAACATCGTGCCAAGGGAGTGCGCCGTGACGCTCAATGTGGTGATCGTCGATGATTCGGAAATCAATCTGACCCTGTTCCGGGCGCTGGTAGGACGCATCGAAGGGGCCGTGCCGCGGCCTTTCCTCGCCTCCGCCGAGGCCCTGGAGTGGTGCAGCCGGGAGCCGGTCGACGTGGTGGTGGTCGATTACATGATGCCGGCCCCCGACGGGCTGGAATTCATCCGCCAGTTCCGCGCCATTCCGGACATGGCCGAGGTGCCGGTAATCATGGTCACCGCCAACGAGCAGAAGGACGTGCGCTACCGGGCCCTGGATGAGGGGGCCACCGACTTCCTCACCAAGCCCATCGACAAGCACGAATTCCTCGCCCGGGTGCGCAACATGTGCACCCTGCGGCGCGGCCAGCGCTACATGGCCGACCGGGCCGCCTGGCTGGCCGACGAGGTGGCCAAGGCCACCGCCGTCCTGGTGGAGCGGGAGCGGGAAACCATCCTCTGCCTGGCCCAGGCGGCGGAATACCGGGACCCGGAAACCGGCGCCCACATCCTGCGCATGGCCCACTACTCGCAACTGATCGCTCGCAACCTGGGGCTGCCCGAAGAGGAGCAGCACCTGATCCTGGAGGCGGCGCCGATGCACGACATGGGCAAGGTGGGCACTCCCGACTACATCCTGCTCAAGCCCGGGCGCCTGGATGCGGCCGAGTTCGACGTGATGAAGCAGCATGCCCTGAAGGGCTACGAAATCCTCTCCCGCAGCAACTCGCCGATCCTCAAGGCGGCGGCCAGCATCGCCCTGACCCACCACGAGAAATTCGACGGCAGTGGCTATCCGCGCGGGCTGGCCGGAGCGGACATTCCCCTCTACGGGCGCATCGTCGCCGTGGCCGACGTATTCGACGCCCTGACCTCGGCGCGGCCCTACAAGACGGCCTGGTCCCTGGAGCGGGCCAGCGACTACCTGAAGGAATCGGCCGGCCGGCATTTCGATCCGGACTGCGTTGCCGCCTTTTTTGCCGACTGGCCCGCGGTGCTGGCCATTCATGCGCGCTTCCAGGACGAGGACGCGAACCCGGCCGCCTGAATGGGGTCACTGCTTTTTTTCGGGACTATCAGCCATGGACATTCGCCAGTGGGTTTTTCAGGACGGTGATTCGCTCGATGCCGGACTCGCCGCGTTGCAGGCCATCCAGCCCGATCTGGTGCTGGCCTTCGGCGCGCCAGGATTCATCGCCCAGCCCGGGCTCCGCGACCGGCTCGCCCAGGCCTTTCCCAAGGCCAGCCTGGCCGGTTGCAGTACCGCCGGCGAGATCGTCGGTGATCGGCTGGTGGTGGAAAACAGCGGCGTCCTGACCGCCCTGCATTTCGGCAAAGGCCGGGTGCGCCAGTCCGCCACCCACCTGGCCGACATGGCCGATTCGTTCGCCGCCGGTCAGCGGGTGGGCCAATCGTTGGCCGACCCTGAACTGCGCGGCGTCCTCTTGTTCGGCCCCGGCGTGGCGGTCAACGGCAGCTCCCTGGTGGCGGGCCTGGCTTCGGCGGTCGGCGACCAGGTGCCGATCAGCGGCGGCCTGGCCGGCGATGGCGGCGCCTTCCGCCAGACCTGGGTCCTGTCCTCGGCGGGCTGCGATTCCAGCGGCGTGGTCGCCATCGGCCTGTATGGCGAGGCCGTCCGGCTCTGCCACGGTTCGGCGGGGGGCTGGGAGTCTTTCGGCCCGGCCCGCCGGGTGACCCGCTGCGAGGGCAACATCCTCTATGAACTGGACGGCGAGCCGGCCTTGGCCATCTACAAACGCTACCTGGGCGAGTACGCCCGGGACCTGCCGGCCTCGGGCCTGCTCTTTCCGTTCTCCATGGCCCGCAACGACCAGACCGACCTGGGGCTGATCCGGACCATCCTGGGGGTGGACGAGGCCGCCGGCAGCCTGATCCTGGCTGGCGAGATCGACTCCCAGGGCTATCTCAAACTCATGCATGCCAAGACCGACGCCCTGGTGGACGGGGCCGAGCAGGCGGCCGGCCAGGCCCGGGAACAACTGCCCGACGGCACCGCTCCCCGCTTCGCCCTGCTGGTCAGCTGCGTCGGGCGCAAGCTGGTGATGGGAGGGCGGGTGGACGAAGAGGTGGAGGCGGTGGCCGACGTCCTCGGCCCCGGCACGGTCCTCGGCGGTTTCTATTCCTACGGCGAGATCAGCCCGAGCGAGCCCGGGGGCTGCTGCCAACTGCACAACCAGACCATGACCGTCACCCTGATCGGCGAAGCATGACCCACCGCCTGCTGTCCCGCCAGCTCAAGCGCTTTCTCGGCATCGACAGCCCGGAGCAGCTTGCCGCCATCCAGGAAGAATTGCTCAAGGTGGCGGCCCGGCCCGATGTGGAGGCCGGCAGCGCGGTGGCACTGGCGGGCCTTTCCAGCCTGTTCGAGGCGGTGGAGCAGGCCTACGAACAAAGCGACCGGGACCTGGCGCTGCGCACCCGCAGCCTGGAGATCAGCTCGGCCGAGCTGACCGCGGCCAACGCCCGCCTGGCTCAAGATCTGGCGGCGCGTCAGGAGACCATCGATTCCCTGCGCGAAATCGCCAACCACATGCTGCGCCAGACCGGGCTGCCCGCTATCAGCGCCCTGGACGGCAGCCTGGAGGCGCTGACCCAGCTGCTTTCCGACTTGGTGATGGAGCGGGAGGCCAACCAGAAGCAATTGCGCGACGCGCTTTCCAGTCTGGAGCAGCAGAAGTCGGCCCTGGACCAGCACGCCATCGTCAGCATCACCGACGTGGATGGCACCATCCTCTATGCCAACGACAGGTTCGTGGAAATCAGCGGCTACAGCCGGGCCGAAATGCTCGGCCAGAATCACCGCATCCTCAATTCCGGCCGCCATCCCAGAAAGTTCTTCACCGAATTGTGGAAGACGATTTCGTCCGGCCGGGTGTGGCGCGGCGACATCTGCAACCGGGCCAAGGATGGTAGCCGCTATTGGGTGACCGCCACCATCGTGCCCTTTCTCGACGGCACGGGCCGGCCTTACCAGTACGTGGCGATTCGCAACGACATCACTTCCCGCATCGCGGTTGAGGAAAAGCTCGATGCCCAGCTCCACTTCACTCAGGAGCTGGTCGAAAATATCCCGGTGCCGATCTACTTCAAGGACACGGAAGGGCGCTATCTCGGCTTCAACAAGGCGTTCGAGGAATTCTTCGGCCTCGAACGCAGCGAATGGATCGGCCGCCACGTGTACGACCTGTTGCCCCCCGAACTGGCCGAGTTCCACGCCAGCCGCGACCTGGAGCTGATGCGCACCCGCCAGCACCAGAGCTACGAAACCGAGGTGGTCACCCGCCAGGGGACGAAGCGCCACGCCTTTTACAGCAAGGCGCCCCTGACTAACCCGGACGGCAGTTCCCGGGGCATGGTCGGGACCATCATCGACATTTCCGAGCGCAAGCGCTGGGAGAGCGAAATCCTCCAGGCCAAGGAGGCGGCGGAGGCCGCCAACCGGATCAAGAGCGACTTCCTGGCTAACATGAGCCACGAAATCCGCACGCCGATGAATGGCATCATCGGCATGACCGAACTGACCCTGGATACGGAGCTGGACGCCGAGCAGCGCGAATACCTGGAGGCGGTGAAGCGTTCCGCCGATTCCCTGCTCACGGTGATCAACGACATCCTCGATTTTTCCAAGATCGAGGCCGGCAAGCTGGACGTGGAGTCCATTCCCTTCGACCTGGACCCGGTGGTGGCCGACGCCCTGCGCACCGTGGCCCTGCGCGCCGAGCAGAAGGGTCTGGAGCTGCTGGTGGACGTGGCTCCCGACGTGCCCGCCCGCCTGCTCGGGGACCCGGGGCGGCTGCGCCAGATCCTGCTCAATCTGCTCAGCAACGCCGTCAAGTTCACCGAGCGGGGTGAGGTGGTCCTGACGGTGACGACGGAGTGCCGTGAAGGCGATGCCGTACGGCTGCATTTCGCCGTGCGCGATTCGGGGGTCGGCATTGCCGCAGAGAAATGCCAGCTGATTTTCGAACCCTTCGCCCAGGAAGATTCCTCCACCACCCGCAACTATGGTGGCACCGGCCTGGGGCTGACGATCTGTAGCCGCCTCGTGGAGCTGATGGGGGGCCGCATCTGGGTGGAGAGCCAGGTGGGCAACGGCAGCACCTTCCGGTTCACCGTCCAGGCCCATTGCCTGCCTGGCACCCTCGAAACGCCGGATCTGCCGGATGGGTTGCGCGCCCTGGTAGCGGTGCACCACCCCGATCAGGCCCGCATTCTCCAGGGGCATCTCGCCCGCTGGGGAGCGGAGAGCCTGTGGGCCGGCAGCGATGCCGATCTCCTGCGCCTGGCCACCCGCGGGGAGGGGGGCGGCGGCGGCGTCTTGCCTTTCGATCTATGCGTGCTGGACGTGGACCTGCCCCTGGCCCTGGGCCAGCCCCTGGCCGCCACCCTCACGGCGGCGGGCGTGGCGCCCGAGGCGGTGATCCTGCTCAGTCGGCCTTCCGCGCCGTCGGGGGGCGAACTGCGCGAGTGGGGCGCGCCCCTGGCCCTGGCCCGTCCGGCTACCGCGGGTGAGCTCGGCCGGGCGCTGGTCCGCTGGATCGGCGGTGAGGAGTCCGGAACCCGGCCCGTCCGGGCATTGCACGTCCTGGTGGCTGAGGACCATCCCGTTAACCAACGCCTCATCACCAATTTGCTCGAACGGCTGGGGCACCGGGTGACCCTGGCCGAGAACGGCGAAGAGGCGGTGAACAAGACCCTGGCCGCCTGGGCTGCGGACGAGGCGCCGGACCTGGTGCTGATGGACGTGCAGATGCCCTGCCTGGGCGGGCTTGAGGCCACGGCCCGCATCCGGGCGGCCGAAGCCGAGGCTGGCAGGGGGCGGGTGCCCGTCTATGCCCTGTCTGCGGCGGCGGAGGATATTGATCGGGAGGCCGGCAATGCGGCCGGGCTGGATGGCTACCTGGGCAAGCCCCTCACCCGGGACGACCTGCTGGCCGTGCTGGCGGGCATTGCGGGTGAGGAGGTCGGGAGGGGGGGCATACCCATTCAGGGTGCGCGGCCCGAGAATTACGCCCGCCTGCTCGGCCAGATGGATGCGGACATCCTTTCCATCATCGGCGACGTGTTCCTCGACCAGGCACCCAGGGATACGGCGGCCTTGAAGGCGGCCCTGGCCGCCAGCGATTGGAAGACCCTGTCCCGGGTGGCCCACACCATCAAGGGTAGTGTGGCCAATTTCGGCAACGGGGCGGTGGTGCGCCAAGCGGCAGCCCTGGAGGAGGTGGCGGCGGCAGGGATGGCCGATCCGGCTCGGGTCGAGGAACTGGCGGCCGAACTGGAACGCTTCTGCGCGGCCCTGAGGGAATTTCTGGCGGTATCGTCCGCCTGAGGCGGATCAGTCGATGCCCAGGGCGCGAATCAGGGCGTCCCGGGTGATCGGCTTGATCAGGAGTTCGCTGAAGCCGGCTTCCATGATCTGGACCTTTTCGCCGGGGAAGGCGTGGGCGGTGTAAGCGACGATGTGCAGGCCCTCGCCGTCCCGTTCCTTGCGCAGGGTCTGGCAGACCTCGGTGCCGCTCATGTCCGGCATGCTCACGTCGAGCAGCACGTGCCGGATGTCCGGGTTCTGGCGCATCTTGTCCAAGGCCTCCTGGCCGCAGGAGGCCTCTTCCACGTCCACGCCCAGCTTGCGCAGGATGGCGCTGGGCAGCATGCGGTTGACGTCTTGGTCGTCGACTACCAGTACTTTCATGATGAAGAATCCTTCCCGGCGGGCAGGTCGCCGAGGGTGAAATAGAACTCGCTGCCCTGGCCCAGGGCCGAGTGCAGTTCGAGGCGGCCGCCCATCAGTTCGACCAGCTGGCGCGACAGGGACAGGCCGAGGCCGGTGCCGCCGTGCTTGCGGGTGATGAAGGTTTCGGCCTGGCGGAATTTCTCGAAGATGATGCCGTGATGCTCCGGCGCGATCCCCGGCCCGGTGTCGATGACCGAGAAGCGGATGCCTCCGGGCGCGCGCCGGGCGCGCAGTTCGACCCGACCCTGGTCGGTGAACTTGAGGGCGTTGTGCACCAGGTTGTTGAGTACTTGCATCAGGCGGGAATTGTCGCAGCGCAGGGTGGGCGGCGCGTCGTCGTCCACCGCCAACTCGAACTCCAGCCCCTTCTGCTGGGCGGTGGGCAGGTGGGCCAGGTAGATCTGTTGCAGCAGGGCCCGGCAGTCCACGTCGCTGGGAAAGAGTTCGAGCCGTCCGGCTTCGATCTTGGATTGATCGAGGATCGAATTGACCAGCCCGAGCAGGTGGTTGCCGCTGTCCAGGATGGTGCCGGCAAAACCTTGCAGCGATTGGTCGTCCACCGAATCCTGCAGCAGTTCGGCATAGCCGATGATGCCGTTGAGCGGCGTGCGCAGCTCGTGGGACATGGAGGCGAGGAACTCGGACTTGAGCCGGTTGGCCTCTTCGGCCTCTTCCCGGCTTCGGTTGAGCTGGTTGAGCAGGCGAGAGGAAGAGATGGCGAAGGCCAGGATGAGCAGGGTCATCACGATGGCGAAGGCGATATAGGACTGACGACGGGCGTAAAAATCGCCCAGGGCTTCGTCGGCGCTGACGCCGACGATCACCACCAGCGGATAGTCGGGCAGGCGGCGAAAGGCGAGAAAGCGGTTGATGTGGTCGATCTTGCTGGCGCGCTCGTAAATACCCTGGTTGGCATCGGCCAGTAGCTTGAATACGGCGGAATCGCCGATGTTCTGGCCCACGTCGGCGTTTTCGCCGGACTTGCGGGCGCGCACCACGCCGTCCAGGCCCACCAGGGCGATCACGCCGTCCTTGCCCAGATTCACGTCGCCGTAGAGGCCGGTGAAGTAGTAGGGGTCCACCGATACCACCACCACACCACCGAAGCTGCCGTCGGGCTTGTTGATGCGCCGGGTCATCTGGATCGACCACTTGCCCGAGGCACGGCCCAGGACGGGCTTGCTGATGAACAGCTGGTTGGTGTCTGCTTTCTTGTGCACCAGGAAGTGCTCCCGGTCCGACAGGTCCATGACTTTGTGGTTGGGGATGTTGGACAGGATGTACATGCCGTGCTCGTCGATCACCCCCAGCTGGTTGAACAGAGTGGTGATGATCATCCCTTCATGGGCATAGTCCTGAATGTCCACCTTGCCGTGATTGCGCTCGTACTGAAACTTGAGGAACAGCACCGCCTGGTCCACGCTCTTCAGGGTGCGAAGGGTGTGTTCTTCGAGGGAACGGGCCAGGTTGATGTTGGTCTGGTTGATGTCCGCGATTTCCAGCTGCTTCTCGCTGGTGACCTTGTAGAGGATGGCCGTCCACAGCAGCACCAGCAGCAGGATGGCGAAGCCCCAGATCAGGCGCGGGATGCGCGTCCGGTTCTGGCGGGCGGTCGGGGCGGCGAGGTGGGTGGTGGGCATGCGCCGGTGGGGGCGGAATCAGCGGGCGGTCAGATGGAGGGCGATAGGATGCGGGCACTAGAAGCAAGGCATGCCATGTTGCGCTATGGTAATGAAAAATGCCGCCAAAATGCCGTGAGGAATTCGGCATTTTTCCACCGGGCGCACCGTTTGCGGCGCTGCCTGTCCGCCCCCTGACTTTTTGATCGTCATGTCCGCTTTGCCCCGTCTTGCCATCGACCGGCTCCAGCCCGGCGTCTTCATTTCCCTGGGGGATCTGGGCTGGATTCACCATCCGTTCCTGCTCAACGCCTTCCGCATCGCCAGCGACAAACAAATCCAGGTATTGCACGGCCTGGGCCTGACCGAGGTCACCTGGGACCCGGCCCGCAGCATCGCCGAACCCCTGCCGGTCACGGCCAGGGGGGAAAGCGGCGCGGGTGAGGGGGCGGGCGAGGAGGACATGGATTTCGCCGCCGCCGCCCTGGCCGGCATGCTCGACGAGAAACAACGCCGCATCGAGCGGGTGCGCGCCCAGCGGGACGTGTTTGCCCGGCGGGAGCGGGAATACGAGAGCGAGGCGGCGTCCATCGCCGACATCCTGCGCACCTTCGCCGCCCGGCCGGCGGATGCCCACGGCGACGCCTCGGCACTGGTGGGGCGGGTGGTGGATGGGCTGATGGATGCCCCCAGCGTGGCCATCCACCTGGTCAACCAGAAAAGCCGGGACAGTGGCCTGGCCTTCCATTCCCTCAACGTCATGGTGCTGACCCTGCTGCTTGGCAAGGCCGTGGGGCTGACCGCCGAGGAAATGCGCCAGGCCGGTCTGGGGGCGCTGCTCCACGACGCGGGCAAGGGCGAGATTCCGCCGCGCATCCTGCGCACTCCCCAGCGCACGCCGCCGGAGGAGGAGTTCTACCGGGCCCACATCGGCTACGGCATCAAGGCCGTGGCCGGGGCGCGCAACCTGTCGGTAGCGGCCAAGAACGTGATTGCCTGCCACCACGAGCGCTGGGACGGCACGGGCTTTCCCAACAAGCTGGCCGGCGAGCGCATCCCCCGCCTGGCCCGGGTGGTGGCCATCGCCAACCGCTACGACAACCTGTGCAACCCCTACGACGTCAAGCGCGCCCTGACCCCGGCGGAGGCCCTGGCCCAGCTGTTCAAGAAGGAGGCGGCCCACTTCGACCCGGACCTGTTGCAGCGCTTCATCAAGACCATGGGGGTCTATCCGCCGGGCAGCTTCGTGGCCCTGTCCAACGGCGCCACCGGCCTGGTGATCGAGACCGATCCGGCCCGGCTGCTGTCGCCCACGGTGATGCTCCACGACGCCGAAATTCCGCGCAGCGAGGCCCTGGTGATGGACCTGAAGGAGGCCGAACTGGCGATCGAAGCGGTGGTCAGCCCGGCCAGCCTGCCCCTGGCGGTGGTGGAATACTTGGCGCCCCGGGGACGGGTCGATTACTACGTGGAAGGTTCGGCCTGATCCGAGTCGGGGCGGCGTCGCCACGCCGTTAGTACCGCAGCCCGGAACGCCGTGCCAGTCGCGGCGTTCGAGCATGGTGGCCTGGAGATCCGCGCCTGGCTTGGCGTTTGAAGGGGGCTGCCCGGAGATGCCCTACTGGCGCGGGGGTTGCATCAGGTGGCCGTCGCCGCCTTCCCGACATCCTTGCGGTTGCCCCATGAAAAAAGCCCCGCCGGTTTGGCGGGGCTTTTTCGTTGCGCTTGCGCTCAGTTGGCTGGCTTGCCCGGCGCGGTGGCGTTGGCCGCCACCGGTGCCGGGGGCTGGGCCTCCGGATTGCGCGGGGTGCCGTCCTGCCAGCCGCCACCGAGAGCCTTGAACAGGTCCACCGTGGCGCTCAGGCGCGCCTGGCGGGCCGAGATCAGGTCCACCTGGGCGTCATTGGAAGTGCGCTGGGCGTCGAGCACTTCCAGGAAGGGCGAGTAGCCCGACTTGTAGCGCAGCTGGGCCAGGTCCAGGGACTTCTTCGCGGCGTCGTAGCGGGTCTGCTGAGCGGATTCGTTCTCGCCGGCTTCGCGCAGGTTGACCAGAGCGTCGTTGACCTCCTTGAAAGCGCTCTGCACTGCCTTCTGGTAGGTCGCCACCGCCTGCTTCTGCCGCGCCGTGGCCTGGTCGAGCCGGGCCATGTACTTGCCGGCGGCGAAGATCGGCATGTTCACCCCGGCGCCGTAGGACCAGATGCGGCCCGGCGAGGTGAACAGGTTGGACAGGGTCTCGCTTTCGCTGCCGAAGAGGCCGGTGAGCGAAATGGTGGGGAACAGGGCGGCCTTGGCCACGCCGATCTGGGCGTTGGCCGACACCAGCAGTTCCTCCGCCTGGCGCAGGTCGGGGCGCGCCTCCAGCAGGGTGGAGGGCAGCCCGGCCGGGGGCACCGGGGGCTGGGGCAGGACGCGCAGGTCACCCTCGCCAATCGCCAGGTCGCCCACGCCAGTGAGCAGGGCGAGCAGGTGCAGGGACAGGGCGCGCTGGCGCCGCAGGGTGGACATCTGGGCCTGGATGGCAGCCCGGTTGGTTTCCGCCTGCTGCACGTCCAGGGCCGAGGCCAGGCCGCCGCGCTGGCGGCTGCGGGCGATGTCCAGGGCCTCTTCGCGGCTCTTCAGGGTTTCCCGGGCGGCCACCAGTTGGGCGTCGTAGGCGCGCAGGCTGAGGTAGGCCTGGGCCACCTGGCCGGCCAGGGTGAGTTGCACCGTGTCGCGGTTGTAGCGGTTGGCCAGGGCCTGGGCCCGGGCCGCCTCGCTGGCGCGGCGCAGCTTGCCCCACACGTCGAGCTCGAAGGAGGTGTTGAGCACCGCCTTGTGGTCGGTGTAGACCGGGTCCATGCCGGCGGGGATGGGGGAGTAGGTGACCCCGCTGGCCCGGGTGCGGACGCTGTTGGCCTGGGCGCCGATTTCCGGGAAGAAGGCGGCGCGGGCCTCGCGCACCAGGCCCTCGCTCTCTTCCAGCCGCGCCACCGCCAGCAGCAGGTCGGTGTTGTACTGGAAGGCCTTGTCCATCAGGCCGTCGAGGGTCGGGTCCTGGAACAGCTTCCACCATTCCTGCTGCACGGCGGCGGAGCGCGCCAGCGGCACCGCGTCGGATTCGCTGAAGCGGTCCGGCAGGGTGCTGTCGGGACGCCGGTAGTCGGGGCCCACCGCGCACCCCGCCAGCAGCAGGGCGGCGGAGAGGGCGGCGGCCAGGGTTTTCAGTTCAGGGCGTTGCATTACTGGCCCTCCTTGTCGGAGGCCTCGGTCGGCTTGGCCTCGTCGGCTTCCAGTTGATGATGGGGGTGGTGGCCGGCGGGGCGGCGCATCTTGCCTCGGGACAGCCAGCTGAAGAACATGGGGATGAAGATGGTGGCGATGAAGGTCGCCGCCAGCATCCCGCCGAACACGCCGGTACCCATGGACTTGCGGGCTGCGGCGCCGGCGCCGGTAGCCTTGACTAGGGGGAACACGCCCAGGATGAAGGCCATGGAGGTCATGACGATGGGGCGGAAGCGCAGGCGGGCGCCTTCTTCGGCGGCCTCCAGCACACCCATGCCCTCGGCCCGTTTCTGGGCGGCGAATTCGACGATCAGGATCGCGTTCTTCGCCGCCAGGCCGATCAGCACCACCAGGCCGATCTGGAAGTAGATGTCGTTGGGCATGCCGCGGATCATCACCGCCGCCAGGGCGCCGAACAGGGCGAAGGGCACGGCCATGATCACCGCCAGGGGCAGGGTCCACTTTTCGTACTGGGCCGCCAGGATCAGGAACACCATGATGATGCCGAAGCCGAAAGCCACGGCGGAGGTGGTGCCGGTGCGCTTTTCCTGGAAGGCCTGGCCGGTCCAGGCCAGTTCGTAGCCCGCGGGCAGGGTTTCCTTGGCCACTTCCTCGACGATGCGGATGGCGTCGCCGGTACTGATGTTGGGCTGGGAGTTGCCCATCACCTTGGCGGCGAGGAAGCCGTTGAAGCGTTCCAGCTGCTCCGGACCCACCACCGATTTGACCTTGATCAGGGCCGAGATGGGCACCGCGGCGCCGCTGTTGGCGCGCACATAGACCTTGCCCAGATCCTCCGGCTTGGCGCGGTAGGCGGCGTCGGACTGGAGCTGGACCCGGTAGGTGCGGCCGTTCAGGTTGAAGTCGTTCACGTACAGGGTGCCGATGGCGGCTTGCAGCGTCTGGTAGACGTCGCTCACCGAAATACCCATCGAGATGGCCTTGGACTCGTTGACCTCAACGTAGATCTGCGGCGAGGTGGGGCGGAAGAAGGTGTTGATGCCGGTCAGCTCGGGGCGCTTCTTCAGGGCGTCCATGAACTGCTGGATCACGCCGGCCAGCTTTTGCGGGCTGGAATCGCCCCGGGCCTGGATATAGGCCTCGAAGCCGCCGGCGGAACCCAGGCCGCGGATGGCGGGCGGGTTGAACACGATGCCCAGGCCGTCCGGCAGCATCATGCCCATGCCGGTGAACTTCTTGGCCAGGTCGTCGGCCACCTCGGTCCGTTCCTTCCAATCCTTGAGCGGGATGAACACGGTACCGGCGTTGGACTTCATGCCGCCGCCGATGATGTCGTTACCGGCGATGACGAAGACCTTATCGACCGAGTCGTCCTGCTTGATCATGGTCTGGAACTGCTCGCCGGTGGTGCGGGTGCGCTGCAGGCTGGCGCCGTCGGGCAGCATCAGGGCGCTGATCAGGTAGCCCTGGTCTTCCGCCGGCACGAAGCCGCCGGGAACGGCGCGGAACATGAAGACGCTGCCGCCGACGATGATCACGCAGGCCACGGTGCCGATGATGCGGTGGTGCAGGGTCTTGTTGACCGTGGTGGTGTAGCTCTTGGTGAGCCGCTCGAAAGCCCGGTTGAAGGGCTTGAAGAAGGGCACTTCCTCGTGCTTTTCCTTGAGCAGCAGGGCGCACAGGGCCGGGGTCAGGGTCAGGGCCACGACGCCGGAGATGGTCACCGAGATGGCCACGGTCACGGCGAACTGCTGGTACAGCTTGCCGGCGATGCCGCCGAGGAAGGCCACCGGGATGAACACCGCGCACAGCACCAGGACGATGGCCACCACGGCGCTGGAGACCTCGCGCATGGCTTCGATGGCCGCCTCCTTGGGCTTCATCTTCTCTTCCCAGATCAGGCGCTCGACGTTTTCCAGCACCACGATGGCGTCGTCCACCACGATACCGATGGCCAGCACCATGGCGAACAGGGTCAGGGTGTTGATGGAGAAGCCGAACAGCCACAGGCCGGCGAAGGTGCCGATCAGGGACACGGGCACGGCCACCAGGGGAATCAGGGTGGCGCGCCAGTTCTGCAGGAAGACGAACACCACCACGGCCACCAGGACCAGGGCTTCGATCAGGGTGTGGACCACCTCATTGATCGAGGCCTGGACGAACTTGGTGGTGTCGAAGGGGATCACGTAGTCCATGCCGCTGGGGAACTTTTCCTTCAGTTCCTCCATGCGCTTCTTCACCTTCTCGGCCACGTCCAGGGCGTTGGCGCCGGATTGCAGGAAGATGCCGACGCCGATCACCGGCTTGCCGAGCAGGGTGGTGGAGGCGTCGTAGTTCTGGGCGCCCAGTTCCACGCGCGCCACGTCCTTCAGGTACAGGGCACCCTTGGGGCCGTCGGCGCGGACGACGATGTTGCCGAACTCTTCCGGAGTGGTCAGGCGTCCCTTGGCGGTCACCGTATAGACCAGCTGCTGGCCGGTGGGCGCGGGTTCCTGGCCGATCTTGCCGGCGGCGTTCTGCTTGTTCTGCGCGGCGATGGCATTGGCGATCTCGGTGGTGGTCACCCCCAGTTGGGCCATCCGGTCGGGCAGCAGCCAGATCCGCATCGAGTAGTCCAGGGCGCCGAAGATTTGCGCGTCGCCCACGCCGGGGATGCGCTTCAGGTCGTCGAGAATGTTGACCAGGGCGTAGTTGGACAGAAAGAGCGGGGTGCGGCTGTTGTCCGGCGAGGTGACGGTGGCCACCAGCAGGATGTCGTTGGAGCGCTTGGCCACGGTTACGCCGAACTGGCGCACCACGTCCGGCAGGCGCGGCTCGGCGATCTTGACCCGGTTGTTGACGTTCACCGTGGCCATGTCGATGTCGGTGCCGACCTCGAAGTTGGCGGTGATGGTCAGGGTGCCGTTGGCCGAGGCGGTGGAATTGAAGTACATCAGGTTTTCAATCCCCGACAGCTGCTCCTCGATGGGGCCGGCCACGGTCTTGGTCAGGGTCTCGGCGGAAGCGCCGGGATAGGAGGCGGAAATGATCACCGTCGGCGGCGCGATTTCCGGGTACTGGGCAATCGGCAACCCGCGGGCGGCCATGATGCCCGCGATGACGATGATGATCGAGATGACCGAGGCGAAGATCGGCCTATTGATGAAAAAGCGTGACATGAGGGTCGATTCCCTTTCTCGCGCTGCTTACTGCTTGCCTTGGGCGGCAGGCTGGGCAGGCGTCTTGGCCTCGTCGGCGGCGGGAGCCTTGGCGGCCGGCGCCGCGGCGCCCTTGCCCGCGCCGGGGCCTTGTTCGGCCTGGGGACCGTGGGGGGCCACCGGGGTGCCCGGGCGGGCCTTCATCAGGTTGTCCACGATCACCTTGTCGCCGGCCTTCAGGCCGCCGGTGATGACCCAGTCCTTGCCGCGCCATTCGGCGGTCTGTACCGGACGCGGGGCGACCTTGCTCTCGGCGTCCACCACCATCACCAGGCGGGCTTGCTCGGTTTGCAGGACGGCGGCCTGGGGCACCAGGAAGACGCCTTCCCGGTTGCCGGTGAGCAGGCGCACTCGGACGAACTGGCCGGGCAGCAGCTTGCCGTCGGCGTTGTCGAATTCGGCGCGTAGCTGTTGGGTGCCCAGGGTGGTGTCGATATTGGAGGCGAGGAAGTTGATCTTGCCCTGCTTCTCGTAGACGGTGCCGTCGGGCAGGATCAGCTGGACGCCGGTGACCGTGCCGGGCTTGACCTGGCCGCCGGGCAGGGCGGCGACGTCGGACTCGGAGAGGCCGAAGCGCACCCACATCGGGTTGGTCTGGAAGATGGAGGTGAGCAGGCTGGCATCGCTGGTGTTGATCAGGTTGCCGTCCGACTTCACCGCCCGGCCGGAAACGCCGGCGACAGGGGCGGTGACGGTGGTCCACGACAGGTTCAGCTGGGCCTGGCGCAGGTTGGCCTGGGCGATGGCGTGGTTGGACGCGGCATCGTCGTATTCCTTCTGGCTCACTGCCTGCTGGCCGATCAGGCCCTTGAGGCGGGCTTCTTCCCGGGCGGCCTGGTCGGCCTTGGCCTTGGCGTCGGCCAGGGCGATTTCATAGGGGGCCGGGTCGATCTGGAACAGGGGCTGGCCGGCCTTGACCAGGGCGCCTTCCTGGTAGAGCCGCTTGAGCAGGATGCCGCCCACCCGGGCGCGCACTTCTGTTTCCTTGGCGCCTTCGGTCTGGGCGGTGACTTCGACGGACACCGGGAGGTTCTGGGGTTGGACTTCAAGCACTGTCACCGGCAGTCCGCCCGGGGGCATGCCGCCCCCGGCGCCGGCCTCGGTTCCCGATTTGGAACAGGCGACGGCCAAGGCCGCGGTAACGGCCAGTACCCCAACCCGCAGGGTTTGGCGGGCGATCCACGAGTTCTTATGGTCTTGCATGGAATTCTCCGTTGGAGGCGTAACGGTGCTATTATATACAGCCATGGTTGTATGTAAATTACACCCAGCATCCGTTTTGTAAATTTTTACAGGTAGCCATGGCCCGCAAAACCAAAGCCGAAGCCGAACGGACGCGCCAGCAGATCATCGATGCTGCACGGCAGGTGTTCCACGCCCACGGCGTGATCCGGTCTTCCCTCGAAAAAGTCGCCCAAGCCGCTGGCGTGACGCGTGGGGCAGTATATTGGCATTTTGCCAACAAGGCCGAGCTGTTCACGGCCATGCGCGAGCATTCCCACACCCTGATCGAACCGGCCGACCGGCTCGTTCTATCCGAGGATTTCGCCGATCCCCTCGACGCCGTGGAACAGTCCATGCTGGCCTTCTTCCGCGTTCTCGAAGAGTCGGAGGAACTGCGCCAGATCTTCGAGATCATGTCCCTGCGCTGCGAGTACGTGGACGAATTCGCCCCCGTACTGCATGAAGTGAACGGCCCCTGCCTGGAGTTCCTTGGCAAGCTCGAGATCGCTTATGCCCGTGCCCGGGAAAAGGGCACCCTGCGCGAAGGCATGAGCCCCGAGGCCCTGGCGCTCGATACCATTTCCTTCACCTCCGGCGTGTTCAACAACTGGCTCTCCAGCCAGCCCGGCGACCGGCTGCGCACCGAAGTGCCGGCCATGATCCGCACCCACATCGCGTTGCGCCGCCGGTAAAGCGGCCAGACTCGACAAAAGGCTTTGACTAATCCGGGAAGTTTGCTACTATGCGCGCCTTCCACACGGAGAGGTGGATGAGTGGTTTAAGTCGCACGCCTGGAAAGCGTGTTTAGGGTAATACCCTAACGCGGGTTCGAATCCCGCCCTCTCCGCCAAGATTAAAAGGCCCGTAAGTTGCAAAACAACTTACGGGCCTTTTGCTTTTCGGGCGTTTGACTCACCCGGGCCCGGTTACTGGATTGGTTGTCCCGGTGATGCCGGTGACCCAGAATGGATTGGGTATTTCTGGATCGGCGTGTCCTCCCAGCCGATTCTTGGCGATGACCGCCGGCTTGCCGTAGTGGCTCTGACGCCGACGATGGCCCAATGGTCCGGCTAAGGGCATAGCCCATCAATCTGCATCGGCCGATAGGCCCGGTACCTGCCACGGCCCCCCTCAGGTCACGCAAGTCCATGGCGATCTTGCGTCAGCCATCAAACCCATCGCTTTCCCACCACGACTGTCTGATCAGTCCCAAGAGCCATTGGTTGCCTTTGCCCCGGGTGGAAACGGCTCGGCGTGCCAAGCGCAGTAACCGCCCGGACGCGCTGCCGTCATCATCTGGCACCGCCGCCGCACGGGATGCCGCTCTTCCCCGGCTTGATGAAGGTCTGCCTTACCGGGGCTCCTTGGCAGAGTAGGTGGTGCCTTTTGCAGGATGTTCATATGGTGGTGCAGGCCACCCCACCATCGCCTGCGGCTCTCGACGGTGCGCGGGTTATGTTTCGGCAATCCACACTGATTAATTACGCCGATGTCGTTTAATATGCCGCCCGTATTGCCGCTTCCAGGCCGATTGCCGGCATTCGATGGCCCCCGCAGGGCAGTGCCCGCCCATCGCCTCGGAAACCCTTTGCCAACCCATTCTTATTGCCATGATGACGCACGCCCTCCTGCGCCAGACCGCCCATGCCGTATGCACCACCGCCATTCTGTTGTGCACGCTGAACACCTCGAATGCCCGGGCCGCAGCTTGCCCCACCTCTTGGAACACCCGCGACTACATTGACGCCTCCTGCACCGCCGACACTTCCATCGACTGGACCGGCGGCACCATGTGGGTCGGCTACAACGGGCCTGGCGTCAACGTCGGCGGTAGTGCCGATCCCACCCTTGTCGTCCGGGAGGGGCAGACTGTCAGTTCCATAATCCTGGCCAATCGCGTCACCTGGAACTCACTGACTAATTACGGCGAAATGAGCAGCGTCAACGTTGCCGGATCGAGCCGGATGGAAACCTTCATCAACCTGGGCCACATGCGTACCGGGGTGCAGGTTTCCGGCTTCGCCAGCATCGGCACCGTCATCAATCTGGGGACCATGGCTTCCTCTGTCCTACACCCGGACCTCAATATCATTACGGGCGGCAACGGTGGAGGCACCATTGAAAACCTCATCAATGCCCAATCCGGCCTGACCCTTGGCGGCTACTACGATGGCATCTATCTGGAAGCCGGCACCATTCCCACCCGGTACTTCACCTACTTCAGCACCCCCGGCAGTTTCGGCACCATCCAGTTCAAATACCTCGGTGCCTATAACCTGAATACCTACGGCTTGCGTATCGCCCCCAACACCAGCTACGTCACCGGCACCTACGCGGGAGTGATCACCGCCGATCAGCGGCTGAACATCACCAACCTGGAAGCCATCAGCGGCATCAAGTACAAGTTGGTGGACCGCAATGGGGATGGCCGCACCTGGGACCTGGTATTGCAGACCATCTCACCCACGCGCTACTCCGATCCGGCCCGGGCCCAGGGCAACAGCACAGCAGTCTCTGTCGGGCGGTTGATCGAAAACAACGCAACACTCGGTGCCATCTTCGACGGTGCCAATCTCATCACCGACCGGCACATCAACACTGCCATTTCCCAGAGCCTCCCGCTGTTCAACGGTGCCGGTGCCCGGGTCTCACACAGCGTCATGGGGGACATCAGCCGGGTCGTGCAATCCCGTCTCGACGCCCAGCGCGGCCTGGCCTCCGGCGACGATGCGGTGGGGAGGCAGGTATGGATGAAGTTCTTCGGTTCCTGGGCCCATCAGAATGACCGGGAAAGCATTTCCGGCTTCAGTGCCGAGACCAGCGGCATGACCATCGGCACCGACCGCATGGTCAGCGACTCCCTACGCCTGGGGGGCGCATTCTCGTACGCGCAAGCCAACGTGAACAGCAACGCCAGCGTGGCGCCCCAAAGCGCCAAGATTTCCTTATTCCAGTTGGCCGCTTACGGGAATCTGGCCCTGGATGAAAGCACCGACCTCCGCTTCCAACTGGGAGCGGGCAGAAACAGCAACAAAAGCACGCGCAACGTCGCTTTCGTCGGCGACATCGCCAGCGCTCGCTACGACAGCACGACCCTGTACCTGGGAACGGCCCTGTCGCGCACCGTTGCCCTGGGGGCTAAGACCACGCTGACCCCCTCGCTACGCGCCGACTACGCCCGCGTCCGGGACGAGGGCTATCAGGAATCCGGCGCCGGCCCGCTCAACTTGTCCGTTCAGGGGCGTACCGCCGAGCAACTGTTGCTCGGCGTGGATACCAAGCTGGGCTACCGGCTGGACAAGCGCAGCAGCCTCAGCGCCAATGCCGGCATTGCCTACGATGCGCTGGCCAAACGGGACAATCTGGTTGCGGCCTTTGCCTCCGTCCCCGATACGACCTTCATCGCCACCGGTGCGAAGCCTCAGCCCTGGTCCCTGCGGGGGGGCGTGGGGTACGCCTATACCACCGACGGCGGCACGGAAATCAATCTTCGCTACGATGCCGACGTGCGCCAGGGGTTCCTCAACCAGACCGCATCCCTCAAGGCACTCTGGATGTTCTAGCCGCGCATTTGCTTGGCACCGCCGTTTCCTGGCGGCGCCCTGTTGCATTCCCGCAGAAAAAAGCCCTTGGCAATCCCAAGGGCTTTTTTCATGGGGTTATCCCACTTGCCTCATGCTTAGGCGCTCATGGCCAAGGGCGGGTGGTTTTTTGCCAGGTAGGCGTTTATGGCCTCCGCCGGCATGGGGCGGGCGAAGTGGTAGCCCTGGGCCTCGTCGCAGCCGAAGTGGCGCAGCAGTTCCAGGGTGTCTTCGGTTTCGACGCCTTCGGCGATGGTGCGCAGACCCAGGCTATGGGCCATCTGGACGATGGCGCGGATGATGGCGGCGTCGTCGGAATCCGGGGCCAGGTCGCGGACGAAGGATTGGTCGATCTTCAGCTTGTCCACCGCGAAACGCTTCAGGTAGGACAGGCTGGAGTAGCCGGTGCCGAAGTCGTCGATGGAGAACTTGACGCCGTGGCGCTTGAGTTCGCGCACGATGGCGAACACGCTGTCGGTGCCCTGGAGCAGGATCGACTCGGTCAGTTCCAACTCCAGCCATTCCGGGGGCAGGCCCGAGGCCTCCAGGGCGCGCATCACCGTCTGCTCCACGTTGCCGCGGCGGAACTGGATGGCCGAGAGGTTGACCGCCACGACCAGGGGCGGCAGCCCGGCGCGCCGCCAGCGGGCGCCCTGGCGGCAGGCTTCTTCGATGACCCATTCGCCCATGGGTACGATCAGGCCGCTGTCCTCGGCTACGGCGATGAAGCGGCCCGGGGCGAGGAGGCCCAGGTCCGGGTGCTGCCAGCGGATCAGGGCTTCGACGCCGATCACCGCGCCGCTGGCCAGGTCGATCTGGGGCTGGTAGTGCAGCACGAACTGCTTTTGTTCCAAGGCCCGGCGCAGGCCGTTGCGCAGGGCCAGGTTGGCGACTGCCTCGGTGCTCATGGATTCGTCGAAGAACCGGTAGGCGTTGCGTCCCGCCTCCTTGGCGGTGTACATGGCGGTTTCGGCCTTTTGCAGCAGGGCGTCGAAAGTCTGGCCATCGTCCGGATAGAGGGCGATGCCGATGGAGGCCGACAGGGCGATTTCGGTGTCGCCCAGGTGGATCGGCGCCTGGATGCCCTCCATGATCTGGGCCAGGAGCGGCGTGCAGTCCTCGCGGTTGTCGAGGCCGGACAGAACCATCACGAACTCGTCGCCGCTCTGGCGGCTGATGGTGTCGGTGTTGCGCAGGCTGGCCTTCAGGTTGGCCGCCAGGGTCTTGAGCAGGTCGTCGCTGGCTGCGTGGCCGAGGGAATCGTTGATCGCCTTGAAGTTGTCCAGGTCCAGGAACAGCAGGGCCAGCTTGGTGCCGCTCCGGCCGGCCCAGACCATGGCCTGTTCGAGCCGGTCCTGGAGCAGCATGCGGTTGGGCAGGCCGGTCAGGGCGTCGTGGTAGGCCAGGTACTCGACCCGGTTTTCCGCCGCCTGGCGCTCGGCGATGGCGACTTCGAGGCGCCGGTAGGGCTCGCGCACGCTGGCGACGAAGATCGCCCGGTAGATGAACAGGTAGGCGACGATCTTGTACAGGTGGCCGACCAGGCTGAACAGGTCGTGCACGTTGGTGTACAGGGTGAAGCACAGCTCGCTCAGGATGCCGATCAGGCAGGCGGCGAACAGGTTGGCCGCATCGCAGGGGGCCTTGGCTCGGTGCAGGCGGTGGAAGCGCCAGGCCGCCAGGGCCAGGATGGCGATGATGCCGAACTCGGTGCCGACCTTGAACGGGGTCAGGCCCTGGCCGGGGACGAAGGTGAGGGGCCAGACCTCGGGCCAGTACAGTTGCAGGACGAACACGGCGCCGGTGGCCGCGAGCACGCCGGCCAGCAGGCGGTAGCGGGATTCGCTGCGGCGCAGCGGCGTCCACGGCCGCAGGGCGGCGGTCAGCAGGGCCAGGGCCGCCAGCAGGCGGGCGGTGAGCCAGAAGTCGATGGCCTTGCCCGGCGAGGCGGGAGTGACCAGGTCTGGCATGCCCTGGTAGGAGAGGGCATGGCCGAAATCGAGCAGCCCCACGCCGAGAAAGGCGCAGGCCAGGATCAGGATGTTGCCGGCCCGCTCCCGGGCGTAGGCGTTCCAGGCCACGGCGAACACCAGCATGGCGACGATCACCGCGAAGATTTCGGAGACGGTGTGCAGCGCCAGGGGAAAGAGGCCGTGGCTGCGCTTGACCCCTTCCAGGGGCAGCAGCCAGAGCGCCAGCAGCACCAGGGCCAGGCCGGTGAGCAGGGGCCAGGGCAGGCGGGAAGAGGGGCGGCCGGCCGCGCAGGTGGCAGCGGTGAGGGAATCGGGTGGGCTGGTGGTCATGGGTGGCGCCGCATGTTCTTCGTTCTGGGAACGCTCCCGTCATGGGAGCGGACCGGCCGGTTCGGCCCGATGGGGCCAGTTTGGCACAGTCCGTCACCAAATGCCGGGCGAATTTCGGCTAGCATTCCCGGGCAGGTCCAGCCTCGATTGGCGTCGCATCCATTGCCTTCACCATGGACGGCGCTGCCGGCATTTTTCGGCATGGGCCTGAGGAGGGCGGGTCCGCCGCGCCTCCGGCCTCCGGGACGGCCCGGAGCGTGCTGATCGTCTGGGGACGGCCCCGTGTGAGGATTGTCCCCATGTCGTTTCTCCCCCTGCTTTCCATTCCCATGGCCTGGACCGTGCTGGTGGCGGCCGCCCTGTGCGAGGTGGCCTGGGCCATCGGCCTCAAGTACACCGACGGGTTCACCCGCCTGGCGCCTTCCGTCCTGACCCTGGCGGCCATGGCCGTCAGCGTGATTCTACTGGGCTGGGCTGCCCGTACCCTGCCGATCGGCACCGCCTATGCGGTGTGGACCGGTCTGGGGGCGGCGGGCACGGTGCTGCTCGGCATCCTGCTGTTCGGCGAACCCCTAACCGTCCTGCGCATGCTCTGCGTGGCCCTCATCCTGGGCGGGGTGCTCGGCCTCAAGTTCGGCTGAGACCTGGCGTCTGAAAGGGCGTCGCCCCGGCGTCGGGGCGGCTTGAAATCCGCCGCTTCGGCCGCATATATGAGCATATTCTGATTGACCGGAGACGCTCATGTCCGCCACCGCTTCCGCCCTGCACGCCGTCTGCCCGTCCTGCGGCGCCATCAACCGCATCGCCGCCGAACGGATTGGCGAAGGGCCCGCCTGCGGCCAGTGCAAGGCACCGTTGCTGCCGGGGGAACCCGTCGCCCTGGGGGCCGGCGCCGTCGATTTCGAGCGTTACGTTGGCCGTTCCGACCAGCCGGTGCTGGTGGATTTCTGGGCGGCTTGGTGCGGCCCCTGCCGGGCCATGGCCCCGGCCTTCGCGGCGGCGGCCCGGCGGACCCCGGGCGTGCGGTTCGCCAAGGTGGATACCGAGGCCAACCAGGCCCTGGCGGCGCGCTTCGCCATCCGCAGCATTCCCACCCTGATCCTGTTCAAGGGCGGACGGGAGGTGGCGCGCCAGTCCGGCGCCCTGTCCGTCGAGCAGATCGAGACCTGGCTGCGCCAAGCGGGGAGCGCCTGAAACCCCGTAGTACGGCGGTGCTGCCCGCCGGGGCCGTGTTTGCAATTGCTTGCAGTTGATTACGCGAATGGCGGGAAAGCGGGTCAACGTTTCCCCATGGCCGTGCGTCAAATAGGAACCACTGACAGAGGAGGTTCCGGCCATGAAACGAATTCTTTCCGCCCTGATCCTGAGCGCTGCGGCCGCAGCGACGCCGGCCCTGGCCGACGTGGGCGTTTCGGTGAGCGTGGGCGATCCCGGGTTCTACGGCCGCATCGACATCGGCAACTACCCGGCCCCGGCGCTCGTCTATCCCCAGCCGATGATCATCCAGCGCGGTCCGTCCCTGCCGCCCCCCGTCTACCTGTATGTGCCGCCCTGGCAGGCCCGCGACTGGCGGCGCTACTGCTACCAGTACAACGCCTGCGGCCGGCCGGTCTATTTCGTCCAGGAGCGCTGGTACAACAACGTCTATGTGCCGCGTTACCGGGAAATGCACCGGGATCGCCATTGGGACGACCGCCGTGGCCCGGGACCGGGCCGTGGCTGGGACGGGGATCGGGGCCACGACCATGATCGCGGCTATGACCGCGACCGGGGCCGGCGCGACTGATCGTTAGCCTGCCGCGTCCGGCAAGGGTTGGCCGGGCGCTACCCCACGCGTCCATCACCGGGGGAGCCGCGAGGCTCCCCTTCGGTTTGCGTTGGCCTTCCTTGCGGCCGCTTGCCGCCCTGGTGTCCTACGTCCGCCGGTAGGCCGCCTCGCCCAGGATGTGGGTGGTCCGCACCGCCCGGTCGTCGCCGAGCAGCATCAGGGCGAAGAGGATTTCCCCGGCGGCAGCCGCCAGGTCGCCCCCGGCCCGTTCCAGGGCCCGGGCGCAGCGCCGGGCCAGCACCGGCGTGGCCTCGGGGTCGAGCACCACGAAATCCGCCTCCTTGCCGGTCTCGAAGTTGCCGATCAGGCCGTCCAGCCCCAGGGCCCGGGCGCCGGCCAGGGTGGCCAGGTAGAAGCCGCGCCAGGGGCTGAGGCTCTGCCCCTGCAACTGCAACACCCCGTAGGCCGAGGCCAGGGTGCGCAGCAGCGAGTAGGAGGTGCCGGCCCCCACGTCGCTGCCCAGGCCCACCGTGACGCCTGCCTCTTGCGCCCGGGCCAGGTCAAACAGGCCGCTACCGAGAAATTCGTTGGACGTCGGGCAAAAGGCGATGGCGGTGCCGGTGGCCGCCAGCCGGGCCCGGTCGGCGTCGTCCAGGTGGATGCCGTGGGCGTAGACGCAGCCCGGGCCGAGCAGGCCGTGGCGCTCATAGACGTCCAGATAGCTGCGCGCTTCCGGGTACAGCTCCTGCACCCAGGCCACTTCGGCCCGGTTTTCCGCCACGTGGGACTGTACCGCCAGGCCGGGTACCTCCCGGCGCAATCCGCCCAGCCAGGCCAGTTGTGCCGGTGTCGAGGCCGGGGCGAAGCGGGGGGTGAGGATGTAGCGCAGTCGGCCGTGGCCGTGCCAGCGGGCGATCAGCCGCTCGGTGGCGGCCCGGCCCAGGTCGGGGCCGTCGCGTAGGGCCTCGGGGCAGAAGCGGTTCATCGCCACCTTGCCGCAGGCGATGCGCAGCCGGCGCCGGGCCGCCTCGGCGAATACCGCCTCGGTGGCGCCCTCGTGCACCGTGGGGAAGATGCAGGCGCTGGTGGTGCCGTGGGCGGCCAGTTGGTCGAAGAAGAAGGCGGAGGCCGCCGCCGCGTGGTCCGGGTCGGCGAAGCGGGTTTCCTCGGGGAAGGTGTAGCGCTCCAGCCAGTCGAGCAGCTGGCTGCCGTGGGAGGCGATCACGTCCACCTGGGCGGCGTGGATGTGGGTATCCACGAAGCCCGGCACGATCAGGCCGGTGCCCCAGTCGTGACGGCGGGCGTCGGGGTAGCGGGCGGCGAGCACTGCCGCCGGGCCCCGGTCCGCCACGCGTCCGCCTTCCACGGCCAGGGCGCCCTGGGGGATGAATTCCCAGGCGGGCGGGGCCGGGGCTTCATTCTCTTTGGAGTCCGGGTCGTCGAGGCAGTGGAAGAGGGTGCCGAGGTGCAGGTCCATGGTGTGGCGCCGCGCGGGCGGCTGGCGAGGAGTTGGCGGAAGGTATGGGGGCCATTGTCGCCGCCGCCGTCAAAAAGCGCAGCCCCGCCAGGGGCGGGGCTGCGGATGAAGGGAAAAACAGGGCGTGTCGTCGACAGCGGTGGGGCTGCCTCTCAGGACAGCACCTGCTGAACGCGCTGGTTCTGTCCTTCGTTTTCCAGCTGCTGGTTGTAGTAGGCGATGTAGCGCGCCCGGGACGTGGCGGAAACCGGCGCAGGGCTGTCCGACGCCGTGGGGGCGCGGGACGTCGCCTGGGCGGGCTGGACGAAGTCGCCCAGGTGGCTGCTGGCGATCAGGGCCGCGTAAAGGGGCGTGTCCAGGATGCTTTGGGTCTGGGCCACGGGGTCGGAAAGCAGGTTCTGTAGCGCCTGGGTCGCCTGGGAGGCGAGCAGGTCGGCGGTGGCGGAGTCGCTGGGCGTCGCAGTGGTGGCCGCCAACTCCTGGGCGGTGGTCTGGTTGTCGGCGAGGCTGGTAGCCAGTTGCGCTGTGGTGGTGGCCTGGGTCGAAGGCGCTCCGGCGGCGGAGTTTTGCTGGGAGGCGGCGTTGGCGGCCGCCGCCGCGGCCGGCACCGTCGTAGTCGGGAGTTGAACCGCCGGCTGGCTTGCAGCCAGCAGGTCTTCGAGGGGGCTGGTCGTGTCGAGCAGGGGGCTGGCGCTGGCCAGTCCGGCTTGCAGCAGGAGCACGTCCGAGGTCAGGGATGAGCTTTCCCCTACCGGCAGGACCGCGGCGGCGGTGAGCAGGGCGGCGTTGTCCTGGGATTGGGTGCTGGTGGCGAGTTGGTTTTCGAAGGCGGTTGCCTGGGCGGCCAGGGCGCTCGTTGCCTGGGACACCAGGGCGGCGGCGTTGTCAGGATTGGCGGCGATGGCCGTTTCCAGCGTCGTATCGGCCAGGCTGGCGGCGGTGAGGGCGTCTGGCGAGACGGTGGGGCTCGCGCCCAGCACGCCGTTGATCAGCAGCGAGGCATAAGGGGTGGTGCCGCTACCCTGGTCCGTGGCGGCGATGTCGCTCAGGCTTTGCTGCAACAGGCTGCCGTCGTTGCCACTCTGGCTGTCGCCGGCGGCGGCGAGCAGCCCCGCCGCCGATAAGTCCACGATCGCGCTCGGGCTGTAGTCGAGCGTGGCTTGCGGCAAGGAGGCGTCCGCACTGGTTCCTACCGTGGCCGGTATGAGCGCCGTGAGGCGAGGCGTCGCGGCAAAGCCGGCAACTCCGGTGGTGAGCGAAACATCCATGGCACTGCCCTGCATGATGTGGAAACGATCCGTACCCGCCCCTCCATTCCTGCCTCACCGTCCATCGATCCGAACCCGGAGGCACGAGCGGGATGCCCGTTGCTTTCACTGTAGTCGACGTTCTCGGGTTTGGATAATTCCCTGATAATGCAAGGGTATTTGTAAGCCTGTGTTTCAAACCGTTGCTGTCCGGCGGCACAATGCGGCGGCACAAAACGTCACGTGAAATCCTGGCGCCGGAGGAGGACAATGGCGGGCTATACCTCTCAGGGCGCCGGATTGGCCGCGTCCTTTTTTGCAACGCTCGTTGCCTCCCCGCCTGACGACCCGCGATGAATCTGGCCCCAGACCAGCTCAAGTCCCGCCTTGCTCCCTTCCTGCGCCTGCTGTCCCGACTGCCCCGGCCCACCCGCCGGACCGTGGCCATCGTCCTGGCCGCGCCGCCGGCCCTGTTCCTGCTCTACGTCCTCGTCCTGATCCCGTTCACCCCGGGCATCAGCGACATCCGCAAGGCCAAGCAGGAGCAGCCGGCCCAGGTGCTCTCCGCCGACGGTAAGGAGTTGGCGGTGTTCAAGCGCGCCAACCGGGAATGGGTGTCCCTGGCCGACATTTCGCCCCGGGTGGTGGAAGCCCTGGTGGCCACCGAGGACCACCGCTTCTACCAGCACCACGGCATCGACTGGCGGCGCACCGCCGGGGCGGCCCTGCGCACCTTTTCCGGCGACCGCCAGGGCGGCTCCACCATCACCCAGCAGCTGGCGCGCAACCTCTACCCGGACGATATCGGCCGGGCGCCGACCCTGACGCGCAAGCTCAAGGAGGCCATCACCGCCTTCAAGATCGAGGCCCTGTACACCAAGGACGAGATCCTCGAGACCTACCTGAACACGGTGCCCTTCCTCTACAACGCCTACGGCATCGAGATGGCGGCGCGCACCTACTTCGACAGCAGCGCCGGCAAGCTCGACGTGCTGCAAAGCGCCACCCTGGTGGGCATGTTGAAGGGCAACAGCTACTACAACCCGGTGCTCAACCCGGAGCGGGCCCTGCAACGGCGCAACACGGTGCTGGCCCAGATGGTCAAGCGCGAGCGCCTGGCGCCGGCCCAGTTCGAGGCCCTGAAGAAAAAGCCCCTCAAGCTGGAGTTCGAGCGCCAGACCGAGCCCCCCGGGCCGGCACCCCATTTCGCCCAGCAGCTGCGCAAGTGGCTGATCGCCTGGGCCGACGACCACGACTACAACATCTACGCCGACGGCCTGGTGGTGCGCACCACCGTCGATTCGCGCCTGCAAGCCTGGGCCACCCAGGCGGTGGCGCGCCAGGGCGCCCAGCTCCAGGGCCTGGCCGACGGCATGTGGGCCGGCCGCTTCCGCCGTGGCGCCAAGGGGGCGGCCGATCCGCTGCTGGCCGCCTTCGTCGCCGAAACGCCGGACTACAAGGCCGCCCGGGACGCCGGCCTGGATCAGGCCCAGGCGATGAAGAAGCTGCTCGCCGACCGGGCCTTCATGGAAACCCTGCGCAAGCAGAAGGCCACCATCCAGGCCGGCTTCCTCGCCCTGGACCCGCGTACCGGCCAGGTGCGGGCCTGGGTGGGTAGCCGGGATTACCTGCAAGACGGCTTTGACCACGTGCAGCAGGCCCGCCGCCAGCCCGGCTCCACCTTCAAACCCTTCGTCTATGGCGTCGCCTTCGCCCAGGGCGCCAAGCCCGACGACACCCTGGTGGACCAGGCGGTGGAAATCCCCCTCAAAGGCGGCGAGGTGTGGCGCCCCGGCGACCATTCCCCGCCCAGCGGCCAGCCCATGACCCTGGGCGATGCCCTGGCCTATTCCAAGAACACCATCACCGCCCAGCTGATGCAGACCGTGGGCCCGGCCAAGGTGGCCAAGCTGGCCCAGGCCATGGGGGTGCGCCAGAGCCCCCTGGAGCAGGTGCCGTCCCTGGCGCTCGGCACCAGCCCGGTGACTCTCAAGGAGATGGTCAGCGCCTACGGCACCATCGCCAACGGCGGCGCCTACATTCCCCCCACCATGGTCACCCGCATCGAGGACCGCAACGGCAAGGTCCTGGCCGAGTTCGCCCCGGCAGACGCGGAGCCGGCCCTCCCGGCCAATGCTGCCTACACCCTGCTCGACGCCATGCGCGGGGTGGTGGACAAGGGCACCGGCGTGGCCATCCGCAGCCGCTACGGCATCCGCGCCGACGTGGCGGGCAAGACCGGCACCACCCAGGGCAACACCGACGGCTGGTTCATCCTGATGCACCCGGAGCTGGTGGCCGGGGCCTGGGTCGGCTTCAACGACAACCGCATCACCCTGCGCAGCGACTACTGGGGCCAGGGCGCCCACAGCGCACTGCCCATGGTGGGCGACTTCTTCCAGCGCGCCCTGCGCGGCAAGGCCATCGACGCCAAGGCCCGCTTCGAGGAACCGGAGAAGCGCTTCGTCGTGCGCTGGTGGAACCGCTTCACTGACTGGGTGGCGGAGTGGGCCCAGGGCCTGTACGAGACCCTGCACGACCGACTGTTCGGCCCGGCGCCGAAGCCGCAAGCGCCCAAGGCGCCTCCCGTGGCGCCGCCGGAGCCCCTGCCCGAACCCCAGGAGGCGGCGCCGGTGGAGGACATGGGAACCTCCCAGCCGAACCCGGATCTGCCGCCGGACCTGGTGCCCCCCGAGGCCCGGGGGCTGCCTGGACCTGCGGGGGCGCCGGCGGGATCAGGTGGCAGTGGTGGCAGTGGCGGCAACAACGGTGGAAGCAGCAGCGCGCCGCCCGGAGGCGCCGCCAATCCCCCGGGCAACGCCCCGGGGGGCGCCGTGCCCGGCCCGGCCGGTGGCGCCCCCCAGCCGTAATCACCCGCCGCCGCCCTGGCGCTGGCCGGAACGCCGCGCCCTGCCTTGATTTCCAGAAGGTGCCTGTGGAAACCCGCGCCAATTCTTGCGTTTAAGGCGGCCTATCTGAAAGTCCGCGTCCCTATTGGGTTTCCGGCCGGTTGGTTTTTAGGCGGCCCGGGGCATCCGGAATTTTTCAGCGTGCCGGCAGGGCCGCCAGCAGGGCTGTGAGCAGGTGCCAGCACTTGGCCACGCTGGCCACCTCGACCCGTTCCCCCGGGGCGTGGGCGCCGCGGATGGTGGGGCCGAAGGAGAGCATGTCCAGTTCCGGGTAGGCGGCGCCGATGATGCCGCACTCCAGGCCGGCGTGGATCACCTCCACCTTGGCCGTGCCGCCGTTGTCGTTTGGGAATTCCCGGGCAAAGACCTGCTGCGCCAGGGCCAGCAGGGGCGAATCCGGGTTGGGCCGCCAGCCCGGGTAGTTGTCGCCGGTGGTGACGCGGCAGTCCGGGCCGAGCAAGGCAAACAGGTCGGCAATCGCCCGGGCGTGGGCCAGGGCGGCCGAATCCACCAGGGAGCGGACCATGAAGTTGGCCCGGGCGCGGCCCGCGGCCAGGGTCAGCACCCCCAGGTTGTTGGAGGTTTCCACCACGCCAGCGACGCTCTGGCTCATGCGCGCCACCCCGTGGGGCGCGGCGTTGAAGGCCGCCAGCAGGGCGGCCTGGGCGGCGGCGGTGAGGATGGGGGAGGGGGCCTCGCCGGGAGCCCCCGTGGAAAGCCGCGCCGATAAACGATCTTCAACGCCCGCGTATTCCCGGCCAATAACGGCGGCCCTCTCCGCGAGGGTGGCCTGAAGATCGGCCAGGGACGCGGGGTTCAGGGCGATGGTGGCCGAGGCTTCCCGTGCCAGGGCGTTGCGCGCCGTGCCGCCGCCCAGGCCGCTCAGGCGGAAGGCGCCCGGGTGGGCATCCGTCAGGTCGCGCAGCAGGCGCACCAGCAGCTTGATGGCGTTGCCCCGGCCTTTGTCGATGTCGATGCCCGAGTGGCCGCCGCGCAGCCCGGCCACCTCGATGCGCCCAGCGGTCCAGCCCGCCGGCGCGGGTTCGTTGGGCAGGGTCCAGTCCACATTCACGTCCAGCCCGCCGGCGCAGCCCAGGTAGAAGTGGCCCCATTCCTCGGTGTCGATGTTGATCAGCCGGGTGCCCCGCAGCCAGCCCGGTTGCAGCCCCAGGGCGCCGCCCATGCCGGCTTCCTCATCGACGGTGAGCAGCACCTCCAGGGGCGGGTGGGAGAGGCCGTCCGCCTCCAGCACCGCCAGGGCCAGGGCCACCCCCAGGCCGTTGTCGGCCCCCAGGGTGGTGTCCGGCGCCACCAGCCAGCTGCCGTCCCGCACCGGGCGGATCGGGTCGCGGTGGAAGTCGTGCTCGGTGCCGCCGTTCTTCTGGCAGACCATATCCAGATGGCCTTGCAGGATCACCCCGGCCTCGTTCTCACGCCCCGGGCTGCCGGCCTTGCGGATCAGCAGATTGCCGGCCCCGTCCTGCTCAGTCGCCAGCCCACGCCCCGCCGCCCAGGCCGCCAGGTGCCCACGCAAAGCCGCCTCATGCTTGGACGGGCGGGGAATGGCGCACAGGGTGGCGAAGTGGCGCCAGACGGGGGCGGGGGTGAGGTCGGCGAAGGGGAGAGGGGCAACGGCGTTCATGACGGTAGGGGCCCAGGCCGGCGGTGCCGATGCCTGCGGGAAATAAAAGCCCCTATTGTCGCCGAGCTCTCCGGGCATGGCGACCCGGAAGGCGCCGCGTGGCCCTACCAGGAGCGGGCGCCGAACTTGTAGTTGCGGGTCTCCTGGGGGGCAGCGGGCTCCGGGGCTGCGGGCGGCGGAGCGGCTGCTACGGGAGGCGGCAGCAACAGGGCGCGCAGACGCAGGACCATGACCAGCAGGTCTTCGTCCTCGGCCGCGTCCTCGATCTCGGCGAGCCTCGTTTTGGCGTAGGCCGGGTCGTTGGCCAACTGCTCCAGGTTCACGGACTGGTCGAGGGTGCGGCGTACATGCAGCTTGAAGCGGGCCAGCAGGCGGGCGGTTTCGAGGGGATCGGGCGGGGTGGCGTCCATGGCATTGTCTTGGTTCTGGGCGGAAGGGACGCGGGCCTTGTGGACCCGGCCGCGTATCGGAAAGTGATGCCTGACATGCAGCGATTTCCATGCCAATAAGATAGTTGCCCGGTGTATCGGAGGGCTCCGGGGCTGCGCTGCCCTGGCTGCATCGTTCCCGCCGGGGGATGGCGCCGGAATGTTGGGGGCGTACCGCGCCAGGAAGGGCGGCCGAGGACCGGAGCACCTGTGCCGGCCTGGTGCATGGCGCGGGCCAGGATGCCGTGCGATGCACCAAAAGGGTTGGTGGGGGTTGGTGGGGGTTGGCGGGCGGGGCGGCAAAGGCGGGCTACAGGCTACAATGCCGACCCGGCCACGGTTCGGCATCGCTGCCCTGGCTCGGCACCGCCCACCGCCATCTTCGGAGCCCGTCCATGAAGTTCGAGATCGTCCCGGTCACCCCCTTCGCCCAGAACTGCACCGTGCTGTGGTGCGAGGAAACCCGCCGTGCCGCGGTGGTGGACCCGGGGGGCGATGTGGAGCGCATCGCCGCCGCCCTGGAGCGCCACGGCCTGACCCTGGAGCGCATCCTGCTCACCCACGGCCACCTGGACCACGTGGGCGGCACGGTGGCGATGCGCGAGCGTTACGGCGTGCCGGTGGAAGGCCCCCAGGAGGAGGACCGTTTCTGGCTCGACGGCCTGCCGCGCCAGGCCCAGATGTTCGGCTTTCCCCACACCGACGCTTTTTTGCCCGACCGCTGGCTCAACGATGGCGACACGGTGACCGTGGGCAACGCGACCCTGGCGGTGATCCATACCCCGGGCCATACCCCGGGCCACGTGGTGTTCTTCCACGCGCCGTCCCGGTTGGCCCTGGTGGGGGACGTGCTGTTCGCCGGCTCCATCGGCCGCACCGATTTTCCCAAGGGCGACTACCAGACCCTGATCGCCTCGATCAAACAGCGCCTCTTCCCCCTGGGCGACGACGTGGCCTTCATCCCCGGCCACGGCCCCATGTCCACCTTCGGCGACGAGCGGGCCGACAACCCCTTCGTCAGCGGCCGGGCCGGCTGAAATGTTGTCGGATCCGGTAAGTTTCTTTCGTCTTGTTGTTGAGCCAACCGTTGCAGAATTTTGCAAGTTCCCGCTTGATCTGCGGCGAGGCATGCTCGCCGCAATTGTTTTGAACCATATTGCTGACTATATGGCCCAGGAAGGGAAGCCCGCAGATACCCGTCAAGTGATGAACCACCGCTTGAAGGGCGTTCGCGACGATATGCAGTCTGTTTGCGATGAAATTAAATTCATCCGCGATGTTGCCGACGTGTCCAAACATGCAAAGCTGACAAAAGTGCTGGTTCGTGACGTATCAACGGTAGACAATCTTTCGATGACGCCAGGCCTTTTTTCCGCTCCTTTCGGAGAAGGTGTGTTCGCGGAGGCGGCACAGATCATCGTGATCCTTGATGACGGCACAGAAAAACCCTTGTTGCCTGCCGTCATTGCTGCTTATGAAGCATGGCAGTCGCGGCTGTGCCCTTGACATGAAGCTCAGACACGCCGCCACCATCGTTTTTCTCGCCCACGCCATTCCGGCCATCGCTTGGGCGGCGGTGAAGCCCTTGCGGCTGGTTGCGCCTGAGTTGAACGGAGTGGCCTGCACCCAGGAGCGCCTGTGCATCGACGACCCCGCCCGGCTGCCCGAAGCGCGGGCACTGCTGGCGGAGGCCGAGGCCTTCGTCGGGCGCGAGCTGGGGTCGATCCAGCGCCGGCCGACGGTGGTGTTTTGCAGCACCGACGAGTGTTCCTGCGCCTTCGGTCTCGCGGGCGCCGCCGGCATCACGGTGGGGCCTCTGGGGGTGGTCATGGCCAAGCGCGGCTGGCAGCCCTTTTATGTCCGCCACGAACTGATCCATGTGTTGCAGTACGAGCGGCTGGGCACCCTGCAAATGTGGTTGTTCACGCCCTCCTGGTTCATCGAGGGCATGGCCTACGGACGCAGCGAAGACCCGCGCCAGTCCCTGTCGCAACCCTTCCAGGGCTGGCGCGAGCGCTACGGGCGGTGGGAGGCCTCCCTGGCGGGGCAGGACCTGTGGGCGGCGGCGGAGCGCCTCCGCTAAGGCCGGCTGCCATGGCGGGCAACGTGGCGGGCAACGTGGCGGACGGCGGGCCGGCGGCCCCCACCACCTACCGCCTGCACATCCGGTTGGCCGCTCCGTTATCCGTGACCGTGGGGCGGCTCGGCACCTTTCTCTTTCCGGCCGGGGACTACGTCTATACCGGCTCGGCCCGGCGCAATTTCGAGGCCCGGGTGGCGCGCCATTGCCGGCGCGGCACGGCGGAGCGGCCCAAGCCCCTGCGCTGGCACATCGATTACCTGCTGGCCCGGGATGAGGCGGCGGTGCTGGCGGTGGAGCGGCTGACCATGGCCGAGTGCGCCGCCAACCGGGCCGTGGGCGGCACGGTGGTGGCGCCCGGCTTCGGTGCCAGCGACTGCAAGGCAGGCTGTGTCAGCCACCTGCGCTATCTGGGGGAAAAAAAGCCGGACTGAGGACGCGGACAATGGCGAGCTACACTCCGGCGGACATGCCGGAACGGGCCAGGCGTCGGAGCCGGATTTACTGGCCGGCCGGGCCGTTCACCCGCAGCAGCAGGGCGGCGAATTGGTCGGCGGGGAGCGGGGGAGAAAAGTGGTAGCCCTGGATCTCGTCGCAGCCGGCTTCGGCCAGGAAGCGAAGCTGGGCCTCGGTTTCCACCCCTTCGGCGATGACGCACAGCTTGAGGGCCTTGGCCATGCCGATGATGGCCCGGGCGATGGCCGAGTCGTTGGCGTCCTCGGGCAGGCCGCGGACGAAGGACTGGTCGATCTTCAGGTTGTCGATGGGGAAGCGCTTCAGGTACGACAGGCTCGAATAGCCGGTGCCGAAGTCGTCCAGGGAGAGGGATAGGCCGGCCTGCTGGAATTCTTCCATCATCGCCACCACCCGCTCCGTGTTGTGCATCAGCATCGACTCGGTGATCTCCAGTTCCAGCACGTCGCCGGACAACTGATGGCGGGTCAGGATTTCGCTGATCTGCTGGGGCAGCCCGGGCAGGAACTGGCGCGACGACAGGTTCACCGCCAGCCGCACCTGGGGCAGCCCCTGTTTTTGCCAGGCGTGGGCTTGGGCACAGGCAGCGTTGATGACCCAGGTGCCGATGGGGATGATCAGGCCGGTTTCTTCGGCCAGGGGGATGAATTCCGCCGGCGGGATCGGCCCCAGCTCGGGGTGGCGCCAGCGCAGCAGGGCCTCGGCGCCCACGATGCGCTGGGTGGACAAGCATAGCTGGGGCTGGAAGTGCAGGCTCAGCTCGCCCTGTTCCAGGGCCCGGCGCAGGGCGCCTTCGAGCTTGAGGCGTTCCCGGGAGCGGCGGTTCATCTCCTGGGAATAGAACAGGAAGCCGTCGGCGGTGGATTGCTTGGCCCGGTACATGGCCACGTCGGCGTGGCGCAGCAGGGTTTCCGCGTCGCGGCCGTCGTCGGGGAAGAGGGCGATGCCGATGGCCGCCGAGATGCGCACTTCCTCCCGGCTGCCGTCCCCGGCGACGAAGGGCAGGGCCAGGGCGTCGTGGATCTTGTAGGCCACCCGGGCGGCGTCGTCCCGGTGGGCGATGTCCATCAGGGCGATGACGAACTCGTCGCCCCCCAGACGGGCCACCACGTCCTCGGCGCGCACCGTCCGGATCAGGCGTTCGGCCACGTCGCGCAGCAGGGAGTCGGCGGCGGCATGGCCGTAGGAATCGTTCACCGTCTTGAAACGATTCAAGTCGACAAACAGCAGGGCGCCGTGGCTCTGGCGGCGCTGGGATTCGAGCAGGGCCTGGGCGAGCAGGGAGAACAGCAGGGAGCGGTTGGGCAGCCCGGTCAGGCTGTCGTAGTAGGCCAGCCGGTAGACCTGCTGCTCGTGGGCCTTGCGCTCGGTCAGGTCGGAAAACACGAAGAAGCGGTGGGTTTCCTCGCCGCTGGCGTTGCGCACCAAGGCCAGGGACACCCCGGCCGGGTAGCGCTCGCCGTTGCTGCGCTCGTCCTCCAGCTCGCCCTGCCAGGTGCCGGTGGCGGCCAGGGCGGCTTCGACCACGGCGGTGGCTTCCGGGTCGTCGCGCAGGGCCAGGAGCATGCGCGGAGGGTAGCCGAGCACCTGGTCCTCGCGGAAGCCGGTGATCTCGGTGAACGCCCGGTTCACCGAAACCACGTTGCCGCCGCGCTCCACCACCACGACCGCCTCGCTGCTCTGTTCGAAGATGCGGGCGTGCAGGCGCAGTTTTTCCTGGGCGGAAAGCTGGTCGGTGATGTCGATCAGGTAGCCGATGATTGACTGGGGCCGGTCCTGGCCGTCCCGGGCCAGGGAGAGGGTGATGCTGGCCCAGAATTCTTCCCCGTTCTTGCGCCGGCCGCGCACCTCGAACTCGCGCTGGTTGCCTTCGAGGAAGGCGTTGAACATCTCGTCCTCCTCCCGCTCGTCGGCGTAGAGGAAGAGGATGTGGCGGCCCAGGGCCTCGTCGGCGGTGTAGCCGAAGAGGCGCTCGGCACCCTTGTTCCAGCCGGTGATGAAGCCGGACAGGTCCAGGGTCAGGACCGAATCGTGGATCTGGTCGAGGATCAGGCTCTGGTGGGCCACCTTGGCTTCGCTGCGGGCCAGCTCGGCCTGGCGCTCGGCCAACTGCCGGCGCACCTCCAGCCCCTGGGCGAGCAGGCCGGCGATTGCAGCGAAGCGCTGCTGTTCCGTGGCGCTGTAGCCGCCGGGGCGGCCGGCCACGCCGACCATGCCCAGGGGTGCCGGGCCGTGGCGCAGGGTCACGCCCAGGCGGGGGATGCCGTCATCGCTCAGGTGGCCGTCGGCCACCACCGGCAGGCCGCTTTCCAGGGCCTGGCGGAACAGCTGGCGCCAGGGGGCGGGCAGGGCGTCCCGGTAGGCGGCGAAGCGGATTTCGGGTCCCAGGGCGCCCCGGGGGGCGGCCGCGTCGTCGGCGGCCAGGTCGTCGAGGCAACTGACAAAGCAGCCGTCGGGGCTTTCCAGGGCGCTGCAACACAGGGCGCGGATCAGTTCGTCCGGCAGCGCGCCGTTGCCGCCGAGCAGGGCGGCGGCCAGGCGCCCGGCCAAATCCAGGTCGCCGATGCGGGCGGCTTGGGTGGCCAGGGCGGCAGGAATCGGGTCGAGTTCGGGGGCCACGGTGATCCGGGTCGAGGGCATGGGCGCGGTGCGGCGGCCTAGTTGTCCGTGTCCAGCTGGCTGGTCCAGCCGAACGCCTGCTGCTGGATGCGCAGCCACTGGACCGGATCGACGCCGGCCTGGGCCAGGGCCTTGGTACCGATGTCGAAGTCGCCCTGTTCGGCGGCGGCGACGATGCCCAGCCCCCAGCCCAGGATGCCCTCGCCGTGGAGCAGGCCGGCGGCCACTTCCTCGGGCAGGGGCAGGTTGGCCAGGATGTCGGCCATGGGCAGGTGGAGCAGGGTGGGCAGCAGGGAGAACACGCCCACCATGTAGGCGCAGTCCGGGCATTCCTCGGCGTTGCTCTGGGCAATGGCGTTGTGGAGCAGCCCTTCGAGCAGGCTTCCCCGGTAGGCGGCCTGCTTGAGCAGGGGATTGGGCTGCTGGGGCTGGCTGAACTGGTTGGCGTAGATGAGCAGTTGCAGCCAGCGCTGCAGCTGGCGCCGGCCGAGCAGGAGCAGGGCCTGGGACAGGCTGGTGACCTTGGTGGGGCTGCCCACCGACACCGAATTGACCAGCCGCAGCAGGTTGTAGAGCAGCTTCGGTTCGCCCCGGAACACTTCTTCCAGCTCACTGGTGTGGGCGTCCTGGACCACCAGGGAGAGCAACCGCAGCAGTTTGAGCTTGGTCGGATCGGCGGGGGAGTGGGGGTCCACCTCGGGGCGACTGACGAATTCGGCGCCGAGGAGGGTGAAACCGCGGCTGGCGCACCAGTCGAACAGATCGGCACTGGCTACCTGGAGCCCCACCAGGGGCCGGCCTTCCTCGCGGAAATGCAGCAGCAGGTGGGGCGAGATGCTGTCTCGGGCCAGTTGGGCATCCACCACGTCCCAGCCGGTGCCGGGCAGTTGCCCGTCGATGAGGGCCTTGAAGGAGGACGGTTCCCGGTGCCAGAGGGCGGCGATCAGGCCGGCATCGGCCAGGGCGGCGATGCGGGCTGGGGCAGGGTTCGCTGGGTCGGCCGGGAGGGGGACGGCAAACGGCGTGAGGGGCTGTTCCCGACCGTAGCCGGCGGGCGCCCGGGCGGGGGCGCCGGCGTCGTCGTCCGGGTGGAGGCCCCGGATCAGCACGGGCCAACGGGTCGCCCGGGTCGGGCCGAAGGCGTCGCCAAAATCCGCGGCGACGAGATTGGGGGAAATAGGGGCGGAAGGTGAATCCTGCGGGGCGCCCAGCGCCAGGTCGATGGCCGCCCAGGCCAGATTCGGGGCGAGCAGCGGCCGCAGGAAGGCGTATCGGGTCGTCACGATGACTGGATTCCTCGCTAAATTCCGCGTTTACCCGGCTAAGCCCGGCCGGAAGGTGAAAGTCGGATACTGCCCGGTCAACGCCGCTGCCAAATCGTCGTAATCGTTGTTGTTGTGCGCCGGGGCGCGGGTGCAAACGGAATGCATGGTGCCGGAAGCGAGTGAGGATGCCGCCTGAGTTCTTTTCGCCAGAGAATAACGCGAAGGCTCGGAAACACCAATGCGGGCCAAGGCAAGGTTAGACGCGCAACAGGCCTAGCTGTTTGATTTTGGTCATGTATTTGCGTCAATGCTTTTGCGTTTTTCCCTGGGGTTTTTTGCCTTTTTCCGCCGCTTCCGCCGCCAAGAGGCTATCGGGGCTGTTTAGGTTTGCGAAGGCGTCCGGGTCGGCAAATATGACAGTGGCCGCCCCGTGGCGTTCATACCAGCCGCGGATCGAGCGTCCTCCGCCCGCCAGATAGGCCGCCAGGTCGGCGGCCAGGTCGGTGCGCAGCAGGGCGCAGGCGTAGTGGTCCCGGCCTCCCGCGGCGGCGTGGACGACGGCTTTTCCGCCGGAGGCCGCCGCCAGCAGGCGCGGCACCAGGTCGGCGGGAAAATGGGGGGTGTCGCAGGGCACCACCGCCAGGTAGGCGGGGGGCTCACCCTCCGTTGCCAGGGTGTCGAGAGCGGCCATGGCGGCCAGGATGCCGGCCAGGGGGCCGTTGAATCCGGGCAGGGTGTCCTGCACCACCGGGTAGCCGAAGCCCCGGTATTCTTCCAAATGACGGTTGGCGCTGATCAGCACCGGGCACGCCTGGGCGGCGAGGCGCCGGGCGGCGTGGAGGGCCAGGGGAACGCCATGGTAGGGCAGCAGTCCCTTGTCCTGGCCGCCCATGCGGCGTCCTTCGCCGCCGGCCAGGACCAGGCCGGCGACCCGATGAATAGTGGAATCGGCGGCCGGGAGATGGGAAGTGGAACGGGTGTCGATCGTCATGGGCGGATGGTAGCCGGCTTTTCCGGCAAGGATGGGCAAGGAGGCGGGAAATGAAGTCGGTGCCTGTGAAGCGGACGACGCCTGCATACTGGGACGATGCGGTCCGGGAGCTGGCTGCCGGCGATGCCGTCATGGCCGGGCTGGTGCAGCGCCATGGCGGCGGCCTGGTGTGCCGGGGCGATCCATTCACCACCCTGGCCCGGGCCATCGTCGGGCAGCAGATTTCGGTGAAGGCCGCCGACGCCGTGTGGGGGCGCTTCGTCGCCCGGCTGGCGGAGGTCGAAGGACGTGCAGCGGCGGCACCCACGCCAGCCCAGGTGCTGGCGGTGGAGGGCGACGGGCTGGCCGCCTGCGGGCTGTCGCGGCGCAAGGCCGACTACCTGCGCGACCTGGCCCGGCATTTCGACGACGGGGAACTGGACCCCCGCCGCTGGCGCGTCATGGACGACGCGGCGGTGATCGCCGAGCTGACCCGGGTGCGGGGCATCGGCCGGTGGACGGCGGAAATGTTCCTGATCTTCAACCTGCTGCGCCCGGACGTGTATCCGCTCCAGGACCTGGGGCTGGTCCGGGCCATCAGGCTGCACTACTTCGCCGGCGAGGCCGCATCCCTGGCCGAGCTGGCCGAATTCGGCGAACGCTGGCGCCCCTGGCGCACCGTGGCCACCTGGTACCTGTGGCGCAGCCTGGACCCCTTGCCGGTGGAGTACTGACAGCCCGCCCTAGCGGGCCAGGGCGCGCCAGCCTTCCTGGCCGAGCAGCAGCAGGGCCATGGCCACCAGCGACAGGTTCAAATACTTCCGGTACTGGGCCGGCGAGGTGCGGGCCTGGAGGCGCATGCCGAGCAGCAGGGCGCCCACCGCCAGCACGGTCAACCCTAGGTTGCCGGGCAGGTCGCTCCAGCCGATCTCGCCGGCGGCAGCCAGGGAGCCGGCCTGGGTCAGCTTGCCGACGATGAAGCACAGGTTGAAGATCTGGATGGTGGCCGTGGGCGCCAGGCCCAGGGCCATGAAATAGATGGCCAGCGGCGGCACCGAGACGTTCACCGTCCCCGACAGCAGGCCGCCGGTCAGGCCTGCCACCGCCTCCCAGGTGCGCGGCGAGCGGCGGATGAAGCCCCAGTCGAAGCCCTTGATGCGGTTCATCGCCACCGACACCAGCATCATCACCGCCAGCAGAATCTTGAGTGGCGCTCCGGGGATGCCAATCAAAAAATGGGTGCCCACCAGGCTGCCCAGCAGCACGTAGCAGGGTAGCCGCCAGTGGGGTAGCAGGCTGGCCCCCAGGTTGCCGCCGCGCAGGATCGACATGGTGTTGAGGGCGATGTTGGGGATCACCGTCAGCACCACCGCCGTCTTCAGGTCGGTCACTGCCGCCAGGGTCGGGGTGGAAATGAGCGGGAAGCCGATGCCGATGAAACCGTGGACCCAGGCCGCGAAGCCGACCAGGACCAGGGTGAGGGCGAGCAGAAGGTGATCGTCGAGCACGGGAGCGGGGGCCAAAGCCGGTAAAAAGTGTGGAAGGCGAAGGAAGCGCGGGAATAGGCCGCAACGGCGCCCGTGACCGCAGGGCCGGAACGCCTGAGGACAGGACCTTACTCCCTTCCATGGCGCCGGCAATCCGGGGATTTACGGAGGAGGGCGGTGGCCCCGCTGGGTGGAATGGCTTGTATCCAGGATTGGCGCCTGCCGGCCCCGGCCGGAACCCGGCTCAGCGCCGCAGGCGATAGGCCCCCGGCGTGCTGCCGGTCCATTTGCGGAAGGCCCGGTGAAAGGTGTTGGGGTCCTCGAAGCCCACCTCCTGGCCGATGGCGGCGATGGGCGTGTCGCCGGTGGTCAGGCGGTGGATGGCGGTGTCTCGGCGCAACTCGTCCTTGAGGGACTGGAACGTGGTCCCTTCGTCCGCCAGGCGCCGCGTCAGGGTGCGTAGCGACAGGTGTAGCTCGGCCGCCACCGCGCCGGCCGTGGGCGGCTGTGACAGCCGCGCCCGCAGCAGCTCGCGCACCCGCTGGCTGGTGGGGTGCTCCTTGAACGAGACGAACAGCCAGTCCCCCGGCGCCCGGGCCAGGAAGGTGCTGAGGGAACGGCGGTCCTGGCGGATCGGCGCGGCCAGCTGGCTGGCCTCGAAATGCAGGGCGGACACCGGCTGGTCGAAATGCACCGGTCCCGGGTAGAGAAAGCCGTATTCGGAGGCATGGCGCGGCCGGGGATAGGCGCAATCCACCCGGGCCATGACCATGCGGTGGCCGGTCAGCCAGGAGGCCACGCCGTGGATCAGCTTGAGCATGATCTCCTGGCCGAAGGTGTTGGCCGGCGCCGCCGGCGTCTGGGGAATCAGGGCCATGCGCACCAGGCCACCCTGGCGGGCCAGCTCGATGGCGAAGTCGTCCAGCACCAGGTGGAAGAAGCGGGTGAAGCGGAACAGGGCGGTCTGCAAGTTGGCCGATTCCATCAGGCTCAGGCACAGGAACTTGAAGGCTCCGGCCCGCACCGGCCGGGAGAACATGCCCGGCAGTTCGTCGTCCAGCTCCCGCGCCAGCAACTGGTAGAGGGCGGCGAACTGCTCCGTGGTCACCCGGGCCGTATCCGCCCCCAGCAGGGCCGGGGAGACCCCGGCCCGGGACAGGGCGTCCGCCTGGGCCGCCGGCGCCAGGGGCGTGCCCCGCAGCAGGCTGTGGACGAAGGACATGGGAACGGTGCTGGAAGCGGAGTCGTCAAACGCCATGGTGTTGTGCAGTGCCGCAGGAAGTTTGGCCGATTATGCAAGTATTTCGGCGCAACCGGTTATCGGTGCGGAGGCGGCAGATTTATAGAATCCACCGAGAAGTCCACGGTTTTTCGGGATTTTTGCGATTTCGCCCGTGCAGTTCAGGCAAGCGGCTCATAGTGCCGCAAACCGCCAAGGGCGGCGCGATGCGCATGTTTTCCAGGCGCCCACGCCGGCCCGACAGGCGATAAACAGAACGAATTTGGAGACACGCCCATGTCCGTGCAGCCCATCCAGGTCACCCCTTCCGCCTACACCTACCCGCTGCTGATCAAGCAGCTGCTCCATACGCCCCTGGCCGTGGCGCCGGACCAGGAGATCGTCTACGCGGACAAGCGGCGTCTCACCTACCGGGAATTCGCCCGGCGCATCCACCGCCTCGGCCACGCCCTGACCCGCCTGGGCGTCCAGGGCGGCGACACGGTGGCGGTGATGGACTGGGACAGCCACCGCTACCTGGAATGCTTCTTCGGCGTGCCCATGCTGGGGGCGGTGCTGCAGACGGTGAACATCCGCCTGTCGCCGGACCAGATCCTCTACACCCTGAACCACGCCCAGGCCGACGTGCTGCTGGTGAACCGGGAATTCCTGCCGGTGCTGGAGCAGATCAAGGGCGAATTGGCCACGGTGAAGAAGATCGTCCTGCTCTCCGACGAAGACCCCGCTCCCCCGGCGGGCTTCGCCGGCGAGTACGAGGCCCTGCTGGCCGACTGCCCGGACCACTACGATTTCCCCGATTTCGACGAGAACGCCCGGGCCACCACCTTCTACACCACCGGCACCACCGGCCTGCCCAAGGGCGTCTATTTCAGCCACCGCCAGTTGGTGCTGCACACCCTGGCGGTGTGCAACGCCATCGCCCTGGCACCGAAGCAAGGCCGTTTCCACCGGGACGACGTGTACATGCCGCTGACGCCCATGTTCCACGTCCACGCCTGGGGCGTGCCCTACATCGCCACCCTGGCCGGGGTGAAGCAGGTCTATCCCGGGCGCTACCAGCCCGAGGCCATCCTCAAGCTGATCGAAAAGGAAAAGATCACCTTCTCCCACTGCGTCCCCACCATCCTGCACATGCTGCTGCTGACGCCCTACGGCAAGCAGGTGGACCTGTCCCACTGGAAGGTCATCATCGGCGGCTCGGCCCTCACCACCGGCCTGGCCAAGGCCGCCCTGGAGCGCGGCATCGACGTCTTTACCGGCTACGGCATGTCCGAGACCTGTCCCATCCTGACCCTGGCCCAGCTCGACGCCACCGACTTGGAGGCGGAGGCCGACGCCAGCGTGGCGGTGCGGGTCAAGACCGGCCGTCCCGTTCCCCTGGTGGCCCTGCGCACCGTGGATGCCCACATGGACGACTGCCCCCATGACGGCAAGAGCGCCGGCGAAGTGGTGGCCCGCACCCCCTGGCTCACCCAGGGCTACCTGCACAGCCCGGAAGCCTCCGAGCACCTGTGGGACGGCGGCTGGCTGCACACCCAGGACATCGGCCACATCGACGGACGCGGCTACCTGCAAGTCACCGACCGCATCAAGGACGTGATCAAGACCGGCGGCGAATGGGTGTCGTCCCTGGAGTTGGAAGACCTGATCGGACGCCACCCGGCGGTGAGCGAGGTGGCGGTAATCGGCGTGCCCGACGAGAAGTGGGGCGAGCGCCCCCTGGCCCTGGTGGTGCTCAAGCCCGACTTCGCCGGCAAGGTGGAAGCCGCCGACATCCAGGCCCACGTCAAGACCTTCGCCGACCAGGGGCACATCTCCAAGTACGGCGTGCCCGAGAACGTCCGCTTCGTGGACGCCCTGGCCCGCACCAGCGTGGGCAAGCTCAACAAGCGCGCCATGCGCGAACAACTCGTCAAATGAAGGAACCCTGCACCATGAGCGAGACCAGCAAACTAGTAGTACGCAAGGCGGCGGTTCTGGGGGCGG
>NZ_JAJTBG010000022.1 GCF_021287045.1 Oryzomicrobium sp. | reverse complement strand
GCCATGCGGATGGCGTTGCGGGCGTAGTCGGAGAACACCAGGAAGGTGGCGGTGTAGGGGATCAGCCCGCCGTGCAGGGCCAGGCCGTTGGCGATGGCGGTCATGCCGAACTCGCGCACGCCGTAATAGATGTAGTTGCCACCGTCCTTGGCGGTGACGCCCTTGGCGCCCTTCCACAGGGTCAGGTTGGAACCGGCCAGGTCGGCGGAGCCGCCCACCACTTCCGGCAGGCTGGGCACCAGGGCGGCGATGGCGTTCTGGCTGGCCTTGCGGGTGGCGATGTTTTCGGCCTTGGCGGCGGTGTCGGCGATGTAGGCGTCCACCACCTGGGACCAGTTGGCCGGCAACTCGCCCTTCATGCGGCGCATGAATTCGGCGGCTTCCGTGGGGAAGGCGGCGGTGTAGGCGGCGAAGCGGGCATCCCAGGCGGCTTCGGCCTCGGCGCCCTTGGCCTTACCGTCCCAGGCCGCGTACACGTCGGCGGGGATTTCGAAGGGGGCGTGGTTCCAGCCGATGGCGGCGCGGGTGGCGGCGATTTCGGCGTCGCCCAGGGGGGAGCCGTGCACGTCGTGGCTGTCGGCCTTGTTGGGGGAGCCCATGCCGATCTTGGTCTTGCAGCAGATCAGGGTGGGCTTGCCGGTTTCGGCCTGGGCCTTGAGCAGGGCGGCCTCGATGGCGGCGCTGTCATGGCCGTCCACGTTGGGGATCACCTGCCAACCGTAGGCTTCGAAGCGCTTCGGGGTGTCGTCGGTGAACCAGCCTTCGATGTGGCCGTCGATGGAGATGCCGTTGTCGTCGTAGAAGGCGATCAGCTTGCCCAGGCCCAGGGTGCCGGCCAGGGAGCAGGCTTCGTGGGAGACGCCTTCCATCAGGCAGCCGTCGCCGAGGAAGGTGTAGGTGTGGTGGTCGACCACGGCGTGGCCGGGCTTGTTGAATTCGGCGGCCAGGATTTTTTCCGCCAGGGCCAGGCCCACGGCGTTGGTGATGCCCTGGCCCAGGGGGCCGGTGGTGGTTTCCACGCCCGGGGTGTAGCCCACTTCGGGGTGGCCCGGGGTGCGGCTATTCAGCTGGCGGAAGTTCTTCAGGTCGTCGATGGTGACGTCGTAGCCGGTCAGGTGCAGCAGGCTGTAGAGCAGCATGGAGCCGTGGCCGTTGGACAGCACGAAGCGGTCGCGGTCGGGCCATTGCGGATTGGCCGGGTTGTGCTTCAGGTGGCGGCGCCACAGGACTTCGGCGATTTCGGCCATACCCATGGGCATGCCCGGGTGGCCGGAGTTGGCTTTTTGCACCGCATCCATGGCCAGGGCGCGGATGGCGCCGGTCAGGGGGGAAAGCAGGAATTGGGTGGATGCGGAGGGTGCGGAAGACGCGGTGGAAGCGGTAGAAGACACGGCGGCGGCCAAGATCAGCAAAAACCGAAATTATCCGCCAAAACAGGGGGGTTGAACAGATTTTGCAGTGCGGCAAGAGCGGCGCGGGGCGCCGCCGGGCCCGGGAGGGTCAGCCGGCGCCGTGGCGGCGCTCCATCAGGCGCCAGACGAAGGGGGTCAGGATCAGTTCCATGGCCAGGTTCATTTTGCCGCCGGGCACGACGATGGTGTTGGGCCGGCTCATGAAGCTGTCGGCGATCATGTTGAGCAGGTAGGGGAAGTCCACGCCGCGCGGGTTGGCGAAGCGGATCACCACGAAGCTCTCGTCCTGGCTGGGGATGTCCCGGGCGATGAAGGGATTGGAGGTGTCCACCACCGGCACCCGCTGGAAGTTGATGTGGGTGCGCGAGAACTGGGGGGTGATGGTGTGCACGTAGTCGTGCATGCGGCGCAGGATGGTGTGGGTCACCGCCTCCAGCGAATAGCCCCGGGTGCGGGTGTCACGGTGAATCTTCTGAATCCACTCCAGGTTGATGGTGGGCACCACCCCCATTAGCAGGTCCGGGTACTGGGCCGTGTTTACCGTGTCGGTGACCACGCCTCCGTGCAGGCCCTCGTAGAACAGCAGATCGGTGCCCGCCGGGATGTCCTCCCAGGCGGTGAAGGTGCCGAGGGGCTGGCCCCATTTGAGCGAATCGGCCTCGTCATGCACGTAGTGGCGCATCCGGCCGGTACCGCTGGCGGCGTAGTCGCGGAAGAGGATTTCCAGTTCCGGCAGCAGGTTGGCGTCCGGCCCGAAGTGCGACGGAGGACGGTGGCCGGATGCCTCCGCCTCCTGCACCTTCTTGTGCATGTCGGCCCGGATGTAGCGGTGGTAGCTGTCCCCGTCGATCAGCACGGCCTTGACGTTCTCGCGCCAGAAGATGCGCTCGAAGGTCTGGCGGACCGTGGTCGTGCCCGAGCCCGAGGACCCGGTGACGGCGATGATGGGGTGCTTGACCGACATGGCGGAGCCTCCGGGACGATCAGCCTTCGCTGCCTTCTTGATGGTAGCGGGTGACCCGCTCCACCTCGTTCTTCGAGCCAAGCACCACCGGCACGCGCTGGTGCAGGCCGGTGGGTTCCAGGTCGAGGATACGCTCCCGGCCGGTGGTGGCGGCGCCGCCGGCCTGCTCGACGATGAAGGCCATCGGGTTGGCCTCGTACATCAGGCGCAGCTTGCCGCCCTGGGCCACGGTCTTGCTGTCCAGGGGGTACATGAAGATGCCGCCCCGGGTCAGGATGCGATGCACGTCGGCCACCATGGAGGCCACCCAGCGCATGTTGAAGTCGGTGCCGCGGGGGCCTTCCTTGCCGGCCACCAGTTCGTTCACGTAGCGCTGCATGGGTTTTTCCCAGAAGCGCTGGTTGGACATGTTGATGGCGAATTCCCGGGTGTCGGCAGGGATCGACAGGTTTTCCCTGGTGAGTACGAAGGAGCCCAGCTCCCGGTCCAGGGTGAAGCAATGCACCCCGTTGCCCAGGGTCAGCACCAGCAGGGTGGAGGGGCCGTAGACGGTGTAGCCGGCGGCCACCTGCCGGGTGCCCTTCTGCATGAAGTCGTGGTCGTGCAGGTCGCAGCTGCTGTCGGCGCACTTGAGTACCGAGAAGATGGTGCCCACCGAGATGTTCACGTCGATGTTGGACGAGCCGTCCAGGGGATCGAACAGCAGCAGGTATTCGCCGCGGGGGTAGTGGCTGGGGATGGCGTGGGGCAGCTCCATTTCTTCGGAGGCCATGCCGGCCAGGTGGCCGCCCCACTCGTTGGCTTCGAGCAGGATTTCGTTGGAGATCACGTCGAGCTTCTTCTGCGCCTCGCCCTGCACGTTGTCGCTGCCGGCCTCGCCGAGCACACCGCCCAGGCTGCCCTTGCCGATGGCCACGGAAATGGCCTTGCAGGCCCGGGCCACGACCTCGATGAGCAGGCGCAGGTCGTTGTTCTGGGCGCCTTGCTGGCGCTGGGCTTCGATCAGGAAGCGGGTGAGGGTGATGCGGCGCATGGAAAACTCCGGAAACTGAAACTGCGATGACGACAATCTGCGCCGGATTGTACCGCGATGCCCCGCCCGCTGCTGCGCTGCGCAATAAGGTCCGCAGCCGTGGTCCGGCGCGGTCCGGAAGGGCAAATATCTCCTGCGGCGAAGCAGGTGGCTACGGTAATATGCCAGCGGTAAATAAATGGCAGAAAGGCGGCTCCGGGAGCCGCCGGGCCCGGGACGCCGGGCCGAGGGAGCCCATACGAACATGAAAATCAGAACCTTCATCCTCGCAGGTTCGATCCTCACCGGATCGGTCCTTTTCGCCGGTAGCTATCTGGCCGTGTCCCGCGCCTTCGACGTGGCGGTGACCACCCAGGCCCGGGAATCGGCGGAGGCCACCGCCCGCACCACCTTCGTGGCCATGTACGAACTGATGTCCACCGGGTGGAGCCGGGCCCAGGCCGAGCGCTTCGTCGCCCGCACCCGGGAGGCCAACGCCGGCCAGGGGGGCATGGTGCAGATCTACCGGGGCCCCCGGGTCGAGGCTCTGTACGGACCCATCGAGCAGCCCGCCCTGGATGCCGAGCTGGAGCAGGTGCTGCTCAGCGGCCACTCCTTCCACCGGGTCAAGGACGAGAACATCCGCCTGCTCTACCCGCTCCAGGCCGAGGAAAAATGCCTGGGCTGCCACCACAACGCCACGGTGGGTGACACCCTGGGGGTGATCGAGGTGCGCCAGGACCTGACCCCGGCCCTGACCGGTCTGCGCGGCGGCTTCCTCGCTCAGACCGCCTGGTGGCTGCTGCCGGCGGCCTTCCTCACCCTGCTCGGCGTGTTCCTGGTCAACCGCCGGGTCGGCCGGGCCTTGGACGGGGTCGAGGCCCGGGTGGCCGAGGTGAACGCGGTGGCCGACCTGCGCAAGCTGGAATTCCCTCGGGAAGAGTCCGGCTTCGAGGAGATCCACCGCATTCTCGGCGCCGTCGAGGAACTGGTGAAGCGCCTGCGCGCCGTGGCGGTGGACAAGGACATGCTGACCTTCGAGATCGGCCTCCTGGAAAAATTCGTCATCACCTCGGAAATCATCCGTGACTGGCACGAGTACGTGAACCATCTGGTGCGCGACATCAACAAGGTGATGCCCGCCCACCTGCTGTTCTCCCTGTTCCAGATCGACGACGAGTTGTTCGACCTGGAAATCTTCTGGTTCAACCCGCCCAACGCCGGAGCCCGGGCCCAGGTGGAGCGGCATATCCGCGACATCCTGGAACGCCACCCGCGCTTCTCCGCCTACACCCACTTCAACATCAACCACCACGTGGCCGAGGCCGACGCGTCGGAAGTGGAACTGGACGAGGAAACCCTGGCCCTGCACGTCAAGTCGTTCTTCGTCGACACCCCCAAGATCGGCGGTATCGTCGGTGTGGGCGTCCACGCCAACGAGCTGGAGGACGAGACTCGCCACCTGGTGCTCGACTCGGTGCTGTCCACCCTGCTCAACGTGGTGGGCTCGGTGAAGGCCATCTACAAATACACCCGGGACCTGGAGTACTACGCCACCCGGGACCCCCTCACCGACCTGTTCAACCAGCGGGTGTTCTGGGAGCTGCTCGGCTACGAGATTGACCGGGCCAAGCGCCACGATTGCTCCTTCGGCGTGCTGCTGATCGACCTGGACAACTTCAAGCTGGTCAACGACCACTACGACCACGCCACCGGCGACCGCTTCCTCCAGCTCTTCGCCCGCACCGTCCATGGCGTGCTGCGTGGGGGCGACATCTTCGCCCGCTACGGCGGCGACGAATTCGTGGTGATCCTGCCCGAGGCCGAGCTGCCCCAGGTCTCGGAAGTGGCCCACCGCATCCTCCATGCGGTGCGCGACATGACCCTGGACGGCCCGGACGGGACGCCGATCCGCGCCACCGCCTCGATCGGCATGGCGGTCTTCCCCGAGCACGCCACCGAGGCCAAGGACCTGTTCCTGTTCGCCGACAACATGATGTACCGGGCCAAGGCCGAGGGTAAGGAGCGGGTGGCGATCCCCTCCAGCGACGACGTGGTGGAAGTGTTCCGCGACATCTCCAACAAGAGCGTGCTGATCCTCAACGCCATTGAGGAGCGCAAGCTGGTGCCCCACTTCCAGCCGATCCTGGACGTGCGCAGTAACACCGTGGCGGCCTACGAGGTGCTGTGCCGGATGCCGCTGGAAGGACGCATCCTGCGCGCCGACGAGTTCGTCGAGATCGCCGAGAAGATGGGGGTGATTCACCGCCTCGACTGCCTGATCATCGAGGAGGCCCTGGGCCGTCTGCGCGACGCCGGCCACGACGGCCTGATGTTCCTCAACCTGTCGCCCCGGGCCCTGGTGCTCAACGAATTCGCCAAGTCGGTGCGCCGCGTGGTGGCCGATTCCGGGGTGGACCCGTCGCGCATCGTGTTCGAGATCACCGAGCGCGACACGGTGAAGAACCTGAGCCTGGTGCAGCGCTTCCTCAACGACCTGAAGTTCGACGGCTTCAAGCTGGCCATTGACGACTTCGGTTCGGGCTTCTCCTCCTTCCACTACCTGCGCCACTTCCCGGTGGACTACCTGAAGGTGGAGGGGGACTTCGTCATGAACATCCTGCAAAGCCCGCGGGACCGGGCCTTCGTCCAGAGCATGCAGTCCCTGGCCCAGGAACTGGGCATCCAGGTGGTGGCGGAGTTCGTCGAGAGTGCCGAGGTGCTGGAAGAACTGCGGCGGATGGGCGTGGACCTGGCCCAGGGCTACTACATCGGCCGGCCCGAACCCCAGATCCTGCACGGCGCCTGGTCGCCGGCCGGGGAGCCGATGCTGGTCTGAGCGATGGCCTGACCGATTTCAGGTGTAGGCCCAAACCCCAAGCGGGGCGCGGCGTTCGCGGCAGGTGCCGTGGAACGCCGCGCCCCGCTTGGCTTTCCGGGATGGGGTCGTGAAGATCGTTGCCTGGCGCGGGGTTGCGCCAGGGGGGCAGGAGGCCGGGCTGCGGGTCAGCCCCGGATCCACTCCTGCCAGGCGGCGAACACCCGGGGGTTGAGGGCGGCCATCACCGGGCGCTTCCACACCGGAGCAGCGTTGAACTCGGTCTGGTCCAGGGTGGCCATCACCCCGCCCGCTTCCTTGAGGATCAGGCTGCCGGCGCAGTAGTCCCACAGCATCTGGCCGCCGTGCAGGTACACGTCCAGCCGGCCGGCGGCGACGAAGCACCATTCCAGGGTCGAGCAGCCGAAGTTGCGCTGGGAGTAGAAGGGCGGATCGCAGGCCAGCCGGTCGGCCAGGGCCTTGGGGATGCGCTTGAAATCGACCCCGGCCACGGCCCGCTCCAGGCTGTCCGCCACCGGGCGCAGGGGCAGGCGCTGGCCGTTGAGGTAGGCGCCGTTGCCTTCCCGGGCGTAGAACATCTCGTCGGTGATCGGCGAATAGGTCACCGCCAGCCGCGGCGTGCCGCCTTCGAAGAAGGCCACCGACACGGCGAACATGGGGATGCCGTTGATGAAGTTGGTGGTGCCGTCGATGGGGTCGAGGCACCACAGCCCGTCCCGGCCGGCGGCCCAGGCGCGGGCCTGCTCGTCCTCGCCCATCTCCTCGCCCACCACCGGGCAGTCGGCCACCCGGCGCAGTTCCCGGTAGAGGAAGTGCTGGGCGGCCAGGTCGGCTTCCGAGAACAGAGTACCGTCGGCCTTCTGCTGCTGCTCCACGCGCAGGAAGCGGGGCATGATTTCCTGGCGGGACACTTGGCGCACCAGGTCGATGGTGGCGTCGAGCATGACCTTCAACGTGGCGGCGTCACGCATCGGCCTGGCTCCGTGCAAGGGGGGCGGGGTGGGGGAGCGGCATCAGGCCTTCCATTTCAGCGAGCAGCCGATGGAGGCCACCTGATCGGCCGGGCCCCGGCCGGTGTCGGCCACCAGGGTCATGGCCTCGTACAGCTCGCGACGGGCGTCGGGCCGGGGCGTGTTCCGGCCGGTGTCGTCGAGCCGGCCCCGGTACTGGAGTTCCAGGTCGGCGTTGAAACCGAAGAAGTCCGGGGTGCACACGGCGCCGTAGGCCCGGGCCACCGACTGGTCCTCGTCGTACAGGTAGGGGAAGGAAAAACCGTGGCGACGGGCGAACTCGCCCATTTCGGCAAAACCGTCCTCCGGGTAGGCGGCCACGTCGTTGCTGGAAATGGCGGCGAAGCCGATGCCCTTGGCCGCCAGATCCCGGGCGTCGCGCACCAGGCGGTCGACCACGGCCTGGACGAAGGGGCAATGGTTGCAGATGAAGACCACCACCAGCCCCTTGGGGCCGCGCAGGGCCTCCAGGCTGTGGCGACGCCCGTCGGTGCCGGGCAGGTCGAAATCGGGGGCTTTCCAGCCGAAATTGCAGAGGGGGGGATTCAAGGCGGCCATGATGCGGTACCTGAGAGAAGGGGCCCGGCGGGCCTGGACCCGGTGCGGGTAGGGGACGGCGCCGGTTCAAGGGATAATAGCACCCATGGCCCTTCCCCGATTCCACTGCCCCGATCCCGAGGGCCGGCTCGTTGCCGGCGCCACCTTCGACCTGCCCGCCGAGGCGGCCCATCACGCCGTACGGGTGCTGCGCCTGGCCGTGGGCGACGGCCTGTTGCTGTTCGACGGCGCCGGCCGGGAGTTCGCCGCGGTGTTGAGCGAGATCGGCAAGCGCGACGCCCGGGTTGCCGTGGGCGAGGCCACCGGCGCCGACCGGGAATCGCGCCTGGACGTGACCCTCTACCAGGCCCTCCAGTCTGGCGACAAGATGGATTACACGGTGCAGAAGGCGGTGGAGCTGGGGGTGGGGTGCATCGTCCCGGTGGACAGCCGGCGCAGCGTGCTGCGCCTGTCCGGCGAGCGGGCGGCCAAGCGGGTCGCCCACTGGCAGGGGGTGGCGGTGTCCGCCTGCGAGCAGTGCGGCCGCACGCGGGTGCCCGAGGTGGCGCCCATCGTGCCTCTGGCCCAGGCCCTGGGCGGGGAGGAGAGCGGGGGGCGCCTGCGTCTGCTGCTCGATCCCGAAGGGGGCGTGACCCTGAACCAATTGCCCCCGGGGAGCCGCATCGACCTGCTGGTGGGAGCCGAGGGCGGTCTGGACCCGGAAGAGGAGGCCGCCGCCCGGGCCGCCGGCTTCATCGGCCTGCGCCTGGGCCCCCGGGTGCTGCGCACCGAGACCGCGGCCCTGACGGCCCTGGCCGCCCTGCACGCGGTGCGCGGTGATTTTTGCTGATCGCCGGTTTCTGCCGGTTGCCTGTTTGCCTGATTTCCGCTGATTTCGGCTAAGCTGGGCCAGGCTCCGCCGGGGCCGGCCGATGCGCCGGACGTTGGCCGGGAGCGCCTCGCCGCCGGGCGGGAACGATGACATGAAACGGGGCCGGGCCCGACCCGGACCCCGGCCATCCTTGGGAGGTTGCGATGTTCGAATCCGCCGAACTGGGCCAGCGCGTCGACAAGGCCACCTACGATGCCGAGGTGCCCCAGCTGCGCGCCGACCTGCTCGACCTGCAGTACGACCTGCTGGCCGCCCGGCGCTTTCCGGTGCTGATCCTGGTCAACGGCCTGGACGGGGCGGGCAAGGGCGAGACGGTGAACCTGCTCAACGCCTGGATGGACCCGCGCCACATCCGCACCGAGGGTTTCGGCGATCCCAGCGACGAGGAACGCCAGCGCCCGCCCATGTGGCGCTACTGGCGAGCCCTGCCGGGCAAGGGGCGGGTCGGCGTGTTCTTCGGCAACTGGTACGCCGAGCCGATCACCGGCTGGGTGCGCAAGGACATGAAGCGGGCCGCCGCCGCCCACCACCTGGAGCGCATCCTGCGCTTCGAGAAGATGCTCGCGGACGAAGGCGCCCTGATCCTCAAGCTCTGGTTCCACCTCTCCCGGGACGAGCAGGAACGGCGCCTCAAGACTCTCTCCAAGGACCCCAAGACCGCCTGGCGCATCACCGACCAGGACTGGTGGCGCTTCGAGAATTACGAGCGCTACCACCGCATGGCCGAGTACGTGCTGCGCCGCACCAGCACCGCCTACGCCCCCTGGGTGGTGGTAGACGGTTTCGACCCGCGCTACCGCGCCCTGTCCGTGGGGCGCATCCTGGCCTCGGCGATCCACCGTCGCCTGGCCATGCCGGACGCCACCCAGCGCATCGCCGCGGCTCCCTTCCAGCCCGTGGCCGGCACGGGCGTGAACGTGCTGTCCGCCCTGGACCTGGAGCAGCGCCTCAGCAAGAAAAAGTCCTACGCCAGCGAGCTGGCCCGCTGGCAGGGGCGGCTCAACCAGCTGGTGCGCGACGAGCGCTTCGCCAAGCGTTCCCTGGTGCTGGTGTTCGAGGGCAACGATGCCGCCGGCAAGGGCGGCGCCATCCGCCGTGTCACCGGTGCCCTGGATGCCCGCAGCTACCGGGTGGTGCCGATCGGCGCCCCTTCCGAGGAAGAGCGGGATCAGCCCTACCTGTGGCGCTTCTGGCGCCACGTGCCGGGCCATGGCCGGGTCACCGTCTTCGACCGTTCCTGGTACGGCCGGGTGCTGGTGGAGCGGGTCGAGCGCTTTTGCAGCGAGGCCGACTGGATGCGCGCCTACAGCGAGATCAACGATTTCGAGGACCAGTTGGTGCGCCATGGCGCGGTGGTGGTGAAGTTCTGGCTGGCCATTTCCAAGGACGAGCAGTACCGCCGCTTCAAGGAGCGGGAGGAAACCCGCTTCAAGCGCTTCAAGATCACCGACGAGGACTGGCGCAACCGGGAGAAGTGGAGCGACTACGAGACTGCCGTGTGCCAGATGGTGGACCGCACCTCCACCGAGGTGGCGCCCTGGACCCTGGTGGAGGCCGAGGACAAGTACTTCGCCCGCATCAAGGTGCTGAAGACGGTGGTCCGGCAGCTGGAAGCGGCCTTGGATGGGGACGCGGTCTGAGTCCATCCGCCGCCGCTGCCGGATGCCGGGGGCGCGGATGGGACGATGATGAGATCGCCACGGGCCGGGGCTGCGTCGGCCTGCGTGGCGGCCGGGTTTGGCGCTAGAATCGCGCCTTGATTGCTGCGCTGCGGCGTACCTTCTGCGCGCCGCAGCCCACCCGCTCTTCACGACCGCGAGGCCCCCATGTCCGGCTCGTCCGACCTTCCGAAGTCCCTGCCGTCCCAGCACTCCGAAAACTTCGTCGCCTGGTTCCGCTCGGTGGCGCCCTACGTCAATGGCTTCCGCGGCAAGACCTTCGTCATCGGCTTCGGCGGCAAGGCCATCTCCGGGCCCCTGGCCAAGACCTTCGCCTACGACATGAACCTGCTGGCCAGCCTGGGGGTACGCCTGGTGCTGGTGCACGGCGCCCGGCCCCAGATCGACGAGGAACTGCACGAGAAGGGCATCGAGCCGCGCTACCACGGCAGTTTCCGCATCACCGACGCACCCACCCTGGATTGCGTCATCGACGCGGTGGGCAGCGTCTACCTGGAAATCGAGGCCCTGCTCTCTCAGGGCCTGCCCAACACCCCCATGGCCGGCAGCACCATCCGGGTGGTCGGCGGCAACTTCATCACCGCCCGCCCGGTGGGGGTGGTGGACGGGGTGGACCTGCAATACACCGGCGCCGTGCGCAAGATCGACGGCGAGGGCATCCGCGCCCAGCTCGGGCTGGGCAACATCGTCCTGCTCTCCAACATCGGCGCCTCGCCCACTGGCGAGATCTTCAACCTGGGCATGGAAGACGTGGCCGAGGCGGTGGCGGTGGCGGTGGGGGCCGACAAGCTGCTCTACCTGACCGACAGCCAGGGCGCCACCGACGCCGAAGGCAAGCTGCTCGACGAACTGACGGCGGACGCCGCCGAGCAGCTGATGCGGGTGGGGGACTGGCTCTCGCCCGACCTCAAGCGCTATTTGCCCTGTGCCGTGCGCGCCAGCCGGCGCGGGGTGAAGCGGGTGCACATCATCGGCTACGCCGAGGACGGGGCGCTGCTTCAGGAGCTGTTCACCCACGACGGGGTGGGCACCGTGATCACCCGGGAATCCCTGGACGTGCTGCGCGGCGCCAAGCCCGACGACATCGGCGGCCTGCTGTCGATCATCGAGCCCCTGGAGAACGACGGCACCCTGGTGCCCCGCCCTAGGGAACTGTTCGAGCGCGAGATCGGGCGCTTCTCGGTGATCGAGCACGACGGGGTGATCGTCGGCTGCGCCGCTCTCTACCCCTTCGGCAACGGCATGGCCGAGCTGGCCTGCCTGGCGGTCAGCCCGGACCACCGGCGCTGGGGCTACGGCGAGCGGCTGATGAACCACATCGAACAGCAGGCCCGGGTGGCCGGCGTCTCCCGCCTGTTCGTGCTCACCACCCGTACCTCCCACTGGTTCCTCGAACGGGGCTTCTCGGCGGCCTCGGTGGACGAGCTGCCGGACGAAAAGCGGCTGATGTACAACTTCCAGCGTCGCTCCAAGGTCATGGTCAAGGCGCTGGACGCGGCCTGACCGGAACGCCAGGCCGGCCTTATCGCGCTGGCCCGCTCCTTCGGGTGCTGCCGTTCTGCCCCGGATCAAGGCCCGGAGGCGGTGCGGCGCCGCTATAATCGATACCCGAGATTAATACTCAACTATTACGGCCCGCGGCAACGCGGCATTCCATCCGCGGAGGATTTTCATGGCACGTACCGTCAACTGCATCAAGCTCGGCCGCGAGGCCGAAGGGCTCGACTTTCCCCCCATGCCCGGCGAACTGGGCAAGAAGCTGTGGCTCAACGTCTCCAAGGAGGCGTGGCAGCAGTGGATCAAGCTGCAAACGATGATCATCAACGAGAACCGCCTCAACCTGGCCGACGCCCGGCACCGCAAGTACCTGCAAGAGCAGGTGGAAAAGCACTTCTTCGGCGAAGGGGCCGACCAGGTGCAGGGCTACGTTCCGCCCCAGGGCTGAACGGCGCGCCCACACCCCCGACGAATCTCGGCGGAGCCGCTGGCGCCTTGGCGCGACGGCGGCTTCACGGCAATCCCGGAGGCGGCGGCGCTGTAGGAAATGGCGAGCCGCGATAACGGGAGCAAGCGACGCGGGAACAAGCGACGGGCAACAAAAAAGCCGCAGGGCGCAGGCCGTGCGGCTTTTTTGCGTCCGGGCGCAGGGGCCCGGAACAGTGCAAGCGTCGTTTACTTCTTCTTGGCGGGCTTGTTCACGGCTTCCTTGAAGCCGGCGCCGGCGGAGAACTTCGGCACGGTGGCGGCCGGAATCTTGATCTTTTCGCCGGTCTTCGGGTTCTTGCCTTCGCGGGCAGCGCGGGTGCTGGACTTGAAGCTGCCGAAGCCGACCAGGGTGACGGAGTCGCCGCTGGCGACGGCCTTCACCACGGTGGAGGTCAGGGCGTCGAGAACGCGGCCGGCGGCAGCCTTGGTGACGTCCGCTTCCTGGGCGATGGCATCGATCAGTTCGTTCTTGTTCATGCAAACATCTCCTTCGTGAGATAGGAAGTCCGATTCAGGACAAGTAATGATCCCGGGCCGTCAGGCTAACCGCGAAAGTCCGTCAGGCCCGACAAGTTTATACAAGCCTCCGCAGGTCGCTCCAGAGGAGCGTTCTACGGCTGCTTTGAGACTCCGAGTGGCGCAAGCATAGCCCGGAAAACCGCTCTGCGCCAGCATTTGCAAGCGATTTGCCGGAGAAATATTTGCGTGCTGGGTATTGCGCCGGGGAGGGAACGATGCTAGCGGGATGGGGCGCCTGGCGGCCCGGCGCAAACCCTTGCCTGTGGCGGGTTTGCGCCGAAAAAGAACGATGTTGGGTGCCGCTCAATGCTCGTTGATTTCCCGGTCCAGTTCTTCGGGCGGAACGTGGCGCACGTTGCGGCCCTTGACCATGTAGATCACGTATTCGGCGATGTTCTTGGCGTGGTCGCCGACCCGCTCCACCGCCTTGGCGATGGCCATGATGTCGAGGGACTGGGAGATGGTGCGGGGGTCTTCCATCATGAAGGTGATGAGCTGGCGGGTGATGGCGTTGTGTTCCATGTCCACCTGCTCGTCCTTGTAGACCACGTCGGCGGCGGCGGCGGCGTCGAGGCGGGCGAAGGCGTCCAGGGCGGCGCGCAGCATGGTCAGGGCCAGGTCGGCGGTGTGGCGCAGCTCCACTTCCGGGGCGAAGGAGGCGTGCTGGTCGTACAGACGGACGCCGAGCTTGGCGATCTTCTGGGCCTTGCCGCCGATGCGCTCCAGGTCGGCGATGGTCTTGATCACGGTGGTGATCATGCGCAGGTCGATGGCGGTGGGCTGGCGCTTGGCGATCACCTGGGTGCAGGCCTCGTCTAGTTCGACCTCCAGCTGATTGACCCGGGCGTCGCCGACGATGACCCGCTCCAGGTCGGCGATTTCGCCGGAGTAGAGGCCTTCCATGGCCAGACGGAATTGCTGTTCAACCAGTCCGCCCATTTGCAGCACCCGGGTGCGCAGGCTTTCCAGTTCCAGATCGAATTGCTTGGAGGTGTGTTCGAGCATGGGGTCTCTCTTGTCTGAAAAAAGCCCCGTCCGGCGTTGCGGGCGGGGCCGATCAAAACGTGGAACCTAGCATTCCAATATGACAGAAATGTTGCGGTGGCGGATTGGGCGGCCGGCGCGGCCGTCCGGCCTCAGGATTTCGGGTGCAACTGCCGCACCCCGTCGGGGGTGCCGAGCAGCAACAGATCGGCGCCCCGGGCGGCAAACAGGCCGTTGCACACCACGCCGACGATCTGGTTGATGTGGGCCTCCAGGGCCACCGGATCGTCGATGGACAGGCCGCGCACATCCAGGATCAGGTTGCCGTTGTCGGTGATGAAACCCTTGCGCAGGTGCGGGTCGCCGCCCAGCTTGGCCAGTTCCCGGGCCACGTGGGCGCAGGCCATGGGGATCACCTCCACCGGCAGGGGGAAGGCGCCCAGGGTCGGCACCAGTTTGGAGGCGTCGGCGATGCAGACGAAGGTGTCGGCCACTGCGGCCACGATCTTCTCCCGGGTCAGGGCGCCGCCGCCGCCCTTGACCATATGCAGGCGGTCGTTCACCTCGTCGGCGCCGTCCACGTAGACGGGAATCTCGCTCACGTCGTTCAGGTCGAGGATGGCGAAGCCATGGCTGCGCAGCCGGTCGGTGGAGGCTTCGGAGCTGGACACGGCGCCGCGGAAGCGCTCCTTGAACGGGGCGATGGCGTCGATGAAACAGTTGGCGGTGGAGCCGGTCCCCACGCCCAGCACCGCGCCTTGGGGAGCGTGGGCCACCACGTAGTCGGCGGCGGCCTGACCAACGGCGCGTTTCAGTTCGTCCTGGTTCATGGGGAAATCTCCTGTGGGGCAAAAGCGCCATTCTACGGGGCGGTGGCGGAGGCTGGCGACTGCCCGGAAGGGAAATCGGGGTGTCACGGCGCTGTCACGGCAGTGCCACGGCCCGGTCATGCGCCGGGCCCACCCTAGCGGCATGGCAAAGGTGCGTTCGATCTTCATCTCCGACGTCCACCTGGGCACCCGGGCGTGCCAGGCGGAACGGCTCCTCGACTTTCTCAAGGAAACCCCCGCCGACCATCTCTATCTGGTCGGCGACATCATCGATTTCTGGGCCATGGGGCGCTCGATCGCCTGGTCGGCGGCCCAGAACACGGTGGTGCAGAAGATTCTGCGCCGGGCCCGCCACGGCGAGCAGGTGGTGTTCGTCCCCGGCAACCACGACGAGGCCTTGCGCGAATACGTGGGCGTGGCTTTCGGCGACATCCGGGTCGAGTCCGAGTGGGTCCACGAAACCGCCGATGGACGCCGCTTTCTGCTGGTGCACGGCGACGAGTTCGACCAGGTGACCCGCTACCACCGTTGGGTGGCCGTGGTCGGCGACGTGGCCTACAACGCCCTGGTGCGCCTCAACGGCTGGCTCTCCTGGGTGCGCCGGCGCCTCGGCCGGCCGGGCTACTGGTCCCTGGCCGGCTACGCCAAGCGCAAGGTGAAGAGCGCCCTACAGTTCATCTTCGACTTCGAGGACGCGGTGATCCGCCATGCCCGGGCCCGGGGCATGGACGGGGTGATCTGCGGCCACATCCACTGGGCGGCCATCAAGCAGGTGGACGGCCTCACCTACGTCAATTGCGGCGACTGGGTCGACTCGTGCACCGCCATCGTCGAGCACTTCGACGGCCGCCTGGAACTGGTGTCCTGGGGCTCGCCGTTCCTGCACGACGCCGACGCCCCCGCTGCTCTGCCGGCGCCCGAAACGCCCTTGCCCCTGCCCGCACCGGCCGCCCTGCGTGGCGAGTCCGAGGTCGGCAACGGCGGAAGCCCCCATCCTCTCTATCCTTCTTCCCCGGAGGGCGCCTCCTGATGCCCATGACGCCCCATCCCGCGTCGCCGCCGTCGTTGTCTCGCCCCCTGACGGTGCTGATGGTTTCCGACGTCTATTTCCCGCGTATCAACGGCGTTTCCACCTCCATCGAAACCTTTCGCCGTACCCTGGCCGACCTGGGGGTGACGGTGCGCCTGGTGGCGCCCGCCTACGGTGCCTCCGACGACGCCGACGATGCCCTGTGGCGCGTCCCGGGCCGGCCGGTGCCTCGGGACCCGGAGGACCGGCTGATGGCCTGGCGCAAGCTGGGCCGCGCCGTGGCCGAGGCCGCCGAGGGGGCCGACCTGATCCACGTCCAGACCCCGTTCCTGGCCCACTACGCCGGGGTGGCCGAGGCCCGGCGGCGGGGCGTGCCGGTGCTTGCCACCTATCACACCTTCTTCGAGGAATACCTGCACCACTACGCCCCCTTCCTCCCCGGCGCCCTGCTGCGCGGCCTGGCCAGGCGCCTGTCGCGCCACCAGTGCAACGGGGTGGACGAAGTGGTGGTACCCAGCCGGGCCATGGCCGAGCGCCTGTCGGACTACGGCGTGACGACGCCCCTCACCGTGCTGCCCACCGGCATCCCCATGGCCCGCTTCGACTGCACCGACACCGGGACCCGGGCCGCGGCGCGGCAGCGCTTCCGCCTGGCCCACGGCATTGCGCCGGACCGGCCCGTGGCCCTCTTCGTCGGCCGGGTGGCCTTCGAGAAGAACATCGCCTTTTTGCTCGAAGCCCACGCCCTGGCGCGCCGCCACCTGCCCGACCTGCTGCTGCTGGTTACCGGCGAGGGCCCGGCCCGCCCGGCCCTGGAACGCCATGCCGCCAGCCTGGGCCTGGGCGACTCGGTGCGCTTCCTCGGCTACCTGGAGCGGGAGCGGGCCCTGCCCGACTGCTACGCGGCGGCGGACGTCTTCGCCTTCGCCTCCCACACCGAGACCCAGGGGCTGGTGCTGCTCGAAGCCCTGGCCGCCGGGCTGCCGGTGGTGGCCCTGGCCGAGATGGGCACTCGCGACATCCTGCTCGACCGCGACGGCTGCCCCATGCCGGGCTGCGTGGTGCCCCGGGCCGAGGTGGCCGATTTCGCCCTGCACCTGGCCGACCTGCTGGGCGGCCTGCACCAGGATCCCCACGCCCGTCTCCGCCTGGAGCGGGAAGCCCGGGGCAGCGCCGCCGGCTGGTCCGACCAGGCCCTGGCCGCCCGCTTGGCCGAGCGTTATCACGCCCGCTGTGTCGTCGATCCCCGTCCCGCCCTCCTGATCCCCCGGCCAGAGGCCCGGGGCTGACCCCTTTTGCCCATGAACGCTCCCCACGACGAAAGCCCCTTCAAGGGCAAGACCGGCCTGACCCGGGTCTGGAACGCCCTCAACTATTCCCTGGCCGGCCTGCGCGCCGCCTACGCCTGCGAGGACGCCTTCCGCCAGGAAGTCTGGCTGGCCCTGGTGCTGGTGCCCCTGGCCTTCTTCCTGCCCGTCGCCGGGGTGGAGCGGGCCCTGATGGTGGGCAGCATCTTGCTGGTGCTGGTGGTGGAACTGCTCAACTCGGCGGTGGAGGCGGCGGTGGACCGAGTCTCCCTGGAGCACCACCGGCTGGCCAAGCGGGCCAAGGACATCGGCAGCGCGGCGGTGCTGATCGCGCTGATCAACGTGGCCCTGGTGTGGGGCTGCGTGCTGTTGTGATGCGGAGGGGCAGCTCTGCTCCTTCCGCGGCCCCTTCCTTTCCCCGTTGAGTGCAACCCCGTAGGAGGTCATGCCATGAACGCATCCGCCGTCCCGGTCCCGCCCCTGAAAGTGGCAGTGGTGACCGAAACCTATCCTCCGGAAGTGAACGGTGTGGCCATGACGGTGGGGCGGCTGGTGCAAGGCCTGCGCGCGCGGGGCCACCTGGTCACGGTGATCCGCCCGCGCCAGCCCGGCGACGGGGATGTCGGGGCCGGGGGCGCTAGCGCCCCGGCGGACCGCACCGTGGCCGGGCTGCCCCTGCCCGGCTATCCGGGGCTGCGCTTCGGCCTGCCGGCCAAGTCCCGCCTGCTGCGGGAATGGCGCCACGAGCGGCCCGACGTGGTGCACCTGGTGACCGAGGGGCCCCTGGGCTGGTCTGCCCTGGGGGCGGCGCGGCGTCTGGGCATTCCCGCCACCTCGGGGTTCCACACCAACTTCGACCGCTACAGCGTCCACTACGGCATGGGCTTTCTGCGCCCGGCGGTGGCCGCCTACCTGCGCACCTTCCACCGCCGCACCCGGGCCACCCTGGCGCCGACCATGGCCCTGGCGGCGGACCTGGCCGGGGAGGGCATCCCCGGGGTGAAGGTGGTGGGGCGCGGCGTGGATACCTCCCTGTTCGACCCGGCGCGCCGCGACGACGGGCTGCGCGCCGCCTGGGGCGTCGGTGAGGGCGGGCTGGCGGTGCTGTCGGTGGGGCGGCTGGCGGCAGAAAAGAACCTGCCCCTGACCCTCAAGGCTTTCGCCGCCATCCGCGCCCGGCGGCCCGACGCCCGGCTGGTGCTGGTGGGGGACGGGCCGCTGCGGCGCGGCCTGGAGGAACGCCATCCCGAACACCGCTTCGCCGGGGTGCGCATCGGCGAGGACCTGGCGGCCCACTATGCCTCCGGCGACCTGTTCCTCTTCCCCAGCCTGACCGAGACCTTCGGCAACGTAACCCTGGAAGCCCTGGCCAGCGGCGTGCCGACCGTGGCCTACCGCAGCGCCGCCGCCGCCGAGCTGATCGCCGACGGGGTGCAGGGGCTGACGGTCAGCCCGGGGGATGAGGACGCCTTCGCCGCCGCCGCCGTGGCGCTGGCCCTGGACGACGCGGGCCGGCCCCGGCTCGGCCGGGCTGCCCGGGAGCGGGCCCTGGCCTGCGCCTGGGAACAGGTGGTGGGGGATTTCGAGGCGGTGCTGCGCGCCGTCAGCGCGGGCGACGGGCCGCAGCCCTACGCCGCGGAGGTGGCCGGGGCGGCGGGATCGCTGCCCTCGGCGCCGACGGTGTAGGCGATCAGTTCGTAATCCGGGCCGCTCTCCAGCAGGTGCTGGAGAACCACCGGCTGGCGGGTGCCGCCGGAAACCAGGGTGTAGCGCAGTCCGCCGGGGCCGAAGGTGCCCAGGGGGGCGAGCAGGTGACCGGCCTTATCGTCCACCAGCAGGGCGTCCACCGTGCCGCGCAGTCCGCCGGTCTCGGCCGCCCAGGGGTCGTCGGGGCGCTTGATGGCTTCGAGCAGGGCGCAGCGGGGCTCTCCGGGTAGGAGAGCCAGGCCGGCGTTGTAGCGGCCGTGGCTGCGGGTCAGGCGGCGGATGAGGGCCAGCCGCCAATGCAGGGACTGGTCGGTGCGAAGGCCCACCAGGGCGCCGATGGCCTGCCACTGGCGCTTCACCGGGGGGCGGGCGCCCAGGCCCGACATGCTGATGTCGCGCAGTTCCCAGCGTTCCATCATCTGCCGGTCGCCGGCGGTTTCCAGGCTGGCCAGGACCTCCTCGGGCGTCAGCGTCTCGCCGGTGGGGGTGGGCAGGGCGAAGGCCTGGCGCATGGCCTGCTGGCTGGCGGCGGCGTATTCGAGCTGGCGGCCGGAACGGGCGTATTCGCCGGCGGCCACCATGCGGCGCGCCAGGTCGAAACCGGGCACCACCCGCAGGGCGCTCTGGGCGTCCTTGCGGGCGTGGCGGCGCTTGGGCGGGGTCTGGGACCAGTGCTGCATCAGGCGTTGCAGCAGGGCCGCCGCCTCCCTGTCGTTCTCGGGCGGGACGGACAGCCAGTCCGGCACGGTCTGCTGGCGCACCACGTCGCTCTTGAGGGGGAACAGCAGCATGCTCACCCGGCCCGGCCCCAGGTAGCGCCAGCCTGGCTCGGCGGCCTGTTCCGCCGTGGGGGATTCGATCATCCGCTCGGGGCCGCGCAGGCCGTCGGTGCGCAGGCGCCAGGGCGTGCCGGCGGCCGGGGTGTCGGCCAGGGTGAAGTGGGGCTCGGCCCAGGCGACGATGCGGTCGAGCAGGATCATCTGGCGCGGCGACAGGTTGCCCAGGGGGCCCAGCTCGTAGAACAGGCCGATGCGGTATTCGCGCCAGGGGGAGGTGTCGCCGGGGTCGCCGGGGTAAAGGATCTCGCGCAGGTGCAGGGCGCCCAGGGCGCGGGCCTTTTCCATCAGGGCGTGGGCGGCGGGCCACCATTCGCCCGGCAGGTCCTGGAAGCAGATGCGGGCCGCCAGCTTTTCCCGGGACAGGGCGCGCAGCATGCGCGCCAGGATCACGGTCAGGGCCTTGGGCTGCTGGGGCGACAGGGCCTCTTGCAGGTTGAGGGCCACTTCCAGGGCCCGGGCGGCGGTGTGGTAGTAGGACTCCAGGGCCTTCAGGGTGATCTCGGCCTGGGGGTCCAGGGTGTGCAACTGGCGGGCGGCATCGTCCCACAGGGCGGCGAGCCAGGGCTGGGCCGCCTCGTCCAAGCGCAGGATGGCGCGCTGGCAGGCCTCACGCGGCAGTTGCCCGACCAGGGGGGCGGCGTCGGCCAGCCAGCCGCGCAGGGCCATCAGCGCGTGGGTGGGGCGCTTGCCGGTAAGGTCGGCGATGACAGCGGCCAGGTTGTCCGCGGTGCCCAGCGGGTGGTCGCTGCGCTCGCCGCGGAGGCGGGAGACGAAGTGCTTCAACATTGGCGGATTATTGCAAAGTCGGTACGAAAATGACCGTGCCTCTTCCGTCGGGTTCGCCATTTCGTGAAATAGTTGGCAAAAAAGCGGCGGAGGGCTTGTGCCGCTCCGCCGCTTTTTTTGCCGGGATTGCCGAGGCGATTCGTAGTGACTCGCGGCGCGTCAGCGCTTCTTCATCGGCGGCAGGTCGGTGCACGAGCCGTGGGCGACTTCGGCGGCCATGCCGATGGATTCGCCCAGGGTCGGGTGCGGGTGGATGGTCTTGCCGATATCCACCGCGTCGCAGCCCATCTCGATGGCCAGGGCCACCTCGCCGATCATGTCGCCGGCGGAGGGGCCGACGATGGTGCCGCCGATCACCCGGTGCGACTCGGCGTCGAACACCAGCTTGGTGAAGCCGTAGTCGGCGCCGTTGGCGATGGCCCGGCCGGAGGCGGCCCAGGGGAACTTGGCCACTTCGACCTTGCGCCCGGCCTGCTTGGCCTCGTCCTCACCGACGCCGACCCAGGCCACTTCCGGGTGGGTGTAGGCCACCCCGGGGATGACCTGGGCGTCGAAGGCGACCTTCTGCCCGGCGGCGGCCTCGGCGGCCACGTGGGCTTCATGCACAGCCTTGTGGGCCAGCATCGGGTTGCCGACGATGTCGCCGATGGCGAAGATGTGCGGCACGTTGGTGCGCATCTGGGCATCCACCGGGATGAAGCCGCGCTCGCCGACGATCACGCCGGCCTTTTCGGCTCCGATCTTCTTGCCGTTGGGGCTGCGCCCGGCGGCTTGCAGGATCAGGTCGTAGCGCTGCGGCCCGGCGGGGGCCTTGTCGCCTTCGAAGGTCACCCACAGGCCGTCGTCCTTGGCGTCCACCGCCACGGTCTTGGTCTTGAGCATGACCTGGTCGAAGCGGTGCAGGTTCTGCTTTTCCCAGACCTTGACCGCGTCCCGGTCCGGGCCCTGCATCAGGCCGTCGAGCATTTCCACCACATCGACGCGGGCGCCCAGGGTGGAATAGACCGTGGCCATTTCCAGGCCGATGATGCCGCCGCCGATGACCAGCATCTTCTCGGGCACGAAACGCAGTTCCAGGGCGCCGGTGGAATCGACGATGCGCGGGTCGCGGGGGATGAAGGGCAGGTGCACCGCGGCGCTGCCGGCGGCGATGATGCACTGCTTGAAGCGCAACACCTGCTTGGCGCCGGTCTTGTCCTGGCCGGTCCCGTCGGTGACTTCCACCTCGACGTGGTGGGCGTCGATGAAGCTGCCGTAGCCGCGTACCACGTCCACCTTCCGCGCCTTGGCCATGCCGGCCAGGCCGCCGGTGAGCTTGCCCACCACCTTGGCCTTGTGGGCGCGCAGCTTGTCGATGTCCACCCGGGGCGCCCCGTAGGTCACGCCCAGGTCGGCGAAATGGGCGGTCTCGTCCATCACCGCAGTGACGTGCAGTAGGGCCTTGGAGGGGATGCAGCCGACGTTGAGGCAGACGCCGCCCAGGGTGGCGTAGCGCTCGACGATGACGGTCTTTTGCCCCAGGTCGGCGGCGCGGAAGGCGGCGGAATAGCCCCCCGGGCCGGCGCCCAGCACCAGCATGTCGCACTCCACGTCCACCGGGCCGCTGTAGGCGCCGGCGGCCTGGGGGGCGGCTGCAGGAGCGGCCGGGGCGGCGGGCGCCGGGGCCGGTGCTGCCGCCGTCGGCGCAGGCGCCGCCACGGCAGCGCTGGCTTCCAGCACCAGGATCAGGCTGCCTTCGCTGACCTTGTCGCCGACCTTGACCTTGACCTCCTTGACCACGCCGGCGGCCGAGGAGGGCACGTCCATGGTGGCCTTGTCGGATTCCAGGCTGACCAGGGCGTCCTCGGCCTTGATCGTATCGCCGGGTTTGACGAACACCTCGATGACGGGCACGTCCTTGAAGTCGCCGATGTCCGGGACCTTTACTTCAACCAGTTGGCTCATGGCGTCCCCCTTACAGCATGACCCGGCGGAAGTCCGCCAGCAGCTTGGCCAGTTCGGCGTTGAAGCGGGTCGCCAGGGCGCCGTCGATGACGCGGTGGTCGGCGGACAAGGACAGGGGCACGATCAGCCGCGGCACGAATTCCTTGCCGTTCCACACCGGCTTCATGGTGCTCTTGGAAACGCCCAGGATGGCCACTTCCGGCGCATTGACGATGGGGCTGAACGCCGTGCCGCCGATGCCGCCCACCGACGAGATGGTGAAGCTGGCGCCCTGCATGTCGGCGGGCTTGAGCTTGCCGTCCCGGGCGGCCTTGGCCAGTTCGCCGGTTTCCTTGGCGATCTCGAAGATGCCCTTCTTGTCGGCGTCCTTAAGCACCGGCACCACCAGCCCGTTGGGCGTGTCGGCAGCAAAACCGATGTGGTAGTACTGCTTCAGCACCAGGCGCTGCTCATCACCCTGGCCGTCCAGGGAACTGTTCAGCTGCGGGAACTGCTGCAGTGCCTTGACGCAGGCCTTGATGATGAAGGCGAGCATGGTCAGCTTGAGGCCGGCCTTCTCGTTCTCCTTGTTGAGGGCGACGCGGAAGGCTTCCAGGTCGGTGATGTCGGCATCCTCGTGGTAGGTCACGGCCGGGATCATCACCCAGTTGCGTGCCAGGTTGGCGCCGGAAATCTTCTTGATGCGCGACAGGGGCTGGGTTTCGATGGGGCCGAACTTGGCGAAGTCCACCTTGGGCCAGGGCAGCAGGTCCAGGGTTCCGCCACCGGTGATGCCGCCGCCGGCTGCGGTGGCCGCACCGGGCACGGCGCCGGTGTTCATGACACCCTTGATGAAGGCCTTCACGTCCTCGGTCAGGATGCGGCCCTTGGGGCCGCTGGCGGCGACCTTGGTCAGGTCCACCCCCAGCTCCCGCGCGAAGGCGCGCACCGACGGGCTGGCGTGTACCTTGCCGCCCAGGGCGGGCAAGGGGGCGGCCAGGCTGGGGGCAGGGGCGGCTGCCACCGGGGCGCTGGGCGCGACCGGCGCGGTTGCCGGGGCCGTGCTCGGGGCAGGCGCCGGCGCCGCAGCAGCGGCCGGGGCGGCGCTTCCCGCCGCTTCCAGCACCAGGATCAGGGTGCCTTCGCTGACCTTGTCGCCGAACTTGACCTTCAGTTCCTTGACCACGCCGGCGGCGGGGGCGGGCACGTCCATGGAGGCCTTGTCGGATTCCAGGCTGATCAGTGGGTCCTCGGCCTTTACGGTGTCGCCAGGTTTGACGAACACCTCGATGATCGGCACGTCCTTGAAGTCGCCGATGTCCGGCACCTTCACGTCCACCAGGCCGCCCGCGGTGGCGGGGGCGGCGGCAGGCGCCGAGGCCGGAGCGGCGGCCACGGGGGTAGGAGCCTGGACCGGAGCCGGCGCCGCTGCGGGCGCAGGCGCGGCGGCCGTGCTGGCCGTTGCGCTGGCTTCCAGCAGCAGCACCAGGCTGCCTTCGCTGACCTTGTCGCCGACCTTGATCTTGATCTCCTTGACCACGCCGGCGGCGGGGGAGGGGACGTCCATGGTGGCCTTGTCGGATTCCAGGCTGATCAGGGCGTCCTCGGCGTTGACGCTGTCGCCGGGTTTGACGAACAGCTCGATGACCGGCACGTCCTTGAAGTCGCCGATATCCGGGACCTTCACTTCGATGATTTGACTCATGTTCCGTGGCTCCCCTTAAACGGACATGGGATTCGGCTTCTCGGGGTCGAGGCCGTACTTGTGGATGGCGGCGGCGACCTTGTCGCGCTCGATGGTGCCTTCGTCGGCCAGGGCCTTCAGCGCGGCGACGGCGACCCAGTGGCGGTCCACCTCGAAGAAGTGGCGCAGCTTTTCCCGGGTGTCGGAACGGCCGAAGCCGTCGGTGCCGAGCACCACGTAGCGGCGATCCACGTAGGGGCGGATCTGCTCGGCCACCAGCCGCACATAGTCGGTGGAGGCGATGACCGGGCCGCGGGTGTCGGCCAGGCATTTCTCGACGTGGGTGACACGCGGCTTTTCCAGCGGGTGGAGCAGGTTCCAGCGTTCCACCGCCTGGCCGTCCCGGGCCAGTTCGGTGAAGGACGGGCAGGACCACAGGTCGGCTTCCACGCCCCAGTCCTGGCGCAGCAGCTCGGCGGCGGCCATCACTTCGCGCAGGATCGAGCCGGCGCCCAGCAACTGGACGCGGGGAGCGTCGGAGGCCTGGCCCTTCTTCAGCTGGTACATGCCCTTGAGGATGTCCTGCTGGCTGCCTTCGGGCATCTCCGGGTGCTCGTAGTTCTCGTTGAGCACGGTGACGTAGTAATAGACGTCCTCCTGCTCCTGCACCATGCGGCGCAGGCCGTCCTGGACGATCACCGCCACTTCGTAGGAGAAGGTCGGGTCGTAGGAGACGCAGTTGGGGATCACCGCGGAGAGCACGTGGCTGTGGCCGTCCTCGTGTTGCAGGCCCTCGCCGTTGAGGGTGGTGCGGCCCGAGGTGCCCCCGAGCAGGAAGCCCCGGGTGCGCTGGTCGGCGGCCGCCCAGCACAGGTCCATGGTGCGCTGCAGGCCGAACATCGAGTAGAAGATGTAGAAGGGGATCATCTGCACCCCGTGGGTGCTGTAGCTGGTGCCTGCGGCGACCCAGTCGGCCATGGCTCCCAGCTCGTTGATGCCTTCCTGAAGGATCTGGCCGTCCTTCGACTCCTTGTAGAACATGAGCTGGTCATGGTCTTCGGGAACGTACTTCTGGCCTTCCTGGTTCCAGATGCCGTACTGGCGGAACATGCCCTCCATGCCGAAGGTGCGCGATTCGTCGGGGACGATCGGCACCACGCGGCGGCCCAGGGTCTTGTCCTTCAACAGGGTGTTGAGGATACGCACGAAGGCCATGGTAGTGGAGAACTCGCGGCCTTCGCCGGACGCCTTGAGCAGGCCTTCGAAGGCGGACAGCGGCGGAGCGGGCAGGGGATCGGCCTTCTGCCGGCGCACCGGCAGGTAGCCGCCCAGGGCCTGGCGCCGTTCGCGCATGTAGGTCAGTTCGGGGGAGCCTTCGGGGAAGGTCAGGTAGGGCACTTCCTCGATCTTGTCGTCCGGCACCGGCAGGTTGAAGCGGTCGCGCATGCGCTTGAGCGCCTCGGTACCCATCTTCTTGGCCTGGTGCGAGATGTTCATGGCCTCGCCGGCGTCGCCCATGCCGAAGCCCTTGATGGTCTTGGCCAGGATGACGGTGGGCTGGCTCTTGGAGTCGGAGGCAGCCTTGAAGGCGGCGAATACCTTGAACATGTCCAGGCCGCCGCGGTTGAGATTCCAGACGTCGTCGTCGGTCCAGTCGGCCACCAGCTCCTTCAACTCCGGGGTGTTGAAGAAGTGCTCGCGCACGTAGGCGCCGTTCTTGGCCTTGAAGGTTTGATATTCCCCGTCGACGCATTCCATCATGCGCTTCTTGAGGATGCCCTTCTTGTCGCGGGCGAACAGGGTGTCCCAGTGGGTGCCCCAGACCACCTTGATGACGTTCCAGCCGGCACCGCGGAAGTCGGACTCCAGCTCTTGGATGATCTTGCCGTTGCCGCGCACCGGGCCGTCGAGGCGCTGCAGGTTGCAGTTCACCACGAAGATCAGGTTGTTCAGCTTTTCCCGGCCGGCCATGCCGATGGCGCCCATGGATTCGGGCTCGTCGATCTCGCCGTCGCCGAGGAAGGCCCACACCTTGCGGTTGTCGGTCTTGGCCAGGCCCCGGCTTTCCATGTACTTCATGAAACGGGCCTGGTAGATGGCCTGGATCGGCCCCAGGCCCATGGAGACGGTGGGGAATTGCCAGAAGTCCGGCATCAGCCAGGGGTGCGGATAGGACGAAATGCCCTTGCCGTCCACTTCCTGGCGGAAGCTGTCCATCTGCGCTTCGGTCAGACGGCCGAGCATGAAGGCCCGGGCATAGACGCCGGGGACCGAGTGGCCCTGGAAGAAGATCAGGTCGCCGCCGTGGTTTTCGCTGGGGGCGTTCCAGAACCAGTTGAAGCCCACGTCGTAGAGCACGGCGCTGGAGGCGAAGGAGGCGATGTGGCCGCCCACGTTGGTGTGCTTGTTGGCGCGCACCACCATGGCCATGGCGTTCCAGCGAATGTAAGTGCGGATCTTTTCTTCCAGATCCGGGTTGCCCGGGTAGTGGGGCTGCTGGCTGACCGGAATGGTGTTGTAGTAGCCGGTGTTGGCGCTATAGGGCAGATCCACGCCCTCGTCGCGGGCGCCGTCGATCAACCGTTCGATCAGGTAATGGGCCCGTTCCGCCCCTTCCTTTTCCACCACTGCCCCGAGGGCGTCCAGCCATTCCTGGGTTTCCCGGGGGTCCACGTCCGCCAAAGGATTGTTCTCGGGCGTCTCTGCCATGGTTCGTCTCCTGATTTATGTCAGCACCGGATCGGCGCCATCGCTGTTGGCGGCGTTTGCTTCGACCGAAGAAAACGGATGCCGATCCGGTGCGGGGGCGAAAATGTCGTCGGAGTGTCTCGGGCGCTTCCCGGCGAGCGATTCCGCAGGAAAGGTACGCGACACAGCGTAATACGTGATTCGGGGATCATGTCCCGCGCCGCACAATTTCGCATCGTAAGATGATTTTTTGCGATACGCAATATTGCGCTGCAATAACCGCCAGGCCTGGCTTTGCCCGCGTTTTTACGCCACTCTCCGGGTTGGCCGGGTTTTTTCCCGGAAAGCCGCGCCGTTCCTGGTTTTTCCTTGTTTATCAAATGCTTTGCGCCATGCCCGACGATTGCCCCGATGACCCGACGATCTCCTTGCCGGCGCCACCAAAATGGCCGGATCTGGCCGAGGCCGTCCGCCGCCTGGGGCTGACCGTCGAGGTGGCGCTGGATTGCCCGCCGAGTCCGGCCGGTCTGCACGCCTTCGTTGATGAGCGCGAGGCGGTCCGGGCGCTGGTGCTGCACGGGGCCGATTACGACCGGCTCGCGCCGACCTTGGCCGCCCACGCCGAAGGCGGCCTGGGCGGGCGTCTGCTGGTGGTGTGCGGTCCGTCGGAGCGGCTGGGGCGGCTGCCGTTCCCGGTGTTCGTGCCGGCCGACGCCGCCGAGGCGGTGCGTCTGCTGCCCCAGGCGCTGGCCTTGTCCGAGGAGTTCACTACTCCTGTGTGCCTGGCCCTGGCCGGCACGGGGGGCGCGTGCCTGGTGCCGGAGCGAGTTGCGGCGCTGCTCGCCGGCCTGCCGCCGGCCGTTCCCCAGCCCGAGGCGGCGGTGGCCCGGGCGGTGGCCCTGGCCAATCATGTGGAAGGGCTGGGGGCCTGGCGCTTGCAGCGCAGCGGCGACCGGCGCCTGGGGCTAATTTGCGCCGGCCCGGGCTGGCACCTTGCCCGCCGCCGCTATCCGCAGGCCCGCTGCCTGCGCCTGGACCTGGCTTGGCCGTTGCCGCTGAAGACGATCAAGGGCGTGGTGGCCGTGTCCGCGCTGACCTGCTGGGTCCCCGGGGGCGGCGACTGGGTGCCGGCGGCCCTGGCCGAAGAGGGGATAGTCCTGCAATGCGGGGAGATTCCGCCGTTTGCCGCTGGCCGGGAGTCAAGGGGAAAAGTGGGGTAAAATTCGCCCGAACAGACCTTGCACACCATGATCGGACACGGCCCCCGTGTCCGTTTTTGCTTTTCCGGATACGACCATGACGGCAAAACTCCTCGACGGCAACGCGCTGGCCAAGAAACTGCGCGCCGACTTCAAGGCCCGGGCCGAGGCCCTGGCCGCCCAGGGCACCCGCCCTGGGCTGGCGGTGATCCTGGTGGGCGAGAACCCCGCCTCCCAGGTCTACGTGCGCAACAAGGTCAATGCCTGCGCCGAGGCCGGTTTTCATTCGGTCAAGCTCGACTACCCCGCCGACGTGGCGCCGGCCGAGGTGCTGGCCAAGATCGCCGAACTCAACGCCGATCCGGCCATCCACGGCATCCTGGTGCAGTTGCCCCTGCCGCCCCAGTTCGACGAGGACGCGGTGCTCGAAGCCATCTCCCCGGAAAAGGACGTGGACGGCTTCCACGCCGAGAATGTGGGTGCCCTGATGCAAGGCAACCCGCGCTTCCTGCCCTGCACGCCCTATGGCGTGATGAAGCTGCTGGAAGAAGCCGGCGGCTCGCTGAAGGGCAAGGAGGCGGTGGTGATCGGCCGCTCCAACATCGTCGGCAAGCCCATGGCCATGCTGCTGCTGCACGCCGGCTGTACCGTCACCGTGTGCCATTCCCAGACCGCCGACCTGGGCTTCCACACCCGCCGCGCCGACATCCTGGTGGCGGCGGTGGGTCGCCCCCGCTTCGTCACCGGCGACATGGTCAAGCCTGGGGCCGTGGTCATTGACGTGGGCATCAACCGCTTGCCGGCGGAGCAGGGCGGCAAGCTGTGCGGCGACGTGGATTTCGATTCGGTCAAAGAGGTGGCCGGCGCCATCACCCCGGTGCCCGGCGGCGTCGGTCCGATGACCATCACCATGCTGCTCGCCAACACCCTGGAGTCGGCCGAACGGGCCGCCGCCAAGTAACCTGCCCTTAGCACACAAGGACACACAATGACCGACAAGCATCCCCTGGTGGGCATCGTCATGGGCTCGGATTCGGACTGGCCGGTGATGCAGGCCGCCGCCGTCATGCTCAAGGAATTCGGCGTGCCCTTCGAGGCCCGCGTGGTTTCCGCCCACCGCACCCCGGACCTGCTGTTCGACTACGCCGCCACCGCCGGCGAGCGGGGGCTGAAGGCCATCATCGCCGGGGCCGGCGGCGCCGCCCACCTGCCGGGCATGCTGGCGTCCAAGACCATCGTCCCGGTGCTGGGCGTGCCGGTGCCGTCCAAGCATCTGTCCGGCCAGGATTCGCTCTACTCCATCGTGCAGATGCCCAAGGGCATCCCGGTCGCCACCTTCGCCATCGGCGAGGCTGGTGCCGCCAATGCCGCCCTGTTCGCCGTGGCCCAGCTGGCCACCCAGGACGCCGCGCTGGCCGCCAAGCTGGCGGCCTTCCGCCATGCCCAGAGCAGCAAGGTTCTGGCCATGAAGCTGCCGGAAGTGTGATCGTGAGCGACGCAATCACCCCGATCCTGCCGCCCGCCACCCTGGGCATGCTGGGGGGCGGCCAGCTCGGCCGCTTCTTCGTCGCCGCCGCCCACGAAATGGGCTACCAGGTGTGGGTCCTTGACCCGGACGCCAACAGCCCGGCAGGCAAAATTGCCGACCGCCACCTGCAGGCCGCCTACGACGACTATGCAGCCCTGGATCAATTCGCCCAGGGCTGCGCCGCGGTGACCACCGAGTTCGAGAACGTGCCGGCGGACACCCTGGACTACCTGGCCAAGTTCGTCCCGGTGCGCCCCCATGCCGGCGCCGTGGCGATTTGCCAGAATCGGGTGGCGGAGAAATCCTTCCTGCGCGACAACGGCATTCCCCACGCCGCCTTCGCCGCCATCGTCAGCGAGGACGACCTGCGCGATACCGCCAAGGTCGGCGCCAATCTCTTCCCCGGCATCCTCAAGGTCGCCCGCTTCGGCTACGACGGCAAGGGCCAGGCAGTGGTGAACAGCCGGGAAGAAGCCATTGCCGCCTTCCAGGCATTCAAGGGCGAGATCTGCGTCCTGGAGCAGAAGCTGCACCTGGACTACGAGGTCTCGGTGGTGCTGGCCCGGGACGAGCGCGGTGCCACCCGCTGCTTTCCGACGGCCGAGAATATCCACCGCAAGGGCATTCTCGACATTTCCATTGCTCCGGCCCGGGCCTCGGCCTGCACCGCCGACAGTGCCCAGGAAGTGGCCGAGCGCATCGCCGACAAGCTCGGCTACATCGGCACCCTGGGGGTGGAGTTCTTCGTCTCCCGCGGCCAGTTGTACGTGAACGAAATGGCGCCGCGCCCCCACAACAGCGGCCACTACACCCTGGACGCCTGCGTCACCGACCAGTTCGAACAGCAGGTGCGCGCCCTGTGCGGCCTGCCCCTGGGCGAGTCCCGCGCCCACTCGGCGGCGGTGATGGTGAACCTGCTCGGCGACATCTGGTTCGAGAAGGATGCCGACGGCAACGAGCGCTACCGGGAACCCGACTGGGCCAAGTTGTACGCCGTGCCCAACCTCAAGCTGCACCTCTACGGCAAGCACCACGCCCGTCATGGTCGCAAGATGGGGCACTTCACCGTGATCGACGCCGATCCGGCCCGCGCCCTGATCCTTGCCCAGGCGGCCCGCGCCGCCATCGGCATCCAGGACTGAGTCCCGGAACCCGCCATGACCGACGCCGCCCAGTCCCCGTCGTCAGCCACATTGCCCGCCACCGATGCCGATTTGGCGCGGGCGGTGGCGTTGCTCAAGGCTGGCGAGTTGGTGGCCTTTCCCACCGAGACCGTCTACGGCCTCGGCGCGGACGCAGCTAATGCGGCGGCAGTGGCCAAGATATTCGCCGCCAAGGGCCGGCCGGCGGATCACCCGGTCATCGTGCATCTGCCCTGTTCCCAGGCCATGGAAAACTGGGCCCAGGACATTCCGGCGCTGGCCTGGGAGCTGGCCGAATACTTCTGGCCCGGCCCCCTGACCCTCATCCTCAAACGCCAGTCTTGGGTGCCCGATGCGGTCACCGGCGGGCAGGACACCGTGGGCCTGCGCGTCCCCGGGCATCCGCTGGCCTTGGCGCTGCTCCGGGCCTTTGCCGCGGCTGGCGGCAGCGGCGGCGTGGCCGGCCCGTCGGCCAACCGCTTCGGCCGCATCAGCCCCACCGCCGCCTGCCACGTTCAGGAAGAGTTGGGTGACCGGGTGGCGATGATTCTCGACGGCGGTGAATGTCCGGTGGGCATCGAGTCCACCATCGTCGACCTGTCCTCGGGCCAGCCGCGCCTGCTGCGCCCCGGCCACATCCGCCCCGACCAGCTGGAAGCGGTGATGGGCGTGCCTTTGGCACTGCCGGAACACCTGCGCAATGCCGACGTGCCCCGGGTCTCTGGCGCGCTGGCGGCTCACTATGCCCCCCGCACCAGGCTGACCCTGGTCGCCTCGGCGGCGTTGCAGGCCGAGGTATTGCGCGCAGGCGGTCAGCCGATGGCGGTCTATGCGTGGTCTTGCACTGCGCCTGTGGGTTTGCCAGAAGGCGTTGCGTGGGTCTCCGCACCTGCGACTCCCGATGCCTACGCCCACGACCTCTACGCCGCCCTGCGTCGCCTCGATGGCCTGGGGGTCGCCCAACTGCTGATCGAGACACCGCCGCCCGGCTCTGCTTGGTCTGCCATCCACGACCGCCTCGGCCGCGCTGCCTGCGGTGCCGGTGCGGACAAGGACGAAACCTGAAGCGGTTGGTTGGTGGCAAAGGGGCTTCGCTTTGACAACCGGGGCGAAGTCGCTATAATCCGTCGCTCGTTTTGGGGCGGTAGCTCAGCTGGGAGAGCGTCGCGTTCGCAATGCGAAGGTCGTGAGTTCGATCCTCATCCGCTCCACCAAAATTCAAAGCCCAACCCTTCTCGGTTGGGCTTTTTCACATCTGGGCTTTCCCCAGTCTGTGCGCGGTTTTCATCGATTCTGCGTGTCAAGCCCCGGCAGGCCAACTACAAGGCGCCTACTTACCCGCCGAGTTTGACCCTTGTCCGCTCTTGGTTCTCAAAAAATATCCGAGAACTGCGCCAGCCGAGCGCACGCAGAAACCCTTTCGCGACAAGCGTTTGCTACCGTGGTGCTGCACCGAGTTCGACGCATGGATTACCCGCCGCGAATAGTCGAACCCGATGCCTGCATGGTGATGATCGTCACCCCTTGGGCGGGTGCGGATCCTGTTGCGCTCCCGGATACGACCGTTCTCGCCATGGATCAGCACTTCGCTGCGCTGGTTGATGGCGATGTCGCGGGCGGCACGTTTGGCCTCGGACTGGGTGCGGTGATGCGAGGTGTCTCGCTGATTGCCTGCGCCACGCACGGCCCAGCCGTCGTCGCGTTTCACTACGTGTTGGTTTTTGCCGGCCATTTTCAAAATCCTTTAAAGGTTGGGTGCGACGTCCCCCCGTTTTCAGTAGCAGTGGGCTTTAGAATCCGAGGTTAATTTAC
>NZ_JAJTBG010000002.1 GCF_021287045.1 Oryzomicrobium sp. | reverse complement strand
GTAAATTAACCTCGGATTCTAAAGCCCACTGCTACTGAAAACGGGGGGACGTCGACGGATTCCCTTGGTCGGGTTGGCAGGCATCTTGTCGTTTGCCACCGCCAGTTCGAAGACCGCCGACAACAGCCCGATGGACTTCTTAACCGTCGCCGCCGAGCGCCCTTGCGCCAGCATCCAATCCTTGAAGGTGACGATATGCCGCTTCTCAACCTCAGCAGGCGAGAGTTCGCCATTGCACTCGATGAGCCGCTTGAACGCGGTATTGACCTCCATCAGCGTGCGGGGGCGGCGTTCCGTTTGGTTGGTCCAATACTCGACCAACGACCACAGCGAGACCTTTGCGGAGGCTGGGACAGAAAGACTGGGGCGCGCGATGAGTGGGGAAAGGTCGGGGGCGGCTTGAGCGACCCCCCGTAGAGCGGTGAAGTCATCGAGTAGCCGAGCCTTGAGACGTATCAGGGCTTCCTCGGCTTGAAGCCGGTCCCTAGTCTTCAGCGAGAGGAAGAACTCCCGTCGCTGGTAGTGCTGCTGGAGGTCTTCAGAAACCCGCGCCCTGAAGTAATACGTAGCCCCTCTGCGGACCAAGTTGGTATGCCCCGGCATCGCTGGCGCGCCCTTCACGTGTAGCAGTGACGTGTAGCAATTCCAGCGTTCCCGCAAAGCAAAAAGGGCCGATTCCTTGCGGAATCAGCCCTTTCTTGAATCTTTGGCGCGCCCGGCGCGATTCGAACGCACGACCCCTGCCTTCGGAGGGCAGTACTCTATCCAGCTGAGCTACGGGCGCTTGGGAGGCGTGAGAATACCGAAATTCGCCGCACCTGTCCAAATTTTCCGTACAAACCGCGCCAAAACAAGGGGTTCCTACGGTTATAATCTGCGCTTTTCCAATCCCGCGCGTGTAAAAAGGATTCAGCATGGCCGAGCAGAAAGGTTCTTCGTCCAAGATCATGGTGATCACCCTGGTCGCCGCCGTGGCCCTGATGGCCGTGGTGGTTCCCTTTGCCTATGTCGGCAAGCCCATCGGCAAGGCCGCCAACAGCGACGACGTGGATTCCCGCATCGCCCCCGTGGCGCAGCTCGAGCTGGCCAAGGCCGCTCCCGTCGCCACCGGCCCCCGCGACGGCAAGACCATTTTCGAAACCGTCTGCGCCGCCTGTCACGCCACCGGCGCCGCTGGCGCGCCGAAGGCCGGCGACAAGGCCGCCTGGGCGCCGCGCATCGCCCAGGGCATGCCCGCCCTGATCAACAGCGTGACCCACGGCAAGAACGCCATGCCGGCCAAGGGCGGCGCCGACCTGAGCGACGACGAGATCAAGTCCGTGGTGAAGTACATCACCGACCTGGCCAAGTAAGCGCACTGCGACTTACCGCAGCACAAGCAAAACGGGATGCCTAGGCATCCCGTTTTGCTTTGCGGCAGCGCTCGCCGGATTACTTGGCGGCGGGAGCGGCGGCCGGAGCGGGTGCAGCTTCGGTGGCGGGCTTGGTTTCCTTGCCCTCGGCCTTGTGGGCCTTCTTGGCGTGGTGGTGCTTGGCTTCGGTCTTCTTCTCGACCTTGGCGCCTTCTTCCTTCTTCATTTCCGGCTTGGCGGCGGCTTCGGCCTTCACCGGAGCGGCCGGGGTGGCGGGAGCGGCAGCCGGGGCCTGGGCGAAGGCGGCGGCGGCGAACAGGGAAGCGACGGTAGCGGCAACGATCTTCAGCATGATGTTTCTCCTCGGGTGACGGGCGGGCCCTCTGGGCGTACCGCCGCGTGGGCCGGGGAGCGGGCTGCTCCCCGGTGGATGTCGTGTCAGTGGGTGGTGCGGTTCGGTGCGGCCGGATTACTTGGCAGCGGGAGCGGCAGCCGGGGCAGCAGCGCCAGCGGCTTCACCGGCGGGCTTGGCTTCCTTGCCTTCGGCCTTGTGGGCCTTCTTGGCATGGTGCTTGGTTTCGGCCTTCTTCTCGACCTTGGTGCCTTCTTCCTTCTTCACTTCCGGCTTGGCGGCAGCTTCGGCCTTGACGGGAGCAGCCGGGGTGGCGGGAGCGGCGGCCGGGGCCTGGGCAAAAGCGGCGGCGGCGAACAGGGAGGCAACGGTGGCGGCAACGATCTTCAGCATGATGAAACTCCTTGAACGGGTCACTACGAAAAATGCACTGCTTGAGTTCCGGTCCTGGCGGTGCTTGGTGTGTGCACCGCGCCGGGCCTTGAGTGCATTAACGCGGCCGCTGACCGTTCCGATGTCATCAGGCGCGTGACAAGGCGTTTCAAGTTGTAATCGGCGGTCTGGCGCCGCCTTAACCGCCGCTCCCTGGGTCCGTGCCGCCACCGGCGAGCATGGCCTTGAGGTTGCCGAAGCGTTTTTTCACTTCCTGCTTTTCCGGCGGCGCCGACTGCTTGCCGCCGGAGATGCGCAGGTCGTCCTTGCCCATTTCCTCGATGAAGCGCGACGGCTCGCAGGGAATCCATTCCTTGGCCTGCTTGCGTTTCTCGCAGTAGGAAACATGCAGGCTGCGCTGGGCCCGGGTGATGCCCACGTACATCAGGCGGCGTTCTTCTTCCAGCTTGTCCGGGGCGGTGGATTCGCGGTGGGGCAGGATGCCCTCCTCCACCCCCACCAAAAAGACATGCTTGTACTCCAGCCCCTTGGAGGCGTGCAGGGTGGATAGCTGCACCGCGTCGATCTCGCCGCCGTCGGCATTCTTCTTTTCCAGCATGTTGATCAGGGCGATGGTCTGGGTCAGCTCCACCAGCGTCTTGCCATCCTCGTCGCCCTTCTTGGTCAGCCAGGCGGAAAACTCCTGAACGTTGGCCCATTTCGATTCGGCGGCGCGGACCTCTTCGTGGTCGAACAGCCAGCGCTCGTAGCCGATGGCGTCGAGCATGTCGGCCAGCACCGGGCCGGCCGGCTCCTTCTTGGCGCGCCATTCGAGGCGGTTGATGAACTCGCCGAATTCGAGCAGGGGTTCGAGTTGGCGGGCGCCGACGCGCTGGGCGAAGCCTTCCTCGAACAAGGCGGCGAACAGCGAGATGTGCCGCTCGCCGGCGTAGCGCCCAAGCACTTCCAGGGTCGAGGTGCCGACGCCGCGCTTGGGCGTGGTGACGGCGCGGATGAAGGCCGGGTCGTCGTCGCTGTTGGCCAAGAGGCGCAGGTAGCTGGTGATGTCCTTGATCTCGGCCTTGTCGAAGAAGGACTGGCCGCCGGAGATCAGGTAGGGGATGCGGGCGTCCCGCAGGTACTGCTCGATGGTGCGGGCCTGGTGGTTGCTGCGGTAGAGAATGGCGTAGTCGGCAAAGCGGGTGCGGTTCTCGAACTTGTGCGCCTGCAGGCGCATCACCACCGATTCGCCCTCGTGCTCGTTGTCTTTGCACACGGTGACGGTAATCGGGTCGCCCAGCCCCAGGTCGGACCACAGAGTCTTGTCGAACAGCTTCTCGTTGTTGGCGATAAGGGTGTTGGCGGCTTTGAGGATGCGCACCGTGGAGCGGTAGTTCTGCTCCAGCTTGATCACCTTCAGCCGGGGGAAATCCCGCGGCAGGCCGCGCAGGTTCTCGATGTCGGCGCCGCGCCAGCCGTAGATGGCCTGGTCGTCGTCGCCCACGGCGGTGAACATCGCCCGGGGGCCGGTAAGCAGCTTCAACAGCCGGTACTGGCAAGCGTTGGTGTCCTGGTACTCGTCCACCAGCAGGTAGCGCAGCTTGTTCTGCCAGCGCTCGCAGACGTCCGGATGTTCTTCGAACAGGCGTACCGGCAGGCCGATCAGGTCGTCGAAGTCCATGGCCTGGTAGGCCTTAAGGGTGGCCTCGTAGTCCCGGTAGACCCGGGCGGCCAGGGCCTCGGTCTCGCCCTGGGCGACGCTGGCAGCCCCGTCCGGACTGATCAGGGCGTTCTTCCAGCTGGAAATCTGGCTCTGCACCGCCCGCACCACCTTCTTGTCCACCGACTTGGTCAGCTCGCCGACCAGGCCGAAACAGTCGGTGGAATCCAGGATGGAAAATCCCGGCTTGTAGCCGAGCGCCCGGGATTCCTGGCGCAGCAGGCGCATGCCTAGGGAGTGGAAGGTGGAAATCAGCGGCGACGGGCCGCTGCGGTGTGTGAGCAGGCTGCCCACCCGCTCTTCCATCTCCCGCGCGGCCTTGTTGGTGAAGGTGATGGCGGCGATGGAGCCGGGATGGAAGTCGCACTCCTCGATCAGGTAGGCGATTTTCTGGGTGATCACACGGGTCTTGCCCGAGCCGGCGCCGGCCAGCACCAGCAAGGGGCCATCCAGGTAGCGGATCGCTTCGCGCTGGGGGGGATTGAGTTCTGCCATGGGGAAAACAGCGCGCCCCGCCAGGAGCGGGGCGCCGATGGATGCACGAGGCGCCATTTTAGCCCACCCCCGCACCGGACCGAGACGCAGGCGGCGGCTGCGAGGCTCGGGCCGGTTTGTGCAATAATCGGGCCATTCTTGCAAAGGATTCCCAATATGGACGAAAACAAAGCCAAAGCCCTGGCCGCCGCACTGGCCCAGATCGAAAAGCAGTTCGGCAAGGGCTCCATCATGAAGATGGGCGAAGGCAACGTCGAAAACGACCTGCAGGTGGTGTCCACCGGCTCCCTGGGCCTGGACATCGCCCTGGGCGTGGGCGGCCTGCCCCGCGGCCGCGTGGTGGAGATCTACGGTCCCGAATCCTCCGGCAAGACCACCCTGACCCTGCAGGTGGTCGCCCAGATGCAAAAGCTCGGCGGCACCGCCGCCTTCATCGACGCCGAACACGCCCTGGACCCGGGCTACGCCCAGAAGCTCGGCGTGAACCTGGACGAGCTGCTCATCTCCCAGCCCGACACCGGCGAACAGGCCCTGGAAATCGCGGACATGCTGGTGCGCTCTGGCAGCGTGGACGTGGTGGTGATCGACTCGGTGGCCGCCCTGGTGCCCAAGGCCGAAATCGAAGGCGAGATGGGCGACTCCCTGCCCGGCCTGCACGCCCGCCTGATGAGCCAGGCCCTGCGCAAGCTCACCGCCAACATCAAGAAGACCAACACCCTGGTGATCTTCATCAACCAGATTCGCATGAAGATCGGCGTGATGTTCGGCAGCCCGGAAACCACCACCGGCGGCAACGCGCTCAAGTTCTACGCCTCGGTGCGCCTCGACATCCGCCGCATCGGCGGCATCAAGAAGGGCGACGAGGTGATCGGCAACGAAACCAAGGTCAAGGTGGTGAAGAACAAGGTGTCACCCCCGTTCCGCGAGGCCATCTTCGACATCCTCTACGGCGAAGGCATCTCCCGGGAAGGCGAGATCATCGACATGGGCGTGGCCCACAAGATCGTCGAGAAGTCCGGCGCCTGGTATGCCTACAACGGCGAGAAGATCGGCCAGGGCAAGGACAACGTGCGCGAGTACCTGCGCCAGCGTCCGGAAACCGCGGCCGAGATCGAGGCCAAAATCCGCGCCGCCGTCGGCGTCGCCTTGCCCACCGGCGTGGCGGCCCCGGCCGAGGCCTAAGGCCGGCCCCGGGAGCGCATGGCACCGACCGAACGCTCCCTGCGGGAACGGGCCGTCGCCCTGCTCGCCCGCCGCGAGCATTCCCGGTCCGAACTGGCGCGCAAGCTGGCGCCCCACGCGGAAAGCCGCGAGGAACTGGACCGGCTGCTCGACGAGCTGGCCGCCCGCAAGCTGCTCTCGGACGGCCGCTACGCCGAGATGCGCGTGACGGTGCGCGCCGGCCGCTACGGCAACCAGCGGCTGCGCCAGGAGCTGGCGACGGCCGGAGTCGACGACGCCACCATCGCCACCGCCCTGGCCCAGGCCGACGACGAGTCGTCCCGGGCCAAGTCGGTCTGGCAGAAGAAATTCGGCACCCCCGCCGCGGATGCGGCGGAACGGGCCAAACAGATGCGTTTCCTCGCCCAGCGAGGTTTTTCCATGGAGATCATCCGCCGCGTCGTGCGCGGCCTCGATGACGAATGACCGCATGAACGCCGCCACCCTCACCTCCACCGCCCCGGCCCAGCCGGCGCCGGCCAGCCAGAGCCGCTTATCTGCCCACAACCTGCAAAAGCGCTACAAGAAGCGTACCGTGGTCCACGACGTGTCGTTCGACGTGGCCAGCGGCGAGGTGGTCGGCCTGCTCGGCCCCAACGGCGCGGGCAAGACCACCTGTTTCTACATGGTGGTGGGCCTGGTGGCCGCCGACGGCGGCGAGGTCTACCTGGACGAGGCCCGGCTGACCCACCAGCCGATCCACCAGCGTGCCCATCAAGGCCTTTCGTACCTGCCCCAAGAAGCGTCGGTGTTCCGCAAGCTGAACGTGGCCGAGAACATCCAGGCCGTGCTCGAACTGCAGAACCTGCCCGAGGACGAGGTGAAGAACCGCCTCGAATCCCTGCTCGACGAGCTGCACATCGGCCACCTGCGCGGCACCCTGGCGGTGGCCCTGTCCGGCGGCGAGCGGCGCCGGGTCGAGATCGCCCGGGCCCTGGCCACCAATCCACGCTTCGTGCTGCTCGACGAGCCCTTCGCCGGGGTGGACCCGATCGCCGTGCTGGAAATCCAGAAGATCATCCGCTTCCTCAAGGCCCGCGGCATCGGCGTGCTGATCACCGACCACAACGTGCGCGAAACCCTGGGTATCTGCGACCGGGCCTACATCATCAACGAGGGCCGCGTGCTGGCCGCCGGCCGCCCGGACGAGATCGTGCACAACGACGACGTGCGTAAGGTCTACCTGGGCGAGCATTTCCGCCTGTGACCGCGACCCGCTCCATGCCCATGCTCCACCGCCCCGCCGCCGCGCCGCCCCATGAGGCAGCAGCCGGTTGCCGCTGCCGATGAAACCCAGCCTCCAGCTCAAGCTCTCGCAGCACCTGGCGCTCACGCCCCAGTTGCAGCAGTCGATCAAGCTACTGCAGCTGTCGACCCTCGAGCTCAACCAGGAAATCGAGCAATACCTGCTGGAAAACCCCCTGCTGGAGCGGGAGGACGATTTCGAACCCGCCGCCCGCCCCGCCGAGCCGGGCTTTGCCGACGCCTTGAGCAGCGGCGAGCAGGCGGCCGACGGCAGCGCCCAGGCGGAACGGGGCGAATCCGGGGAGAACGGCGAGTCCAGTGAATCCGGTGAAGGCAGCGACTACACCGCCGAGGGTGGCGACGCCGGCGTAGACGACGGCTGGTTCGCCGAGGGCAGCTTTCCCAGCGGCAGCCGCGACAACGACGGGGACGACGAGGGCGACGGCCAGGACATCCAGGCCGCCGTCACCAGTCTGAAGGACCACCTAAACTGGCAGTTGGGCCTGACCTCCCTGTCGGACCGGGACCGCAGCCTGGCCAGCTTCATCGTCGAGGCCCTGGACGACGACGGCTACCTGGACCAGTCCCTGGACGAACTGGGCGAAGCCCTGCCCCACGAGCTGGAGGTCGAGCCGGAAGAACTGGAGATCGCCCTCAAGCACGTGCAGAACCTGGACCCCACCGGCGTGGGCGCGCGCAGTCCCCAGGAATGCCTGGCCCTGCAACTGCGCGCCCGCCCCGCCGGCCCGGTGCGCAACCTGGCGCTGACCCTGGCGGAAAAGCACCTGGACCTGCTCGCCAACCGGGACTTCACCCGGCTCAAGCGCCAGCTCGGCTGCGACGACGAGACGCTGAAGGCGGTGCAGGCCATGATCATGGGCCTGGACCCGCGCCCGGGAGCCCGCTACGCGCCCCTGGAAACCCGCTACATCATCCCCGACGTGATCGTGCGCAAGGTGCGCAATCAGTGGGTAGCGAGCATCAACCCAGACGCCTTCCCGCGCCTGCGGGTCAACCGGCTCTACGCCGACCTGCTGCAAAAGCACCGCACCCGCGGCGAGAGCGGCGGCATGTCCGGCCAGTTGCAGGAGGCCCGCTGGCTGATCAAGAACGTGCAGCAGCGCTTTGACACCATCCTGCGCGTCTCCCAGGCCATCGTGGACCGGCAGCGCGCCTTCTTCGACCACGGCGAGGTGGCGATGCGCCCCTTGGTGCTGCGCGAGATCGCCGACATCCTCGACCTGCACGAATCCACCGTGTCCCGGGTGACCACCCAGAAGTACATGGCCTCGCCCCGGGGTATCTTCGAACTGAAGTATTTTTTCGGCAGCCATGTGGCCACCGATACCGGCGGAGCCTGTTCGGCCACCGCCATCCGCGCCCTCATCAAGCAGCTGGTGGGCTCGGAAAACGCCAAGAAGCCTCTCTCGGACAACCAGATTGCTGACATCCTCGGCCAGCAGGGCATTGTCGTCGCCCGCCGGACGATAGCAAAATACCGGGAGGGGATGGGCATTCCAGCTGCCAATCTCCGCAAGTCCCTCTAAAGGAGTAGAACCATGAATCTGCAGATCAGTGGGCATCACCTGGAAGTCACTCCGGCGATCCGTGAATACGTGACCGGCAAACTGGACCGCGTCATCCGTCACTTCGACAACGTGATCGACGTAAGCGTGATCCTCTCGGTCGAGAAGCTGAAGCAAAAGGCCGAAGTGACCGTCCACGTGCGCGGCAAGGACATCTTCGTCGAGAGCGAGGATTCCGACCTGTACGCCGCCATCGACAGCCTGATCGACAAGCTGGACCGCCAAGTCATCAAGCACAAGCAAAAAATCCAGGATCACCACCGGGACGAGAAGAACATCCCCGTCGCCGAGTGATCTAACCAACGGATCGGCCGGGCCCCGCGGGGGCCCGCCGACTGTTCCCCTCACGGGCCCCTCGACCCTCGCTGCCCCGGGGCGCAGCCCCCGTCAGCGCAACGACCGGAAATCCTGTATCCTCCCGGCCACGTTTCGCCCTTAGTCTCCGAGACCCCGGCCCGATTTCCTCCCGGCCCGCTCCGAATCCCATCGCCACACCGGTGGCACCGTGCATTCAAGGCTGGCCCGTTCAACGTCTCCGTGGATCGTCCGATGGAGCTCATCGCCAAACTCCTTCCTCTCGAAAACGTCGTCCTAGACCTGGAAGCGACCAGCAAGAAGCGGGTCTTCGAACAGGCCGGCATTCTCTTCGAAAACCGCAACGGCATTGCCCGCGCCACGGTCTTCGACAGCCTGTTCGCCCGGGAAAAGCTCGGTTCCACCGGGCTGGGCCAGGGCGTCGCCATTCCCCACGGCCGCATCAAGGGTCTCAAGGAAGCCGTCGGCGCCTTCCTGCGCCTGGCCGCGCCGGTGCCTTTCGACGCTCCCGACGGCAAGCCGGTGAGCCTGGTGTTCGTGCTCCTGGTGCCGGAACAGGCCACCGAGCAGCACCTGCAAATCCTGTCCGAATTGGCCCAGCGCTTCTCCGATCGCGGCTTCCGCGAACAGCTCGCCAGCGGCGGCGACGCCACCATCCTGCGCGACCTCTTCATCCACGGGGCACCCCATGCGCCAGATCAGCATCGCGCAGCTGTTTGAGGACCACCGCGACAAGCTCGACCTGACCTGGGTCGCCGCCAACGGCGCCAAACGTCATCTAGAACTCAAGGAGCGGGGCAACTACGGGGCCGACGTGGTCGGCCACCTCAACCTGATCCACCCCGAGCGCCTCCAGGTGTTCGGCGTGGCCGAGCGGGAATGGTCCCTGCGGGTCGCTCCCCAGCGCCTCAAGCAGCAGGTGGACGACCTGATCGCCGCCCACCCGCCGGCGATCATCATCGCCGACGGCCTGGAAGTCCTGCCCACCATCCAGGAAGCCTGCGAGGCCACCGGCACCCCCCTGTTCGCCACTCCCAAGCCCTGCTCAGCGGTGATCGACCTGCTGCGCATCTACCTGTCGCGCCGCCTGGCCGACACGGTGGCGGTGCACGGCGTGTTCATGGACGTGCTCGGCATGGGTGTGCTGATCACCGGCGACTCCGGCGCCGGCAAGAGCGAACTGGCCCTGGAACTGATCTCCCGGGGCCACGGCCTGGTGGCCGACGACGTGGTGGAGCTGGCGCGTATCGCCCCCACCACCATCGAGGGCCGCTGCCCGGGCATGCTCAAGGATTACCTGGAAGTGCGCGGCCTGGGGCTGCTCAACATCCGCACCATCTTCGGCGAGACCGCCTCGCGGCGGAAGATGAAGCTCAAGCTGATCGTGCACCTGCAAAAGCCGGTGGCCGGGGTGGAAAGCCCGCGCCTGCCGCTGGATGCCCAGACCCAGGACATCCTGGGCGTACCGGTACGCAAGGTGATCATTCCCGTGGCTGCCGGGCGCAACCTGGCGGTGCTGCTTGAGGCGGCGGTGCGTAACACCATCCTGCAGCTGCGCGGCATCGACAGCATGGAAGAATTCATCCAGCGCCAGCAGCGTGAATTGTTGGACGAAGACCTGTAAGCTAGTTCGCCGTCATCATCCCCTCTGGAGGAAGTGCCATGAAGACCCTAGCCGCCGCTGTCGCCCTGACCTTTGCCACCCTCGCCGCCGGCTCCGCCCTGGCCGCCGACGAGAAGAAGCCCACTCCCCAGCAGGAACGGATGAAGTCCTGTAACAAGGAGGCCGGCGACAAGGCCCTGAAAGGCGACGAGCGCAAGAAGTTCATGAGCTCCTGCCTCAAGGGCGAGACCGCCGCCGAGGACAGCAAGGTGACCCCGCAGCAGGAAAAGATGAAGTCCTGCAACAAGGAAGCCGGCGACAAGGCCCTCAAGGGCGACGAGCGCAAGAAGTTCATGAGCTCCTGCCTGAAAGGCTGAGGCGACGGCACCGGGCTGGGCTGCATGCCGGCCCGCCTCATCAAGCACACAAACAAAAGGCCGATCCCGCGGGATCGGCCTTTTGCCTTGCACGCCCGGAAAACGCCCGGGGCCAGCGAGGGATCAGAGGTGCTCGAAGGTCACCACTTCCACCCCGGGGGCGGTGGTGGAATGGCCAAAGGCCAGCTGGCCAGCGCCGTTCAGGATGATCTCCTCGCGGCGCAGGAACATTTCCGGCCCCCCGGTGCAGACCAGGTAGGTGCCGTTGGTGCTCTGGTCCACCAGCACGAAGCCGCCGGGGCGGCGCTCGATGCGGGCGTGGCTGCGCGACACTTTGCCGTCGGTGACAATCACGTCGTTGCCGTTGCCGCGGCCGATCGACAGAGCTACGGAGCCCTCGTCGAGCAAATAGGCCTTGCCCCGGTAGCGCACGCAGAAACGGCCGCTGCCGGCGGGCGGGACCGGCTCGCCGATGCGGAGCCCCAGGGCGGCACCGGCCGAACCGTTGAGGTTGGCCAAGGTGGTGGCGGTCAGGGGCATGGCGGTGGAGGGATCGGTGGTTTCCGGATCGAAGACATAGACCGGCGCCAGGCCGTCGGGCACCCCGTCCGCTTCCACCAGGTGCTCCTGTTCGTCGGGGGCCAGCATCTCCCGGGTGCCAGCGTCCAGGGCCACCCGGCCGGGCACGCAGAGGTCGGCCAGGCGGGCGGCGCGCTGCGCCACCGCGGCATCGTCCAGGGCGCCGGCGCACAGCCCTAGCTGCAAATCGAGCTTGATGCCCGATACCGGGGGCAGGTCGTCCACCCGCACCAGCATCTCCAGGGTGCCATGCCAGGCGCTCTCGGCGGACGGGAAGCCGGCCACCATCTGGCCGCCGACGCACTGGCCGACGACGCCGCCGGCCCCCAGTACCGAACGCTCTACCCGCTTCAGGCAGCGGTCCACGGCGTGCTGGGCCTCCAGCCGGCCGATCTTACCGGCCAGGCGGGCCGACCCCACCACGTCGATATGCAGTACCAGCGCCACTGGATTAATCATGGCGTTCCCCCCGGTTTGCCCACATGCGTGCCACCCCCATACAGTGTCGATCCCAGTCGATTCTTAGTTAGTGTGCGAGGCTGCCAGGCGCCGGTTCCTCCCGGAACCGGTCTGGCGGCCAGTGTAGCAAACCGTTTATTGTCCGGCTGCCACGTTGCCGCCCCATGTCATCGTGCTACGACCGGGAGCGGAAAATTGCCCAGCGGCGTATCGCTGCCATCCTCCGCGCCGCCGGCCCGGGCCCAGGCCGCGGCGTCCATGGCCGGCATCACCGGCGGCAGCTCGGGGGCGTCGAAGGCCAGGTCGCCGCCGTCGGCATCGGCCGGGTCCATACCCAGGCGCAGGCCCTTGAAGTCGAACAGGGCGTTGTCGGCCAGATGGGACGGCACCACGTTCTGCAGCGCGGTCATCACCGATTCGGTGCGGCCCGGGTACTTGCGGTCCCACTCGGCCATCATTTCGCGGATCTTCTGCCGCTGCAGGTTCTCCTGGGAGCCACACAGGTTGCAGGGGATGATCGGATAGCCCATGCCCCGGGCGAAACGGGCGATGTCGGCCTCGTCGCAGTAGGCGAGGGGGCGGATCACCACGTGGGCGCCGTCGTCGGTCACCAGCTTGGGCGGCATGGCCTTGAGCTTGCCGCCGAAGAACAGGTTGAGGAACAGGGTGTGCACGATGTCGTCCCGGTGGTGGCCCAGGGCGATCTTGTTGGCGCCCAGCTCCTTGGCGGTACGGTAGATGATGCCGCGGCGCAGGCGCGAGCACAGGGAGCAGGTGGTCTTGCCCTCGGGAATCTTCTCCTTGACCACCGAGTAGGTGTCGGCCTCGACGATGCGGTGTTCGACCCCCAGCTGGGCCAGGTAGGTGGGCAGCACGTCGGCGGGAAAGCCGGGCTGCTTCTGGTCCAGGTTCATGGCGATGATGCGGAACTTGATCGGCGCCCGCTCGCGCAGGGCCAGCAGCACCGACAACAGGGTGTAGGAGTCCTTGCCGCCGGACAGGCACACCATCACGGTGTCGCCGTCCTCGATCATGGCGTAGTCGCCGATGGCCCGGCCCACCTGGCTCTCGAGCTTCTTCTTGAGGCGCAGGAAATTGTTCGAAAATTCCACGATGCTGCTTCTTTCACGGGCGCCAGCGGCACCCGATTTCAGAGGTGGGCGCTGCGCCCACCGTCCACGTTGATGACCTGGCCGGTGACGTAGGTCGCCTCGGCCAACAAGAAGCACACCGCCCGGGCGATGTCGTCCGGGCTGCCCTCGCGCTTCAGGAGGGTGTGATCGACGATGGCCTGACGGGCCGCCGCCGGAAAATCATCGCCTTCAGGCCACAGGATCGGCCCCGGCGCCACCGCGTTGACCCGCACCGCCGGCCCCAGCTCGACGGCCAGCGCCCGGGTCAGGGTGAGCAGGGCGCCCTTGGCGGCGCAATACAGGGCGTAGCCTGCCAGAGGCCGCTCGGCGTGGATGTCGGTGATGTTCACCACCGCGCCGCGGCTGGCCGCCAGGGCCGGCGCCGCCGCCTGGGTGAGGAACAGGGGCGCCTTGAAGTTGCTGCCCACCAGGTCGTCCCAGGCCGCCTCGGTGATCTCCCCCAGCGGCGTGGGAAAGAAGCTGGAGGCGTTGTTCACCAGCCCGTCGAGGCGGCCGAAACGCTCCAGCACCCCGTCCACCAGGCCGGGCAGGCTGGCGGTGTCGAGCAGGTCGGCTTGCAGGCAGGCCGCCGATCCCGGGCGCAGGGCCTCGAACTCGGCGGCAAGGGCCTGGGCCTCGGCGACGGCGTGGCGATAGTGCAACGCCACCGTCGCCCCGGCGCCGTGCAGGCGGCGGGCGATCGCCTCCCCCACCCGCCGGGCCGCCCCGGTCACCAGAACCACCTTGCCTGCCAATTCGTGCATCGCTTCCTCGGCCTTGTCCCGTGTGTTGCGCTAAGTTTGCGAATTTTAACGGATTGCCCGATGATTCCGGCCTTTTCCCGAGCGCCGGAAGGCGTGAAAAATTTCACACACCAGGAAATATTTCACACTTCTCTTCCCTTCGCCTCTCCGTCCCTCCTCCGCGGTCCCACTTCCCCAGCGATCCCTGCCATGGCCCTGCCCCTGCCCTCCCCCGACGCCCAAGCCGCCAGCGACGCCCTGAGCAACCAGCTCCGCGCGGCGATCCGCGAGGCCGGAGGCTGGCTGTCCTTCGCCCGCTTCATGGAACTGGCGCTCTACGCCCCCCGGCTCGGCTACTACGCCGGCGGCGCCCACAAGTTCGGCGCGGCCGGGGATTTCGTCACCGCGCCGGAACTGACGCCCCTGTTCGCCCAGGCTGTCGCCGTCCAGGTGGCCCAGGGCATGGCCGGCAGTGCGCCCCAGGTGCTGGAAGCCGGCGGCGGCAGCGGCCGGCTGGCCGCCGACCTGCTGCTCGCCCTGGAAGCCCGGGGTGCACTGCCGGACACCTACGCCATCCTGGAAGTCTCCGGCGAGCTGGCCGCCCGCCAGCGCGACACCATCGCCGCCGCCGCCCCCCACCTGCTGCCCCGGGTGCACTGGCTCGACCGGCTGCCGGAACGCTGGCGCGGCGTGGTGCTGGGCAACGAGGTGCTCGACGCCATGCCGGTGCAACTGGTGCGCTGGAGCGATACCGGGCCTCAGGAACGGGGCGTGGCCCTGGCGGAGGACGGCCGCTTCGCCTTCGCAGACCGGCCCGCCGCCGGGGCGCTGGCCGCCGGCGCGGCCCGGCTGGCCGGGGACTACGGCATCGCGCCGGGCTACCTGTCGGAAATCAACCTGGCGGCGGAAGCCTGGATGGGCGAATGGGGCCGGCGCCTGGAGGCCGGCCTGGTGCTGCTGTTCGACTACGGTTTTCCCGGCCGGGAGTACTACCACCCGGACCGCCGCGCCGGCACCCTGATGTGCCACTACCGGCACCACGCCCACCCGGACCCGTTCTTTCTGCCCGGCTTGCAGGACATCACCGCCCACGTGGATTTCACCGCCATGGCCGAAGCGGCCTTTACCGGCGGCCTGGACGTGCTCGGCTACACCGGCCAGGCGGCCTTCCTCTACAACTGCGGGCTGCTCGACGCCCTGGCCGCCCTGCCCGACGAGAACGCCCGGCTGCGCGCCACCGGCGCGGTGCACAAGCTGACCTCGCCGGCGGAAATGGGGGAACTGTTCAAGGTGCTGGCCTGCGGCAAGGGCCTGGCCGAACCCCTGGTCGGCTTCGCCCGCCACGACCGGCTGGCGGCGCTGTAAGCCTTCGACCCTCCCCGCCCGGGCGGCGGGGGGCATTCGGCGGCGTCTTCGCCCGGATATTGTCCGGATTCGGGCCGCCGCGTACGGGCCGGCCAGGCTCCGAATTTCGTCTCAGGCCCCGTCCTTGGCCTGCCAGAGGGCCCGGGCGAACGCCTTCCAGGCGTCGTTGCCGTGGGCCAGGATGCCCTGGTCGGCGCTGTGCTCCATGGTCATCAGCATGATCCCGGACAGGCCGAACAGGTCGAGCTTGGCCTGGGCCAGATGGTCGCCGCCGGCGGCCTGCTCGCGGATGCGGTGCAGGGCGGTCTCGTCGAGCATCTCTTCGGCCAGGGCACGCATCTGGGCGGGGTTGCCCCAGTCGGCCCCGAGGGCGATCAGGCGGCGGGTGATTTCCAGGGAAACGGCGTCGGCATCTTGGCCGTAGCGCAGGGCATCGATCATGGCGTGTCCTTGTAGGCATGTGCGTGCCGGCGGGGCTCGTGCCCCCGGCCGGCACGGGCGGGATCGACTATGATAAAGTTGTTGGCGTACGTTGTTGTCTGTTGTTTGCTTGCCGCCCTCCGGGGCCGATGAATCGGGAGAGTCCGATGGACGTCACCAGCATTGCCGCCACCGCCACGGCCATGACCACCCTCAACCAGACCAACCAGGTCCAGTTGAGCGTGCTCAAGAAGGCCATGCAGATCGAGCAGCAGGGCGCCATGGCCCTGATCGCCGCCCTGCCCCAGCCCGTTCAGTCCGCCAATCTGCCGGACCACCTGGGCCAGAACGTCAACACCACCGCCTGAGGCTCACAGCTCCAGGCTCTCCAGCCAGGCGGCCAGGTGCTCGGCCACCTGGAGCCAGTCCCGTTCCAGCATCATGCCGTGGCCCATGTCGGGGAAGATATGGGCCGGCACCCCGTAGGCCCCCGCCGTGGCCCGCACCTGGGCGGCCGGAATCAGCCGGTCCGCCTCCGCCCCCATTACCAGCAGGGGCGGCACCCGCATCGCGTACAGCCGCGGCAGGTCGAACAGGCTCATGTCCCACAGTGCCCGGGACGATTCCCCCTGCATCAGTCCGTAGTAGCGCTCCAGCCGCGCCTCATCCATCGGGTGGGCGAACAGCACGTCGGCCAGCAGGTCAGGATGGGCCGCGTGGCCGGCCATGTAGCGGTTGATCTCGCCGAACAGGTCGGGCCGGGCCAGGGCCAGGTGCATGGTGCTGGCCGCCAGCCCGTGGGGCGGCACCGCGGCCAGCAGGGCCGCCGCCGGCCAGGGTTCGTCCTTGGCGTATTCCAGGCACTTCTGCACGACGAAACCGCCCATGGAATGGCCGATCAGCACCGGCGGCCGCTCCATGCCGGCGGCGACGAAGCGCACGTCGCGCACGTAGTCGCCGATGCTCCACCAGTCCAGGTGGTCGTGCCCCTCGCTCTGGCCGTGGCCGCGCAGGGACACGGCTTGGGCCACGTAGCCCCGGGCGGCGAACCAGGCTAGGAAGTACTCGTCCCAGCACCAGGCGCCGATGAAGGCGCCATGGACGAACAGCAGGGGCACGGGCTTGCGCGCCACGCCTGCAGGCGGCAGGCGGGTGATGATTTCCAGTTTTGGGGTCATGGTCGGATCAGGAGAGCGGAGGAAAACCGCCCCGGCGCATCGGCAAGGCGGCGGGGCCGCCGGCCGGGAGGGCATGGTTAAATGGCGGCTTCGGTTTTGGGTTTTTTGTCATGCTGAAGTGGATTATTGCATTGGGCCTGGCGGTCATCGTCATCGGCGTGCTGCATCCGGCCATGGCCCGGCGTCTGCCCCTGGGCCGGCTGCCAGGCGACGTGCGTGTGGCCTTCCGCGGTCGAGCCTACCATTTTCCCTTTACCACCACGTTGCTCTTGTCGGCCCTGCTGGGCCTGGTACTGCGCCTGCTGTAGGCCGGAACCGGCAACGGCCCCTGAGACTCCAACCGCCATGACCCGCGCCCCCCTGCTCTGCCTCCTCCCCGCCATCCTGGCCCTGGCCGCCGTTCCGGCGAGCGCCCAGATGTACCGCTACGTGACCCCGGACGGCCGCGTCGTCTTCGGCGACTCGGTACCTGCCGGCGCCCGCAAGGTGGAAAGCATCGCTCCGGCGGACACGGTGACCCCCGAGCAGAGCGCCGAGGCCCAGCGCCGTCTGCAACAGGAAAAGGCGGAAGCCGCCCAGGGCGATGCGCGCCAGGAGCGCTTCGACGCCTCCTACGATGCCCTCAAGGCGGCGGAACAGAACCTGGAGGCCGCCCGGCAACGGCAGAAGGACGGCGAGGAGCCCCTGCCCGGCGAGCGGGTCGGCAACGTGGGCGGCACCTCGCGCCTGCGCGAGAGCTACTTCCAGCGCCAGGAACAGCTCAAGGCCGACGTGCAGCGGGCCGAGCGCAAGGTGGAAGCCCTGCGCTCCCAGACCCGGTCCCTGGAGTAAGGGCCGCCGGCTGCGGCCGGTGCCGTGGGTACGCGGCTACGGCCGTACCGCCCCGATCCTCCCTCTCCTGCTCATCCCTCCCGTTCAGCATCTTCGCCCGTCGCAGGCACCGGCATGCCCCGACATGCCTGGCGACGCCATCGCCAACGGGTGCCGGGGCGTCCGGGGAGTACTTTCGATCTATTAATTTTCTTCATGTTTCCCAACAGGCGGAGCGCCAAACACCAATACTGGCGCGGACCTTTGCTTTCCGCCAAGCTGGATAGATGAATTTTATTAATACATCCGGCGCCGCCTAGCCGCTCCGTCGTCCCTATTGCCTGCCCGATACCCACGGCTAGCCGGTCCAGCCCGGGCGGATCGGCCAGCCTCACGATCCCGCAGCGCCCCCTGTGGAAAGGCGCGCCCCGCTTGGCGTTCCCGCGCATGGCCGTGCAACGCCGCGGCGTCGACCGTTCCTCACATCCTTTATCGGAAAATCGGCCAGGGGCGCCGGTTACAGGCGCACGCCCGTCCAGCCCCTCTGCCCCTCAGCCGGACAACGCCTCGGCCACCGCCCGCACCCGGGCCTGGTGCAGCCGCTCGGGGATGGTCGCCGGCTTGCCCGCTTCCTGGCACTGCCGGGCGATGGCGCCGCCGTCCACCGCCGCCGCCGCGGCCCGGGCCCGCTCCCACAGCGCCGCCGCCGGATAGGGATCGTCGCCGTGGCCGAGGCGCCCCTGGGCGTCGCAGGCGCAGGCGGCGAGGAGCTGGGCGAATCGCTCCGGGCGGCGGAAGGCGTCGCAATGCTCCAGCACCTTGACGTAGGTGGACGGGGTGAGGTGCTCGTCACGCCCGGCGGCCCGGTGGATGGTGCCGTGGTAGCGGGTGCACAGGCGGGCCAGATCGCGGCAGTCGGTCGGCACCTTCCAGCGGGCGGCCAGGGCCTCCACCAGGGGCACGCCGCGCTCTTCGTGGCCGTGGTGGTGGGGCAGGTACTCGGCCGGGGTGGAGCCCTTGCCCAGGTCGTGGCACAGGGCGGCAAAGCGCACCGGCAGGGGCTCGCCCCGGGCCGCGGCCCGGTCGAGCACCAGCAGCAGGTGGGCGGCCACGTCCCCTTCCGGGTGGAATTCGTGGCGCTGGGGCACGCCGAACAGGGCGTCAATCTCCGGCGCCAGCCGGGCCAGGGCGCCGCACTCGCGCAGCACCTGGATCAGGCGCGACGGCGCCGGCTCCATCAATCCGCGGGAAACCTCCTGCCAGACCCGCTCGGGCACCAGGTGGTCGGCCTCGCCGTCGTCCACCATGCCGCGCATCAGGGCCAGTGTTTCCGGCGCCACGGTGAAATCGGCGAAGCGGGCGGCGAAGCGGGCCAGGCGCAGGATGCGCACCGGGTCCTCGGCAAAGGCCGGGCCGACGTGGCGCAGCACCTTGGCGGCCAGGTCGGCCCGGCCGCCGTAGGGGTCCACCACCGTGCCGTCGCCGCCCACTTCCTCGGCCATGGCGTTGATGGTCAGGTCGCGCCGGGCCAGGTCCTCTTCCAGGGTGACGTCTTCCGCCGCGTAAAAGGCAAAACCGTGATAGCCGCGCCCCGTCTTGCGCTCGGTGCGAGCGAGCGCATACTCCTCCTTGCTTTTGGGATGGAGAAAGACGGGAAAATCCCGCCCCACGGGCAGGTAGCCCTGGGCCACCATGGCCTCGGGGGAGGCGCCGACCACCACGTAGTCCCGGTCGTTGACCGGTCGGCCGAGGAGCCGGTCGCGCACGGCGCCGCCGACGATGTAGGTTTTCATGGGCAGGAAGGCTGGGTTCGCTCAGGTGGAGGAAAGCCCCGGCAAACCGGGGCGCGGGAGAACACACTGCAACGAAGGCCGCTCGCCCGGTAGCAGGCACCGATACGCCCGCCCCCACGGGCGGGTTCGGGCAGCGTCCCGCACAGGACCGACCTGCGCCGAACGAAGCGCCGCTGGCTGCCGCCGGGTCGATGCCAACGGCCAAAAGACGCAAGGCCCTCGGTCGAGGGCCTTGCAGCGGGCGACCGCGGGGGTCTCCTGGAAAGCGCCGGCTGGCGCGGTGCGGTCAGCGGTCAGCGACCGGCGTGGGCGCGGAACACGTCCAGGCGCAGCTTGGGCTGGTGGCGGCCCAGATAGGTGGGGGCCACCGCTTCCAGGTATTCCGGGTTCCAGCCGGCCGGGGCGACGCTGTCGCCGGCCAGCACGCTGTCGATCTCCATGGAGCGCAGGTTGTCCGGGGACAGGGGCGGCTTGGGCAGCAGGGTCATCAGGCCGGCCTGCAGGTAGGCCCAGCCGTCGGACAGGGCGATCACCGGGCGGCGGTGACCGGTGAGCTGGCCCACGTACTCGACGATCTGGCGCAGGCTGTAGACCCGGGGGCCGGCCAGGTCGTAGGCGCGGCCGAAGGTGGATTCGTCTTCCAGGCTGGCGATGAAGGCCCGGGCCACGTCCTCGACCCACACCGGCTGGAAGCGGGCGCTGGCGCCGCCCAGGGGCATCACCGGGAAGGACTTGAGCAGACGGGCGAACATGTTGAGGAAGGCGTCGCCGCGGCCGAAGATCACCGAGGGGCGGAACACGGTCACGTCCAGCTCGCCCTGGGCAGCCAGGACGATGGCTTCGCCGGCGGCCTTGGAGCGCAGGTATTCGGAAGGCGCGTCGGCGGCAGCCTTGAGGGCGCTCATGTGCACCAGGCGGCGCACGCCGGCCTTCTTGCAGGCGGAAACGATGATCTGCGGCAGGTCCACGTGGGCGCGCTTGAAGGCCGGGCCGTAGGGCAGGGCCGGGTCGCTGTGCAGCACGCCGACCAGGTTCACCACCGCGTCCACGCCGTCCATCAGGCGCACCAGGGCGGCTTCGTCGAAGACGTCGGCCTGGATCATGTCCACGGCGGGCAGCAGGATCAGTTGCTTGGTGCGCTCGCGGCGGCGGGTGGGCACCACCACCGAGATGTTCCGTTCCACGAGCTGGTTGGCCAGGTGGGTGCCAACGAAACCGCTACCGCCGATTACCAGGATCTTGTTCATCGCCATGGGTGCAAAACCGTCGTTTTAGGAAGGGGGACGGCCGCGCCGTCCGGGAAGCGTGCTTTTGCTTTACGCCGGCATTTTACGCCAAAACGCGGCGTTTTCGCCCTTCCCTTCGGTTTCTGCCCCGTTTATGGCAGTTCCTCGCCCTTCTCCAGCAGGCTCGCGTCGGCCCCGCCCCGGGGCGCCACGGTGCCCAGCAGGCGCTTCAGCGACGGCGGGGTGCCGTCGAACAGGGCGCCGTAGTAGACCGCGTTGTTCATCACTTTCTTGACGTAGTCGCGGGTCTCGGAGAAGGGGATGGTCTCGGCGTACACCGCCCCTTCCAGGGGCTTCACGTCCTTCCACTTGCGCGCCCGGCCGGGGCCGGCGTTGTAGGCGGCGGAGGCCAGCACCGGGTGGTTGTCCAGGCTTTCCTTGACCAGGCGCAGGTAGGAGGTGCCGAGCATCAGGTTCACCTCGGTGTCGGTGACCCGGCCCGGGTGGTAGTCGGCCAAGCCGATCTTCTTGGCCACCCAGCGGGCGGTGGCGGGCATCAGCTGCATCAGGCCGGAGGCGCCCACCGACGAGCGGGCGCCGGTAACGAAGCGCGATTCCTGGCGCATCAGGCCGTACACCCAGGCTTCGTCCACCTGGGCCGAGCGGGCGGCAGGGCGCACCTGGTCGGCGTAGGGGGCCAGGTAGCGCAGGGAGAAGTCGTGCTCGCCCCGGGTCTTTTCCGCGGAATAAATGGCCCGGTCGTAGAACTCGGCGCGGCGCGCCACCTCGGCGGCGGCGAGCAGGTCCCGGTCGGAAAGGCCCCGGGTGCCCCAGTTCCATTCGCGCACGGCCTCGGTGCGCAGGCCCAGGCGGTTCAAGGCCAGGGCGCGGCGGAAGGCGGGGTTGGCGCCGGCCTTGGCCAGCTCTTCGGGGCTGGCGGGGCGGGCCTTGGGCGGCACGGTGATGCTGCGCCCCATCTCCTCGTCGGCCAGGGTGCCGTAAAAGTGGGGCTGGCCGGACAACCGGGCGAACAGGGCGTTGGCCGCCTCCAGCTGGCCGCCGGCCTTCTTGGCCCGGCCGAGCCAGTACACCCATTCCGGCTGGGCGGCCTGGGCGGGCGCCATGGCCTCGATGCTGCGCAGTACCTCGCCCCAGTCCTGGGCGCGCAGGGCGGCCCGGGTGCGGAAGGCCAGGGCATCGTCGGACACCAGGGGGGCGGCCAGGGGCTTGCCCAGGGCCGCGTCGGCCTTGCGGTAGTAGCCCAGGGCCTCGGGCATCAGGCGGAAGGCGGCCTGCCAGCCGGCGTAGGCCCAGGCGTAGGCCCGGTCCTCGGGGGTGAGGCGGGCGCCCAGGCGGTCCAACTGCTCGGCGGCCATGGCCGGGTCGTTCTTGGCGATACGGGCCAGGGCGAGCACCGCCAGTTCGCGGCTGGTGCGGCCGTCCAGGCTGCCGGCGGGTTGCTTGATCAGGTAGGGCAGGGGCTTGTCGAGCACCAGGTCGAACAGCTTGGCCGAGGGGGTCTGGCCCTCGGGCAGGTACTGGAGGGTGGCCCGCGCCGCCCCCTGCTTGCCGGTTTCCACCTGGCGGCGCACCCGGGCCCAGACGTCGGTGGTGCCGACCTTGCCCTGGGCGACCAGGGCATTGAGCACCGGCTGGCAGCCCTCGGGCACTTCCAGCTGGGTCAGCCACAGGGCCCGGGCGTCGTCCAGGGCGGCGGCGTCGCCCCGGGCCAGGCGGGATTGCAGGGCGTAGCAGTTGAGTTCGGGGTCGCCCTGGACCAGCTTCGGGTATTCGGCGTCGAAGACGCTCCAGCGGCCGTAGCGGCCCAGCTGCTTGAGCCACTCGCCGCGCAGCTTGTCGGCCAGGTAGGTGCCGTCCTCCCGGGTCAGGAAGGCGCGGATGGCGTTGTCGTCGACGTCGCCGGGGCGTTTCAGGGTGGCGGAAAGGAGCCAGTAGGTCGGGTAGGCCCCCAGTTCGCTGCCCTGGAGATCGGACGCCAGGGCGGTGAGCTTGGCCCGGTCGCCGAGGCGGGCGGCATCCTTGGCGGCGAGCAGACGATCGTCGTCGCTCTGGGCCAGGGCGGTGTTGCAGGTCAGGGGCGCCAGGGCCAGGACGAAGGACAGGCGGGCGGCGGCGACCAGGGGCGCGAAGCGGGTGGCGCGGCGGAGCAGGCGGCGAGACGGCATGTGATAGGCTGCGGCAAATTGCGGACGTCCCGGCTTTCGCACCTGGCAGGCCGGTAGGGCCGCGACGGACGAATGGGAGGCTGGGGACGAGTGGGACGGTTTGAGGATAACACGGTGAACGCAGGGGACGCCCCCAGGATGACAGCGCCGGCCGACGGGATTGCCGGGGCCGCCCGGGATGCCGCGCAGCGGACGGCGGCGCGCAAGCGGCTGCGCCAGGACATGATCGCCCGGCGCGAGGCCCTGCCCCCCACCGATGCGGCGCAGCGCAGCGCCGCCGTGTGCGCCCACCTGACGGCGCGCTTTTCCGCCGACTTCTTCGCCTTCTTCCCCGACGGGCGAGCCAAGACCATCGGTTTTTGCTGGCCGGTGCAGAACGAGCCGGACCTGCGCCCGGCGATCCGCACCTGGCTGGCCCAGGGCGGCCACGCCTGCCTGCCGGTGGTGGTGGCCCCCGGCGAGCCCCTGGCCTTCCGCCCGTGGACCCCGGCCACGCCGCTGGCGCCGGACCGCTACGGCATTCCCACGCCGAGCGAAGGCGACCTGGTGCTGCCCGACGTGCTGCTGATCCCGGTCAACGCGGTGGATGGGGCGGGCTTTCGCCTCGGCTACGGCGGCGGCTTCTTCGACCGCACTCTGACCAGGCTGGCGGCTGTCGGCCACCCGGTGGTGACCCTGGGAGTGGGCTTTGACTTCCAGCGGGTGGACACCATCCACCCGGAACCCCACGACGCGCCCCTGATGGGGCTGGTGACCGAATCGGGCTTCGTCGAATTCGACTGAGCCGGTCGGTTTACTCAGGCATCGGACAGAAGCCCCGCCCCGCCTCGTTCTCCAGACAGGTGCCGCGGAGCGCCGCGCCAGTCCTCGATCCCCAGACAGCCATATCGGAAAGCCGCGCCCCGCTTGGGGTTGCGGCGTGCAGCTTCTCGCCGCCGCGGTGTTCGTTCGGTGTTACAGAGCGCCGGGGGACAGCGCCCCCCGGCGCGCGGCGCCTCCGCCGGCCTCAGCCGAGGAACAGCTTGTAGGCCGGGTTGTCGCTCTCGTTCCAGTACAGGTAGCCGAGCTGATCGAGGAAGCGGTTGAAGTCGCCCATGTCCTCCGGCGGCACCTGCATGCCCACCAGCACCCGGCCGTAGTCGGCGCCGTGGTTGCGGTAGTGGAACAGGCTGATGTTCCAGCCGGCGCTCATCTTGTTGAGGAAGTTCATCAGGGCGCCGGGCCGCTCGGGGAATTCGAAGCGGTAGAGGATCTCATTCCGCACGTTGGGCGCGTGGCCGCCGACCAGGTGGCGGATGTGCATCTTGGCCATCTCGTCGTCGGTCAGGTCCAGGGTCGGGTAGCCGTGCTTCTGCAACTGCTCCACCAGCTTCAGGGACTCGGCCCGGTTGCCCACTTGCAGGCCGACGAAGACGTGGGCCTCGGACTTGTCGTTGTAGCGGTAGTTGAACTCGGTGATGTTGCGCGAGCCGATCAGGGAGACGAACTTCTTGTAGCTGCCGGGCTTCTCCGGCAGGGTCACCGCCAGCACCGCCTCGCGCTGCTCGCCCACCTCGGCCCGCTCGGCGACGAAGCGCAGGCGGTCGAAGTTGGTGTTGGCGCCGGAGGCCACCGCCACCAGGGTCTGGCCCTTGAGCTTGTGGCGCTTGGCGTACTCCTTGGCGCCGGCCAGGGCCAGGGCGCCGGAGGGTTCGAGGATCGAACGGGTGTCCTCGAACACGTCCTTGATGGCGGCGCAGATGGCGTCGGTGTCCACCAGTACCACCTCGTCCAGGTATTCCTGGCACAGGCGGAAGGTTTCCTCGCCGACGAACTTGACCGCCGTGCCGTCGGCGAACAGGCCCACCTGGTCGAGACGCACCCGCCGCCCGGCCTTGAGCGAACGGGCCATGGCGTCGGCGTCGAAGGTTTCCACGCCGATGATCTTGATGTCCGGACGCACCCGCTTCACGTAGGCGGCCACCCCGGCGGCCAGGCCGCCGCCGCCGATGGCGCAGAAGATGGCGTGGATCGGCCCGTCGTGGCGCGAATGCTGGCGCAGGATCTCCATGCCGATGGTGCCCTGGCCGGCGATCACGTCCGGATCGTCGAAGGGATGGACGAAGGTCAGCTTCTCGGCCTTTTCCAGCTCCACCGCGTGGGCATAGGCCTCGTCGAAGGACTCGCCGGCCAGCACCACCTCGCCGCCCCGGGCCGCCACCGCCTGGACCTTGATCTGGGGCGTGGTGGTGGGCATGACGATCACCGCCCGGCAGCCGATCTTGGCCGCCGACAGGGCCACGCCCTGGGCGTGGTTGCCGGCGGAGGCGCAGATCACGCCGCGCTTGAGCTGGGCCGGCGACAGGTGGGCGATCTTGTTGTAGGCCCCGCGCAGCTTGAACGAGAACACCGGCTGCATGTCCTCGCGCTTGAGCAGGAAGCGGTTGCCGAGGCGAGCCGACAGGTTGGTGGCGAAATCCAGGGGGGTCTCGACGGCGGCGTCGTAGACCTGGGCGTTTAGCACCTTGGTAAGGTAATCGTGCGGCATGGGAAGAGGGGGCTGCCGAAGGCGTAAAGCGACCCAGTGTACCCCCCGGGTCGGGGCGCAGTCCATGCGCGGAGCGTCCCGAGCGGCATATCCACCGCCGGCCCCAAAAAAACGGGGCGGGTGCCTGCCGGCCCCGCCCCGCTGGTCCGCCGTGGCGAACCGGATGGGTCAGAACGAGTTGCGGATGCTGAGGTTGAAGCTGTGCATGGTCATGGAACCCATGCTGTTGCTGTACTGATAGCGGGCACCCAGGGACCAGGAGCGCTTGAAGTCGACGTCGCTGCCCAGGCCGAACACCAGGGCGTTACGGTTGATCCGGGTCGGCGCGATCTGGTAGATCGCCCCCCCAGGTCGTCCGCATAAGCGACCCGGGCCACGCCGGGGTCCTCAAAGTCGTGCTGGTACTCGGTGCGGAAATTGGGCCGGATGCGCGCCGACTCCAGGGCGATCACGGTTTCGCCGCGCAGGCCCCAGGACAGCTTGGTGGTGTTCACCGTCTGGGAGAAGTAGGTCAGGTTGTAGAACCCGGCCCCGCTCTCGCTGGTGGCGTCGAGCCGCGTCTCGGCCAGGTCCAGCCGCCCGTAGGGGGACAGCAGGAACTGGTCGGTGCGGAACTCGTAGGCGCCGCTGACCGAGGCGAACCACTGGGTACCGCTGCGCTTGGCAGTAGCGAAGGTGCCGGCCGGCGCCGAGTAGCGGCGCGATTCCATCTCCAGGTGGCCGACGCCGACGATGGCGTCGATGAAGGTACCGGGCATGGGCTGGTAGCTGCCGTACAGCGAGAAGGAGTAGTCGTTGCCGCTGTTGCGCCCGCCTTCCTGAAGCTTGGTCCAATCCCGGCCGAAGCCGGCGCCGACGCCCAGGACCAGCTTGTCGCCGAAGCGGCGGTCGGCGCCGAAGGAAATGCCCGAGGTGGTGAAGGTCATGCCCGCATCCTCCTGGCGGCCGATGTTGATCACCCCGGCACTCCACACGTCGATGCCGCTGCCGAAGGCATCGTTGGACTTGCTGCCGATGTTCAGGGAGGGCAAGCCCTGGGCGGACAGGCGCCCGCCGGAAATCAGCGAGAAGGGATCGAATCCGCCGCCCCCGGCCTGGGGCTGGGCCCCGCCGCCCATACTCCCGGACGGCACACCGTTGCCGGAATTGACCCCGGCCACGCTGCCCGTGCCGATCATGGTCGGCACCGGGCTGCCCGGCTGGGCGGACGCCAGCGCGTTGCCGCGCCGTTGACGCTGCTGCGGCTCCTGGGCCGGCGGTTGCGGATTCTGGGAACCCGGCCCGTCGGTGGTCGGCCCCTGCCCCGGCAGGTTCCCACCGGCCAACGGCGCTGCGGCCCCATCTTGCCGGCGCAGGCGGCCATGCAGGCTTTCCAGGCGGGACTGGAAGTTGCCGATCTGGGCCTGGCTGAAGCGCCGGGCGGTTTCCACCTGGCTGCCCACCAGGCCCGTCACCGTGGCGTCCTGGGTCGGGTCCGGACGGCCCATGACCTGGATCGTCACCGTCGCCGGAGCCGAGGTGGCCGTGGTGTTGGTCGCGGTATAGACGAAGGAATCCGTGCCCTTGAAGCCGGCATTCGGACTGTAGGTGATCGCCGCCCCATTCACCGCCACGGTGCCGTGCACCGGCGCGGTGGTCACCGCCACGCTGTTGGCCGCCCCCCCCGTCAGATTGAGGGGAATCGGGTTGTTGGCGCTATTGATCTGCACGGTGACGTTGACCGCCCCGGCCACCGGGGCCTGGGGATTGACCGTGATCGTCACCGTCGCCGGGGCCGACGTGCCCCCGGCGTTGGTCGCCGTGTAGGTGAAGCTGTCGTTTCCCGAGTAGCCGGCGGCGGGGGTATAGGTGATGCTGGTGCCCGACGCCGTGGCCGTGCCGTGCTGGGCCGGGGCGGCCACCGCCACGCTGGTCGGCACACCGCCGCTGATGCTGAGCGTAACCGGATTGGCGCTGCTGCCAAAGGCCACCGTGGCGCTCACCGCCCCGGCCACCGGCACCTGGGGATTGACCGTGACTGTGACCGTCGCCGGCGCCGACGTACCGCCGGCGTTGGTCGCCGTGTACGTGAAGCTGTCGCTGCCGACGTAGCCGGCGGTGGGGGTGTAGGTGATGCTGGTCCCCGACGCGGTTGCCGTGCCGTGGCTGGCCCCCGCCACCACCGCCACGCTGGTCGGCGCACCGCCGCCTGCGAGGTTGAGGGTAATCGGATTGGCCGAGCTGTTGTAGGCCACCGCAACGCTCACCGCCCCGGCCACCGGCACCTGGGGCGTCACCGTGATCGTTACCGTCGCCGGCGCCGACGTACCGCCGGCGTTGGTCGCCGTGTACGTGAAGCTGTCGCTGCCCGAATAGCCGGCGGTGGGGGTGTAGGTGATGCTGGTGCCCGACGCGGTAGCCGTGCCGTGGCTGGCCGCCGCCACCACCGCCACGCTGGACGGTGCGCCGCCGCCAATGTTGAGCGTGATGGCATTGGCCGAGCTGCCGTAGGCCACCGTGGCGCTTACCGCGCCGGCTACCGGTACCTGGGGATTGACCGTGATCGTCACCGTCGCCGGCGCCGACGTGCCTCCGGCGTTGCTCGCCGTGTAGGTAAAGCTGTCGCTGCCCGAATACCCGGCATTCGGCGTGTAAGTAATGCTGGTGCCCGACGCCACCGCCGTGCCGTGGCTGGCCCCGCTCGCCACCGCCACGCTGGTCGGCATACCGCCGCCGATGTTGAGCGTGATCGGGTTGGCGCCGCTGCCGTAGGCCACTGTGGCGCTCACCGCTCCGGCCGTCGGCACCTGGGGATTGACCGTGACCGTCACCGTCGCCGGCGCCGACGTGCCCGTCGCATTGGTGGCCGTGTAGGTAAAGCTGTCGCTGCCCGAATACCCGGTATTCGGCGTGTAAGTAATGCTGGTGCCCGACGCCACCGCCGTGCCGTGGCTGGCCCCGCTCGCCACCGCCACGCTGCTCGGGGCGCCGCCGGTGATGTTGAGCGTGATCGCATTGGCCGAACTGTTATAGCCCACCGTGGCGTTCACCGGGCCCGCACCCGGCAACTGGGGATTGACCGTGATCGTCACCGTCGCCGGCGCCGACGTGCCGCTGGCGTTGGTCGCCGTGTACGTGAAGCTGTCGCTGCCCGAGTACCCGGTATTCGGCGTGTAAGTAATGCTGGTGCCCGACGCCACCGCCGTGCCGTGGCTGGCCCCGCTCGCCACCGCCACGCTGCTCGGGGCGCCGCCGGTGATGTTGAGCGTGATCGCATTGGCCGAACTGTTGTACGCCACCGTGGCGCTCGCCGCATTGACTATCGGTAGCGGGGGATTGACCGTCACCGAATAGGTACGGAGGGTGGAAAAGGGCGCGCCGGTGCCGCCGGTGCTGTCGGTTGCTTGGACGGTGAAGTTGTAGGTGCCTTCGGCCGTCGGCGTCCCGGACAGGGTGCCGCCGGTAGCCAGGCTCAAGCCGGGCGGCAGGCTGCCATTGGACACACTGAACGTATAGGGGGCCACGCCGCCGCCCGCCGTGAGCGTCTGGGTGTAGACCGTGTTCCGGATCGGGTTCGGCAACGAGGTTGGCGACAGGGTCAGGGTCGGGGCGTTGACGGTCACAGCAATAGTGCCGCTGGTTCCGCTGTAGGGCCCGGACCCTGTGCTGCTGTCGCTGGCACTGACGGTGAACGAATAATTTCCCGCCGCGATCGGCGTTCCGCTGACCAGGCCGGTCGCGTTGAGGGTCAAGCCCGGCGGCAGACTGCCACTGGCCACGACAAAACTGTTGTAGGGCGCCGTGCCGCCGCTGACGTTGATCTGCTGACTGTAGGCGGTGGCCGGCGTAGCCGCCGGCAGGGTTGCCGGAGAAAAGCCCAGGGTCGGTGCAGCGATGGTCAACGAAATATTGGAACTGGTCCCGGAATAGGGGCCCGTTCCGCCACTGCTGTCGGTTGCGCGCACAGCAAAGGTGAAGGTTCCGCCCGCTGTCGGCGTGCCCGACAGTACACCGCCGGAACTCAAGGTCAGGCCCGCCGGCAGGCTGCCGCTGATGATTGTATAGGTATAAGGGCCGGTACCTCCGCTCGCCGAAAACGACTGGCTGTAGGCCGTCGCCACGGTGCCTCCGGGTATGGTGGCCGGGGTTATGTTGATCCCGGGAGGTGCAATCGTCAGGGAATAGACCTGGCTGATCGTCGCGGTCGTAACGTCGGTAGCCGTCACGGTGAATGAGAACGTCCCGCTTGAGCTAGGGGTGCCCGAAACGACGCCATTGGCAGTATTGAGGCTCAAGCCAGTGGGCAGCGCTCCGGCGCTAATGGAATACACATAGGACGAGCCGCCACTGGCAGCAAAAGTCTGGCTGTAGGCAACCCCCATGGCTCCCGCCGTGAGCGTTCCAGCGGCAGGCGTCATGGCCAGGGTTGGAAAATTGGGCGACACCATCAGGTTGTCGATGCTTATAAAACCATCGCCATCTGCGGCGAACCGAAGCTCATTGATGTTGGTGAAATCCAGCTGGACCGTTTTGAAACTGTAGGTGTCACTGGTCAGCGAAATGACTTTGCCGTCCACAATCGCGCCATTGAGGTAGGCCGTGATCGTGACGGAACTGTTAGTCCCCGGGCTCGATATTTCCAGTGAACTAATATTGAAATGGTCATATCCGGAAATCGTGCCGATCCGCGCAGGGTTGGCGCTTGTGCCGTAGCAGGTACCGGCGCAGTCTGTCGTCGCATACGGCCCTGGATGGGGAGGGATGTAGTTCGCCCCGGCATCGCTGTCTAGAAACCACGTGTTGTAGAACCGCAGCCCGCTGCCATCAAGTACTTCAAAGGGGAAGCCTAGCGTAGGCGAGGGCGGACCAAACGTGACCGGCCCGGTTTGCACCACAGCCCCGGCCGACGTGGCTCCCATCACGGACAGCAGCAACAACAGGATGCGCAGCAGGCGCATGGCAAGCGACATTCTTGACGACACTACGTGTTCTCCAGCAACGATCGGTAATTCAGGCGGCGACTCGGTCCCCGGTATCAGGGACGTGCCGGAAAATCTCCAACTAGGCAGATACATAGGTTCAGCACGAGGTAAGGCTGGGCGTTGTCATGCGCCTGGCCTTCACCACTGACACCGATCAGTGCCGGTGACATGGCGCCATTGGCCGCTTGGCCGGAATACGTCCTCACTGGCGCGGAACGGCTTCCCACCGTCACGCCTTTCGCCCAGTAATGGCCTGCAGGAGACGTGACGGTGCCGTTGCCGTTTTGCACCGTCACGGCATGGTTATGGGCAGGCATGGCATCGGCGGTCAGGCTTTCGCTCATGGCTGCCCTGCCGCCATGGCCATCGGGGGGCGGATCATGAACAGGTAGATGCCCCGCTCCGCCTCGTCGATCAAGCGCTGCAACAGCCCTCCGCCGACGCCCAGGCGCCGGTAGTCGCGCAGCAGGGCGATATCCACCACCCGGATGTCGCCCACCTGGCGATTGACGTACAGCCGGCCGGCCGGCCGTCAACGACAATCAGGTCGAATGCCGGGTGGTCGTAATTGCGCTGATACTGGGCATGCTGGAAATCGAATTGCTGGCGTAGAAAGTGCTCCCACGCGGCCTCGTCCCAGCCGACCAGCTCCCGCTCCTCATCGCGCGACGAGGCATAGACCTGGAACAGGAATTCCAGGTCGGCGGAAGTAACGGGGCGCAACTCGACATGCGGCGGCAACGGTGTCGCCATGGAAGTCCGTTCAGGAAATCGGAACCGGTCAGCTTGCTCGATCGGCGGAATCGCCGCCGTCAAACACCAAATCCCGCGCAATATCGCTAAAGACTCCCCCTCTGGCAATTCAACCTAAGGCATAGAATCTATATATAAAGTCAGAGTAAGCCGGCTAATAACGCCAAAAATCACCATTTTGGTGCACAAATCCGTGTTTTATTTTTATGACAGGTTCGCCGAAGCGCAATTTCCTGCTCCAAAACGCACCGGCGACGAGTAGGCCCGGTTGTCAGATCGGCCCATAATGCCGGCCACTTTCGTGGCGGACGCGCTCTGGGCCGCCCACGCCTTCCACCACCTTTTCCCCGCCCCACCTCCATGCTCGAATGGCTTTCCGACCCGGCCGTTGGCCTGGGCGGCCTGTTTCTGGTCAGCCTGCTGGCCGCCACCTTGCTGCCCATCGGTTCCGAAGCGTTCTTTCTGGCGTTCGCCTACGCCCACCCGGACACCCTGGCGGCGGCGCTGCTGGTGGCGACCCTGGGCAATACCCTGGGGGGAATGACCTCCTACGCGGCCGGGCGGGTCTTGCCCCACGGGGCGCGTTGGGAACGGTTGCAGCGCGGCGACGGCCCCCTCTCGCCGGCCTGGCTGGCGCGGATGCACCGCTGGGGCAGCGCCAGCCTGCTGCTGGCCTGGGCGCCGCTGATCGGCGACGGGCTGTGCCTGGTGGCTGGCTGGCTGCGCCTGTCCTGGCCGGCCTGCGCCCTCTACATGGCCGCCGGCAAGGCCGCCCGCTACGGGGTGCTGGCCCTGGGGGCCGGCTGGCTGGCGGGATGATGGCGGCGGCGGGGCGGACGCCCTTGCCCCGAAACGCCCGCCGCCCCGGTTAACCCCATGATGGATAGGGGCTTTGCCGCCTCCGGCGCAGGGACCGCCGCGGTTTTTCCGCAGCGCAATACTGTAAAATCCTGTTTTTAAGGACTGCGGCGAACGCCACGCACCTCCATGACTGCACGCCTGCGCGAAATCCCCTACAACTACACGTCGTTTTCCGATCGCGAGATCATCATTCGCCTGCTCGGCGAGGAAAACTGGCAGATCGTCGAAGAACTCCGCAGCGAGCGGGTCACCGGCCGCTCTGCCCGGATGCTCTACGAAGTCCTCGGCGACGTGTGGGTGGTCACCCGCAACCCCTATCTGCAGGACGACATGCTCGGCAACCCGGGGCGCAGCAAGGCCCTGGTGGACGCCCTGCGCCACCGCCTGCGCGAGGTGGAAAAGCGCCGCCGCGCCACCGAGAACGAAGATCCGGCCCGCTCCGAGAAGGTGCGCAAGCTGGTGGTGGCCGCCGGCGAGGCGGTGGACCGCTTCGAGCAATGGTTCGACAAGACCGGCGAGCTGCGCCGCAAGGCCCTCAAGTCCCTGTCCCGCCACACCCGCCGCGACAACATCGCCTTCGACGGCCTGGCCCGGGTGTCCCACGTGACGGACGCCACCGACTGGCGCGTCGAATACCCCTTCGTCGTCCTCTATCCCGATACGGAAGAGGAAATCGGCCCCCTGGTGCGCGACTGCATCGCCCTGGGCCTGACCATCATTCCCCGGGGCGGCGGCACCGGCTACACCGGCGGCGCCGTGCCCCTGTCGCCCTACTCGGTGGTGATCAACACCGAGAAGCTGATCGACATGGGTCCGGTGGAGCACCTGGAACTGCCGGGCGTCGGCCACAAGGTCGCCACGGTGCGCACCGGCGCCGGCGTGGTCACCCGCCGCGTCATGGAACGGGCCGAGGATGCGGACCTGGTGTTCGCCTGCGATCCGACCTCGGCGGATGCCTCCTGCATCGGCGGCAACATCGCCATGAACGCCGGCGGCAAGAAGGCCGTGCTGTGGGGCACCGCCCTCGACAACCTGGCCTGGTGGAAGATGGTCACCCCCGACGGCAACTGGCTGGAGGTGGAGCGGCTCAACCACAACATGTCGAAGATCCACGACCAGGAGCTGGCCACCTTCCGCCTGCGTCGCTTCGACGCGGAAGGCAAGACCCTGCTGGGCGAGGAGTTGCTCGAGATCCCCGGCCAGAAGTTCCGCAAGGTCGGCCTGGGCAAGGACGTCACCGACAAGTTCCTGTCCGGCCTGCCCGGGGTGCAAAAGGAAGGCACCGACGGCATCATCGTCGCCGCCCGTTGGGTGCTGCACAAGATGCCGCCGGTGACCCGCACCGTCTGCCTGGAATTCTTCGGCCAGGTGCGCGAAGCCGTGCCCTCCATCGTCGAGATCACCGACTACTTCAAGCCGGGCGGCGCCGGCGCCCAATCCGGCGTGCTGCTGGCCGGCCTGGAGCACTTGGACGAGCGCTACGTGAAGGCGGTGGGCTACGCCACCAAGGCCAAGCGCCACGGCCGGCCGAAGATGGTGCTGATCGGCGACCTGGTGGGCCACGACGAGGCCGCGGTGATGGCCGCCGCCTCGGAAGTGGTGAAGATGTGCAACCTGCGCGGCGCCGAGGGCTTCATCGCCGTCTCGCCCGAGCTGCGCAAGAAGTTCTGGCTCGACCGTTCGCGCACCGCCGCCATCTCCAAGCACACCAACGCCTTCAAGGTGAACGAGGACGTGGTGATCCCCCTGCCGCGCATGGGTGACTACTGCGACGGCATCGAGCGCATCAACATCGAACTGTCGATCCAGAACAAGCTGGAGCTGTGCGACGCCCTGACCGAGTTCCTGCAAGGCGACCTGCCGGTCAATGCCGGCGATTCGGCCCTGGACAAGGACGTGCTGATCGGCGACCGGCGCGAGGCGGCCCTGGAGCACGTAGCCCAGGTGCGCGCCCGCTGGGAATGGCTGCTGGCCAACCTGGACCTGCCCCTGGCCGAGGCCGAGGCCCGCTTCGCCGAATTCGGCATCAATGCCGGCGAGCTGACCAACCGGGCGGCCAACCCGACCCTGTTCCACCGCTTGCAGGACTATTCGGTGCGGGTGTCGTGGAAGAAGGAGCTGAAGCGCCCCCTGGAAACCATCTTCGACGGCAACGTCTACCGGCCGACCCTGGAAAAGATGGAAGAGGCCCAGAAGGCCGTGCTGCGCGGCCGGGTCTTCGTCGCCCTGCACATGCACGCCGGCGACGGCAACGTGCACACCAACATCCCGGTGAACTCGGACCACTACGCCATGCTGCAGACCGCCAACGCGGCGGTGGACCGCATCATGGCCCTGGCCCGCAGCCTGGGCGGAGTGATCTCCGGCGAGCACGGCATCGGCATCACCAAGCTCGACTACCTGACCGACGCGGAGATGCAGCCGTTCCGCGACTACAAGGCCAAGGTGGACCCGGAAGGCCGCTTCAACAAGGGCAAGCTGTTGCCCGGCGGTAACCTGGTGAACGCCTACACCCCGTCGTTCAACCTGATCGGCCACGAGTCGCTGATCATGGAGAAGTCCGAGATCGGCGGCGTGGCCAACATGATCAAGGACTGCCTGCGCTGCGGTAAGTGCAAGCCGGTGTGCTCGACCCACGTGCCCCGGGCCAACCTGCTCTACTCGCCGCGCAACAAGATCCTCGGCACCGGCCTGCTGATCGAAGCCTTCCTCTACGAGGAACAGACCCGGCGCGGCGTGTCCCTGGCCCACTTCGACGAGTTCAACGACGTGGCCGACCACTGCACCATCTGCCACCGCTGCGTGAAGCCCTGCCCGGTGGACATCGACTTCGGCGACGTGTCGGTGGCGATGCGCAACTTCCTGCGCAAGCAGGGCAAGAAGCGCACCGACCCGGGCAAGGCCCTGGCCATGGCCTTCCTCACCATCAAGGACCCGGCCACCATCAAGGCGATGCGGGTCGGCATGATGGACATCGGCTACAAGGCCCAGAACCTGGCGCACAAGGTGGCCAAGTCCCTAGGACTGATCCAGGAGCAGGTCAAGCATCCGCCCGCCACCCTGGGCACCGCGCCGATCAAGGCCCAGGTGATCCACTTCATCAACAAGCCGATGCCGGGCAACCTGCCCAAGCGCACCTCCAGGGCGCTGCTCGACATCGAGGACGATGCGGTGATCCCGGTGATCCGCAACCCGAAGAAGACCACCGAGGAATCCGACGCGGTGTTCTACTTCCCCGGCTGCGGCTCGGAGCGCCTGTTCTCCCAGGTCGGTCTGGCGACCCAGGCCATGCTCTACGAGGTCGGCGCCACCACCGTGCTGCCCCCGGGCTACCTGTGCTGCGGCTACCCGCAGACCGCCGCCGGCGAGGAGGACAAGGGCCAGAAGATCACCACCGACAACCGGGTCCTGTTCCACCGGGTGGCCAACACCCTCAACTACCTGGACATCAAGACGGTGATCGTCTCCTGCGGCACCTGCATGGATCAGCTGCAGAAGTACGAGTTCGAGAAGATCTTCCCCGGCTGCCGCCTGCTCGACATCCACGAGTACCTGATGGAAAAGGGCGTCAAGGCCGAGGGACTGAGCGGGGTGAAGTACATGTACCACGAGCCCTGCCACACGCCGATGAAGACCCACGCCTCGGCCAAGGTGCTCGAATCGCTGATGGGCGCCCCGGTGCCCCTCAACGACCGCTGCTGCGGCGAATCCGGCACCCTGGCGGTGTCCCGCCCGGACGTGTCCACCCAGGTGCGCTTCCGCAAGCAGGAAGAAATCGAGAAGGGCGCCGCCGCCCTGCGCGGCGACGATGCCGACGCCAAGGTGAAGATCCTCACCTCCTGCCCGTCCTGCCTGCAAGGCCTCTCCCGTTACCGGGACGACGCCAACCTGGAGGCCGACTACATCGTGGTCGAAATGGCCAAGTCCGCCCTGGGCGACAACTGGATGGCCGACTATGTGCAGAAGGCCAACCAGGGCGGCATCGAGCGGGTGCTGCTGTAAGACGCCGGCCGGAACCAAACCCACTCGCGGGGCATCCATTGGATGCCCCGTTTTTTTGCCCCCGACGCCCGTCTGGCGTTCCCCGGCGCAAGGCGGCACAATCTCCCCAACTCCATTTGTGTGAAATATTTCACACTTTCCCCATCCGCCTGCGGACCTTCCCGCCCCCTGGAGGCCCCGATGTCCGTGCCCGACCTGACCTCCCCCAACGCCGCGTCCGCCTACCTGGCCACCCTGCCCCTGGCCGACCCCCTGGCCACCCTGGGCCGCCTCGCCCCCTACATGGACGCCCTGGCGGCGCGCGCCCTGCCCGCTCCCGCCCAATTCGCGGCGCTGCACGGCGCGGAAGCGCCCCTGGCCCTGGTGGTGGAAGACGCGGAAAAGCGCCTGCGCGGCCGCCCCCTGCCCTTCGCCGAGGCCGAGACCGCCGTCCTCGCCCAGACCCTGGCCTTGCTCGCCGCCTGCGCCGATGCCTGGCGGCGCCTGGCGGACGGGCTGGCCAGCCAGGGCCCCCAACCCGTCGGCGCCCCGGCCCATGCCGAACCGGCGCAGGCCTACGAACGCGCCCTGTTCCACCGCGGCCAGGCCCTGCAAATCGCCCTGCTCGCCCGCAGCGAGCCACCCGCCGGGCTGTGGCGCCAACTGCACGGCGACTTCGCCGCGGCCGAAGCCGCCGGCGTGGCCGCCCAGGCCTGGCCCGACCGCAAGGGCCGCACCGTGGGGCCGATGCGCCACTACGTGGCCACCCTGCTCATCGACATGGCCAAGCCGGCCTCCCAGAGCTTCCGCGAGCAGCGCCAGACCCAACGCTGGGCGCGCCGCCTGGCCAAGCTGGCGCCGGTGATGCCCTTGCCCGCGGACGGCGAGCTGCCGCCCTTCCTGATCGACCTGCGCGCCGACCGGGGCCTGCGCAGGCAAGGCCGCAACGATGGCGATGCCCGGGGCGCCCTGCGCGTCCTGGACAGCGCCCCCCTGGCCGAGCACCTGCGGCGCCTGAAAAGCCGCCTCAAGGCCGGCCACAGCCCGGCCGAACTCGGCCTGGGCGAGGGACTGGGCGCAGACGAATGCAGCCGCCTGCTTGACCACCTGCGTCCCCCCTGGTCCCAACAGGCCTTGGCCCGGGCCTACGCGCCCGAACCGATCCAGGGCCAGGCCCGACTGATCACCGCCTTCTCCGCCCTGGCCTGGCACCTCGGCCAACTGGCGCCGGATGCCGCCAGGCCGGTGCAGACCCGCAACGACTTCGACCGGCTGGTGGTGTTCGGCAGCAGCGGCAGCCAGGGCACACCCCAGGTGCCAGAAGCCAGCGAATGGGGCGTGATCGAGCAGGGGGCCGAGGCCTGGCGGCTCTTCCACCCGAGGCCACCGGAACGCCTCTTCCACGACCAACTGGTGGCGGTGGCGGATTCCGCCGGCCGCTTCGGTCTCGGCCGGGTTTCCAGCCTGCTGATGGCCCTGGGGGGCGGGCTGGCGGTCAAGGTGCGACGCATCGACGGCCCGGTAGCCGGCGTCCTCGCCCGCTTCGCCGACGGGGGCGAGACCCATCCCGCCCTATGGGTCGGCCATAACGAGCTGCCGGCCCTGCTTCTGCCCCGGGGCGCCTACCGGCGCGGCCGCCTGGCCGACGTACCGCCCCCGGCGGCGGCCGGAAACGGGCGCCAGCAGTGGCGCCTGGAAAGCGTCCTCGCCGCCGGCGCGGACTGCGAACTCGCCGCCGTCCAGCCGGTCTGACTTTCGCCCTCGGATCGGCCTCCGGCGTGATGGATTCCCTTGTCGCCCCGCCGGCCCAGGCATAGAAAAAAGGTATCAAGTCGGCCCGCGGCGTGTAGGCGGGGAGGAATCCCCGCCATTCCCGTGATTCCCACGCTATCCTCCGGCCCCGACCGGCACGGTCCGCGATGGGCGCGGCCGGCATCCACCGGCTTTTTCCGGTGCCCACTTCACGCTTTCCAGGAGCCCCCATGGCCGTCCCCGCCAGCCCGTCCGCCTGCCCCCTGTGCGCCACTCCGGGAGGCCAGCTTCTGGTGGAGAGCCCCGAGTGGCGCATCATCCGTGCCGAGGAACCCGACTACCCGGGCTTCCTACGGGTGATCTGGTCCCGCCATGCGGGGGAGATGAGCGACCTGGACGACGGCGAACAGCAGCGCCTGATGGCGGCGGTGCTGGCCTGCGAACGGGTACTGCGGCGCCTCTACGCCCCCGACAAGGTCAACCTCGCCAGCCTGGGCAACATGGTGCCTCACCTACACTGGCACATCATTCCGCGCTGGCGCGACGACCCCACCTTTCCCGGCGCGATCTGGGCGGCGCGGCGCACCGACGGCGTCGCCCCGGCCCCCCGGCCAGCGGTGGACGACCGCACCCTGGCGGAGGCCCTGAAGGCCGAGCTGGAGCCGGCCAAGGCATAACCCGGGGCATTCCCCACCCGTTCGAGGAACCGGCCATGAACATCGCACTCACCGCACACCACCCCGCTTCCCCGAACCCGCCGAAACCCGCGGGCCTGCCCACGATCCCCACCCTGGACGCGGGGCTGGCCCATCTGGCCGCCCTGCCCCTGGCCAACCCGGCCCAGGCCCGCCACGACCTGGCCGTGCTGCTGGACAGCCTGCGCCACGCCCCCCTGCCGGCGGCGGACTACCTGACCCTGCTCGAACAGGGCCGCATCGCCTTCACCTACCTGCAGGAGGAAATGGCCCGGACCTTCACCGACCGGGCCGTGCCCCTGGGCGAGCGGGAGCAGGAAGTGCTCGCCTGGGTTGCCGGGGACTGGCATCGCCTGGCCAGCGCCTATGCTCATTGCGCCCAGGTGGCGCCCGCCGACGACCCCCTGTCGCCGCAGCAGCTGGCCCTGATCCTGCAGCGCTGCCTGTACTGCACCGGCCATGCCCTGTACGACCACTACCGGGCCCGCCGCGAAGCGCCCCCCGGCCTGTGGCTCGATCTGCACGGCTACTACGCCAGCGCCGAGGAGTGGGGAGTGGCAACCCAGCCGGTGGACGAACCCCTGGACCCGGGCCGAGGCTCGACCCACGCCACGGCCACCTATGTGGAAGCCCTGCTGCTCGACCTGGCCGCCCCCTATGGGCTGGATTTGCGCGCCCTGGCCTTCGTGCGCCGCCTGGCCTCGCGCTGGGCGCCCCTGGTGCAGATCGACGCGGTGGAGACCGAAGCCCTGCCCCGCTTCGCAGTCGACCTGTTTGCCGACGCCGGGGTGCGGCCGCTGGCCGATGGCCAGTCGGGGACGGGCCTGCGCCGGCTCGACGTCGGACGCCTTACGGCCCAGTTGCAGCAGACCCAGGTCCAGCTGGCGCAGCGGGTGCAGCCCGCTCAACTGGGACTGGGGGACAACATGATGGCCGACCGCTGCGCCCACCTGATCGGCCAGCTCCATCGCCCCTGGTCCCTCACCGCCGCACCGCGCCGCTTCCGCCGCCTGCCCGCCAGCGGCGAGGCCCGGGTCTGTCGCGGCGGCGACGCCATCTTCCGCCTGCTGGCGGGGCGCGCCTTCGTCCAGCCGGCGGCGGCCGTCTATTCGCGCGGGGAATTCGAACGCCTCTATATGTTCCGCCAGCAGGTCGAACCGGCCGCCGGCCTGGCCGGGACGCCCCACCACGACACCCAGGCCACCGAAACCTGGCAGGTCATCAACCACTCCGCTGCGGGATTCCGCCTCAACCGCAACCGCGCCGGACTGCGCCTCAATCACGACCAACTGCTCGCCGTGGTTCCTCCGGACGGCGCCCACTGCCTGCTCGGCCGCACCAGCTGGCTGATGGAAGACCGGGACGGCGGACTGGTGCTGGGGGTGGCGGTGCTGCCCGGCCTGCCGACGGCGGTGGCGCTGCGCCCGGTACCCAGCGGCGGGAACCGGGACCCTTACCAGCCCGGCTTTCTTCTGGCGGGACTGCCGGCCCTAGGCCAGGCGGCCTCCCTGGTGATTCCCAAGGGTTGGTACGTCACCGGCCGCCACCTGGAAGTGGCCGCCGACAACAGCCAGTGGCGGATCAGGCTGACCCGGCTGCTGGAGCAGGGAGGGGATTTCGAGCGGGTTAGTTTTACCGCGGCGGAGTGATGCCACGGCCGGCGGCGGGCTTGCGCCGGCCTCGCCTGCGGCAGCGGATCAGGCAGCCCGGGCGGTGCCGGGCGCCGGCGCCGAAACCAGGCGCGCCGCCGGAATCCTGGCGGTGAAGCGGCTGCCCTTGCCGGGCTCGCTTTCCACTTCCAGCCAGCCCTGGTGCCGGGTCAACACGTGCTTGACGATGGCCAGCCCCAGGCCGGTGCCGCCGGATTCCCGGGAACGGCCCCGGTCCACCCGGTAGAAGCGCTCGGTGAGCCGGGGAATGTGCTGGGGCGGGATGCCGATGCCGGTATCGGCCACGACGAAGGCGGCGCCGCCATCCCCGCCGGCCGCACCATCCACTTTTTGCCAGCGCAGGGCGATGCTTCCCCCTTCCGGGGTGTAGCGCACCGCGTTCGAGGCCAGGTTGCCGAAGGCGCTGCGCAATTCGGTGGTGGCGCCCAGGATGTGGCTGGGGCCGTCCATTTCCAGGGTGATGCGGTGCCGCCCCCCCGACAGGGCCAGGGTATCGGCCTGGACTGCTTCGAGCAGGGGCGCCACGGCCACCGGCTCGACCTCGGCGTTGCTGCCGCCGGTTTCCAGGGCAGACAGGGTGAGCAGGTCGGAAATCAGGTGCTGCATGCGGATCGACTGGTCGTGGGCCAGGCTCAGGTAATGCTCCACCTGGTCGGGACTCAGGGAACCGTGCAAATCCTGGAGGGTTTCGATGAAACCCGCGACCACGGTCAGGGGCGTCTTCAGCTCGTGGGAGACGTTGGCGACGAAGTCGCTGCGCATGGTCTCCAGCCGTTCCAGCTTGGTCACGTCGCGCACCAGCAGCAGCTGCCGCTCGCCGGCGTAGGGCACCACCTGGATCTGCAGGCTGGCCCCGTCGGCCCGGGTGTTGCGCAGCACCAGGGGATCGTCGAAGGCGCCGGTATCCAGATAGGCGCTGAAGTCCGGCTGGCGCAGCAGGTTGGTGATGGTCTGGCCCATGTCGGTGCGCTGATTGAGGCCGAGGAACAGCGCCGCCTTGGAGTTCATGCCTTCGATCTGGCGGTGCGGCGACAGGATCACCACCCCGTCGGGCAGGGCCTCGGCGGCACGGCGGAAGCGCTCCAGGGCCAGGTTCAGGGCCCGCTGCTGTTCGTTGCGGGTGCGCACCCGGCGGTGCAGCCCGATGAACACCTTGTCCCAGATCCCGGAGCCTTCGGGCACCGGCGCATCCAGGGGGCCTTTCAGCCAGCCCATCAGCTTGTGCAACTGCTGCAGATGGTGCAGGCCGAGCAGGACGGTGAGCACCAGTGCCACCCCAAGCCCCCAGGCCGTGCCCAGGGCCAGCCCCACGCCGGTCCCCACCATGGTCAGCAGCAGGGCGGAGAAGAATGCGCCGAACCAGAGGGTTTTCACGATGGCGCCCGGCTTTCCTCAGTCTTGCAGGGAGGAAAAACGGTAGCCGCTGCCGCGCACAGTCTGCACCAGACCTTCATGGCCGGTGGGTTCGAGGGCGCTGCGCAGGCGGCGGATGTGCACGTCCACCGTGCGCTCTTCGACGAAGACGTGGTCGCCCCACACCTGGTCGAGCAACTGGGTGCGGCTATGCACCCGCTCCGGGTGGGTCATGAAGAAGTGCAGCAGGCGGAATTCGGTGGGCCCCAGCTCCACCGGCCGGCCGTCGCCGGTGACCCGGTGGGTGGCCGGATCGAGCTTGAGGCCGCCGATTTCCACCGAGTCTTCGGTCATCTGCGGGGCGCGGCGGCGCAGCACGGCCTTGATGCGGGCCACCAGCTCCCGGGGCGAGAAGGGCTTGGTGATGTAGTCGTCGGCGCCGGTCTCCAGGCCGAGGATCTTGTCCTGCTCGTCGCTGCGGGCGGTGAGCATGATGATCGGCACGTCCTTGGTGCGCTCCTCGCCGCGCAACTTGCGGGCGAACTGGATGCCGGACTGGCCGGGCAGCATCCAGTCGAGCAGCACCACGTCGGGCAGGGCGTCGCGCACCAGGCGGCCGGCGGTTTCGGCATCGTCGGCGCGCAGCACGTGGTGGCCGGCGTGCTGCAGGTTGGCGGCGATCAGCTCCTGGATCGCAGGTTCGTCTTCGACCACGAGAATGTTGGCGGGCATGACGGTTTCTCGCTCACTACATGAATAATTGGCGGCCAGTCTATTAAAGCCCCGTGACAGATTCGTGACAACGTCACGGCCCGAAGGTGCCATGTTTTTCCAGCGGTTTTGCACAGCCGGGGGGCGGGTGGAGGGTGGCTTTGCGCTAAGATAGGCGCCCCACCGCCCCGGTCCGCCACGGCGGACGGGATATTGCCGTTTTCTCCGCGAGCTTGCCATGGCCGGACTGACCAAAGACACCCCCCTGCCCACCGCCATCACCCTGCACCAGAAGTCCCGAGTGCTGGAAATCGCCTTCGCCGATGGCCGCAGCTTCCAGCTGCCCTATGAATACCTGCGCGTCTATTCGCCCTCGGCCGAGGTGCGCGGCCACGGCCCGGGCCAGGAAACGCTCCAGGCCAACAAACGCGAGGTGGGCATCGAACGGGTCGAACCGGTGGGCAGCTATGCCCTCAAGCCGGTGTTCTCCGACGGCCACGACAGCGGCCTGTATTCCTGGGACTACCTGTACGAACTGGGAACCAACCAGGAGGCCTGGTGGGCCGACTACCTGGCCAAGCTCGACGCCGCCGGCCTGTCCCGCGATCCCCTGCCGCAAAGCGGTGCCCCTGCCGCCGGCGGCTGCGGTTCCGGCAGTTGCGGCTGCAAGAGCTGATCCTTTGATCCGCCGATCCTCGTTTCCAGCCTTTTCCCGAATTTCAAATTCCGACTTCTGACGCCGTTCCGTCGAAAGCACTGCCATGAGCGAAACCGATACCACCAACAAGACCACCCACTTTGGCTACCAACAGGTGGCCGAAAGCGACAAGGCCAAGCGCGTCGCCGGCGTGTTCGACTCCGTGGCGACCCGCTACGACGTGATGAACGACCTCATGTCCGGTGGCCTGCACCGCCTGTGGAAGGCCTTCACCATCGGCAAGAGCGGCGTCAAGGCCGGTGACCGGGTCCTCGACGTGGCCGGCGGCACCGGCGACCTGTCCCTGGCCTTCGCCAAGCGGGTCGGCCCCACCGGCCAGGTGTGGCTCTCCGACATCAACGCCTCGATGCTGGCGGTGGGCCGCGACCGCCTCACCGACCGGGGCCAGATCGTGCCGGCGGTGCAGTGCGACGCCGAGGCCCTGCCTTTCCCCGATCAGTACTTCAACGTGGTCACCGTGGCCTTCGGCCTGCGCAACATGACCCACAAGGACCGGGCCCTGGCCGAGATGCGCCGCGTCATCAAACCCGGCGGCAAGGTCATGGTGCTGGAGTTCTCCAAGGTCTGGGAACCGGTGGCGCCGCTCTACGACTTCTATTCGTTCCAGGTGATCCCCCGGGTCGGCCAGGTGGTGACCAACGACGCCGACAGCTACCGTTACCTGGCCGAGTCGATCCGCATGCACCCGGACCAGGAAACCCTGAAGGGCATCATGGAAGGCGTGGGCTTCGACCGCGTCGAGTACCACAACCTGACCCTTGGCGTGGTGGCCCTGCATATCGGCTACCGCTTCTGACCCGGCGCGTCACCGCCGGGCAAGGGATGATACTAATCGTTACTGATTTCACGACGGATTGATGGTCTATTCGGACCATCATTAATCCGAGGAGACCCTAGTGGCCCGCTCATCCTTCTTCAAGTCCTTCGTTATCGCCACCGCCGCCATCGCCGTGGTGGCGGTGAGTCCCGTTGCCGAAGCCAAGCGGCTGGGGGGAGGCAAGTCCTACGGCATGCAGCGCCAGGCGACCCCCACCGCTCCTGCCCAAGCCCCGGGTGCCGCCCCGGCACCCACCGCGCCGCAGCGCGCCCCCAGCCAGGCCACGCCGGCCCAGCCTGCTCCAGCGGCGGCCGCCGCCCAACCCAAGCGCAACTGGCTCGGCCCCATCGCCGGCCTGGCGGCCGGCCTGGGCATCGCTGCCCTGCTGTCCCACTTCGGCATGGGCGAAGGCATGGCCAACTTCCTGATGATCGCCCTGCTGGTGATGGCGGCGGTGTTCGTCTTCCGCCTGATCTTCTCCCGCCGCGCGGCCCCGGCCCGCAACGAGCAGCCGCTCCAGTACGCCGGCGTGGGCGGCCCCAGCTACGCCCCGGCCCCGGAAGCCAGCCTGCCTGGCGGTAGTGCCGGTGCCGCTAGCGCCCCTGCCGAAGCCGCCGCTGCCGCGACCGAAGCCCCCCGGGTTCCCGCCGGCTTTGATGCCGCGGGCTTCCTCGACGTGGCCAAGCGCAACTTCGTCCGCCTCCAGGCCGCCAACGATGCCGGCCACATCGACGAGATCCGGGACTTCCTGACCCCCGAGATGTTCACCGTGGTCAACGCCCAGCTTGCCGAGCGCGGCAGCGCCAGCCAGACCACCGATGTGGTCCAGCTCAACGCCAACCTGCTGGAAGTGGCCGACGAGGGCAGCCGCTACATCGCCAGCGTGCGCTACTACGGCCTGCTGCGCGAGGAAAAGGATGCACCGCCGACGGCCTTCGACGAAATCTGGCACCTGGTCAAGCCGGCCAGCGGCGACGGCGGCTGGCGCGTCGCCGGCATCCAGCAGCTGGACTGACGCAACGCCATGACTACAGGAAGCGCATTCCCCTCGCCCCGCGCCGTGCTCGAAAGCCTGGTTGCCCCGGTGCTGGCGCGGTTCCCCGCCCCGCCGCTGCCGTTTTCCGGCGCCCCGGCGGGCGCGCGGCTCTTCGTCGCCGCCGCCAATCACCTGATCGCCCAGTCCGGCTGGGCGGCAGGCCGGCTCCGGCCCTTCGCCGGGCGCCACGCCCAGGTGGTGCTGGGGGCCGGCCAGGCGGATGGCAGAGGCGGGATGCGCTTTCCCTTTTCGATCGGCGCCGACGGCCTGCTGGCCGCGACCGGGAACGACACCGACATTCCAGCGGACGTGACCCTGCGCCTACCCGGCGACGCCCTGACGGCCCTGCCGGGCGGCGGGCTGGAGGCTGTGCTGGGCCGGGTGCAGGTGAGCGGTGCGGCCGATCTGGCCGAGACCCTTGGCTTCGTCTTCCGCCAGCTGCGCTGGGACGGGGAAGCCGATCTGGCTCGCCTGGTTGGCGACATTCCGGCCCATCGCTTAAGCCGGCTCGCCGGCCAGGCCGTCACCTGGCAGCGGGAGGCCGGCCAGCGGCTGTTGGCCAACGGCACCGAATACCTGGTGGAAGAGCGGGGTTTGCTGCCGGCCAAGGGCGAGCTTGCCGTATTCGGCCACGACGTGGACCGGCTGCGCGACGATCTGGCGCGGCTGGAGAAGCGTCTACAGCGCCTCAACGAACAGTCCCGGAGCAAATGAACCAGGACTCACGTTGCGGTTGAAGCCGACAGCCTTGTGATAGGTCTGCCGGCAACGAAAAAAGGCAGCCGAATGGCTGCCTTTTTTCTTGGAGTGCCGGGCGGAAATCCGTCCGGCACGACCTTAGTGAGCGCGGCGCTTGCGCAGCTTGTCGATGGTCGCCAGCTGAGCCACGGCTTCGGCCAGTTCGGCTTCGGCCTTGGCGTAGTCGATGTTGCCGCTGCGGTTCTGCAGGGCTTCCTCGGCCGCTTTCTTGGCTTCCAGAGCCTTGGCCTCGTCCAGGTCGGCACCGCGGATGGCGGTGTCGGCCAGCACGGTGACCATGGTGGGCTGGACTTCGAGCATGCCGCCGGAGACGTAGATCACCTCGGCTTCGCCGTCCGGCACCTTGATGCGCACGGCACCCGGCTTGATCCGGGTCAGCAGCGGCGTGTGCCGCGGCCAGATGCCCAGTTCGCCGGCTTCACCGGGAAGCACCACGTATTCCGCCTCGCCGGAGTAGATCTGCTCTTCGGCGCTGACGACGTCAACGTGAACTCTCAATGCCATAGTCTGTCCTCTCGCCGACCCAGCTCGCCGGGGTCACCCCCGGGAGCGGGCGGCTGGTCGGTTGCGTCCGTGCAGGATTACTGCAGGGTCTTGGCCTTTTCGAAGGCTTCCTCGATGGTGCCGACCATGTAGAAGGCCTGCTCGGGCAGGTGGTCGCACTCGCCGGAAACGATCATCTTGAAGCCCTTGATGGTTTCCTTGAGGGGGACGTACTTGCCGGGAGAGCCGGTGAACACTTCGGCCACGTGGAACGGCTGGGACAGGAAGCGCTGGATCTTACGGGCCCGGGCCACGGACAGCTTGTCTTCGGGAGACAGTTCGTCCATACCCAGAATCGCGATGATGTCGCGCAGTTCCTTGTAGCGCTGCAGGGTCATCTGCACGCCACGGGCCACGCCGTAGTGCTCTTCGCCCACGATCAGCGGGTCGAGCTGACGGGAGGTGGAGTCGAGCGGGTCCACGGCCGGGTAGATACCCAGGGCGGCGATGTCACGGGACAGCACCACGGTGGAGTCCAGGTGGAGGAAGGTGGTCGCCGGGGACGGGTCGGTCAAGTCATCCGCGGGCACATACACGGCCTGGATGGAGGTGATGGAGCCGGTCTTGGTGGAGGTGATGCGCTCCTGCAGACGACCCATTTCCTCGGCCAGGGTGGGCTGGTAGCCCACGGCGGACGGCATACGACCCAGCAGGGCGGACACTTCGGTACCGGCCAGGGTGTAGCGGTAGATGTTATCCACGAAGAACAGGATGTCCCGGCCTTCGTCGCGGAAGCGCTCGGCCATGGTCAGACCGGTCAGCGCCACGCGCAGACGGTTGCCCGGGGGTTCGTTCATCTGACCGAACACCATGGACACCTTGTCCAGCACGTTGGAGTCCTTCATCTCGTGGTAGAAGTCGTTGCCCTCACGGGTACGCTCACCCACGCCAGCAAACACGGACAGGCCGGAGTGCTGTTTGGCGATGTTGTTGATCAGCTCCATCATGTTCACGGTCTTGCCCACACCGGCGCCGCCGAACAGACCCACCTTGCCGCCCTTGGCGAACGGACAGACCAGGTCGATCACCTTGATGCCGGTTTCGAGCAGGTCCACGGAGGGGGAGAGATCCTTGAACTCGGGGGCCTTCTGGTGAATAACCCGCAGTTCGTCGGCTTCGATCGGGCCGGCTTCGTCGATGGGACGACCCAGCACGTCCATGATGCGGCCCAGGGTACCGTGGCCCACGGGCACGGCGATCCCCTTGCCGGTGTTGTTCACCGGCATGCCACGACGCAGGCCGTCGGTGGAGCCCAGCGCGATGGTACGCACCACGCCGTCACCGAGTTCCTGCTGCACTTCAAAGGTAAGGCCCTTCTCGACGTTCTCATGCTCGGCAGAGGCGTCGAGCATCAGGGCGTCATAGACCTTGGGCATCGCGTCGCGGGGGAACTGGATATCCACCACCGCGCCGATGCACTGAACGATTGCACCTTGACTCATCGTCTTTTCCCTTAAACCAATAAACCGTTAAACGGCCGCAGCCCCGCTGACGATTTCCGACAGCTCTTTGGTAATCGCGGCCTGACGGGTCTTGTTGTAGACCAGTTTCAGCTCGCCGATCACTGTCTTGGCGTTGTCGGACGCCGCTTTCATCGCCACCATCCGGGCGCTCTGCTCGGAAGCCATGTTCTCTGCTACCGACTGGTAGATCAGTGCTTCCACGTAGCGCACCAGCAGTTCGTCGATGACGGACTTGGCGTCAGGCTCGTACACGTAATCCCAGCGAGTCGACTCGGTGCCGACGGTATCGTCGGACAGCGGCAGCAGCTGTTCCACCACCGGCTCCTGCTTCATGGTGTTCACGAAGCGGGTGTAGGCGATGTACAGGCGGTCGATCTTGCCTTCATTGAACGCGTCGAGCTGCACCTTGACCGGGCCGATCAGCTTTTCCAGGTGGGGGGTATCCCCCAGGCCGACCACTTGGGACACCACTTCGACACCGGCGCGCTGCAAGAAGCCCAGGCCCTTGTTGCCGATGGCGGTGGCTTGAACACCGATGCCGCTGTCGCCCCATTCCTTCATCTTGTGAAGGACGGCGCGCAGCACATTGGAGTTCAGCCCGCCGCACAAGCCCTTGTCGGAGGTCACCACGATGAGGCCGACCTTCTTGGCCCCATCGCGGTTGATCAGGAAGGGATGCTTGTACTCGGTGATCGCGTGGGAGAGGTGGGCGGCGACGCGCCGGATCTTCTCGCCGTACGGACGCGACTGACGCATGCGTTCCTGCGCCTTGCGCATCTTCGAGGCGGCCACCATCTCCATGGCCTTGGTGATCTTGCGCGTGTTTTCGACGCTCTTGATCTTGTTGCGGATTTCCTTGCCGCCAGCCATTACGCTCTCCTCGACGGATTAGACCCAGGCGGCCTTGAATTCCTGGATGGCGGCGACGAGTTGCTTCTCGCCTTCGGAATCCAGATCCTTGGTCGTCTCCATCTTGGACACCAGGTCGGCGTACTTCTGGCGGACGAAGCCGTGCAGGCCCTTCTCGAACTCGAGCACACGCTTGACGTCGATTTCGTCCATGTGGCCGCGAGTCACGGCAAACAGGGTCACCGCCATGTCGGCGATGTTCATCGGCGCGTATTGCAGCTGCTTCAGCACTTCCACGGTACGGCGGCCGCGCTCGAGCTGCTTGCGGGTGGCCTCGTCCAGGTCGGAAGCGAACTGGGCGAAGGCGGCGAGTTCGCGGTACTGGGCCAGGTCGGTACGGATACCGCCAGACAGCTTCTTGATCAGCTTGGTCTGAGCGGCGCCGCCGACGCGGGACACGGAGATACCGGCGTTGATGGCGGGACGGATACCGGCGTTGAACAGGTCGGTTTCCAGGAAGATCTGGCCATCGGTGATCGAGATCACGTTGGTCGGCACGAAGGCGGACACGTCGCCGGCCTGGGTTTCGATCACGGGCAGGGCGGTCAGGGAACCGGTCTTGCCTTTGACTTCACCATTGGTCAGCTTCTCGACCCATTCCTCGGACACGCGGGCAGCGCGCTCGAGCAGGCGGGAGTGCAGGTAGAACACGTCGCCGGGGTAGGCTTCGCGGCCGGGAGGACGGCGCAGCAGCAGGGAGATCTGACGATAGGCCCAGGCTTGCTTGGTCAAGTCGTCGTAAACGATCAGGGCGTCCTGGCCGCGGTCGCGGAAGTACTCGCCCATGGTGCAGCCGGCGTACGGCGCGATGAACTGCATCGCGGCGGATTCGGACGCGGTGGCGGCGACCACGATGGTGTATTCCAGGGCGCCGTGCTCTTCGAGCTTGCGCACCACGTTGGCGATGGTGGAGGCCTTCTGGCCCACCGCCACGTAGATACACATCATGTCCTGGCCCTTCTGGGCGATGATGGCATCCACGGCAACAGCGGTCTTACCGGTCTGACGGTCACCGATGATCAGCTCGCGCTGGCCACGGCCGACGGGCACCATGGCGTCGATAGCCTTGATACCGGACTGCACCGGCTGCGACACGGACTTACGCCAGATCACGCCAGGCGCGACCTTTTCGATCTTGTCGGTCAGCTTGTTGTTCAGGGGACCCTTGCCGTCGATCGGCTGGCCCAGCGCGTTGACCACGCGGCCGAGCATTTCGGGGCCCACGGGCACTTCCAGGATGCGGCCGGTGCACTTGGCAACGTCGCCTTCCTTGATGTGCTCGTAGTCGCCCAGCACCACGACGCCGACGGAATCGCGCTCGAGGTTGAGCGCCATGCCGAAGGTGTTGCCGGGCAGTTCGATCATTTCGCCCTGCTGGGCGTCGGCCAGGCCGTGCACGCGGCAGATGCCGTCGGTCACGGAGACGATCACGCCCTGAGTGCGGGTCTCAGCGCCCACGTTCAGGCCCTGGATCTTGCTTTTAATCAGTTCGCTGATTTCAGAAGGATTCAGCTGCATGGAAATCTCCTAGCTCTTGAGCGCCGTGGCCATGGCGTCCAGCTTGCCGCGGACGGAGGCGTCGAGCACCTCGTCGCCCACCGCGGCCTTGATGCCGCCGATCAGTTCGGGATCGACTTCAACGCGGGCGGTCAGCTTGGACTTGAAATGGGACTCGAGGTGGGCGACCAGCTGCTTGAGCTGGGCGTCGTCCAGGGGGAAGGCGCTGTGGATCACAGCCTCCTTGACCCCTTCCTCGGTGCTCTTGAGTTGCTCGTAGAGCTCGTAAATTTGCGGAAGGACGGCGAGGCGCTCGTTTTCGGCAAGCGCCCGGACAAAGTTCGCGAATTCGGCGTTCTTTTCCTCACCCACCACCGCCAGCGTCACTTGCACACGCTGTTCAGAAGACAGGCTCGGGTTGGAGAACACCTCGACCATGTCCGCATTCTGCGCTGCGGCGGCGAGCGCCTTGAGGCGCTCGGACCAGGCAGCGAGAGCCTTGGCATCCCGCGCGAGGCGGAAGACCGCCTCGGCGTACGGACGGGCGATGGTGATGTTTTCAGCCATACGCGTTACAGGTCCTTCTGGATCGCCGCCACGATGTCGACATGAGCCTTGGCGTCGATTTCACGACGCAGGATCTTGCCGGCACCCGCCACGGCCAGCTCGGCCACACGGGCACGCAGCTCTTCCTTGGCACGGACGACTTCCTGAGCGACTTCGGCGCGGGCGGCGGCGATGATCTTCTCCGCCTCGGCCTTCGCGGCTTCCTTGGCTTCCTCGACGATCTGCTGGCCGCGCTTGTCGGCCTGGGAGATCAGTTCGGCAGCCTTTTCCTTGCCTTCGCGCAGGGCGTCCGAGGAGCGCTTGGTGGCAAGCTCGAGATCGTGCTTGCCGCGCTCGGCGGCAGCCAGGCCGTCGGCGATTTTCTTCGCGCGCTCGTCGAGTGCCTTCACGATGGGCGGCCACACGAATTTCATCGTGAACCACGCCAAAATGAAGAACACAACGAGCTGGGCGAACAGCGTTGCGTTCAGATTCACGGCTTCAACTCCCTATGAATTGATACGGGAAGGGGAAGTCCGGGATTACTTGAGCACGAACGGGTTGGCGAAGGCGAACATCATCGCGATACCGACGCCGATCAGGAAGGCGGCATCGATCAGACCGGCCAGCAGGAACATCTTGGTTTGCAGCTCGTTCATCAGCTCGGGCTGACGGGCGGAAGCTTCCAGGTACTTGGAGCCCATGATACCGATACCGATACAGGCACCGATGGCGCCCAGACCAATGATCAGACCGGCGGCGAGAGCGACAAAACCGAGGATGTGTTCCATGACTACTCCTTAAAGTGGGTTAAAGGTTGAAAACAAAAAGGGGTTATCGATCACCGAAAGAAACGGGCAACCCAGGGGTTGCCCGTTTCCTTTAGTGGGATTCGTGCGCCTGGCCGATGTACACCAGGGTCAGCATCATGAAGATGAAGGCCTGCAGTGCAACGATCAGGATGTGGAAGATGGCCCAGACGGTGCCGGCGATGACGCCGCCGACCCACAGGGCGGCACCGCTGGCGGTACCGGCCCAGGCGGCGCCCATCAGGGCGATCAGCATGAACACCAGTTCGCCAGCATACATGTTGCCGAACAGCCGCATGCCGTGGGACACGGTCTTGGCCAGGAACTCGATCATCTGCATGGCGAAGTTCACCGGGTACAGCACCGGGTGGCTGCCGAAGGGGGCGGTGAACAGTTCGTGCACCCAACCGCCCAGGCCCTTGATCTTGATGTTGTACCAGAGGCAGACCAGCAGCACGCCGATGGACATACCCAGGGTGCCGTTCAGGTCGGCGGTGGGCACGACGCGCAGGAAGGCGTGCTCGTCACCGGAGACGCCGGCCCAGATCTTGGGCAGCAGGTCCACCGGCAGGAAGTCCATGGAGTTCATCAGGAAGATCCAGACGAACACGGTCAGGGCCAGGGGGGCGACGAACTTGCGGGATTCCTCGCTGTGGACGATGCCCTTGGCTTGGTTATTCACCATTTCCAGGACGATCTCCACGGCGGCCTGCATGCGGCCGGGAACGCCGGACGTGACGCTCTTGGCGACGCGCCACATCACGAACAGGCCGAGCACGCCCATCAGGATGGAGAAGAACAGAGTGTCGAGGTTGATCACCGAGAAGTCGATGACCGACTGCTGGGCGTGACCCGTGGTGTTGAGCTGGGTCAGGTGGTGGACGATGTATTCGCCCGCGGTGGGGGCATGTGCTTCGTGACCGGTTGCCATGTCAGGACGTTTTCCAAATAGCCAAGAAATTCGCTTGCAGCACGACTACCAGGCCGATCAGCAGGGTGGGCCAGTGCACATCCCCGTAGGCCTTGGCAGCGAGCGCCAATAATCCGATCGTTGCGGCTACCTTGACGAATTCGCCCAAGAAGAACCCGGCGGCGCTCGGCGCGCGCCTGTGGGCGGAAACGGCTAAACGGACGGCGAAGAGGAAGGACGGCACCAAATAGGCGGCTGCCCCCAACGCCGCCGAAACCGCACCGCGGATTCCGACGAACCAGCCACAGAGGACCGCTGTCAAACTCGCCATCACCAGCTGCAGAAAGATCACCCGAAACACGCTTGCCGCCTTTTCTCACCTGCTGCAAACCCACCGGGACCTTGCATCTGCTCGGCGCTCGTCGGCACTCCCCGTACCGCGAACGCTGCTGGGCGCGCCTTGCCAACGGTCGCCACAAAGACGGTCTACTATAAGACGCGATCGTTATTACGTCAATGTTGGTGCTACGCAGCAAGAGGGCTACGCCCCTCTCTGGTGCTGGATTTCGCCTATTCAAACGCCTTCCGTTATACGCAACGCCAACAGCGTTTGAAACGCAGGTTATCCACAGCCCCGGCGGCCCGTTGAAACGGGGCCGCCGGGGCCGGCTTTGAAATCAGCGCAGCCGGCCGAGCAGGCCGTCCAGTTCTTCGAGGGAATCGAAGGCGATATGCACCTTGCCGGTGCCTTTTTTGTTGGCGCGGATTTCCACCCGGGCCCCCAGGACGTCGGACAGTTCTTCTTCCAGGCGCAGCAGGTCCCGATCCACCTTGCGCGGCTCCGGTTCCTTGGGCGGTTGCAGGGCGAGCTGGGCCAGCTTCTCGGTTTCGCGCACCGACAGGCCCTTGCTCGCCACCCGCTGGGCCAGGGACAACTGGACCGGGGTAGGCAGGGGCAGCAGCGCCCGGGCGTGGCCCATGTCGATCTGGCTTTCCAGCAGCAGATCCTGGATCGGTGCCGGCAATTGCAGCAGGCGCAGCAGGTTGGACGCCGCTGGCCGGGAACGGCCCACCGCGTCGGCCGCCTGCTGGTGGGTCAGGCCGAACTCGTCCACCAGGCGTTGCAGGCCCATGGCCTCTTCGAGGGGATTGAGGTTCTCGCGCTGGATGTTCTCGATCAGCGCCATGGCCAGGGCGGCTTCGTCCGGGATTTCCCGGATCAGCACCGGCACCTCGGACAGCCCGGCCAACTGGGAGGCCCGCCAGCGCCGCTCACCGGCGACGATTTCGTACTTTTCGCCCAGGGGGTCGCGCAGCGGCCGCACCAGAATCGGCTGCATCACGCCCTGGGCCTTGATCGAGGCCGCCAGCTCCTGGAGCGATTCGCTGTCCATGCGCGTGCGCGGCTGGTACTTGCCCGGCAGCAGCAGGGTCACCTTGAGGCTGCGCTGCACGTCCTTGGCAGCGGGTTCGCCGGCCAGCAGGGCGTCCAGCCCCCGGCCCAGTCCCTTTTGTTTCATGAGGCGTCGTTTTCCTTGAATTCGTCGGTTGGCGGCTGAAACACCGTCCTCACTGCAACCCGGCCGGGCCCTGGCCGGTGCCCCTGGCGTGGCGCGCCAGCATTTCCTCGGCCAGGGACATGTAGGCCTGGGCGCCCCGGGAAGCCCGATCGAAGGCGATCACCGGCTTGCCGTAGGACGGCGCCTCGGCCAAACGCACGTTGCGCGGGATGAGGGTGGTGTAGACCTTCTCGCCGAAGTGGCTCTCCAGCTCGCCCGACACCTGCTGGGTGAGGGTGCTCTGGGGGTTGTACATGGTGCGCAGCAGGCCCTCGATCTCCAGGGCGGGATTGAGGTTGGCGCGCACCTTGCGCAGGGTGGTGACCAGGTCGGTCAGCCCCTCCAGGGCGTAATACTCGCACTGCATCGGAATAATCACTGCGTTGGACGCCACCAAGCCGTTCACCGTGAGCAGGTTGAGGGCCGGCGGGCAGTCGATCAGCACGTAGTCGTAGTCGCCGGCGACCTTGGCCAGTTCTGACTTGAGGCGGGTTTCGCGCTGGTCGATCTCGATCAGCTCCACCTCGGCCCCGGCCAACTCCCGGTTGGCCGGCAGCACGTCGTAGCCGAACTCGGTCTTGATCCGCACCTGGTCCAGGGTGGCGTTGCCGATCAGCATCTGATAGACCGAAGGCAGGGCCTCGCGCTTGAAGATGCCGCTGCCGGTGGTGGCGTTGCCCTGGGGGTCCAGGTCGATCATCAGCACCCGCTGGCCCTGGGCCGCCAGGCAGGCGGAAAGGTTCACGCTGGTGGTCGTCTTGCCGACGCCGCCCTTCTGGTTCGTGATGGCCAGCACGCGCATGGTGCCTTACTCCCTGTTGGCGCCCCTAGGGCGCGGTTGAACGGTATATACGGTAGTCATGATGCCGGACGCCATGTTACGCCGATGCGGCGGCGCCTTCCGGCACCACGATCACCACATGGCGCTCGCCCTCCACCTCGGGGACGGCGAGCGGATGCACCGCGGCCACTTCGACCCCCAGGCGGGCGGCATCGAGCCGCTCGATTTCCTCGGCCGGATAGACGCCCTTCATGGCCAGCCAGCGCCCGCCCGGGGCGATCAACTTGCGGGTCAGGGCGATGAAGTCGGCCAGCTCGGCAAAGGCCCGGGAGGTGATCTGGGGATAGCCGCCAGGACGCTCCAGTTCCTCGACCCGGGCGCAGCGGGCGGTCACGTTGGGCAGGCCCAGCTCGATCACCGCCTGGGTGAGGAAGGCCACCTTCTTGCTGTTGCTGTCCACCAGGGTCACCGCCAGGTCGGGGCGGGCGATCGCCACCGGAATGCCCGGCATGCCGCCGCCGCTGCCCACGTCGAGCAGGTCACCGTCACCGACGAAGGGCAGCAGCGCCAGGGAATCGAGCAGGTGGTAGGGCAGCACCTTGGCCGGGTCGCGCAGGGCGGTGAGGTTGTAGGTGCGGTTCCACTTCAGCAGCAGGGCCTGGTAAGCGAGCAGCTTTTCCTGGGCGGCGGCATCCAGGTCCAGGCCCAGGGCGGCCAGCCCGGCGGTCAGTCGGGCGGCGCTCATGCGGCGGACTGGGCCGAGGAGGCGCCCTGGCCGGCGGAACCGTTTCGGCCGGTGAGCTTCTTCAGGTGGATCACCAAGAGCGAAATCGCCGCCGGGGTGACGCCCTGGATGCGCGAGGCCTGACCCAGGGTTTCCGGGCGGTGCTGGCCGAGCTTGCCGCGCACTTCTTTGGACAGGCCGACCACCGTCTCGTAGTCCAGGTCGGCGGGCAACACCTGGCTCTCGTAGGCCGCGGCGCGGGCCACCTCGTCCTGCTGGCGGTCGATGTAGCCCTGGTACTTGGCCTGGATCTCCACCTGCTCGATCACCTGTGGGTCCAGGGCCGTCTCGGCGCGCCCCTCGGCGGCGCCGGGCAGGGTCATCAGACTGGCGTAGCTGGCCTCGGGCCGGCGCAGCAGGTCGTGCAGGTGGTATTCCCGCTCCAGGGGCTTGCCGAACACCCGCTCGGCCTCGCCGGCTGGCAGCTTGCCCGGGTGCAGCCAGGTGGCCTTGAGGCGCTGGCGCTCGGCCTCGATGGCGTCGCGCTTGCGGCAGAAAGCGTCCCAGCGGGCATCCGGCACCAAGCCGAGGTGCCGGCCGGTCTCGGTGAGCCGCAGGTCGGCGTTGTCCTCGCGCAGTTGCAGCCGGTACTCGGCCCGGGAGGTGAACATGCGGTAGGGCTCGGACACGCCGCGGGTGATCAGGTCGTCCACCAGCACCCCCAAGTAGGCCTCGTCCCGCTGCGGGCACCAGGCGTCCTTGCCCAGGGCCTGCAACGCAGCGTTGGCCCCGGCCAAGAGGCCCTGGGCGGCAGCTTCCTCGTACCCCGTGGTGCCGTTGATCTGGCCGGCGAAGAACAGGCCGCCGATGGCCTTTGTCTCCAGGGACGACTTGAGGCCGCGCGGGTCGAAGTAGTCGTACTCGATGGCGTAGCCGGGGCGCAGGATGTGGCAGCGCTCCAGGCCCTTGATCGAACGCACGATCTGCAGCTGCACGTCGAAGGGCAGGCTGGTGGAGATGCCGTTGGGGTAGATCTCGTGGGTGTCCAGGCCCTCGGGTTCGAGGAAGACGTTGTGGCTGTCCTTGCCGGCGAAGCGGTGAATCTTGTCCTCGATGGACGGGCAGTAGCGCGGCCCGACGCCCTCGATCACCCCGGTGTACATCGGCGAGCGGTCCAGGTTGTCGCGGATGATGTCGTGGGTGCGGGCGTTGGTCTGGGTGATCCAGCAGGGCAACTGGCGCGGGTGCTGGGCGGCGTTGCCGAGGAAGGAGAACACCGGCAGCGGGTCGTCCGAATACTGGGGCTCCATGCCGGCGAAGTCGATGGTCTTGCCGTCGAGGCGCGGCGGGGTGCCGGTCTTCAAGCGGCCCTGGGGCAGCTTCAGTTCCTTGAGGCGGGCGGCCAGGGATACGGACGGAGGGTCGCCCATGCGCCCGCCGGTGTAGTTTTGCAGGCCGACGTGGATCAGGCCGTTGAGGAAGGTGCCGGCGGTGAGCACCACTGCCCGGGCGGAGAAGCGCACCCCGAGCTGGGTGACGGCGCCCACCACCCGGTCGCCCTCGACGATCAGGTCGTCGCAGGCCTGGGCGAACAGGGTCAGGTTGGGCTGGTTCTCCAGGCGCTTGCGGATCGCCTGCTTGTACAGCACCCGGTCGGCCTGGGCGCGGGTGGCGCGCACCGCCGGCCCCTTGGAGGCGTTGAGGATGCGGAACTGGATGCCGCCCTCGTCGGTGGCTTCCGCCATGGCGCCGCCCAGGGCGTCCACTTCCTTGACCAGGTGGCCCTTGCCGATGCCGCCGATGGACGGGTTGCAACTCATCGCCCCCAGGGTTTCCAGGTTGTGGGTGAGCAGCAGGGTCTTGGCCCCGGCGCGGGCCGCGGCCAAGGCCGCCTCGGTGCCGGCGTGGCCGCCACCGACGACGATGACGTCAAAGGATTCGGGGTACAGCATGGGGAAGGACTCCAGGCGGAGCGGACGAGGACTGCGGAAAAGGGGCTGGGATTATACGCCATCCCGTCCCGGCCCGGGCCGTGATAATGCGCCAATGGGCTGAATTTTAACCGCTTTTCGCCCGCCTCTGGGGATCTTGCGCCGTCAGCCGCGTCCGCCTCCCGTCCGGCGGCGATCCCAGGAACCTGTCATGCTTTATTCATGTCCCTTGCATCATGCGGGCCACATCCCTTAAGTTCGCCGCCCAAACAACCGTTCTTGCCCTCATGGCCGCTCCTTCCATCCAACAATCCAACGCCCTGCTCGCCGCCCTACAGGACCAGCTGCTGCGCCTGCGCGTGCTGGTGGTGGACCGCCACCCCAACGCCCGCAACGCCCTGCGCACCATGCTGTCGACCCTGGGGGTGACCCAGGTGCACGGCGCCAGCTCGGCCTGGGAAACTCTGCGCCACGTGGCCAAGCATGAGTTCGGGGTGATCTTTTCCGACTACGTGCTGGAAGACGGCCGGGACGGCCAGCAGTTGCTCGAAGAGCTGCGCCACCGCCACCTGATCCCCCTATCCACCGTGTTCATGATCGTCACCGCCGAGCGGGGCTACCAGCACGTGGCCTCGGTGGCCGAGCTGACCCCGGACGACTACCTGATCAAGCCGTTCACCGCCGACCAGCTGCAAGCCCGGCTGGCCCGGGCCCTGTTCAAGAAAAAGATCTTCTCCGCCGCCTACGCCGCCCTGGAAAAAGGCGACTGGGCCGCCACGGTGACCGCCTGCGAGGCCATCGTCGCCAGCCAGCCGGCCCACGCCGGCGAAGCACTGCGCCTGCAGGGCGAGACCCTCAATGCCGCCGGCCGCTACGCCGACGGCGAAGCCGTGTTCCGCCGTGTGCTGGCCGACAAGCCCCTGCCCTGGGCGCGCATGGGGCTGGCGGTGGCGCTGCACGCCCGGGGCGCCGCCGAGGAGGCGGAAGCGCTGCTCAGCGAATTGCTGCGCGATTGCCCGGAATACCTGGCCGCCTATGACTTCCTCGCCCGGTTGCAGGAAGAACGGGGCGATTCGGCCACCGCCCAGGAAACCCTGCTCGAAGCCGGACGCATCGCCCCCCACAACACCCAACGCCAACGCCTGGTGGGTGACGTGGCCAGCCGCAACGGCGATCTGGCCCAGGCCGAGCGGGCCTACCAGAACGCCCTGGCCCGGACCCGGGGTTCGACCCTGGCCTGCGCCGACGACTACGCCAACCTGTCCAAGGTGCTGATCGAAAAGGGCAACGTCAACGCCGCCCGGCAGGTGATCCAGGATCTGAAACGGGAGCGGCGCGGCGACAAGCAGGCCGAACTGGCCTCCCTGGTGCTCGAATCGGAAGCCTGCCGCAAGGAGGGCAACGAGAGCGGGGCGCGCAAGCACCTCGACCAGGCCCTGGCCCTGCACGACACCCTGGTGGCCGAGGGTGGCCACGAGGCCGCCTCGCGCCGGCTCCAGGTGGAGCTGGCCCAGGCCTGCCTGGCCCAAGGCAAGGACGAGGAAGGCGGCGGGCTGATGAAGCGGCTGGCGGCGGTGCACCACGACGACCCGGCCACCCTGTCCCACATCCGCCAGGCCTTCGAGAAGGCAGGCAAGGAAGAGGCCGGCCAGGCATTGCTGGCCGAGGTCAGCCAGGAGATCGTCACCCTCAACAACCGGGGCGTCAGCGCCGCCCAGGGCGGCGACCTGCAAGCCTCGGTGGACCTGCTCATCCAGGCCGCCGAGCGGGTGCCCAACCTGCAATTCCTGGTCAACGCCGCCAACGCCATCTTCACCCTGCTCGAACACAAGGGCTGGCAGGAGGAAATGGCCCTGCGCGGCCGGCGCTACCTGAAGCTGGCCCGGGAACGGGACCCGCGCTCGCCCAAGCTGTTCGCCGCCTGGGAGTTCTACCAGCGGGTGGGCAAGAAGTACGGCATCCTGGTGCCGCCGATCACCGCGCCGGACCCGGAACCCCAGGACTGACCCCTCGGAACTCCGCGCCTGGCGCTGACCTCGAAGGCACCCTTGCGAAACCCCGCGCCAGTGCTCGCTCTGCGCGATGGCACCGCGTAAACGCAAGTAGGGCGCGGTGTTCCGGAGCGTTACCGCCTGATCCGGAATACCGCGCCCTGCGCGGGGAATACAAAGGGAACGGCGTGCAGCGAAACCGTGAAACCGCGGCCCCGCGGCCTCAGCCCTTCTTGCCGCCCAGGTAGGTGGCCGCCACCCGCTCGTCCGCCGCCAGGTCGGCGCTCGGGCCTTCCAGGGCGACGTGGCCGGTTTCCAGCACGTAGCCGTAGTCGGCCACCTTGAGGGCGGCCCGGGCGTTCTGCTCCACCAGCAGGATCGACACGCCGGTCTTCTTCAGCTCGGCGACGATGCGGAAAATCTCGCGGATGATCAGCGGCGCCAGGCCCAGGGAGGGTTCGTCGAGCATCAGCACCCGGGGCTTGGCCATCAGGGCCCGGCCCATGGCCAGCATCTGCCGCTCGCCGCCGGACAGGGTGCCGGCCTCCTGGCCGCGCCGCTCCTTGAGGCGCGGGAACAGGTCGTAGACCTCGGCCAGGGTGTCGTCCCGGGCGGCGCGCCCCTCGGCGCGACGGGAGAAGGCGCCCAGGCGCAGGTTGTCCTCGACGCTCATCTCGGCGAACAACTCGCGCTTTTCCGGCACCAGGATCATGCCCCGGCCGACCCGGGCTTCCACGTCCACGTCGGCGGAGAGGGGCTGGCCGTCGAGGGTCACCTCGCCCCGCGCCGGCAGCAGGCCCATCAGGGCCGACAGCAGGGTGGTCTTGCCGGCGCCATTGGGGCCGATCACGGTGACCAGCTCGCCCTGGCGCAGGGTCAGGTTGGCGCCCTGGAGGGCTTCCACCTTGCCGTAGGCCACGGCCAGGTCGCGGACTTCGAGTAGGGGTTTGTTCTTCTGTTCCATGCCGCTCATCACTCCACGCCGCCCAGGTAGGCCTCGATCACCGCCGGGTTGGTCTGGATCTCGGCAGGCAGGCCCTCGGCGATCTTCTCGCCGAATTCCATCACCACCACCCGGTCGGCCAGGCCCATGACGAAGTCCATGTCGTGCTCGACCAGGAGGATGCCCAGGCCTTCGCCCTTGAGGCTCTTGAGCAGCTCGGCCAGGGCCTGCTTTTCCAGGTAGCGCAGGCCGGCAGCCGGCTCGTCGAGGAGCAGCAGGCAGGGATCGGCGCACAGGGCCCGGGCGATTTCCAGGATGCGCTGCTGGCCGAGGGCCAGGCTGCCGGCCGGCTGGTCGGCGTAGTCGGCCAGGCCGACCCGCTCCAGGGCGCGCTGGGCCTCGCGCAGCAGGCGGGCCTCCTCGTTGCGCTCCAGGCGCAGGGCGGCGGCCAGGTAGCCGCCGTGGCCGCGCAGGTGGGCGCCCAGGGCCACGTTCTCGCGCACGGTCATGGTCGGCAGCAGGCGCACGTGCTGAAAGGTACGGCTCATGCCGGCCCGGGCGATGCGCCGGGATTCGGCCCCGTCCACCCGTTCGCCGAGGAAGGAAATCTCGCCGCTGGTGGGGGTGTCCACCCCGGAAATCTGGTTGAAGAAAGTGCTCTTGCCGGCGCCGTTGGGGCCGATCAGGGCGAGGATTTCGCCGGCGGCGACGGACAGGCTCATGTCCTTGTTGGCCACCAGGCCGCCAAAGCGGCGGGTCACCTGGCGGGCGTCGAGCAGCACTTCGCCGGCCTTGCGCGCCGGGCGGCGCTCCAGGGGCTCGGCCTCGGGCAGGACCCGGGCCCGGGGCGCGGCGCCCAGGCCGTGGAAAAGCTTGAGCACCAAGGGCCAGATGCCGTCCCGGGCGCGTTGCAGCATGAAGATCATGAGCAGGCCGAAGACGATGATCTCGAAGTTGCCGTCGCTGCCCAGCAACTGGGGCAGCAGGTCCTGCAACCACTGCTTGAGCACGGTGATCAGGCCGGCGCCGACGATGGCGCCCCAGACGTGGGCGACGCCGCCCACCACCGCCATGAACAGGTACTCGATGCCCATGTTGAGGGCGAACGGAGTCGGGTTAACGAAGCGTTGCAGGTGGGCGTACAGCCAGCCCGAGGTGGCGGCCATCAGGGCGGCGATGAGGAACACCACCATCTTCACCCGGGTGGTGTTGACCCCCATGCTCTCGGCCATCACCACGCCGCCCTTGAGGGCGCGGATGGCCCGGCCGGTGCGCGAATCGAGCAGGTTGCGGGTGACCAGCACGAAGGCCAGGACGATCAGCCAGATGAGGAAGTAGAGGGATTCGCCGGACTTGAGCTCCAGGCTGCCCAGGCTCAGCGGCGGGATGCCGGTGAGGCCAGTGTGGCCGCCCAGGTCGTCCAGGTTGCCGAACAGGAAGTACAGGCTGATGCCCCAGGCCAGGGTGCCCAGGGGCAGGAAATGGCCGGACAGGCGCAGGGTAATGGCGCCGAGCAGCAGGGCAAAGCCGCCGGTGATGATCCAGCCGATCACCAGGGTGAGCCAGGGCGACAGTTCGTGGGCGGTGGTCAGGTAGGCGGTGGTGTATGCCCCCAGGCCGACGAAGGCGGCCTGGCCGAAGGAGGTCATGCCGCCCACGCCGGTGAGCAGCACCAGCCCCAGGGCGACCATGGCGTAGAGGCCGATGTAGTTGAGCAGGGTGACGCCGAACTCGGGCAGCCACAGGGGACCGGAGGCGAGCAAGGCGACGAACAGGGCGACGGGGAGGTGGCGGCGCATCACTCTTCCTCCTCCACGTGCCGGGTGGTCAGGGAACGCCACAGCAGCACCGGAATGATCAGGGTGAACACGATCACTTCCTTGAACGAGCTGGCGTAGAACGACGAGAAGGATTCGAGCAGGCCCACCAGCACCGCCCCCAGGGCGGCCACCGGGTAGGAGATGAGGCCGCCGATGATGGCGCCGACGAAGCCCTTGAGGCCGATCAGGAAGCCTGAGTCGTAGTACAGGGTGGTCACCGGCGAGACCAGCACGCCGGAGAAAGCCCCCATCAGGGCGGCGACGAAGAACGACAGCTTGCCCGCCAGGGTGGTGGAAATACCCATCAGCCGGGCACCGGTGCGGTTCATGGCGGTGGCGCGCAGGGCCTTGCCGGTGAGGGTGCGGCCGAAGAACAGGTAGAGGGCGACGATCAGCACCAGGGAGACGCCGACGATCCACAGGCTCTGGTATTGCAGGGTGGCCGGGCCGAGTTCCAGGCTGCCGTCGGAGAAGGCCGGGGTGCGGAAGCCTTCGGCGCCGAAGAAGACCAGGCCCAGGCCCATCAGGGTCATGTGGGTGGCCACCGAAACGATCAGCAGCACCAGCACCGGCGCCGAGGCCAGGGGCTGGAAGGCCAGCCGGTAGATGAGCGGTCCCAGGGGCGCCACCACCGCCAGGGCGAGCAGGATTTGCAACGGCAGGGCCAGGGTGGCCGCGTCCAGACCGTGGATCAGGGCCGCCACCGCCAGGGGCACGCCCAGGGTGAGGGCGGCCAGGCCGGGCAGGCGGCGCCAGGCCCGGGCGCGCAGGGCGATCGCCGCGTCGATGACGAAGACCACGGCGCCGAGGGCCACCGCCAGCCAGATGGTGGCGGGCACCTTGCCGGCCTGGAGGGCGGCCAGGGTCAAGGCGCCGTAGGCGACGAACTCCCCCTGGGGGATGAAGATGACCCGGGTGACGGCAAACACCAGGACCAGGGCCAGCGCCAGGAGCGCGTAGATGGCCCCGTTGGTGAGCCCGTCCTGGCCAAGGAGGAGGAGGATCTGCAAGTCCATGGTCGGTCGGCTGCGGTGAGCTTGGTTGCTTCGGTGGCTACTTTGCTTCGTTCAAACGTAAAACAACGGGGGCGGCGTCCGCTGGTGTGGCGGACGCCGCCCCCGAGGTCGGCTGGCTTACTTCTGCAACTTCCAGGTGCCGTTCTCGATGCGCACCATGACCCGGGCGCGCTGATCGAAACCCATGTGGTCCTGGGGCGTCATGTTGTAGATGCCGTGGGAGCCGACCACGTTGGTGGTGCCTTCCAGGGCGTCGCGCAGGGCCTTGCGGAATTCCTTGGTGCCCGGCTGGCCCTTTTTCAGCGCCAGCGGGACGGCGTGCTGGAGCAGGATCGAGGCGTCCCAGGCGTGGGCGCCGAAGGCGGAGACGCTGCCGGCGCCATGGGCGGCCTCGTACTTCTTCACGTACTCCAGGGCGGCCTTCTTGACCGGGTTGTCGTTGGGCAGCTGGTTAGCCACCACCACCGGGCCCACCGGCAGGTAAGCGCCTTCCACGTCCTTGCCGCCGACGCGCAGGAAGTCCTGGTTGGCCACGCCGTGGGTCTGGTAGACCAGGCCCTTGTAGCCCTTTTCCTTGAGGGTCTTCTGCGGCAGCACGGCCGGGGTGCCGGCGGCACCCACCAGCACGGCGTCGGGCTTGGCGGCGAGGATCTTGAGGGCCTGGCCGGTGACCGAGGTGTCGTTGCGCTGGTAGCGCTCGGAAGCGACGATCTTGAGCTTGCGCGCTTCGGCGATCTTGGCGAATTCCTTCCACCAGCCTTCGCCGTAAGCGTCGGCGAAACCGATGAAGGCCACGGTCTTCACGCCGTGGGTGGTCATGTGCTCGACGATGGCGGTGGCCATGTGGGCGTCGTTCTGCGGGGTCTTGAACACCCAGTAGCGCTTGGCGTCCATCGGCTCGACGACGATGGCCGAACCGGCCATGGAGATCATCGGCGTCTCGGTCTCGGCGGCCACGTCGGCCATGGCCAGGGAATTCGGCGTGGTGGTGGAACCGACGATCACGTCCACCTTGTTCTCGGAGGTGAGCTTCTTGACGTTCTTGGTCGCGGCGGTGGGATCGGTGGCGTCGTCGAGGACGATGTAGTTCACCTTCTGGCCGGCGATGGTGGTCGGCAGCAGGGCGAAGGTGTTCTTTTCCGGAATGCCCAGGGATGCGGCCGGCCCGGTGGCGGACAGGGACACGCCCACGTTGATGTCGGCGTGGGCCAGATTGGCGCCCAGCGCGGCCAGGGTCGCGGCAAGCAGGGTCAGACGACGCATGGTCTCTCCTCTCGTAACCTTCTTGTGGTGAAAACGGCCGGTCGATCCGGCACTGGTGCGGCGAAGCCAAAAGCGGGACAAGCGCGGGATGATAGCAAATCGCCCCGGCGGCCGCCTCCCGGAGGTCTTGGCGACGAGGTGGCGAAACGGTGCCGCCGGGCCGATTCAGCGCGTGAAGGTGTCCCAGGCGAACTTGACGATCATCGCCCCCACTACCACCAGGAAGAACTTGCGTACGAAGCGGCTGCCGCCGGAGAGGGCCAGCCGCGTGCCGACCACGGAGCCGCCCATGTTGGCCAGGGCCATGGCCAAAGCCAGGGCCGGAATCCAGTGGCCGGTGGGAACGAAGAAGGCCAGTGCTGCCAGGTTGGTGGCCACGTTGACCACCTTGGATGCTGCCGAGGCGTGCAGAAAGTCGAAACCGAAGAAGCGGATGAACAGGAAGATCAGGAACGAGCCGGTGCCTGGACCGAAAAAACCGTCGTAGAAGCCAATCACCGCCCCGAGGGCCAGCGCATAGCCCTTTTCGCGCAACCCGGCGTGGGCTGGCGCATGCAGAGCACCGAAATCCTTCTTCCAGTAGGTGTAGGCCGCCGAGCCGATCAGCAGGGCCAGGATCAGGGGGCGCAGGGATTCCTTGGGCAGCCATGCCACCGCCATGGCGCCGAGGAAGGAAAAGGCGAAGGCCGCCATGGCAGCCGGCAGGGTAGTGCCCCAGGGCATCCTCACCCGGCGGGCATAGCGCCAGGCGGCGTTGGCGGTGCCCACCACGCTGGCGCACTTGTTGGTGCCGAACAGGGTGGCCGGGGTTTCCCCGGGTAGCACGGTGAACAGGGCGGGGATCTGCACCAGGCCGCCGCCGCCCACCACCGCATCGATCAAGCCGGCGACGAACGCCGCAGCCAGCAGGGGCAGAAGAACGGCAGGTAGGTCGGCGAACAGGTCCATGACTGCTTCAGGAAGGCGGAAGAAGGGGGTTCAAGGTAGCAGAAACGGTCTTCCGGGGATAAAACCGACTCGATTCCTGTGCACAAGAGATGGATAAGTAGAGGAAAGCCAGCCTGTGGATAACTTGTTCTACTTTTATCCACAACCCCCAGGGCAGCTTTCTCACACCCAAAAAAATGCAACAACGATTTGTTTTTACAGTACAAATTTTAGTTATCCACAGACTTTGGCTTTGGTTAACTAATCTTTATCGGTTTACATACTTAAATCCTATAAGGAAAACCGATGTACAGCCGGCACCTTCAGAAACGGCACGAAAAAAGCCACGGAAAACCTCCGTGGCTTCGCAGGATCGACGAAGATGAATGAACGATCGGCGCTTTTAACTACGAAAAACGCTAATTCCAAAACCGTGGGTTGTTAGTGAACGAAGGTGAATTCGTAGGCCGGACTGGCCGGATCAGTGGTCGACCTGACCGTGTAGTACTTGCTTCCGAGCTTGAAAATGAAGTGGCACCACTGCTCGGAAGTCACCGGCCATTCGATGTGGACGCAGTAGGTGCCGTTGTCGCCAAGGCGCCAGGAGCCCTTGCCGGTGAAACGGGCGTAGTTGAGCCCAGCCGTTGGGTTGGTGGCGGAAGCAACGAATTCCCTGCCCTCGATGTTCTCCCAATGACGCACGGAGCCGTTACGGCTGACGTTGCTCACCTTGGCACCGGGCAGGAGCGACAGGAGGTCGTCCCGGGATTGCTGGACGGCGCCCTGGTTCATCAGGTCGCCCAAGGTCAGGTTGGCTGAGGTATCGGCCAGGGCCAACGACGGGATGATCAGCAGGAATATGGCTGAAATTCCGGTTGCGACGTAGCCAATGGCGATCGGGCTGGGTTTCATGGTGTTTTCCCCTTCCGCCGCCGGTGGACGGCAGATCAGAACATCCGGCAGAGAATTCTTTTCCTGCCGGAACACTGATGGATCAAAGTCGTTTACGCCACCACGACTTGCTCTGCCGATGAGCGAAGAGAAGGAATTGCATTTGGTGTCGGACGACCAGCTCGGGATTCGATTTCCCTTCCCCGTTTTATAGACGCCGAATTCTGTCGTGTTTTATAAAAAAATCTTTTAAAAACATTGTGTTGATTATTTTTAATGTATTTTATTTGATAGACTCTGGCATGCTTCTTAGGCCGGTCGGGAGGATTGGCTGAAAACTGTGATGTGAGAATTTTGGGTTGGCCTGATACTGTTTTTTTCAGAGAAAAATCAAGGTTAATAACGAACCAGCCGTAAAAGTCGTCATTTCTTCTGTAGATGGAAATTGTGAATTCCCTGCAAATCACTGCCCCATTGCACTGTTCGGCAACAAAAAAGCCCGCAGAAACGCGGGCTTTTTTGTAACTACGTGAAAATCGTCGACGGTACTATTTACCGATGCAGAAGCGGCCGAAGATTTCGCCGAGCAGGTCGTCGGCGGTGAATTCGCCGGTAATGCTGTTGAGGGCCTGCTGGGCCAGGCGCAGTTCCTCAGCAAACAGTTCCAGGGGGGGAGGCACGAGCTTGGCCTGGTCGCGGGCGGCATCCAGGTGCAGGTTGGCCTCGGCCAGGGCCCGCAGGTGCCGTTCCCGGGCAATGAACACGTCTTCCTGGGGGTGCCAGCCGGCGATGTCGAGCAGGGCCTGGCGCAGTTCGGCCATGCCGGCCCCGGTCTTGGCGGAGAGACGGATGCGCTGGCTGCCTTGGCCTTCCGGAACCAGGCCCGGCGCGTCGCCGGTCAGGTCCACCTTGTTTTCCACGGTGAGGCGGATGGCGTGGGCCGGCAGGCGGGTCAGAATCGCTTCCTCGGCGGCGGTGATGCCGTGCTGGGCATCGGTGAGCAGCAGCACCACGTCGGCCTCGTCCACCGCCTTCCAGGTGCGGGCGATGCCGATCTGTTCGACCTGGTCCTCGGTGTCGCGCAGGCCGGCGGTGTCCACCACGTGCAGGGGAATGCCTTCGATCTGCAAGGTGCCGCGTACCACGTCCCGGGTGGTGCCGGCGATAGGGGTGACGATGGCCAGCTCGTCGCCGGCCAGGGCGTTGAGTAGGGAAGACTTGCCGACGTTGGGCTGGCCCACCAGCACCACGTGCAGGCCGCCCTGGAGCAGCTTGCCCTGGCGGGCCTTGGCGAAGATGGCGGCGAGGCGCTGGCTCAGGGCGTCGAGGCGGGCAAAGGCGTTGGCCGCCTCCAGGAAGTCGATCTCCTCCTCAGGAAAGTCCAGGGTGGCCTCGGTGAGGGCACGCAGTTCGATCAGCTCGTCGTTGAGTACGTGGATTTGCCGGGAGAAGTCGCCTTGCAGCGAGCGTACCGCCGAACGGGCGGCGGAGGCCGTGGAGGCGTCGATCAGATCGGCTACGGCTTCAGCCTGGGCCAGATCGAGCTTGCCGTTCTCGAAGGCGCGCCGGGTAAATTCGCCGGGTTCGGCCAGCCGGGCCCCCAGGTCGAGGCAGCGGGACAGCAGCAGTTGCAGCACCACCGGGCCGCCGTGACCGTGCAGTTCGATCACGTCCTCGCCGGTGAACGAACCCGGGCCGGGGAAGTGCAGCAGCAGGCCTTGGTCGAGGGGGGCGCCGGCGGCGTCGCGGAAGGTGGCGAGCACCGCCTGGCGCGGCGGGACGTCGCGGCCGGCCAGGGCGGCTACGTAGGCCCCCAGATCGGGGCCGGAGATGCGGATCACGCCGATGCCGCCCCGGCCGGGGGCGGTGGCCACGGCGGCGATGACGTCGCGCTTGGGCATCATGGGGCTGGTCTCCAATGACAACAATGAAAAAGGCCCCCGGGGCGAATGTCGCCGGGGGCCTGTCGCCGCGGTGCGGGGCAGAGGGGGCCGGTCAGGCCTTGGCCGCCTTGCCGTCGCCCATCATGCGGTTGATCGACCACTGCTGGGCGATGGACAGCAGGTTGTTTACCGTCCAGTACAGCACCAGGCCGGCGGGGAAGAAGAAGAACATCACGCCGAAGACCAGGGGCATCATCCACATCACCTTGGCCTGGATCGGGTCCGGCGGGGTGGGGTTGAGCTTGGTCTGGATCAGCATGGTGACCATCATGAACACCGGCAGGATGTAGAAGGGATCGGCCACCGACAGGTCGGTGATCCAGCCCAGCCAAGGCGCCTGACGCATTTCCACGGCGCCGAGCAGTACCCAGTAGAGGGCGATGAACACCGGAATCTGCACGACAATGGGAAGACAGCCGCCCAGGGGGTTGATCTTCTCCTTCTTGTACAGCTCCATCATCTCCTGGTTCATGCGCTGGCGGTCGTCGCCGAAGCGCTCCTTGATCTGGGTCAGGCGCGGCGTCACCTGGCGCATTTTGGCCATGGACTTATAGGACGCGGCGGACAGCGGGAAGAACAGCAGCTTGAGGCCGATGGTGAGCAGGATGATCGCCCAGCCCCAGTTGCCGGTGAGCTTGTGCAGGGCTTGCAGCACCCAGAACAGGGGCGCGGCGATGATGGTCAGCCAGCCGTAGTCCACCACCAGATCCAGGCCATCGGCCAGCTTCTTCAGCTCGCTCTGCACCTGGGGACCGGCGTACATGGGCACGGTGATGCCGCCCTTAGCGCCCGGGGCGATGCTTTGCACCGGCAGGATCACGCCGGCGGCGACGGCGCCGTTGCCCACCTTGCGGGTGTAAAACTCCCGGGTCACGTTGCCCTGGGGCAGGAAGGTGGTGACGAAGTAGTGCTGCACCATGGCCACCCAGCCGTTGTCGGCGGTCTTGACGTGCTTGGCCTTGTCCTTCTCGATGTCGGAGAAGTCCACCTTCTGGTACTTGTCGGCGGCCGAATAGAAGGCCGGGCCGGTGAAGGTGCTGACCATGCGGGCCTCGCCGGCGGGCTTGGTCTCGTCGCGCTGCAACTGGAAGTAGGCGTGGGGCGCCACGGCGGCCTGGCTGTGGTTGTCGATCTCGTAGCCCACGTCGATGACGTAGCTGTCGCGGTGGAAGGTGTAGGTCTTGATCACCTTCACGCCGTTGGCGGTATCGGCTTCCAGGGACAGGGTCAGGGTATCGCTGCCCTCGGCCATCTCGCGCTTGCCCGGCAAGACCTTGAAGGTGCTGCGGTGGGTAGGCAGGTTGTCGCCGATCAGGCCGGTCTGGGCTTCGTAGCGGTGGGCCGGATCGATCAGCACCAGGCGGTGGTCCGGGGAGGCGTTTTCGTCGGCGGACTTGTGCTTGAGCAGTTCGAGGCGCACCAGGTCGCCGCCCTGGCTGGAGATTTCGGCCTTGAACAGGTCGGTGGTGACGGTCACCTTCTCGGCGGCGGACTGGGAAGCCGCGTCACCGGCGGGAGCGGTCACGCCCGCCTGGAGGCTGGCCGAAGGCACCGGCGCGCCGGACTGGGCCGACGCCTGGGCGGCGCTGCCCGCCACGGGCTGGGGCGCGTGCTGCCGGTTCCAGGCCTCCCACAGCATGAAGATGGAGACGAAGAAGATGATCGAAAGGAGCAGACGACGGTTATCCATGAGCCCTGTCAGCCTTGTTTAGCCGTGTGGTGGGAATCGGCCGCCCGGAGGCGGGTTAAAAAAGAGGCGCCATTATGGCACCGGATCGTGGCCGCCGGGGTGCCAGGGGTGGCAGCGGCAGATCCGCCGCGTGCCGAGCCACAGGCCCTTGACCGCGCCGTGGCGCCGCAGGGCTTCGACCATGTACTCGGAACAGGACGGGGTGAAACGGCAGGAAGGCCCCAGGAAGGGGCTCAACGCATACTGGTAGAGACGGACCAGGCCGATCAGCAGGATGCGCATGGCGCGTCGGGGGAGGCGGGCTTGCCAGACATGCCGGACTTGGCGCGGTCGCGGACCAGATTGCGGGCGAAGAGGCCGCGCAGTTCGCTGGCCAGGGCCTGGCGGTCGAGGCGCACCGGGGCGGGCTGCCCCTTGCCGGATTTCTTCTTGCCTGGAACCGGGGCCGGAGCCGGCCCGGAACGGGGAACGGCGGCCATGCGCAACACGTAGTCGCGGGGCTTGAGTTCCGCCTGCATCATCCGGAAGGTTTCCCGGGCGATGCGCTTCACCAGGTTGCGCCGCACGGCATGGCGCAGATGGCGCTTGCCGATCACCAACCCGAGCCGGGGCTGACCGGGGGCAGTGGCGTCCCGATCCGCTGCCGGCTCAAGATAGTGCAGTACGAAATGCGGGCTTCGCGCCACGCGCCGGAAGTCGAAGACGGCCGTGAATTCCTCGGATTTCAGCAGCCGCCGGGCGCGGGGGAAGCCAAAGGGCTTCTTCAAACGGCCAGACGATGACGGCCCTTGGCGCGGCGGGCAGCGATCACTTTCTTGCCGCCGCGGGTCTTCATGCGGACGAGGAAACCGTGGGTGCGCTTACGGCGCACGACGGAAGGCTGGTAGGTACGCTTCATGATAAGTCCTTGATGCTTCGGGAAAGATAAACGCGTGATTAAACCCGGGCTGGCCTCATCTTGTCAAGGTTCCCGATCTTTGCCCTGTGGATAACTCGGGCCGGAACGGGTAGAATGGTGGTCAATCTTCGGAGGACGGCGGCGGCAGGTCCGGTCATCGCCGGTCTTGCTTTTCGGTACCGCCATGGCTTTCCAGCAGGGCTTTCGCGTTGAATGCCCGATGCCCGGGCCAGCTGTCCGCGATCCCTCCCCTCCTCCCCCGGCCCGGTGCGCAGCCTCGCCTCGGCGAAACTGCACCGGGCGCTGTTTTTATCTGGCCCGCTAGCCTGCACGGGCCGGGTGCCTTCTGCACTCAATGAGCGAATTCTGGTCTTCCTGCCTGTCCCGGCTTGAGCAAGAGCTGCCGGCGCAGCAATTCAACACCTGGATCAAGCCCTTGCGGCTTGAAGCGGGCCCCGACCCCGCCGAGGGGCTGCGTCTGTACGCCCCCAACGGCTTCATCCTGAAGTGGGTGCGCGACCGCTACCTGAGCCGCATTCAGGAATACGGACGGGAATTTTTCAACAGCGACGTTTCCATCGACCTGTCGATCGGCCAGGGCAGCGCCCCGGCGCCCCGCCCGGCAGCGGTTTCGCTCCCGTCCACCGCCACTTCCGCCGAATCTGCGGGGGCCGACAGCGGCGAACTGCCCGCCTCCGTCCCACGTCCCGCCCCGGCCGCCAAGGCGCCCAACCGGGAGAAGACCGGTTATGAGAAGACCCGGCTGAATGCCGCCTTCACCTTCGACAACCTGGTAGTGGGCAAGGCCAACGACCTGGCCCGGGCTGCTGCCATGCGCGTGGCCGAGAATCCGGGTAGCGACTACAACCCCTTGTTTATCTACGGCGGCGCCGGCCTGGGCAAGACCCACCTGATCCACGCCATCGGCAACCGCATCCTGGCCGATCGGCCGGACAAGGTGCTGCGTTATGTGCACGCCGAGGATTATTACCAGGACGTGGTGCGCGCCTACCAGCAGAAGTCGTTCGACGTGTTCAAGCGCTACTACCGTTCGGTGGACGTGCTGCTGATCGACGACGTGCAGTTCCTGAACGGCAAGAACCGCACTCAGGAAGAATTCTTCTATGCCTTCAACGCCCTGATGGAGGCGAAGAAGCAGATCATCATCACCTGCGACACCTACCCCAAGGACATCACCGGTCTGGAAGACCGGCTGATCACCCGCTTCGACTGGGGCCTGACCGTGCAGATCGAGCCGCCCGAGATGGAAATGCGGGTGGCCATCCTGGAAAAGAAGGCCGAGGCCGAAGGGGTGCGCCTGGACAAGGAGGTGGCGTTCTTCATCGCCAAGCACCTCAAGTCCAACGTGCGCGAGCTGGAAGGGGCGTTAAAGAAGGTGCTGGCCTATTCCCAGTTCCACGGTCGGGCCATCGGCCTGGACATGGCCAAGGAAGCCTTGAAGGACGTGATCGGCGCCTACAATCGCCAGATCACAGTGGAAAACATCCAGAAGACGGTGGCCGAGTACTACAAGATCAAGGTCGCCGATCTCTATTCGAAGAAGCGCACCCGGATCATCGCCCGTCCCCGCCAGGTGGCGATGTGGCTGGCCAAGGACCTTACCCCGCACAGCTATCCGGCCATCGGCGACGCCTTCGGCGGGCGCGACCACACCACGGTGCTCCATGCCGTTCGCACCATCGAAGACCTGAAAATGAAGGACAATCAGCTCAACCACGACCTGCACGTGCTGTTGCAGGTGCTCAAGGGCTAGCGCTTGCAGAGTGCGACCCGTGGACAAGCAGGCGGGAAGCCTGTGGAAAGAATGGGGGGAAGTTCCTGTTTTTTCCCGTCCGAAAAGTTGTTCCACTTGGCTCCACAGCGTCCTACAGAGGTTTTCCACCCTGTTTTTTTGGACCTAAGCCAAGGATAATCAAGGCGTTTTTTTCGTTATCCACAGAGTTGTCGTTCGGTTAACTAATCACTAGGGTTTTATTTATATGCTTCTCATAAAAGCGTCTCGCGAGACCTTCCTCGCGCCTCTGCAGTCGGTGTCCGGCATCGTCGAGAAGCGGCACACCCTGCCGATCCTGTCCAACGTGCTGCTGGAAAAACGCGGTGACCAGCTGACCCTGCTGGCCACTGACATCGAAATCCAGATCACCACCTCCACCGGCGGGGCCGAAGACGGCGCCGACGGCGCGGTGACCGTGGGCGCCAAGAAGCTGCAGGACATCCTGCGCTCCCTGCCCGAAGGCACCGACGTTTCCCTGGTGCTCGAAGACAAGCGCCTGACGGTGCGCGGCGGCAAGAGCCGCTTCGCCCTGCAGACCCTGCCGGCCGAGGATTTTCCGCGCATGGCCCTGGCCGACGGCGACACCCGCACCTTCACCGTCACCCAGAAGCAGTTCCGCCAGCTGCTGGCCCAGACCCAGTACGCCATGGCCGCCCAGGACGTGCGCTACTACCTGAACGGCCTGCTTCTGCTGGTGGACGGTGGCGAACTGCGCGCCGTCGCCACCGATGGCCATCGCCTGGCCTACGCCAGCATGGCGTTGCAAGGCGACGGCGTGGACAGCCTGCCCCGCCAGGAAATGATCCTGCCGCGCAAGACGGTGATCGAACTGAACCGCCTGCTGGCCGATTCCGACGAGCCCCTGGAACTGGCCCTGACCCCCAACCAGGTGCGCTTCACCTTCGGCAACGTGGTGCTGGTCTCCAAGCTGATCGACGGCAAGTTCCCCGACTACGAGCGGGTCATCCCCGCCCAGCTACGCAACACCCTGACCCTGGAACGCTCCACCCTGCTCTCCTCCCTGGTGCGGGTGAAGATCCTGACCAACGAGAAGTTCTCCGGTGTGCGCCTGGTGGCCGCCGACAACGCCCTCAAGCTCAACGCCGCCAACGCCGAACAGGAAGAAGCCCAGGAAGAGCTGGAAGTGGCCTATGCCGGCGAGCCGCTGGACGTGGGTTTCAACGTCAACTACCTGCTCGACGTGCTCAACAACACTCACGCCGAGACCATCGAGTGGCACTTCAACGACGCCAACTCCAGCGCCCTGATCACCCTGCCGGGCAACGATCGCTTCAAGTACGTCGTCATGCCGATGCGCATCTGATCCGGCGTGTGCAGCGATTTAAGGTCCGCCGCTCGGCGGGCCTTTTGCAGTTTTTAGTGGAACAGGAACAATGAGCGAAGAAAACCCGCAAATGAACAACCCGCAGGAAGCCTCACCGGCCTACGGCGAATCCAGCATCCAGATCCTTGAAGGCCTGGAGGCCGTGCGCAAGCGCCCGGGGATGTACATTGGCGACACTTCCGACGGCACGGGTCTGCACCATCTGGTCTTCGAGGTGGTGGATAACTCCATCGACGAAGCCCTGGCCGGTCATTGCGACGACATCGTCGTCACCATCCACGCCGACAACTCCATCTCCGTCACCGATAACGGCCGCGGCATCCCCACCGGGGTGAAGATGGACGACAAGCACGAGCCCAAGCGCTCCGCCGCCGAAATCGCCCTCACCGAACTGCACGCCGGCGGCAAGTTCAACCAGAACTCCTACAAGGTTTCCGGTGGTCTGCACGGGGTCGGCGTGTCCTGCGTGAACGCCCTCTCCAAGTGGTTGCGCCTGACCATTCGCCGCGACGGCAAGCGTCACTTCATCGAGTTCAACCGGGGCGTACCCGTCGAGCGCGTGCTGGAAATGCGTGACGGTTTCGAAGTTTCCCCCCTCAAGGTTCTGGGCGACACCGACAAGCGCGGTACCGAAGTGCACTTCCTGGCCGACGACGAGATTTTCGGCAACGTGGAATTCCACTACGAAATCCTGGCCAAGCGCCTGCGCGAGCTGTCCTTCCTCAACAACGGCGTCAGCATCCGCCTGGTGGACCAGCGCAGTGGCAAGGAAGAGCTGTTCGCCTTTGCCGGCGGTGTGCAGAGCTTTGTCGAGTACATCAACCGCAACAAGTCCGTCCTGCACCCCAACATCTTCTACTCGGCCGGCGAAGCCAAGGTGGCCGACGGCGTCACCATCGGCGTCGAAGTGGCCATGCAGTGGAACGACACCTACCAGGAACAGGTGCTCTGCTTCACCAACAACATTCCCCAGTCTGACGGTGGCACCCACCTCACCGGTCTGCGGGCGGCGATGACCCGCATCATCAACAAGTACATCGAAGAGAACGAGATCGCTAAGAAGGCCAAGGTGGAAATCACCGGCGACGACATGCGCGAAGGCCTGGCCTGCGTGCTTTCGGTGAAGATGCCGGACCCCAAGTTTGCTTCCCAGACCAAGATGAAGCTGGTCTCCTCCGAAGCCCGCCCGGCGGTGGAAGAAGTGGTGGCGGCCAAGCTGTCCGAGTTCCTGCTGGAACGTCCGCTCGATGCCAAGACCATCACCGGCAAGATCGTCGAGGCCGCCCGCGCCCGGGACGCGGCGCGCAAGGCTCGGGAAATGACCCGGCGCAAGGGCGTGCTCGATGGCGTCGGCCTGCCCGGCAAACTGGCCGACTGCCAGGAAAAAGACCCCAGCCTGTGCGAGCTGTACCTGGTCGAGGGTGACTCCGCCGGCGGCTCCGCCAAGCAGGGCCGTGACCGTAAGTTCCAGGCCATCCTGCCCCTCAAGGGCAAGATCCTGAACGTGGAAAAGGCCCGTTTCGACAAGCTCATCTCCAGCCAGGAAATCGCCACCCTGATCACCGCCCTGGGCACCGGCATCGGCAAGGACGAGTACAAGCCCGAGAAGCTGCGCTACCACCGCATCATCATCATGACCGATGCCGACGTGGACGGCGCCCACATCCGCACCCTGCTGCTCACCTTCTTCTACCGGCAGATGCCCGAGCTGGTCGAGCGCGGCCACATCTACATCGCCCAGCCGCCGCTGTACAAGGTCAAGCACGGCAAGACCGAGCGCTACCTCAAGGACGACCACGAGTACCACCAGTTCCTGCTCAAGATGGCCCTGGAAGAATCGCGGCTGATCCCCAAGGCCGGCGCCGAGCCCATTACCGGCGCGGCCCTGGAAGAGCTGGCGCGGGAATACCTGCTCTCCGAGGCGGTCATCAACCGCCTCTCCAACCTGATCAACCCCGAGGTGCTGCACGCCATCGTCGCCAAGGACCTGCAGGTGGACGTCTCCAGCGAGGCCGTCGCCCGTGCCTCCGCCGAGGCCCTGTCGGCCCACGTCAACCACGGCACCCAGATCGTCGCCCACTTCAACGAGGCCGACGAGCGCTGGCAGCTGCGCGTCGAGCGCATGCACCACGGCAACCTCAAGGTCGGCGTGATCGACGAGGACTTCGTCCGCTCCGGCGACTACACCCAGCTACGCAAGGCCGCCACCCTGCTCTCCGGCCTGTTCGGGCCCGGTGGCAGCATCGAACGCGGTGAGAAGAAGCAAGCCGTGGCCGACTTCGCCGAAGCCATGGCCTGGCTGCAGAACGAGGTGGAGCGCGGCATTTCCAAGCAGCGCTACAAGGGCCTGGGTGAAATGAATCCGGAGCAACTGTGGGAAACCACCATGGACCCCACCGTGCGCCGCCTCCTTCGCGTCGGCATCGAAGATGCCATCAGCGCCGACGGCGTGTTCACCACCCTCATGGGCGAATTGGTGGAACCCCGCCGGGCGTTCATCGAAAGCAACGCGCTGTATGCGCGGAACATCGACGTTTGATGGTGTAGGATCCCACGATTGTCTAGATTTTTCCCAAAAGTCTAGATTTCTTGGGAACTGTTCATACAAAAAGGCCACTCGCATAGGGTGGCCTTTTTTGTTTTTTTGTCTAGATTAGCTGGCTGTTATTCGGCCAGAGCGGACCTTGGGCCTCTGGTCAGGATTAGGCTGCAATGCGCTGGTTACCCGCCGCTCAACCAGAAAAGCCGTGAACGGCAGCTTACCGAGTGCCGCTGCCGTTAAGGGCAAGTGCTGAATACGAACTCCACGGCCACCGCGGACTTACCGACCTATTTTACAGAGTGGGCGAAATATGCCGCCAAGCTGACATTGCAGAAACCGGATAAAATTTTCAGCCCGGCAGCGCACCGATGGCGCAAACAAGCCACGCCCCATCCAACTTTGGATTCCCCTGATGGATAGCAACGAGAAGAAGGAACTCAGCGAGTCTGACATCAAGGCCAAGTTCATCACGCCGGCCATCGTCCAGGCAGGTTGGGACGAGATGACGCAGATTCGCCGTGAGGTGACCTTGACCCCGGGGCCGGTCGTTGTTCGCGGCAATCTATCCTCGCGCAACAAGAAAAAGAAGAAATTCGCCGACTACGTGCTCCAGAAGGAAAAAGGCGTGCCGGTAGCGGTGGTCGAAGCCAAGGAAAACAACTACACCATCAGCCATGGGTTGCAGCAGGCTTTGGGCTATGCCGAAATCCTGGACGTACCCTGCGCCTTCAGTTCCAACGGCGACGGATTTGCCAGCCATAACAAGACGGCTGCCGAAGGCGAAGACACTGAAACCGAATTCAGGCTGGATGCCTTTCCCTCGCCAGCGGAACTCTGGGCGCGCTACAAGCGTTTCAGAGGCATTGCAGACGATCAGGAATCCCTGGTCACCGAACCCTACCACGATGACGGCAGCAACAAGGAGCCGCGCTATTACCAGGCGGAAGCCATTAACCGCGTGATCGAAAAAGTGGCCCAAGGCGAAAAACGCCTGCTACTGGTCATGGCCACCGGCACCGGCAAGACCTATACCACCTTCCAGATCATCTACCGTCTCTGGAAGGCTAAGAAGGCAAAACGCATTCTTTTCTTGGTGGACCGCAACATTCTGGCAGACCAGACACTGGTCAACGACTTCAAGCCCTTTGGCACGGTCATGACCAAAATCCGCAATCGCAAGATCGACCCTTCCTACGAGGTTTATCTGGGCCTGTATCAGGCACTCACCGGCCCCGATGAGGAAGACAAGATATTCAAGTCGGTCAAGCGCGACTTTTTTGATCTGATCGTGATCGACGAGTGTCATCGTGGCAGCGCCAACGATGATTCCGCCTGGAAAGAAATCCTCGAATATTTTGACGGTGCCATCCAGCTGGGCATGACTGCCACGCCCAAGGAAACCAAGTACGCCTCCAACATCACCTATTTTGGCGAACCGATCTACACCTACTCCCTGAAGCAGGGCATTCAGGACGGATTCCTTGCACCTTACAAGGTGGTGCGTATCGACATCGACAAGGACATTCACGGCTGGACGCCGCCGCCCGGCATGAAAGACGATCTCGGCAACGAGATCGAGCAGCGCGAATACAACCAGATCGACATGGACCGCATCCTGGTGCTCAACCAGCGCACCCGGCTCGTCGCTGAGCGCGTCATGAAGCTACTCAACGCCACCGACCCGTTCCAGAAGACCATCATCTTCTGCGAAGACATCGACCACGCCGAGCGCATGCGCAAGGCCATCGTCAATGCTTCCGGACCACTGGCGAAAGCCAATAGCAAGTACGTGATGCGCATCACCGGCGACAGCGTGGAGGGCAAGGCCGAACTGGACAACTTCATCGACCCGGAAAGCAGATACCCCGTCATCGCCACCACCTCGGAGCTACTGACCACCGGAGTGGACGCCAAGACCTGCAAGCTCATCGTGCTCGACAAGACCATCAACTCGATGACCACCTTCAAGCAGATCGTAGGCCGTGGTACGCGCATCGAAGAATCGCAGAACAAATACTTCTTCACCATCATGGATTTCAAGAAGGCCACCGAGCTCTTCAAGGATCCGGATTTCGATGGTGAACCGGTCGTCATCTACGAGCCAGAACCTGACGACGACCCCGTTCCCCCCGATCCCGAAGGCGACGGAGAAGAGGGTGAAGCGGGGGGCGAAGAAGGCGAAGGCATCAAGAAGTATCACGTCGGCGGTGTCACGGTTCACATCGTTGCCGAGCGTGTCGAGGTCTATGGCGAAGACGGCAAGATGGTCACCGAAAGCTACCGCGACTACAGCCGCAAGAACATCCGCCAGGAATTCACCTCGCTGGATGACTTCCTGCAAAAGTGGAATAGCAGCAAGAAAAAGGCCGCTATCATCGAGGCCCTCGCCGAATACGGCATCGAGCTGCCCAAGCTCGCCAAGGAAGTGGGCAAGGACTACGGCGACTTCGACCTCATCTGCCACATAGCCTTTGACCAGCCGCCCCTCACCCGAGCCGAGCGGGCAAACAACGTCAAGAAGCGCAACTACTTCACCCAATACGGCGACCAGGCGCGCGCCGTGCTGGAAGCCCTGCTCGACAAATACGCCGACGAAGGCATCGTCAGCATCGAGAACAACAACGTCCTCAAGCTTGATCCCTTCAAGCAGCTGGGCACGCCCGTGGAAATCATCAACGGCGTATTCGGCGGCAAGGCTCAATACGAAGCAGCTTTGCAAGCCCTTGAAACCGAACTCTTCAAACAAGCAAGTTAAGTAGTCAGAAAGCACCATGAGCAACGTTAGCGGCATCATCAAATCCATCCAGGACATCATGCGCAAGGATGTCGGCGTCGACGGCGATGCCCAGCGCATCAGCCAGTTGGTTTGGATGTTCTTCCTCAAAATTTACGATGACCGCGAAGCAGAAATCGAACTGCTCGAAGATCACTACAAGTCGCCGCTGCCCGAGCATCTGCGCTGGCGCAACTGGGCGGCCGACCCTGAAGGCATGACCGGCGACGAGCTGGGCGACTTCGTGAACCTCCAGCTCTTTCCCACGCTGAAGAACAAGCTTGCGGTCAGCGGCCCCACCGGCGAGCGCGCCAAGGTCATCCGCAACGTCTTCGAGGATGCCTACAACTACATGAAGTCGGGCACCCTCATGCGGCAGGTCATCAACAAGATCTGCGAGATCAATTTCAACAACACGCAAGACCGCCACACCTTCGGCAGCATTTACGAGCAGATCCTCAAAGACCTGCAAAGCGCCGGCAACGCCGGCGAGTTCTACACCCCCCGCGCCGTCACCAAGTTCATCGTCGACCGGGTTGATCCCAAGCTTGCCGAAAGCGTGCTCGACCCCGCCTGCGGCACCGGCGGCTTTCTCGCATGCGCCATCGACCACAAGCGCAACCGCTACGTGAAGAACGCGGCGGACGAAGCCGTCCTCGTTGCCAGCATCCACGGGGTCGAGAAAAAAGCCTTGCCGCACATGCTGTGCACCACCAACATGATCCTGCACGGCATCGACACCCCGACCCAGATCGAGCACGACAACATGCTCAGCCGACGCGCCTACACCGACTACGGCGAGGCCGACCGCGTCAATGTCATCATCACCAACCCGCCCTTTGGCGGCATGGAAGAGGATGGCGTCGAAAACCAGTTCCCCGCGACCCTGCGCACCCGCGAAACCGCCGACCTGTTCATGGCGCTGGTCGTCCGCCTGCTCAAGAGTCACGGCCGCGCCGCCGTGGTCCTGCCCGATGGCTTCCTGTTCGGCGAAGGCATGAAGACCCGCCTGAAGCAGACGCTGCTGGAGCAATGCCATCTGCACACCATCGTCCGCCTGCCCAATGGCGTGTTCAATCCCTACACCGGCATCAAGACCAACATCCTTTTCTTCACCAAGAAGCCCGAGGCCGAATGGCCGGCAACGAAGGACGTCTGGTTCTACGAGCATCCCTACCCCGAGGGTGTCACCAGCTACAACAAGACCCGCCCCATGCAGTTCGAGGAATTCGCCACCGAATGCGCCTGGTGGGGCGAGGAAGCCGACGGCTTCGTGGCCCGCGTGGAAACCCCGCAGGCGTGGAAAGTCAGCCTCGAAGAGATTGCCGCCCGCAACTACAACCTCGACATCAAGAACCCGCACGTTGGCGAGCAGATCAGCCACGACCCTGAAGAACTCCTGCAGCAGTATCGGGCACAGCAGCAGGACATCCAGTCGCTACGCGACCAGCTCAAGGACATCCTCTCCGCTGCGCTCACGGGAGCGCAGTGAGCATGGCCGCTGTTGAAACACTGGTCACGGATCACCTCGATCTGTGGACCGCCGCCCTCAAGCGCAAATCCACCGCCGGCCGGGGCTCTTCCAGCAAGGTCGAGATGTACGGCATCAAGAAGCTGCGCGAGCTGATTCTGGAACTGGCTGTGCGCGGCTTGTTGGTGCCGCAAGACCCGAACGACGAACCGGCGAGCGAACTGCTCCAAAAGATTGCTGCCGAGAAGGCGAAGCTGGTGAAAGAAGGGAAGATCAAGAAGGAAAAACCGCTGTCACCTGTCGCAGAAGAGGAAAAACCGTTCCGAGTGCCCAACACTTGGGCGTGGGAGCGATTAGGAAAAGTTTGCCAAAAGCTAACAGACGGCTCACACAATCCACCGGCCGATGCAGGTACCGGTTACGCGATGCTAAGCAGTCAGAATATCAACTACAACAAAATCGACTTTCAGAACCCTTCGCGCTTCGTTTCGGAAGATGACTTTCAGAAGGAAAATCAAAGGACTCTCATCGAGCCAAATGATGTGCTGTTAAACATTGTCGCCTCGATTGGTCGTGCAGCGGTTGTTCCGGCTGACGCTCCGAAGTTTGTCCTTCAACGCAGCGTCGCAGTTCTCAAATCCGGATTGTCACCTCAGTTTCTGGCAAAGCAACTTGTTGCACCCTCGTGCCTCCATTACTACGAAGTGCACGCAAAGGGTACGGCTCAGAAGGGCATATACCTGGGACAACTGTCCATAATGCCGATGGTAGTGCCTCCGCTCGCTGAACAACACCGCATCGTCGCCAAAGTCGACGAACTGATGGCGCTGTGCGACCAGCTTGAGCAACAAACCGACGCCAGCCTCGGCGCCCATCAAACGCTGGTGGAAACCTTGCTGAACGCGCTGACCAGCGCTGCCGATCACACACAATTTGCCAGCGCCTGGCAGCGCATCGCCGGCCACTTCGACACGCTGTTCGTGACTGAAGAGAGCATCGACCAGCTCAAGCAAACCATCCTGCAACTGGCGGTGATGGGCAAGCTCGTCCCGCAAGACCCGAACGACGAACCCGCCAGCGAACTGCTCAAGAAGATCGCCGCCGAGAAAGCAAAGTTGGTGAAGGAAGGCAAGATCAAGAAGGACAAGCCGCAACTACCAATTGCAGAAGAGGAAAAGCCGTTCAAGGTCCCGGCTGGGTGGAAGCTCATTCGTTTTGGCAATCTCTTGATCAATCGAGATTCTGAGCGCATCCCATTGTCAGTAGATGAGAGAGCAACGCGGCGAGGTGAATACGACTACTACGGCGCTTCCGGAGTCATCGATGCAATTGACGCCTACCTTTTTGATAAGCCGTTATTGTTGATCGGTGAGGACGGAGCGAACTTGATAAATCGCTCTACTCCAATCGCTTTCATGGCGTACGGGAAGTATTGGGTGAACAATCATGCCCATGTGCTTGATGGTTACTCAGAAGGGTTACTCCTGTACGTTTGCCTGTATATCAACGCTATATCGCTTGAGCCATATGTAACTGGGACAGCTCAGCCAAAGATGAATCAGGCAAAAATGAATGGAATTGTTGTGGCGATTCCGCCGCTCGCCGAACAACACCGAATCGTCGCCAAAGTCGACGAGTTGATGGCTCTGTGCGACCAGCTCAAATCCCGCCTTAGCGACGCCCAAACCACCCAGCTCCACCTCGCCGACGCTCTCGTCGAGCGGGCCATCGGCTGAGTAGCAGGACATGACGCTGGCGCTGCACAAAATCTGGTGCGACGAAGACGAGCATTATCGTTACCAGCACTTTGCTGATTTCAACGAGTGGCTGGATAGCGAGGAAGGGCAGGGGGCCCGGATTGATTACGGTGTCGATGCTTTGCCCCAGCCCAGCAAGGCACTGTTTGCGGGGGATAGAAAAAGCTACGACGAAGCGTTTCAGGCATTTCGCAAAGTCTGTCGTCACGAGGCGCTGGGCGAGTCCTGGTTTCAGGAGCAGCTTGGCGATGACCATTGGTTCCAGCGCAATGTGGATCACTTCGTCCAGCTAGTCGATCTCATGGCAGCCGGGGCGGTGGTGCCGTTTGTCGGGGCGGGCATTTCGGCATCGGCGGGGTTTTCAAGCTGGAAGGAGCATCTGCGCCACCAGGGAAAAACAGCGCATATCGCTGCGGAACGCATCGAAGACCTGTTGGCTGCCGGCGCTTACGAAACGGTGCTGGAAGAGATCGAGGCTATTCGGGGCCGCGAGGTGTTCATCAACGAAATTCGCGATGAATTCTCCCGCAACCCCACTATCCCCGATGTGGTCTGGCGCATCTCCGAGCTGTTCACGGATACGGTGATCACCACCAACTATGATCGCTTGCTTGAGCAGTCGTTTGAAACCGGCGAGGCCGGCAGGGTTCAGGTGATCAATGGCCTGAATGCGCTGGAGCAGCCCGACCCGAAGAAGATCACGGTCATCAAGCTGCACGGGGATATTCGCGAGCCGGGACGCTGCATCCTCAGCAAGAACCAATACGACGATGCCTATGGCAACGGCAGCCTGAATTTGCACAAACCCATCCCCAAGCTGCTTGCCTACCATTACAAGAACAGCAGTCTGCTCTTTTTGGGCTGTAGCCTGAGTAATGACCGAACGGTGCAGGTATTCAGGAAGATCAGGGAAGACATGGGCGAAGAGGAGGAGATCAAACAGCACTTCTCCATCGAGCAGGCCCCGGAGACCCCCGCGGGGATCGCCCTGCGCAACGCGGAGCTGGCCAAGCTGGGCATCACCCCGATCTGGTTCGAGAAAGATCGGTATGAGCTTGTCGAAAACCTGCTCAGTCTGGCCAAGAATGAACTGCGACACCGGGGTGTTGCACCTGAGCCGCTACCGGTGGAAGAACCGCCCATCAAACTGGCGATGGACCTGAGCCATTTCCTTGGCGACTTCATTGACCTGATGCCCTTGCTGCACTGGCTGCACCGGGCTGTTCCGCAGTCCGCAACAGGCCAGTATCTTTCCGCCATGCAGCGCGTGTTTTATGGCCGCTCGTTTGCGACTCGGCAGACCGACGAGAATCTGAGGGTGGCGCTGGATAATCTGCTTCGCGTTTTGTCGAGTTCGCCTGAGTTTGATGGCTACGCCCATGGAAAACTGTCAGTGGCCTTCAGCTGCCTGCAGCAATATCTGAAGTCGATTGGCGAATGGAATCATCTGAACGATGATTTTGAGTGGAACATCCACGAAATGTTGTCCATTCCTGCGTTGCAGCTTGAACCGCTGCTGGCGCACAAAGCTGGCGGGAGCTTTGATTACCACGCCATTCGTTTGATTTCCGCCTTGTTGCAGCACGGGAAGCGGCAACATCGATCGAAAGAGTCATTTTGTGAATTGCCGGGCGCGGTAAACCATGAGTTTGGTGACTACATTGCTTTGTCACTTGCTGCGAATCTGGGTCTCACGGTTCCTGATCGCCTTGATCAAATCTACACGGGTGACATTCAGAGCCTGTGTGAAGACGCCTGGGGAAACCTGGATAAGCCAATCAACCTCGGGTTTGTCGAGAGAGTGAAGTTGATGATCGCTTTAATTCTCAAGTAGCGATAAGAGACGATGGCCTTTTTAGATCGACGTCATGCTTATGTCTGGATCCCATTCCATATATGACGTTGGCGAATCTAATTGCCACCGGCAGCTAAGGCCGAGGAGTTCGCGTCTAGCAGATGCTCTGAACGTCTGCTGCGCTCAGTAAGCTGACGTTACCAAGTCAGATAGCTGAAGGTCCGGAATGGGTCGGGAGCTGTCCTACGTTGGTTACTGAAGCAGTCATTGATCAGCATTAGTAGCGCAACGGCAGGTACCCCCTTCTTTCCGCGATGTCCCAAACCCTTGCCGCTGCCGTCCACAGCGAACTGCTGATCAAAAAAAGCCGTTTCATCGGCTGCGTGCAGCCGGTGGCCGATCGGGCCACGGCGCAAGTCATCGTTACCGGGTTACGTGCCGAGCATCCGGGGGCGGCTCATGTCTGTTGGGCGCTGCTGGCCGGTGGGCAGTCGGCGGCGGTGGATGACGGCGAGCCTAGCGGCACGGCGGGGCGGCCGATGCTCGATGTGCTGCGCCACCAGGACCTGGAAGGGGTACTGGCGACGGTGGTGCGTTACTACGGCGGTGTGAAGCTGGGGGCCGGTGGTTTGGTGCGGGCCTATACGGATTGCGTGGCCCAGGCGCTGCGCGGTGCCGAGAAGGTCGCCATCGTCCGGAAGCGGGATCTGTGCTGCCAGGTGCCCTACGCCCTCGAAGATCTGTTGCGCCGGGAACTGGAGGCCGCAGGGGCAACGTTGCACGCGGTACGGCACGGGGATCAGGTCGAGTTCGCCTTCACCCTGGCCGAAACCTTGGCCGATGCGTTTGTCGTGGCGCTCAGCGAGGCCGGCCAGGGGCGCATCGTCTGGTTGCCGCTGGCGTGATCGGAGCAAGCGGGTGGCTCACCCTTGATGCCCCTGGGATGTGCTGGAAAAAAAGTAAACTTTCCATTATTATCAATGGCTTGCTCCGGGATCACTCTCTTCCCTCAACCACCCCGGAGAAAAATCCCATGAAGGCCCACTGCGCATCCCCGAGATAGGTAAGAGTTCGCCCGCCCTGCGGTGACGACACCATGCCCGGCAAGTTTCGTGACTTGCATCTTGCGCGGCCTGGGTTGTGACCAACACCTTGACGAGGAGCTCCCATGACCCCGCGCCAATGGTTTTTTCGGGTGATGCTTACCCTGTTCTGTTGCTTTCCCCTGGTAGCCCAGGCCTGCTTCGAAGAAGCGGCGGAACAACACGATGTGCCGGTCGATGTCCTCAAGGCCATCGCCAAAATCGAATCCGGCGGCAATCCAAATGCGGTGGCCCGCAGCAAGAACGGCACGATGTACATCGGCCTGATGCAGATCGGCACCGGCTGGCTGCCGACCCTGGCCAAGTTCGGGATCACCCGGGAAAAGCTCAAGGACCGCTGCACCAACGTCCAGACGGCGGCCTGGATTCTGGCCGGTTACGTGGCCCGCTATGGCGATCTCTGGGCGGCGGTGGAGGCCTACCACTCCGGCTTTCCGCGCAAAGCCCAGCTGTACAGCAAACGGGTGCAACGGCTGATGCCGCCCTCGGCCCTGGCCCAGGAGTGATCCGCGCTATCCCGGTATTCATGCACCGGCTGACGCTTTTTCACAGCGTTCGATGAGTGCCGGCGAGAGGCGCGTCGTTGGGCCGTCTACAGCCTGCAACCTGACCCGATTGAGCAAAACAACAACGGCCCGCATTGGCGTGGCCGTTGCCTTTTCACGGTCGCGGCAGAAAGCTACAGGGGCCGCACTGGCACACACAGCTGGCATTCCATGATGCCGCTGGCGGCATCGTAGTAGGCATCGGCCGGGTAGTACTCGAAGAACGGCCGGCTGTCAGGCTGCATGCCGCTGCTGGGCAGCCAGCGGCGCAGCAGCTCGGTCCAGGCGCCGCCGATGGCCGGGCCGTCGCCACGGAAATCGGCCACGGCATAACGTCCCCCCGGCAGGGTGGCGATGCTGACGGGGGCATGGGCGACGAATTCCTCCGGAACCACCACGCAGGCATCGTAGCGGCACTTGCCGGGCGGGGTGACGTCGGGGTCGTCGTAGCCGATGCCGTAGCAGGAGGCCTGCTCCAGCCCATTGGCGTGGCGCCAGGGCAGGAATTGCTCTTGCCAGAAGCGGCTGATGCTCGGGCCGTAGGGGCCGATGTGGCGCATATAGGCGACCCGTACCGGGGCCAGGGTGGCAATCGTGACGTTCATGATGGGCTCCTCGAAAAGGGGTTCGCCATCATGGCCGCTCCCCTCCCCCGGCACCTGATCGCGCTTGCTTTCCGCCTGATCGGGATTGCGTTGCGCCGCCAGGCTGGCCTCCCGGCGGGCGGGGGCGCTCTTGCGCCAATCGCTCGGGGTCATGCCGAAGTGCTGCTTGAAGGCCCGGGAAAAGGCCTCGCTGGAACCAAAGCCCACGTCCAGGGCGATGTTGAGCACCGGCGTGTGGCGCTGGTGGTTCAGCATCAGGGCTCCGGCTTCGAGGCGCCGCCGCCGCACGTAGTCCCCCAGGGTTTCGCCCATCCAGGCGAGGAACAGCCGATGAAAGTGATAGGGCGAAAAATTGGCCACATCGGCGATGCTGGCCAGGTCCACCGTACCGGCCAGGTGCCGGTCGATGTGGTCGATCACCCGGTTCATGCGCTGGGCGTACTCGCGCCACGAATGCCGCGAATCGGCGCCGGAGAATGCGCCGTTGCTTTGGGAAGTCATTCTTGTCGCCTGGCCGTGAAAGGAAACACCGCCATGGCAATGGCGGCCCGGGCGGCGATTTTATTCCATCGGAGTGGAAAGGGCGGCTAGCGGCTGCCCCGGCGCGGGCTGCGGATCACCAGGGCGATGCCGCCCAGCACGGCGAGCGACGCCAACATCAGCCGCAGGGTGATGGCCTCGCCGAGGAAGGCCGCCGCGCCCAAGGCGGCGAGCACCGGCACGCTCAGCTGCACCGTGGCGGCGGTGGTGGCGCGCAGCATCGGCAGGGCGCCGTACCACAGGGCGTAGCCCAGGCCCGAGGCCAGGGCGCCGGAAGCCACGGCGTAAGCGGCACCGGCGGCATCGACGCTGGCGCTGGAAAGCTGGACCAGGCTCAGGGCCAGGGCGAAGGGCACGGCGCGCAGGAAGTTGCCGGTGGTGCTGGCGGCCGGGTTGGCGACGCCGCGGCCGCGCAGCGAATAGACCCCCCAGGCGACGCCGCTGGCCAGCATCAGCACGGCACCCTGCAACGGTGGGGCGGACAATCCGGGCAGCAGCAATCCCACCAGACCGGCCGCAGCCAATGCCATGCCGGCGGATTGGCGGGCGCCGAGGCGTTCGCCGCGCCACAGGCCGTAGCCGATCATGGTGGCCTGCACCGCGCCGAAGAGCAGCAGCGCTCCGGCCCCGGCGGGCAGGGTACGGTAGGCGAAGGAAAAGGCGGCGGCGTAGGCGAACAGGGCCAGGGCCGAGGCCCAGCTGCCGTGCTTTCCACCATTGGCCCCGCCGCGCAGACGCACCAGCAGCCACAGCATGAGCGCCCCGGAAACCAGTCGCAGGGTGGTGAAGCTGGCGGCGTCGATGCCGGTTTCGCGCAGGGCCAGACGGCAGAACAGGGAGTTGGCGGCAAAGGCCACCATGGCCAGTGCGACGAACAGCAGGAGGCGCAGCGGGGGCATGGGAGAAGTCCCGGGTGGGGTTGATGGTCGTTCGTCAGGGCGCTGCGGCCGCCGGCCCGTGCGCATCCCGCGCCAGCTCTTCGCGCAGCCAGTCGCGGAAGGCGGCGACGATGGGCCGTTCCAGGGCGCCTGGGGGGCACACCACGTGGTAGGCGACAGGGGCGCGGAGCGGCTGGGGGAAGGCCACCACCAGCTTGTCCGCCGCCTGCTCGGCCTGGGTCAGGGCGGCGCTGCCGAGCAGCACCCCCTGACCGGTGGCGGCGGCCTCCAGGGCCAGCAGGCCGTTGCCGAAGCGCTGTTCGCGCAGCGGCGCGGGCACCGCCACCCCGGCAGCGCGCAGCCACTCGGCCCAACCGAAGCGTTCCGCCGGGCGCAGCAGGGTGCTGTCGCACAGCAGGGGTACGGCGAGTAGGTCGGCCGGCGTCACCAGGCGCGGCGCCAGGGCCGGGGCGCACAGGGGCACCAGGTCGAGATCGAGCAGGGGCGCGGCCTCCAGGTCGGCGTACTGGCCGTAGCCGAGGCGTACCGACAGGTCGATGCCGGCACGGCGAAAGCTGGCCGCGGTGACCGGGCCGCCGGGGGCGGAGTCCACCGAACTCAAGCTGGCCTGCAGGCGTACCTCGGCCTCGGGGCAGCGGGCGTAGAAGCGGTGCAGGCGCGGCACCAGCCACTTGGTGGCGAACAGGGGCTCGGCGCAGACCGTGACTACGGCCTGATCCTCATCGTGGGCGCGCAGTTGCTCCACCGCCTCGGCCAGGGCGGCAAAGCCCTCTTGCAGGCGCGGCAGGGCGGCCTCGGCGGACCGGGTCAGCACCACCCGGTGCGGCTGGCGGACGAACAGTGCGATGCCCAGGTGGGCCTCCAGGGCCTTCACCTGGTGGCTGATGGCGGCGGGGGAAACGTGCAGCAGCCGGGCGGCCTCGACGAAGCTGCCGGTGCGGGCGGCGGCTTCGAAGTAGGACAGGGCGATCAGCGGCGGCAGGCGGCGCGGCGCTTCCCGCTGACGCGGGGGCGCATCGGCCCGGCAGGCGGGGCCGGTGGAGTCGGCAGAATCGGCGAAATTGCCGGAGTCGCCTGCGGTTGCCGTATCCGGCGGTGGCTTGGGCAGGTGGGAAGAAGGTGCGCTTCGGGACATGGCCGCATCCTACGCGATGCCGGGCCGGCGCTGCGGGCGTGGCGCCCCGGCCGGTCCGTATGCCGGCATGGCCGTCAGTCAGGCCGACGCGTCCGGGGAACGCCACTGCGGGGCGCGCTTGGCGAGGAAGGCGTCGATGCCCTCGGCGGCGTCCGGCTCCATCATGTTGCGCGCCATCACGTCGGCAGCGAAGGCGTAGGCATCGCCCAGGGCCATCTGCCGCTGGCGGTAGAACATGGCCTTGCCGTAGCGCACCGCCGCCGGGCTCTTGGCCAGGATTTCGCCGACCTTGGCGGCGACGGCCGCATCCAGGGCGTCGTCGGGCACGGCGGCGTTGATCAGGCCCCAGTCGGCGGCGGTGGCGGCGTCGATGAAGCGGCCGGTGACCAGCATGTCGAAGGCGCGCTTGGCCGAGACGTTGCGCGACAGGGCCACCGCCGGGGTGGCGCAGAACAGGCCGACGTTGATGCCGGAGACGGCGAAGCGGGCGCTTGCGGCGGCGATCGCCAGGTCGCAGCTGGCCACCAGCTGGCAGCCGGCGGCGGTGGCGATGCCGTGGACCCGGGCGATCACCGGCACCGGCAGGGCTTGCAGGCTCTGCATCAGGCGGCCGCAGCGGTTGAACAGGGCCTGGTAGTAGGAGAGGCGGGGGCTGGCGCGCATCTCGCGCAGATCGTGGCCGGCGCTGAAGGCCTTGCCGGCCCCGGCCAGGACGACGCAGCGCACCGCCGGGTCGCTGGCGATGCGATCCAGCTCGGTTTGCAGGGCGTCCAGCAGGCCCTCGCTCAGGGCGTTGAACTGGCCGGGGCGGTCGAGGGTGAGGGTGACCACCCCGTCCCGGTCGTCGCGGTGCAGCAGGGGTGGGGTAGCAAGTTGGGCGGTCATCGCGGGCTCCGTTGGGGTGGGGGCGTGGTCCGGTCGGTTGTAATGGGCATGCGTGGCGCTGGCGTCACGCCGCGTTGACCGTGACCTGGGCGGTGATCGAATGGGCGATGAAACAGTGGCGGTGGGCACCGTCATGCAGACGGGCCAGGGCCATGGCGTCGGGCCGCTTGTCGCCGGAGAAGGCAACCTGGGGGTTGAGCTCGATGCGCGTCACCGCCAGGCGGCCGGCCTCGTTCTTTTCCAGGTGGGCCACCGGTTCGTCCCGGTAGGACTCGACCCGGTAGCCCTGGACGTCGGCGATAGCCAGGAAGGTGAGCATGTGGCAGCTGGCCAGGGCGGTGAGGAGCAGCTGTTCCGGGTCGGCGCAGGCCGGGTCGCCCTTGTATTCGGGGGAGGCCGAGACGGCCACGGTCTGGCCGCCGGCGAGGCTGGCCAGGTGGTTGCGCGAGTAGGTGCCGGGCTCGGCGGCGTGGGGCGCGCGCTGCCAGGCGATGGCGGTGTGGTGCTGGGACATGGCGGGTTCCTTGCAGGGCCGGGGGCCACCGGGGTGGTGGGCCCGTCCTGCGCTGATCCGTTCATGCTAGGGGCACGGCGCCGGAGCGTAAAACGATCTTTTTCGGGGGTGAGGCTTAGTTTGATTGAGCCTCATGCGCTGCTACCGGCAGCGGCGTCATGGCGATGCGGCTTACGTCAGGGACGTGAGCATCTGCATCATTTCCTTGAAGTCGCTGCCCACCTGCTGCACGGCGAATTCGTAGCGGATCGAGTTCTCGGAGAACTTGGCCCGTTCCACGTCCATTTCGACGGTGTTGCCGTCCACCGCCGCCTGGTAGGGCTGGTGGTAGAGCAGGGTCTGGCCGATGGGGGCCGGGCTGCCGTGGGCCGGGATGTGGCTGGTGGCAGTGAGGTTGAGCTCCACCGGCTTGCGCTGCACGTTGTTCAGCGCGGTGTGCAGGGCCTCGGCGAAGTCGATGTCCACCGCCTTGTACTGGGGCGTGTCGGCATTGGCGATGTTGGAGGCGATCATGGACTGGCGCTTGGCCAGGACATTCAGCGCCGCTTCCTGGAAGCGGTTGTCGGAACCGCTGGTGGCGAGCGGGATGAAGGCGGGGCCCGTGATCGGATCGGACATGGCGGTGCGGCCGGAGTAACGGTGACTATGGGTGGCAATGACGGTCGGCCGAGTCTAGTGGCCCTGCCTGTCATCTCCCTGTCAGCCGCGCTTGTTGGTAAGCTTGCGGCCCGAATTTGTTTTGACAAGGTGGGCCCATGCAACTCGACCGTCTCTTGCAGAGCCAGGGCTTCGGCAGCCGCAAGGAATGCCGCCAGCTGGTGCGCAACGGCTGGCTGACGATTAACGGCGAGCGGATCGAAGACCCCTTCCTGGAGGTGGAGCCGGTCGGGCTGCGCTTCGAGGTGGACGACGAGCCCTGGGAGTACCGGGAAAAGGCCTACCTGATGGTCAACAAGCCCGAGGGCTATGAATGCTCCCGGGACCCGATGTTCAACAAGGGTGTGTTCGCCCTGCTGCCCGAGCCCCTGGTGGAGCGGGGCGTGCAGCCTGTGGGACGGCTCGACAGCGACACCACCGGGCTGCTGCTGATGTCCGACGACGGCCAGTTCATCCACGCCCTGACCTCGCCCAAGCGCAAGGTACCCAAGACCTACCGGGTCGGCCTGAAGCACGCCGCCGACGCGGCCTTTACCCAGAAATTGCTCGACGGGGTGTGGCTCAACGACGAGACCGAGGCCACCCAGGCCGCCGGCGCCGAGCTGGTGGAGCCCACGGTGCTGCTGCTGACCATCACCGAGGGCAAGTACCACCAGGTGAAGCGCATGGTGGCCGCCGCCGGCAACCGGGTCGAGGCCCTGTGCCGGGTGGCGGTGGGCGGCCTCGCCCTGCCCGACGATCTGCCCGAGGGCGAGTGGCGCTGGCTGGGCGAGGCGGAACTGGCGGCGGTCCAGGGCTGATCCGGGAGGGGCGCCCTTCCCCTGCCCTGCTCTTTTCGCCAAAACCAAACCCCGCGCCCCGCCTTGCTTTCCGGGCATCGGCCCTGGAGAGCGAGCATCCATGCGGGTCTGCAACGACGCCGCGCCAGGATCGAGTCCTGACGCGGCGTTTCACTGAGGGGCCGGAGCAAGTCCGGCCCTTTTGCCTCTCCTACCCTGCCCTCGCTGGGTCAGGCGCCCAGAGCGGTGTCGAGCAGCATCATCACCGCGAAGCCGCCCACCAGGCCCAGGGTGGCCAGAGTTTCCCGGCCGCGGCGGTGGGATTCGGGGATGATTTCGTGGCTGATCACGAACAGCATGGCGCCACCGGCCAGGGCCAGCCCCCAAGGCAGGGCCATGGCGGCGCTGCCCACCACGGCGGCGCCCACCGCCGCCATCACCGGTTCCACCAGGCCGCTGGCGATGCCGGCCACCGCTGCCCAGCCCCGCCCCACCCCGACGCTGGCCAGGGCCATGGCCACCACGAAGCCTTCCGGAATATCCTGGAGGGCGATGCCCATGGCCAGGGCGGTGGCGCCGGCCTCGCTGCCGCCGTGGCCGACGCCGATGGCCAGGCCTTCGGGCAGGTTGTGCAGGGTCACCGCCAGAACGAACAGCATCACCCGCTGCACTTGGGGATTGGCCGGCCGGGCGGCGCCGGCAGCGTTGGCGCTGATTTTGGCTATGTCGTCCTCGGCCTGGTCGAAATGCACATGGGGGATGATCCGCTCCAGGGCGAGCAGCAGCAGGGCGCCGCCGACCAGGCCGAAGGCCACCAGGGTGCCGGCGCCCCAGGGGCCGTGGCCCAGGGCTTTGGCCGATTCCAGGCCGGGCAGCACCAGGGAGAAGGCGGTGGCGCCGAGCATCACCCCGGCGCCGAAGCCGAGCAGGCCGTCGTGGGCCGCTTCCGGCAGGCGCCGGGCGAACAGCACCGGCAAGGTGCCGGCGGCGGTGGCCAGGGCCGCCAGGGTGCCGTCGCGCAGGGCGGCGCCGACCATGGGCCGCTCGGCCAGCCATGCCAGCAGCCAATCGCCGCCCTGGACCGCCAACAGGCCAGCGCCGACGAGCCAGAGGGCCAGGCCCAGGAGGCGGCGCGGCGCGACGGCGAGGACGGCGGCGGGAACGGGAGCGGGGATGGAGTCAATGACGGCGGTGGGCGGCATGGCGAACCTCAACGGCTGGGGACGGGGATGAACGCCTGGGCGGCGGTGGGCAGCGGAGCATCGAGCCAGGCGCCGGCCCACTGGGCGAACTGTTGAAGGCGCCGAAGGCGGCTGGCGCTGGGTTGGGCGGATTGGTTCATAGCGTTGCTGCATCGAGCGTTGAGTCGATGATAGGCAGTGGTCATTTATTGTTCAAATTGAATGTCGGGATAATTGCTATAGAATCATCCTATGAGACCACCTGCCGAAAGGACTGCCATGCTCACTCTCACCGACATGCGCTACCTGGTCGCCCTGGCCCGGGAACGCCACTTCGGCCGCGCCGCCGCCACCTGCCGCGTCTCCCAGCCGACCCTGTCGGTGGCCATCAAGAAGGTGGAGGAACGCCTCGGAGTGTTGTTGTTCGAGCGCAATGCCACGGAAATCCGCATCACCGAGGTGGGCCAGCGGCTGGTGGACCAGGCCGAGCGTGTGCTGGCCGAGGCCCTCAAGCTCGAAGAACTGGCCAACCAGGGCAAGGACCCGCTCAAGGGCCCGTTGCGCCTGGGGGTGATCTACACCATCGCTCCCTACCTGCTGCCCCCCCTGATCCCCGCCCTGCACGAGCGGGCGCCGGAGATGCCCCTGTTCCTCAAGGAAGACTTCACCGGCCACCTGATCCCGGCCCTGAAGCGCGGCGAGCTGGACGTGATCGTCATCGCCCTGCCGGTGGGTGCGCCGTTCAACGAGCCGGGCCTGGTGGCCCAGCCGGTCTATGACGAGCCCTTCCGTGTGGTGGTGCCGGCCGACCACCCCTGGGCCACGCGCGAATCGGTGGGGCGCGGCGAGTTGAGTGGCGAGCACCTGCTGCTGCTCGGCCAGGGCAACTGCTTCCGCGACCAGGTGTTGGAAGCCTGCCCCCACGGTACCGGCGAGGGTGGCGAAGGCGGCACCCTGGAGGGCAGTTCCCTGGAAACCATCCGCCACATGGTCGCTTCCGGCGCCGGGGTGGCGGTGATGCCTTCCACCGCCGCCGACCCGCTGCGCGACAAGGAGCCCCTGGTGAAGGTGCTGCCCTTCGCCGAGGACGTGGCCGGCGCGGGCGCCGAGGCCTTCCGCCGCGTCGGTCTGGTGTGGCGCGTCACCTTCCCCCGCCCGCCGGCCCTGGACGCGGTCAAGGCCGCCGTGCTGGCCTGCGTCAGCCAGGGCCTGCCCGGCGCCGCGCCGGTGCGCTCCTAGGCGCTGGCCGGCCCTCCCCTGCCCGTCTGGCGGATGGCCCTCCTGAAACCGACCCCTTGAAACGCCGCGCCCCGCTTCACTGAGCGGGGCGCGTGGCTGAAACTCCGCGACTGGCGCGGGGTTTCAGCGGGGGTGACTGGAGAGCCGCGTCAGCCTTCGGCCTTGGCGGGTGCCTTCTTCGCCGGGGCCTTGGCGGCGGCTTTCGGGGCCTTGGGCGCCTTGGCCTCGAACTCGAAGCCCACCTTGCCGTCGGTGCCGACCTTGAGGAAGGCCGAGAACTTGCGCCGGGTGCGGGCCGAGACGAAGTCCTTGAGCAGGTCGGTCTTGCCCGTGGCCAGCAGCTTGTTCATCTGCTCCCGGTCCACCGGCTGTTGCAGGATGATCTTGCCGGAGCGGAAGTCGCAGGTGCGTTCCGGCCCGACGCTCTTTTCGCAGACGTAGGCGTTGCCGTGCTCGAACACCCGGCTCTTGCACTTGGGGCAGGTGCCCAGGGGTTCCTGGCCGGAGAAGTCCACCGGGGCGTCGCCACCCTCTTCTCCCGCCGGGCCGTTGCCGAAGTCGAACTCCGGCTCCAGCTTGTCGTTGAGCTTGACGGCGGCGGCGAAGGGCCGGCCCATCTTGTTGCGGAAGCCGATCAGGGGGCCGACCTCGCGCTTTTCCAGCAGGGTCTCGATCTCGGCCGGTTCGAACTGGCGGCCGGCGACGATCTTCCACAGGGCGAAGTCGCAGGCGGTGCACTGGAACTTCTTGTAGGTCTCCTTCACCTTGCCGCCGCAGCGCGGGCAGGGGGTGGCCAGCTCGCCGAAATCGCCGGGGATGGTGTCCGCCTCGTAGGACTTGGCCCGTTCGACGATGCGCCGGGTCATCTCGGTGATTTCGTCCATGAACGCGGCCCGGGAGAGGTCGCCCCGCTCCATGCGCGCCAGCTTCCATTCCCACTCGCCGGTCAGTTCCGGCGCGGTCAGTTCGGCTACGCCCAGGCCGTTGAGCAGGGTGAACAGGGAGAATGCCTTGGCGGTGGGCAGCAGCACCCGGTCTTCGCGCAGCAGGTAGTTTTCGGCGATCAGGTTCTCGATGATCTGGGCGCGGGTGGCCGGGGTGCCCAGGCCGCGGCCGGCCATGGCGGCGCGCAGTTCCTCGTCGTCCACCATCTTGCCGGCGCCTTCCATGGCCGACAGCAGGGTGGCTTCGGAATAGCGCGCCGGCGGGCGGGTCTGGGTGGCCTTGATGCGCACCTCCTCGGTGGCCACGGTCTCGCCGGCAGTCACCGGCACCAGGGTGGCGTCGTCCTCGCCGGCGGCTTCCTTGCCGTAGATGGCCAGCCAGCCCGGCTGGGTGAGAATCTTGCCCTCGGTCTTGAAGGCGTGGGTGGCGCCACCGCCATTGATCCGGGTGATGCGGGTGGTGACCAGGTATTCGGCGGCGGGGAAGAACACCGCCAGGAAGCGCTTCACCACCAGGTCGTAAAGCTTCTGCTCCGGCTCGGAGAGGTGCTTGGGCGCGGCCTGGGTGGGGATGATGGCGAAGTGGTCGGAGACTTTGGCGTTGTTGAAGATGCGCTTGTTCGGCTTGACCCAGTCGGCGTGCAGGATCTTGCGCGCGTGGGGGCTGAAGCGGTGGATCAGGGCTTCGTCGTGGCCCTTGCCCAGGTCGTCGCCGGTGAGCATGGCCAGGGTGGCCTTGACCGTGGCCAGGTAGTCCTCCGGCAGGTAGCGGGAGTCGGTCCGGGGGTAGGTCAGGACCTTGTGCTTTTCGTAGAGGGCCTGGGCCAGGCCCAGGGTGGCCTTGGCCGAGAAGCCGAAGCGGCTGTTGGCCTCGCGTTGCAGGCTGGTCAGGTCGAAGAGCAGCGGCGAGAGGCGGGTCTCGGGCTTGGACTCCTCGCTCACCTGGCCGTTCTGGCCCTGGCAGGCGGCGCGGATGGCCTCGGCCTGGGCGGCGTTCCAGATGCGGTCGGCCCGGGCGTGCTCGTCGTCCTGGTCCTTGCTCTTGAAGGTCTCGTCGAACCACTTGCCGGCGTAGCTGCCGGCCTGGGCGGCGAAGTCGGCGTCCACTTCCCAGTAGTCCCGAGGCTTGAAAGCGCGGATGGCCTTTTCACGCTCGACCACGATGGCCAGGGTCGGGGTCTGCACCCGGCCGACGGTGGTGAGGTGGAAGCCGCCGGTCTTGGAGTTGAAGGCGGTCATCGCCCGGGTGCCGTTGATGCCCACCAGCCAGTCGGATTCGGAGCGGCACACGGCGGCGTCGCGCAGGCCGTTCATCTCCTCGCCGCTGCGCAGCTTGGCGAAGCCGTCGCGGATCGCCTGGGGCGTCATGGATTGCAGCCACAGCCGCTGCACCGGCTTGTCGGTCTTGGCGTGGCGGGCGATGTAGTTGAAGATCAGCTCCCCTTCGCGCCCCGCGTCGCAGGCGTTCACCAGGCTGTCCACGTCCTTGCGCTTGATCAGCTTGGTCAGCAGCTTGAGGCGCGATTCGGTCTTTTCGATCGGCTTCAGCTCGAAGTGGGGCGGGATCACCGGCAGGTGGGCGAAGGACCATTTGCCGCGCTTGACCTCGACGCCTTCGGGCAGGGTCAGTTCGAGCAGGTGGCCGATGGCCGACGAGATGACGGCGTCCTCGGATTCGAAGTAGTCGTCGTGCTTGGTGAACCCGCCCAGTGCCCGGGCAATGTCGTTGGCGACGGAGGGTTTCTCGGCAATGATCAGCTTTTTGCCCATGGGGGGACCTTCGGGTGCGGGCCCGGCGGCGATGGCCGGGCCACGGGGGTTCGGTGAGCCGTAAACGGCGAAATTGCGGCCGATGATATGCGGCCGCCTGGGGGCTGGCAACCGGAACCGGCGGCAAGGGGCCTCAGGCGGGGGCAACGGCAGGGGATGGCGGAGGGAATCCCGGACCCGCTGCGGGGGCGCGGGAACCGCGAGGGATGCGGCGCGCGCGGGGGGTGGCGAGCCCGCCCGGCACGGTCAGGTCAGTGCAGGACCTCGTCCTCGGGGTCGGTCAGCAGGGCCTCGATCAGCAGGGTGTCGAGCTCCACGGACTGGCTCCACAGCACCATCAGCACGATCACCTTGAACTCGGGCAGGGACATGCCCTCCTCACCGCCAGCCAAGGCGATGGCGCGCTCCAGGATGATCTCGCGCTGGAACGGGGAGACGATGCGGGAGTTTTCCAGGAACAGCAGGAAGCCCAGGCATTCGGTGCCCAGGCGTTGCTGCTCCTCGGTGGTGAACACTCGGTGCGGGGTGGTGCCGGCCGGATCGGCGGCGGCGTGGTCGTCCTGCTCGTTGAGCCCGTTCAGCCAAGCCAGGGCTTCATCGATTTCGCCCTGTTCGAACCCCACCGCCGAGAGCTTCTTGGCCAGGGTCCCGGGTTCCGGGCGGGCGCTGAACTCCATGTAGTGCTGGAAGAGATAGACGAGGATATCGAACATGGCTGGGTCGTGACGTGGTGCGGTGATACGGGGCGCTGCTGGAAGCTGCGGGGGGATTGCGCGCTGGTGGTGCTGGCCCCGGGTGGGGTCAGGCCAGGCGCTGGTAGCGCCCGCCGGGCAGGCGCGCGATGCGTCCGTCCAGTTCCAGCGTCCCCAGCATCGCAAGAACCCCCTCGCCCGTCAAGTTTGCGCCCCCGCCGGCCAGCCGTTCCACGAGCTCGTCCAGGGTGGCGGGGCCGTGGCCCAGAACGGCCAGGAGTGGGTTGTCGTCTGCCGGCGGGGCGGAAGGGGAAGCCTGGAGGGCTGTGGCGCTGGGCGTTGCGGCAGCGTGGGCCGGCCAGCGCAGTTCTTCCAGGATGTCGGCGGCGTCGTCCACCAGCTTGGCCCCGTCCTTGATCAGGCGGTGGCAGCCCTTGGCCAGGGGCGAGTGGATCGAGCCGGGCACGGCGAACACTTCCCGGCCCAGTTCTCCGGCCAGCCGGGCGGTGATCAGGGAGCCGCTTTCCAGGGCCGCCTCGACCACCAGGCAGCCGGCCGACAGCCCGGCGATGAGGCGGTTGCGGCGCGGGAAGTTGTGGGCCAGGGGCGGCATGCCCAGGGGGAATTCGCTGATCACCGCGCCCCGGGCGGCCACCAGCCGGGCCAGTTCCCGGTGCTGGGCCGGGTAGATGCGGTCGGCGCCGGTGCCGACCACCGCCACGGTGGGGCCTTCCGCCGCCAGGGCGCCCCGATGGGCGGCGCCGTCGATGCCCAGGGCCAGCCCGCTGACAACGGTGATGCCCTGCCCCGCCAGGTGGGCGGCGAAGGCTTCGGCGTCGCGCAGCCCCTGGGGCGTGGCATTGCGTCCGCCGACGATGGCCAGGGACGGGGTGTTGAGCAGGCCGGCGTCGCCTTTTACATAGAGCAGGCTCGGTGGATCGGGGGTGTCGAGCAGGGCCCGGGGGTAGTCCGGGTCGGCCAGGGTGACCAGGGCGTTGCCCGGCTGCTCGTTCCAGGCCAAGGCGGCGTCCACGGCGGCGGCGTTGTCGCTGTCGAACAGCTGCCGCGCCACCGGGTCGCCGGCCACCCGGGCCACCACGGCGAATCCGGCGGCGAAGACCGCCTCCGGCCCGCCGAAGGCCCCCAGCAGGTCACGCTGGGTCTTGGGACCGACCCCGGGGGCCAGGGTCAGCCGCAGCCATGCCGCCAGGGTGGCGTCGGCCATGGCACGCTCCGGGTCAGGGGTTGCGCAGGGTGTCGTTGGCCTCGACGGGCAGGGTGGCGTCGAGCACCAGGGCGTAGGCCACCCGGTCCATGACGCGGAAGACGAAGGCCAGCCCGTTGCGGTTCTCGGGGATTTCCACCGTCTCCTTGCGTCCGGCCTCGTTGCGTTGCTGGACCAGTTGGGTGCTGCGGTAGAGGGCGAGCACGTGGCCCACTGCGAGGCCGTCCTGGCTGCCCTTGTTGAGCACGATCATGGAGTAGCGCCCGGCCTGGGCCAGGCCCCCATAGATCGCCACGACCTTGGCCGAGACGTTGGCCTCGGGGCCCCGAGGGGCGTAGGTGATGATGTCCGGCTCGACGTAGGGGGTCAGCCGGTCGCCGCGGCCCACTTCCTGGTTGGCGGTGACGATGTCGACCACTGCCGGCTCGCCTTCCTTGCGCACCCGGGCGGTGCCCAGGTAGATGGCTTCGTAGCCGAGCAGCTCCTTGGTGTCCGGATCGATCAGCTTCTTGCCAGGGCGGTAGATCAGCCACTGGTGCTTGCCTTCGGGGATGCCGCTGACGATGGCGCTGTCGCCTCCGCCGAGCATGACCCGCCCTTCCTGGGGGGCGATGATGCGCGGCGCCTCGGTCAGGCTGTCGGCAGTCACCACCATCGGCTTGGATAGGAAGGGCTCGATCTCCCGGGGCGGAATGCTCGGGATGGCGTCCTTGGTGTTGGTGATGTAGGTAGTGGGCTTGAGGGTCTTGGGCGCCGTGCTGCCGCCCTCGCCGATGCGCCGGGCCAGGATCAGCTGGGGCCGGCCGTCGGCGCCCTTGCCCAGCACGATGATGTCCCCCGGGTAGATGCGGTGCGGGTTCTTCACCTCATCCTTGTTGAGCCGCCAGATTTCCGGCCAGCGCCAGGGCTGCTGCAGGAACTTGCCGGAGATGCCCCACAGGGTGTCGCCCTTGACCACCACATGCCGGTCGGGGGCGCCGTCGGCCAGGGTCAGGGGAGCGGTGGCCTGGGCCGAAGCGGTGGCCGCGATCATCCCCAGCGTCAGGGCGGCTATAATTCGTTTCATCGAGCGGTTCCTTGAGAACGGCGGATTTGGCCGAAAGGCGTGGGGCCCTGCAAACGCGGGGCGGACGTCCCGAACCGGAGGCGGCGGTTTTCGGCCGATCATGGTGCAAACCGGATCAACCGCGCGGACGACCGCGCAAACCGCCCCGTTCCCAGCCGCAACCGTTATTTTTCCCCCTGGTGCCGGGCGCCGAGTCTGTGCCGATTCTGCCCCCATTCCCTGCCCGGAGCAAGCTTGCCATGGCCCTTCTACCCATTTTGCGCTACCCCGATCCCCGACTGACGAAAATCGCCGCTCCCGTCGAGAATATTGACGACGACATTCGCCGGCTGGCTGCTGACATGGCCGAAACCATGTACGAGGCCCCGGGCATCGGCCTGGCGGCGACCCAGGTGAATGTGCATAAACGGCTCATCGTCATCGATATCTCCGAAACCCGGGATGAATTGCTTACCTTGATCAATCCGACGATCGTCGTCGCCGACGGCCACCAGGTCTACGAGGAAGGCTGCCTGTCGGTGCCCGGCATCTATGACAAGGTTGAGCGTGCCGCCACCGTGACCGTGCGCTACCTGGATCTGGACGGCCAGGAATGCAGCCTCGATACCGACGGCCTGCTGGCAGTGTGCGTGCAGCACGAGATCGACCATCTCAACGGCAAGGTCTTCGTGGACCATCTCTCCCGCCTCAAGCAGGAGCGCATCCGCTCCAAGCTGGCCAAGCAGGCCCGCATCACCGCCTGACGCAAAGGCCGGGCGCCCCGCGCTAGCGGGGCGCCGCAGACCGCCCGTGCAAGGCGGGCGGATACTTTTTGTCACAGCTTTTCCCCGCCTTATTCACAAAACTATCCACAGGTGGAGGCCGTCACCTCCGCAGGAGAAACCATGCGTGTTGCCTTTGCCGGTACGCCGGAATTCGCCGCCGTAGCCCTGGAGGCGATCCTTGCCGCCGGGTTCGACGTCCCCCTGGTGCTGACCCAGCCCGATCGCCCCGCCGGCCGGGGCCTGGCCCTGCAGCCCTCGCCGGTCAAGAAGCTGGCCGAGGCTCACGGCCTGCCGGTGTTCCAGCCCCTCACCCTCAAGGACGCCGATGCCCAGGCGCGGGTCGCCGCGGCCGGTGCCGACGTGATGGTGGTGGCGGCCTACGGCCTGATCCTGCCCCAGGCGGTCCTCGACCTGCCCCGGCTGGGCTGCATCAACATCCATGCCTCGCTGCTGCCCCGCTGGCGCGGCGCGGCTCCGATCCATCGGGCGATCCTGGCCGGCGACGACGAGACCGGGGTGTGCATCATGCAGATGGAGGCCGGACTGGACACCGGCCCGGTGCTGGCCCGGGCGGCCCTGCCGATTGCCGGCGACGACAACGCCAGTCGCCTGCACGACAAGCTGGCTGCCCTGGGCGCCCGGCTGGCGGTGGAAACTCTGGGCCGCCTGACGGCCGGACCCCTGCCCGCCGAGCCCCAGCCCGAGGCCGGGGTGACGTACGCCGCCAAGTTGGCCAAGAGCGAAGCGCCCCTGGACTTCGCCCGGCCGGCGGCTGACTTGCAGCGCCAGGTGCGCGCCTTCGATCCTTTCCCCGGGTCCACCGCCGAACTGGCCGGCGCCCCCCTCAAGGTCTGGGGCGCCCGGGATGTGGAGATGGCCGAGGCTGCAATACCGGGCACGGTCCTGTCCGCCGGCAAGGACGGCATTCTGGTGGCCTGCGGCGAGGGCGGGCTGCTGCTCACCGAACTGCAAAAACCCGGTGGCAAGCGCCTGCCGGCGGAACAGTTCCTGGCCGGCTTCCGTATTGCCGCCGGCGACCGCTTCGCCCTGCCCCAGGCTTGAAAGCCCGGGCGAAGGCCCCATTTATTGAATGATCCCCGGATGATCCGCCGACCCTACGGTCGCCCAAATCAAGGAGATTGCACATGTTTGGAAACTGGTTGAAAACGTCCGTCCTGATGGCGGCCATCATCGCCCTGTTCGGGGTGATCGGCGGTCTCATCGGCGGCAAGCAGGGGATGGTTCTGGCGCTGCTCTTCGGCGGCGCCATGAACCTGTTTTCGTACTGGTTCTCGGACAAGATGGTCCTGAAGATGTACGACGCCCAGGAGGTGGACGAGACCACCAGCCCCTACCTCTACAACATGGTCAAGGAACTGGCGGGCCGTGCCGGCCTGCCCATGCCCCGGGTGTACATCATCAACGAGGCCCAGCCCAACGCCTTCGCCACCGGACGCAACCCTGAGAATGCCGCCGTAGCCGCCACCACCGGCATCTTGCAAATGCTCTCGGCCCGTGAGCTGCGCGGCGTGATGGCTCACGAGCTGGCCCACGTGCGCCATCGGGACATCCTCATCTCGACCATCTCCGCCACCATGGCTGGCGCCATCTCCGCCCTGGCCAACTTCGCCGTGTTCTTCGGCGGGCGCGACAGTGAAGGCCGTCCGGCCAATCCTATCGCCGGCATCGCGGTGGCCCTGCTGGCGCCCTTGGCGGCGTCCCTGATCCAGATGGCGATTTCCCGCGCCCGGGAATTCGAAGCCGACCGCGGCGGCGCCGAGATCAGCGGCGACCCCCTGGCCCTGGCCGATGCCCTGGCCAAGATCGACGCCTACGCCCGAGGTATTCCCATGGCGACCGCTGAGGCCCATCCGGAAACCGCCCAGATGATGATCATGAATCCCCTTTCCGGTGAAGGGCTGGCCGGTCTGTTCCGCACCCACCCGGCTACCGAGGAACGCATTGCACGGTTGCGGCAGTTGGCGGGGCGGTGAAGTCTCCTCTTCTTCCCTATTCGCCCCGGCCTTGTGCCGGGGTTTTTGTTTCACGTGAAACATCGGGGCAAAACCCTGCCTCAATGTTCCACGTGAAACATTGTCAGCGGATCAGGAGCAAGGCATCGAGCCAGGTGGCCAGGCGACGTCCGGCGGCCACGATCTGGCGGTCGGCGGTGCGTTGGGCTGCGCTGCGATAGGCGTCGTCCAAGGTGATGGGCTCGGAACCCAGGTCCCGGTAAGCGACGGTGCGGGCAAGTTGCTGGGCTTCGCGTAGCCACTCGATGGGCGTGCGCTGAGGGGTGGCCGGGGTGGCCTCGTCCAACCGAGCTGCCCGGGAGAGCAGTTTGTCGCCGCGCAGCCAGGGTGGACCGGGGCGGTCGTCCCACCAGGCGTGCAGGGATTGCTGGGTCAGGCGGGGATGGCTCGGGTCGTGGATGGTCAGGCCGTTGCCCCCGGCATCGTCGCCATCGGGGTTGAGCCGGGTGACGGTGTGCAGGGGCTGGTGGGCGTCGCCCACCAGATGGATCAGCCAGGCCAGGGCATGGGCGCGGCGAAGGTCGGATTGCGTCGGATCGGCGAGAACGCGTGGCAGCTGTTCCAGAGCCTGGTCGAGGTTGCCACCCAGGGTGCCGGAATGCAGCCGGCCGCGGGCGTCGAGGGGGCGGTTCAGATAGTGCCAGTCGCCATGGGCGCTGCCATCCGCCGGATCGAGAACGGCGCTGCCATCGGCCTTGGCGGGCGAATGCTCGTGGCGCGGTGCCGTGCGGCGCAACTCGTCGGCCCAGGTGGAGGCGGCGATGAAGGCGCTGCGCCCGGAATCGTCCAGGCCGGCGTTGCCAGCACTCCAGCGCAGCCAGTCCGGATGATGGCGCAGCAGGCGGACCGCTTCGCCGCGGGCGGCGGGGTCCAGGTGCTGCCAGGCGATGGCGGCCACCAGACGGTGCCCGGCGCCGTTCCAGGCCAGGGCCGCCGGAGGCGACGGCAGAAAGAGAACGGCACAGGTCAGCGCCCGGAGGGAGGGGCGGATTCGAGGGCGGGGAAAGGAGCGCGGCATGGCCCGGATTATCCCCGCAAACCCGCCCAATCAGGCCGCCGGCCTGGGCGGGACGGGCATAGGGGCATGCTAAACTGCCCCCATGCTCAAACGTCCCACCCGTTCCCCGGCCCATGCCGGTTCGCCGTCCCGTTCCGCTCCGTCGCGCCCGCAGGCTCCCGGTCGCCCCAGAACCGATTCCGCGCCGCTGCGGCTACCTCCCTGGCCGCCGGCCGACGCCCTGGCCACCGCTTTTCTGCTGGCCGTGCCCGTGGTGGCCGGCGTGCTCGCCGGGCGCAGCCTGGCCGAACTGCTCGGGCGCGGCGTGCCCGTGCCCCGGGGGCGGGACGTCACCGGCACGGTGCGGGCCCAGGCCCAGGACATGATCTACTGGACCATGCGCCGTTACGGCATCGGCGACGCCATCCTGGGTGAGCTGCTCGAACGTCCGCTGCCCAGCGAAGATATCCATGCCCTGCTGCTGCTCGCCCTGTACCGTCTGGTGGCGGAGCCCGAGGACAACCACACGACGGTGGACCAGGCGGTGGAAGCAGCCGGCCACCTGGCCGGCGGACGTTTCCGCGCCCTGGTGAACGGGGTGCTGCGCAATGCCCTGCGCCGCCGCGAACGGCTCGCTCAGGCCCTGGCCGGCAATGAGGATGCCCAGACCTGGCACCCGGCCTGGTGGCGCGACAAGCTGCGCCTGGCGTATCCGGACCGCTGGCAGGAGCTGCTCGTCGCCGCCAATCTGGCGCCGCCCATGGCCCTGCGGGTCAACCGCCGCCGCGCCGCGGTGGCGGAGATGGCGGAGCGGCTGGCGGCAGTGGATTGCCCGAGCACGCCCGTCGGCGCCGAGGGCCTGGCCCTGGCGCGACCCCGGCCGGTCCAGGACATTCCGGGCTTTGCCGAAGGCCTGGTGTCGGTGCAGGACCCGGGCGCCCAACGCGCCGCCCACCTGCTGGAACTGGCCGCCGGCCAGCGCATCCTGGACGCCTGCGCGGCCCCGGGGGGCAAGGCTGCCCATATCCTGGAACTGGCCGACGTGCGCCTGCTCGCCCTGGACGTTTCCCCGGAGCGCTGCCAACGCATCGAGCAGAACCTGGAGCGGCTCGGCCTGGCGGCGGCGGTGAAGGCGGCGGATTGCCGCGACACGGCGCGCTGGTGGGACGGCAAGCCCTTCGACCGCATCCTGGCCGACGTGCCTTGCTCCGCCTCCGGCGTGGCCCGCCGCCACCCCGACAGCAAATGGCTGCGCCGCCCCGAGGACATCGCCTCGTTCGCCCGCACCCAGGGCGAAATCCTGCGCGCCCTATGGCCGACCCTGGCCCGGGGCGGAAAAATGCTCTACGCCACCTGCTCCGTCTTCCCCGAGGAAAACACCGGACAAATCGCCGCGTTCCTTGCCGACCCGGCCATCCAGGGCCAGGCGGCGCTGCTCCACGAGGAAACCTGGCTGCCCGGCCCCGACCACGATGGCTTCTATTACGCCCTCCTGCACAAACCGCTGTGACCCCCGCCGCGGGGACGCCGGCTGGCGGCGCCGCTTCGCCGGGCCGCTGCTGGCCCTGCTCGCCTGGTGCTGCCTCGCCGTCCTGCCGGCAGCGGCGGCGGAAATTGAAATCCGCCAGCCGGCCCTGAGCGCCGGGGACGACGGCTACGTCCTGTCCGCCGACTTCGCCTTCGAGCTGCCCGCCCGTCTTGAAGAAGCCGCGACCCGGGGCGTGGTGCTGCCCTTCGTCATCGACTTCGAGGTGACCCGGCGGCGCTGGTGGTGGCTCGACGAAACCGTGGCCAGCCGCAGCCAGACCTTCCGCCTCTCCTACCACGCCCTGACCCGCCAGTACCGCTTGTCCGTGGGCGCCCTGCACCAGAGCTTCGCCTCCCTGGACGACGCCCTGCGCCTGCTTTCCCGCCTGCGCCAGTGGCCGGTGCTGGACCGCCACCAGCTGCGCCCGGGCGAGACCTACGAGGCCGCCCTGCGCCTGCGCCTGGATACCTCCCAGCTGCCCAAGCCGTTCCAGATCAGCGCCCTGGCCAACCGGGACTGGACCCTCACCTCCGACTGGGTGCGCTGGTCCTTCGTCCCCCCGGCCCTGCCGAGCGAGACGCGATGAAGCTGTTGATCGCCGCCGCCGCCGCCTTGGGGGGCTTCCTGCTGCTGCTGCTCACCCTGGCCTCGGGCAACACCCCCTTGTTCACTCGCCAGTACCCCTGGCTGTTGGTGGGCAACCTGGTGGTGGCCCTGAGCCTGGTCGGACTGGTGGTGTGGCAAATCGCCCAACTGGCCCGGGAGCACCGGGCCCAGGTGTTCGGCTCCAAGCTCAAGCTGCGTCTGGTGCTGTTCTTCGGCCTGATGGCGGTGGTGCCCGGGGCCCTGGTCTATGGGGTGTCGGTGCGCTTCGTCACCAAGAGCATCGAGAGCTGGTTCGACGTGCGGGTGGAAAAAGCCCTGGAGGCCGGCCTCAACCTGGGCCGTTCCGCCCTCGATACGCGCCTCGCCGAGTTCTCCGCTCGGGGCCGCGCCGCCGTCCAGGAACTGGCGGACCGCCCCGATGCCCAGCGCCGGGTGATGCTCAATCGGCTGCGCGAGCAGGTGGATGCAGACACCGCCCTGCTCGTCACCCCCCAGGGCCAGCTGCTGGCCTCGTCCTCAGCCGGCCTGGCCAACCTGCTGCCCAGCCTGCCCTCCCCTTCCCAGCTCAAGCAGGCCCGCCTCAACCGGGGCACGGCCGAGGTGGAAGGGGAAAGCGGCCAGGACCTGACCCTGCGCATCGTGCTGCCGATCAGCACCTTCCACCTGGGCGAGGAGCCGCGCTACGTGCAGTTCACCCAGCCGGTGCCCAACGCCCTGGCGGCCAACGCCGACGCGGTACAGGCGGTGTACCGGGACTACCAGGAACTGGCCCTGGCCCGCTCCGGCCTGACCCGGCTGTATGCCCTGTCCCTGACCCTGACCCTGCTGCTCGCCCTGCTCGGCGCCATCGCCCTGGCCTTCGTCCTGGCTCGGCGCCTATCGGCGCCCCTGTCGATCCTGGCCGAAGGCACCCAGGCGGTGGCCGCCGGCGACTTCACGCCGCGCCAGGCCATCTACAGCCGCGACGAGCTGGGGGTGCTGACCCAGTCCTTCTCGCGCATGACCCGCCAGCTTGACGACGCCCGGCGCGACACCGAGCGGCACCGGGCGGAACTGGAATCGGCCCGGGCCTATCTGGAAGAAATCCTCGGCAACCTGTCCGCCGGGGTGCTGGCCTTCGACCGCCGCTTCGTCCTGCACGCCGCCAACCAGGGCGCCGGCCACATCCTCGGCGACGACCTGGTCGGGCTGATCGGCGTGGCGGCGGAAGACTGGCCGCGCCTGGGGGAATACGTCCAGGCCATCCGGGAATCCTTCGCCGCCCATCCGGACGAGGACTGGCAGCGGGAAGTGAACATGGTCGGCGCCGACGGCGCCCACCGCATCCTGCTGGTGCGCGGCTCATCCCTGCCGGCCGCGTCCGGCGGTGGCTACGTGGTGGTGTTCGACGACGTCAGCCAGCTCATCGCCGCCCAGCGCGCCGCCGCCTGGGGCGAAGTGGCGCGGCGTCTGGCCCACGAGATCAAGAATCCCCTCACCCCCATCCAGCTGTCCGCCGAGCGCCTGCAACTCAAGCTTGCCGACAAGCTGGGCAACGGCGACGCCGAACTGCTGCAACGTTCCACCACTACCATCATCAACCAGGTTCAGGCGATGAAGCACATGGTGGACGATTTCCGCGACTACGCCCGCTTGCCGCCGCCGGAACTGAAACCCCTCGACCTGAATGCCCTGGTGGGCGAGGTGCTGGGCCTCTACGAGGCCTCCCAGGCTCCGGTGGTGGCCGAGCTGGCCCCGGACCTGCCGCCGGTGCTGGGGGATGCCACCCAACTGCGCCAGGTGATCCACAACCTGTTGCGCAACGCCCAGGATGCGGTGGAGGGCCTGGGCGACCCGGCGGCGCCGGATAGCGGAGCGGGGGGCGATTCTCCCGCCGAACCGCCTCCGGCGCCGCGCATCGAACTGAGCACCACTATCGCCGGCCGCTACGCCGAACTGGTGGTGGCCGACAACGGCTGCGGCTTCCCCGCCGAGGTCCTGGCCCGGGCTTTCGAGCCCTACACCACCACCAAGGCCAAGGGTACCGGCCTGGGCCTGGCCATCGTGCGCAAGATCGCCGACGAGCATGGTGGCGACGTGACCCTGGCCAACCGGGCGCCCCGGGGCGCCCTGATCCGGGTGCGCATCCCCCTGGCGGCCGCCGCCTGACCCCCTGAACTGGACGAACCGAGTACTCCCATGGCCCAGATCCTCGTAGTCGACGACGAAGTCGGCATCCGCGAGCTCCTCTCCGAAATCCTCGCCGACGAGGGGCACGCCGTGCTGCTGGCGGAAAACGCCGCCGCCGCCCGGCGGGCACGCGCCGAGCGCCGCCCCGACCTGGTGCTGCTCGACATCTGGATGCCCGACACCGACGGCATCAGCCTGCTCAAGGAATGGGCGGCGGCAGGGCAGCTGACCATGCCGGTGATCATGATGTCCGGCCACGGCACCATCGATACCGCTGTCGAGGCCACCCGTTTCGGCGCCGCCGACTTCCTGGAAAAACCCATCGCCCTGCAAAAGCTGCTGGCTACGGTCAAGCGCGTGCTCAAGCACGAGACCCCGGCGGCCAAGCCGGTGATGACCCTGGAAGCCTTCGCCCACGTGCCCCTGCTTAAGGAATTCCGCAAGCGCCTGGAGCAGGCCGCCGCCCGCACCCGGGCGGTGCTGCTGCGCTGTCCCGCCGGCGGCATGGCCGAAGTCTGCGCCCGCACCTTGCAGGCGCCCCAGGCGCCCTGGCTCGACCTGTCCGTCGAATCCGGCCCCCTCACCCAGGAGCGCCTCCAGGAAGTGGCCGGCGGCCTGCTGTTCGTCCCCGAGCTACCCAGCCTGGGACGTTTGCAGCAGATGAACCTGGCCTTCGCCCTGGAGCGGCTGGAGCGCCACAAGCTGATGCTGGTGGCCGCCAGCAGCAAGTCCGCCACCACCCTGCCCGAGGCCGGCTGGGACCCGGCCCTGGTCAGCCGCTTGGCCGAGGTGCGCCTGGCCCTGCCACCCCTCGCCGACCGGGGCGACGAAGTGCCCGAGATCGCCACCCTGCTCCTCACCTTGCTCGCCGAGCGCGGCGAGGTGCCGCACAAGCGCCTGTCCAGCGGCGCCCTCAACCTGCTGCGCCAGCAGCGCTGGCCCGGCGACGACGGCGGCTGGTCGGCCCTTTCCGCCACGGTCAAGAACCTGGCCCTCACCGCCCTCGACGACGAGATCAGCGCCGAGGAGGTGGGACGCCTGCTCACCGCCGAAAGCAGCGGCAACGACGGCCCGGGGCAGGCCCTGGCCGCCCTCTTCGGCGAGCCCCTGCGCGAGGCCCGGGAAGCTTTCGAAAAAGCCTACTTCGCCCACCACCTGGCGGTGGCTGGCGGCAACATGACCCGGGTGGCCGAGCAGACCGGCCTGGAGCGCACCCACCTCTACCGCAAACTCAAGCAACTGGGCCTGCCCGTGGGACGCAGCAAGGAATAAACGAACCAGCGGCCGGGCGACAGCGCCGCCCGCAGCACACGTGCGCCATGCAACCCACGCCGCATCGAGCCCCAGGCTCGCGGCATGGCGAAGAACAAACCGACAGGCCGCCGCAGCGGCCGCCAATGGCCGCCACGCCCGCATACCGGGTGGGCTGGGAGGGAGAGCCCCGTGAAGATCGTCATCCTCGGCGCCGGACAGGTCGGCGCCAGCCTGGTCGAGCACCTGGCGTCCGAAGCCAACGACATCACGGTGGTGGACACCGACCGGGAGCGGCTGGTCCTGCTCCAGGACCGCTACGACCTGCGCACCGTGGTCGGCGACGCCGCCACCCCGGCGGTGCTCGACGCCGCCGGCACCGGGGACGCCGACCTGCTGGTGGCGGCGACCCGCAGTGACCCGGCCAACCTGGTGGCCTGCAAGCTTGCCCACAGCCGCTTCAACGTGCCGCGCCGGGTGGCCCGCCTGCGCAGCGCCGACTTCTTCGCCGATCCCGGCCTGTTCGCCCCGGAGCACTTCGCCGTCACCGAGGCCCTGTGCCCCGAGCAGGAGGTCACCGACACCATCGTCCGCCTAGTGGAATTCCCCCGGGCCTTGCAGGTGCTGGAGTTCGGCGCGGGACGGCTGACCCTGGTCGGCGTGCGCGCCTACGAGGGCGGGCTGCTGGTGGGCCACCCGATCCGCGAGATGCGCCGCCACCTGCCCCCGGACATCGACGCCCGCATCGCCGCCCTATACCGGCGCGACCGGCCCCTGATGCCGGACGGCGACACCCGTATCGAGGTGGGAGACGAGGTGTTCTTCATCGCCCCCACCGAGCACCTGCCGGCGGTGCTGCGCGAGCTGCGCCGCGAAGAGCAGCCGGTGCGCCAGGTGGTGGTGGCCGGGGCCGGTAACATCGGCGCCCGGGTCGCCGCTGCCCTCCAGGGCCGCTGCCGGGTGACGGTGGTGGAAGCCAGCCGCCAGCGCGCCGAGGAGGTGGCCGACCGGCTCGACGACGCCCTGGTGTTGTGCGGGGGCGCCAGCGACGAGGACGTGTTGGAGCAGGCCAACATCGCCGAGGCCGACCTGTTCCTGGCCCTGACCAACGACGACGAGGACAACATCCTGGCCGCCAGCCTGGCCAAGCGCCTGGGCAGCCGCCGGGTGCTGGCCCTGATCAACCGCCGTGTCTATGCCGACATGGTCCAGGGTGGCCCCATCGACATCGCCCTGTCCCCGGCCGAGGTGTCCGCCGGCGCCTTCCTCGCCCACGTGCGCCAGGGCGACGTGGTCCAGGTGCACCGCCTGCGCCGGGGCGCCGCCGAGGCTCTGGAACTGGTGGTGCACGGCGACGCCCGCACCTCCAAGGTGGTGGGCCGGCGCATCGCCGACCTGGACCTGCCCGAGGGCGTCTCGGTGGCCGCCCTGGTGCGCAACATGGAAATCCCCGAGGTGCTGGTGGAAACCGAGGACGAGGTGGAAACCCGCTTCGGCCAGGTGATCATGGCCCACCACGACACGGTGGTGCAGGCCGGCGACCACGTCATCCTGTTCTGCACCCGCAAGGAGCTGGTGCCCAAGGTGGTGCGCCTGTTCCAGGTGGCCTTCGGCTTCCTCTGATCCCGCTCCCCGCTCCCCGCTCAACCTCGCCCCCCGCCTTCGCCATGACCGACGCCACCCTCGCCGGCCGCCCCCGTCACCCGGCCGCCTCCGTCGCCGACGCCGATGCCCCCAGCCAGCCGGTGCGGCGCCGGGTGCGCCGTCGCCTGCGCCTGCTGTTCGCCGGTGAGCTGTCCCGGCCGCGCCAGTCCCGGGGCTGGTTTCCCTACCTGCCGGTGCTGCGGGTGTTTTCCCTGATCCTGTTCTTCTTCACCCTCACCCTGCTGCTGCCCCTGGGCCTGTCCTGGGGGCTGGACGACGGGGCCCTGGGCGCCCTGGGCGCCAGCCTGGGGATGGGGCTGGGCGCCGCCGCCCTGCTGTTTCTCGCCACCCGTCGGGCCGGCGGCGAGCTGACGGTGCGCGACGGCTTTCTGCTGGTGGTGCTGACCTGGGCGGTGCTGCCGGTGTTCGCCGCCCTACCCCTGATGCTGCAACTGGGCACGAGCTTCACCGGCGCCTATTTCGAGGCGGCCTCGGGCCTTACCACCACCTGCGCCACGGTGCTCTCCGGGCTGGACGGCCTGCCGCCGTCGATCAACCTGTGGCGCTGCCAGCTGGCCTGGGTCGGTGGCATGGGCCTGATCGTGCTGGCGGTGGCGATCCTGCCCCTGCTCGGCATCGGCGGCCGGCAGATGTTCAAGGCTGAGACTCCGGGGCCGATGAAGGAGCGCAACCTGACGCCGCGCATCGCCGAGACGGCCAAGGGCCTGTGGGGCGTCTACGTGCTGCTCACCGCCCTGTGCGTGGGCGCCTACCGCTGGGCCGGCATGACCTGGCTGGACGCGGTGATGCACGGCTTCTCCACCCTGGGCCTGGGCGGCTATTCCAGCCACGACGCCAGCTACGGCTACTGGAACAACCCGGCCATCGAGGCGGTGGCGGTGGTCTTCATGCTGGTGGCCGGCCTCAACTTCGCCACCCACTACCTGGCCCTACGCCGCCTCTCCCTGAGCGCCTACCGCCACGACCCGGAGGCCGGCTGGTTTCTCGGCCTGATGCTGGGCAGCGTGGTCGGCATCACCCTCTTCCTGCTCGCCCGGGGCGTCTATCCGGACGCCTGGACGGCCTTCCGCCACGCCGCCTTCAACGTGGTGTCGATCGCCACTACCACCGGCTTCGCCACCGTGGACTACGGCCAGTGGCCCCATTTCGCCACCCTGTGGATGCTGTTCCTGTCCAGCTTCGCCACCTGCGCCGGCTCCACCGGCGGGGGCCTCAAGATGATCCGGGCGGTGATCCTCTACAAGCAGGTCAAGCGCGAGATCCTGCGCGCCCTTTACCCCAGCGCCGTGGTGCCGGTGCGCCTGGCCGGCACCTCGGTGCCCTCCCCCATCCTGTTCGCCGTGCTGGCCTTCGCCTTCATGTACATGGCCAGCACCGCCCTGCTCACCATGCTGCTGGTGGGGGTCGGCCTGGAGCCCCTCACCGCCTTTTCGGCCGTGGTGGCGATGATCAACAACACCGGCCCGGGGCTGAACGAGATCGGCCCGGCGGGCAACTTCGGCGGGCTGACCGACCTGCAACTGTGGATCTGCTCGTTCACCATGCTGCTCGGCCGGCTGGAAATCTTCACCCTGCTGGTGGTGCTCTCCCCGGCGTTCTGGCGGCGCTGACTGTCCGGGGGGGCGAAATCGAGCATTGGCGCGGGTTTCCGGCAGCCCTACGTGAAGGTCCGCGCCAGTGGCCGATCTTCACGCCACATGCCTGGAAAGCCAATACTGGCGCGGGGTTTGCCGGGGCGGGGTAATTTCCGCCCGGTCCGCCGGCGGCCCTGGCCCGCCGCCTTTTTGACCCAACCGGTGTCTCGCCCCGGCGGTTTTGGGATAATCCCCCTTTTGCCTCTTTTCGGAGTGCCCCATGGCCCGCCCGCAGAACGACACCTTCCTCCGCGCCCTGCTGCGTGAGCCCACCGAGTACACCCCGGTCTGGCTGATGCGCCAGGCCGGCCGCTACCTGCCCGAGTACTGTGCCACGCGCAAGCAGGCCGGCAGCTTCCTCAACCTGTGCAAAAACCCCCGGGCGGCCTGCGAGGTGACCCTGCAACCCCTGGAGCGCTACGACCTGGATGCGGCCATCCTCTTTTCCGACATCCTCACCGTGCCCGACGCCATGGGCCTGGGGCTGTACTTCGCCGAGGGCGAGGGGCCGCGCTTCGAGCGCCCCCTGGCCGACGAGGCGGCGATCAAGGCGCTCAAGGTGCCGGACCCCTACGGCGAGCTGAAGTACGTCATGGACGCAGTGTCCGAGATTCGCGGAGCGCTCAATAACCGGGTGCCCCTGATCGGTTTTTCCGGCAGCCCCTACACCCTGGCCTGCTACATGGTCGAAGGCGGTTCCAGCGACGACTACCGCAAGATCAAGACCATGCTGTACTCCCGCCCCGACCTGCTGCACCACATCCTGGCGGTGACGGCGGACGCGGTGACCGCCTACCTGAACGCCCAGATCGATTCCGGCGCCCAGGCGGTGATGATCTTCGACTCCTGGGGCGGCGGCCTGTCGGCGGCGGCTTACCAGGAATTCTCGCTGCGCTACATGGAGCGCATCGTCGCCGGGCTGAAGCGCGAGAAGGACGGCGAGAAGGTGCCGGTGATCGTATTCACCAAGGGCGGCGGCCTGTGGCTCGAATCCATCGCCGCCATCGGCGCCGACGGCGTCGGCCTGGACTGGACCATCGACCTGGGCGAAGCCCGCCGCCGCGTCGGCGACAAGGTCGCCCTGCAGGGCAACCTGGACCCGTCGGTGCTGTTCGCCCCGGCCGAGGTGGTGGCCGCCGAGGCCGTCAAGGTGCTGGCCTCCTTCGACCGCCCGGGGCCGAGCAACACCGGCCACGTCTTCAACCTGGGCCACGGCATCTCCCAGTTCACCCCGCCCGACGTGGTCAAGACCCTGGTGGACACGGTCCACGCCGAAAGCCGCCGGCGCCGCCAGGTCGCCTGAGGCTCAAGCGCACCAGCCACCGGCGTCGCCCTTGCCCCGTACCCGGAACCCGTCCCTCGGGTTCCGGGCACCAAACTGGGGAGAAGGGCGATAAAAACGTCAGGAAAACGGTCGTTTCAGTCCGGACTTATGCACAGTCCGCCATGTCATGCCCAGGACTGGTGCGTTGTTGACGGTTTTATGACGTAAATCCGGGGTGCGTTTCCAACGCATTGAAAAATAACGGATTTAATTTTGCCGGTTTTTTCGGCAATATGACAGCAAGCCTTGCCCTACCGGGCTTTCGCCGGATTTTTCGGCCTTTCCCCACAGAGTTATCCACAGGTTCTGTGAACAACCTCCGCCAAGCCCGCAGCGGCGGCCTTTCCCACGGTTTCTCCAGACGGAGACGGCCGTGCCGGTAGTCCGCGTCGCCCTCGACGTACCCCTCTACCGCACCTTCGACTACCTGGCCGACGACGCCACGGCGGCGGACGTCGGCTGCCGGGTCAAGGTGTCCTTCGGGCGCGGGCGCAAGGTCGGCATCGTCGTCGCCGTGGGCGAGGACAGCGACCTGCCGCGCCACCAGTTGAAGCCGGTGGATGGCATCCTGCGCGACCTGCCGGCCCTGCCGGCGGACTGGTTCCGCCTGTGCGAGTTCGCCGCCGCCTACTACCAGGCGCCCCTCGGCGAAGTGATGCTGCAAACCCTGCCCACCGCCCTGCGCCGCACCGACCCGCCCAAGGCCCGGGCGATCAAGCCCAAGGCGGCCAAGGCCGCTACCGCCCCGGCCCTGCCGGAGCTGACCGCCGACCAGCAGGCCGCCCTCGACGCCCTGGGCGCCGCGCCGCCGGGCTTTGCCGGCTGGCTGCTGCACGGGGTCACCGGCAGCGGCAAGACCGAGGTGTACCTGCGCCTGATCGCCGACACCCTGGCGGCGGGCCGCCAGGCCCTGCTGCTGGTGCCGGAGATCAACCTCACGCCCCAGCTGGAGGCGCGCATCGCCGCCCGTTTCCCTGGCGTGCCCCTGGTCAGCCTGCACTCGGAACTGACCGAGGCGGCCCGGCTGCGCCACTGGAAGGCGGCCTTCGAGGGCAGCGCCCGCATCGTCGTCGGCACCCGGCTGGCGGTGTTCACCCCCATGCCCGAACTGGGGCTGATCGTGGTCGATGAAGAACACGACCCCTCCTTCAAACAGCAGGACGGCATGCGCTACTCGGCCCGGGACGTGGCGGTGCTGCGCGCCCGCGGCCTGGGCATCCCGGTGCTGCTCGGCTCGGCCACCCCGTCCCTGGAATCCTGGGCCAACGCCCAGCCCGGGCCGCAGCAGCGCTACCGCCTGCTCACCCTGGCGGCGCGAGCCGTGGCCGGCGCCCGGTTGCCGGACATCCGCCTGGTGGACACCCGCCGCGAGACCCTGGAGGACGGCCTGTCCCCGGCCCTCATCGCCGCCCTGGAGGCGCGCCTGGCCCGGGGCGAGCAGAGTCTGGTGTTCCTCAACCGGCGCGGCTACGCCCCGGTGCTGGCCTGCCCCTCCTGCGGCTGGGTGTCGCGCTGCAAGCGCTGCGCCGCCAACCTGGTGCTGCACCTCAAGGACCGGCGCCTGCGCTGCCACCACTGCGGCCTGGAGGCCGGCATCCCGCGGGCCTGCCCGTCCTGCGGCAACCAGGACATCCACCCCTTCGGCCGGGGCACCCAGCGCCTCGAAGAACGGCTCGTGGCACGCTTTCCCGAGGCCCGCATCCTGCGCGTGGACCGGGACGCGGCGCGCAGCCGCAAGCAGTGGGAAGCCCTGCTCGAACAGATCCACCCGGACGAGGCCGCGGGCACGCCCCGGGCCGACATCCTGGTGGGCACCCAGATGCTGGCCAAGGGCCACGACTTCCCCCACCTCACCTTTGTCGGCGTGGTGGGGGCCGATTCCGGCCTGTTCGCCGCCGACTTCCGCGCCCCGGAGCGGCTCTTCGCCATGCTCATGCAGGTGGCGGGGCGGGCCGGCCGGGCCGAGCTGGCCGGCGAGGTGCTGATCCAGACCGAGCAGCCCGGCCATCCCCTGTTCGCCGCCCTGCTCGCCCACGACTACCCGGCCTTCGCCGCCCGGGAGCTGGAAGAGCGCCGCCAGGCCGGCTTCCCGCCCTACACCTACCAGGCCATGCTGCGCGCCGAGGCGCCGGACATGGCCGATTCCCTGGCCTTCCTCAAGGCGGCAAAGGCCCTGCCCATCCTGGCCGCCCATCCGGCGGTTTTTGCCTACGACCCGGTGCCGATGCGCATGGCCCGCCTGGCCAACCTGGAACGGGGCCAGTTGCTCTTCGAATGCGGCGCCCGCCCCGCCCTGCAAGCCTTCCTGGCCGATTTCACCCCGGCCCTGGCGGCCCTGCCCGCCCCCGGCCGGCTGCGCTGGCACCTGGAGGTGGACCCCCTGGAGTGCTGAAAACCGGCTGGCACGGCGGTTGCAAATGAACGGGCCCACCCACGAGGAGGCGCCCATGAAGATCACCGACAGCCAGCTGCAGCAAAGTGCAGCCCACCGGGAATCGTCCCGGACCGAACTGAGCCAGGAAACCCGCTACGCCGTACGCACCGGACTGTTCGGTGCCCTGATGGCCGACGGCCTGGCCCGCAACACCGGCGGCGCCACGGCCACGGCGCAAGGCGCCGACGATGGCGCGGCGACCGGCAGCGATGCCCTGCCCCCGGGCTTTTTCTCCATCAGTGCCGCCCGTGGGGCGGAGTCCACGAACCAGGGCGACGGCCTGCGCCTGAGCAAGATCCTGGAGCGGCTGCTCGCCGACCTGCTGGCCATCCTGCGCGGCGAGGGAACGGATGGGGCGGAGGGCTCGGCCCCCCTCACCCTCACCGACCTGTGGCCGGCCAAGGCGGGCGGCACCGGCACCACCGCCAGCGTGCTCGACCAGCGCCCGGCGGTGGCGGTGGAATGGCATAGCACCACCACCGCTGCCCGCTATGAGAGCGAATCGGTCAGCTACTGCGCCCGGGGCCAGGTATGCACCGCCGACGGCCGGAAGATCGACGTATCCATGGACTTCGCCCTGGCCCGGGAGAGCGTGGCGGTGAGCCGGGTCGAGCAGGACGGCAAGGCCTACGCCTTCAAGGACCCCCTGGTGCTCACCCTGCCCGGCGGCACCGCCAACCTGGACGGCCCCGGGCTGCGCTTCGATCTGGACGGGGATGGCACGCGGGAGTCGATCCCCTTCGTCGGCCCCGGCTGTGCCCTGCTCGCCTGGGATCGTAACGGCAACGGCTGCATCGACGACGGGCGGGAGCTGTTCGGCGCTGTCAGCGGCGACGGCTTCGCCGAGCTGGCGGCCTTGGACAGCGACCACAACGGCTGGATCGACGAATCCGATCCGGTCTGGGGCCAGTTGGTGTTGTGGCAGCGCCAGCTGGAGAACGGCGTGGCGACGGACAAGCTGACCAGCCTCAAGGACGCGGGCATCGGTGCCCTGGCATTGGGCAGCGTGGCCACCCCCTTCCTCTACCGCGGCGCGGCCAGCAGCGACGATCCCCTGGGCGACGTCCAAGGCCGGTTGCGCGCCTCCGGGCTGTACCTGATGGAAGACGGCCGGCCCGGTAGCCTGCAACAGGTGGATCTGGCGGTTTAGGCCCGCCGGCGGGCGTTCAGTCCGCCGGACGGTTGTGCCACAGGGGCGGCGCGGCGACCGCAGGCTGGGCGCTGGCGGGCCGGTTGGCCTCCAGCCAGGCGGCTCGTTCGGTCAGCTTCTTCTGCCAGCTCGCCGGCAGGGCCGGTACCGTCGCCACCAGGTGGCGCAGCCAAGCCGGCGAAGGATCGGCGCTGCCCTCCGGCAGGCCGTGCCAGCCGTTCCACAGGGCCGCCAGGCTGAGGCGTCCGGCGCCCTCCGCCACCTGCGTCAGGGCGTCGCCGGGCTGCACCGTGCCGGCTTCCACCACCCGGTAGTACCAGCCGGTCAGGCCGTGCTGGGCGATGTAGCGGGCCAGCCCGTGGCGCCCCGAGTCGATGCCGAAGCGGGCGTCGATCTTCCAGCACGGCGAGCGGGGCTGGCTCACTTCGAGCAGCGCCGTGCCGAGGCGAAAGCGGTCGCCGATGCACACGGCGGCCTCGTCGAGGCCGGCCACCGACAGGTTCTCCCCCAGGCTGCCCGGTACGAAGGGGGCCTCGGCTTGGGGAAAGGCGGCGGCCAGTCGGGGATAGTGGTCGGCGCAGTACTGGTGTACCGCCTTTTCCACCCCGCCGTGCACCCGCAGGTCGGCCTGCTGGTCGCCGGCGATGCCCAGGGGGCCGACGGCCGCCGGCGCCGCCAGGGGGGCCTTGAAGATGCCGGTGGGTTGGCCTTCCGGCGGCAGGGGGCGGATGGCGCCGACGAAGATGCGGGTTTCCAGAGGAGCGGTCATGGCGGTTGCGTCGAAAGGGTCAAGGGGCGGCCGGGAATCGGCGCGTCAGGCGGTCAGGGGCCACAGCCAGGCGGCACCGCGCACCCCGGACGAATCGCCATGCACCGGCGGCACGAGGCGGGTCACCACCCGGTTGGAGAAGACGTGGGGCAGCCACAGCCGGGGCACGTTCTCGTACAGCCGGGCGATGGCCGAGAGGCCGCCGCCGAGGACGATCACCTCCGGGTCGAGCAGGTTGATCACCTGGGCCAGGCCCCGGGCCAGGCGTTCCTCATAACGGGCCAGGGTGGCGGCGCAGGCCGGATCGCCGGCTTCGGCCCGAGCGACGATGGCCGGGGCGTCCAGGGGCTGGCCGGGAGCGTGAGGATTATGGCGCAGGTGGTCGGCGGCCAGCCCGGGGCCGGACAGGTAGGTCTCGATGCAGCCGGCACGGCCGCAGTAGCAGGCCGGCAGGGGCAGGTCGTCGCCGGCGGGCAGCGGCAGGGGCATGTGGCCCCATTCCCCGGCGATGCCGTTGGCCCCCGTCAGGGGCTGGCCGTTAAGGACGATGCCGCCGCCCACGCCGGTGCCCAGGATCACCCCGAACACGCTGGCGGCGCCCTGCCCCGCGCCGTCGATGGCCTCGGACAGGGCAAAGCAGTTGGCGTCGTTGGCCAGGCGCACTTCGCGCTGCAACAGGGCTTGCAGGTCGCGCTTGAGGGGATGGCCGATCAGGCAGGTGGAGTTGGCGTTCTTGATCAACCCCCGGTGGTCCAGGGCGCCGGGGTGGCCCACGCCCACAGTCGCGCGGGCGCGGCACTCGTGCTCGATGGCCTCCACCAGGGTGGCCACGGCACCCACGGTGGCCGGGTAGTCCCCCTGGGGGGTGGGCACGCGGCGACGCGCCACCGCCCGGCCGTCGGCGGCCAGGGCGATGGCTTCGATCTTGGTGCCGCCGAGGTCGATGCCGATGCGCAGCATGGAAGAAAAAGGCAAAAGGGGAGGACGGCATTAGATGCCGCCGCGGCCCGCCTGGCAATGGGTTGCGCCCATTGGTTGTGCCCATTCCGCAGGCTGGTTCCACCGGCGTCAGGCGCGGTGGCTCACCTCGACGGTGATGTGGGCCAACTCCTTGCGCCGGGCGAGGCGCCGCCGGTAGTGGTCGGGGCCAGCGCCGGAGGCGTTGGAGAGGGCGACGATCACCGCGTACTGGTTGCGGCTGACCCGCCACACGTGCAGGTCGGTGAGCTGGGCCGGGTGCTCCGGGTCGTGGCGCAGGTCGTCGAGAATCTTGGCCACCACCGGGGAATCCATCTCGGCGTCGAGCAGCACCCGGCCGGTGTCGCGCACCAGGCCCACGGCCCAGACGGTGATGATCGCCGAGCCGACCAGACCCATCACCGGGTCGAGCCAAACCCAGCCGAAGTACAGGCCGCCCAGCAGGGCGACGATGGCCAGCACCGAGGTGGCGGCATCGGCCACCACATGCACGTAGGCGGCGCGCAAATTGAGGTCGCCATGATGGGCGTGATCGTGGTCATGGTCATGGCCGTGGTGGTCGTGTCCGGCGTGGTCGTGGCCGTGCCCCCCTTCCAGCAGCCAGGCGCTGCCCAGGTTCACCAGCAGGCCAACCACCGCCACCACCAGGGCTTCGCCGTAATGCACGTCCAGGGGATTGCGCAGGCGCTCCACCGATTCCCAGACCATGGTCACCGCCACCACCAGCAGGAACAGGGCGCTGGTGTAGCCGCCCAGCACCTCGATCTTCCAGGTGCCGAAGGCGAAGCGCGGGTTGTCCCGGTGGCGCCGCGCCAGGGCATAGGCCAGGGCGGCCAGGCCCAGGGCGAAGGCGTGGGTGCCCATGTGCCAGCCGTCGGCGAGCAGGGCCATGGACTGGCTCAGGTAGCCGACGGCGATCTCCACCACCATCATCGCCAGGGTCAGGTAGGTGACCCAACGGGTGCGCTGCTCGGCGGCGCCGCTGGCGACGACGAAGGCGTGGGAGTGGGCGCAGCCCGGGGCGTTCGGCGGCGGGGCCATGGTCATTCCTGGGTAGGCTGGGCCGGGGGGAAGGTGCCGAGGCGGGCCAGGGCGCTCTCGTAGGCGCTGTGCACGTCGTCGTGCTGGGCGACGGAGATGCCCATGTCGTGGGCCAGGCCGTTCTCCAGGCTGTACACCCAGCCGTGCACGGTCAGGTCCTGGCCCCGGTCCCAGGCGTCGCGGACGATGGTGGTGTGGCTGACGTTGAACACCTGCTCGATCACGTTCAGTTCGCACAGGCGGTCGTGGCGTACCTCGGGGGCGGCGGCGTCGATCAGGGCGGCGTGCTTCTGGCGCACGTCCTGGATGTGGCGCAGCCAGTTGTCCACCAGGCCGACGCGCAGGCCGTGCAGGGCGGCCTTGACGCCGCCGCAGCCGTAGTGGCCCACCACCAGCACGTGCTTCACGCGCAGCACGTCTACGGCGTACTGCAACACCGACAGGCAGTTCAGGTCGGAGTGCACCACCACGTTGCCGACGTTGCGGTGCACGAACACCTCGCCCGGGTCCAGGCCGGTGATCTGGTTGGCCGGCACGCGGGAGTCGGAGCAGCCGATCCACAGGTACTCGGGGGCCTGCTGCTTGGCTAGGCGGTCGAAAAACTCCGGGTCTTCGGCGCGGATCTTTTCCGCCCAACTCCGGTTGCGTTCGAAGAGGTGGTCAAGGCTGGGCATGATGGGGACGCTCCGGGAGGCGCCGCTGCGCCAAGGCCGGGTGGCCGGGGCAGGACGCGGAATGATGGAATGGAATTCATTCTACCCCAGGGGGGGCGGCGGGTCGGGGCGGCGGCGCTCGGGTAGAATGGTGCGATCAGCCAGGAGAAAATGCCATGATCGTCAAGTTTTTCTGCAAGAACGCCGCCGATCTCATCATGTTCGACGATGTTGCCCGCAAGCTTCTTACCGTCCTGGGCAAGGAGCCGGTGGCCCGGGGCATCATCCTCGCCGAGGAGGTGCCCGAGGCCCTGGAGCGCCTGGCGGCGGTGGTGGCCCACGACAAGGCCCTCAAGGAAAAGGGCCACGAGGCGGCGGTGGAAGTGCCCGAAGTGGGCATCGAGCCCCACGAGCTGGTGGGCTTGGGTATCCGCGCCCAGCCCCTCATCAACATGCTCGGCCGGGCCCGGGAGAAGGACGAGCCGGTGCTGTGGGAAGCGGCCAAGGATTTCTACCCGCCGCGCTGAGCGGCATCCCCCGGGGCCGGGCCGCCAGCGGTCACGGCCCAGCGGTTGCGCTTCGGGTCAGTCGCTCGCCGGCGGGGCGTTGAGCCGGTCCAGGGCCTCGCGGATCTTGCCCGGCTCTTCCAGGCGCAGCATGCGCCGCACCTGGGGGGTGAGTTCGCTCACGTCGGACTTGAGTACCCGCTGCTTCACTTCCAGGATCTGGGCCGGGTGCATCGAAAACTGGCGCAGGCCCATGCCCAGCAGCAGCCGGGTCAGGGCAATGTCGCCGGCCAGTTCGCCGCACACCGACACCGGCACCCCGGCCTTTTCGCCGGAGGCCAGGGTGTGGGCCATCAGCATGGTCACCGCCGGATGCAGCGGGTCGTACAGGTGGGCCACTTCCTCGTCGGCCCGGTCGATCGCCAGGGTGTACTGGATCAGGTCGTTGGTGCCGATGGAGAGGAAGTCCAGGCGCTTGAGGAACATGTTGATGGCCAGGGCCGCGGCGGGAATCTCGATCATGCCGCCGATGGGTACCGACTCGTCGAAGGCAATCTTCTTCTCGCGCAGGGTGGCCTTGGCCTGGGCCAGGGCGGCCAGGGTGGCGTCGATCTCGCTAGCATGGGCGAGCATCGGCACCAGGATCTTCAGCCGGCCGTAGCGCGAGGCGCGCAGCAGGGCGCGCAGCTGCACCTGGAACATCTTCGGCTCGGACAGGGACAGGCGGATGGCGCGCCGGCCCAGGGCCGGGTTGGTCGAGTGGCGCGAGGTGTCGAGGGCCTTGTCGGCCCCCAGGTCGAAGGTGCGGATGGTCACCGGGCGGCCTTCCATGCCCTTCACCACCTTGCGGTAGGCCTCGAACTGTTCGTCCTCGTCGGGCATGTCGCCCCGGTTGAGGAACAGGAACTCGGTGCGGAACAGGCCCACGCCCTGGGCGCCGGCCTCCATGGCCGCCTCCACGTCCTCGGGCAACTCGATGTTGGCCAGCAGCTCGATCTTCACCCCGTCCAGGGTTTCGGATTCGGCGGTCTTCAGGCGCTTCAGCTTTGAGCGCTCGATCTCCCGCTCCGACTTGCGCAGCCGGTATTCCTCCAGCACCCGGGGGTCAGGATTGACGATCACCACGCCCCGGGTGCCGTCGATGATCACCAGTTCGTTGTCGCGGATCGCCGAGCGTGCGTCGCGCAGGCCGACGATGGCCGGAATGGCCATGCTGCGCGACAGGATGGCGGTGTGGGAGGTAGCCCCGCCCACGTCGGTGATGAACGAGGCGAAGCGGTGTTCCTTGAAGGTGATCACGTCCGCCGGCGACAGGTCGTGGGCGACGATGATCTGGTCCTCCTCGCGCACCCCCTTGGCCGATTTCATCGCCGCCCGGCCGGGGCGGCCCATCAGCTCCTTGATCACCCGCTCCACCACTTGGCGCACGTCGGCGCGGCGCTCGCGCAGGTAGGGGTCGTCGATGGCGTCGAACTGGGCCACCAGGGACTCCATCTGCTGCACCATGGCCCATTCGGCGTTGCAGCGCCGCTCGCGGATGATCTCCAGGGGCACCTCGGCCAGTTCCGGATCGGCCAGGAGCAGGGCGTGGATGTCCACGAAGGCCTGCAACTCGGGGGCGGCGCTGGCGGTTTCCTCGCGCAGTTCCTCCAGCTCGGCATGCACCGCGGCAACGGCCGCCTTCAGGCGCGCCACTTCCTTCTCGACCATGCGCGGAGCGATGGTCAGGTGCGCCACCTCCAGGGTGGCGTGGGACATCAGCTGGGCGTAGCCGATGGCGATGCCGCCGGACACCCCCAGTCCATGCAGGGTGAAGCTCATCTCGGCGGCCGCCGGGCGGGTCGGTGCGGCGGGGGCGGGCAGCTTATTCTCCTTCGCCGAACTTGTCGGCAATCAGGGCCAGCAGCGCCTCCATGGCCTGGGGGGCGTCGCCGCCGATGGTCTCCAGGGTCACCTTGGAGCCCTTGCCGGCGGCCAGCATCATCACCCCCATGATGCTCTTGGCGTTGATGCGCTTGCCGCTCTTCTCCATCCACACCTCGCACTGGAAGCGGCCGGCGGTCTGGGTCAGCTTGGCCGAGGCGCGGGCGTGCAGGCCGAGTTTGTTGACGATTTCCGTTTCGGTGCGGATCGCCTGGGTCATGGTTCGAAGTCCTGTTCGAGTGTTGTTATCGATGGCGAAAAACGGTCACGGCTGGGGGTCGGCCGCCTCCGGCGCCGGCACGGCCACGGTGCATTCCACGGCGGCGGCCTGGACCCGTTCGATCAGGGTGGCCAGTGGCTGGTCGCGGAAACGGATGGCGCGCAGCACCATGGGCAGGTTCACCCCGGAGAGGGCCGCCACCTTGCCCGGCACGAGCAGCTCCCGCACCAGGTTGCAGGGCGTGGCCCCGAACAGGTCGGTGAGCACCAGCACCCCGGCCCCGTCGTCGAGCTTGGCCACTTCGGCGCGCAGGCGCACGAGCATGGCGTCATGGGGCTCGTCCTGGCCGGCGGAAACGGCGTCGAGCCGCTCCGGCGGGGTGCCGTAGACGTGGGTGGCGCAGTCGATCAGGGCGCGTCCCTGGTCGCCGTGGGCAACGATCAAGATTCCAGCAGTCATTCCGTTTTCATGCAACAGCGCGGGGCGGATGCTCCAAATTAGTTCGTGGCGGCGGCGGGAGGTTTCCCGGCGCCGGGCAGGTCGACCTCGGTATGGGCCGGCAGGGTCTTGCCGTCTGCGCCGGGTACCCACTGCAAGCGGGCCGCCAGGGGCCGGGTGACCTCGATGGCCCCGTTCTGGTCCACCCGCAGTACCTGAGTCAGGCCGAAACGGGCCGCCTGGGCACGCCATTCCTTGGGCCCGGCGATGAACACCGGCTTGGAGGCGGCGTCCGACAGGGCGCCCACCCCAGCGGGCAGGCCCGGCCCCGGGCTGACCAGCACGGTCACCGCCTGGGTATGGGTCACCGGCCGGCCGGTGCGCGGGTCGAGAAGGTGACTATACCGGTGCCCGTCCACTTCGAAGAAGCGCTGATAGTCGCCGGAGGTGCCGATGGCCTCCCCGTCCTTCAAGGTCAGGGCCGCCAGGGGGCCGGGTTGGCGCGGGTGCTGGATGCCGACCCGCCAGGGCTGGCCGAACTTGTCGCCAAGGGCCATGACGTTGCCGCCGATGTTCACCAGGGCGTGGCTCACGCCGTGCTGGCGCAGGATGGCGGCGGCGCGGTCGAGGGCCACGCCCTTCAGGTAGCCGCCGAAGTCCAGGGCGACGCTGCCCTTGCGGCTGCGCACCTCGAAGCCGTTGGCCGTGGGGGTGACGGTCACGTCGGCCACCGAGGGGCGCGAGGCCAGCCAGCCGGCCACCTGGCCCGGGTCGGGCAGGCGCGGCGCGAAGGTGTCGGAATGGAAGCCCCACAGGGCCACCAGCTTGCCGATGCCCGGGTCGAACAAGCCGTTGCCCAGGGCGGAGAGGCGCTGGGATTCCTGGATGAGGCCGGCCATCTCGGCATTCACCGGTGCCGGCCGCTCGGCGGCAAAGGCCTGGTTCAGCTCGGTCAGGGGCGAGGGCTGCCAGGCGTGGTAGGTGCGGTGCAGCCGGTCGAACTCGGCCAGCACGGCGCCGATGGCGTCCTCGGCCTCGCCCTTGGAGACCTTGGGTTCGGCCACCAGCACCTCGACCCGGGTGCCAAAGACGAAGGCTTCGCGTTGCACCGTGGACGGCGCGCCGCAGGCGGCGAGCAGCAGGGCGGCGGCCAGGGCAAGGCAGAGGCGGCGGGCGGTGGGGAGGAACGGCAGGGACTGAGACTGCGGCATGGCGTGGCGCGGCCGGCGCGGGGACGGCGCCGGCGGTGAAGGCGGAGCCCCACAGTGTAGCGCCCCCTGCCGGGCAGGCCCAGGGTCAGGTCAGGCTGCGCTGCACCGGGTCGGCGAAGCGGTAGGCGCCGGGCACCCGGGGCAGGTGGGCCGCCGGGGGCCGGGTGCTGGCCCGGTAGCGGGCGATGAAAGCCTCGCCCAGGGGCGCGCAGGCGGTCAGCACCTTGGCCTCGTAGGCGTCGAGGAAAACACAGTCGCCGTCGCCGGCGCTGCCCTCCCCCAGCCCCCGGGGGTCGATGAAGGTCCATACCGGTTCGTCCGGGGGAAAGCCCAGGGCCGGACCCACGTCCACCCGCCCGTAGCCCTTCTCCCGGGCCGCCAGGCGTTCCAGTTCGGCCGGGCTGACGGTGTAGACCATGCCGATGGCCGATTCGCCCGGGGCGGCGGCCAGGTTGAGGAAGGCGGCGTCGGTTTCCCGCCCCAGGGCTTCGCAGAACACCCGGTGGCGCGAATCCCACACCCGCACGTAGCCGGGCAGCTCCATCGCCTGGATTTCATGGGGCGCCAGGGGGCGTTGCAAGGCCCGTTCGGCACTGGCCGGGTTCATCAGGGAACCGTAGGCGAAGACGCGCAGAACGCGCGGGGATGGAGCGGTGGCCGGCGTCGGCGTGGCTGGACTCATGCCAGCAGCTCCAGGCACTGCACGCGGCGGCCCAGCTCGTCCAGGGCGGTGGCGCGGGCGGCCTCGTCCGGGGCGGCGGCGAGCAGGTCCCGGGCGCGCCGCTCGGCCGGCGCCAGGGCGCTGTCGGGCAGGGCAAGCAGGGCCGCCAGGGCGGCCGGGTCCGCGTCGGCGCCGGCCGCCCGGCCGGCCAGCAGGGTTTCCAGCAGCAGGGCGCCGCGCTTCTTGTCCGAATCGGCCTTGTCCAACCAGGCCAGCCCTTCCCGGGCGGCGGCGGCGGCGGCGCCGAGGCGCTCGTCCCGGGCGGCGCCAGCCTCGTCCAGAGCGGCGCGGCAGTAGCGCGACACGGCCAGGTTGTGCAGGGCCACCGGCAACTCGTCCTCGTCGCCGAGGCGCTCCTTGAGGTCGGCGGCCAGGCCGGCGGCGGTGACCGCATCGTCGAGGCGGTGGCGGCGCGCGGCCGGTGCGTCGTTGGCCGCGGCCAGGGCCGCCTTGCGCGCCACGTAGGCGATGTTGCTCAGGGTGCCGCTGTACCACTTGCCGCTCACCCCGGGAATGGCCAGGGCCCGGCGGTGCTCGGCCAGGGCGGCGGCGTAGTCCCCGGCCCAGTCCAGGTAGAGGGCCAGGTAGTTGTGGTAGCGCCAGTAGGCGATGGCGACGGCATTGGCTGCGGCGGCGTCCGGCGGGCTGGCCAGGAGCCAGCGGCGGGCGGTGGCGAGGCGCTGCAGGCCCTCATCGCGGCGGGCGTCGTCGAGCACCGAGTAGATGATCCAGGCCCCTTCCAGGTAGGCCTCGGCGCGCAGCAGGGGCGGCACGGCCAGCACTTCGCCGCCGGCGTCCGCGGCGGCGTCCAGTTCGGCGAGCAGCGGGTCGATGGCCCGGGCGGCGGCCTGGGGATCGCCGCTGCGTTCTTCGAGGCGGGCTAGGCGCACCCGGGCCCGGGTCGGGTCCAGGGGGGCGAGCTTGGTCCAGATGGCGATGGCTTCCGGATAGGCGCCGACCACTTCGAACAGCCGGGCCAGGCGGGCCAGGGTGTCGTAGCCGAAGGCGTTGAAGCGGGCGGTTTCGGCCAGATCCAGGGTGAAGGCGGCGTCGGCGTCGCCGCGTTCCTCGCCGGCGTCCACCACCCGGGGCAGGTAGCGGCCCAGGTCCTGCAGATTGCGCCGCCCGGGGCCGGCCAGAACCCGCTTCATCAGGTCGTAGCGCTCGCTCTTCTCGACCGCGGCGATGAAGCCGCCGACCACCTCCAGCAATTGTTGGGCAAGGCGCCGCCGGGTGCCGGCCGAGGCGGGGGGCAGGTCGTGCAGCAGGGCGCACAGGGCGCCGCTGGCGACCAGGTGGGTGAGGGGATCGTCCCCGTCCACGAAGGCCTGGGCGTTGGCGGTGAGGGCGTGGAACAGGGCGGTCCACAGGGCGCCCTGGCGGGCCGGGGGGGCGTCGGCATCGCCGGCCAGGAACCACAGGCCGCTGTCCGGATCGTCGCGCAGCAGGCCGTAGTCGTTCAGGCAGCGGTTGAGGAAGCGGCTTGCCTCGGCCCGGGTGACGCCGTTGCCGGCCAGGGGCAGCAGGCGGTGGAAGGCGTTCTCGCTGAAGACGCGGGCGGCGCCGGCCGGAGCCAGGGGCGTGAGGGCTTCCGGGTCGAAGGCGGCCAGGGCCAGCAGCGGCAGCCAAGCCTGTTCGGCGGCGGGGATCAGGTTGCGCGGGGCGGCACCGGCAGCTGTCGCGGTGGGCGCCGCCTGGGCGGCCATGTCCACCGCCAGGCCGGGCAGGGCCTGGGCGGCGGCGCGCACGTCGGCGGTTTCGTCCTGGCGGATGTGCAGGGCCAGGGCGCAGTCGGGGCGGCTGACGTCCACCAGGGCCGGCAGCAGGATGCTCCAGGCCAGGGGGTCGGTGGGGGCTGCGCCGTGGCCGGCGCTACCGGTGGCGCCCGGGGCGCTCTGGGGGTTCCACACCTCGATGCGGGCCACCTGGTCGGCGCCCAGGCGCTTCAAGCGCTGGCGCAGGCGGCGGCGTTGGCGGCGCTTGCTGTTGAGGAAATCCTCCACCACCAGGCGCACGGTGTGGCCGACGCTTTCCAGGTTCTCCTCGAACAGGGGCAGGCGGCGGAACAGGCGCACCGCCACCATGCCGCCGAAGAACAGCAGGGTCGAGAGGAGCAGCAGGCGCCCTTCGCGGATGGCGTCGTCGTGGTTGGCGCCCTCTTCGTGCACCCACTCGCCGATCACGTGATGCAGCGAATTGCCAAAGATGTCGAGGATGCCCAGGGTGAGCAGGAACACCAGGCTGGTGAGCAGCATGCCCGAGATTTCGACCAGGCCGGCGCCGACGCGGCCGCTGCCGCCGTGGGCGTGGTGGGCCCGGTCCAGGCCGCGCAGCAGTTCCACCGGGGTCAGGCCCTCGCGGCAGACGATGTGCAGGGTGTCGCCGGCGCGCAGGGCGATCTGGTCGCCGTCGGGAGCGTGGCGGAAGGTGCCGGGGTGCAGGGTGAGGGTGCGGGAGGCGGGTTGGCTCGGACTCATGGCGGGGTGGGGAAAGAGGGCCCGGGGGCGGAGGCGGGGATCGCGCCGATCTTACCGGCTCGTCATGACGATTCCCAGACGCGGCACCGAGGCCGGGAAGCGGCGCCCCGGGCGGAGGGCCGCGCCAGTGCTCGATCCTGGCGGCATGGCCCGCAAAAGCCGCGCCCCGCCTTGGCCTCCGCGATGGGGGGGCGGAAAGCGAGGCGGGGCGCGGGGTTCCGGCGAGGGCCGGGGTGAAGCGGGGAAAAACGCTGGGGAAGAGGCTCCGTTCAGGCCGCCAGGGCGTCGGCCGGGGCGGTCCGCTCCAGCTCCAGGGACGCGGCCAGCAGGGCCAGCCGGGCCACCACGCCGTAGGCGTAGAAGCGGTTGGGCGGGGCGTCCGGGTTGCCGCCGTACTCGGGCTGGTTGCAGCAGGTGTCGAAGGCCAGGGGGGTGAAGTGCATGCCCGGGGCGTTGAGGTTCTCGTCCTTGCCGCGGCCGCCGTGGACCCGGTAGAAGCCGCCGACCACGTAGCGGTCGATCATGTACACCACCGGCTCGGCCACCTGCTCGGCGACCCGCTCCACGGTGTGCACCCCTTCCTGGATCAGCACCGCCGAGACCTCCAGGCCCTCCTTGATGACGCTCATCTTGTTGCGCTGCTTGCGGTTCAGGCCCACCACCTCGGAGGCGTCGTGCACCGTCATCACCCCCATGCCGTAGGTGCCGGCGTCGGCCTTGACCACCACGTAGGGCTTCTCGTCGATGCCGTATTCCTGGTACTTGGCGCGGATGCGCGCCAGCATCATGTCCACGTTGCCGGCCAGGCATTCCTCGCCGGTGCGCTCGTGGAAGTTGATCTGCTCGCACACCGCGAAGTAGGGGTTGAGGCGCCACGGATCGATGCCGAGCAGTTCGGCGAACTCGTTGGCCACGTCGTCGTAGGCGGCGAAATGGTGCGACTTGCGCCGGGTGGACCAGCCGGCGTGCAGCGGCGGCAGCAGCCACTGCTCGTGCAGGTTGGTGAGAATCTCCGGGATGCCTGCCGACAGGTCGTTGTTGAGCAGCACCACGCAGGGGTCGAAGCCCTCCAGGGTGAGCCGGTTGCCGACCCGCTTCAGGGGTTCGAGCAGCAGGGCGTGGCCGTTGTGCAGGTCGATGGCGGTGGGCTCGGCGATCTCCGGGTTGAGGGAGCCGATGCGCACGTTCAGCCCGGCGTGCTTGAGGATGCCGGCGAGCTGGGCCACGTTTTGCAGGTAAAACAGGTTGCGGGTGTGGTTTTCCGGCACCAGCAGCAGGTTGCGCGCCTCGGGGCAGAGCTTTTCCACCGCCACCTGGGCGGCCTGGACGCACAGCGGGTGGAAGGCGGCGGTGAGGTTGTTGAAGCCGCCGGGAAAGAGGTTGGTGTCCACCGGGGCCAGCTTGAAGCCGGCGTTGCGCAGGTCCACCGAGCCGTAGAAGGGCGGGGTGTGGTCCTGCCACTTGCCCCGCAGCCATTGTTCGATGCGGGCGCTCTCGTCGAGGAAACGCTGCTCCAGCTCCAGGATCGGGCCGGTCAGCGCGGTGGTGAGGTGAGGAACCATGGTGTCTCCGGGGCGGCGGTGCGGGGTGGTAGAACCGGGGCCGCCCGATGGGAAAGTCGGTGAGGGGCAGATGTTACCCCGAGCGCCCCGGGCGTAGCACGTCCGGGTGCGGCCGGGACGGGCATCCTTGCCGCTGGGAACTTCTCCGGGCATGCTCCGGCCCCGCCGCATCGCGGCTCACGACAACGACATCAGGGAGTTTCAATGACGCTGCACCGACTCATCCCCATTGGGGCGCTGGCCCTGGCCTGCGCCGCCTGTTCGATCAGCACCACCGTCAAGCCGGTGGAGAAGCCGCTGACCGCCCTCTGCCTGCAGTACAACGACGACGTGTTGATGGATGGCTTCCACCCCGAGTTGGACGCCCAGATCCGTAGCGCCGGCATTGCCACCCGCACCTACAAGGGCGCGCTCCCGGCCGACTGCGGCGCCTACCTGGAATACACCGCCTCGTGGCGCTGGGACCTGGCTATGTTTCTGCGTTATGCCCAGCTGCGCGTGTTCGAGAGCAACCGGCTGATCGGCGAGGCCACCTACGATGCACGCTACGGCGGCGGCCGGCCGGACAAGTTCGGTCCCACCGCCGGCAAGCTGCGCAAGCTCACCGATCCCCTGTTCGCCGCCAGCCGCCAGGCGGCTGGATTGCCTGCCACCACCGTGGCCGAGGCCGAGTAAGGCCGGGCCTGCCGCCCCGGGGCGCCAGACCGTCCCGGGGCGCTTGAGCGGGGGGGCGCCAATCCCGGTAAACTCCGGCCTTTCCCCCGGCGCCGGCAGGGCCGCGCCGGGCTGCTTTCTTACCTCCTTCGATTGCCGATCGCGCCCATGCGCCTCTTCCGACTCGCCCGCATCGTTTCCGTCGCGCTCCGCCACGGCCTGGATGGCATGCTCATCGAGGCCGAGCCCACCGGCCGGGCCGCCCGCTGGCTGGCGCCCCTGCTGCGCTGGCGGCGTTTTTCCGAGCCCCGGGCGGTGCGCCTGCGCAAGGCCCTGGAAGCCCTCGGGCCGATCTTCGTCAAGTTCGGCCAGGTGCTGTCCACCCGCCGCGACCTGCTGCCGCCGGACGTGGCCGAGGAACTGGCCAAGTTGCAGGACCGGGTGCCGCCCTTCCCCTCCGAGCAGGCGGTGGCCGAGATCGAGGCCGCCTTCGGCCGGCCCCTCAACCAGGTCTTTCCCGAATTCGACCTCACCCCGGTGGCCTCGGCCTCGGTGGCCCAGGTGCACTTCGCCAAGCTGCCGGATGGCCGCGAAGTGGCGGTCAAGGTGCTGCGCCCGGGCATGCGCCCGGTGATCGCCCACGACCTGGCGCTGATGGACACCCTGGCCCGGCTGGTCGAGGCCGTCTCCGTGGACGGTCGGCGCTTGAAGCCCCGGGAGGTGGTGGCCGAGTTCGCCAAGTACCTTTACGACGAGCTGGACCTGATGCACGAGGCGGCCAACTGCTCGCAATTGCGGCGCAACTTCGAGCATTCGCCGCTGCTGGTGGTGCCCGAGGTGTACTGGGACTACTGCGCCACCACGGTGATGACCATGGAGCGCATGCACGGCACGCCCATTTCCCAGACCGACGTGCTGCTGGCCAAGGGGATCGACCTGAAGGCCCTGTCCCGGGCCGGGGTGGAAATCTTCTTCACCCAGGTGTTCCGCGACGGCTTCTTCCACGCCGACATGCACCCGGGCAACATCCTGGTGGCCGACGACGGCCGCTACATCGCCCTGGACTTCGGCATCGTCGGCACCCTCAACGAAGTCGACAAGAACTACCTGGCGCAGAACTTCCTGGCCTTCTTCCGCCGTGACTACAAGCGGGTGGCCGAGGCACACATCGAATCCGGCTGGGCCCCGGCGGACACCCGGGTGGACGAGCTGGAGGCGGCGGTGCGCACCGTCTGCGAGCCGATCTTCGACCGGCCCCTGAAGGACATCTCCTTCGGCAAGCTCTTGCTGCGCCTGTTCCAGACCAGCCGCCGCTTCAACGTGGAAATCCAGCCCCAGCTGGTGATGCTGCAAAAGACCCTGCTCAACATCGAGGGCCTGGGCCGCCAGCTCGACCCGGAGCTGGACCTGTGGAAGACCGCCAAGCCCTTCCTGGAGCGCTGGATGAGCCGCCAGATCGGCTGGCGCGCCCTGGTGGACGGCCTCAAGCACGAGGGCCCCTACTGGGCCAAGGAGCTGCCCCAGTTGCCGCGCCTGATCTACCGGCGCCTGGCCGAGGAGCCGCGCCGTGACGATTCCGCCCTCAAGCTGCTGCTCGCCGAACAGCGCCGCCAGCGCGTCGCCCTGCTGCTGATCGCCCTCGTCGCCGCCGCCGCCCTGGCGCTGGAGGCGAGCCGCGCCCTGGGCTGATTCCCCCGGGCTGGTTCCCGATTCCCGCCCCCGGCGGCGCTTCATCCTGCCCGGCCCCGCCAAACCCCAGGCGGGGCGCCGATCTCCACAGGGTATGCCCCAAAAGCAAGATGGGGCGCGGCGTTCCCGCCGCACCCCGTGAAGATGCCCTATTGGCGCGGGGTTTCAGATAGCGCCTGAAATCCCGCCCATTTGCGACCCCTCCCTACTTCAGCCAGCCGCGGCGGCGGAAGTAGGTGAACGGGGCGATCACCGACAGGATCATCAGGATCAGGGAGAAGGGGTAGCCGTACTCCCATTGCAGCTCGGGCATGCGCCCGAAGTTCATGCCGTACACACTGGCGATCAGGGTCGGCGGCAGCAGGGCCACCGAGGCCACCGAGAAGATCTTGATGATCTTGTTCTGGTTGATGTTGATGAAGCCGACGGTGGCGTCCATCAGGAAGTTGATCTTGTCGAACAGGAAGGTGGTGTGGCCGTCCAGGGAGTCGATGTCGCGCAGGATCTGGCGCGCCTCCTCGAACTGCTCGTTGGTCAGGCGCTTGCCGCGCATCAGGAAGGACACGGCGCGGCGGGTGTCCATCACGTTGCGGCGGATGCGCCCGTTGGTGTCCTCTTCCTTGGCGATCGACGACAGCACCTCGCCGGCGGCCTCGTCCGAGAGCTGGTTGCCGAGCACGTGGCGGCTCACCTCGTCTAGGGCCCCGTAGATTTCCTCCAGGGCGTCGGCGGAATACTCCACGTCGGTGGCGTACAGGTCGAGCAGCACGTCCATGGCGTCGGAAACGTGGCCCGGCTGGGTGCGGGCGCGCATGCGCGACAGGCGGAACACCGGCAGGTCGTCGTCGCGGATCGAAAACAGCAGCCCGCCGCGCAGCACGAAGCGCACCGGCACGTTGTGGTCGTCGTCGTCCTTGTCGAGCAGAAAGTCCGAGCGCAGGTGCAGGGCCCCGTCGTCGGTCTCGTAGAAGCGTGCCGACGCCTCGATGTCGGTCAAGTCCTCCGGCGTCTCCAGGTCCAGGCCCCACTGTTCGTGGGCCCAGGCGGATTCCTCCTCGGTGGGCTCGACGATGTCGATCCAGATCGGCGCCTTGCCCGCCAGGTCGCTGTGGCGGATGGCCTGGGTCTGACGCAGGCGGCCATTCAGCAGTTCGAAGATGTTGATCATGCTCGCGCCTTACCGGAGTGGTCCGGAGTGACGGGGCACGGCGGCATGCGCTCGGCGCTGACTGGCAACCGGCAACGATCGCGCCACCCTCGCGGCCACAGGCCAGCGAAAGCGGGTGAGGAAGCGGTGTAAAAGTGTCCCCCAGGACGGGGGACGCTAGGCGGGCGGCGCGTTCTGGCGCAGGCCCGGGGAGGCGGTCACCCCGTCGTGGCGGTCAGCGGGAGCGGCGTATCGGCGGTGCGGCAACTGCCACCGTCCGAGCCACCCAGGCAACTGCCCACGTCGGAATCTCCGGAGATGAAAACGGGCGCGAGGTTAGCACGCTTGCTGCACTGCGCCAAGGCCGCTTGCCCCGGCTTGCGGGGCCGGGGTCGTGGTGCCGGGAACAGGCCGGAACAGCCCGGAAAAGGCCGGCGGCGGGGGCGCCGCCGCGCCGGTTCAGCCCAGCCAGGCGGCGAAATCGGCCCCGGCCAGGGCGGCCACGCCGAGGGCGGCGAAGATCAGGGCGCAGACTACGTGGATGGCCTTCACCGGCAGCTTGTGGGCCAGCTTGTCGCCCACCAGCACCGCCGGCACGTTGGCCAGCATCATGCCGAAGGTGGTGCCCAGCACCACCGCCGCCAGGGAGTCGAAGCGGGCCGCCAGGGCCACCGTGGCCACCTGGGTCTTGTCGCCCATTTCGGCAAGGAAGAAGGCGATCAGGGTGGTGGCGAAGGCGCCGTAGCGGGCTTGCGGCGCCTCGTCGTCGTCGAGCTTGTCCGGCACCAGGATCCAGCCGGCCATGGCCAGGAAGGACAGGCCCAAAATCCAGCGCATGGTGTCCGGGCCGATCAGGTGGGTCAGCCAGGCCCCCACCGCGCCGGCGGCGGCGTGGTTGAAGACGGTGGCGACGAAGATGCCGGCGACGATCGGCCAGGGGCGCTTGAAGCGGGCGGCCAGGACGAAGGACAGCAGCTGGGTCTTATCGCCGATTTCGGCCAGGGCGACGATGCCGGTGGAGACGAGGAAGGCTTCCATGGGGTCGGGAGATGGGGGCCGGTAGGGGTGGTCGGACGGAACGCAGGAACGCCACGGCCACCGGCTCCCCGGGGTTTCCTGGAAGAAGGCCGCATCGTCCCTGGTCTCGCCAGACCCGGCGGCGCAGACGCGCCTGCGGGCCCGCACCGGCCAGGAGGCGGCGATGACCGCGCTTCCAGCATGTTGACCGGCGCCCCCACCGTTGCGGCGGGGCGGCTACTCCCCAAAGAGCGGGCGCAGTATAGCGCACGCCGGGCCGGGACGAACCCCGCCGGGCCGGCCCTTGTCCAATGGGCATATTGCATACGGCTACGGCTGCATCCCACCAGGAGGTGTGCCATGAACGACCGACTCAAGGCGGCTCCACAAGAGCGCCCCGCCCATGTCGCCGACCCCGCGCCCGCAGCGGCGCCGGCCCGCTCGCCCGATTCTTCTGATTCTTCCCCGGGCCATCCGGCCACTCATCCGGCCACGCATTCCGCCACCCGGGCCACGGGGGGCGATCTGCCCCCGGTGGTCCTGATCGACGCCGCCTGCGGCCTGGGCGGCCCCCCGGCGGCCGAGGACGACCTGGCCGCCGGCCCCGCCGCCCTGGCGCATCTTGGCGTGGCCGGGGCGGTGCGTCGTGCCGGCGGCCGGGTCGGTGCTGTCGAACGGATTGCGCCGGTGGCCGAGGACGCCCCGGCGGACGCCGGCCGCCTGGCCCGGCTGGGCGGCTACCTGCGCCGGCTGGCGGCGGCGGTCGGCCAGGCGGCGGGCGGGGGCGGCCGGCTGGTGATCCTGGGCGGCGATCACAGCGTCGCCGCCGGCACTTGGCGCGGCGTCGGCCAGGCGCTGGGCGAGGCCCCGGGCCTGGTGTGGATCGACGCCCACCTGGACGCCCACGTGGCCGAATCCTCCCCCACCGGCAACCCCCACGGCATGCCCCTGGCCGCCCTGCTCGGTCTGGGTAGCCCGGAATTGGCCTGGGTGGACGGGCCGGTGCTCGACCCGCAGCGCATCACGGTGATCGGTGCGCGCAGCTTCGAGGCCGCCGAGTTGCGCCATCTGGTGCGCCTCGGGGTCAAGGTAGTGCCCCCGGACGACCTGGCCAGGCTGGGCTTCGCCCGGGTCTTCGCCGACGCCGTGGCCCGGGCCGGCCGCCACGGCACCGCGCCCTTCGGCGTGACCATCGACCTGGACGCCTTCGATCCGGAGGACGCCCCGGCCACCACCGTGCCGGCCCCCCTCGGCCTGGCCGCCGGAGAGGTGCTGCCAGCCCTGCGCGGCGTGCTGCGCCGCCCCGGGGCGGTGGCCCTGGAGATCGTCGAATACCGTCCCGGCCTGGACCGGGACCTGCGCACCGGCCGCCTGGCGGTGGACCTGGTGGAAACGGCCCTGGCCCCGGACGCCGCCACCCTGGCCGATTGGGAAATGGCCCACGGCGCCCACAACTACGAGCCCCTGCCCCTGGTGGTGAGTCACGGCGAGGGGCCCTGGCTGGTGGATACCGAGGGGCGCCGCTACATCGACATGATGGCCGCCTACTCGGCGGTGTCCTTCGGCCATAGCCACCCGCGCCTGGTGGCGACTCTCGCCGCCCAGGCCCGGCGCCTGGCGGTGACGTCCCGGGCCTTTTCCAACGACCGGCTGCCGGTGCTGCTGAAGCGCCTCACCGAGATCACCGGCTTCGACCTGGCCCTGCCCGCCAACACCGGCCTGGAGGCGGTGGAAACCGCCCTCAAGGTGGCGCGCAAGTGGGCCCACGTGGTCAAGGGCGTGCCCGACGGCGACGCCGAGATCATCGCCTGCGCAGGCAACTTCCACGGCCGCTCCATCGCCATCGTCGGCCTGTCCACCGAACCCCAGTACCGGGCCGGCTTCGGCCCCTTCCCGGGGGGGCTGCTGACCATTCCCTACGGCGACGCGGCGGCCCTGGAGGCGGCCATCACCCCCAACACCGCCGCCTTCCTGGTGGAGCCGATCCAGGGCGAGGGCGGCATCGTCGTGCCGCCGCCGGGCTACCTGGCGGCCTGCGCCGAGATTTGCCGGCGCCGCAACGTGCTGCTCATCGCCGACGAGGTGCAGACCGGCCTGGGCCGCACCGGCCGGCTGCTCGCCTGCGAGCACGAGGGCGTGCGCCCCGACGGCCTGTGCCTGGGCAAGGCCCTGGGCGGCGGCCTGCTGCCGGTGTCGGCCTTCCTCGCCCGGCGCGAGGTGCTCGGCGTGCTCAAGCCCGGCGACCACGGCTCCACCTTCGGCGGCAACCCCTTGGCCGCCACGGTGGCCCTGGAGGCCCTGGAACTGCTGCTCGACGAGGATCTGCCGGCCCGTTCGGCCCGGCTCGGCGCCTGGCTGCTGGCGCGCCTGCAAGGCATCGCCTCGCCGTTGATCAAGGAAGTGCGCGGCCGGGGCCTGTTCGTCGGCGTCGAGGTCCAGGGTGTGAGCGCCCGGGCGGTGGTGGACGGCCTGCTCGCCGCCGGGGTGGTGACCAAGGACACTCACGGCACGGTGATCCGCCTGGCCCCGCCCCTGACCATCGACGAGGCCACCCTGGCCCAGGCGGCGGATGCCCTGGAGCGGGTGCTGGCCGGGCTGGAGATGGAGGCGCGGCCATGAATGTCCCGGGCGGGCCGCGCCAGCTGCTCTCGGTGAATCCGGCCACCGGCCACGATCTGGGCCGGGTGGCGGTGACTTCGGCGGAAGAGGCCGCCGACCGGGTGGCGGTGAGCGCCGCCGCCTTCCGCCGCTGGCGCGAGGTGCCGGCGCCGCGGCGCGGCCTGTTGGTGCGCGCCATCGCCGACGCCCTGCGCCGCGACAAGGCGCGCCTGGCCGCCCTGCTCGGCGCCGAGGTGGGCAAGATCAGGAGCGAAGCCGAGGGCGAGATCCAGGAAATGATCGACATGGCCGACTACGCCGTGGGCCTGTCGCGCCAGCTGCACGGTCTGACCCTGCCCTCGGAGCGGCCCGGCCACCGGCTGCTGGAGCAGTGGCATCCCCTCGGCCCGGTGCTGGTCGTCACCGCCTTCAACTTCCCCGCCGCGGTGTGGGCGTGGAACGCCTTCATCGCCGCCGTGTGCGGCGACACGGTGGTGTGGAAGCCCAGCTCCAAGGCGCCCCTGACCGCCCAGGCCGTTTCCGCCCTGGTGGAAGAGGTGGTGGACGCCCGAGTGGCCGAGGTGGATGGCCGGGGCGTGTTTGCCACGGTCTATTCCGACGAGCCGGCCACCCTGGACGGCCTGGTGGGCGACGGGCGCCTGCCCCTGGTGTCGTTTACCGGCTCTTCGGCCACCGGCCGCCACGTCGCCGTGGCGGTGGCCCGGCGCCTGGGCCGCAGCCTGCTCGAATGCAGCGGCAACAACGGGGTGATCGTGGACGAGACGGCCGACCTGGAACTGGCTGCCCAGGCCCTCTTCTTCGGTGCCATGGGCACCGCCGGGCAGCGCTGCACCAGCACCCGGCGGGCCTTCGTGCACCGCGCCGTGCTGCCCGCCCTGGAAGCGCGCCTGGCGGCGGCCTGTCAGGCGGCGCCGGTGGGCGATCCGGCCGATCCGGCCACCCTGGTGGGGCCCCTCATCGACGAGGCGGCGCGGCAGCGTTTCCTCGCCGCCGTGGCGGCCCGGGAGGCGGCCGGCGAAACGCGCCTGACCGGCGGCCGGGCCCTGCCCGGCCCGGGCCACTTCGTCACCCCGGCCCTGTTCCGCGCCGAGGCCATGGCGGCCCGGCACCGGGACGAGGTGTTCGGGCCGCTCCTCACCCTCTTTCCCTACGACGATTTCGCCGCCGCCATCGCCTCCCACAACGACGTGCCCCAGGGCCTCTCCGGCGCCCTGTTCACCCGGGACCTGGGCCGGGCCGAGCGCTTTCTCTCGGCGGCGGGGGCCGACACCGGGCTGGCCAACGTCAACACCGGCACTTCGGGGGCCGAGATCGGCGCGGCCTTCGGCGGCGAGAAGGACACCGGCGGCGGCCGGGAGGCCGGTTCCGACAGCTGGAAGGCCTACATGCGCCGCCAGACCAATGTAATCAACGACGGCGCCGCCCTGCCACTTGCCCAAGGTGTGCGTTTTTTCCTGCCGGGCGGTTGATGTTGCAGAAAAAAGGCAAAACTTTTTCGCCGGGGGGTAGCCCAATCTCACAAGCGATTCCGGGAAAGAGCTAACGGGACCGCGCACCGCACAGGAGGCCACCATGTCCATCTTCGCCAAGTACCAGAGTCGCTACGAAGCGGCGCAGGAAGAGGAAATGTCGCTCCAGGAGTATCTGGAGTTGTGTCGCAGCGACAAGTCGGCCTATGCCAGCATCGCCCAGCGCATGCTGATGGCGATCGGCGACCCGGAGGTCGTCGACACCCGTCAGGACCCACGTCTGTCGCGGCTGTTCGCCAACAAGCTGATCCGCATCTACCCGGCCTTCCGCGAGTTCTACGGCATGGAGGAGGTGATCGAGTCGATCGTCGCCTACTTCCGCCACGCCGCCCAGGGCCTGGAGGAGAAGAAGCAGATCCTCTACCTGCTGGGCCCGGTGGGCGGCGGCAAATCGAGCCTGGCCGAGCGCCTGAAGCAACTGGTGGAGAAGGTGCCGTTCTACTCGGTCAAGGGCAGCCCGGTGCACGAGACGCCCCTGGCCTTGTTCAACCTGGAAGAGGACGGGCCGATCCTGGAAGAGGACTACGGCATCCCGCGCCGCTACCTCAACAGCATCATGAGCCCCTGGGCGGTGAAGCGCCTGCACGAGTTCGGCGGCGACATCACCAAGTTCCGGGTGGTCAAGCTGCGCCCCTCGGTGCTGTCCCAGATCGCCATCGCCAAGACCGAGCCGGGGGATGAGAACAACCAGGACATCTCGTCCCTGGTGGGCAAGATCGACATCCGCAAGCTGGAGAACTACTCCCAGGACGATCCGGACGCCTACAGCTACTCCGGCGGCCTGTGCCTGGCCAACCGGGGCATCCTGGAATTCGTCGAGATGTTCAAGGCGCCGATCAAGGTGCTGCACCCCCTGCTGACCGCCACCCAGGAAGGCAACTACAAGGGTACCGAGGGCTTCGGTGCGATCCCCTTCGACGGCCAGATCCTGGCCCACTCCAACGAGGCGGAATGGACCGCCTTCAAGAACAACCGCAACAACGAGGCCTTCCTCGACCGCATCTACATCGTCAAGGTGCCCTACTGCCTGCGGGTCGGCGAGGAGGTGAAGATCTACGACAAGCTGATCGCCAACTCGTCCCTGGCCAAGGCGCCCTGCGCCCCGGACACCTTGCGCATGATGGCCCAGTTCTCGGTGCTGTCGCGGCTCAAGGACCCGGAGAATTCCAGCATCTACAGCAAGATGCGGGTCTATGACGGCGAGAACCTGAAGGACACCGACCCCAAGGCCAAGAGCTTTCAGGAGTACCGGGACTACGCCGGGGTGGACGAGGGCATGACCGGGCTTTCCACCCGCTTCGCCTTCAAGATCCTGTCCAAGGTGTTCAACTTCGAGCACAAGGAGATCGCCGCCAACCCGGTGCACCTGATGTATGTGCTGGAGCAGCAGATCGCCCAGGAGCAGTTCCCCCCCGAGGTGGAAGAGAAGTACCTGCGCTACCTCAAGGAGTACCTGGCGCCGCGCTACGCCGAGTTCATCGGCAAGGAGATCCAGACCGCCTACCTGGAGAGCTATTCCGAGTACGGCCAGAACATCTTCGACCGCTACGTCACCTATGCCGACTTCTGGATCCAGGACCAGGAATTCCGCGACCCCAACACCGGCGAGATCCTCGACCGGGGGGCCCTCAACGAGGAACTGGAGAAGATCGAGAAGCCGGCGGGCATCAGCAATCCCAAGGACTTCCGCAACGAGGTGGTGAACTTCGTGCTGCGCGCCCGCGCCAAGCACGACGGGCGCAATCCGGCCTGGACCTCCTACGAGAAGCTGCGCGCGGTGATCGAGAAGAAGATGTTCTCCAACACCGAGGAGCTGCTGCCGGTGATCTCCTTCAACACCAAGGGCAGCACCGAGGAGCACAAGAAGCACCAGGACTTCGTCAATCGCATGATGGAAAAGGGCTACACCGAGCGCCAGGTCCGGCTGCTCACCGAGTGGTACCTGCGGGTGCGCAAGTCGTCGTGAGCCCGGCCCTGTGGCGGCCTGCCCCCGGGGCGGCGGCGCGTTCGCGCGCCCGCACCCGCCCCGGGCGGCCGGACGCGGCACCCGCGACATAGAACAGCCCAAGGAGGCACCATGACCGTCCGCATCATCGATCGGCGGTTCGACAGCAAGCACAAGAGCGCGGTCAATCGCCAGCGCTTCATTCGCCGTTTCAAGGGGCAGATCCGCAAGGCGGTGGCCGACGCCATCACCCGCCGCGGCATTACCGACATCGACTCCGGCGAGAACATCGCCATCCCCGGCAAGGATATTTCCGAGCCCCAGTTCCAGCACGGCCAAGGCGGCGTGTGGGAAGGAGTGCAGCCGGGCAACGACCGCTTCCACTCCGGCGACGAGATCGAGCGCCCGGCCGGGGGCGGTTCGGGCAAGGGCCGGGGCGGCGGTGCCAGCAACGAAGGCGAGCATCTGGACGACTTCGTGTTCACCCTGTCCCGGGACGAGTTCCTCGACATCTTCTTCGACGACCTGGCTCTGCCCAACCTGGTCAAGCGCCAACTCGCCAAGCTGGAGGAATTCAAGCGGGTGCGCGCCGGCTTCACCCACAGCGGGGTGCCCACCAACATCAACATCGTGCGCACCATGCGCGACGCCACCGGCCGGCGCATCGCCGCCAGTGCGCCCTACCGGGCCAAGATCCGCGAGTTGCAGGCGCGCCTCGACGAATTGCTGCGCGACCACCGCACCGAGATCGACCCGGAGGTGGTGGCCCTGCGCAAGGAGATCGCCCGGCTCAAGCTGCGCATCGAGGCGATACCCTTCATCGACGATTTCGACTTGCGCTACAACAACCGCATCCGCATTCCCCAGCCCTCCACTCAGGCGGTGATGTTCTGCCTGATGGACGTGTCCGGCTCCATGGACGAGCAGAAGAAGCAGACCGCCAAGCGCTTCTTCATGCTGCTCTACCTGTTCTTGCAGCGCAGCTACGAGAAGATCGAGCTGGTCTTCATCCGCCACCACACCACCGCCACCGAGGTGAACGAGGACGACTTCTTCCACTCCCGGGAATCCGGCGGCACCGTGGTGTCCAGCGCCCTGGACCTGATGCAGAAGATCATGGCCGAGCGCTACTCCTCGTCCCTGTGGAACATCTACGCCGCCCAGGCCTCCGACGGCGACAACTGGGAAAACGATTCGCCGCGCTGCGCCGAGCTGCTGGCCGAACGCATCCTGCCCGGGGTGCAGTATTTCGCCTACATCGAGATCACCCCCGGGGAGCCCCAGAACCTGTGGAAGGAATACCAGGGCCTGGAGCCCCGCTTCCCCGGCCGCTTCGCCATGCAGCGCATCGAGGGGCTGGAGGACATCTACCCGGTATTCCGCGAACTGTTCAGGAAGAAGCTGGCCTAGCCGGCACCGACGTCGCGGCGCCCACGCATCCCCGAGGAAGTCGCCATGGACATCCCCCTCCTCTCCCCGCCCCCCGAAACCCCGCCCCTGGCGGCTCCCGGCAGCGGCCAGTTCCTGCCCGACGGCTCGGAATGGACCGAGGAACTGCTCACCCTCTACGACGAGGAGATCGGCAAGGTGGCCGCCCGCTACGCCCTGGACTGCTACCCGCACCAGATCGAGGTGATCACCGCCGAGCAGATGATGGACGCCTACGCCTCCATCGGCATGCCCGTGTTCTACCACCACTGGTCCTTCGGCAAGCAGTTCCTGGCCACCGAGCGGCGCTACAAGCGCGGCCAGATGGGGTTGGCCTACGAGATCGTGATCAACTCCGACCCCTGCATCGCCTACCTCATGGAAGAGAACACCCTGACCATGCAGGCCCTGGTGATCGCCCACGCCGCCTACGGCCACAACAGCTTCTTCAAGGGCAACTACCTGTTCCGCCAGTGGACCAGCCCGGACGCCATCATCGACTACCTGGTGTTCGCCCGGCACTACATCGCCGAGTGCGAGGAGCGCTACGGCGCCGACGAGGTGGAGCAACTGCTCGATGCCTGCCACGCCCTGATGAACGTGGGGGTGGACCGCTACCGGCGGCCGCCCAAGCTGTCCACCGACCAGGAGCGGGTGCGCATCCGCGAGCGGGCCGAGTACCTGCAACAGCAGGTCAACGACCTGTGGCGCACCCTGCCGGCCAAGGGCGGTGACCGGACGGTGGAGGCGGCGCGGCGCTTTCCCGAAGAGCCGGAAGAGAACCTGCTCTACTTCATCGAGAAGCACGCCCCCCTGCTGGAACCCTGGCAGCGCGAGATCGTGCGCATCGTGCGCAAGGTGGCCCAGTACTTCTACCCGCAGCGCCAGACCCAGGTGATGAACGAGGGTTGGGCCTGCTTCTGGCACTACACCCTGCTCAACACCCTGTACGACGAGGGGCGCCTGTCCGACGGCTTCATGCTCGAATTCCTCCAGCACCACAGCAACGTGGTGCTGCAGCCGCCCTACAACCACCCCTGGTTTTCCGGCATCAACCCCTACGCCCTGGGCTTCGCCCTGTGGCGCGACCTGCGCCGCATCTGCGAGGAGCCGGACGACGAGGACCGGGAGTGGTTTCCCGAGATCGCCGGGTCCGACTGGCGCGCCACCTTCGACTTCGCCATGCGCAACTACAAGGACGAAAGCTTCATCGCCCAGTTCCTCTCGCCCCGGCTGATGCGCGAGTTCCGCCTGTTCACCCTGGTGGATGACGACCAGCGGGAGCACTTGGCGGTGGGGCCGATCCACGACGAGCAGGGTTACCGCCAGCTGCGCCAGACCCTGGCCGACCAGTACAACGTCCATTCCCGGGAACCCAACATCCAGGTGTGGAACGTGAACCTGCGCGGCGACCGCTCCCTGACCCTGCGCCACTTCCAGTACCGGCGCCGGCCCGTGGCCGTGGAGACGGCGGAGGCGGTGCTGTCCCACGTGGCCACCCTGTGGGGCTTCCCGGTCACCCTGGAGACCCAGGCCGAGGACGGCAGCGTCGCTCCGGTGGCCGAGTGCTGCCGCGCGCGGCGCACTCCTTCTCCCTGAGCGGCGGGGCGGCGGGCCTGGCCGGGGCCGGTCGGAAGAGTGCCCCATATCGGGGCGCGCCGTCGAGAAGGCCCGGGCGGCCGGTGTTTCCGCACGTTTTCCCCTGACTGCGCCATGGGCGGAAAGACGTCGCCGCCCCAGGCAGGGCGCGGGATTGCCCCGGGTTTTCGGGGTATGGCTATAATCCGCTCTTTCCCCGCTCGACACCCCCTCCGCCGGCCCGGTTTGGCATCGTCCAGCTGCTCCTTTGGCCGCGCGGCGCCCGGCTGCCCGGCCGGCCCGTCGGGTCCCCCACCTGCCGCTGCCCTTCGCCTAGGCCCTGGAATCATGCTCGTCTGGTTCGTCGGACTCTACCTGCTCGTCACCATTTCCATCGGCCTCTACGCCGCCTCCAAGGTGAAGAACGCCGCGGACTTCGTCGTGGCCGGGCGCCACCTGCCCCTGCCGGTGATCGTGGCCACCGTGTTCGCCACCTGGTTCGGCTCGGAAACCGTGCTCGGTATCCCCGCCGCCTTCGTCAAGGACGGCCTGCGCGGCGTGGTGGCCGACCCCTTCGGCTCGTCGATGTGCCTGATCCTGGTGGGCCTGTTCTTCGCCCGGCCCCTCTACCGCCTCAAGCTGCTGACCATCGGCGACTTCTTCCGCGGCCGCTACAACCGCACCGTGGAACTGCTCACCGCCATCGCCATCGTCATCTCCTACCTGGGCTGGGTGTCGGCCCAGATCAAGGCCATGGGCCTGGTCTTCTCGGTGGTTACCCAGGGGGCGGTGACGCCCGAGCAGGGCATGTTCATCGGCATCGCCATCGTGCTGGTCTACACCCTGATGGGCGGCATGTGGGCGGTGGCCATGACCGATGCCTTCCAGATGACCGTGGTCATCGGCGGCCTGCTCTTCATCGCCTGGATCGTCGCCGGCCTGGCCGGCGGCGTGGGCACCGTGGTGGCCCACGCCGAGGCCGCCGGCAAGCTCAATTTCCTGCCCCGCTTCGAGGCCCGTGACATGGTGGCCTTCATCGCCGCCCTGGTGACCATGGGCTTCGGCTCGATCCCCCAGCAGGACGTGTTCCAGCGCGTCTCCTCGGCCAAGAGCGAGAACGTCGGCGCCGTGGGCTCGGTGCTCGGTGGCAGCATCTACTTCGTGTTCGCCTTCGTGCCCATGTTCCTGGTCTATTCGGCGACCCTGATCGACCCCCAGCTGGTGGCCCGCTACCTGGAGGCCGATGCCCAGTTCATCCTGCCCCAGCTGATCATCCAGCACACCCCGTTCATCGCCCAGGTGCTGTTCTTCGGCGCCCTGCTGGCGGCGATCATGAGCTGTTCCTCGGCCACCCTGCTGGCCCCCTCGGTGACCTTCACCGAAAACATCCTGCGCCCCTTCCTGCCCGACATCACCGACGGCCAGCTGCTGCGGGCCATGCGCATCGTGGTATTCGTCTTCGGCATGGCGGTGCTGACCTTCGCCCTGGCCTCCGACAACTCGATCTTCGAAATGGTCGAGAACGCCTACAAGGTGACCCTGGTGGCCGCCTTCATCCCCCTGGCCGCCGGGGTGTACTGGCCCCGGGCCACCACCCAGGGCGCCCTGTGCTCGATCGTCGGCGGCGTCGGCGTGTGGCTGGCTGGCGAGATGCTGGCCCCCGAGGGCTACCTGGACGGCTTCCTGCCGGTGCAGTTCGCCGGGCTGCTGGCCGCCCTGGCCGGCATGGTGGCCGGTTCCCTGCTGCCCCAGCGCGTCGGCCGCTTCTCCCCGGAGGCGGCGCGTAGCCATGTCTATTGACCCCGTGGCGCCGCGGCCGGCGGCGCCCGCCAGGCCATGAACGCCGCTCCCGCCGCAACGCCCCCCGCCGCGCCGGCCCCCTCGCCCCGGGACGGGCACAAGCTGGCGGTGCCCCTCGCCCTGGCCTACCTGGCCCTGGTGGTCTACGCCAGCCTGCATCCCTTCTCCGGCTGGACCGACCGGGGCGTGCCGCCCCTGGCCTTTCTCGGTGCCGCCTGGCCGCGCTACTGGACCGTGTTCGACCTGGCGGTCAACGTGGCGGCCTACATTCCCCTCGGCCTGCTGCTCACCCTGGCCCTGGACCGGCTGCCCACCCGGGTGCTGCCCGCCCTGATGGCAGCCCTGCTCGGCTGCGGCCTGTCGCTTTCCATGGAAGTGTTGCAGAACTGGTTGCCCACCCGGGTGCCGTCCAACGTGGACTGGGGCACCAACACCCTGGGGGCCGCGATCGGCGCCCTGATCGGCCTGTTCGGCGGCGCCCGCTGGCTGATCGCCCTGGCCCGCTTCCGCAACCGGCTACTGGCCCCGGTGCCTTACGCCGAGGTGGGGCTGACCCTGTTGATGGTGTGGTGCGTCACCCAGCTGTCGCCGGAATTCACCCTGTTCGCCACCGGCGACCTGCGCGCCTTCCTGCCCCTGCCTCCGGCCCTGCCCTTCGACGTGCCCCTGTTCCGGGTGCTCGAATCGGTGATCACCGGGCTCAACGTGGCGGCGGTGGGGCTGTTCGCCCGCACCCTGTTCGGCGGGCCGCGCCTGCCCTGGTGGGGCGGCCCCCTGGCGGTATTGCTGCTGCTCGTCTTCGGCCTGCTCACCCGCACCCTGGCCACGGCCCTGATCCTCTCCCCCGCCGAGGCCCTGGCCTGGGCCACCCCGGGAGCGCTGGCGGGGCTCAAGTGGGGCGCCGTCGCCCTGTTCGTGCTGGTCTGGCTGCCGCCGGTGCCCCGGGCGATCCTGGCCGCCTTCCTGCTCACGATGGCGGTGGCCCTGGTCAACATCGCGCCGGAGAACCCCTATTCCCCGGCGGCGCTCAACGTCTGGCGCCAGGGCCACTTCCTCAACTTCAACGGCCTGACCCGGTTGGCCGGCGGGCTGTGGCCCTTCGTCGCCCTGCCCTTCCTGATGCTGGCCGGGCGCAAGCTCTAGCCGCCGGCCGTTCCTACTTCCCCTGCCGCCTCCCTGACCGCGCGCCGCCCGTATAATCGTCGGGTCCGGCGTCCCGAGAAGGCCGGGCCCCATCGTTCCAGGAGTCTTTCGGTGAGCTACTTCAAGCACCACGTCTTTTTCTGCTGCAACCAGCGCGGCCCCGGTGAAACCTGCTGCAACAACCACGGCGCCTCCGACCTGCAGACCTACGCCAAGGAGCGGGTCGCCGAACTCAAGCTGAAGGGGCCGGGCAAGGTGCGCATCAACAAGGCCGGCTGCCTCGACCGCTGCGACGCGGGCCCGGTGATGGTGGTCTATCCGGAAGCCGTCTGGTACACCTACGTGGACAAGTCCGACATCGACGAGATCATCGAGGAGCACCTGATCCACGGCCGCGTCGTGGAGCGCCTCAAGGTATGAGCCCGACCGCTGCCAGCGCCGTGCTGATCCCCGGCCCGATCGGGGACATCGACACCCTGGTCGACCTGCCCCGCGGCGAGGCCCGGGGCATCGCCCTGGTGGGCCATCCCCATCCCCTGTTCGGCGGCGCCAACACCAACAAGGTGGCCCAGACCCTGGCGCGCACCTTCGTCCAGCTCGGCTACATCGCCCTGCGCCCCAACTTTCGCGGCGTCGGCAAGAGTGCCGGCAGCCACGACAACGGCCAGGGCGAGAGCGACGACATGCTGGCGGTGCTCGACTGGGCGCGCCGCCAGTACGATCCGGCAGGGGCGCTGCCGGTGGTGCTGGGGGGCTTTTCCTTCGGCGCCTACGTCCAGGCCCGGGTGGCCTCCCGCCTCAAGGAGGCCGGCACCCCGGTGCTGCGCATGGTGCTGGTGGGCACCGCTTCCGGCCACGTGGAAGGCGCCCGCCACTACGTCACCGACGCGGTGGCGCCCGACACCATCGTCATCCACGGTTCCGCCGACGAGACCGTGCCCCTGGCCAACGTGCTGGCCTGGGCCGAGCCCCTGGAGCTGCCGGTGATCGTGGTGCCCGGCGCCGACCATTTCTTCCACCGCCGCCTGCACATCCTCAAGGACATCATCGTGCGGGCCTGGAGGGACTGAGGCCGTGATTCCCGTGGATGTTCCGGCCGCCGGCCTGCACGACGCCCCGCCCCTGTCCGTCACCGGCCTGGTCAAGTGCTTCGGCGACCAGGTGGTGGTGCGCGACCTGTCCTTCGCCGTGCCCAAGGGCACCTGCTTCGGCCTGCTCGGCCCCAACGGCGCCGGCAAGACCACCACCCTGCGCTGCTGCCTGGGGCTTACTGCCCCGGACGGCGGCGAGGTGCGCCTGGCCGGCCTGCCGGTGCCCGAGGCGGCGCGCCAGGCGCGCATCCGGGTCGGCGTGGTGCCCCAGTTCGACAACCTGGACCCGGACTTCACCGTGGCCGAGAACCTGCTGGTCTACGGCCGCTATTTCGGCCTGGCCGACAAGGCGGTGCGCGCCGAGATTCCCCGGCTGCTCGACTTCGCCGGCCTGGGCGGCAAGGAGAACGCCCGCATCCAGGCCCTTTCCGGCGGCATGAAGCGGCGCCTGACCCTGGCCCGGGCCCTGGTCAACGACCCGGACGTGGTGTTCCTCGACGAACCCACCACCGGCCTCGATCCCCAGGCCCGCCACCTGATCTGGGAACGGCTCAAGCAGCTGAAGGCCGCCGGCAAGACCCTGCTGCTGACCACCCACTTCATGGACGAGGCGGAGCGCCTGTGCGACCGCCTGGCCATCATGGACCACGGCGCCCTGGTGGCCGAGGACACGCCCCGGGGACTGATCGCCGGCCACATCGAGTCCCAGGTGGTGGAAGTGTTCGCCGAGGCCGACCACGGCCTGACCGCCTGGGCCGAGGCCCGGCGCGACCTGGCCAGCCGCCTGGAGATCGCCGGCGAGACCGCCTTCTTCTACTGCCAGGACCCGCGTCCGCTGCTGGCCGAGCTGGAACGGGCCCCCCAGTTGCGCTACCTGCACCGGGCGGCCAACCTGGAGGACGTGTTCCTCAAGCTCACCGGCCGGGACCTGCGCGACTGAGGACAGTCCGGCCGCTTCAGTTCGGCAACGGCTCCCAGTGCGGCAGACGGGCGGCCTGGCCCCGGTAGGCGCCGGTCTCGTCCACCAGGTTCCACACCGTGGCGCCGCTGATGCGGAAGCGCTGGCCGGTGCTGGCGATGCGGATGCCTTGGTAGTCGGCGATGTAGCCGTGGTCGGCGACCCGTTGCAGCAGCCGGGCCCGTTCCTCCCGGTTCGGCGCCTCGGCGGAAAAGCGTGACGGCAGGGCGACCAAGGTCGGCCAATCCATGGCGAACAAGGCCTGGGCCGTCGGGTTGGCGAAGTTGAACAGCGGATCGTCCCGGTTGTCGTGGGAAAGCAGGGCGTAGGGGGCGGTCAATACCGCTGCCAAGGCTTGCGTCGGCGACAGATGGGGCGGCACCAGATCGTCGCCGGTGAGGCGGCGGTAGCTGGCGCGCAGCAGGGCGACGTGGTCGATCAGCCAGGAGCGGTCGGGCATGGCGGGTGGCTCGCGGAAGATGAAAATGCAGGCCGGAACAGCAGGCCGGAACAGGCGCCGCGGCCCGGGTCGGACACCGGGCTGGCGCGCACAAACGAGGTTGTCAGTATGCCGTTCGAATCGAATGCCGCCAATGCGGCCCAATCCCGCCTGGGGCGCCCGGCGCGCCAGTCCGGCCTCGACCTGGGGCCGCCGCGCTTTTCGCTGCGCTTCCTGCCGGTGTGGCGGCGCAACTTCCTGGTATGGAAGAAGTTGGCTTTCACCTCGGTGCTCGGCAACCTGGCCGACCCGCTCATCTACATGCTCGGCCTGGGCTACGGCCTGGGGCGTCTGCTGCCGCAGATCGAGGGCCAGCCCTACGTGATGTTCCTGGCCGCAGGCACGGTGTGCGCCTCGACCATGAATGCCGCCACCTTCGAGGCCCTCTACTCGGCCTTCTCGCGCATGCACGTGCAGAAGACCTGGGAGGCGATCCTCAACACCCCCCTGGCCCTGGACGACGTGCTCACCGCCGAGCTGGTCTGGGCAGCGTGCAAGAGCCTGCTCTCGGGCGTGGCGATCCTTGTGGTGGCCACGGTGCTCGGCCTGATCACCTCGCCCCTGGCCCTGCTGGCGGTGCCGGTGATCTTCCTCACTGGCCTGGCCTTCGCCGCCCTGGGGCTGATCTGGAACGCCCTGGCCAAGGGCTACGACTTCTTCATGTATTACTTCACCCTGTTCGTCACGCCGATGACCTTGATTTCCGGGGTGTTCTTTCCCGCCGCCGAACTGCCTCCGGTGGTGGCGGCGGTGGGCGAGGTGCTGCCCCTGTCCCACGCGGTCAAGCTGATCCGCCCCCTGCTCGCCGGGCAGTGGCCGGCGGCGGCCTTCACCCACCTGGCGGCGCTGCTGGCGATCACCGGTGTGGCCTTCTGGGTCGCCACGGTTTTGACCCGGCGCAGGTTGCTCAAGTAAGGCCCGCCGTACAATGGACGCCATGACCGCCCCTCCGTCCGCCGACTGCCTGCTGGTCCTGTGCAACTGCCCCGACACCGCCACCGCCGACGCGCTGGCGGCCGCGGTGGTGGAGGCGCGCCTGGCCGCCTGCGTCAATGTGCTCGCCCCGTGCCGTTCGGTGTATCGCTGGCAGGGCGCGGTGGAGCGGGCCGAGGAAGTGCCGCTGCTGATCAAGACCACCGCCGCCGCCTACCCGGCCCTGGAGTCGGCCCTGCGCGCCGCCCACCCCTACGACGTGCCCGAGATCGTCGCCGTGCCGATGGTCCGGGGCCTGCCCGATTACCTGGCCTGGTTGGCGGCGGAAGTCGCCCCCGTGCCCGGTTCCTCCGGCTCTACTTTTTCCTGCTGATGCCCATGCTCGCCCGCCTCACCGCCCTGTTCCTCCTGGCCCTCGCCCTGGCGGCCCCCGCCGCCGCCCAGGAATTCCTCGATCCCCAGGTCGCCTTCCAGCCCAGCGCCAGCAAGGTGGATGCGGCCAGCGTCGAGGTGCGCTTCACCATCGCCAAGGGCTACTACCTGTACCGGGACAAGTTCCGCTTCGCGGCCCCGGGCGCCACCTTCGGCACGCCAGCCTTCCCCAAGGGGCAGATGAAGAAGGACGACCTGTTCGGCGATGTGGAGGTGTTCCACGACCAGGTGACGATCCGCCTGCCGGTGCAGGGGACGCTGCCGGCCACGATCACCGTCACCTCCCAGGGCTGCGCCGAGGGCGGCATCTGCTATCCGCCCCAGGAAATGGACGTGGCGGTGGCCCAGGCCGGAGGCCCAGGGCTGGCGGCCTTCACCAAGGGGGCGGGCGCGAATGCCGCGTCTGGCGCGGCGTCCGGCATCAGCACCCCGGAGAGTGGCGCCAATGCTGGATCTTCGGCCGATACCCCGGCGGCACCGGAAAAAAACACGGCTGCCGCCGACGCGGCAGACGGCGACGAGAGCGGCGCCATCGCCCGCATGCTGCGCCACGCCGGCTTCTGGGCCAACCTGGCGGCCTTCTTCGTCGCCGGCCTGGGGCTGTCGCTGACCCCCTGCATGCTGCCCATGGTGCCGATCCTGTCCGGCATCATCGTCGGCTCGGGCAAGGTCAAGCCGGCCCGGGGCCGGGCCACCGCCCTGGCCGTGGCCTACGTGCTGGGCATGGCGGTGACCTACGCCCTGGCCGGGGTGGCCGCCGGCCTCACCGGCACCCTGCTCTCGGCCCTGATGCAGAACCCCTGGGTGCTCGGCTTCTTCGCCCTGGTGTTCATCGCCCTGTCCCTGGCCATGTTCGGCTTCTACGAACTGCAGATGCCGGCCTTTCTGCAAAGCAAGGTGTCGGAAGAGGCGTCCCACCTCAAGGGCGGCTCCCTGCCCGGGGTGGCGGCCATGGGCGCCTTGTCGGCCCTGATCGTCGGCCCCTGCGTCGCCGCGCCCCTGGCCGGCGCCCTGCTCTATATCGGCCAGACCCGGGACGCCCTGCTCGGCGGCGCCGCCCTGTTCACCCTGGCCCTGGGCATGGGGGCCCCCCTGATCGCCCTGGGCGCTTCCGCCGGCACCTTGCTGGTCAAGGCCGGCCCGTGGATGGCCCGGGTCAACCAGACTTTCGGCGTGCTGCTGCTGGCCACCGCCCTGTGGCTGGTGGGGCCGGTGCTGCCCGAAGCCCTGGTGATGATCGGCTGGGGCCTGCTCGCCCTGGTGCCGGCCATCTACCTGCATGCCCTCGATCCCCTGCCCGCCGGCACCCGCCCCTGGCAGCGCTTCTGGAAGGGCCTGGGGGTGGTGCTGCTGGTCTACGGCGCGGCGGTGCTGGTGGGCGCCTTGGCCGGCGGGCGCGACCCGCTCCAGCCGCTCAAGCCTTTCGCCGCCCCGGCGGGGGCGGTCGGCACCGTCCAGGCTGCCGCCAGCGAAGGGCCGCGCTTCGAGCGGGTGGCCAGCCTGGCCGAGCTGGACGCCCGGCTGCGCACCACCGACCGGCCGGTGATGCTCGACTTCTATGCCGACTGGTGCGTCAGCTGCAAGGAGATGGAGCGCTTCACCTTCACCGATCCCAAGGTGCGCGCGCGGCTCGACCAGTTTCTGCTGCTCCAGGCTGACGTCACCGCCAACAGCGCGGCGGACAAGGCCCTGCTCGCCCGCTTCAACCTGTTCGGCCCGCCGGGCATCCTGTTCTTCGACGCCGCCGGTGAGGAAGTGCGCGGCCACAAGGTGGTGGGCTTCCAGAGCGCCGAAAAGTTTGCCGCCTCCCTGGACCGGGTCCTGTCCAAGTGAGCGGAACGCCCCCGGCCGGGTCGGGGGGCAGGGGCGAGGAACCGGGGTGGCGATGCTAGAATCCCCGTTTTTTCGCCCCCGGGCGCAGCTAAAACAGGGAGTGTTCCGTGCAAATCGTCTGTCTTGACCTGGAAGGTGTCCTGGTCCCCGAAATCTGGGTCGAATTCGCCGAGCGTACCGGCATCCCCGAACTCAAGCGCACCACCCGGGACGAGCCCAACTACGACGTGCTGATGCAGTACCGCCTGGGCATCCTCAAGCAGCACGGCCTGGGCCTGCCGGACATCCAGAAGGTCATCGCCGAAATGGGCCCCCTGCCCGGCGCCAAGGAATTCATCGAGTGGCTGCGTCCGCGCTTCCAGGTGGTGATCCTGTCCGACACCTTCTACGAATTCGCCATGCCCCTGATGGAGCAGCTCGGCTTCCCCACCCTGTTCTGCCACAAGCTCGAAGCCGACGCCCAGGGCTTCCTGGTGAACTACCACCTGCGCATGCCCAACCAGAAGCAGGAGGCGGTGAAGCGCTTCAAGGAGCTGAACTTCAAGGTGATCGCCTCCGGCGACTCCTACAACGACACCACCATGCTCGGCGAAGCCCACGCCGGCATCCTCTTCTGCCCGCCGGACAACGTCATCCGCGAGTTCCCCCAGTATCCGGTGGTGCTCGACTACGCCCAGCTGCAGGACGAAATCCTCAAGGCCAGCGCCCGCATCTGAGGCGCGCCCTCCGGGGCGGTCGCGGCCATTACGCTGCGCCGCCTCTGCCACCCGCCGCATTCCCGACCGTACCGCCATGCACCGCGAACGCTTCTATACGCTGACTGCCTCCTGTCCCGACCGGGTCGGCATCGTCGCCACCGTGTCAGGGTTCTTTGCCCAGCACAAAGGCTGGATCCTGGAGACGGCGCTGCACGCCGAGCCCGATTCCGAGGCCGCCCCGGGGCGCTACTTCATGCGCCTGGAAGTGAAGGCCGATTCCTTGCCCTTCATGCTCGCCGAACTGCGCGAGCGCTTCGCCCCCCTGGCCGCCGAGCTGAACATGGACTGGCGCATCACCGACAGCGCGGTGAAGAAGCGGGTGGTGCTGCTGGTGTCCAAGCAGGAGCACTGCCTGTACGACCTGCTGGCGCGCTGGCAGGCCAAGGAGCTGGACGTGGAGATTCCCTGCATCATCTCCAACCACGACACCTTCAAGGGCTTCGTCGAGTGGCACGGCATCCCCTTCCACCACATCCCGGTGACGGCGGACAACAAGGTCGCCGCCTTCAAGGAAATCCAGCGCATCTTCGAGGAGGTGAAGGGCGACACCATGGTGCTGGCGCGCTACATGCAGATCCTCTCGCCGGAACTGTGCGCCGCCTACCCGGGGCGCATCATCAACATCCACCACAGCTTCCTGCCCAGCTTCGTCGGCGCCAAGCCTTACCACCAGGCCTACACCAAGGGGGTAAAGCTGATCGGTGCCACCTGCCACTACGTCACCGCCGACCTGGACCAGGGCCCGATCATCGAGCAGGACGTGATCCGGGTAGACCACTCGGACACCCCGGACGACCTGGTGCGCTACGGCAAGGACATCGAGAAGACCGTGCTGGCACGGGGCCTGCGCTACCACCTGGAAGACCGGGTGCTGACCCACGGCAACAAGACCATCGTCTTCCGCTGATCGTCGCTTCGGCACGGCACTGCACAAGGGGCGCTTCGGCGCCCCTTGTTCGTTTGCGGCGCAGCGTGCGCAACTACCGGCCGTGCCGGCCGATCAGCCGCCCAGGGCGGCGTAGCGGTAGGCCGGCGCGGGGGCGCAGGGTACGCAGTGGGTGGTCAGGGGACGTCCCGGGGCCCACAGGTGCAGGAGGAAGGCGCCGGGCTCCAGGGTGAACGCCAACTCCCCGGGGGCTCCGTCCAGGTCCAGGGCGATCTGGTGGGCCGGCGACGGCGCGGTCAGGGCCAGCCGGCCGGCGAAGGTGGTGGCGACGAAGCGGTGCACGTGGCCGCACAGCACCGCTTCCACGTTGGGGTGGCGCGCCAGCCAGGCGTCCAGGGCCTCGGCGCCCCGGCAGGCGATGGTGTCCATGCCGGCCACGCCGATGGAAAAGGGCGGATGGTGCATGACCAGCAAGGTGCGGGTCCGGGCCGGGCAGGCGGCCTCCAGCCAGTCCAGGGCGGCGGCGTCCACCAGGCCATGCTCCTGGCCCGGCACCACGGTGTCGAGCAGCAGCAGGGTGCCCGTGGCCACGTCGAGACGGCGGTGGCAGGGGGCGTCGTCCTCCCCCGTCCAGCCCTGGCCGGGAAAGGCGGCGCGCAACGTCTCGCGCCGGTCGTGGTTGCCGGGCATCAGGGCCACCGGGCTGGACAGGGGCGCCAGGGCCCGGTCCAGCCAGGCGTACTCCGTTGCGCTGCCCCGGTCGGACAGGTCGCCGCTGATGAGCAGCAGGTCCGGCGCCAGGGCGGCGATGCGGGCCAGGGCCGCCTCCAGGCAGGCGGCGGTGTCTACCCGGCCGTAGAGCCGTTGCCCCGGGGGCTGCAGGTGCAGGTCGCTGAGTTGAACGATGCGCATGGTTCCAGCATAGCAGTCGCATCGTGGAGCGCGGCCCGGGGGGCTGGGGGGCACAAACGACAACGGGCGCCCGAAGGCGCCCGTTGCGGCATCGCGGGGAGGAGCCGCGCTTACAGGTGGTAGGCGGACTCGCCGTGGGAGGTGATGTCCAGGCCTTCCCGCTCTTCTTCCTCGGGGACCCGCAGGCCGATGAACATGTCCACCAGCTTGTAGGCGACCAGGGCGACCACGCCGGACCAGACCAGGGTCACGCCCACGCCGGTCAGCTGCACGATCACCTGGTCGGCGATGGAGTAGGAGTCGGCGACCTTGTTGGCGACGTAGTCGTAGATGCCGGCACCGCCCAGGGCAGGGTCGGCGAACACGCCGGTGAGGACCGCGCCGAGGATGCCGCCCACGCCATGGACGCCGAACACGTCCAGGGAGTCGTCGGCACCGATCAGGCGCTTCAGGCCATTGACGCCCCACAGGCAGACCACGCCGGCCAGCAGGCCCAGGACGATGGAGCCGATGAAGCCGACGAAGCCGGCGGCCGGGGTGATCGCCACCAATCCGGCCACAGCACCGGAGGCGGCGCCCAGCATGGAGGGCTTGCCCTTGATCATCCACTCGGCGAAGACCCAGGAGAGGGCTGCGCAGGCGGTGGCCACCCAGGTGTTGAGGAAGGCCAGGGCGGCGGAGCCGTTGGCTTCCAGGGCGGAACCGGCGTTGAAGCCGTACCAGCCCACCCACAGCAGGGAGGCGCCGATCATGGTCATGGTCAGGCTGTGCGGGGCCATGGACTCGCGGCCGTAGCCGACGCGCTTGCCCACCAGGATGGCGCCCACCAGACCGGCCACGGCGGCGTTGATGTGCACCACGGTGCCGCCGGCGAAGTCCAGTGCGCCCTTCTGGAAGAGGAAGCCGGCCGTGGCGTTGAGCTTGTCGGCGGAGGCGGCATCCAGGTAGCCGTCCGGACCGGCCCAGTACCACACCATGTGGGCCATCGGCAGATAGGCCAGGGTGAACCAGATGGTGATGAACAGCAGCACCGCGGAGAACTTGATGCGCTCGGCGAAGGCGCCGACGATCAGGCCGCAGGTGATGCAGGCGAAGGCCCCCTGGAAGGCGATGTAGGCCATTTCAGGCACCACCACGCCCTTGCTGAAGGTCGCCGCCAGGCTGTCCGGCGTCACGCCCTTGAGGAACAGCTTGTCGAGGCTGCCGAAGAAGGCGTTGCCCTCGGTGAAGGCCAGAGAGTAGCCGTAGATCGTCCACAACAGGGTCACCAGGGCGAAGACCATGAACACCTGCATCAGCACGGAGAGCATGTTCTTCGAGCGCACCAGGCCGCCGTAGAAGAGCGCCAGGCCGGGGATGGACATCAGCATCACCAGCGCAGTGCTCATCAGCAGCCAGGTGGTATCGCCCTTGTTGGGCACCGGTGCCGGCGCAGCGGCTGCCGGTGCTTCCGCCGCCGCAGCGGCGGCAGGGGCGGTGGTTGGAGCAGGAGCCGCCGCGGCAGCGGGTGCCGCGGCGGGTGCAGAGGCCGCCGGAGCGGGAGAGGCCGGCTTGTCGTCGGCAAAGGCCGGGGAGGCGAACGCCACCGTTCCGACCAGAGCCAGGGCGAGGCCGAGGCGCGCAAAGAGCCGTTTCATCGTGGAACTCCCTTTAGAGGGCGTCCTCACCGGTTTCGCCGGTGCGGATGCGGATGACTTGTTCGAGCGGGAAGACGAAGATCTTCCCGTCGCCGATCTTGCCGGTGCAGGCCGACTTCTCGATGGCTTCCACCACCTGGTCGAGGATCTCGTCGCGCACGGCGGCTTCGATCTTCACTTTGGGGAGGAAGTCGACCACGTATTCGGCGCCCCGGTACAGCTCGGTGTGCCCTTTTTGCCGGCCGAAACCCTTGACCTCGGTCACGGTGATGCCCTGCACGCCGACGGCGGCGAGGGCTTCCCGGACTTCGTCAAGCTTGAACGGCTTGATGATGGCGGTAACCAGTTTCATGGTGTGCCTCTGCGGTGAAGTTAGAACGTGCGGGAAACCGACAGCACGGCGGTGGCCTTGCCGCCATCGTGCTTGCTGGTGCTGGCGTTACCGTCGGTATCGACGGTCTTGGCCAGGCAGTAGGGATTCACGCCGGTGCTGTTGCAGCTGCCCTTGGCGTTGGTATCCACGTAGGCGAGGCCCACCACCCAGCCGCTGAAGTCCTTGGTGACACCGACCTTCCAGTCGGTGTAGTCGCCGTTATGGACGTTCTTGTAGTACAGCTGGCCGACGTGGGCGTTGACGCCCCAGCCGTTGCCCAGGTCGTAGTTGGCCGACAGGTCCAGGTAGGAAGTGCCGGCGGTGCTGCGGCCGGTGGACGCGCCGTTGGCGTCGATGCCCTTGGTGGCGAAGTAGTCGTCCACAGCGTAGGAATACTTCAGGCTGAGGAACTTCCACGAACCGCCCACGTACAGTTCCTTGTTGGTGACGGTGTCGCCGCCGGTCTTGCCGACCAGGGGACCCTTGGCGGAACCGGGGTAGTAGTAGAGGATCGCGCCCACATCCACGCCGAAGTCACCGAAGGTCTGCTTCCAGCCGCCATAGAGGTCCATCTCCAGGTTGCCGCCGGGGTAGCCGGCGCCGGAGGTGACGTTGGAGTTCCAGTTGCCCACGTAGAAGCCGCTGGAGTGGGAGTAGTCGAAGCCGCCTTGCAGCGCGGGATGACCGTTGGTCTGGTCGATGCCGCGGAACCGGTAGCTGGAGAACAGGCCCACGTTGGCGGTCAGGGTATGGGGGCTGGCCGGGTCGGCAGCGGGGGCGGCGGCATCGCCAGCGGACTGGGCGAAGGCCGGCAGGGCGCCCAGGCCCAGGGAGGCGACGGCAACGGTGAGAAGGGTTTTGCGCATGTTGGACTCCTTTGTCTCAGCAAGTGAAAAAACTACAACGCGGTATGAGCACGCTCTGTGCCAGTTTGGAAAGTGCCTAAAAATCAAACGGATGCTGCGTTGGCTTGTATGCTGGAAGACGAATCCGCACCGCTGCGGCGCGAACATCATGGCATACGCACCATGACGGTGCGAAGCTCTGTTGCGGGGTGAATAACGCTCTGCCGGCTCTGGTACAGAGGCTCTCCACCGCCGCGGCAAAGGCCCCGGCCGGCAGCCCGTTCGACGTTGGCAGCCCTCCCGGGCGGGCCGGGAAGGCGGGCAGAGCATCCCCCGGGCGGAATAAAAATGGACTCAAGAGAAAGGACGGGCACGTAAAAACCGCGTCATGGCGTCGCCGCCCCGAAATTGGCCGCCAAGGCTTGCCGGCGGGCGGAAACGGCCCCCTGTGCTACACTCAAAAATAGTGCCGCAATGCTTTTTTTAAGGATGTTGTCATGATAGACCCGAAGGCTTTCGAAGAGTTCTCCAACCGCATGAGCGCCATGTTCGCCGCCTCCCCCGCAGCCGACATCGAAAAGAACGTGCGCAGCCTGATGAGCGGCTTCTTCAGCAAGCTCGACCTGGTCAGTCGCGAGGAATTCGACATCCAGAGCCAGGTGCTCGCCCGCACCCGGGAAAAGCTCGACGCCCTGGAAGTCCGGGTCGCCGAACTGGAAAAGCAGCTCGGCGCCAAGGGCTGACTCCGCCATGGCCGGCGCGCTCCGGGAGCAACGGCGGGCTACTGGGCGCGCCCTGCCCGGGGTGCTGTTGACCGCGTTGGCCCTGGCCGCCGGCCCCGCCACGGCGGCGCCGGAGCATTTCACCATCGACCCGGCCCACACCTTTCCCCAGTTCGAAGTCAGCCACCTGGGTTTTTCCCTGCAACGGGGACGGTTCGACCGGACCCGGGGCACCCTGGTCCTGGACCGGGAGGCCGGGCGGGGCGAGGTGGACGTGACCATCGAGGCGGCCAGCGTCGATACCGGCCTGGACGCCCTGGAAAAGGCCCTGCGCGGCGATTCCTTCTTCGCCGTGGAGCGCTACCCCACCCTGACCTTCCGTAGCCGTCAGATGTATTTCCGCGACGGCCGCCCGGTAGGGCTGGACGGGGAGCTGACCCTGCGCGGCGTGACCCGGCCCGTGTCCCTGGTGATCGACCACTTCGCCTGCGGCACCCAGCCCCTCACCCGCCAGGCGGTGTGCGGCGCCAATGCCCGGGGCAGCCTGCGCCGTTCCGAGTTCGGCATGGCCGCCTACCTGCCCTTCGTCGGCGACGAAGTGGCGATCGCCATCCAGATCGAAGCCATCCGCGACCCGGCGCCATGACCCTGGCCCTCGTCCACAGCCGCGCCCTGGCCGGCGTGGCCGCCCCGCCGGTGACGGTGGAGGTGCACGTGGCCAACGGGCTGCCGGCCTTCTCCCTGGTCGGCCTGCCCGAGGCCGAGGTGCGGGAATCCCGGGAGCGGGTGCGGGCGGCCCTGCTCACCAGCGGCTACGACTTCCCGGCCCGGCGCATCACCGTCAATCTGGCCCCGGCCGACCTGCCCAAGGATTCGGGCCGCTTCGACCTGCCCATCGCCGTCGGCCTGCTGGCCGCCTCCGGCCAGTTGCCCACCAAGGGATTGGACCAGGTGGAACTGGCGGGGGAGTTGTCCCTGTCCGGCGAACTGCGCCCGGTGCGCGGCGGCCTGTCCATGGCCCTGGCGGCCCGGGACGCGGGGCGCGCCCTGGTGCTGCCCGCCGCTTCCGCCGCCGAGGGCGTGCTGGCCCCGGGCAGCGCCGTGCTCGCCGCCGGCACCCTGGCGGCGGTGTGCGCCCACCTGACCGGCCAGGCGAGCCTGGCGCCCCCGGCGGTGGCCCCGGCGCCGCTGCCTGCTTATCCAGACCTGGCCGACGTGAAAGGCCAGGCGGCCGCCCGCCGCGCCCTGGAAATCGCCGCCGCCGGCGCTCATGCCCTGTTGCTGGTGGGGCCGCCGGGCACCGGCAAGTCCATGCTTGCCGCCCGGCTGCAAGGCATCCTGCCGCCCCTGGATGAGGACGAGGCCCTGGAATCGGCGGCCCTGCTGTCCGCCGCCGGCCTGTTCGACCCGGCCGCCTTCGGCCGTCGCGTGCAGCGTTCGCCGCACCACTCCGCATCGGCCCCGGCTCTGGTGGGGGGCGGCAACGACGCGCGCCCCGGCGAAATCTCCCTGGCCCATGCCGGCGTGCTGTTCCTCGACGAGTTGCCGAAGTTCTGATTTAGCCAATGTAGCAACGAACAAGGCAAAAATTCGGATAACCCACTGACTATAAAGGAATCCCAAAGTATCCAATGTCGCATTACTTGCAGGAATCCTGTGAGTGATGTCACAGCATTAGAAGTATCCCAGCTCCTGCCGAAATCCTCGAAACATCGATAAATCATATAGTTAGCATCGGATGATGAGCGATTCGAGATTTAAACAACAAATGCAGGAATGTTGCATTACTCGTCACTTTCCGATATTATGTGTTCCATTCCTGCATCACTTGCAGGTAGCAATATTGGAAATTCCAGTTTTTTGCGGCTAGGAGGACGAGGGAAATGGCGAATCCGAAGATAGTGCTGGCGACATCCGATGTCGCTTCGAGCGCTCTCGCGCCAGCAGATGCCGAACTGTTCGGGACCATCATTGATGCATGGACTCGTCGCCGCATCGGCTCGCTGCGCCATACCCACAAAGCCGTAGCCAGGGACGTCTCGGTGCTGCGGGAGTTTGCTGCCCACTCAGGTCTGCCGCCTTGGCTCTGGAATGAGGATGCATTTGACTGCTGGTGCGATCATCTCGGATTGGAGCGCCGGTTGGCCAATAGCACCCAGCGGCATTACCAATGCTCGATCCGATCCTTCCTCGAATATCTCACGACGAACGTCAAGTTCAGGAACGAGATCCGGCGCTTGTATGGCGTCGAGCCACGACAGATTTGCACGGAAGAGAACTGCATCCCCCATACCGTCGAAAAGGAGTCCTCCAAAGAGCGCCGAGCCTTCACACATGAGGAAATCGAGTTGTTTTTTGACGGGCTGCGGCGCGCTTCTGTCGAGGCCGGCCGCTTCAGGACCAAGGATTACAACCCTCTTCGTCGGGACCGTACTTTCTTTTTCACCCTCTACTCCGGAGGGCTCAGGATTTCCGAAGGCCTCAACCTAAACGTAAATTCGTTTGCGCCGAATCCAGCTTTACCTGAACTTGGCCCCTATGGATTCATCAAGGTCTGGGGCAAGGGAAGCCGGGGAAGTGGGAAGCGCTTTCGGACCGTACCGGTCACCCATCCTGACTTCCCTGAGCTCATGGACTGGTACATCACAAGAGTCCGCCCTGAATTCCTTCATCGAGCGGACCCCAATGAGGAAGCCTTGTTCCTCTCGGAGCGGGGAACTCGTCTCAAGTCGTCCAGCGCCGACGCACGCTTCAAAATCGCAACTCGCTATTGCGGCCTGGAAGGCGAAGGACTGACGCCACACTGTCTGCGCCACTCGAGCGTTACCCACGAATCCTTGCGCTTCAGCATCGAGATGGTTCGTCGGAAGCATGGCCACGCTTCTGCGGCAACAACACAAGGCTATATGCACGTCCCCGACGTTATGGTCGACGACGAAATCAGCAGCGTCGTCTCCCGCGAGCTCGATGACGCGCTCAACACACAGGAGAAGAAAGAATGAGCGATACGCCCAATATCAGACTTGGTTGGCGCCTCCGCGTGCGGATGGCGGAAAACCGAATACCGACCGCCACGGAACTCAAGCGACGGCTCGACGCGATCGGCTACGACATCACCAGCGCCCAACTCTCCCGAATTGTGGACGAGCGACCGGCCCAGGTGAAAACCGCGCTACTGGAGGCTTTGCTTAAAGTCCTGGGGGGAACCCTAGACGATCTCATGCCCGCGGAGGGCCGTGTTGAGCAGCCGAGTTCTGCGCCTCAAGGTGGTGAGGAAGTTGCGCCAAGCCCAGCGCCGGCGGCCACCCCCACCCGTAAGCGCAAACCGGCGCGCCCCGCCTCGGAAGCAGTCGATCCGGACGATGCCGGTGGCCCCAGGGTACGCCCCTTCTCGGTCCCACCGAAGAAGTGAAATAGCGTTCCTACATGGCGACCTCTGCTCATACCTGTTGCGATGAATGCAGCCGTCCGATGGCCAAGGCGCGTCTCGTCCGGAACGGGAAGGCCTTGTGCGACACCTGCAGCCAGCGGATTCCCTACGCCCCTTGTGGCAAGTGCGGAAAGCAGACGCGCATGCTCAATGACCAAGGGGAACCGCTCTGCAAGGTCTGCCGTGCCCTCAACCGCACCTGCGTGCGTTGCGGCAAGCCAGTGCGCAAGGCTGGGCGCTTGGTCGATGGCGGTGCTGTCTGCGGCCCCTGCGCCAAGTATTACCGTGAACCGCAGGCCTGCGATCAATGTGGGGCAATGGAGAAGGTTCTTACCGGCGTACAGACAGAAACTGGGCGGCGCCGTCTCTGCGGCAGGTGTTTCCGGCGCCATAAAGGCTACAAGAGCTGCAGCATCTGCCGGAAAGACAGGCTGCCTGTCGGCGTGACCGCTGACGGCAAGCCTATATGCAAAACCTGTTTGAGTGCGGCCGGAAAACCTTTCGTGTGCCCAACCTGTGGCCAGGAAGGAATACGCCATAGTAGAAGGCGTTGCCAGAAGTGCTACGTTCGCGATACGGCGAAAAGCCGTGTCGAGGAATATGCTCCCCTTTTTAGTCATGCATGGACCCGGGAAGCCTGGCTGGGATTTGGTGCAGAGACCCTGGAGGCAATGAATCCAGAAAAGCTAGTGCATCGAATCAACAGCTACTACCTCTTCTTCGTCCGGCTTGATCTCGCCTTCAGCAAACCTACAGAAATCACGCCGGTCGCGCTGTTGAAAAGCGTCGGCGGCTTGGATGGGCTCCGTCGATACACCGTGCCCTATGGCTATCTCCTGAAGCACCGAATCATCCCCGAGACAACGCGCAGTCTCCTGCAGGACGAGGCTGAATCCATCAGGCAGGAAGCCATGATCGCCAAGCTGGATGGCAAGTGGTATGCCCCAGTCATGGCACGCTACCGGAATCACCTGCTGACTGTCCGCGCCCGATACGACAGCCGGGGCTGGAAAGGGGAAGATACCCGGATGAAGGCGCGCTCGATTACGCTCAACCTCCGGGCGGCTCGGCGTTTATGCGAAACGCTGGATGCCATAGGTGTCCAGATGATTCAGCAGACGACGCCAGAGATGCTGGACAAGTTCTTCATGGACTATCCTGGACTGGCCGTCTCAATCCGTGCCTTCGTCCGATACCTGAACCGGAAGGAAAAACTCTTTCAGCGCCTGCGCCTGAAGACAGTTGCCCGGAGTGTGCCGGAAGGGATTTTCCTGCCCCGCGAAAAATCCACTGCGCTCATTCAAGCGTGGATGACGCCGACTGATGAGACGCTTCGGCAGTCCCTCATCGGCCTGTTCATGCTGCTCTATGCCCAGACGGTCAAGAACTGTGTTCGGCTTCGTCTGGATGCACTCATCCAACGGGCTGACGGGCGTTATCGCATAGCATTTGGCCGCGCGGAAATCCACCTGGATGCTCGGATCAGCGCGATACTCGATCGCTATTTGAACGTGCGGCAAACACTGGTTGCTCTGGACCATGCCGACGAAAATCCGTATCTCTTTCCGGGACGGCAGTTAGGCAGTCACCTGAGTGCCGAATCGGTATCCGGTTGGTTGAAAAAGGCGGGCGTCAGCTCCGATCAGTTGTTTGCAACATCAATCTATAACGCCTATCAAAATGGCCTGCGACTTCCCAAGGTCTTGGTGCGAGCGTTTGGCATCACCGATACGACCGCGATCAAGTATCTCAACATGCTGGATCCCCGCCTGGTCATGGAGATCGAACGCAAACCACTGGGCGGCGGGGACGAACCCTGATGGCTGGCGAACTTACCGTTCGGAAAAATCCATACGCCAGCGGTCAGCCGTGGTGGCTCTATATGCTCGAATGCAAGGGCGGAGGCATCTACACCGGCATCGCGCTGGATGTGGATGCGCGGTTTGAGCAACACGTCGCAGGCAAGGGCGCCAAATACACGCGCATGAACCGGCCCATCCGGGTCGTCGCGCGCATCCGCTACGACACGCACCGGGAAGCCGCTCAGGCTGAAGTTGCGCTGAAACGCCTCAAGCCCCTGGAAAAGCTGCGGTGGGCCTATGCCTTGGCTGGGTTAGTCGGCATGGACAAGTCGGCGTAACGCGTGGGGCGTCTCCGGATCGTTGAGGGGCAAAAGCATCGCGGCCCCCGCGATCCGCTGCAACAGGTGGGCAAGTCGGGCTTTGGGTTCGTCGTGAAGGACGATGCAGCGATCGCGTCCCAGTATCCCATGGGCCGTCAAGGCCGCGAATCCGTACAGGACGTCGTTCGCCTGGTCGGCCACTTCTGCCGCCGTCCTGCCATTGAACCGCAGCAGCTTGATTCCCAGTGGCACCGGCGCCTCAACGAAAGCCGCCAAGCGGACAAATTGAGGCTGTCCGGGCACTTCGATTTCCAGCTCGACATCGCGATGGAAGGTCGAGACGAATTCGAGTTCCGAGCGGCGGAAGGTATCATCGACGTCATGCTGAAAGGTGGATCGCTTCGGAATCTTCGGCACCGTGACCATGCTGCCAAATAGCCGCCGGGCCACAACAAGCGGACTTTCCCCGGCTGGGACGATTGCGTTGATGGGTTCGCCGGCGTCGAAGCGGGCACCGGATTTCGCCAAATGGTTCAGTTCGTCCTGAATTTCGGCGGCCGTCCGGGCCTCCATCGCCAGCGCCTTGAACCAGCGCTCCCATTCACGAAATACCCAGCTGACAGCCTCGCCATAGCCGAATGCGCGGCAGAAATAACGGGCATCGGAATCGCCTGAAGGTTGGTCGCCCAGCATGGCCAGGTGCGTCTCGCCCTGACCATGGACGAGCACGCCGATATTCCGATGCTCCTGGCGGAAGGGGTCGGCCGCATAGCGGATCGTCCAGCAAGTTACCTCGCGGGTGGTCATGGTCGCATCGCCGCGGCGGGGATGATTTCCGACAGGCGCCGGGATCGCACTGACAAAGCTTGGTAGAGGGCTTCCTGGGTTTCCGGCAGGACGGTCCGGAATGCCTGGCCGAAGACACAGCAGTTCCGCAGGGTGTCATCCGGTAGGCAGGCGATGCGAACCAGCCACTGTTCCAACCGGGTCTTCTCGACAAGCCCCTGGAAAGGGTGGAATTTGACGATGGGCTCGGTGCTCTTCAGGCGCTCGACACTTCGGGCTGGGTCCTGCTCGACGTCAAGCAGCGCGAACTGATGGTCGAAGGCGCGGAACAGCGGCAGGTGCTCGCTCAACATCGCCGCCTTGATGTTGCCGCCACGATCCCGGTTGCCGATCCAATAATCGAACGCCAGGATTGCGGCCGCTGCCTCGGGGTACCGGGCGGCCACTTTCCGGTAATCCGACTTGCGCATGTCCGGCAGGTCCAGGCCGGGCAGCGCCACCTCGAGGCTGGCATAGGCATAGCCGTCGGCGGCGACGGTAAGCACGCCGTCAGCGACCGGCACACGTAGCGCCTGCGCCAGCCGCATGGCCGCGAACTCGTTGTACACCAGGTGTGGCGAGTCGGGACAGTCGAATTTCAGGATGCCGTGCAGGGTACAGGCCACGGGGTGGGTAATCCCCTGGACATTCCGGCGAGGCGGGAACAGTTTGTGAATGCGGTAGGGCGTTGGCATAAGACCGCCCTATGCCGAGCCGGCCGAACGTCGGGATTGCCCTTTTGCCTTTGGCTGGGAACCCTCGCCGCCCTGGCCGGGCCCCTCGGTATGCGCCAGAAGATCGAGCACGTCGACATGCAAGGCATTCGCCAGCCGCTCCAATCCATCAAGCGAGATGTTCGTGACGCAGCGCTCCAGCTGCGACACGTAGGTCCTGTGGAATTCCGCCAACTCGGCCATTGCCTCCTGGCTCAGTCCGCGTTCCTTGCGTAAGCGCCGGAGGTTTTCGGCAACGCGCTGGCGCGCCTCCCCAATTGTTTGATCTCTCGTACCCATAGTGGTCTGGAGAGTGGCCGCCTACGGGTTTTGTATCTACAGCGCATTACTCTACTGTTTTTAAATCTCATTCGGTAGAATCGCTATGTCATCTACTTAACCCTCTTCGTTCCGCCATTCCCTACCGGGAACGGTGGGAGCGAGTTTCAGGAACGACCATGAAACTGCTTCGCCTCCTGGCGGTGTTGACCATCGCCGTCGCTGGCTTTCCGGTCCAGGCTCAGAACATCCTGACCGAGCTCAGCGGCTCCACCTACCGGGAAAAGACGGTGTATGCCGTCTATGACGTGCCCGGCAAGGACCTCAAAGTTGATGCCATCGAAACCGCCGTCCTCGATGCCATTCATCTCTACGCCCGCGATGCCCAGGTGCGTCAGGGCATCCCGCCGTCCGTCTTCCCCGACTATCCTGCCCAGATGACCCTGGGGCGCCGGCTGAGCGGCGGCCCCAAGCCGAACTGCGCCGGCGAGCTGTTCTCCATCGAGGGGATCGATTCGTCCATGGCGAAGTACGGCGAGAAGACCTACCACCGGGTCTGCCTATTCCCCTACGCCGCGGGATACCGCATCAACTACTTCGCCATCTATGGCCAGCAGTCCGGGGCGGGCAATTCCAATCCGAACGTCCTGGCGGCGATGCTCGGTCGGGCGATGGGTAGCGCCGTGGGTCTGGGCGACAGCAGCGGCGCGATCAACAAGCTGCTGGGACGCCTGGAAGGCAATCTGCAGGGCGCCGGCATGGCCTTCAAGCTGGTGCAACTGCACCCGAAGGATCTGGCCGGCCGAGTGGTCGTGGAGGATGATCTGCCGCGGCCGGCCACCCAGGCCGTAGTGGTGGCCCAGGCTCCCGCGGCATTGGCGACGGTACAGCCTGCCCCGGCTGTGCCGGGACAGCAGATCGACCCGAGAGCCCTTCCCCCGGAGTTGGCTCAACTGCGGACGGCGCTGATGCAGCAGCGCGAAGCCCGTCAGCAGTTGGTGGCGCAGCAAGCGGCCGCAAGCGCCACCGGCAAGAAGCTCACCGCCGCGGACGCCCGCAAGGAGCTGACGGCCATGGGGCTGCAATACTTCAACCAGGAGCAGTTCGTGGCGGCGATCCGCCGCGGCGATGCCCTGGCGGTCGACCTCTTCATCACCGGCGCCGGCGTCGACCTGAATAGCGGGTCTCCAGGATCGACTCCCCTGGTCATTGCTGAGAGTAGCGGACGACAAGATATCGTCGCTTTGCTGAAAAACAACGGGGCGCACTGACCATGCCGCGCCTAGCCCCGTGGATCTTATGCTGGGGGCTGGTGACGGGACTGCCGGCCGCGGCCCAGCAGGTGGGAAACGGCGACCACGTTCAGCCGGTTGCGGGCTACCGGCCGGGCTCAGTGTTGAAGGCCGTCCCCATCTATCTGCAGCATGTCGATGGGCGGTGGTCGGCCAGCCTGACGGGCGATCTCAAGGATCCAGCCACGGAACGGGTCGATATTTCGTTACCGAGCAGTTCCACCCGGGTGATGACCCAGCCGGTCCCTGGAGGCAGGCGGCAGTGCCTGACCAAGATGAAGGACCGGGGCGAGTTCGGCTACCTGGAGTGCAATTCCGCCTTCTACTCGGTCAACAAGGGCTCGGCGGCCGCCGCCACCCTGCTCCGGGGCGTCTTGACCCTTGGCATCCTGACGGCAACAGATGCAGCGTCAGGTAATACGTCCTTCACCGTTTCGATCGATCAGCCCGCCCTCGATGCCGCCGTCAGCGAGTCCAAGGCCGTCGAGCTGGCCAGGGAATCGGTGCCGTTGCTCGAGTACCGACATCTGTTCGCCAGAGCCGGCACCCCGCAGCAGTTGCGCGCCTTCATCGCCGCCTTCGAGGAGGGTTTCGATCCTGAGTCATTGGTGGCGCAGGCCAAGGCGAAGCTGCCCACCGCCATCGCGCAGGAGGAGGCCCAGGCCCGACAGAAGGCGACGGAAGCGACGCAGCGAGCTGAGGTCCTGCACCAGCAGGAAATCCGGCGCCAAGCCGATGAGGAGGCCCTAGCGGCGTTCCGTGGCCGGCTCCGGCCTGGTGACCGGGTGGCTGCGATGTGGCGGGATGGCCGCAACCTGCTGGTCGGAATGGTCGTCGAAATGAAGCCGCCGTTGGCATATGTGCAGTGGGAGAACGCAACACCCGCCATGCAGTGGGTCCGCCTGGAAAATCTGCTGCCGCCCAGGTAGAACCTGAAACCTACGGTGCAGTCAGACGAGAGCCGAGTCGGCTGACCATTCTGGCCTTAAACTTGGCCAACTTGGTTTCAATCGGTGATTGGCGCCGCGACAACAGCAATCGGTTGCCTTGCAGTTCGAGGACAAGGCTATCCGGCCGACCGCCCAAGGCCTTAAGCATGGCGGGCGGAATGACGATCCTTCCTCCGGGGCGGATGCGCGATTGGAATCGTTTGCTCAAGGAGCGGTGGCACAACATTTGGCGTTATTCGCGAGGGACGTGAATGGACATTATTACAGAGGTAAGGCGGTATTTCCGGCCGCTGACCATCCACCCGTGGCGTGCCGCGTGGCGAGTTCGACACCGTGGCCCGCTGGTCGCTTGCTCGACTTGGCTAACCGACCTCATCGAGGTAGGCAACAGGGGAAGATGAACAATAGTGTCGACCTACAACTTTTCGTAGCCATCTAGTCCGCCGACACCAGGTGCTTCGAGCATTTCCCAGAGGTGGTCACCGACTGGCAATAAGTTGTAGGCCTGCACCAAGACCGCACTTGCATTGTTCTCACAACTGGATAACATACGAAATCGGTTGTCCGACACCAGCCAGTGCGCGTCGCAATTGCGATAGGGCGAATCAGGACACATCCTCTGCTACATCATCATTTTTCCATTGAGCGTTGCTCTGGAATGCGCACACCAGGATTCATAGCGCTCGGACTTGGAGAAAATGATGACTGTTAACACCTCTTCCTTCCCCGAAGATTCCAGCAATTTCTATAGCTTCGGCGCCCGCCGCATTGGCCGATATCTTGCCAAGCTTGGCATGCCAATTCCCGACGAAGATGCCGTGCGTAAGGAACTGCTCAACCGCTTTGAAGGAGTGGACTACTTAGCCGCCAAGCGGCTGCTTGAGAAAGAAGATTCCGCTGATTGGCACACTGTTGTCGCCGGCGAAGTGGATAGTGACCTTTCAGGTTTTTCGGTCCAAGCCGCACGTACCTTCGTTGACGGACTGGCCGCCGTTCTAGACATATGCGACCGCGAGCGCATCTTCCCCTCTGCAATTGACCGGCTTTCTGATGGAATCCGCTTACGGGTGCACGACAAGACGTTTGCCGAAATCCGGCGGATGTGTTTTGAGCCCTACCAGCCCAGACATCGCGAACGTGTCCACAGTGCCTTGAAAGGCATCCGTACCCGCGGCGAGAACGAACGGATGGTAGCCAGGCTCCGATCACTACCGGGATTTGCTTCCATCAACATTGAACTCGACCAGGATAGTTGCACTGAACCTTACGGGTTCCTGCTTGTTCCGTTCCCAGCCAACTGGGCAACGGCCATGATGTCGGCGATGGTGTCACTTGGCCTCCCGGTGAAGCGCCATGTCGCCCAGGAACTCGTGGCGCAACTGTTCGGCGCCAGCAACTGGCAACACCTGGTCGCCAATGATGGCGAGGCACGGGTCTGGGCGACGCCGTTTGCGGTAGCGAAAAGCGAGACCGATACCACTAGCTGGCGCTATTACCGGACTGTGGGCGAAAGTGTCTGGGCCTTCGGAAAGACGCTGGAATCCTGGAATGGCAAGCCATTGCTGATCGACAGCTGTAGAAGTGCCACATTGTCGGATGGTTTATACATTGCCACAGCCTTAGTCGAGAGCCCCAGAGATCATGATCGCGAAGGCTTACCCTTCTCTACGCCAGTCGACATTATCGACCCAGAGGATTCCGACGATTACTATCCGCTGGCCAGACAGGCCGCGGCACTGCTGAATTCGGGCGGTGATCCCATGGCGGCACTCGGCTGGAGCGGCGATTTCAGCCGGAACATGCTCTCGGCGAACGTCCGTCTTGGATCGACTGGCGACAGGACGTTGCAACTCGGTGCTTGGTGGCTACGCGTGTTCGACGCTCACCAGAGAGCATATCTTTCACTCGAGCAATTTGACGCTGACGGCACGCGTATGAAGGCAGACAGTATCCCGCTTTACAAAACTACTCTGCGCCACGATGCCGAGAACAACATTCTCACAGTGCTTGGCGACTATGACCGAGAGGATGTTGCGACAATCCCGAATGTTTCGACTGAACAGATCGAACAGCTCCGACTAATGGTCAGTGAGCCAGCCGACAACCCATCGGCACCGGCCTATTGGGGACAAGGCGATATTCGGGGAGAATGGCCGCCACTGCCTAACTGAAGCCGCTGCGGTGCGAAAACCGGCCAATGCACCAATAGCCTAATGAGGATCCCAGCCCCGTTTGCCATTCTGCCTATCCGACGCAGACGGGGCTTGGCATTCCTCCACCAACCTCTGATAAACTTACTCGGGTGAAAAAGCTGCTCGTGTTTCTTCTCGTGGTCATATTACCCTTCCAGTTCGCTTGGGCTGGGGTGGGTGTGTATTGCCAACACGAGACAGGCCAAGCCGCGCAGCACTTCGGCCACCACGATCACCAGCACAAAGCGCTTGGAGATCAGGGCAAGAGCGAGTCGGGCAAGGTTAACCCGAGCGCCGACAATGATTGCAGTTCCCATCTAAATGGCCACAACTGCTTTCTCAGTAGTCTGGAAGCTTTAGTCGTAGCTCCAATTGTGGTGTTCGACGGCTTCAGCCCGCATTACTTCGCATCGCATATCCCCGACGGGCCCGAGCGCCCTGATAGACAGCTCGCCGCGTAAGCCCGGCGAGACATCCCCCTTTTTTCTGCGGCTGACGTAGCCGCCTTTTCGGTCTCGCCGGATTGTCCTGTTCATTTAGGAGAATTCGATGCGTAGACCACGCACATCCCTGATCGGGCTGCTGGGGTTGGCAGCCACCATTTTCAACCCCTTGGTTTCCCCTGCACTGGCGCAGTCTTCAACGGCGCCGGGCAACGTCAACTCGGCAGCCCTCCTGCCGAATCCACAGACCGGCAAACTCGAGCCGATCGGGCCGCTGGGCCTGGCCGCCGCGATCGATCTCGCCCTGTCGGCCAACCCTACGTTGGCCGCTGCCGCGCGCGAATTGCAGGCCGTCGAGGGGGCCGTCATCCAGGCCGGCGTACGTCCCAACCCCGAAATTGCGACTCTGGTCGAGGACACCCAGAACAAGGCCACCCGCACGACGACCTTGCAGATCAATCAGGCCATCGAACTGGGCGGCAAGCGGGCCGCCCGTATCGAGTCGGCTGAACGCGGGCGTGACGTAGCCGCCGCCGATCTGGCCACCCAACGCCTGGAAATCCGTGCGGCGACCGTGGCAGCCTTCTTCGACGTGCTTGTCGCGCAAGAGCGCGTCCGGCTGGCCGAAGCGTTGCTTGACCTCGCCCAGCGTGCGACCCAGGCTGCGTCACGACGTGTCATGGCAGGCAAGGTTTCGCCGGTGGAGGAAACCAAAGCCCGGGTGGCGGAAGGATCCGTTCGGGTGGAGTTCAATCAGGCACAAGCGGAATTGGCGAGCGCACGCAAACGCCTGGCCGCGACCTGGGGTAATCCGTCACCGCGTTTTGAGCGGGCCGATGGACGAGCCGAGACATTGCCTGCCGTACCAACGTCGGAAGAGATTACCAATCGTCTGGCGGCGTCCCCCGCCCTCGCTCGTGCTCGCCTCGAAGTCGATCGCCGCTCTGCGCTAGCGGAGGTCGAGCGGACGCGCCGGATACCTAACGTAACGGTGAGTCTAGGCGCCAAACGTGCCGAAGAGTTGGGGCGTGACCAAGCCGTTGTGGGCTTGTCGATTCCACTCCCACTGTTTGATCGTAACCAGGGCAATCTGCTGGAAGCCTTGCGCCGTGCCGACAAGGCACGGGACGAACTGGCCGCGACGGAAGTCCGCCTCTCCACCGAAATCGCCCAGGCCCACGAACGGCTCAAGGCGCTCAGCCTGGAAGTCGGGACCTTGCAGAAGGAAATTCTGCCGGGCGCCCAGAGTGCCTATGAGGCAGCCAGCAAGGGGTACGAGCTGGGCAAATTCAGCTTCCTAGAGGTGCTGGATGCACAGCGCACCTTTTTCCAGGCACGGTCCCAATACCTGCGAGCGCTGGCTGACGCCCATCGGGCAGCGGCCGACATCGACCGCGTGCTTGGCGCCGTAGCTGCGTCATCCCCAATCGGCGGTGGACAACTCTAGGAATTCATCATGAAAACAAATTTGAACAAACTCCGCTCCCAACTCAACAAGAAGCAGAGCATCGCCATCGCCATCATCCTGGTCGCAGGTTTGGCGATCAGCGCCGCGATCCTCGGCACGGGGACATCCCAACCCGCCGGCGACGGCCATGGCCACGGCAGCCATGCCGAGTCAAAGGGACACGCCGATACCGAGCACCATGGCGGGCAAGCAACCGATGGCCATGAACACGCCAAGGAGCACGGCGATGCCGAACATCATGAAGAGGGGCCACAAACCGGCCCTCACGGCGGGAAGCTTTTTGCCGAAGACGGCTTCGGCCTCGAAATCCTGCTGGCAGAAGAAGGCGGCGAACCCCGCTTCCGGGTCTGGCTCTTCCAGCAGGGCAAGCCGGTATCGCCCAGCACCGCCAAGGTTTCCGTTTCGCTTGCTCGGCCCAGTGGGGACAAGCAGGAAATCGCCTTCGCCGTGGAAAAGGACTATCTGAAGAGCGTCGTGGCGATTGAGGAGCCCCATGTCTTCGACGCGACCGTCGCGGCGCGGATGGCAAATGCCCCCTATCTCTTCACCTTTGCCCAGGAGGAAGGCAAGGTGGAACTGAGTGATGCGCAGGTTCAGGCCGCCGCTATCACCATTCAGAAAGCAGCGCCGGCCCGAATTCGAACCGCCGTGCAGTTGCCGGGAGAGATTCGCTTCAATGAAGATCGGACGGCCCACGTCGTCCCTCGGCTGGCCGGCGTGGTGGAAAGCGTTCCGGCCAACCTGGGGCAAACGGTGAAGAAGGGCCAGATTCTGGCTGTGATTGCCAGCACGGGTCTGTCTGAACAGCGCAGTGAATTGCTTTCTGCCCAGAAGCGCCTTGCCCTCGCGAAGTCGACTTATGAACGCGAAAAGAGGCTCTGGGAGGAAAAGATTTCCGCCGAGCAGGACTACCTCCAAGCGAAGCAGGTCCTGCAGGAAGCCGAAATCGCCATGGCTAACGCCCAGCAAAAACTCGTTGCCCTCGGCGCTTCCCCGCAAGCGACGGGAGCCCTCAACCGCTATGAAATCCGGGCTCCATTCGACGGCATGGTGGTGGAAAAACATATAGCCCTGGGCGAGGCCGTGAAAGAGGACGCCAGCATCTTCACCGTCTCCGACCTGTCCTCGGTCTGGGCCGAGATCATCGTACCCGCCAAGGATTTGAACACGGTCAGGGTCGGCGAACCGGCCATCGTGAAGGCCACTGCCTTCGACTCGAAGGCGGAAGGCAAGGTCTCCTATGTCGGCGCGCTCCTTGGCCAGGAAACCCGTACTGCCCGAGCGCGAGTGACGCTTCCCAATCCGCAGATGGCATGGCGCCCCGGACTCTTCGTCAACGTTGAGGTGCAGTCGGGCGAAGCAGATGTCCCGGTCGCCGTAGCAGCCGATGCCATCCAGACCGTCAATGACAAGCCCGTGATCTTCACCCGAGTACCCGGCGGCTTTGTCGCTCAACCGGTCACTCTGGGGCGATCCGACGGAAAGATCGTCGAAGTGGCCCGTGGCCTGAAACCGGGCATGTCCTACGCAGCCGCGGGAAGCTTCGTCGTCAAGTCGGAGCTGGGCAAGGGCAGTGCCGAGCACAGCCACTAAGCGAGGGAGCCGATTATGTTTGAACGCATTATCCGTCTGGCCATCGAGCATCGCTGGCTGGTACTGCTCACCGTCATCGGTATGGCCGGGCTGGGCATTTACAACTACCAGCGCCTGCCCATCGATGCTGTGCCGGACATCACCAATGTCCAGGTCCAGATCAACACCGCTGCGCCCGGCTATTCCCCACTCGAGGTGGAGCAGCGGGTCACCTATCCCGTAGAAACGGTGATGGCGGGTCTCCCGAATCTGGAACAGACCCGCTCGCTCTCACGCTACGGGCTCTCCCAGGTGACGGTGATTTTCAAGGACGGCACGGACATCTACTTTGCCCGCCAACTCGTCAATCAGCGCATCCAGGAGGCCCGTGAAAAGCTGCCGGCCGGAATTGCTCCAGCGATGGGGCCGATCTCGACCGGACTTGGGGAAATCTACTTGTGGACCGTCGAAGCCAAGGAAGGCGCCAAGAAGCCCGACGGCACGCCCTACACGCCGACCGATCTGCGCGAAATCCAGGACTGGATCATCAAGCCCCAGTTGCGCAATGTACCCGGGGTCACCGAGATCAATTCCATCGGCGGCTACGCCAAGGAATACCAAGTGGCGCCCAGCCCGGAAAAGCTCGCGTCCTATGGCCTGACCTTGCAGGAGCTGGTGACCGCCATCGACCGCAACAACAACAATGTCGGTGCCGGCTACATCGAGAAGCGCGGTGAGCAATACCTGGTTCGCGCCCCAGGCCAGGTGCATTCAATGGAAGATATCCGTAATGTCATTCTCGGCAATGTCCAGGGCGTACCCATCCGTATCCGCGACGTAGCGGAAGTCAGCATCGGCCGCGAATTGCGTACCGGCGCTGCCACCGACAATGGCCGCGAGGTGGTGCTGGGGACCGTCTTCATGTTGATCGGCCAGAACAGCCGAACCGTCTCCCGGGCAGTTGACGCGAAGATGGTCGAGATCAACCGCAGCCTGCCGGAGGGCATTCATGCTGTGACGGTCTACGACCGGACCGTACTGGTGGATAAGGCCATCAACACGGTCAAGAAGAACCTCCTCGAAGGAGCGATCCTGGTCATCGCCATTCTCTTCTTGTTCCTGGGCAATCTACGGGCGGCGGTCATCACTGCCATGGTGATTCCCCTCTCCATGCTGTTCACCTTCACCGGCATGGTGACCTACCAGGTCAGCGCCAACCTGATGAGCCTGGGCGCCCTCGACTTCGGGATCATCATCGACGGCGCGGTCGTCATCGTCGAGAACTGCGTGCGCCGTCTGGCCCACGCCCAAGCCCACCATGGGCGGGCACTAACCCGGACAGAACGCTTCCACGAAGTCTTCGCCGCCTCGCAGGAGGCACGCCGGGCACTGCTCTTCGGCCAACTCATCATCATGATTGTCTATCTGCCCATCTTCGCCCTGACCGGTGTGGAAGGAAAGATGTTCCATCCGATGGCCTTTACCGTCGTGACGGCCCTGGTTGGCGCCATGATCCTGTCGGTGACCTTCATTCCAGCAGCCGTTGCGCTCTTCATGAGTGCCCCGGTTGCCGAGAAGGAGAACAGGCTGATGTTGGCTGCCAAGCGCTGGTACGAACCCACGCTGGATCGTGTCATGTCCAACCAGCCGGTCGTACTCGTCTTCGCGACTGTCATGATCCTTTTGTCCGGTTTGTTGGCGACGCGCATGGGGAGTGAATTCGTTCCCAGCCTGAACGAAGGGGATTTCGCTATCCAGGCCCTGCGCATCCCTGGCACCAGTCTGTCGCAGTCGATCACGATGCAGCAGCAACTGGAAAAACGGCTGAAGACGGATTTCCCGGAAATCGATCGCGTCTTTGCTCGCACCGGGACCGCCGAAATTGCCTCCGATCCGATGCCGCCGAATATCTCCGACGGCTACATCATGCTGAAGCCGCAGGATCAATGGCCGGAGCCCAAGAAATCCCGGGACGAGTTGCTGGCCGCTGTGCAGGAAGTGGTTGGCAGTTTGCCGGGCAACAATTACGAGTTCTCCCAGCCTATCCAGCTGCGCTTCAACGAATTGATCTCCGGCGTGCGCAGCGACGTGGCGGTGAAGGTCTTTGGCGATGACATGAATGTCATGAACGACACTGCAGCTCGCATCGCCGCCATCCTGGAAAAGATCCCCGGCGCTTCAGAAGTCAAGATCGAGCAAACCACGGGTCTGCCCATGCTCACGGTGGACATCGATCGTGACAAGACCGCCCGTTACGGCCTCAACGTCGGCGATGTGCAGGAAACCATCTCCACGGCGATCGGGGGACGGGAGGCGGGCACGATGTTCGAAGGCGACCGTCGTTTCGACATCGTGGTGCGTTTGCCCGAAACCTTGCGTGCCGATCTCGATGCCTTACAACGCCTGCCGATCGCGTTGCCGCGTACGAACGGAAAAAGCGAGGGCCGCACGACCTACATTCCCTTGGGCGAGGTTGCCAGCCTCCAACTGGCCCCCGGACCGAACCAGGTTAGTCGCGAAAACGGCAAGCGCCGGGTTGTAGTCAGCGCCAATGTGCGAGGCCGCGATATCGGCTCCTTCGTGGCGGAGGCGCAGCGTCGTTTGGAGGAGGTGAAGGCGCCTGCCGGCTATTGGACTGCCTGGGGCGGGACGTTCGAGCAGTTGGAGTCGGCCACCCGGCGGCTGCAGATCGTTGTTCCCGTCGCGCTATTGCTGGTCTTCACGCTGCTTTTCGCCATGTTCGGTAACGTCAAGGACGGCTTACTCGTCTTCAGCGGCATTCCCTTCGCGCTGACTGGCGGCTTTATCGCACTATGGCTGCGAGGTATTCCATTGTCGATCTCCGCGGCAGTTGGCTTTATCGCCCTCTCGGGCGTCGCGGTGTTGAACGGCTTGGTCATGATCTCTTTCATCCGCAACCTGCGTGAGGAAGGCCGGCCGCTCGATGCCGCCATCCGGGAAGGCGCGCTCACCCGCCTGCGACCGGTATTGATGACAGCGTTGGTGGCCTCTCTCGGTTTCGTACCGATGGCCATCGCGACCGGCACCGGTGCCGAAGTCCAGCGGCCGCTGGCGACGGTGGTGATCGGCGGGATCCTGTCTTCGACTGCGCTCACCTTGCTCGTCTTGCCCATTCTCTATCGCCTCGCCCACGGCAAGGATGCCGATGAGGAAGACTTCACCACCGACCCAGTGCCCGGGCCGAGCGAGGCATAGCGTTTTCCAGGTGTGACCGGTGGTATGGCGCCAGATGCGGCAAAAGCTGTCGGTCACACTTTAATCCACTCACCTACGGAGGTTGATATGGGATTCTTTGAAAAACTCTTGCGAGGAGCCGCTGGTTCGCATGGCGGAGGTCATCATGGCGGTGACCGGAACAGCGGCCATCATGGCTGGGGGAACAGTTATCCCTCAAATTCAGCGCCACCCACCAATAGCGCTGCTGGTAGCCTCTCATGCCCGAAGTGCGGCTCCGCGACCACCCCTGGGGGTCGCTACTGCGCCCAATGCGGCACAGCCTTGGTTCCCGGCAATTGTGCGGCCTGCAATGCGAACCTCGCCCCGGGGACGAAGTTTTGTCCGAATTGCGGCAAGGCGCAGCAGCCATGAGCTTGGTGCCGACATTTCATGCTTAAGCACATGATCCACAGCCACCTTGAGTTTCGACTACTCATGGTCACCTTAGGGATGATGCTCACCCTTCTGGCACTTTACGGATGGGTTTGCTGGCGGGAAGGTAGGCGCGGCAAGGCACCCAAATTTTCGGAAAACCTTCGGCGTCGTCTCCAGATGACGAAGCAGAAATGGAAGCGACGCCACGATGATCAAGGAGGGGCCGCATGAGTGCGAGCCACACCCACGCGCTCCCGAGCACCGAAAACGAGCGTGCCCTGCGCTTTGCCCTGGCGCTGACCGGCAGTTTCCTGGTTGCCGAAGTCATTGGCGGCGTACTGACCGGAAGCTTAGCTCTCATCTCGGATGCCGCGCACATGTTGACCGATGCTGCCGCGCTCGCCATCGCATTGGCGGCCATCCGCATTGCCCGGCGCCCGGCCGATCGCCGACGAACCTATGGCTACCACCGCTTTGAGATTCTGGCGGCTGCCTTCAATGCCATGCTGCTGTTTGCCGTGGCGCTCTACATCCTGGTTGAGGCTTACCGGCGATTCACCTCCCCGCCCGAAATCCATTCGGTTGGGATGCTCGTGATCGCCAGTATCGGCCTCATCGTCAATCTGATCAGCATCCGCCTGCTGAGCGGGGGACAGACAGATAGCCTCAACGTAAAGGGTGCCTATCTCGAAGTGTGGAGCGACCTTCTGGGGTCGATTGGCGTGATCGTGGGCGCGGTGGTGATTCAGCTAACCGGCTGGTCCTGGGTAGATCCGCTTGTGGCTGTCGCCATTGGCCTCTGGGTTTTGCCACGCACCTGGATCTTGCTGAAGGACAGTCTGAATATCCTGCTCGAAGGCGTGCCCGAGGGCATCGACTTAGGAGAGGTGGAACAGGCCATGCTGGCTGTGCCAGGCGTCCTTGGCATCCATGACCTGCACGTCTGGGCGCTGACGACCGGCAAGACCAGCCTGACCGCGCATGTGGTCTATGACCCGACTTACTCCACCGAAGACGCTTTGATGCCCGCCTTACAGACGGTGTTGGCCAACCGCTTCAAGGTAGTCCACATGACGCTGCAATGCGAAACCAAACCCTGTGCGCACCAACCGCAAGGCTGCACCACCGCCGACAGCACATCCGAGCACGGCGGCAACCCTAATTTTCATTAACCAATTTACCAACTGACATGGAGCTCCCATGAAACCTTCCACGGTACTTTCCGCTTTTCTATTCGCTTGCTTCGTCAATCTGGCATCCGCTGCGGACGATCATAAGGGCCATGCCCACAACGAAAAGCCGGGCCAGGCGCATACCCATGATGCCAAACCCCAGCACGATGGCGTCGTATCGGTCGTCAAAGACATCAACTACGAGCTGGTGGCGAAGGTTGATTCCCTCACCCTCTACGTGACTGATCACAATCAGCCTGTCGACACCCGGAATGCGTCAGCTACCGTAACGCTCCTGTCCGCATCAGACAAGATCGAAGTCAAATTGCTGCCAGCCGGAGGTAACCAGTTGCGTGCCCAGGGGACCTTCAAGATCCAAGCCGGCACAAAAGCTGTCGCCTTGGTCAAACTCGGCGACATGTCCGGCCAGAGTGTTCGTTTCATCCTGAATTAGACGATGGTCACTGCACCGCCCATTCGTTCGCTGACAGCCGAGGCAAGGCCTGCAGTGCACAGCGTGGGCGATGCGTTTCCACGGCCGATCGCCACCACCGCCGTACTTCATCCAACGAGTTCCTATGCCTGAGCCTTCATCGCTGTTCCCGGCGAGACAGGTGGAACTTACCGGAATTACTGCGCCTCGTGTGTCCGGGACAGGTGAAATTCCAAGCTCAACGGCATTTTCAAGCATCCTTGAAAACGCCGTCTCACGTTCGGCGGCTGCCAATACTGCCTCAAGTGACAATTTCGACCCCGCCGGAAAATTGATTCTTGGCACTACCCATTCATCTCATTTACCAGCGAACGAGAACGGTTCAAACAAGAAAAATGGGGATTTTCAACAGAAAATGCTCGGAATAAGGGCCTATAGGCAGCAGATTCTTGCGTCCAATATCGCCAACGCTGACACGCCAGGCTACAAGGCGATGGATATTGAAATCACCGAGGCCGCCAGTGCCGATCAATCCCCTCCTCTTCAGTTGAACACTTCTTCGCCAGGGCATTTGAAGGGAAATTCTTCTTGGCAGTCGCCACCCGTCAGCCTTAAGTACCATGTCCCCTCTCAGGCCGCGGTTGACGGAAATACCGTCGAAATGGATGTCGAGCGCCAGAAGTTCGCGGAGAATTCATTGATGTATCAATTCTCCCTTGATCGGGTTGGTGGTGAGTTCAAGGACATGAGAGAGTTATTTCAATCACTGAAATAAATAATCGTGTTAGAGAACTAAGGTTGGTGTCTTGCAGGGTCGCAGGCAAAAAATTCGATGGAGTTCACGTGATGTCCAATAAAAATTCTCATAAGAAGTCCGCTCAGAAACCCGGCAAGCAGAAGGCTCGCTCCACGAGTACGTGCCTTTATCGCGTACTTGGGTATCAGCCTCTATCAGTGGATATGGTGGCGCAAACCCTGAAGGGACTGTCAATCCAGAAAACGCCGTGCAATATCTCTATCCGAAGTGCTCAATCAGAAACCGCCGTGCAGCTTCAAACCGGTGGATCTATCTTGGCAATTGAATTTGAGGCTGAGCCTAACTTCGACCTTGTCGCCGCTGCCCGACGAGGTCTCTCGCTACTAGAGGATTTCCTCTCAGCGATCGCGCTGGTACACGGATCGACATTCCAGGCTACTGAGCCGCTACAAGTGGCACGCTTAGGAGCGGAGAAGGTCGATGAATGCGAATTCCTGATGTTCAAGCGACTGCCGCTGAAGCATTGGAGTAAGCCAATTACGCCAGAAACCGTTGCAAAGGCAAAACACCTCCTGGCACACTGGGATGGCTTGGAATCTGGGCATAGACTTCGAAGGGCCGCTCTGCAATATCGAGAGGCGATTGGAAACCTGGACGACACTACCGCATTCCAGGAAGCCTACATTGGCCTTGAATCGATGGAGCCACCGCTTGCTAAAGCGGCAGGGCTACCGCCAGGTACGGAAGAGGTGAAAGGCTCCTGTGAGTCATGCGGACATCAGTTCACAAGAAAGAGAACATCTCTAGTCGGTGTTCGCGCGTTCGTTTTGGATAGCATCGACCCGGAATCGGCTGAAGCGGGCCGGAAAGCAGATTGGAAATTGATCAATTCGCTCCGCAACGATCTTATGCACGGCTTGGCCGACCCAGAGAAGCTAGCTGACCGGCCCCATAAAGCCCTCCTTGCCGCGATGCACCATCTTCACGCATCTATCTGCGTTGCCTCACATGCAGCCGACCTTTCCACGGGGCGATACCAGCTCGCACGAGGTGGTCCAGTCTATCTCGTTGGCGGAAACTACAAAACGACTTCTTGGCCAGCGCTCCACGAATGGGGGACAGCCATTGAAATCACCGACGTCACGTGGGTTCCGCACAAGCAGTATGGGTTTGTACCGGAGATGAACTTCAAGAATGAAGGACTGAAGGATCTCGAAATCGGCATCGCAGTGCTGGGCGAGCCTTTCTCGTTCGCTACGATGCACTCCATCCAAGCCACAAGGTTTGAGCGCGACTAGAAGTTATGAAGCCTAGTTCTGACGTTGAACGCCAGCTTCTGACTGGCGCCAACTTCAGCTTAGGTTCGGCCCCCGCGACTACGTCAGGGTTTGCGATCTCGTAACAGCCGCAGCCCGTTGAACACCACCAGCAAGCTGGCCCCCATGTCGGCAAATACCGCCATCCACATCGTGGCGTGATCGAAGAGGGCCAGCAGCAGGAAAACGAATTTGATGCCCAGGGCCAGGGTGATGTTCTGCCAGAGCACGGAATGCGTTTGCATGGACAGGCGGATAGTCTCCGGCACACGCCGCAGATCGTCGTTCATGATAACCACGTCGGCCGCCTCCATGGCGGTATGGGTGCCAGCGCTGCCCATCGCAAAACCGATATCCGCCGTTGCAAGTGCAGGCGCATCGTTGATACCGTCCCCCACCATGGCGACGGGGTCGCCGACGCTGGCCAGCGCACGGATGGCATCCAGCTTTTCTTCTGGCAACAGATTCGCGCGCACATCTTGGATGCCAGCCTGGGCGGCAATGCTGGATGCAGTGGCGGGGTTATCTCCGGTCAGCATGACAGGGGTCACGCCGAGCTTCAGCATCTCCCCGATGGCTTCCTGAGAACTCGCCTTGATGGTGTCTGCAACAGCGAACATGACCAAGACTGTTTCCCGGTTGGCCAATATGGCGACGGTACGTCCCTGACGCTCATGCTCGAACAGGAGCGCTTCAAGTTCCGGAGAACACTGATCTCGGTCATGAATCCAGCGATGGTTACCCAGCACGTAATCGTGTCCGGCGATCGTCCCAAAGACACCACGCCCAGCCTCAGCGCCAAAGTCTTGCACGTCCATTTGCTCGGGCAGTGCCAGCCCAGTGGCCACAGCCTTGGACACCGGATGGTCAGAGCGTCCGGCCAAGGCGAACGCAATGCGCAAGACATCGGGTTCGGGGAGAGCCTTGGAGAGAATGACTTGAGCGACGAGTTTGGGGCGACCTTCAGTAACCGTGCCAGTCTTATCCAGCGCCACCGCCTTGAGTTTCCGGGCCTCCTCCAGGTACGCGCCACCCTTAATCAGAATGCCGCGTCGCGCCGCAGCAGCCAAGCCGCTGACCACCGTAACCGGGGTCGAAATGACGAGGGCGCAAGGACAGGCAATGACCAGCATGACCAGTGCCTTGTAGAGGCTGGCCATCCAGGTCCAACCCAACGCCAAGGGACCGACAAGTGCGACGCCTACGGCCAGGACAAAGACGCCAGGCGTGTAGATGGCAGCAAAACGGTCAACAAACCGCTGCGTGGGTGCGCGCGAACCCTGGGCTTCCTCAACGGCATGAATGATGCGGGCCAGCACGGTATCGCTCGCCGGGGCCGTCACCTCAAACTCCAATGCGCTGCTTTGATTGATGGTGCCAGCAAATACCTCGTCGCCCGGTCCCTTCTCAATAGGCATACTTTCGCCGGTCACCGGGGACTGGTCGACCGCGCTGTTGCCTAAGGTAACTTTGCCGTCCAGTGCAAAACGCTCACCAGGACGGACACGGACTATCTGGCCCACCTGGATTTCCTTGGCCAGAATTTGAAGCCACGAGCCATTTGGTTGACGCACCTCAGTCTGCTGTGGCGATAACTCGAGGAGGCTCTTGATAGCGTTGCGAGCGCGGTCCACTGCACGGGCTTCAATGAGTTCGGCAATCGCGTAAAGCGCCATCACCATCGCCGCTTCCGGCCATTCGCCAATCACGAAGGCACCTGCCACGGCGACCGACATCAGTGCGTTGATATTGAGCTGCCCACGCAGGATAGCCGCCAGTCCCTTCTTGAAGACGGAAAGCCCCGACAACGCGATGGCTACTCCCGCAATGCCCATACCCAGCAGCTTCCAGACAAGGGTTTCGGGAGCAACGTAAGCGACCGCCTCGGCAACAATGGCGACCAGGAGAGCCGCGATGGGTTGCACAAACTGATTACGGCTCTGTGCCGCCGAATCAACGCTTGGTTCTTCCGTAGGGAGTTCCGAATCGAAACCGGCCTTCTTGAGGGCTGCTTGAATATCCGACCATGCATCCGTCGGCACATCGAGGCTCAGGGTTCGAGCCGCCAGGTCAAACGACAAGCGACGGATAGCGGGAAATTGCTCCAGCGCACGACGAATTTGCGCTTCTTCCGTCGGGCAGTCCATCGCAGGAACCCGTAGAAGAAGTTGCCCTAAAGCGGCCCTTTGCTGCGGACCAGAACCGTCCGCTGGCTTGGCAGAGGCATTGCAGGCGTGGTTACAGCCGCAGCTGTGTTCATCAGGATGCGCGTTCAAGTTTTTTGCTTCGTGTTGAGCAGACATCTGCAGTCTCCCGTGGCAAGTTGCCAGTATTGATACCCCCATTAAAATCCCTGGAGTGGCTACAGGGTCAAGCCTAGAATACAGACATGTTTCAAGCAGGAGACCGAGATGCGTATTGGTGAACTATCCAAGGCGACCGGGGTGGATGTCGAAACCATCCGCTACTACGAGAAGGCACAGTTACTGAGCGCTCCAACGCGCAGCGACAACGGCTACCGCACCTACACCCAAGCCCATTTGGAACGCCTCGCTTTCATTCGCCATTGCCGGGCGCTCGACATTCCCTTGGCTGACGTGCAGCGTTTGCTGTCCTTCGTCGACAGTCCGCAATCTGATTGCGGGGAAATCGACCTGCTCATTGACGCGCAACTTGCCAAGGTTAGAGCCCGTCTGGCCAGCATGCAGGCCCTGGAACGCCAACTGGTTGCCTTACGCGGTCAGTGTTCGGCCCCTCATAGCGCCTCGGAGTGCGGCATCCTGCATGAACTCGTGGCGGCAGCACATGGTGAAGCTTGCGCCTGTCACCGGGGGACCAAGGAAGTTCAAGCGTGGAGCAAGTCGGGATGAACGCCCCCCTTGAAAACTGTAGATGACACCCCATTATGACCAAGGCAATTCCCAACCTCAAAGGAAATGACCATGGCAGATTTTTGCATCACAGCAGTCAGGTACAACGAAGATCGCAGCCACATTGAATATGTGCGCGTGAACGAAGAAAAACCGGAAAAAATCGGGACAAACCGAACGGTTTCGCGTGCGTTCGTGGCAGACCTCATCCGACTCGGTAAAGCAACGTTCCAAACTAGGACGAAAACCCCTGAAGGCAAGTGGAAGCTTGGTGCTCCAGTCCACCTCATTGAAGAGATTTACCTGACGACCGACAGAAACAGTACCAAGCGGGACAACTTGGGGAACCTGCCGGAGTTCTAATCAGCGTCACCGACACTTCCCAAGTGCCCGGTAGCATCCCCTGCTTTTGAAGAGAATCTTTGATAGTGGTCTTGGTGACGTTTCAGGGGCGATCATCGACATGTTGCAACCATGGTATGGCCACGGGTAACGTTGCCGAGTGCTCTCGCCCCTGACAGTCCATTCGATTGGCATTGGATCAGCAGTACTGGCGTGCTACCCTTTCAAGCCTCTGCGACGCCCTTCACCCCATCGATGATCATCAAAGAAGCCGACGACAAGAAGCCCCCAATTCAGACGCTGCAAGCCCTACTGTCCCGCCCCGACTGCGGCACCGACACCAGGAAGCGTATCGAACAGGAAATTCGTAACATCCAGGCCGGCATCCGCGGCGAGGAGGAAGCTGCCTACGAGATGCGGGTCCATTGGGGTGAGTCCAAGAATTGGATGGTCATCCACGACCTGAGAATCGAGGTCAGCGGCCTGGTCGCCCAAATCGACCACCTGCTCATCAACCGTTTCATGGAGATCTGGGTCTGCGAGAGCAAGCACTTCTCGGAGGGGATCGCCATCAACGAGCACGGCGAATTTGCTGCCTTCTTTGGGAGCAAACCCTACGGCGTGCCATCCCCCATCGAGCAGAATGCCAAGCACATCCTGATTCTCAGAAAGCTCTTCGACTCCGGCACAGTCAAGCTGCCGACCCGGCTTGGTTTCACCATCAAACCCGACCTGAAGAGCCTCGTCCTCGTCTCGAAGGGTGCCCGCATCAGCCGGCCGAAGGCGAAAATCGATGGTTTGGAGGCCATCATCAAGAATGATCAGGTCTTCAAATACATCGACAAGTCGATTGACCAGAACAACAACCCGCTGCTGATGGCGAAGATCATCGGGCAGGACACCCTCGAAGCCTTGGCGCGGGAGATCGCGCGGCTACACAAGCCGATTGCCTTCGATTGGACGGCAAAATTCGGGCTGCCGAAGGAGACTCCCGTACCGCCGGCGGCGAAACCAGGGCCCGTTTCAGCGGCACCCAAAGCCGAAGCCGCTGTGGAGGCGCCGGCGCCCGAGAGCGCAAAGCCGGCCGCCGCCGAGGAAAAGCCCAAGCAGAAGCTGATTTGCCATGCCTGCGGCGCGTCCGTGGGCTACAACGTGGCGAAGTTCTGCTGGTTCAACAAGCCGAAATTCGGCGGCAACATCTATTGCATGGATTGCCAGAAGACCGTCTCGGCAACGTAAGCGGCGGCAGAGCCGCGGGCTCCTGTCGCACGTGAGGCCGCACGGCCAGAAGCCAATTTCCGGGCGCTACGGAATTTTCCAACAATTTATAAAATTGCTGTGATAGCATTCAATTTCCGCAACAGAAATTGAATGAGAGTTCGGAAATGGAACACCAGAAAACATTGCCCGCCAGCGAGCGGGGCATGCAAGTATACAGGTGGCGGACCACGCTCGGGTGGGATTCGGCAAAGGTTGCCAAGCTGCTCGACGTGGGTCCTCGCACCATTGGCCTCTGGGAAACAGGCGTCCAGCCAATGCCGGATGCCCGGTGGCGACTCTTCGTCTACGAAGTCATCAACGAGGTCAATCGGATTCCACAAATGGTCGTCGTCGTCGCAGAGGACGAAGTAACGCCGATCGACGTGGTTTCCGACGCAAATTACGCGGGACTGGCGATCGCCGATGACGGACAAACTGCGCTCATCGCGTCATACGCGATCGACCGCCAAACTAACCAGCCACGTCTTCATCGGCAGTTGTTCCGCGTCGCCGCGAACAAACATGTGATTCGCGCAGCAGAGCGCTGGGAAAGTGAGCGCCAGGTTCCTGACCAGGATCGCGCGGCATACGAGATGCACCGCTGGATGACCCGCCGGGTGCTCCAGGGCGAACTCGGCAACCCGCGGCTGATTATGTTGAAGCAGGCGATCAACGATGCGAAGGCGGAACTCGACAAGGCGGGCGACACCCCCGAAGATATCCGCCGAGAGCGAATTGACGCGCTGGATCGGGCAGTGGGCGCGCTGATCAGGGAAGTCGGCGAAGGTAAATCTCAGTGACGCAAGCATGGGTCCCGTTCGCGTTACTGCGGCCGAACGGGAACCTAGCGGTGGATTGGGAACTATAGCCTTGCAGGTATTGATGGACAATGGTTCGGAGGGATGCCGCTCCGCATCTGTTGCAGCAGAGACTTCACGATGTCATTATCGTGCGCTTCCTTATCGCTAAGTTCTTTGGCCTGCCATGAGCAGCATTAATCCGAAGCTCATCGCTTCTCGCCTGGCACAGGCAAGAAACCTACAAGCCTTATCAGTCGAGACTGTCAGTGCGGATACAGGCATTGCGCCTGAGCGATTAGCCATCCTCGAGAACGGATCGGAAGCGCCTTCCGGTGATGAATTGCTGATCCTGGCCAACTACTACGCCAGGGATTTTCGGGATTTCATAGACCCATCACGACCTGAGCCGTTCAAGCAGACCGACATCCTCTACCGCAGGCACGGTGAGACCTTCACGCCCAACGACCGGCGGGCTATTCAGGAGTTCTTGTTTCTATGTGAGATCGAGGCCACGCTCCAAAAGGAGATGGGCTTTCAGCACACGCCATTCGCTTTTGAGCCTTCCCCCAACGACCTCCACAAAATCCAAGGGCCGAAGGCCGCAGCAGCACTGCGACAAGCATTAGGCCATCACGGAGCCCAGATCCCTTTGGACGTCTATGCAGATTTCCGCCGGATAGGGCTTCACATCTTTCGGCGTCGGCTAGCGACCTCCGAGATTTCAGGCCTGTACATTGAGCACCCAATCGCCGGGCATTGCATCCTGGTGAATTATGACGATGATATTTACAGGCAACGTTTCTCTGTCAGCCACGAGGCAGCTCATGCCATTTTTGACTCGTCCGACGCAGCCAGCGTGTCCTACCTGCGTGGCAGCTCAAGATATGACCAACAGGACCTGAAAGAACTTCGGGCAAACCGATTCGCCTCCTGCTACTTGATGCCTCCGGAGCATCTGCCAAACGTTCATCGCTGGGACACACAGCAGGCGGTGCACTGGGCGCAGGCACTGAAGGTCAGCACGGAAGCCCTATCATTCGCGCTTCTGACCGCACAGCGTATCAACCAGGATACTGCCAAACTGATTCGTTCGGTACGGGTTCCCATGGCTGACAAGGTTGATCCAGAAGCGCCGGACTACCTCACTGAAGTGCAGGTCAACAGGCGCAAGCAACTACTCGAACGAGGCTTGTCAGACTACTACGTCGGCCTTTGCTTCGAGGCGCATCAGCGGGGCCTGATCTCGGCCGGCCGCTTGGGCGAGGCCTTGCTTGCTGACCACAGGGAGACACGCGAAATCTCCATTCTTTACGGCCGGAGCATCGTCAATGAGCTATGACCCGGCCCGTTTTGCGTCTGTCTCAGTCGTCGATACCTGCGCCATCTGGAACATGCTGTCCTCCTTACGAATCAACCAGGCAGCTATCCAGGCCAAACTTCACTTTTGTGTGACGCCTGTTGTGCTGTACGAGTGCTTGCAAAAACCTCGCTCCAACATCACGACAGAACAACAAACCCTTATGACGCGGCTGCGCAACGAGCGCGCCGCAGGCCGCTTCCCCGTCCAGGAATGCAGCTTGGATGACCTGCTTGCGATTTCCTCCAAAGCGCCTGGTCGGCTCAGTTCAGGCGAGCTTTCGTGTATTGCGACGGCCTATCGCATCCGAAGCATTGCAGTGATGACCGATGAGAAACTGGCCAGGAACTACGCCAGAGACCGATTGGGCCTGCAGGTCGAGACTACCCCGCGGCTATATGGTTACCTCCACTATCATCTCCATCTCGGTGGCGCCGATCACGATGAGGTCATCAAGGAGCATGAGCGCTTTGAGCGGCGGCCCCTCACGCCTTTTTTCAACCAGACGTTCCATGAAGCGATGCGTTGCCGGCTCATGGCGAACACGGTTTCGATCGTTGCCAGCCATTCGTCGTCACAGGGCTGAAGACGGAAATCAATAAAAGCTAGTGGAATTTTCCATTCCTTAGGCCAGCTCTGACCATTAATGCCGCTGCCGACGTCGAGTGGACTCCGGAACAATCAGCCTACTAAGAGGTGGCTACCAACGGCCGCAGGCAGTCGGTCAACGGTCGTTGCACTGGAATTCTGGCCGAGTGACCGTATATCCTCCGTCCTCTAGTAAAAAAGGCGCACTTCTCGGAAAGCAGGCGAGAAGGAAGGGGCCATAAATTCCTAGCGCCTCGGCTGGCCGGGAAGAGGGGGCGATGGCTATGCCTTGTACTCCGTCCACTCGCCCTTAGCCTGATTTTCTGACTCTTCCCGCACAAGCCACTGATCAAATTGTTCACGGCCATTGCCGCGCCAGTGAATGAGGGAGTGCTTGATGTCAGCTACTGAACGCAAGGAATTAAGGCCAGTCGACCCGCCCGGATAATATTTTTTGAACCCCCGAGCAAAGGGAATTTCTAGCAGCCAGCCATGATCGCGTTCCTGGCTGAACTGAAGGATAAATTTCTCGCTGGAGCCAACCACACCTGCGTCGCAGACTCGGTGAGTATGTTCAGCAAGGCTGCGGGAGTGATCAAGCTCGATGTCGTTCCACTGCTTGACGTAGCGTCGATATAAGCGGAATAGGCGCTCACCGTAGGCTCCAAGGTTGAGTAGCGCGCCCGATTCGAAGCCTTGCCAGCGCTTTGCTGTAGAAGGGTGCTCTCCTACCCAATACGGTTTCCTCGGTGCCATGTGAGCTTCACTCCAGGGGTGTGACAACCGCATTAAATCATACTATCGAACGACACCCCGATGCCCATGATCGTCGGCACTGACGTTATGCCATCGTAAAATCGACTGATTGACACAAATGCTGCCCCATCGGGCGGGAGGCGATGGTGGATGTCCTTTTCTTTTTCAGTGAGCGTACCCGGTTCTTGCGCCAGTTTTATGGGATGGCTGCCGGGTCTTTCGTCGAGCGGAAGCGAAAGATCGACGACCAAGAAGAACCATTTGAACCGCCGTACAGCGAAGACGGCGAACCGGCCTTCCTTGCTGAGTGGATCGAAGCGGACGAGTCTCTACATGTGCTCGCGTACTCGTGCGTATCCATGCTTGCCGGGTCGCTGCACCTCTATTTCGAGTCCTGGGTGCACCAAAGCGGGAGGCAAGTCGATGTGGAACTGAAGAAGAAGGTCTTCAAAAAGCAAGGGAAGATTGCCGGGTACGGGGCCCACTTCGAGCAGCAGTTCGGGATCGACTTTAGCTCGTGCCCGGCGGACCTCAAGCTGCTTGAGGAAATCATCCTCGCAAGGAACGTGGTGCAGCACCCACCGTCGATTACAAGTAACTGGACCTGCTATTCCGACGATGATCTTCAGAAGCTCCGAAAACCCTTTTTCCTTAACGAAAGGGAGGCCGGTCTTTTGTTGGACGACAGCGAGGACTCGCCTCGATTTTTACTTCCAACCGTGCATATTTCGGAAGAGCAACTGCTTGCAGCAATTGGCGAGGCAGAAAAGTTTGCGGGTTGGTTTGAAGAGCAGATCGTGGCGGTACTTTATGGACCAACGCGTAGTATGGGGGCACAGGAAGAGAGGGAGGTGTTGTGACAGTTGATCTCATGGCCGACTTGCCGGTGCTGCTTCCGAAGGCGACCCAGTGGGCCGAGGAACAATCGCTGGTGATTGCCAAGGGTGGTTTGGCGCTCGACAAAACACTGCTCGACGTAGGGAGACGTGTCGGAGTACAGCGCCCAGAGCTTATTCGCGTCTCCCTGGTTCAGAGTATTCCTTTACCAGATGATCCTGCACTACAAGCGGCTTGCGCCGCTGCAGGGTTCCTCAGCGAGCGCTTTAATGGCCTGACGCTCGGCCATGGAATCTATATCCGCGAGGAACGGGCAACAGTGAGACTCCTTTCTCACGAGTTCCGTCACGTCTTCCAATACGAGCAGGCTGGCTCCATTGCCGGCTTTCTGTCGGAATACCTTCGGCAAATCTTCACTATCGGCTACGACCAAGCCCCATTGGAGATCGACGCCAGGGCGCATGAGATAGACAACCTGTAATCTGCTCGTGTAACTTCAAAGCAGCCAAGGGCTACCTAACGCTTCAATAGCTTGCAACACGTGCAGAAGAGATTCGCCAGCAGCATGTCATCTTGCTATTACTTTTGGCTGAGGCCTGCTCCGATGCGGCTCGCGCAGGGCAATTCTGGTAAAGTTTCCGCTCTATGACGTTGTGCAAACTGTATGCCATTTGGACCCCACTCGCGCTTTGCAGAGACTGGATCGGCTCAAAAGACAGTGCAAAGCGACAACATCCGACATTCGTGCGACCCACCTGGGTAGCCGACAAACTAGAGGGGGAGTGGAAACGATGACCTATGAAGCGCAGATCAGCCGCGGTAATCCGACGGCATTCCTGTTCGTTGTGGATCAATCCGGCTCGATGTCCGACAAGATGTCATCCGGTAAGAGCAAGGCCGAGTTCGTCGCCGATGCCCTCAACCGGACACTGATGAATCTCGTCACCCGCTGCACCAAGGCCGAAGGCGTCCGCGACTATTTCGAAATTGGTGTTCTCGGCTATGGCGGCAACGAGGTTGGAAACGGCTTCTCCGGTGCCCTCGGTACGACGGTCCTCAACCCCATCTCCGCCATCGAGCAGAACCCGGTGCGCGTCGAAGACCGCAAGAGGAAGATGGACGACGGCGCCGGCGGCATCCTGGAGACCTCCGTCAAATTTCCCGTGTGGTTCGAGCCCAAGGCCAGCGGCGGCACGCCGATGCGTGAGGCCCTGACCCGAGCAGCCGAAGAGCTCGTCGTCTGGTGCGATGCCCATCCCGACTGCTACCCGCCCACGGTCCTGCACGTGACCGACGGCGAATCGACCGACGGGGACCCGGAGGAAATCGCCACGCACTTGGGCCAGATCCGTACTAATGATGGCGAGGTGCTAATCCTCAACATCCACGTCAGCAGTCTCGGTACCGATGCCATCCGCTTCCCGGCTGGCGAATCTGGCCTGCCTGACGCCTACGCCAAGATGCTTTTCCGCATGTCCAGCCAACTTCCCGCACATCTCATCGGGTTCGCTCAACAAAAGGGTCACACGGTCGGTAACGAGTCGCGCGGGTTCATGTTCAACGCCGAGGCGCCGGAAATCGTCGACTTCTTCGACATCGGAACGAGGGCTTCGCAGCTGCGCTGAGCCCTCTATGAGACTGCTGTTCGAGGGCAGTTGCCCCAAGGATCCGCTCGGTAGCGACATCAACGAAGACCGGCGCGTGTTCGATGCGGCGCGCGGTGCGCTGGCACTGTGCGACGGCGCCAGCGAGTCGTTCAACTCGTCGGTCTGGGCACAGATCCTGGCGGATAAGTTCGTCGCCGATCCCGCCGTAACGCCCGACTGGCTCGCCGGAGCCGTAGCCGACTATGTTTCGCGCCACGATTTCGAGTCCATGTCCTGGTCTCGGCAAGCCTCCTACGAGCGGGGCAGCTTCTCGACGCTGCTTGGCATTCAGCACATCCCCGGGAATCAAACCATCGAAGTCCTGGCCGTCGGCGACAGCCTCGCGGTGCTAGCCGACGGCGACAAACTTGTGGCCAGCTGGCCATTCTCCGATCCGGAACGCTTCAAGGAACGCCCGACACTATTTGCGACCCTTCCCGAGCACAATGGGTTCGTGTCCGATGCGGATTTCTGGACGATGCGAGGAAGGCACTTCGAGCTCGGTATGCTGACCAATCCGTACCTGGTTTGCGTCACCGATGCCCTGGGGGAATGGCTGCTGCGACAAACACAGTCAGGCGGCGACGGGCTAGCCAAGCTGCTCGCCCTGGCGACGGAAGAAGATCTGATTGCTTTGGTCGTCGAGGAACGGGCCGCCGGCCGCATGCGCGTCGATGACTCAACCTTGCTCATCGTAGCGTTCGATCAGGGAGGGGAGCCCGATGGCCTACCCCTCGTTTGAGCAGTACAACAACGCCTTCACTGCCCATCAGCAGTTGCTCTCCGATCCGGAGCTGCAAAAGGGGATCGTCACCACGACCGGCCTGGGCACGCCGCTGGCCATCAGCGGCGGCTTCGCCCTGACCTACACGATCAAGACCGGACCCAAGAAATATGCAGTACGGTGCTTCCACCGTGAGGCGCCGGGCCTTGAGCGACGCTACCAGGCGATCGCGCGCCGTCTCGCGCAGCTCAATTCGCCGTATTTCCTCGGCTTCCAGTTTCAGCCCCAAGGCATCCGCGTCGACGGCGCTCCTTACCCCATCGTCAAGATGGCCTGGGCGCAAGGGGTGACCCTCGGCGAATTCCTAGAGGACAACCACGGGAAGAAAGGCGCTCTGGCGAATCTGCCGAATTCGCTCCTGGCGCTCTCCCAATTCCTCGAAACGGAGCGTCTGGCGCACGGCGATATCCAGACCGGCAACATGATGGTCTCGGGTACTACCGGCGCGATCCAGCTCATCGACTATGATGGTATGTTCGTCGAGGACATTCGCGACCTCGGCAGCGCCGAACTCGGCCACATCAACTTCCAGCACCCGGACCGGAAGTCTAAAAATCCGTTTGGGCCGACGATGGACCGGTTCTCGCTCATCGCCCTCTGGCTGGCGCTCAAGGCCCTAAATGAAGAAGCGGGGCTCTGGGACAAAACCCAATCTGAGATGGACGCGATCGTGTTCCGGGCGAGCGACTACATCGACCCGTCCTCGTCGTCTGTCTTCTCGGAACTGATGCGCAGGCCGGCGCTGGCCAAGCATGCCCAGCATTTCGCTGCGGTGTGCCTGGCGCCTATCGAGAAAACACCTAGCCTCGAGGACTTCCTTGCCGGGAAGAACATTCCTGCTGGTGCCGTCCAGATCGGTGCCAAACCGCAGGAAGGTCGGCCGAAGCCCGGGTATATGGGCGCTTACGACGTCCTGTCGGGGGCAAGCTACGAGGCTTGCCTGCGCCGCGTCGGTGACAAGGTGGAGGTGGTCGGCCGCATCGTTGAGGTCAGGCAGGCCAAAACGACCAAGGGAAAGCCATACATCTTCCTCAATTTCGGGCTATGGCAGGGATCGATATTCAAGGTCTCGATTTGGTCCGAAGGGCTTGCGGCGCTATCCAGAAAACCCGATGACTCGTGGGCCGGCAAATGGATCAGTGTGGTCGGGCTGATGGAGCCGCCCTACGTGAACAAGAAGCTCAAATACTCGCACCTCTCCGTCAACGTGACGACCAATGGCCAGATGACCGTCATTACGGAAGCCGAGGCCAAATTCCGATTAACGCCCTGGTCAACGAAGAGCGCGCCGGCCAGGAGCTCCAACCAGGAAGCGCTCGGCAAGATCAAGGGGCAGCAGACGACGGCGCGCCCGCCGAGTAATGCACCTGCCGCCCCTTCTTCACCGAACAAAAACGTTCTGGACAATATCCGCAAGGCACAGCGCAGTGTGCAATCTCAGCCAACTGCAGCCCCCTCTCCGCCGAGTCCGAGTCCAAGACCAGCACCTCAGCCCCAACGACCACAGCCTCAACTCACGCAACCGGCCTACCAGAGCTCGTACCGACGACCTCCAGAGAAAAAGGGGTGGTTCGAGAGGCTATGGGACTGGATTTCCAAGTAGCGCGACAACGTCTGCTGGGACGTGAATTACTTTGATTCTGGAACCCATTAAGATAACGCCATAATTTGCAGGGCATTGCAGTTATTGGTGGATTCGCACCATCAATCGATAAACGCCAGGAGAAGTTGAAATGACGACAATTCCGTTTCTGATTAGCTTTGCTAAGCCTTGCCTCTCTCCCGGGCGCTCCAGTGTGAATACCGACTACGTTTATGACAAAACTGAAGACATGGTCCGATGGACCGGACATGCTGAGGCCCCGTTTGCCATCGACCAAGCAGGTACGGCTGGCCCAATGACTAAGAAAGCCGACGTCGAGAAGGGCGAAGATAATAAGGACCGACGGATGTGGCGCTAGGCAAGACTGATGATCCTCATCCTCTCAAACAAATGGGACATCACCGTTGACTTCGTCGTCCGTGAGCTCAAAGCCCGTCATGCCGAATTCGTACGGATCAACACGGAAGACCTGACCCAAGACGGAATCGTATTTCGTTTTCCAGGACCAAGCCTCTTGATTGGCAAAGGTACAAAGGTCCTGGATCTATCACGGGTAACTGCGATTTGGTGTAGGCGTCCCGGAAAGCCATTTGACTTCGTTCCCAGGGAACACAGGCCCTCGGATGCAATTCAGAAATTCGCGAGTGACCAGTGGTTCGCTTGTTTAGAGGCTCTGGAGCTTCTAAGCAATGTTCGCTGGGTGAACCCTCAAGCGGCGAGCGATCAGATGGAAAGTAAGCTCCGCCAACTTCAACTCGCCTCTGAATTGGGTTTTGACATACCCAGAACTATGGTCTCAAACCGAGGTGACGAAATCCGCGCCTTCTGCAAATCTGAAGGAGGCCGGATCGTTGCCAAAGCGCTCTACGCGCCGCTCATTGAGGAGCCGGAGCAAGACTTCTTCGTCTTCTCAAACGTCGTCACGTCAGCGGACCTGCTGGACAACGATGCTCTCTCTCTAGCACCTAGTATCTTCCAACAGATGCTATCACCCAAGATTGACTACCGCGTTACTGTGATTGGTGACAATGTAATCGCGGTTAGGATTGTCCCGATTGATGACGCCCGAGGAGAAGCCACTTTAGACTGGCGCACTCGAGAAGCAAACGTCAAGTTCGAAACCTCCGATATCCCCAAGCCGATCGAACAGCTATGCAGGGATTTTGTTACTCGGGCGGGACTCGTGTTTGGTGCGATCGACTTGGTCGAGCATGCTGGCAGGTTTTTCTTCCTTGAGATTAATCCAAACGGAGAATGGGGCTGGCTAGAGAAAACTGTGGGCGTGCCTATCAGCTCTGCACTTTGTGACGTACTCGTCGATGGGATGGAGCAATGAATTGGCGCATGTTCCTGCGACGAGCCTGGGAGTTCTTGTATCCCCCCTACGAGCTACTTCGTTATGGTCCAACTGGCGACTTAGAGCCTGAGGAGTCCACTGATATGCTGTTTCGGGGCAAGAAGTCAGTTGCTCAGGACGTACAGCAAAGCCACATGGCGATCGCGGAAGCTATTTATAAGAGCGAGATTGATCGCAAGAAAAATATTGAGGACAAAGCAGGAAACTTCCTTGCAGGCGTGGGCATATCCTCGAGCATCTTGATCGCGCTTCCGGCAGTATTGACCGAAAAAATCAATGCCCCGCTCTATCTGAAGGTGATGATGTTAACCATCTTCATGATCGCAGTCGGATATCTGGTGGTTGCCGCTATCTATGCAGTAAAGGTGCGGGCCCGAGCTCCACACTATGTTCTCAATTCTGCCAGCCTTGAATCTTTTGCACTGACCGCAACAGATTTCCGTCGACAGTGGGCTTTGCATCTCATCGATCTCGCCCGTCGGAACGAACCGTTGCTCATTCTCAAGGCAAATCAGTTGTACTTGGCCGAGAAGACGTTTTTACGGGGCGTGGTCGCAGCGAGCGTTGGCGGTCTTTTGCTTGGGATCTTCGCTATCGCATACCCGAAGGCCCAAGCCAACCCGACCGGAATGATGGATGCTTTTGGCGCTCAAGAGAGCGCAGTTCTGAGCTCCAGCATTGCAAGCTGTTTGAACTCGAATGCCAACTTGAGCCTGCAACTCGCTGCCGAAGGGAAGGCCGCAGGTGAACTCAAAGCCGAATTGGCTGCAAACCTCAAGACTGTCGCAGCCTTGAAGGCTCAACTTGAAGGGAGGAAGCTGGTCTCACAGCGGAATTCTTCGGCACAAGCATATCCGGCACATCCAAAGAAGGTTTCGCGAAAGTGTAGTTCCAGCTCTAAAGCAGAACCAATAGAAGGAAATCCCGCGGCGGAGAAGACAAGCTCACCTCCATCCTAATTGCCGTAAAAGGACCCAGCGGAGCAGATTGACTCTGCTAAGAACCTGCCGCGCTTCGCTTGCCTCCTGGCTCGTTTGGCTTCGCCAATCCGAGCCCAGGTTAAGTTCTTTGTTAAAGCCGGATATGATGCAAACTTAATTAATCATGAAGATCAGTAGTGAGCCGTGCCTGGTAAAGGATTATTGGAAGCGCTAAGGAATATTGGAGAATCCCAGTCCGAGTTCGACCGGCGCGTCCTCGAATCCCTGCGCGAGCCCCTGGAAAGCGGCCGCATCCAGGTATCCCGGGTGGGGCGGCGGGCCGACTACCCGGCCCGTTTCCGCCTGGTGGCGGCCATGAACCCTTGCCCCTGCGGCTACCGGGGCCACCCGCAGCGCCCCTGCCGCTGCACTCCGGACCAGGTGGCCCGCTACCGGGGCAAGCTGTCCGGCCCCCTGCTCGACCGTCTCGACCTGCAAGTCGAGGTGCCGGCCCTGGGGGCGGCGGAACTGGCTGCCGCCCGGCCCGGCGAGGCCAGCGCGACGGTGGCCGCCCGGGTTGGCGCCGCCCACGCCCGGGCATTGGCACGCCAGGGCTGCGTCAATGCCCGCCTGGAAGGCGAGGCCCTGGCCCGCCATGCCGCCCCGGACGAGGCGGGGGCGGCGCTGCTGGCTCAGGCGGTGGAACGGCTGGCCCTGTCACCCCGGGCCTACCACCGGGTGCTGCGGGTTGCGCGTACCATTGCCGACCTGGCCGGCGCGGCGCGCCTCCAGCCGGCCCATGTGGCCGAGGCCCTGGCCCTGCGGCCGAGCGCCTGATCCCGGGGCTTGCCGCCGGCCGGCGTTGCCGGAGCGCTCCGCTGCACCTGCGTGACGCCGCCGCCGTCGGTCGGCGCAACACCCGGGCCCGCCAAGGTCCGCGCCAGTATTGGGTTTCCCGCCAGGCCCCGGCGCGATGCCCGAGAAAAACCGAAGGGACGCAACGCCGCGCCGCAGAATCCGCCCAGTCTGCTGGCGCCGCCGCCGCGTTCCCGTTCCCATCCCGTGGTCCCGCCTGGCGTGGCCGCCCTGGAGCCCCCATGTCGTTCGCCGCACCCCCTCCCGCCGTCCCGCACACCGCACCCCCCCGCAGCCTGGCCTTGCTGCTCGCCGCCATGGCGGCCCTGGGGCCGTTCTCCATCGACACCTACCTGCCCTCCTTCCACGCCATCGGCTCCGACCTGGGGGTCGGGGAGCTGGCGGTACAGCAGACCCTCACCTACTACCTGGCGCCGTTTGCCATCATGACCCTGTGGCACGGCGCCCTGTCCGACGCCTTCGGGCGCAAGCGGGTGGTGCTGGCCGGCTTCGCCCTGTTCGCCCTGGCCTCCCTGCTGTGCGCCTTGGCGCCGCGCATCGAGGTGCTGTGGCTGGGGCGGCTGCTTCAGGGGGTGACGGCGGGGGCCGGCATCGTCATTTCCCGGGCCCTGATCCGGGACCTGTTCGAAGGCGCCCAGGCCCAGAAGCTGATGGCCCACGTAGCCATCATGTTCGCCCTGGCGCCGGCGGTGGCCCCGGTGATCGGCGGCTGGCTGGACACCCTGTTCGGCTGGCGCGCCGTCTTCCTGTTCCTCACCGCCTTCGCCCTGGCGCTGTTCGTCCTGTGCTGGCGGCGCCTGCCCGAGACCCTGCCGGTCCACCGGCGCCAGCCCTTTTCCGCCGCCTACCTGGCGCGGGCCTACCGCCACGCCTTCTCCCAGCCGGCCTTCATGGCCGCCTGCCTGGGCGTCGGCTTCTTCTTCATGGGCTTCTTCCTCTACGTGCTGTCGGCCCCGGTGTTCCTGATGCAGCACCTGGGCCTGGGGGAAACCCAGTTCTACTGGCTGTTCGGCCCGGGCATGGGCGGGCTGATGGCGGGCTCCTGGCTGTCCGGCCATCTGGCCGGGCGGCACAGCCCGCGCCAGCTGCTGCGCCTGGCCATGGCGCTGATGGGGGCGGCGGCCCTGGCCAACCTGGCGGTGTGCCTGGCCCTGCCCGCGGGCGTGCCCCAGAACGTGCTGCCCATCGGCCTGTACACGGTGGGCATGTCGGTGTCGATGCCGGTGCTGACCCTGCTCGCCCTGGACCTGTACCCCGAGCAGCGGGGCCTGGCCGCCTCGGTCCAGTCCTTCGTCCAGTCGGCGATCAACTCCCTGGCCTCCATCGCCCTGGCCCCCCTGCTCTGGGATTCGCCCCTGCACCTGGTCTGGGGTCAGTGCGCCCTGTTCCTGCTGGGGGCGGCGATGGTGGCCTGGCACTTCCGCGCCGCCCGCGGCGGTTGATGGACCGACTCCACCGGGCCGGAGAATGCCGTTACGATGTGGCAAGGCGGCCGCGCATCCACCGCCGCACCGGCCGCCACTGCCTGCCTAACGAGATTGCTCCATTCATGCGCTCCCCCTTTCTTTCCTGGCTCGCCCGCTGGCGGCCCTTCTTCCTCGGCGCCCTGGCCCTGGTCGGCTGCGACGCCGCCCGGCTCGACGCCATCGTGCCGGGCCAGTCCACCACTGCCGACGTCATCCGGCACTGGGGCGAGCCGCCGGGGCGCTGGGACAACGACGACGGCAGCGTCACCTGGGAATACCCCCGGGGCCCCATGGGCACCGCCACCTACCTGATCACCCTGGGGGCCGACGGCGTGGTGCGGCGGGTCGAGCAGGCGCTGACCGAGGCTAACTACGCGCGCATCCGCCCCGGCATGAGCCATGACGAGGTGCGCCGCATCCTCGGCAGCCCGGGTAGCACCACCGTCTTTCCCCTCAAGCAGGAAGAGGTGTGGGACTGGCGCATCGCCGGCGACCTGCAATGGGAGGAATGGCACCTGTACGTGAACTTCGGTCTCGACGGCCGGGTCAGGAGCACGTCCAAGGCCATGATTCAAAAAGGATAAGGGACGGCCCGCCCTTGACAGGGGCGGCCTGGCCCCCTACCCTCCTGCCTTCGCGCCGATTTGAGCTCAGCTTGCGGGCGCGTTACAAATACCGCTAAAGCGACGTGCCAACCCGCTCGCCGCCACGCTGAGCGGGTTTTTGCTTTTGGAGCCTCCATGTCCGCGCCCCACGCCGCCTCCCTGTTCACCCCCGCCCTCCAGCCCGACCGCACCGCCGAGCTGACCGCCCTGATGCAGCAGCGCATCCTGGTGCTCGACGGCGCCATGGGCACCATGATCCAGCGCCACAGCCTGGGCGAGGCCGACTACCGGGGCGAGCGCTTCCGCGACCATCCCAAGGACTTGAAGGGCAACAACGACCTGCTGCTCTTGACCAAGCCCGAGGTGATCCGCGGCATCCACGCCGAGTACCTGGCGGCCGGCGCCGACATCCTCGAAACCAACACCTTCAACGCCACCTCCCTGTCCCAGGCTGACTACGGGCTGGAAGCCATCGTCTACGAGCTGAACGTGGCTGGCGCCCGCCTGGCGCGCCAGGTGGCGGACGAATTCACTGCCCAGAACCCGGCCAAGCCGCGCTTCGTTGCCGGGGTGGTGGGCCCCACCTCGCGCACCGCCTCGATCTCGCCGGACGTGAACGATCCGGGCTACCGCAACGTCACCTTCGACGAGCTGGTGGAAAGCTACACCGAGGCGGTGCGCGGCCTCACCGACGGCGGCGCCGACATCCTGCTGGTGGAGACGGTGTTCGACACCCTCAACGCCAAGGCCGCCCTGTTCGCCATCGAACAGTTCTTCGACAACGTCGGCCGATGCTGGCCGGTGATGATCTCCGGCACCATCACCGACGCTTCCGGCCGCACCCTGTCGGGCCAGACCGCCGAGGCCTTCTGGAACTCCCTGTCCCATTCCCGGCCCCTGTCCTTCGGCCTCAACTGCGCCCTGGGGGCCAAGGAGCTGCGCCAGTACGTGGAAGAGCTGTCCCGGGTGTGCGACTGCTTCGTCTCGGCCCACCCCAACGCCGGCCTGCCCAACGCCTTCGGCGGCTACGACGAGACCCCGGAACAGCTGGCCGAGGAGATCGCCGACTGGGCCAGGCATGGCTTCGTGAACATCGTCGGCGGCTGCTGCGGCACCAGCCCGGACCACATCGCCGCCATCGCCAAGGCGGTGGGCAGCCTTGCCCCCCGCGCCGTCCCCGCCATCGCGCCCCAGTTGCGCCTGTCCGGTCTGGAGCCGTTCAACGTCGGCCCCGACAGCCTGTACGTGAACGTCGGCGAGCGCACCAACGTCACCGGCTCGAAAGCCTTCGCCCGCATGATCCTGGAAGGCCGCTTCGACGACGCCCTGGCGGTGGCCCGCCAGCAGGTGGAGAACGGCGCCCAGGTGATCGACATCAACATGGACGAGGCCATGCTGGACTCCGTGGCCGCCATGGAGAAATTCCTCAAGCTGATCGCCTCGGAGCCGGATATTTCCCGGGTGCCGATCATGCTCGACTCCTCCAAGTGGGAGGTGATCGAGGCCGGCCTCAAGTGCATCCAGGGCAAGGGCATCGTCAACTCCATCTCCATGAAGGAAGGGGTGGAGAAATTCCTGGAGCAGGCTAGGCTGGCCCGCCGCTACGGCGCCGCCGTGATCGTCATGGCCTTCGACGAGACGGGCCAGGCCGATACCTACGCGCGCAAGATCGAGATCTGCAAGCGGGCCTACGACCTGCTGGTCGGAATCGACTTCCCGGCCCAGGACATCATCTTCGACCCCAACATCTTCGCCATCGCCACGGGCATCGAAGAGCACGACAACTATGCGGTGGATTTCATCAACGCCACCCGCTGGATTCGCCAGAACCTGCCCTACGCGCAGATTTCCGGCGGCGTCTCCAACGTCTCGTTCAGCTTCCGCGGCAACGACCCGGTGCGCGAGGCGATCCACACCGTGTTCCTCTACCACGCCATCCAGGCCGGCATGACCATGGGCATCGTCAACGCCGGCATGCTCGGCGTGTACGACGACCTGGCGCCGGAATTGCGGCAGAAGGTGGAAGACGTGGTCTTGAACCGCCACCCGGGCGCTGGTGAGGCCCTGGTGGAATTCGCCCAGACGGTGAAGGAAGGCAAGGCCAAGGACACCGGCCCCGACCTGACCTGGCGCACCCTGCCCGTGGAAAAGCGCCTTGAGCACGCCCTGATCAAGGGCATCACCGACTTCGTGGTGGCCGACACCGAGGAAGTGCGCGCCGCCCTGGAAGCCGCCGGCAAGCCGCCCCTGGCGGTGATCGAAGGGCCGCTGATGAACGGCATGAACACCGTGGGCGACCTGTTCGGCGCCGGCAAGATGTTCCTGCCCCAGGTGGTGAAATCCGCCCGGGTGATGAAGCAGGCGGTGGCCCACCTGATCCCCTACATCGAAGAGGAAAAGGCCCGCACCGGCGCTTCCTCCAAGGGCAAGATCGTCATCGCCACGGTCAAGGGCGACGTGCACGACATCGGCAAGAACATCGTCGGCGTGGTGCTCGGCTGCAATGGCTACGAGGTGGTGGACCTGGGGGTGATGGTGCCCGCCGACAAGATCCTGCACGCCGCCAAGGAGCACGGCGCCCAGGCCATCGGCCTGTCCGGCCTGATCACCCCGTCCCTCGAAGAAATGAGCCACGTCGCCGCCGAGATGGAGCGCCAGGGCTTCGCCGTGCCGCTGCTGATCGGCGGCGCCACCACCAGCCGGGCCCACACTGCCATCAAGATCGCCCCCAACTACAGCAAGCCGGTGGTGTACGTGCCGGACGCTTCCCGGGCCGTGGGCGTGGTCACCAGCCTGCTCTCGGAAACCCAGTCCGCCGACTACCAGGCCCAGGTGGCGGCCGAGTACGAGAAGCTGCGCGAACTGCACGGCAAGAAGAAGGGTATTCCCCTGGTGTCCCTGGAGGCCGCCCGGGCCAACCCGATCAAGCTCGACTACGCCCCGGTGGTGCCCAAGAAGCTCGGCGTCACCGCCCTGCGCGACGTGGAACTGGCCACCCTGGCCAAGTACATCGACTGGGGCCCCTTCTTCCAGACCTGGGACCTGGCCGGTGCCTTCCCCAAGATTCTCGACGATGCCGTGGTGGGCGAAACCGCCCGCCAGGTGTACGCCGACGGCCAGGCCATGCTGGAAAAGATCGTCGCCGAGAAGTGGCTCACTGCCCACGCCGTGTTCGGCCTGTTCCCGGCCAATGCGGTGGGGGACGACATCGCTTTCTATGCCGACGAAACCCGGGCCGCCCCGGCCTTCACCTGGCACGGCCTGCGCCAGCAGCAGGAGCGTCCGGACGGCAAGCCGCAGCAGTGTCTGTCCGACTTCGTCGCGCCCCAGGCGAGCGGCATCAAGGACTACGCCGGGGCCTTCGCCGTCACCGCCGGCCTGGGCATCGAGGCCAAGCTGGCCGAGTTCGAGGCCGCCCACGACGACTACCACGCCATCATGCTCAAGTCCCTGGCCGACCGCCTCGCCGAGGCCTGCGCCGAATGGCTGCACGAGCGGGTGCGCAAGGAATATTGGGGCTACGCCAGCGACGAGGTCCTGTCCAACGAGCAGCTGGTGCGCGAGGAATACAAGGGCATCCGCCCGGCACCCGGCTACCCGGCCTGCCCGGACCACACCGCCAAGGGCGGCCTGTTCGCGCTGCTCGACGCTCCCCGCAATGCCGACATGGGTCTCACCGAGTCCTACGCCATGACCCCGGCAGCAGCCGTTTCCGGCTTCTACCTGGCCCATCCGGACGCCCACTACTTCGCCGTGAGCAAGATCGGCCGCGACCAGCTCGAAGACTGGGCCCGGCGTGCCGGTTTCAGCGTGGACGAAGCCGCCCGCTGGCTGGCCCCGCTCCTCTGAGCGCCGGCGCTCCTTCCCGATCCTGGCGCGGCGGCCCATGCCGCGCCAGGACGGCCTCCCGTTTTTGCTGCACTGCCAGACAACCGCTTTCCCCCTGGTGACATAATGGTTTTGCCATGGCGCCACCCATGGGGTGCCGCCGGGCTAATTCCACCGGTGGGGGCCATTGCATCGACGCCTGCCGGGTCCAGAAGAACGAGGAGGCTGAAATGAGTCAAAAACTGGCATACGTCACGGGGGGAATGGGCGGCATCGGTACCGCCATCTGCCAGCGGCTGCACAAGGATGGGTTCAAGGTCATCGCCGGCTGCGGTCCGACCCGGGACCCCCGGCAGTGGCTGGAAGAACAGAAGGCTCTCGGCTTCACCTTTTACGCCAGCGCCGGCAACGTCGGCGACTGGGAGTCCACGGTGGAAGCCTTCGCCAAGGTCAAGGCCGAGCACGGGCCGGTGGCGGTGCTGGTGAACAATGCCGGCATCACCAAGGACGGCCAGTTCCGCAAGATGAGCAAGGCGGACTGGGACGCGGTGCTGTCCACCAACCTGGACAGCCTGTTCAACGTCACCAAGCAGGTCATCGACGACATGATCGAGGCTAACTACGGTCGCATCATCAACATCTCGTCGGTGAACGGCCAGAAGGGCCAGTTCGGCCAGGTGAACTACTCCACCGCCAAGGCCGGCATCCACGGCTTCACCATGGCCCTGGCCCAGGAAGTGGCGGGTAAGGGGGTGACGGTGAATACGGTCAGCCCCGGCTACATCGGCACCGACATGGTCCGCGCCATCCGCCCCGAGGTGCTGGAAAAGATCGTTGCCACGGTGCCGGTGAAGCGCCTGGGCGAGCCGACCGAGATCGCCTCCATGGTGGCCTGGCTGGCTTCGGCCGAGGGGGGCTACGCCACCGGCGCCGACTTCTCGGTCAATGGCGGCCTGCACATGGGTTAAGGCTTACCGGGACACGGCATCTTCACCGTTTGCCATCCACCACCGGGCCGGTGGCCGTCCCTTCCGGGGCGGGCCGGCCCGTTCTTTTTGCCCGGTTGCCGCAAAGCCGTCATCAAAATGGCGCGGGCCGCCTACAATAATGGTTTGACGATTCCACCCCACCCGCAGCACACGGACAGCCCATGACTTTCAAGGTATTCATCGACGGCCGCCACGGCACCACCGGTCTCAAGATCGACGAACGGCTGTCGATCCGCCCGGAAATCGAAATCCTCACCATCCCCGAGGACAAGCGCAAAGACCCGGCGGTCAAGGCCGAGTACATCAACAACGCCGACGTGGTGTTCCTCTGCCTGCCCGACGCGGCCTCCCGGGAATCCGTGGCCCTGCTCAAGCCGGGCAACACCAAGACCCGCTTCCTCGACGCCTCCACCGCCCACCGCACCCACCCGGACTGGGTGTACGGCCTGCCCGAACTCAACGGCGGCCAGCGCGAGCGGGTCAAGAACGCCCAGAAGGTGGCCGTGCCCGGCTGCCACGCCAGCGGCTTCATCATGCTCATGGCCCCCCTGGTGGCCGCCGGCATCGTGCCCAAGGATTACCCGGTCAGCACCTACTCCATCACCGGCTACAGCGGCGGCGGCAAGGAAATGATCGCCAGCTATGAAGAGCCGGCGACCCTGCCCGAAGCCATGAAGAGCCCGCGCTTCTACGCCCTGGGCCTCGCCCACAAGCACCTGCCGGAAATGCAGGCCCTGACCGGCCTGGCGCACCAGCCCCTGTTCACCCCCATCGTCGGCAACTTCGCCCAGGGCATGGTGGTGGCGGTGCCCCTGCTGCCGCGCATGCTGCCCAAGGCCGTCACCCCGGCCGACGTCCAGGCCTTCTACAGCGAGTACTACGCCGGCGAAGTGTTCGTCAAAGTGATGCCCCTGGACGCCGCGCCGGTGCTGGACAACGGCTTCCTGCCGGCCACCGCCTGCAACGACACCAACCGGGCGGAAATCTTCGTCTTCGGCCACGGCGACCAGATCCTGCTCGCCTCCCGCTTCGACAACCTGGGCAAGGGCGCCTCCGGCGCCGCCATCCAGTGCATGAACATCATGCTCGGGGTGGATGAGACGACCGGGTTGGCGGTGTAAGCGCTCGATCCCGAGCGACAAAAGAAACGGCCGGACTGGCGAACCAGTCCGGCCGTTTCCATTTACGGGGCTGAGACCGTCAGAACTTGTACTGCACGCCGGCGCTGAGCATGCGGGCGTTGGTGTCGGTGGCCTCGTCGTTGCTCTTGGTGATCTTCGGGTACCAGTCGGCGTTCACGCGCAGGCTGACGGCCTGGGTGAGCTTGTACAAGGCGCCGATGCCGAAGGTGGGGTGGGTCTGGTTGTCCTTGCCCTGGTAGGCGTCGTCGGGAGAATCGCTGGTGCGGTTGAGCTTGGTGTGCACGAAGGCGACGCCGGCCTTGCCGGTCAGGGTGAAGGCGTCGTTGAGCGGCAGGTAGCCCTGGGCGGCCAGGACGAAGGCTTCGTTCTTGACGGTCAGCCGGCTGGTTTCGCCGGTGGTGCCGCGCACCAGGTTGTAGCTGGGCTTGCCGAAGTTCACGTAGGACGCTTCGACGCCGACGTAGGTGTTGAAGCGGTAGCCGACGCCCAGGCTGTAGCCGAGCTTGTCGGTGGAATCGCCGGTGATGATGGTGGCGTGCTCGGTGTTCTTGGTGTCCAGGGTGGTGTGCGCCTGGCCCAGGGAGGCGGTGAGGTACAGGCCGGTGTCCTCGGGGGCGGCCAGGGCGGCGGTGGCCATGGTCAGGAGGGCGGCGGCGCAGGCTGTCTTGATCGTATTGTTCATGGTGTCGATGCGTCGGGGTTGGAAAGCAGTGAAGGGGCGACACCGCCGCGCGCAGGGAACGGGCTTTCCCAGCGGCGGGCGTGGTCAGGCGGCGGATTCTCGCCGGCAGGGGCGGTGGCCCTCAACTGCAATAACTTACAACGGGGGCAAGGGGGAAAAGCGGGAGGGGAGGCGTGGGAGAGGCAGGAGGCCGCCTCACGGCGAGACCAGCCCCAGGGCGATGGCCCGGGCCACGGCCTGGCGCCGGTTGGTGACCTGGAGTTTTTCCACGGCGAGGCCGATGTGGTAGACCACGGTCCGTTCGGCGATCTTGAGAATCTGGGCGATTTCCCAGGAGGTCTTGCCCACGGCGGCCCAGTGCAGGCATTCCCGTTCCCGGGTCGTCAGGCTGACCGTGACGTAGGTGCCCTGGCTGTCGGCCAGCTTGCCCCAGGCTTCCTGGACGTAGCAGGCGAGCAACTGGGCAAAGCCCAGGGCGTTGAGGATGTCGCCCCGGCTGCGGGCCGGGGTGCGGTCGTTGGCCAGGCTCAACACGCCGATCTGACGCTGCCCCTGGGTGCTCACCGTCACCCCGCTGCGCAGGCCCGCGTCGGCCGCCTCGGCAAAGATGCGGCGCTGCATCGGATCGTCCAGGGCGTCCACCTCGGGCCACACGATGGGCACAGCCTTGCGCTGGCGGATGGTGTGGGTGATGACCGGATCGTAGGCCAGGTAGTTGTTGGCGTCGTAGCGGGCCTGCCACTTGGCCGGGTAGGCGTTGAGCATGCGGATGGCGGGTTCCGCCGGTTTGGGCGCCAGGTTGAGCACGCCGCAGGCGAAATGGTCGAAGCCCCGGCTTGCCACCAGGGTGCGCAGGCGGGTTTCCAGATCGCCCAGGGTCGGGACGGTCAGCAGCCCCTCCAGCTGCGCGAGCGCCGCAGTGTGATCGTCGTCCATGCTGGCGGGAGGGTCAGATGCAGGAAGCGTCGCCGTAGAGCAGGAAGGGCGCCCGTTCGACCTCCCAGGCCGCCTCGTCCGGCCGCACCAGGGCCTCGAAGTCGGCCGGGGTGGCGGTGGGGGCGTCCACCCATTCCCGCAGCAGCGGGCTGCCGTTGATCAGGTCGATGGCCAGGCGGTCCCGCTCGTATTCGTAGGGGAAATCGCGCCAGATCGGATACTCCGGCTGCAAGCGGCGCAGGGCCTTGAAGGCCAGGGTTTGCAGGCGCCAGGGCTTGAAGACGCCGTGGTCGTAATGGGCCGCGTCTTCGACGTGGATCTGCACGCCGTGGCAGAGCTTCCCGGCGTGCTTGTGGAAGGTGGGTTCGAACCAGCAGTCCCGCAACACGCAGCCCTGCAACCACTCCGGGGCCAGGGCGCGCATCTCGGCGATGATGGCCCGGGCGTCGATGTCCGGGGCGCCGAACAGTTCCAGGGGCCGCGTCGTGCCCCGGCCTTCGGACAGGGTGGTGCCTTCGAGCATGACGGTGCCGGCGTAGGCCCGGGCCATGGAAAGGTTGGGGGCGTTGGGGCTGGGGTTCACCCAACTGCGCTCCCCCAGGGGCCAGCCGTAACCGGGGGCGGCCTCGGGCTGCCAGCCGGCCATGGTGACCACCTGGCAATCCACGTCCAGCTTGAGGGTGGCGATGAACCAGCGGGCCAGCTCGCCCATGGTCAGGCCGTGGCGCATGGGCAGCGGCCCGGCGCCGACGAAGCTCTCCCAACCCTGGCGCAGCAGCAGGCCCTCCACCGGGCGGCCGGCGGGGTTGGGGCGGTCCAGTACCCAGACGCTCTTGCCGTGCTTGGCGGCGGCTTCCAGCACGTAGCGCAGGGTGGTGATGAAGGTGTAGATGCGGCAGCCCAGGTCCTGGAGATCGACCAGCAGCACGTCGAAGCTGTCCATCATGGCGTCCGTGGGCCGGCGCACCTCGCCGTAGAGGCTGAAGACGGGGATGCCGTGCAGGGGGTCCACGTAGTCCGGGGACTCCACCATGTTGTCCTGTTTGTCGCCGCGCAGGCCGTGCTGGGGGCCGAAGGCGGCGGTGATATTGAGATCGGCCAGGGCCGCCAGGGCGTCCAGGGAATGGGTCAGGTCCCGGGTGACGGAGGCTGGGTGGGCGAGGAGGGCGACCCGCTTGCCCGCCAGGGGGCGGCGCAGGGCGGGATCGGCAAGCAGGCGGTCGAGGCCAAACTGGATCATGGGGCTTCCTACAGGTCGGGCAGGGCCAGGACGAAACCGTCCCGGTGATGAAAGTCGGGCTTGCCGGCCGGGTGGGCCAAGGCCCAATAGGACAGGGGGCCGGGGGCACCGTCGGCCCGTTCCAGCACGGTGGTCAGGGCCAGGCGCAGGGGGCCGTCGCCCGTGGGCAGGGCCTCGGCCGGCAGGGTCACGGTGAGCGCCAATTCACCGGGAAAGGCACGCCAGTCGCAGACCGGCGCCGGCAGGATGGCGGCGTCGCGCTGCCGGTAGGCGGTAAAGCCGTAGCCGGCCCACTGGCCCGAGGGCGAGAAGTTGTATTCCCGGTAGGCCAGCCCCTCGCCCCGGGTGAGAAAGACCTCGAAGCAGGTGTGGGCCCACAGTCGGTCCGGCTCCACCGGGGATGCGGCGGTGGGCACCCGCAACGCCGCCAGGTCGCCGGTCAGCCGGTAGTCCAGGCGCAGTCCGCTCGCCGTGGTGGCGGCCACGGTCACGGTAATGCCATCGACCGAAGGTGCGGGAAAGTCGGGATGGGGCGCCAGAACGGCGGTGCGGGGCTCGGCGGGCGTGGAGCAGGGGGGCGTGGCGGGAGTGGCGGGAGTGGCGGTCATGGCTGAGGCGGATTCTAGCCCCGTTCCCCGGCCCGGACCCAGGCTGCCGGTGGTGAAAGCCGCCGGGATCGTCTATGCCTAGAAGAGATTTCCCCTGATCGTTCGAGAAAGGAGCGCGCGATGCGAATCCCGATCCTGATGGCTGCCGCCCTGCTCGGCCTGACCGCCCAGGCGGTACAGGTGACGCAGGCGGCCCCGGCCAAGGCGCCGGAGGTGGCCCTGGTGTGCGGCGGCGTGGGCGCCGAGGAATCGGCCCCCATGCTGGCGGACGCCCACAACCACGCCCTGACCGTCCTCTTCGCCGGGCCGGGCGGCGCCTACCTGTCCGGGGTCCAGACCCAGATCGGCGGCCCCAAGGGCGCCTTCGCCAGCGACCCCGCCTGCGGCCCCATCGGCCAGGTGGACGTCACCCAGGCCGGTCGCTACACGGTCCAGGCCACCTACGCCGGCAAGCGCGAAACCCAGACCGTCAGCCTGACGCCCAAGGGTGGCGGTCGGCTGGTGCTGCGCTGGGCGAACTGAGGGCTGGCGCGGGGCGTCCCACGGCCTGTGCCGCCACCCCGTCCGGCCGGATTAGGCCCGGGGCGGCGCTTCCCCTAAAATCGACGTTTGTGCCGGGCCGGGCGCCCGCCCCGCCCGGCGTCGTCGCATCGTTGCCGCCGCCCCCATGTCCGCCGCCTTCCCCCTCCGTTACGTCGAGCCCGTGTTCCGTCCCCCCAGCGAGGCGGAATCCCTGATCCTGCCCGTCACCGACGGCTGCTCGTGGAACCAGTGCACCTACTGCGAGATGTACACCGCCCCGCAGAAGCGCTTCCGCGCTCGGGACGAGGACGAGGTGATCGACGGCATCCGCCGCCTGGGCGAGCTGTACGGCGACCGGCTGCGCCGCGTCTTCCTCGCCGACGGCGACGCCCTGGTGCTGCCCACCCGGCGCCTGCTCGCCTACCTGGAGGCGATCCGCGCCCACCTGCCCGGGGTGCGCCGGGTTTCCAGCTACTGCCTGCCGCGCAACCTGCGCAAAAAGAGCGTGGACGAGCTGCGCGCCCTGCGCGAGGCTGGCCTGTCCCTGGCCTACGTGGGCGCCGAATCCGGCGACGACACGGTGCTGGCCCGGGTGAACAAGGGCGAGACCTTCGACACCACCCGGGAGGCCCTGGACAAGCTCGGCGCGGCCGGCATCACCCGCTCGGTGATGCTGCTCAACGGCCTGGGTGGCACCGCCTTCTGGCAGCAGCACGCCGACAATTCGGCCCGGCTGATCAACGCCACCCAGCCCGAATTCCTGGCCACCCTGGTGGTGAGCTTTCCCAAGGGCGAGGAGCGCTTCCGCGCCGGCTTTCCGGAATGGCAGCCCCTGGACCTGCCCGGCCTGCTGGCGGAAATGGAGCGCCTGCTAACGGGGCTGGAACTCAAACGTACCGTCTTCCGCAGCGATCATGCGTCCAACTGGCTTGTATTGAAGGGCAACCTGCCGGTGGACAAGGCGCGGCTGCTCGCCCAGGTGCGCAGCGCCCTGGCCACGCCGGAAACGGCGCCGCTGCGCCCCGCCTGGGCCCGGGGGCTGTGACGATGAGCGTCACCACGACCGGCAACGTCGCCGACGCCGACCCGGCCACCCGCGCCGCACCGCTGCGCACCCTGGCCGACCGGGTGCGCCAGGTGGCCCTGTTCGAAGTGTTCGGCCTGGTGCTCATCACCCCGGGCTTTTCCTGGGCCAGCGGTACGCCGCTGCTCGACTCGGTGGGCCTGCTCGCCGTGCTCGCCCTGGTGGCGGCCCTGTGGAACGGCCTCTATTGCACCGCCTTCGACCGGCTCGAATGGCGCCTGGCCCGGCGCCAGGCCGACCGGCGCCCGGCGGTGTGGCGCCTCGTCCATGCCCTGGGCTTCGAAGGCGGCCTGCTCGTCCTCACCCTGCCGATCATCGTCGCCTGGACCGGCCTCGCCTGGTGGCCCGCCCTGGTGGCCGACATCGGCCTGGCCCTTACCTACACGGCCTACGCCTACCTGTTCAACCTGGCCTACGACCGGGTCTTCCCCATTCCCGCGCCCCGGGCCGCCGCTACGGCGACGCCAGGGCTTCTGGCGGACACTAACGCCGCGCCGGCTACTTCCGCTTCGGACGACACTCCATGACCGCCTCCCTCCCCGTGCCCCCCGCCGCCGCGCTGGGCGCCATCGGCACCTTGCACGCCGCTGCCGACCTGTCCCGCCTCAACACCCTGGCCCTGCCGGCCACGGCCGCCCAATTGCTGACGGTGACTGCGCCGGCCCAGTTGCAGGCCCTGCACCGCGCCCTGGCCGCCGATCCCGTCTTGGCCACCCTGCCCCGCTTCGTCCTCGGCGGCGGCAGCAACCTGGTGCTCACCGGCGACTTTCCCGGCCTGGTGCTGAAGATGGCCATCCCCGGCCGCGAACTGGTGGGTGAGGACGCCGACGCCTGGTACGTGGCCGGCGGCGCCGGCGAGAACTGGCACGACTTCGTGTTGTGGACCCTGCAAGCCGGCTACCCGGGTCTGGAAAACCTGGCCCTCATCCCCGGCACCGTGGGCGCCGCCCCCATCCAAAACATCGGCGCCTACGGCCTGGAAGTGGCCGAACGCCTACACCGGGTCGAAGCCATCGATCTGGAAACCGGCGAGGAACGCACCTTCACCCGGGACGACTGCCGCTTCGCCTACCGGGACAGCCTGTTCAAGCAGCAGGGCTGGCACCTCACCGGACGCATCGCCATCACCCGGGTCGTGTTCCGCCTGCCCAAGGCCTGGCAGCCCATCGTCCGCTACGCCGACCTGGCCCGCTGGCTGGAGGAACGGGGCCAATCCACCCCCACCCCGGCCCAGGTGGCCGAGGCGGTCATTTCTATTCGCCGCGCCAAGCTGCCCGACCCAATGGCGGTGCCCAACGCCGGCAGCTTCTTCCACAACCCGGTGGTGGACGCCGCCACCGCCGAGCGCCTGGCCGCCGCCCACCCGGGCCTACCCCGCTACCCCCAGCCCGACGGCCACATCAAGCTCGCCGCCGGCTGGCTGATCGAGCAATCCGGCTGGAAAGGCAAACGCCTCGGCCCCGCCGGCATGTACGAAAAACAGGCCCTGGTGCTGGTGAATCTGGGGGGGGCGAAGGGTGAAGACGTGGCGACGGTGATGCGCGCCGTGCAGGCGGATGTGGCGGCGAAGTTTGGCGTGGAATTGACGCCGGAACCGATTTTTCTCTGATTGGACTCACCGACTTTGGTGGTTGTCGGTGTCGGGCTACATTCGGAAAGCAGGGCGGAGCGTGGAAACTTGCCAGGACCACCAGCCAGGGAATGTGGCTAAGGAAGATGGTGAGGATGACGCGGAGGCGCAGCATCCTGCTTGAGAGCGTGTTGGCCGCACACGTTCAGTACGCTTTTCAACGAAACTGACGTTCCATCTCTAGTTTGTATTGGAGAGCGTCGTAGGCCATCGAATATGCGCCATCAAGCAATATTGAAATCTTGGCCATCACCTCGCGAACGTTCCTGAGATTGATGTACTTGATGCCTGGAAGCGAAGGATTCCCATCCGTGTCGACCGGGTATCTGAATGCCGTGGACAGGGGGTCAACATTTGCGAATTCGTGAATCAGTCGGCCAGTCTCGACAAGCTCGGCCCTCGATTCATTTGGGAACGCCCGCCGAAGTAGCTCCGCTACTTCAGTCCAAAGCACATCAATTTTGTGCCCCTTTTGGAAGTCTTTTCCGATGTCATGCAAGTGTCTCAGCGTTCGCACCATCATCTTGAGTTGGAGTTCAAGGTACTGGCGATATAAGAACAAAACGGGATACACGAAGGTGTCCTGGTTGGTGGAACTCTCCTCAACCTTCATGACTAACGTGTCCGCAGCGTCCTTATAACCAGACGCGTACAGGCTCCATCCTGACGAGGACCAATTCATGCATGCGTTGTTCCACCAGTCCTCTTGGGTCGAGAATAGTTGGTCTTCAGAAGTCGGAGGTCCCGGCAATTTCGGGATGCCGAGTTCCGCAAAGATACTGGGGCGGTCAGCGGATGTCATTTGTGTAGCCAACGTACAGTTAATCGGTGTTGCGGGGTTTTATCACATAGACATTTCAACTAACCATGCCCTATATGCCAGTTACCCAAGAACCTCGTATGGCCGGAAGCCGATATCCAAGCCGCTCTCAGCATGGGCAGGCCGCCTCTACTTCCATCACTTGCTAGCATCCAAGCAACCCGCCAGCCCTTCAGATAAGCCCTCCGCCATTACCCCCTGCCTCCCCCGCTCCAGCAGCAGCAACTCCTCCTCCCGATTCTTCAACATCCCCGCTTCAAACAGCGCCGCCGGCATTGGGCTGTGGGAGATGACGTACAGGGTGTCGTAAAAGCGCACGCCGTTTTCCTCATCGGCCCAGGGGCGGGGCGTGCCGGCGGGGGTGGTGCCGTGGTGGGTGGCGGGGACGAAGCCGCGCTGGCGTAGGGCGCGGCCCATGGCCGAAGCGCAGGCCAGGCTCTTGGCCAGTTGCGGGTTGCGGTGGGAGACGAAGAAGACGAAGCCTCGGTATTCGTCGGAGTAGTCGAGGTGCCGGCCTTCCCAGGTCCAGGGGATGAGCTTGGAGGGCTGCACCGAATCGTGGTGGATCGAGAGCAGGAAGGCGCTGCCGGCGGCGGCATCGACCCGGGCTTGCAGGCTGTTGCCGGCGCCGCTGTTGCCACCACTGGCGCCGCCGCTGTCGTTGGGTACGTCGATCAGGCCGTCGAAATTGACCGGCTGCACGGCGATGCCCCGGCTTTCCAAGGCGGGGCGCAGCACCTGGGCCAGGTTCAGGTTGAAGTCGAATTCGCTGGTGCCCCGGGCGCTGGTGGCGCCGGAGGCGGACAGGGTATGGCCCACGTCCACCGCCACCCGGAGCGGTAGGGCGGATGGGGCGGCCGGGGCGGGAAGCGGGGCCGTGGAGGATGTGGCTGGGGCGGCAGTGACGGCTCGATCCGGCGGTTGCCCGGCGCAGCCCGCCAGGCCCAGCAGCGCGGCGCCCAGGAATGCCAGGGCTACAATAGGCTCCCGAACAAGGCTGCCTTGCGGCCGGCCCGTTGCGTTGGCGGCGGTCCCGCCTGGCGCCGCCTCAAGTCCTGCCTCCACGGTAATGCCCGGCCCCGCCGCCTGCCGTGTCGTCCCCATCCGTTTCACGTCTCCGTCCCGCCACCGACACCCCATGTCCGCCACCGCTTCGCTCCGTTACGTCGTCACCCCCATCGACCCTGCCGGCCACTACTTCGAGGTCAGTTGCACCCTACCCGACCCCAAGGTCCAGGGCCAGCGTTTTAGCCTGCCGGCATGGATTCCCGGTAGCTACATGATTCGGGAATTTGCACGCAACGTGGTCGAAATATCCGCATCGTCGGGCAACGTGCCAGTCACGCTGACCAAGGTCGACAAGCACACCTGGCGCGCCGGCCGGGTGCCCGCCGGCCAGCCCCTCACCGTCACCGCCCGCATTTACGCCTGGGACCTGTCGGTGCGCGCCGCCCACCTGGACGAGACCCACGGCTTCTTCAACGGCACCAGCCTGTTCCTGCTGCCCGAAGGTCATGCCGACCGGCCTTGCCAGGTGGAACTGCGCCGGCCGGCGGGGGAGGCCTACGCCGCGTGGCGAGTGGCGACCACCTTGCCCCGGGCAAAAAAAGCGGCGAACGGTGCCGAACCCTACGGCTTCGGCGGCTATGAGGCGGCCAACTACGATGAACTAGTGGATCACCCGGTGGAAATGGGCACCTTCACCCTGGCCACCTTCACCGCCGGCGGCGCGCCCCACGACATCGCCATTACCGGCCGCCACGCCATGAGCGCGGCGGACCTGGACCGCCTGTGCGCCGACCTCACCCGCGTCTGCCAGTGGCAGATCGACCTGTTCGGCGGTGCCCCCGGCAGCGCCGCTCCGGTGGAGCGCTACCTGTTCCTGGTGATGGCCGTGGGCGACGGCTACGGCGGCCTGGAGCACCGGGCCTCCACTGCCCTGATCGCTAGCCGGGACGATCTGCCCCACGGCCTGCCCGCGACCGGCGCCCTGCCCGAGGGTTACCTGCGCTTTCTCGGCCTGTGCAGCCACGAGTATTTCCACACCTGGAACGTCAAGCGCATCAAGCCCGCCGCCTTCACCCCCTACGACCTGGCGGTGGAGAACTACACCCGCCTGCTGTGGGCCTTCGAGGGCTTCACCAGCTACTACGACGACCTGGCCCTGGTGCGCAGCGGCCTTATCGACCAGGCCGCCTACTTGGCCCTGGCGGCCAAGAACCTGACCCAGGTGCAGAAGGGTCCGGGGCGGCTGCGCCAGAGTGTGGCCGAATCGTCCTTCGACGCCTGGATCAAGTACTACCGCCCCGACGAAAACAGCGCCAACGCCGTGGTCAGCTACTACGCCAAGGGTGCCGCCATCGCCCTGGGGCTGGACCTCAAGCTGCGCCAGACGAGCGGCGGCGCCGCCAGCCTGGACGACGTGATGCGCCTGCTGTGGCGCCGCCACGGCCAGACCGGGGTCGGCGTGGCCGAGGACGGCATCTTCGCCGCCGTGGCCGAGGTGGGCGGCACGGGCGTCGCCCGCTGGCTGCGCGCCCGGGTCGAGGCCGCCGAGGAACTGGACCTGGCGCCCCTGTTCAAGGCCGTGGGCGTTGAACTGACCTGGGACACGCCGGCCAAGGCCCCCATCCTGGGGATCAAGCTGGAGAGCGGCGCTGCGACGGGCGAAGCCAAAATCGCCGCCGTCTACGCCGACGGCCCGGCCCACGCCGCCGGCCTGTCCGCCGGCGACACCCTGGTGGCCTGGAACGGCTTGCGCGTCACCGGCGCCAACCTGGACAAGCACCTGGCCCGCCACCAGGCCGGCGACGCGGTGGTCCTGCACCTGTTCCGCCGCGACGAACTGCTGGAAAAAACCGTCACCCTGGCCGCCCCGGCCGCCGACACCGCCCAGCTCAAACCCGCCCGCCGCGCCGCGCCCTTGGCCCACCTGCGCCGTGCCGACTGGCTGGGCGCTACCCCCCCTACTGCCGAGACCGCCGCATGAGCACGCCCTGCCCTCCGTCCCTGATCGCCTTCGCCGACCCCCTGCCCGCCCCCACCACCGACCGGCCCGCGCCGGAGCGGGTGGTGGGCCCGGCCCCGGCACCCCTGCGCACCACCCGGGAGGCCTACAGCGCCGAGGACGGCGCCATCTCCATGGGCGAATGGTGCTGCGAGCCCGGGGCGTGGAAGATCGCCTTCCACGCCGGGCGGCACGAGTTCTTTCACGTGCTGGAAGGGCGGCTGCGCCTGCTCGACGAGGCCGGCCATGCCAAGGAATTCGGCCCCGGCGACGCCTGCATCATCCCCGCCGGCTTCCGCGGCGAGTTCCACGTGCTGGAGCCGGTGCGCAAGCGCTACGTGATGATCGACCGGCCGGCGGACTGACGCCGCTGCCGGACGCCGCTTAACCCGCGCTCCGGGCCATCGGCCGGAAAGCAAGGCGGGGCGCGGACTTTCACGATGGCATGGTGGAGCGCCGCGCCCCGCCTAGCTCTCCGCGATGCCTGCCTGGAAACGCCCTACTGGCGCGGGGTTTGGCGTGGCGGAATTTACGCTCCCAGCCCCAGGCCGCCCGGCGCGGCCGGGGGCAGCCTGCGCCCCGCGCCCATCCCGCGCTACGGCGCCATCGCACCACAGCTGCCGTGCATGAGCCGCACACTGGCCCCGCCTCGGCGGCTGCGTATTTGCTGGCGTGCATTTGCTGGCGCATTGCCCACGCATTGACAGCGTTTTCCCCCGGGGAGTAAGGTTCGTCCCTCAGCGCCGATTTGATTTCAGCTTGCGGGCGCTCAATAAATACGGCTAAAGCGGGACGCGAAGAAACCCAGTCCTGGCTTGGCCGACTGGGTTTTTTGCTTTACAGGACACCATGAGCACCACGACACCCCCAACCCCTGCCGCCCCGGCCGCCACGGCGCCGGGCTCGGTGGGCGTGGTCGCGCCGCAAAAGGCGGTGTTCGACGCGCCGATCACCCTCTCGTCCGGGGTCACCCTGCCCGGCTTCGAACTGGTCTATGAGACCTACGGCACCCTCAACGCCACGGCCTCCAACGCCGTGCTGGTCTGCCACGCTCTGTCCGGCAGCCACCACGTCGCCGGCGTCTATGCCGACGACCCGAAGAGCCTGGGCTGGTGGGACAACCTGGTGGGCCCGGGCAAGCCCCTCGACACCGACAAGTTCTTCGTCGTCGGGGTGAACAACCTGGGGGGCTGCTACGGCTCCACCGGCCCGATGAGCATCAACCCGGCCACCGGCAAGCCCTACGGCGCCGATTTCCCGGTGGTGACGGTGGAGGACTGGGTCGAGGCCCAGGCGCTCCTGGCCGACCGGCTGGGTGTCCGCACCTGGGCGGTCATCGTCGGCGGCAGCCTCGGCGGCATGCAGGCCCTGCACTGGACCGTGGCCCACCCGGAGCGGGTGCGCCACGCCCTGGTGATCGCCTCGGCGCCCCAGCTTTCGGCCCAGAACATCGCCTTCAACGAGGTGGCCCGCCAGGCCATCCTCACCGATCCGGATTTCCACGGCGGCCACTACTACGAGCACGGCGTGGTGCCGGTGCGCGGCCTGCGCCTGGCGCGCATGGTGGGGCACATCACCTACCTGTCCGACGATCAGATGGGCGAGAAATTCGGCCGGGAGATGAAGAACGGCGGCGAACTGGGCTACAACTACGACGCCGAATTCCAGATCGAATCCTACCTGCGCTACCAGGGCGACAAGTTCACCCGCTACTTCGACGCCAACACCTACCTGATCACCACCAAGGCCCTCGACTACTTCGACCCGGCGCGCAACTGCGGCGGCGACCTGCGCGCCGCCCTGGCCCCGGCCAAGGCCGGCTTTCTGGTGGTGTCGTTCACCACCGACTGGCGCTTCTCGCCGGAGCGCAGCCGGGAGATCGTCTACGCCCTGGTGCACAACGACCGGGACGTGACCTACGCCGAGGTGGAGTGCAACTTCGGCCACGATTCCTTCCTCCTCGACGACCCCCAGTACCACGACGTGGTGCGGGCCTACCTCGACAACATCGCGGTGTGAGGCGGCCATGACGACGACCCAGAACCAATCCCCCCATTCCCGCCCCGCCGATACCGCCGCGGCAGACCCCTACGCCCTGGCCGGCGGTTTCCGCTTCGACTTCGACGTGATCACCGCCTGGGTGGCCGAAGGCGCCCGGGTGCTCGACCTGGGCTGCGGCGACGGCAGCCTGCTCAAGCACCTGGGCGCGGCACGCCGGGTGCGCGGCTACGGCGTGGAGATCGCCCCGGCCCAGGTGACCGCCTGCGTCCGCAACGGCATCAACGTCATCCAGACCGACCTGGAGCGCGGCCTGGCCGGCTTCGAGGACGACTTCTTCGACCACGTCATCATGTCCCTGTCGTTGCAGACGGTGCACCACACCGAGCAGATGCTGCGCGAGATACTGCGCGTCGGCCGGGAGGCGGTGGTGTCGATCCCCAACTTCGGCTACCACCAGAACCGGGCGGCCATCGCCGCCGGGCGCATGCCGGTGTCCGACTACCTGCCCTACCAGTGGTACGACTCGCCCAACGTGCGCTTCTTCACCATCGCCGACTTCGAGGCCCTGTGCGACAAGCTGGGCATCGCCGTGCGCGAGCGGCGCGCCTTCGCCGCCGGCCAGCCGGTGGCCGACGATCCCAACCTTAACGCCGACGTGGCCCTGTACCGCCTGGGCCGCCTCAACTGGGCGGTGTGACGCGGTAGGCGCCGCTGCCGTCGTTGGCGGCGGACGTGAAAAAGCCGGCCTTTCCGGGCCGGCTTTTTCGTTGGTGCGGTTTCGCCGTTGCTACCGAGGCTGCCGGCGCACGGCTCAGGCCACCTTGAGGGAGCGCTTGGTTTCGCGCATCGAGCCGGTGTCCCGGGCACGGGTGTGCCAGGACAGGGCTTCTTCGAGGATGTGCGGGGTGTGGCCGCCGCGCAGGCAGGCCCGCTCGAAGTAGTCGGACAGGGGCTCGCGGAAGTCCGGATGCACGCAGTTGGCGATGATGGTGCGGGCCCGTTCCCGGGGCGCCAGGCCGCGCAGGTCGGCCAGGCCCTGTTCGGTGACCAGGATGTCCACGTCGTGCTCGGTGTGGTCCACGTGGCTGACCATGGGCACCAGGCTGGACAGCTCGCCGTTCTTGGCCACCGACTTGGTGGCGAAGATCGACAGGTAGCCGTTGCGGGCGAAGTCGCCGGAGCCGCCGATGCCGTTCATCATGTGGGTGCCATAGACGTGGGTGGAGTTCACGTTGCCGTAGATGTCGGCTTCCAGGGCGGTGTTGAGGCAGATCAGGCCGAGGCGGCGCACCACCTCGGGGTGGTTGCTGACTTCCTGGGGACGCAGCACCAGCTTGTCGCGGTAGCGCTCCAGGTTGGCGAACACTTCCTTGCCCCGTTCGGCGGATAGGGTGATCGACGAGCCCGAGGCGAAGTCCAGTTTGCCGGCGTCGAACAGGTCGAAGGTGGAATCCTGGAGCACCTCCGAATACATGGTCAGGCCGTGGAAGGGGCTGTCGGCAAAGCCGGCCAGCACGGCGTTGGCGATGGTGCCGATGCCGGCCTGGAGCGGTTGCAGCGACGGCGTCAGGCGGCCGTGGCTGACCTCGTGGGCGAAGAAGTCGATCAGGTGGGCGGCGATGGCGGCGGTCTCTTCGTCCGCCGGCTGGATGTTGGCCGGGCTGTCGGCCTTGTCGCTGATGACGATGGCGACGATCTTCTCCGGCGGGATGGCGATGGCCGGGGTGCCGATACGGTCCGACACCGAGGTCAGGGGCAGCGGGTCCCGGTTGGGGCGGCGGCCGGGAATCCAGATGTCGTGCAGGCCTTCCAGGGCCAGGGGCTGGCTGACGTTGATCTCGACGATCACCTTCTCGGCCAGGATGGCGAAGCTGGCGGAGTTGCCCACCGAGGTGGTGGGCACGATGGCGCCGTCCTCGGTGATGGCGGCGGCTTCGACGATGGCCAGGTCGATCGGGCCGATCTGGCCGGTGCGCAGCAGCTCGACGGTTTCCGAGAGGTGCTGGTCCACGAACATCACCTCGCCCCTGTTGATCGCGCCGCGCAGGGTGGCGTCGGACTGGAAGGGGATGCGCCGGGCCAGGGCGCCGGCTTCGGTGAGGATCTTGTCCAGGTCGTTACCCAGGGAGGCGCCGGTGATCAGGTCGATCTTCAGCGGCGTGTGGCGGGCCCGCTCGGCGATGGCCACCGGCACCACCTTGGCGTCGCCGGAGCGAGTGAAGCCGCTCATGCCCACGGTCATGCCGTCCTTGACCCAGGCGGCGGCGGCCTCCGGGGTGGTGATCCGCTCGCGCAGGCGCGGCAGGCGGATGCGGGCATTCAGGACGTCCTCGGCAAGGGTCGGGGGCAGGGCTTGGGGCATTACGGTTTCCTCCATCGTGGCCCGGGGGGTCAGGGGTTCAAACTAAACGTAATCCATAATTACAACATAAGCTAAGTGTCTAAGAAAACAGGTCTTATATATTACTTAATAGTAAATCGCTTGGCCTGGGCGGCGTTTGGCCGCGCCCGGCGCAAACCCTTGCCAGGCAAGGGTTTCGGTGTGGCGCGGTGCAGCCGGCGCGACGATGCGCCCTTCCCCTGCCCGGCCCGATGTGCGACCCTTCCGGGCGGTCCGGCGCCGTTATGCGGCTGCGGCCGCCGCGCGGTGCGGCCTTCATGTGGCTCCGGCTGTGGCCCCGGCGCGCGCCCGGCATTGGCTGTCGGCGCGGCGTGAATTTCCGCCGCCCACGGCCTGCTGTCCGCCCTTGTTTCTGGCCTGCCCGGTTCCGCTCGCTCCCGATAACTTCAATAACCCGCTCCCCGTGATCCGCCCTGCCCTGCCGCCCCGCGCCCGCTGCCCCGATGCGTCCTCCCCCGTGGGGGCGCGCTGATGGTCGGCCGTCACCACATCGGCCGCGCCTGGCGGCTCCTCGCCATCCTCATCCTCGGCTTCGCTTCCGGGTTGCCCCTGGCCCTCACCGGCCAGGCCATGCAGGCCTGGCTGACGGTGGATGGGGTCGATCTGGCCACCATCGGCTTCTTCGGCCTGGTGGGCATTCCCTACACCTTCAAGTTTCTCTGGGCGCCTCTGATGGACCGCTTCGAGCTGCCCTGGCTGGGGCGGCGGCGCGGCTGGCTGGCCCTGACCCAGTTCGCCCTGGGCGGGCTGCTGTGGTGGATGGCGACCCTGTCGCCGAGCGCCACGCCCCAGCTGTTCGCCCTGGCGGCGGTGCTGGTGGCCTTTCTCTCGGCGTCCCAGGACGTGGTGGTGGACGCCTACCGCACCGACCTGCTGCCGGAAGAGGAGCGGGGCCTGGGGGCCTCGGTGCACGTCTTCGCCTACCGGCTGGCGATGATCCTGTCCGGCGGCATCGCCCTCATCTGGGCCGGCCAGTGGCAATCCTGGCCCCGGGTGTACGGGGTGATGGGCACCATCCTGATGGTCTGCGGCGCCTTGTCCCTGACCCTGTTGCCTCGGGTGGCGGGCGTCTCCAAGCCCCTGGATTCGGACCCGCGCCGCGAGCTGCTGGGCTTTGCCGCCATGATCGCCGGGGTGGTGGCGGGCTACGCCGTGGCGCGCCAGGCCCTGGTGCTGGCGGGCCTGGACCCGAACGACGCCAACAAGTGGATCCAGCTGCTGTTCGTCCTGGCCGAGATCGCCTGCGCCCTGCCGCTGGCCTACTGGCTGGCCCGGCGTACCGGCTTCGAGACCCTCAACCGCTCCCTGAACAGCTACTTCGCCCAGAACGGGGCGGCGGCCTTTCTGGTGCTGATCATCCTCTACAAGCTCGGCGACGCCTTCGCCGGCAGCCTGACCACGCCCTTCCTGATCAAGGGCATGGGCTTCTTGCAGGAAGAGGTGGGCATCGCCAACAAGGTGATCGGCATCTGGCTGACCATCCTGGGCGCCTTCGTCGGCGGCCTGATCATGACCCGCCTTAGCCTGTACCGGGCCTTGCTGGTGTTCGGCCTGCTGCAACTGGCGTCCAACTTCGGCTTCTACGCCCTGGCCCTGCTCGGCAAGGGTGCCTGGGGATCGGTGCAGGTGCCGGCCTTCGACTGGGGCATCGTCGCCCTGCACACCCCGGCCGCCCTGGACTGGCTGCTGCTCACCGTGATCGCCGGCGAGAACATCACCGGCGGCATGGGCACGGTGGCCTTCGTCGCCCTGCTGATGGCCCTGTGCAACCAACGCTTCTCGGCCACCCACTACGCCTTGCTGTCGGCCTTCGCCGCCGTCGGGCGCATCTACGTGAGCCCCCTGTCCGGCGTGCTGTCCGAATCCATCGGCTGGCCCGCCTTCTTCCTCTTCTCCATCGTCATCGCCGCGCCGGGGGTGGTCATGGTCTGGTGGATGCGCCAGGCCCTTACCGCCCTGGTCCGTCCGGTGCTGCCCGCCGGCGCCGACGACTGAGCCGATTCACGAACCGCATTCTTCACCGCCACGCCTTCATGTCCGCCACTGCCCTGCTCGACGCCGCCCGGGAGCTGTCCGCCGCCCTGGCGCCCCTGCCCTTCTCCGCTCCGGTGACCCACGTCTACAACCCCCTGGAGTACGCCTGGGCGCCCTTCGAGGCCTACGTGCGCCGCTACGGCGAAGGGAACAAGCGGGTGGTCTTCCTCGGCATGAACCCGGGGCCCTTCGGCATGGCCCAGATCGGCGTGCCCTTCGGCGAGATCGCCGCGGTGCGCGACTGGCTGGGCATTACCGCCCCGGTGGGCAAGCCGGCGCACGAGAACCCGAAGAAGCCGGTGGAAGGCTTCGCCTGCAAGCGTTCCGAAGTGAGCGGGGCGCGGCTGTGGGGCCTCTTCCGCGAGCGCTTCGGTACGCCGGAAGCCTTTTTCGCCGAGCATTTCGTCGCCAACTACTGTCCCCTGGCCTTCTTCGCCGAGGGCAAGAACGTCACCCCGGACAAGCTGCCGGCCAGCGAGACCGCCCCGGTCACCGCCGCCTGCGACGCCCACCTGCGGGCCGTGGTCGAGGCGGTGCAGGCGGACTGGGTGATCGGCATCGGCGCCTATGCCGAGGCCCAGGCGGTGCGGGCCCTGGCGGGGATGGGGGTGAAGACGGGGCGCATCCTGCACCCCAGCCCGGCTTCGCCGGCGGCCAACCGGGGCTGGGCGCCCCAGGCGATGGCCGAACTGGTGCGCCAGGGCATCTGGCCGGCCTGAGCGGGGCGGAGCAGCGGCACCAAAGGGTGAGACAAGGCGCGGGCAGTCGCTCCGCGCGGGGCGGTCGATGGTGGCGATGGGGGAATCAAGCGCGCGCCCGGTAGGTAGCGGGCACGGCGAATTGCGGCGAGTTGCCGCGAAGAGGGCGGTGCGCCCCGAAAAAAGCCGGCGGGGGCGGGCTTAGCCGCCGAAGAAGCCGGACAGCCGGGTGCGCAGGCTACGCCCCAGGGTCCACAGGGCCAGGCCGCGCTTGCCCCAGCGCCACAGGCGGCGGGGGCGCAGGATCACCAGGGCGGCTACGGCGGCGCCGATCAGTCCGGGGTGGTCGCGCAGGCCGCGTACCCGCCCGGCCAGACCGTCCACCTTGTCCAGGGCGTTGGCCAGGGGCTGGGCCTGGTCGGCGATGCGGCGGCGTTGCAGGTCGATTTCCGACTGCAGCCAGCCACGCCGCATGGCCAGTTCGAGACGGCGTTCGTTCATCCCCGCTCCGCTTCCTCGATTCCCGCTCAGTCCCGGCCGCGCAGGCGGCGCAGGTCTTCGCGCAGTTCGGCCAGGCTGTGGGCGAACAGGGGCGAGCTGCGCCGCGCCACTTGGCGGAAGCGCCAGGCGAACAGGGCGAAGGCGGCGAAGGCGAGCACGGTGAGGCCGCCCAGGACGGCGATGCGGTTGTCCCAGAAGGCCGCCACCACCAGGGCGATGGCCAGCACCACGCCGAGCAGCAGGGTGAATACGGCGCCGACGGTGAGGGCGAGCAGGGAGAAGACGCGCAGCTTTTCCTCTTCCACCTCGGTGGCGAGGAGTTCCAGACGCGTGTGGGCGGTGGCGACGAAGGTTGCCAGGAGTCCCTTCAGGGACGTGAAAAGCCCGGAGTGGCCGGCGGCCTCCTCCGGGCGGGTGGCGTCACCCATGGTGCGGTGCGTGGCGCTGGGCGGCTTAACGGCGGCCGATCAGCACGCCGATCACCAGGCCCACGGCGGCGGCGACGCCGACGGCCTTCCACGGATGGTCGTGGACGAAGTCGTCGGTGGCGCGGGCGGCGGCCTTGGTAGTGTCGATCAGGGCGGCTTCGGCGTCGGCCAGGCGCACCTTGGCGTCGCGCAGGCGGTCCTGGATGCGGGTGCGCAGCTCGGCGGCCTTTTCGCCGGCCTGGCTGGCGGTGGCCTTGAGCAGTTCTTCGGCGTCGGCGACCACGACCTTGAGGTCGGAAACCAGTTTGTCTTTGGAGAGTGCGGTGTCTTGAGCCATGGCGAACCTCGTTATGATGGAGACAAATACTGAGTTGACGTTAATCGCTCCCCCGGGGAATTGCAACGCGAAACCGTGGTGAAACGGTGCGTTCCCCGTGACCGTCGGTAACGGTCGGCGAGCCGTCAGGCGGGGGCAACGTCGTAATCGAGGGTGAGCGGGGCGTGGTCGGAGAAGCGGCTGTCCACCCAGATTTCGGCGTGGCGGGCGGCGGCAGCCAGCCCGGGCGTGGCGATCTGGTAGTCGATGCGCCACCCCACGTTCTTGGCCCAGGCCTGGCCCCGGTTGGACCACCAGGTGTAGCGCTCCGGGCGCGGGTCCACGCAGCGGAAGGCGTCCACCCAGCCGCCCTGGTCGAACAGGCCGGACAGCCAGGCCCGCTCCTCGGGCAGGAAGCCCGAGTTCTTCTGGTTCGACTTCCAGTTCTTCAGGTCGATTTCCTTGTGGGCGATATTCCAGTCGCCGCACACCACCACCTCCCGCCCGTCGCGCTTGGCCTCGGCCATCAGCTCGGCCAGCACCGGGGCGAACTCGGCCATGAAGGCGAACTTGGCCTGCTGTCGCTCTTCCGAGCTGGAGCCGGAGGGCAGGTACAGGGAAACCACGGTGAGCTTGCCGAAATCGGCGCGCAGGTAGCGGCCCTCGGCGTCGAAGCCGGGGTGGCCGATGCCTTCCACCACCCGGTCGGGCTCGCGCCGGCTCCACAGGCCCACGCCGCTGTAGCCGCGCTTTTCGGCGCAGTGGTAGTAGGCATGGTAGCCCGGGGGGGCGACCATGTCCGGGGACAGGTCGGGAATCTGGGCCTTGAGTTCCTGGAAACAGAAGATGTCGGCGCCGTGGGTGGCGACCCAGTCGGGGAAGCCCTTGCTCCAGGCGGAGCGGATGCCGTTGAGATTCAGCGAGACGATGCGTAACATGGCGCGATTAGTGGTTTTTGAGCAATTTCCCCCGTTACGGCTGCGTTTTTCGCGGCGTCGGGGGCCAAATGGAGTGGTTCATGCAGGATTTTCGCCAGGAATTCATCGCCTACGCCGTCGCACGCAACGTGCTGCGTTTCGGTGAGTTCAAGACCAAGGCCGGGCGGCTGTCGCCCTACTTCTTCAATGCCGGGCTGTTCAACGACGGCGAGGCGCTGGCGAAACTGTCCCAATTCTACGCCCAGGCCTTGGTGGCGTCGGGCTTGCAGTGCGACGTGCTGTTCGGGCCGGCCTACAAGGGCATCCCCCTGGTGGCCTCGATCGCCCTGGTGCTGGCCCAGCAGGGCAAGAACTACCCCTACGCCTATAACCGCAAGGAAGCCAAGGACCACGGCGAGGGCGGCGTGCTGGTGGGCGCTCCCCTGGCCGGCCGGGTGCTGATCGTGGACGACGTGATCTCCGCCGGCACCTCAGTGCGCGAATCGGTGGAGCTGATCCGCCAGGCCGGCGCCACCCCCGCCGGGGTGCTGATCGCCCTGGACCGCATGGAGCGGGGCCAGGGCGAGCTGTCGGCGGTCCAGGAAGTGACCCGAGACTACGGCATCCCGGTGGTGGCGGTGGCTACCCTGGACGACCTGATGGCCTACCTAGGCGACCACGCCGACCTGGCCGCCCACGCCGACGCGGTGGCCCGCTACCGGTCCAACTACGGTGTCGCCCGCTAATCGTTCCACCCCACGATTGGCGCCGGCCCTGCTGCTGGCGCTGGCGGCCGCGTCGGCAGGCGTCTGGCCCGCCGCGGCCCAGGCCGGCACCCGCCTGGTGTGCTGCGAGGACCCGGCTTCCGGCCGGACCGTGTGCATGGATTCGATGCCGCCCCAATGCGTCGGCCACGCCTGGCGCGAGCTGGACGAGCGCGGCAATGTGGTGAAGCGGGTCGAAGGCCCCATCTCCGCCGAATTGCGCGCCCAGCGCGAGGCCGAGGCCCGGCGCAAGAAGGAGGAAGAGGCGGCCAAGCGTGAGCAGCGGCGCAAGGACCAGGCCCTGCTCGACACCTACCCCAACGGCGAGAAGGACATCGACTTCCTCCAGGCCCGTTGGGAGAGGGACGTGCAGGAATCGCTGAAGCGCGCCGAGGGCCGCCTGGCCGACGCCCTGAAGCAACAGAAGCGCTACCAGGACGAAGCCGAGTTCTACAAGAAGAAGGCGATGCCCGAGGAACTGCGCCGCAACGTGAGCGAGGTGAGCTCGGAGATCAAGTCCCAGACCGAGATCATCGAGGCCAAGAAGAAGGAATTGGATTCGGTTCGCGCCAAGTTCGACGACGATCGTCGCCGTTACCGTGAACTCACCAGCCGGACTCCCGCCCAGAGCACGGCCGGTCCGGGGGTGGACCGGGGGCGCCAGTAGCGCCGGCCCAGCCGCAATCCGGTTGTCGTGGGGCGATAGCACGACGCCCCGAACGACAACGCCAGCCCGAGGGCTGGCGTTTGTCATTGGGCGGCCGGATGTGCGGGCCGATAAGCGGCTTCAGCCGGCCAGCTTGGCCTTGAGCAGGTCGTTGACTTGCTGCGGGTTGGCCTTGCCCTTGGCAGCCTTCATCACCTGGCCGACCAGGGCGTTGAAGGCCTTCTCCTTGCCGGCCTTGTACTCGGCCACGTTGCCCGGATTGGCGGCCAGCACCTCGTCCACCAGCTTCTCGATGGCGCCGCTGTCGGTGATCTGCTTCAAGCCCTGCTTGTCGATCACTTCGTCGGCGGATTGGCCGTCGCCGTTCCACAGGGCTTCGAACACCTTCTTGGCGATGGCGTTGGAGATGGTGTTGTCGCCGATGCGCGCCACCAGGCCGGCCAGCTGGGCGGCGGACACGGGCGAATCGCCGATCTCGCGGCCGTCCTTGTTGAGCCGGGCGGACAGCTCGCCCATCACCCAGTTGGCCACGGTCTTGGCCTGGGCCTTGCCGGCGGCGCCCAGGGCGGCCAGGGCGGCGTCGAAGTAGTCGGCCACTTCCAGGGAGGCGGTCAGGGTCGCCGCGTCGTAGGCGGACAGGCCGTACTCGGCTTCCAGGCGGGCGCGCTTTTCGCCGGGCAGCTCGGGCATGGTCGCCTTGACCTCGGCCTTCCAGGCGTCGGAAATCACCAGGGGCAGCAGGTCCGGGTCCGGGAAGTAGCGGTAGTCCTGGGCGTCCTCCTTGCTGCGCATGGCCCGGGTCTCGCCGGTGTCCGGGTCGAACAGCACGGTGGCCTGCTCGATCTTGCCGCCGTCCTCCAGGGTCTCGATCTGCCAGCGCACCTCGTAGTCGATGGCCTGCTGCAGGAAGCGGAAGGAGTTGAGGTTCTTGATTTCGCGCCGGGTGCCGAAGGCTTCCTGGCCCTTGGGGCGCACCGAGACGTTGGCGTCGCAGCGGAACGAGCCTTCCTGCATGTTGCCGTCGCAGATGCCGATCCAGCGCACCAGGGCGTGCAGGGTCTTGGCGTAGGCCACGGCTTCGGCCGAGGAGCGCATGTCGGGCTCGGAGACGATCTCCAGCAGCGGCGTGCCCGCCCGGTTGAGGTCGATGCCGGTCTTGCCGTGGAAATCCTCGTGCAGGGACTTGCCGGCATCTTCTTCGAGGTGGGCCCGGGTCAGGCGTACGGTCTTCTCGTAGGCGTTTTCCCCTTGCCCGACTTGCAGCACCAGGTTGCCGCCCACCACCACCGGCAGCTCGAACTGGCTGATCTGGTAGCCCTTGGGTAGGTCTGGGTAGAAGTAGTTCTTACGGGCGAACACCGAGCGCGGCGACACCTCGGCGCCCACCGCCAGGCCGAACCTGATGGCGCATTCGACGGCCTTGCGGTTGAGCACCGGCAGCACGCCGGGCAGGGCCAGGTCGATGGCTGCGGCCTGGGTGTTGGGTTCGGCGCCGAAGGCGGTGGAACTGCCGGAGAAAATCTTGGAGACGGTCGAGAGCTGGGCGTGGGTCTCGAGACCGATGACAACTTCCCACTGCATTTACAGGCCCTCCGGCATCTGCTGGTGCCAGTCGGTGGCACGCTGGTACTGGTGGGCGACGTTCAGCAGGCGGGCCTCGCTGAAGTAGTCGCCGATCAATTGCAGCCCCACCGGCAGGCGCTTGCCGTCGCGTTGGGCGAAGCCGCAAGGCAGGGACATGCCGGGCAGGCCGGCCAGGTTGACGGCGATGGTGTAGATGTCCGAGAGGTACATCTGCACCGGATCGGCCGCCTTCTCGCCGGCGCGGAAGGCCACGTCCGGGCTGGTCGGGCCGAGGATCACGTCGCACTGGGCGAAGGCCGCGGCGAAGTCCTGGGCGATCAGGCGGCGCACCTTCTGGGCTTGCAGGTAGTAGGCGTCGTAGTAGCCGTGGGACAGCACGTAGGTGCCGATCAGGATGCGGCGCTTCACTTCGGCGCCGAAGCCTTCGGCGCGGCTGTTCTTGTACAGCGAAGTCAGGTCGGTGTACTCGGCGGCGCGGTGGCCGTAGCGCACCCCGTCGAAGCGTGACAGGTTGGAACTGGCTTCGGCCGGGGCGATCACGTAGTAGGCCGGCACCGACAGCTTCATGTTGGGCAGCGACACTTCCACGATCTCGGCGCCCAGCTTGCGGTATTCGGCGATTGCCGCCTCGACCGCCTGGGCCACGTCGGCGTTCATGCCGTCGGCGAAGAACTCCTTGGGCAGGCCGATCTTCAGGCCGGCCAGGGGCTGCTCCAGGTCGCGGGCGTAGTCCTCGACCGGCCGGTCCAGGCTGGTGGAGTCCTTGGGGTCGAAACCGGCCATGGCGGAGAGCAGCAGGGCACAGTCCTCGGCGCTCTTGCCCATGGGGCCGGCCTGGTCCAGGGACGAGGCGAAGGCGATCATGCCCCAGCGCGACACCACGCCGTAGGTGGGCTTAAGGCCGGTCAGGTTGCACAGGGCGGCGGGCTGGCGGATCGAGCCGCCGGTGTCGGTGCCGGTGGCGATCGGCGCCATGCGGGCGGCCACCGCCGCGGCGGAGCCGCCGGAGGAGCCGCCGGGTACCCGGCTGCGGTCCCAGGGGTTCTGCACCGGGCCGTAGTAGGAGGTTTCGTTGGACGAGCCCATGGCGAACTCGTCCATGTTGGTCTTGCCCAGGGACACCATGCCGGCGTCCTTTTCCAGGCGGGTGACCACGTGGGCGTCGTAGGGCGAGACGAAGGTCTCGAGCATCTTCGAGCCGCAGGTGGTGCGCCAGCCTTCGGCGCAGAAGATGTCCTTCTGGGCCAGGGGCACCCCGGTCAGGGCATGGGCGTTGCCGGCGGCGCGGCGGGCGTCCGCCGCCTGGGCGGCGGCCAGGGACCTCGCCGCATCCACGGTGACGTAGGCGTTGAGGTCCGGGTTGAGCCGGGCGATGCGGTCGAGGTAGAGCTGGGTCAGCTCGACGCTGGAGATGCGCTTGTCGGCCAGGGCGGCCGAGAGTTCCTTGAGGGAGGCGTTGATCATGGCTTACTCGATCACCTTGGGCACGAGGTACAGGCCGGCCTCGGTTTCCGGGGCGACGGCCTGGTAGGCGGCGCGGCGGTCGGTTTCCGTGACGGCGTCGTCGCGCAGGCGCTGGGCCAGATCCTGGGCGTGGGCCATGGGGGCGACGTTGGTGGTGTCGACCGACTGAAGTTCGTCGATCATGGCGAGAATACCGTTCAATTTGTCGCGAACGGCCTCGCTTTCGGCGGGCGTCACCTCGATGCGGGCAAGGTGGGCGATCCGGGCGACCTGGTCGAGGGTCAGAGACATGGGAGAAACACCCGTAAAGTCTTATACTGGAAAGCTTTATAAGGTATCATAAAAGCTTTATTCGCCGCAGCCCGCAGGGGTTTCGGCGCCCCGGCGCAAGCGGCGCGGACCTGATCGGGACGGAGGTGGCTTGGGTGTGTAGCCCCGAGTGGAAAACCGTCTTCCCGGCCCGTCGGCGTGGTTGTCCGGCATAGCTAAAATTCAGGATTTCAGATGCGGGGCCGTTGGGGAGCGGTCCGGCGGACACCAAGCTCAAGGATTCAATCGCAAATGTTCGGCTTTCTGCGCAGTTACTTTTCCAACGACCTGGCCATCGACCTGGGTACCGCCAATACCCTGATCTACGTGCGTGGCAAGGGCATCGTCCTGGACGAACCGTCGGTGGTGGCGATCCGCCTCGAAGGCGGCCCCAACGCCAAGAAGACCATCCAGGCGGTGGGCAAGGAAGCCAAGCTGATGCTGGGCAAGACGCCGGGCACCATCACCGCCATCCGCCCGATGAAGGACGGCGTGATCGCCGACTTCACCGTGACCGAGCAGATGCTCAAGCAGTTCATCAAGAAGGTCCACGACTCCAAGCTGCTGTCCCCCTCGCCGCGCATCATCATCTGCGTGCCCTGCGGCTCGACCCAGGTGGAGCGCCGCGCCATCCGCGAATCCGCCATCGGCGCCGGCGCCTCCCAGGTGTACCTGATCGAGGAGCCGATGGCCGCCGCCATCGGCGCCGGGCTGCCGGTGGCCGAGGCCACCGGCTCCATGGTGGTGGACATCGGTGGCGGCACCACCGAGGTGGGCGTGATCTCCCTGGGCGGCATGGTGTATTCGACCTCGGTGCGCGTCGGCGGCGACAAGTTCGACGAAGCCATCATCAACTACATCCGCCGCAACTACGGCATGCTGATCGGCGAAACCACCGCCGAGAACATCAAGAAGGAAATCGGTTCCGCCTTCCCCGGCTCCGAGGTGAAGGAGATGGAAGTGAAGGGCCGCAACCTGGCCGAGGGCATTCCCCGCGCCTTCACCATTTCCTCCAACGAGATCCTCGAAGCCCTCACCGAACCGCTCAACCAGATCGTTTCCGCAGTCAAGTCGGCCCTGGAGCAGACCCCGCCCGAACTCGGCGCGGACATCGCCGAGCGGGGCATGGTGCTCACCGGCGGCGGCGCCCTGTTGCGCGATCTGGACCGCCTGCTGATGGAAGAGACCGGCCTGCCCGTGGTGGTCGGCGAAGACCCGCTGACCTGCGTGGTGCGCGGTTCCGGCCTGGCCCTGGAAAAGATGGACAAGCTCGGCAGCATCTTCGCCAACGAGTGATCCGGCGTATCGGACACCGCGCGAGCACACCGTGATTCCCTGGGGCGGTACCCCGTGGGCCGGGACGATCAAGTCACCCGGCCCGTGTCGTTTGGGCCGCCGCTTCGTTTTCTCCCCCCTCCCCGTTTCCTCCTGACCGCCGATGGACCATCAGCCGCCCCCGTTCTTCAAGCGCGGCCCGGCGCCCCTGGCGCTCCTGTCGATCTATCTCGGCCTGTCCGTGTCGCTGCTGGTCCTCGACCACCGCTTTCACTACCTGGAGCTACTGCGCAAGGGCATCGCCACCGTGGTCCTGCCCCTGCAAGAGGCGGTCCAGGCCCCGTTGCGCGCCATGACCGGCGTGGGCAGCTACTTCTACACGGTGGACGTCCTTAAGGGCGAGAACCAGGACCTGCAACGCCGCCACCTGGAGGACGCCGCCGCCCTGGCCCGGGTCCAGCAGCTGGAAACCGAGAACCAGCGGCTGCGCCGCCTGCTCGACATGCGCGAGCGGCTTGCTACCAGCGGCAAGGTGGCCCAGATCATCTACGGCAACCGGGACCCGTTCACCCGCCGCGTGGTGGTGGACAAGGGCAGCCAGTCCGGCCTGACCCTGGGCCAGCCGGTGATCGACGACGTGGGCGTGATCGGCCAGGTGACCCGGCTCTATCCCTTCCTCGCCGAGGTCACCCTGATCACCGACAAGGACCAGGCGGTGCCGGTCCAGGTGGTGCGCAACGGCCTGCGCTCGGTGGTGTTCGGCCTGGGCAACGGCGCCCTGGAGCTGCGCTACATGCCGGCCAACGCCGACGTGCAGAACGGCGACGTGCTGGTCACCTCGGGGCTCGACGGCGTCTTCCCGGCCGGCTTCCCGGTGGCCAAGGTGGTGCGCATCGAGCGCGATGCCTCCTACACCTTCGCCCGCATCATCTGCGTACCCCTGGCCGGGGTCGAACAGCACGGCGAGGTGCTGGTGATTAATCCGGCCCCCACCGCTCCGCCGCGGCCCGAGCCCGAGGTCAAGAGCGACCCGGACGACAAGGCCGTCGAGCGGGCCATGAACAAATCCAACAAGCTGAAGAAGGCCCGCCAGGGGCGCAACTGAGTTTGGACAAGGAATAGCCATGCAACCGACCTTCTCCTCGTCCCGCATCCTGCTGCCGGCCCGGCCCTGGTTCGTGCACCTGACCGTGATCCTGGCCTTCCTGCTCAACTGTCTGCCTACCGGCAACTGGCCCGGGGTGCCCGACTGGGTGGCCCTGGTGCTGTGCTTCTGGGGTGTGCGCGAATCCCGCCTGGTGGGTATGGGCTGGGGCTTCGTCCTCGGCCTGGCGATGGATGTGGCCGACGGCAGCCTGATGGGCCAGCACGCCCTGGCCTACGTGCTGGTGGCCTACGCCGCTGCCGCCCTGTCGCGCCGCGTGCTGTGGTTCCCCCTGCTCACCCAGGCCTTGCACGTCCTGCCCATCCTGGTGGGAGCCGAGGTGCTGCAACTGGCCATCCGCGCCTGGGCCGGGGCCGAGCCGCCCAGCCTGTACTTCCTGGCCACGCCCCTGGTGGCCACCGTGCTCTGGGTGCCCGTCACCTACCTGCTGCTGCTGCCCCAGTACCAACCGGTGGAGCGGGACGCCAACCGGCCCATCTGACGCCGCGCCCCGCCACCCCGCCCGAGATCCGCCTGCCATGCCCCACGACTTCGCCAGCCAGGACCGGGAGCTGTCCCAGTTTCGCTTCCGCCTCGGATTTGCCGGGGTGTTCGTGCTGCTCTGCTTCACCCTGCTGTTCGTCCGCTTCTTCTATTTGCAGGTGGTGCAGCACGACTACTACGCCACCCGCGCCGAGGACAACCGCATCTCCCTGATCCCGATCATGCCCAACCGGGGGCTGATCCTGGATGCCAACGGGCTGGTGATGGCGCGCAACTACTCCGCCTTCACCCTGGAGATCGTGCCGTCCAAGAGTGGCGACCTGGACGAGACCATCGACGACCTCGCCACCCTCATCGACATCCAGCCCCGGGACCGGCGCCGCTTCAAGAAGCTGCTCGACGAGAGCAAGAACTTCGAGTCGATCCCGATTCGCACCAAGCTGACCGACGAGGAAGTGGCCCGCTTCGCCGCCAACCGCTACCGCTTCCCCGGGGTCGAGGTGAAGGCCCGCCTGTTCCGCCAGTATCCCCAGGGGGCCCTGGGCGCCCACGCCGTCGGCTACATCAACCGCATCAACGCCAAGGACGTGGACTGGATCGAGGAGAACGAGCAGAGCGCCAACTACAAGGGCACCGAGCACATCGGCAAGACCGGCCTGGAGCAGCACTACGAATTCGACCTGCACGGCACCACCGGCTACGAGCAGGTGGAAGTGGACGCCGGCGGCCGGGCCATCCGCACCCTGGCGCGTACCGCGCCGGTCCCGGGCAACAACCTGACCCTGACCCTGGACAGCAAGCTCCAGGACGTGGCCGAGAAGGCCTTCGGCAACCGGCGCGGCTCCCTGGTGGCGATCGAGCCCACCACCGGCGGCATCCTCGCCCTGGTGTCCACCCCCACCTTCGACCCCAACCTGTTCGTGGACGGCATCGACCCGCAAAGCTGGAAGGAACTGAACGAGTCCCCGGACAAGCCGATGGTGAACCGGGCCCTCAACGGCGCCTACCCGCCGGGCTCCACCTTCAAGCCGTTCATGGCCCTGGCCGCCCTGGAAACCGGCAAGCGCACCCCGGCCCAGGCCATCGCCGACCCGGGCTACTTCAACTTCGGCGGCCACCAGTTCCGCGACGACAAGAAGGGCGGCCACGGCATGGTGGACATGTACAAGTCCATCGTGCAGTCCTGCGACACCTACTACTACATCCTGGCCAACGACATGGGCATCGACAACATCGCCGGCTTCATGAAGCAGCTCGGCTTTGGCCAGGTCACCGGCATCGACATCGCCGGCGAGTCGGTGGGGGTGTTGCCCTCGCCGGAATGGAAGAAGCGCCGCTTCAAGCGCCCCGAACAGCAGAAGTGGTTCGCCGGCGAGACCATCTCCATCGGCATCGGCCAGGGCTACAACGCCTACACCCCGTTGCAGCTGGCGGTGGCCACCGCCACCCTGGCCAACAACGGGGTGATGTACAAGCCGCACCTGGTCAAATACATCACCGACACCCGCACCGGCGAAAAGCGCATGGTCGAGCCCAAGCCCCTGCGCAGCCTCCCCTTCAAGCAGCAGAACATCGACACCATCAAGCACGCCATGGTCGGGGTGATGAAGGAAGGCACCGGCGCCCGGGCCTTTGCCGGGGCCGCCTACGAATCCGCCGGTAAGACCGGCACTGCCCAGGTGTTCTCGCTCAAGGGCGGCAACTACAAGGAATCGGCTACCCACGAGCGGTTGCGCGACCACGCCCTGTTCATTGCCTTCGCCCCGGTGGACCACCCCAAGATCGCCCTGGCGGTGCTGGTGGAAAACGGCGGCTTCGGCGCCCAGTCGGCGGCGCCGATCGCCCGCCAGGTGCTCGACTATTACCTGTCCGGCAAAGAGGCCAAGGGCCCGGCGGCCGAGGACTCCTCGGGAGAAGAAAGTGCCGACGCTCATTAACCGCATCCTCAACCGCCTGTCCGAGCACCTGGACGGCCCCCTGCTGGTGATCGCCGGGCTGCTGCTGCTGATCGGCACCTCCACCGTCTATTCGGCCACCTACACCACCCTGTCCCGGGTGCCCAGCCAGATCCTCAACATCACCACCGCCTTCGCCGTGATGTGGCTGGTGGCCCGCACCCCGCCCACTACCCTGATGCGCTTCGCCGTGCCGCTCTACGTGGTCGGCCTGGCGCTGCTGGTGCTGGTCTTCCTCTTCGGCGTCAAGGTCAACGGCGCGCGGCGCTGGCTGTCCATCGGCTTCACCCGCATCCAGCCCTCCGAGATCATGAAGATCGCCATGCCGCTGATGCTGGCCTGGTACTTCCACAAGCACGAGGCGGCGCTCAGGCTCAAGCACTACGTGGTGGCGGCCCTGATCCTGGCGGTGCCCTTCGGCCTGATCGCCAAGCAGCCCGACCTGGGCACGGCGATCCTGGTGGGGGCGGCGGGCTTCTTCGTCATCTTCTTCGCCGGCCTGTCGTGGAAGGTGCTGGTGGGCCTGCTGGTCGCCGGCGCCTCGGCCCTGCCCTTTCTCTGGAACGTGCTGCACGACTACCAGCGCAAGCGCGTGCTGACCCTGCTCGATCCCAGTTCCGACCCCCTGGGGGCGGGCTACCACATCATCCAGTCCACCATCGCCATCGGCTCCGGCGGCGCCCTGGGCAAGGGCTGGCTCAACGGCACCCAGACCCACCTGGAGTTCATCCCGGAGCGCCACACCGACTTCATCTTCGCGGTGTTCTCCGAAGAGTGGGGCCTGGTCGGCAACATCGTCCTGCTGGTGCTCTACTTCCTGCTCATCGGCCGCTGCCTGGTGATCGCCACCAACGCCCCGACCCTGTTCTCGCGCCTGCTCGCCGCCGCCGTCACCGGCTCGTTCTTCACCTGCGTGTTCGTGAACATGGGCATGGTCTCGGGCATCCTGCCGGTGGTGGGGGTGCCCCTGCCGTTCATGTCCTACGGCGGGACCGCTCTGGTAACCTTCGCCCTGGGCCTGGGCATCCTGATGAGCATCCAGACCCACCGCATGCTGGTGAAGAAATGAGCCGAACCGACCGCGCCCTCCCCGGCTGGCTGGCCCTGTGCGCCGCCTCCGCCCTGGCTGCCGCCCTGGCCGCCTGCGGCGGCGCGCCGGTCCGCAGCGGCGACGGCGCCGACGCCAAGGCCCCGGGCAAGAGCGCCAAGCGCATGATCCCGGCGCGCAAGGGGGGCGGCTACTATCAGGACGACGGCCCGGGAGACGAGATTCCCGCCGACCTGGACCAGGTGCCCGACGCCGTGCCGCGCCTGGAACCCCTGCACCGCTTCGCCAACCGGCCCTACGTGGTGCTGGGCAAGGAGTACGTGCCCAACACCAGCCTGCAGCCCTACAAGGCGCGGGGCATCGGCAGCTGGTACGGCAAGAAATTCCACGGCCAGAAAACCTCCATCGGCGAACCCTACGACATGTTCGCCATGACCGCCGCCCACCCGACCTTGGCGATTCCCTCCTACGTGCGGGTGACCAACCCGGCCAACGGCCGCTCGGTGGTGGTGCGGGTCACCGACCGGGGGCCGTTCCACGCCGACCGGGTGATCGACCTGTCCTACACCGCCGCCTACAAGCTCGGCTACATCAACAACGGCAGCACCCTGGTGGAGGTGGAATCCATCCTGCCCGGCGACTTCCCGCCGGCCGGGGCGACCTACGCCCAGGTGGCGCCGCCGCCCCCGGTCCGCCCCGCCGCGGCGCCGGCGTCCGCGCCCGCCGCCAGCACCACTGCCGGCGACAGCCGCCCGGACCTGGGCCCGGCCGCCCAGGCCGAGCTGGAGCAGCTGGAAAAGCGCCTCAACCGGGCCGAGACGCCGGCCAAGAGTTCGGCCATCGGCAACCTGTTCGTCCAGCTCGGCGCCTTCTCCAGCGCCGACAACGCCGAATCCCTGCGCGCCCGCCTGTCCCGGGAACTGGACTGGCTCGACGGCCTGGGCATCTTCGCCGCCGGCGGCATCCACCGCGTCCAGGCCGGCCCCTTCGCCAACCGGGGCGAAGCCGACCGGGTGGCGGAAAAAATCCGCCTGGCCCTGGGCTTCAAGCCCACCATCGTCACCCGCTGACGCGGCGCCGGCCGGTTGCGGCCGATCCCCGGCTTCACCCTCCCCACCTAAACCCCGCGCCCCGCCTCGTTCTCCGGGCAGGCACCGTGGAGAGGCGCAAAAACAAAGGCCCTTGGTGCATCGTGCTCCAAGGGCCTTTATCCATGCGGGGTTCCGCGGGATGAGCGCCGAAGATCAGGCCGGGCCGGTGGTCTTGTAGATGAAGGCCGAGCGGGTCACGTCGGTCATCCACACCAGCCCGTCGCCGATCTGGCCGGTCTGGCTGATCGTGACGATGCAGTCGACGATGGCCTCGGCCACGTCGTCCGGGGCGACGATCTCGATGCGCACCTTGGGCGTGTAGTCGGTCAGTTCCTCCTTGATCGACGAGGGCGGGGCGTGGCGGCTCGGGGCGCTGCAGCCCTCGGCCTTGCTCACCGTCATGCCGGGAAAGCCGGGCAGGTCGCGCAGGGCGGCGCGCAGGGCGGTGAGCTTGTTGGGGCGGATGACCGCCTTGATTTCCTTCATGCTTCTACCTCTTCTTCGTCGAACCAGCGGTACAGGGTGGGCACCACCACCAGGGTGAGCAGGGTCGAGGTGATCAGGCCGCCGATCACCACGATGGCCAGGGGCCGCTGCACTTCCGAACCCGGGCCGTTGGCGAACAGGAACGGGATCAGGCCGAGCATGGCCACCGTGGCGGTCATCATCACCGGGCGGAAGCGCAGGGTGGCGCCCTGCACCACCGCCTCGGCAAGGCTCATGCCCTCGCGGCGCAGGCCGCGGATGTAGGACACCAGCACCACCCCGTTGAGCACGGCGATGCCCCATAGGGCGATGAAGCCCACCGAGGCGGGCACCGACAGGTACTCGCCGGTGACCGCCAGGCCGATGATGCCGCCGATGGAGGCGAAGGGCAGCACCATGATGATCAGGGTGGCGTAGCGTAGGGAGCCGAACAGCAGGAAGAGCAGGAAGAAGATGGCTGCCACGGTGATCGGGATGATCACCATCAGGTGCGACAGGGCCCGCTCCATGTTCTGGAACTGGCCGCCCCACTCCAGGTAGTAGCCTTCCGGCAGCTTCATCTTTTCTCCCACCTTCTGCTGCAGCTCGGCGACGAAGCCGCCCAGGTCCCGGTCGCGCACGTTCACGCCGACGACGATGCGCCGTTTGGCGGTCTCGCGGCTGATCTGGGCCGGGCCGTCGGACAGGCGGATCTCGGCCACGTCCTCCAGGGGCACCTGGGCGCCGCCCGGGCTGCTGATGAGGATGCGGCGGATGGCTTCCACGTTGTTGCGGAAGCGCTCGGGCAGGCGCACCACCGTGGCGAAGCGCCGCTCGCCTTCGTAGATGTCGGTGGCCTCCTTGCCGCCGATGGCGGTCTCGATCACGTCGTGCACGTCGGAAGCGTTGAGGCCGTGGCGGGCGATGGCCTGGCGGTCGATCTCGATCAGCAGGTACTGCTGGCCGGTGACCCGTTCGACGCGAAGGTCCTGGGCGCCGGGGATGGCCTGGGCGATCTTGGCGATGGCCTCGGCGGTCTTGCGTAGCTGCTCGATGTCGTCGCCGAACACCTTCACGGCGATGTCCGAGCGCACCCCGGTGACCATTTCGTCCACCCGGTCCGAAATCGGCTGGGCCATCACCACCTGGACCCCGGGCAGCACCTTGAGCTTGTCGCGGATGGCGGTGTCGATGTCGTCCTGGGTCCAGCCGGCGGGCCACTCGCTGCGCGGCTTGAGGCTGACGATGGGGGTCGATTCGTTGGGCCCCTGGGGGTCCGCCGGCGACTCGCCGCGGCCCACGCCGGACACCGCCGACTTCACCCCGGGCACCTCCATCACCAGGCGCATCGCCTCCATTTCCATCTTGATCGATTCCTCCAGGGAGATGTTGGGCACCCGGTTGATGCCCGGCACCACCGAGCCTTCCTTCATCTCGGGGATGAAGGCGGTACCGAGCAGGGGGATCAGCAGCAGGGAGGCGATGAAGGCCGCCACCGCTCCGCCCACGGTCTTGCGTCCGTGGGCCAGGGCCCAGTGCAGCATCTTCAGGTAGGGCTTCTTCAGCTTGGCGATCAGCCAGGTGTCGTGCTCGCCCTGGCCCGCCGGCACCTTGAGCAGGTAGGAGGAGAGCACCGGCGACAGGGTCAGGGACAGCACCAGGGATACCGCCAGGGCGATGGCGATGGTGAAGGCCAGGGGTGCGAACATCTTGCCTTCCATGCCTTCCAGGGTCATCAGCGGCAGGAACACCAGGATGATGATGCCGACGCCGAAGATCACCGGGGTGGCCACCTCGGTCACCGCGTTGAACAGGATGCGGATGCGGCTTTCCCCCGAGTCGCCGTGGCGGCCCAGGTGGGCGAAGGCGTTCTCCACCACTACCACCGAGCCGTCCACCATCAGGCCGATGGCGATGGCCAGGCCGCCCAGGGACATCAGGTTGGCCGACAGCCCGGCCTTGTTCATGGCGAAGAAGGTGAGCAGCGGGGTGAGCACCAGGGTGGCCACCACGATCAGGGACGAGCGCACGTCGCCGAGGAACAGGAACAGCACCACCACCACCAGCACCACCCCTTCGAGCAGCACCTTGGTGACGGTCCACAGGGCCGCGTCCACCAGTTCGGAGCGATCGTAGTAGGGCACGATCTTGAGTCCGCCGGGGAGCATGTCCCGGTCGTTGATCTCCTGTACCCGCTCCTTGATGCGGCTGACGATCTGCTTGGCGTTGCCGCCGGCGGTCATCAGCACGATGCCGCCCACCGCCTCGGTGACGCCGTTCTTGACCAGGGCGCCCTGGCGCACCTCGTGGCCGATCTCGACACTGGCCACGTCGCGCAGGTACACCGGCACCCCGTCCTTTTCCTTGAGCACGATGGCGCGCAGGTCGTCCTCGTCCTTGGCCAGGCCGACGCCGCGGATCAGGTACTGCTCGGCGTAGTGGGGCAGCACGCCGCCGCCGGAGTTGGCGTTGTTGCGCGCCACCGCCTGGTACACCTCGGCCACGGTCAGGCCGTAGTGGCGCAGTCGGTTGGGGTCCACCAGCACCTGGTACTGCTTGACGTAGCCGCCTTGGGAGTTGATCTCGGCCACCCCGGGGATCGAGCGCAGCAGCGGCCGCACCACCCAGTCCTGGGCGACGCGGCGCATCATCAGCTCTTCCTCGGTCAGCACCCGGTCGCCGTCGTCGGCCCGGTCCAGGGTGTACTGGTAGATCTCGCCCAGGCCGGTGGAGACGGGCCCGAGCACCGGGGTGATGCCGGCGGGCAGGCGCGAGCCCACTTCGAGCATGCGCTCCATGACCAGCTGGCGGGCGAAATAGACGCTGGTCTGGTCGGTGAACACCAAGGTGATCAGGGAGAGGCCCGGCTTGTTCAGCGAGCGCATCTCGGTCAGCCCGGGCAGGCCGGTCATGGCGATTTCCAGGGGCACCGTGGCGAAGCGCTCCACCTCTTCGGGTGAGCGGCCCGGGGCCTCGGTGGCGATCTGCACCTGGACGTTGGTCACGTCAGGGAAGGCGTCCACCGACAGCTTGCGCGCGGCGTCCAGGCCGAAGGCGCAGAGGATCGCCGCCAGCACGACGACGATCAGGCGCTGCTTGAGCGAGGCGCGGATAAGGGCGTCGATCACGGCTTACGCCCCTTCCAGTTCGGCGCGCTTGCGCTCGTTGTTGAGGTGGAAGGCGCCTTCCACCACGATCTTTTGCCCCTGCTTGAGGCCCGCCTGGACGACGCGCACGCCACCGTTGTCCGGGCCCAGGGTCACCGGCGTGAGGCGGAACTGGCCGGCGGCCACCTCGACGAACACGTGGTCCTTGTTGTCCTCGCGCACCACGGCTGCGGCCGGCACGGTCAGACGCGGCTCGGGGCGGGCGGCGATGAGCATGGTGGCGAGCATGGCCGGCTTGAGGCGGCGCTCCTTGTTGTCCAGCTCGGTGCGCACCAGCACCGTGCGGGTTTCCGGGTTCACCGTGTCGCTGATGTAGATGAGCTTGCCGGTGAGGCGGGCGTCGTCCAGGGCGGGAATGTCGAGCTGCACGTCCTGGCCTACCTTGACCAGGGCCGCCTGCTGCTCCGGCACGTCGGCCACGGCCCACAGGCGGGACAGGTCGGCCACGGTGAACAGGGCGTCGGCGGGCTGCACCACCTGGCCCTGGGTGACCTTGCGCTCGACCACGGTGCCGGCCACGGTGGACACCACCGGCGAGAAGGAATCGATGGCGCCGCTGGCGGCCAGGCGCTCGATGCTGCCCCCGGACATGCCGAGGATGCGCAGCTGGTCGGCGGCGGCCCGGGTCTCGGCCTGGGCGGTGCCGTACTCGTTTTCGCGCCGCTGCAATTCGGCCGAGGCGATCACCCCGGCCTCGTGCAGGGTGCGCGCCCGCTCCACGCTGCGCCGCGCCAGTTCCGAGGCGGCGCGGCTCTTCAGGTATTGCAGCTGGGCCTGGCCCAGCTCGGTGGAGTTGATGCGCGCCAGCATCTCGCCGGGCTTGACCGCCTGGCCCAGGGTGGCGCGGATTTCCGAGACCCGGCCGGTGATCGGCGCACCGATGCGCGCTAGGCGCTGCTCGTCGAAATCCAGCCGTCCGGCCACGCGCAGGGTTTCGGCCACCTGGGTGGGCTCGGCGGCAGCCACTTTCAGGCTTTGCAGCAGGGCCGGCTGGGGGGTGACCAGGGCCGGGTCGGCCACCGTGGCGGCGGCCGGCTTGGCGTCTTCCTTGCCGCAGCCGGAAAGGGAGAGGAGGGCGGCGGCCAGGGCGGCAGCCAGGATCAGGCCCGGACGGCGGGGCGCACGAAGGGTGTGGGAGGTCATGGGATCAACGCCCGGAGGCGGCGGGAGAGGAGGGGGAAGAGGGCAGGGCGGCGGCGTCGTCCGGGCTGGCTGCGCTGGTGGTGGGGGCGGTGCGCAGCCGTTCCAGCTCGACCACGGCGGCGGCCAACTCGTAGCGGGCGGCGATCAGTTCGTTGCGCGCCGCCCGGTAGACCCGCTGGGCGTCCAGGTAGTCGAGGATGCCGCGCTCGCCGTAGCGGTAGGCGGCCTCGGCCACCTTCAAGGCGTTTTCCGCCTGGCGCACGATGCCCGTTTCCAGGGCGGCCACCTGGCTGGTGGCGATCTCGTACTGGTGGTAGGCCCCTTCCAAGGACTGGAGCAGGGTGAAACGCTGTTCTTCCAGGGCGTAGCGGCTGCGCCGGGCCTGGGCGGCGGCCTCGGCCACCAGGCCGCTGCGCCGGTCCCACAGGGGAATGGTCACCACCACGCCGAGCTTGTCGTTGCGCACGTCCGGGTCGTTGTCCCGGCTGGCCTTGAGGGCCACCGCCGGGGTGCGCAGGCTGCGCTCCAGGGACAGCCGGGCCTCGGCTTGCTCGGCAGCCTCGCGGCTGCGGGCCAGGTCCGGGTTGCGCGCCAGGATGTCGTCGCGCAGCCGTTCCAGGGACGGCACCTCCAGGCGGGTGGGCAGGCCGCCGTCCAGGGCGAAGTCGGCCGGCAGCCCCTGGCCCACGTACTGGCGCAGGGCGGCCTTGGCCTGGGTGACGCGGAAAGCGGCGCTCTTGGCCCGGTTGCGGGCCGAGAGCATTTCGGCGTCGGCCTTGATCAGTTCGTAGCGGGCGGCTTCGCCGGTGCTCACCTGCAAGGCGATGCGCCCGTGGATGTCTTCCATCAACTGCTGGTCTTCCCGGGCGGCAGCCAGTTCGGCGTCGCGGCGCAGCACCTCGTAGTAGTGCAGCCGGACCCGGGCCGTCACGTCGGCGAGAAAACCCCGGTATTCGGCCTCGGCCACGCGCAGCCCGGCTTCCGCCGTGCCGATGCGCGCCGCGCGCACCCAGGGCAGGTCCAGGGGCTGGGTCACCGCCACCGTGTAGGCGTTGCCCCGGCTGGTGCCGGGCTGGTTGGGCCGGGCGTTGCCGGCCAGGTATTCCACCTCCGGATTGGGAAAGGCCCGGGCGGTGTCGATCCCGGCCGCCGCCGCGTCGCGCTGGGCTCGGGCGGCCTCGCTGGCCGGGTGGGCGGACACGGCCAGCGCCACCAACTGCTCCAGCCGGAAGGCGGGGGCGGCCTGGGAGGGCGCAGCGCCCGCCGGGGCGCTCCTGGCGGCCGGCGTCTTGGCCGGGTCGGCGGCGTGGATGGCCGGGGCGGCCAGGGCCAGCGCCACCGACAGGGTCAGGGCGGCAGACAGGGGCGGGGAACGGTGGGCCGTCAGCGGCGCACCCGAAGGGCAGGGGAGGGGAGACATGGGATGGGGCGGCGGAACGGCCGGGGGGGAGGGGGCAGGTCGGGAAAGGGGTGGAAGAGGGGAAATCCGTGGCTGACGCGTTGTCCGATTTGTCTGACGCAAAGCTGACGAAATTTGCCTTTTGCGGATTTTAGGGAAACGCGGCTGCCGATTCCGTAACAGTCAGTAATTAGTCAGTTTTCTGACAAAACCCCGGTGGGAAGTGGCCTAAAGTGGCGGAAAGCGCGCCCCGGCGCGGCTTCTGTAACGGTAGGTAAAGCCTTGGCCGGCAAGGCTCGGCGGGCAACGGCCCTGTGCTATGATCGACTGCTTCCTGACCGCCGCGGAGGCCGGCCGGATCGCCCCAAAACGCCATCCACAGCGTGCTGGCGGCCCGTGGCGGACCTCCCGAGCCTCTGTTTCGCCCGCCCTCTCTCCTCAGGTAAGCCCATGCATTCCGTCTTCCGCTCCCCCTCCGCCTGCTCCGCCCCCGCCTCCCTGATCGCCCGGCCCGCCGCCCTGGCCCTGTCGGTGGCGCTGCTGGCCGCCGCCCTGCCTGTCCAGGCCCAGCAGATGCCGGCCCCGGCCCTCGACGCCAAGGCTTGGCTGCTGCTGGAGTTCGGTTCCGGCCAGACCCTGGCCGCCCAGAACCCCGACCAGAAGATCGAGCCGGCGTCGCTGACCAAGCTGATGACCGCCTACCTGACCTTCTCGGCGCTGCACCACCGGGTGCTGACCCTGGAGCAGACCGTGCAGGTGTCGGAAGCCGCCTGGCGCGCCCAGGGCTCGCGCATGTTCATCGACCCGAAGCGCCCGGTGATCGTCGAAGACCTGATCAAGGGGATGATCGTCCAGTCCGGCAACGACGCCTGCATCGCCCTGGCCGAGGCTATCGCCGGCAGCGAGGTCCAGTTCGCCGACTTGATGAACAAGGAAGCGGCCCGCCTGGGCATGACCAACACCCACTTCATGAACGCCACGGGCCTGCCCGACCCGCAGCACATGACCACCGCCACCGACCTGGCCAAGCTGGCCACGGCGCTGATCCGGGATTTCCCCGCCGAGTACGCCAAGTACTACTCGATGAAGGAATTCCGCTACAACAACATCACCCAGCCCAACCGCAACCGCCTGCTGTTCATCGATCCCAGCGTGGACGGGGTCAAGACCGGCCACACCGACGCCGCCGGCTATTGCCTGATCTCGTCGGCCAAGCGCGGCGAGCGGCGCCTGCTGTCGGTGGTGCTGGGCACCCCGAGCGACGGCGCCCGGGCCCAGGAATCCCTCAAGCTGCTCAACTACGGCTACCAGTACTACGACGCGGTCAAGCTCTACGCCGCCGGCCAACCGGCCTCCAAGATGCGGGTGTGGAAGGGCAAGGAGAACACCGTGGGTGCCGGCTTCCTCAACGACTTCGTGATCGCCGTGCCCAAGGGGGCCGTGTCCGGCGCCCTCAACCAGGGCGCTTCGGGCAAGCTGGCGGTGACCCTGGAATCGAAGCAGCCCCTGGTGGCACCGATCAACAAGGGCGACGTGGTCGGTACCATGAAGGTCACCCTGGAAGGCAAGCCCTACGGCGAGTACCCGGTGGTGGCCACCGAGGACGTGCCGGTGGCCGGCTGGTTCGGCCGCCTGTGGGACACCATCCGCATGTGGTTCGCCTGATCCGCACCTAGGCGCCGCCCGCTTGCGGGCGGCCTTTCCCGGGAGTTCGCGCCATGATCGCCGACATCGTTTTCCTCAACGGCCAGTTCCTGCCCCTGGCCGATGCCAAGATTTCGCCCCTGGACCGGGGCTTCCTGTTCGCCGACGGGGTCTACGAGGTGATCCCGGTGTACTCCCGCCAGCCCTTCCGCCTCGACGAGCACCTGCGCCGCCTCCAGGCCAGCCTGGACGGCATCCGCCTGCCCAACCCCTACAGCCACGCCCAGTGGCAGGCCCGGGTCCGCGAGATGATCGGCCACGCCCCCTTCGCCGACGCCCAGATCTACCTGCAGGTGACCCGGGGCGCCGACAGCAAGCGCGACCACGCCTTTCCCACCGGCGTGGCGCCCACCGTCTTCATGTTCGCCGGGCCCCTGGTGACGCCGGGCGAGTCCGTGCGCACCCTGGGGGTGAGCGCCGTGACCGCGGTGGACAACCGCTGGCTGCGCTGCGACCTGAAGACCCTGGCCCTGCTCGCCAACGTGCTGCTGCGCCAGCAGGCGGTGGACCACGGCTGCGCCGAGACCATCCTGGTGCGCGACGGCTTCGTCACCGAGGGCGCCGCGTCCAACGTCTTTCTGGTCAAGAACGGGGTGCTGCTGGCCCCGCCCAAGAGCCACCTGATGCTGCCGGGCGTCACCTACGACGTGGTGCTCGAACTGGCGGCCCGCCACGGGGTGCCCACCGAGGTGCGGGACATCCTCGCCGACGAGCTGCCGGAAGCCGACGAGTTGTGGATGACCTCGTCCACCAAGGAAGTGCTGGCCATCGCCACCCTGGACGGCCGCCCCGTGGGCCACGGCGCCGCCGCCGGAAAGCCGGGCCCCCTGGGCGAGCGCATGTGGCAGTGGTACCAGCAGTTCAAGAACGACGTGATGCGGACCGGCCGGGACGACTGACCGGCGCCCGTCCGCCGCTTGAAAACCGGCCGGGGCGCCTCCATATTCAATGGAATGGCGGACCTTCCGCCGTCCAACGCAAAGGCAGTACCGTGATTCCCACCCCCCGCGACACCCTCCTCGAATTCCCCTGCGCCTTTCCCCTCAAGATCATGGGGCGGCGCGAGGACACCTTCGCCCAGGCCGTGCTGGAGGTGGTGCTGCGCCACGACCCGGACTTCGACGGCGCCACCATGGAGATGCGCCCGAGCAAGGCCGGCAACTATCTGGCCCTGACCGTCACCGTCACCGCCACCTCCCAGCCCCAGCTCGACGCCCTGTACATGGAGCTGACCGGTCATCCCCTGGTGCTGATGGTGCTGTGAGCGACCACCCCGCCACGCCCCCTGCGCCCCCCATCGTCCTGCGCCGCCTCGGCCGGGCCGACTACGAGCCTACCTGGCAGGCCATGCAGGCCTTCACCGCCGGTCGCACCGCCGACACGCCCGACGAGCTCTGGCTGGTGGAGCACCCCCCCGTGTTCACCCTGGGCCAGGCCGGCAAGCCCGAGCACCTGCTCCGCGACGTGGGCATCCCCACGGTGAAGATCGACCGGGGCGGCCAGGTCACCTACCACGGCCCCGGCCAGGTGGTGGCCTATGCCCTGGTGGACCTGCACCGGCGCGGCCTCAAGGTGCGCGAACTGGTCAGCCGCATCGAGCAGGCGGTGATCGACCTGCTCGCCGACCTGGGTATCGCCGCCCGGCGCGAGGCCGGCGCCCCCGGCGTGTATGTGGACATCCCCGGCGCCACTCTGGGCCCCATGGGCGCCAAGATCGCCGCCCTCGGCCTGCGCATCCGCAACGGCTGTTCGTACCACGGCGTGTCACTCAACGTGGACATGGACCTGGCCCCGTTTTCCGCCATTAACCCCTGTGGTTACGAGGGTTTGGCGGTGACACAGACCCGCGACTTGGGGGTATCCTTGAGCCCCCCGGAAGTGGCCGAGGCCCTGGCCTCCCACCTGGTCGCCCAGCTCGAACGCCGCGATCCCCCGGCAATCCAACCGTAACAACACCACGCTGAAACAAGCGCCTGCCCCGCCGCCATAAGCGGCCGGCCGCCGGGCGCGGAGACAACCCATGGCTGAAGCCGGCGTCAAGCAAAAGGGCGAACAGAAAACCGCCCGCATCCCCATCAAGATCGTGCCCCAGGCGCCCCAGCGCAAGCCCGAGTGGATTCGCGTCAAGGCCGGCAACCCGGACGGGCGCTTCGGCGAGATCAAGCAGATGCTGCGCGAGCAGAAGCTGCACACCGTGTGCGAGGAAGCCGCCTGCCCCAACATCGGCGAATGCTTCGGCCGCGGCACCGCCACCTTCATGATCCTGGGCGACATCTGCACCCGCCGCTGCCCCTTCTGCGACGTCGGCCACGGCAAGCCCCTGCCCCCGGACCCGGACGAACCCGCCCACCTGGCCGACTCGGTGGCCCGCCTCAAGCTGCGCTACGTGGTCATCACCAGCGTGGATCGGGACGACCTGCGCGACGGCGGCGCCCGCCATTTCGTGGACGTGATCCGCGCCGTGCGCGAGCAATCCCCCAGCACCACCATCGAAACCCTGGTGCCCGACTTCCGCGGCCGCATGGATACCGCCCTGGACGTGCTCGGCGAAGGTCTGCCCGACATCCTCAACCACAACATGGAAACCGTGCCGCGCCTGTACAAGGCCGCCCGGCCCGGCGCCGACTACCAGCATTCGCTGACCTTCATGCAGGAGTTCAAGCGCCGCTACCCGGACGTGCCGACCAAGTCCGGCCTGATGGTCGGCCTGGGCGAGACCGACGAGGAAATCCTTGAGGTGATGCGCGACCTGCGCGCCCACGGCGTGGAAATGCTCACCATCGGCCAGTACCTGGCGCCCTCCAACCACCACCTGCCGGTACAGCGCTACGTGCACCCGGACACCTTCAAGATGTTTGAGGAAAAGGCCAAGGAGATGGGCTTTTCGGGCGCCGCCTGCGGGCCGATGGTGCGTTCCAGCTATTGGGCGGATCAGCAGGCCCATGGGGCAGGTGTTGTATAAATTCCATCGATAAATTGGAATGAACACCGCTATTTCGGACAGCGCATAGTTCATGCGCCCAGCCAACACAAAGGCCGCTCATTGAGCGGCCTTTGTGTTTTTTCTTCGGCCTTGGCGGCCGCTCGCGGTGTGTGCTCGCAATGACCCATTCCGCCTGAAACGGCGGGCATCGATATGGCGATGGATGCGGTCCTGTGCTGAAAAATTGGGCACGAACGCTTGCACCGGGTAAAGTTGTGAATTATGGTTCACTTAATGAATCAAAATTCACTTCATCATGGCCTATCGTAAAACCGAACGTGTCGAAGCACGGCTGGCGGACAACCGCCAGCGCATCCTCGCGGCTGCCCGCGAGCTGGTTTCGGAAGGGGGGTGGGGGGAGGCACAAGTCAGTCACGTCGCCTCCGCCGCCGGTGTCGCCACGGGTTCTGTCTATCGCTACTTCCCCTCGAAGGCGGACTTGTTCGTCGAGGTGCTGTCGGTCGTCTCGCAACGGGAGGTCGACGTGCTGGAGGCCATTGCCGACAACGGGGACTCGCCCCACCAGAACCTCCACGTGGCCATCTCGACCTTCGTCGCGCGGGCCATGCGCAACCGCCGGCTGGCCTATGCCCTGATTGCCGAGCCGTGCGAGAAGGAAATCGACGAGGCGCGCCTGGTTTATCGCCATGCCATCAGCAAGCAGATCATGCGCATCGTCAAGGAGGGCCAGGAGCGTGGGGAGTTCCGCGCCGATCTCGACCCGAGCATCGCCGCCACGATCATCGTTGGTGGGTTCATGGAAAGCCTGATCGGCCCCCTGTCCCCGCTCAACGCCGATTTCGACGCTTCGGGTCCGCAAGGCCCCGAAGCCGTGCATGCCTTGGCCGGGCAGATTGCCGAGGTGTGCTGTGCCGCAGTCGCCCGGTAGAACCCCCTCGCTTCACTAAACACATACCAAAGGAGACAGCCATGAACGCCCCCACCCCGGCAGAGACCATCAAGGCCGCCGCAGGCCGTTTCTCAACCCATGTCGTGAAGAACCAGGCGGCGATGCCGGCCGGCTTCAACGCCTTCGACGACGACGCCGTGCTGAAGGCGGCCATCGGGCGCGAGGCGCCCTGGGCGGCGGCCAAGTGCTCGGCCGTCGGCCAGCTTGCCGGGGACGAGGCGATCCAGGAGCTTGCCCGCCAGGCCAATCGCAACATCCCCGAGCTGAAGACCCATGACCGCTTCGGTAACCGCATCGACTGGGTGGATTTCCATCCGGCCTGGCATCAACTGATGTCGTTGGCGTGGCAACATGAAGTGCCGACGCTGGCCTGGACGGCCACGGAAAAGCATCCCCACTACGCCCGGGCGGTGCTGTCCTACCTGTGGAACCAGGTCGAGCAGGGAACGGGATGCCCCACCGGGATGGCCTATGCCTCCTACGCCGGCTTTTGCCACGAGCCTGCGCTGCGGATTTGGGCGGAAAAGTCCCTGGGCACGGTCTATGAGAACAGCCGCCGCGAGGTGGCCGACAAGCCGTCGGTGGTCATCGGCTACGCCATGACCGAAAAACAAGGCGGCTCCGACCTGCGCGAGACCCAGACCACCGCGGTGTTTTCCCATGCCGCCGATTACCACGGCGCCACTGCCCACTGGTACGAGCTGACCGGCCATAAGTGGTTCTGCTCGGTGCCCCAGTCCGATGGCTTCTTCACCCTGGCCAAGGTGAACGGCGGCGTGACCTGCTTCTTCCTGCCGCGCACGCTGCCCGACGGCAGCTACAACCGCTTCTTCATCCAGCGCCTCAAGGACAAGGCCGGCAACCGTTCCAACGCCGGCAGCGAAGTCGAGTACAGCGGCACCTTGGCGATCCGGGTCGGCGAGGAAGGCGCCGGCATCCGGGAGATCATTTCCCACTCCCACCTGACCCGCCTGGATTTCGCCGTGGGCTCGGCGGGATTGATGCGCCAGGTGCTCACCCTGGCCCTCAACCACGCCACGACCCGCGGCGGCTTCGGCTCCCCCCTGGCCAAGCGGCCGATGATGGCCAACGTGCTGGCCGACATGGCGGTCGAGGTCGAGGCGGCGACGCTGATGGCGCTGCGCATCGCCAAGGCCACGGACTACATCGAGAGCGATGCGCAGGAAAAGGCGTTCGCCCGGGTGGCGACGCCGATGGCGAAGTACTTCAACTGTTCCCGGGTGGTGGCGGTGGCCAACGAGGCCCTGCAATGCCACGGCGGCAACGGCTTCGTCGAGGATGGCCCGATGGCCCGCCTGTACCGGGAGGCGCCGCTCAACAGCGTGTGGGAAGGCACCGCCAACATGATGTGCATGGACGTGCGCCGCGCCATGACCAAGGATGCGAACTGCCGCGATGCACTGTTTGCCGAACTGGCCGACGTGCGCGGCCAGGACGCCCGCTTCGACGGCTACGTGGATGCCATGGGGCCGTTGCTGGAAGCGATGCTCCAGGACGAATTCCTGGCCCGCCCGGCCGCGGAGGCCATTGCCCGCTCCCTGCAAGGGGCGGAGCTGCTGCGCCATTCGACGCCGGAAGTCATCGACGTGTTTATGAAGACCCGGCTGGGGGGCGGTACGAACAGCTGGGGCGCCATGTTCGGCACGCTCGGCCCGAGCGTCACCCAGGCCCAGGCGGACCTGATCGTCGAACGGGCGCGGGTGATGCGCTGAACCGATGCGGGCTGCGAACCCCGGCCTCACTGGGTCATGAGGGGCTCGGGGTGCGCGGTTGCGGGCCGGGGCCGGGCGAAGCGCTGTTCCAGCACTTCGCTGCCCCATTGGGTGCCGGGCTTTTCTTCCACGCAGGCAAACCCGTGGGTCTCATAGAGGTGGCGGGCGGCAGCCAGGCCGGCGAAGGTCCACAGCTGGGTTTCCGCGAAACCCCGTTCATCCGCGAAGGCCAGGGCCGTGGCGATGAGCCCGCGTCCGACGCCGCCGCCGCGGGCACCATCGTCAACGATGAACCAGCGCAGGTGGGCGATGCCCTCGCCCATGTCCTCGCCGTCGATGGCGATCGAGCCGAGGATCTTGCCGTCTTGCCGGGCGGTCCACAGCCCGTTTCGGGGGCGCTCTAGGCGGTCGCAGAAATCCGCCAGGCCGCGGGCCACGACCGATTCGAAACGCTGGCCAAAGCCTGAGGCGCGGGCGTAGTAGAGGGCGTGCATTTCCGTGATGCGCGCGATGAGGCCCGGTTGGTAGCCGCCGACGATCTCGATGGGAGAAATGGGGGGGAGATCCTCTGCCTGGGACGCGAGGGCGCCGGTATACAGGCGCAGCCCCTCCAGCACGGCCCGGTCCTGGCCGGGTTGGAGCCGGCCAAGGGCCTCGGCCACCTGGGTGCGGGCGAACGCATGGATTGCCGCGACGCGCCGGTGGCCGGCGGGGGTGAGGGAAAGCCGCTTGACGCGGCCATCCTCCTGCCCGGCCTCTTCCTGGATGTCGCCGGCAAGCACGAGCTTGCGCAGCATCCGGCTGACGCTGGATTTTTCCAGGCGCAGGCGCGCGCCGAGGTCGCGGGCGGTGGCGCAGCCCCGCTCCAATTCGATCAGGGCATGCACGGCGGAGGGCGAAAGATCGGTGCCGGCGAAATCCCCGCCCATGAACCCCAGTTCGCGCACCATCGTGCGCGATACGGAGCGAATCGCTTCGACAAGGGATGGATCGGTCGCCATGGCGCAACTCTCGTGTTGAATGATGGTTGTTTTGTACAACCATAAGGTTGTATGTGGCAACCGGCGGAGAAATTACCGAAGCGCATTCAGGCGCCGTCGAGGCCCGGGATATGGCCCCAATCCCCCTCGCAGTGGTGCTTGCGGCAGCTTCGCACCCGGCCGAAAGCACACGGGCGGAGCCGAGCCGGTTCCGGGCGGCGAGTGCTCGGGGCCCGCATGCGGTGGCGAAGCGGTCAGGCGGATGCGGTAAAATCCTTGCCCCAACTGAACAAGCAAGGACCCAATCGTGAGCGCTCCCGTCGGCCTGAGACACCTGAGCAACCAGACCCTGTTCCGCAAGGGCGACGTGTTCGTCCTGTTTGGCGAGCTGTTCGGCCGCGGTTACGCCAACGGCCTGGTGAACCAGGCCCGGGAAGCGGGCATGACCCTGATCGGTATGACCGTGGGCCGGCGCGAGTCCGACGGTTCCCTGCGCCGCCTCACCGACGAGGAGCTGGCCGCCGCCGAAGCCAACCTGGGCGGCAAGATCATCAACGTGCCCCTGATGGCCGGCTTCGACATGGACGCCCCGGCCGGCACCCCGACCCCCACCGAGATGGTCGGCGGCATGGGCCTCAAGACCTGGCAGGACGACAAGCTCGACTGGGCCCAGGTGGAAGCCTGCCGCGCCGTCGGTGTGGCCCGCTTCAAGGCCGGCGTGGCCGAGGCCATGGCCCAGTTGGACGGTCTGATCCCGGACGGCGCCAACGTCTTCTTCGCCCACACCATGGCCGGCGGCTTGGTCAAGGCCAAGGTCTTCCTGGCCATCGCCAACCGCATCTACAAGGGCCGCGGTGAGCGCTTCATGTCCTCCCGCGCCCTGCTCGATTCCGATCTTGGCAAGCTCAACCTGATGAACTTCGACGAGGTCACCGCCAACACCTTCGGCTACCTCATCGAGGGCAGCGCCGCCCTGCGCGCGCGCATCGAAAAGAGCGGCGGCAGCACCCGCTACACCGCCTACGGCTACCACGGCACCGAGATCCTGATCGACGGCCAGTACCAGTGGCAGACCTACACCAACTACACCCAGGGCTACGCCAAGAAGCGCCTGGAGGACATCGCCCGGGCCGCCTGGGACCAGGGCATCAAGGCCACCGTCTTCAACTGCCCGGAAATCCGCACCAACTCCTCCGACATCTTCGTCGGCGTGGAACTGTCCCTGGTCCCCCTGCTCAACGCCCTCAAACGCGAAGGCTGCGGCGCCTGGGGCGAAGCCCAGTGGGCGGCCTGTCAGGCCCTGCTCAAGGACGACGCCTCCCTGGCCGAGGTGCTCGCCACCCTCAACCGCTACAACACCGACCCGGTCATGGTCGGCTTCCGCAACTTCGACGCCTGGCCCATGGACAATACCCCCGAGCTGGCCGAGTGCATGATCGGCACCGCCGAGGGCATCACCGCCCTGCATAAGGAGCGCACCGCCCTGATCACCGACCACCTGAGCGCCCTGGTGATCGAGGCCACCGGCCCGCTCATGTTCAACGAGGCCGGCGCCCCGAGCGGCCCGGTGCTGTGGCTCAATCACGACGTGATCGCCAAGCAGTTGGCTGCCCTGCACGGCTGAGTCTGGCGTTACGGTAGATAGGAGCGAGAGGGCCGGCACTGCCGGCCTTCTTCTTTTCGGCCTTCTTGTTTTGGATGCCGCTCCGCTGTGTCGGCTGGGCTATGCTTGGCGGGCATCCATCTTCCACGGCGGGATCGCCTCTGCTCCCGAGCATCCGACCATCGTGCAATCCACCACTCCCCCTTCCCCCAACGCCGAGCCGACCCGGGCCGAGATCGCGGCCCTGGCCGGGCCGGCCGTGCTCGAATTCGGCGCCTCCTGGTGCGGCCACTGCAAGGCCGCCCAGCCCCTGATCGCCACCGCCTGGGCCGGCCACGGCGGGGTGCGTCGCATCGTCATTGAGGATGGCCCCGGGCGCCGCCTGGGGCGGGCCTACCGCGTCACCCTGTGGCCGACCCTGGTGTTCCTGCGCGACGGTGAAGAGGTCGCCCGCCTGGTGCGGCCCAACGACGCCGACGAGATCGCCCGGGCCCTGGCCCTGATCGACCCGGCATGAACGCATGAGCGCCAACGACTTCGCCGCCCTGGACCGGGCGGGCCTCAATCTCCAGGCCGTGTTCGACCTGGATGCCCTGCCCGATGAACTGGCGGCCGACCTGCGCCGGCGTTTCGACCCGGCGGGCCGCTACCGCCAGCTGATCCTGCTCGGCCACGCCGGCCGGACCCTGTGGACGGCGGTGCAGGCCGCCAGCCTGGCGTCGGCGGACCCCATCGACGATTTCAGCGTCGCCACCGCCACCGCCTGGTTCGCCGAACGCTGCCCGGGCCGGGCGTGGCGCATCGTCTATCCCGGCGACGCCCCGGTGGGGCTCCAGGCCCTGGGCAAGCTGGCCGGCTGGCACCATCCCACCCCCTTCATGATCGGCATCCAGCCGGGCTGGGGCACCTGGTACGCCTACCGGCTGGCCATGCTCGCCGACAGCGACCTGGTGCCCACGCGGCCTCTGCGCCACGCCCCGCCCTGCGCCAGCTGTGCCGGCCGGCCCTGCGTCGCCGCCTGCCCGGCCGACGCCCTGGCGGGGGAGGGGTTCGCCCTGGAGCGCTGCATCGCCTACCGCCGCCGCGATGATTCCCGCTGCAAGGCCACCTGCGTCGCCCGCCTCGCCTGCCCGGTGGGGACCGAGCACCGCTACGACGAGGCCCAGCTGCGCCACACCTACGCGATCTCGTTGCGGGCCATCGAGGAATACTGCGCCGACCCGGGCCCCGGCGCGCCGCGTCCGGTCCATCGGGCCGCCAAGGCGCCGGGCGCCTAGGCCGGTGTTGCGCCGGGGGCGGCCGCCTGCCAGGCGGCGTAGCCCCCCTTGAGCGGGCGCACCGAGGTGTGCCCGCGCTGTTGCAGTTCCCGCGCCACCTTCACCGCCGTGGCATCCCCGGGACAGGCGCACATCGTGACGATGGACCGGTCCTTCGGCCAGGCGGCGGCGGTCTGGCACAGCTGGTCGGCGGGCAGGGCCACGGCCCCGGGGATGGGGCCGGTCTCGGCGATCATCGCCGCCCCGCGCAGGTCGAGCAGCAGGGGCGGCCGGTCAGAGGCCAGGGCCGCCAGCAGTTCGGCCGGGCTGATGTGGGGAATCGCCGCCAGCCGCTCGAAACGGTATTTCTGCCAGAACTTCCAACCCAGCCACAGGACGAAGGCGGCCAGCAGGGCCCCCGCCACCAGGCCGCCGTTGGCGCTCAGGGCGGCGATGGCTGCCTGGACCTGGCCGCGCAGCAGCCAGCCGGCCAGCAGCGCGGCACCGGCCCAGAGCGCCGCACCCAGGCCGGCGGCGGCGAGAAAGCTCGGCAGGGGCATGCGCAGGGCGCCGGCGATGGGCGGAGCTACGGTGGAAAAGCCGGGGACGAACTTGGCCACCACCAGGGACCACACTCCCCAGCGGATGAAGCGTCCCTCGGTTTCGGATACGCAGGACCCGGGGTTGATCGACAGCCGGCACAGGCCGTTCAGCACCCGGTAGCCGAAGGCCCGCCCGGCCAGGTACCACAGCCAGTCGGCAAACATCGAGGCCAGCACCGCCGCGCCGAGCAGGGCGCCGGCCTGGCCGCCGGCCAGGGCCAGGCTGCCCGCCACCAGCAGGGTGGGCACCGCCGGTACCGGCAGCCCCACCTGCTGCATGAGCACGTTGAGGAAGACCACCCAGACGGCGTCGCGCTGTAGGGCGGTGGTGAGCTGGGCGATGTCCATGGGGCCGGTCCGGGGTCGGGTGAGGGGCAAGCATAGCCGAAGCGGCCCGGGGCGGCGGGCCGGAACGATGGGTGGAGCGGATTTCTGCGCGGCGCATACTGTCGACACCGGGGTGCCCTGCGGGGCACCCGTGCATTCACAAGGAGATCGACATGCTGGACTGGAAAACCTACCGCAAGCAGCTGGTTACCCGCATCGGCGAAATCGCCGGCCTCAGCCCGGAGACGGTCAAGGGCTATCAGACCCTGAGCAATGCCGGCCAGGCCACCAACCACCTGGATGCCAAGACCCGGGAACTGATCGCCCTGGCGGTGGCGGTGACCACCCGCTGCGATGGCTGCATCGCCGTACATTCGGCGGCGGCCCTGAAGCAGGGCGCCAGCCGGGAGGAGATCGCCGAGGCCCTGGGCGTGGCGGTGGCCCTCAACGCCGGGGCGGCGCTGGTCTATTCGGCCCGGGTGATGGATGCCATTGCGCCCCCCGAGGCCCAGGGCTGAACCTTCCCGGCGGCCCCGCTCAGGCGGCGCCGAGGCGCCACAGGGAGGTGACTTCCTTGCTGCGTGCCGCATGCAGCGGGTCGTCCGGGTCGCCGGCCTTGGGGTGGCGCGGGCGGACGTCGTGGCGGCCGAGCACCGTCAGCCCGGCCTCGGCGATCCAGGCGAGCAGTTGCTCCCGGGGGCGCAGCCCCAGGTGCTCGGCCAGGTCGGAAATGATCAGCCAGCCCTCGCCGCCAGGGGGGAGGTGGGCCGCCAGCCCGGCGAGAAAGCCGCGCAGCATGCGGCTGTCCGGGTCGTAGACCGCGTACTCCACGGCAGAGGTCGGCTTGGCCGGCACCCAGGGCGGGTTGCACACCACCAGGGGCGCCCGGCCTTCCGGGAACAGGTCGGCCTCGATCACCTCCACCTGCCGCGCCAGCCCCAGCCGGGCCAGGTTGTCCCGGGCGCAGGCCAGGGCGCGCGGGTCCTGGTCGGTGGCGACGATGCGCGGGATGCCGCGCCGCGCCAGCACTGCCGCCAGTACGCCGCTGCCGGTGCCGATGTCGAAGGCCAGGGCCGGCGCCGGGCTGGGCAGGGGCACGCTCGCCACCAGGTCCACGTACTCGCCGCGCACCGGCGAAAAAACGCCGTAGTAGGGGTGGATGCGTCCGCCCAGGGCGCCAATCTCCACCCCCTTCTTGCGCCACTCGTGGGCGCCCACCAGCCCGAGCAGTTCGCGCAGCGACAGCACCGAGGGGCCGTCCGCCGGGCCGTAGGCTTCCAGGCAGGCGGCGGCCACGTCCGGAGCGCGGCGCAGGGGGATGCGGTAGTCGGCATCCAGGGGAATCAGCACCTTCCCCAGCACCCGGGCCCGTTCCCCCTGGGTCTGGCGGTGGCGGTGGAAGGCTTCAGCCGGGGTGGGGGGCGTGGCGGTCCCGGGGGCCTTGGCCTTCTTGCGCGCCGCCGGGCTGGGCTTGTCGGCGCGCCGGGCCAGGGCCTGGAGCAACTGCCGGGCGTTGTGGAAGTCGCCGCGCCAGAGCAGGGCGGTGCCCTCGCAGGCCAGCCGGTAGGCGGCGTCGGCGTTCAGGGTGTCGTCGGCGAGCTGCACCTTCTTGGGCGGTGGGCTGCCGTTTTCCGAGCGCCAGCGGGCGCTGTGGTGGCCGTCGCCGTCGGTCCAGCAGAGTTGGGGGATGTCGCTCATGACGGGGCCACGCTCGGTAAGGCGGGGCGGCTGCCCCGGGAGCGGCGATTGTAGAGAGGCCCCGGGCCCGGAGCAACGCGCGGGGGGCGTTGCTGCACAACGACACGGTGCCGGTACGGCGAGGCATGGCGGTGCGGGCTCGTCCGGCGTTTGCCGCAAGGGCCGCCGCCTGGTGCCCGTTTGACGTGCTGCACCGCAGCGCGCTACCCTGCCCGGGCTTCGGTTCCCCGTCCCGGGGATGAAAAGGGAATCCGGTGCGGATTGGGGGAAACCTCCCCGAATCCCAGTCCGGAGCTGCCCCCGCAACTGTAAGCGGCGAGTGTCGCGCCCATTCTTTGCCACTGGCGATGTCATGCCGGGAAGGCTGGCGCGATACGGCGACCCGCAAGCCAGGAGACCTGCCGCGGCGTTCTTTCATCAATCCAAGTGGGGCGGGGTGTCCCCGGAGGAATGGAATGCGCGCATCTGCAACCGCTGTCCTGGCCCGGCGTCCGCTCCCTGCGGCTGCGCCGGTCCGTCATGGCCGCCCGTCCGGGTGGCCTGCCGCTTTCGCTCCCGTCGTTCCGGCCACGCCCGCTCCGCACCCTTCAGGAGATGCGCATGCGCATGGAAGCACTGGAGCAGGCCGCCGTCGCGGGGACGGCCACCGCTCGACCCCTCGATTCCCACGATTTCCCCGATTCTTCCGTTCCCGCCGCTGACACCCTGCCGGCGCCGTCGCCCACGGTGCTGGTGGACGTGGTCTTTCCCGACCAGGCCAACCACCACGGCACCCTCTTCGGCGGCGCCGCCCTGGCGATGATGGACAAGCTGGCCTTTCTCGTCGCCACCCGGGAAACCCGGCGCCCCATGGTCACCGCCAGCACCGGGGCCATCGACTTCCTCCGCCCGATCCCCCAGGGGCGGCTGGTGGAGCTGTCGGGCAGGGTGGCGCGCCGCGGCAACCGCTCGGTGGAGGTGGAAGTGGTGCTGGCCGCCGAGGACATGACCCGGGGGACACGGGAAACCTGCGCCACCGCCCGCTTCGTGCTGGTGGCGGTGGGCGAGGGCAGCGCTACCCCGCCGGCAGCCCCGGACCCGGTGGTCCTGGCGGGCCTGGGGCCGGTCACCCACCTTGTGGAGATCGTCTTCCCCGGCCATACCAACCATCACGGTACCTTGTTCGGCGGCGAGGCCCTGGCCCGCCTGGGCAAGGCCGCCATGGTGGCCGCCACGCGTTACGCCCGGCTGCCGGTGGTGATGGCCGCTTCCGAGCGCATCGACTTCCACGCCCCGGTGCTGGAAGGCGAGATCGTCGATCTCGCCGCCCGGGTGGTGGCGGTGGGCAACACTTCGATGACCGTGGATGTGCTGATGTACGGCGAAGACCTGTTGAGCGGCCGGCGCCGCCTGTGCACCCGGGGCCGCTTCGTGCTGGTGGCGGTGGGCTACGATGGACGTCCCACGCCGGTGCCCCAGCCGTTCCGCGGCACGCACCCGGGCTGATCCGGCACTGGGCGAGGACCGCCCGGCCCCAGGGCAGGGTCGGTCCGGGGCGGGGATGGGCGATTTATAGTCTTTTGCTATTTTCAATATGAATACAATTGACTGGATTAACTGACGGAGGGCCCCTAAGATTCACCCATCGCAGCACCCAACCCCAACCCGATTTGCCACAACCAGCTAAGGAGAATCACAGATGAGCACCTCCCTGATCAACACCGAAATCAAGCCGTTCAACGCCACCGCCTTCCACGCCGGCAAGTTCGTGCCGGTCTCCGACGCCGACCTGAAGGGCAAGTGGTCCGTGGTCTTCTTCTACCCCGCCGACTTCACGTTCGTCTGCCCGACCGAACTGGGCGACCTGGCCGACACCTACGGCGAGTTCCAGAAGCTGGGCGTGGAAATCTACTCCGTTTCCACCGACACCCACTTCACCCACAAGGCCTGGCACGACAGCTCCGAGACCATCGGCAAGATCACCTACCCGATGATCGGCGATCCCACCGGCGCCATCACCCGCAACTTCGGCGTGATGATCGAAGAAGCCGGCCTGGCCGAGCGCGGCACCTTCGTGATCGACCCCCAGGGCAAGATCCAGATCATCGAGATCAACGCCGGTGGCATCGGCCGCGACGCCGCCGAGCTGCTGCGCAAGGTCAAGGCCGCCCAGTACGTGGCCTCCCACCCGGGCGAAGTCTGCCCCGCCAAGTGGAAGGAAGGCGACGCCACCCTGGCCCCGTCCCTGGACCTGGTCGGCAAGATCTAAGCGCCACCGCAGCACCCCAACCCCAAGCAGGAACCAACCCCCGGGCCCCGGCCCGGGGGGCGGGCAAGATGTTGCCCGGTTCCGGGATCCCAGCGGCAAGGCGCCTGCCATCAGGCTCAGACGCTTTCCCCCTGCAATTCTCAAATTCTCATCCAGATTCCAGATTCTTCGGGAGACCGCCATGCTCGACACCAACATCAAGACCCAGCTCAAGGCCTACCTTGAAAAGCTCGTCCAGCCCATCGAACTCGTGGCCTCCCTGGACGATTCTGCCAAGGCCCAGGAAATGCGCGGCCTGCTGCTGGATATCGCCGAACTGTCGCCCAAGGTGACCCTGCGCGAGAACGGCACCGCCGCCCGCCGCCCGTCCTTCGCCATCGCCAAGGCCGGCGAGACCCCGCGCATCCACTTCGCCGGCATCCCCATGGGCCACGAGTTCACCTCCCTGGTGCTGGCCCTGCTGCAAAGCGGCGGCCACCCGCCCAAGATCGAAGCCGACGTGATCGCGCAGATCAAGGGCCTGGAAGGCAAGTTCAGCTTCGAGACCTTCGTCTCCCTGTCCTGCCATAACTGCCCGGACGTGGTGCAGGCCCTCAACACCCTGGCCGTGCTCAACCCCGGCTTCGAAGCGGTGATGATCGACGGCGGCATGTTCCAGCAGGAAGTGGAAGACCGCCAGATCATGGGCGTGCCCGCCGTCTATCTCAACGGCGAACTGTTCGGCCAGGGCCGCATGGAACTGGGCGAAATCATCGCCAAGCTCGACACCGGTGCCGCCGCCCGGGCCGCCGAGAAGATCGCCCAGAAGGACGTGTTCGACGTGTTGGTGGTGGGGGGCGGCCCGGCCGGCGCCGCCGCCGCCATCTACGCCGCCCGCAAGGGCATCCGCACCGGCGTGGCGGCCGAGCGCTTCGGCGGCCAGGTGCTCGACACCCTGGGCATCGAGAACTTCATCTCGGTGAAGGAAACCGAAGGCCCCAAGCTGGCCATGGCCCTGGAACAGCACGTGCGCGACTACGACGTGGACATCATGAACCTGCAACGCGCCGTGGGCCTCAAGCCCGCCGCCGACGGCAAGCCCGCCGAGGTCACCCTGGCCAACGGCGCGGTGCTCAAGAGCAAGACGGTGATCCTTTCCACCGGCGCCCGCTGGCGCGAGATGGGCGTGCCCGGCGAAGCCGAGTACCGCACCAAGGGCGTGGCCTACTGCCCCCACTGCGACGGCCCCCTGTTCAAGGGCAAGCGCGTGGCGGTGATCGGTGGCGGCAACTCCGGTGTGGAAGCGGCCATCGACCTGGCCGGCATCGTCGCCCACGTCACCCTGCTGGAATTCGGTGCCGAACTTCGCGCCGACGCCGTGCTGCAAAAGAAGCTCTACAGCCTGCCCAACGTCACCGTCATCACCCAGGCCCAGACCACCGAAGTCACCGGCGACGGCCAGAAGGTCAACGGCCTGGTGTACAAGGACCGGGCGAGCGGTGAAACGAAGAAGGTGGAACTGGAAGGCATCTTCGTCCAGATCGGCCTGCTGCCCAACACCGACTGGCTCAAGGGCACGGTGGAGCTGTCCAGCCGAGGCGAGATCATCATCGACGACAAGGGCCAGACCTCGATCCCCGGCGTCTTCGCCGCCGGCGACTGCACCACGGTGCCCTACAAGCAGATCATCATCGCCATGGGCGAAGGCGCCAAGGCCAGCCTCGCCGCCTTCGACCACCTGATCCGCACGTCAGTGACGGCGTAAGTTTTACCGCCGCAGCAACAAAAAGCCCGCCCCGGGGAACTGGGGCGGGCTTTTTGTTTTTGGTTGCGTGTGTGGAACTGGTATTACGTCTGAAGAGTAGATGCTATCACTATATTGGTAAATGCTTTTGACATTTTATTGATTGGTTACTAGGATGAAGTGCTAAACATATATAGAAATATGGCTGATGACATCAGCAGTGACTGCATTAGATCGGAGATATTACAAGGTACTCTATTTTTGTTCTTGATAAGGAGGGTCTCATGAGAAATTTTTTCAGCGTGACTGTCAGCGTTGTCCTGATGTTGTTTATTCTTGCTCCCGCAAGGGCACAAATGTATGTTCCGATAGACCCTGCAGTAAAGAGTAAAAGTGGGGAAATAACTGCTTCCACAAAAAATCTACTAACTAAGCGCCTGGGGCTAGATTCAATTAGCGCTGACGTTAGGCTGCTATCAACATTGACACCTGATAAGGCCGCAGTATTTCCAGAATGCTCGCCAGTGCCAACTACAAATGACGTATCTGGATCATTCGATTATAAGCGAGTGCTACTGGCTAGTTCTGCTGCAGTAAAACTTGGAGTGCCTGTGGCAAACGTAACGGCAACAGGTAATCAAATGGTACTGGTGCAGGATTATTCTCGAACAAAAGAATGCCTTGCTACAGATAGCCAAACAAGGCTTCTATACGGGCAGACAATTCGTACTGTAATCACTATAGCCAACTTTGATTCACAAGCAAATCTGAGCCTGCCTGCTATTGCTGCCAATGCAACTATTGGGGGGAAGAGCAACTCAGTGCAGGTGCAGATTTTTGGGTTCTCAAACCCGCAAATACCAACACTAATTGCAGGGATTTCTGGTAAAGAGTTGAATGTTGAGACTTATGGCGAGTTCGCAAAAATTCACAGTGATCTTATAAAACTAACGGCTGATGCAGCTACAACTCCATCAATGGCCCGTTTGGGAATCGTTGCCAGCGAAGAACAGGATAACTTGAGGAGTAATGTTGCTTCAGCTTTCGCACTACAGCAAATCAAGGATGGAAGAAGTTGCAATGATGCAAAGGCAAAGTACAAGCAGTCTAGCGATCCTTCCATAAGCGCAATCGACCAAACATATGGCCTTGTTATTGGGGGCTGCTCTTCTGCTGTTCCCAGTTCTCAACAAAAAGATAAGGCGTCAGATTATTTGAAAGGAATTCAAGTGAAATATTCCATTTTTTAAATAAAGGCTGGCCTTCTGTTTCCCGGATTTGTGTGTGCCTTTTTACGAGTTCGGCGATTTTAAGCTCTGTATCTGTTCATGGTTTCAATTTTTATTTTCATAACGAAGTCTATGGTGCAATTAATCCATTATATCGAGAGGGATGGGAAATAACTCTTCTATCGCATAGCTCTTCCAATCACTGCCGCTTATTCCCCTTCTCTATCCGCTTCGCCAGCATGTCGTAGCACCCGTCCGATACTTCCTTCTGGTGGTCCAGCAGGCAGTTCACGATGCGGCCGCCGCCGGGTTGGACGCCTTGGCAGAGGCGGCCTACGTCCTGTTTGCAGGCGGCCAGGCCGCGCTGGTTGTCCAGGCGCTGCTTGAGGGCGTTGTAGCAGCCGTCGGAAATGTCCTGCTGGTGGTCGAGCAGGCATTCCTGGGCGGGGCCGGAGCCGGGGCAGAACTTCTGGACGTCGGCCTGGCAGGCGGGGGGCGTCTGGGCCTGGGCGATCGCGGGCAGGCCGGCGAGGGCGAGGAGCAGGGGCAGGGCGCGGCGGAGGGCGGTACGGGGGGAGTTGCGGAACATGGCGTCACCTGAGGGGCGGAGGATGTAAAACGGCCCCGGAGGCGCGAACCTTCCGGGGCCGGCAAGGGCGTCCTGGGCGGCGCTCAGCCCCGGTGCGGGCGGGCGGCGCGGGCGTCGTTGCGGCGTTCTGCCCGGTCGGCGTTCAGGTCACGGTGGTCCTGGCGGCGGTCGGCCCGGTCGGTGTGCAGATCCTGGCGGTCCTGGCGCAGGTCGCGGCGGTCGTTGCCGATGTCGCGGCGATCCCGCTGCACTGCCCGGTTGTCCTGGCGCAGGGTGGAATCGTCGCGGCGCAGGTTCTGGCGGTCCTGGGCGAGGGCGGTGGAGTTGCCGCTCTGGCGGTCGTTGCGCAGGGTGTTCAGGTCCTGGCGGCGCTGGGCGGCGGCCTGCTGGTCGGCACTGCGGTCCTGGTTGAGCTGGTTGCGGTCCTGGCGCAGGTCGGTCCGGTCGTTGGCGATGTTGCTGCGGTCCTGGCGGATGTCCCGATTGTCCTGGCGCAGATCGCGGCGATCCTGGCGGATGTCGCGGTTATCCTGGTTCACGGCCGGGTTGCCGCCGCTCGGCGGGGTCGGGCTGGTGCTGGTCTGGGCGAAGGCGGCGCCGGCGCACAGGGTGCACACGGCGAGGGCGATAAGGGTCTTGCGGATCAGCATGGCGTTCTCCTGATAGGGCGGCGCATTGCGATGGCGCCTGGGCGTGGCGGGGACTGCGTGAAGGCTCGGTCGGTGTCAGGCAAGACGGCTAGGGCGGCCGGGGCGCAACTGCCTCCCCGTTGCCGGTGGAATCGGATCAGTCGTGGTGCCAGTAACCGCCGCTCAGGCGCCACTGGCCCTGGTCACCCCGGTCCCAGCGGTGGGGCACCCAGTGCTCCCGCTCCCGGTGGCGTTCCCAGTGGCCCTCGATCCAGCGGTGCTGGTTGCCTTCCCAGTGCCAGTAGCCGGGCACCCAGAAGAAATCACGGCCCGGAGCCTCGGGGATCACTTCCACTCGGGGCGGCGGCGGGGCCACAGGGGCGACCACGGCCACGCTGGGGCCGCTGATCGTCACCCGGGGCGGCACCACGGTACAGGCGCCCAGGGCCAGGGTGCAGGCCAGCAGCGGGACGAGGAAGGCGGATGGCTTGTTCATATGCGATATCGGATAAAAACCCGTAAATGGCGGCTTGGTGTGGAATCGGCGGAGCGTGGCGCAAAAGCGCCGTCGCTTTCCGGTAACTCCCTGCCAATGCAGCCATTACGCCAGGGTTGAGGGCCGGGGGGCGACCGTCCTGGCTGGGGCGAAATCACATTAATCCTGACGTTTGACCGTGATCTGACCTGAAACGCGGCCATCACGCCGAAAGCGCGTAAAAAAATGTAAGGATTTCGATACAGAACGGCCCGGCCGCCTTGCCATGGGGCATGGCGCGTGGGCGCCGCCACGGGCGGGGGCGAGGAATGGGGCTGCTTAAGACCGGCGGGATGACCGGCCGAAGCCGAGTTGGCCGAACTGGCCGGGATGCCGTCCGCCGGCCCAGGCGGCCGGCGGAGGAAGGGGAGAAACGGGGATGGGGGATTAGGGAGCGGCAAGCCGCCCCGCGCCATGGCGCGGGGCTACCGGAGCGACGATCAGAAGGGTGGGTCGGACTCGCCCTTGAGGGCCAGGAATTCGTCGATCAGGCGGGCCAGCAAGGCGTCCTTGTCGTCGTCGGACAGCCCCAGCAGCTGGGCGGCACGGCGAGCCTTACCCGGATTGATGTGGCGCGGGGTGGCCGGTGCCTCGGCCGCGGAGGGCTTGGCCGGAGCGGCAGGCGCGGTGGCTGCACCGGACTCAGCGGCGGCACCGGGTTGGCCCGGTACAGCGGCTGCGGCTGCCCCGGCCCCATCGCCGTGTCCGCCGGCCGCCGCAGCGGCAGGAGCCGGTGCTTCGGACGCTTCCGCCTTCTTGCGACCGCGCTTCAGGCCCTCGGCAGAGAGGGCGCTTTCCACCGCCTGCTTGGCCAGCTTCGCGCCGTCCTGCACCTGTTCGATCAGGGTATCCACCCGGGCCTCGTTCTTCTGCGCCAGCTTTTCCAACTGGATGGCGGTGGCGGTACTGGTGATCTTGCCCGAGTCGAGCAGGGCGCTGACCTTGGGCGAAAGGTTGGCGGCGGCGGTGGCCTGGGTGAGCCATGATTGGGGCCGGCCGAAGTGCTCGGCGGCGGCTTCGCGGCTGTCGAAGCGCTGGGCGATGGCCTGGATGGCGTTGGCCATCTCCCGGCTCTCCAAGGGCGCGCGCACGCCCTGGCCCAGGTTCTCGAAGACCTGGATCTCCAGGGCCTCCTCCGCGGCGCAGGGGCGCACCAGGGCCGGCACCCGGGTTTCGCCGGCGAGCATGGCGGCGCGCCAGCGGCGTTCGCCGACGATGAGCCGATGCCGGCCGTCGCTACCGGCGGGTTGCACGATCAGGGGCTGGATCAGCCCCTTGGCCTGGATCGAGGCCACCAGGGCCTTCAGTCCGGCGGTATCCACCTGCTTGCGCGGGTGTTCCGGGTCCGGGTCGATCAACGCCAAGTCGATCAGCTTGAAATCGGGTGGGGTGTCCTTGAAGGCCATGGCCGTTCCTGCAAACGAAGCAAAAGAAGAAAACAAAATCCCCCGCCGTGGGCGGGGGCAAAAAGGGGCGGCATGGTGCGACTTTTTGCCAGGGTTTTCAAGGCTTGACGGCGGCGGTTTCCAGCGGACGCACCGCCTGGCCGGCTGCTTTGGGCTTTTTGCCCCGGCGCAGCCACATCAGCACCCCGGTGGCGGCCAGCAGCAAGGCCAGGGGGCCGGCGGCGGCCACCAGCAGGCGGCCGGGCAGGCCGAAAGCGCTGCCGGTGTGCAGGGGTGTCTGCCAGGCCAGATAGGCCTCGCCGGCGGGCAGGCGGGTGGCGTCCTTGACCCGCAGCGCGTCGCCGCGCCAGGGATCGACCCACACCGTGCTGCGGCCGCCGCTGGGGCGGCGCACCTCGCCAGGCAGCAGGAACGAGACGGCGTAGGCGTCCCGGGGCGATTGGGGCAGGCCGATGCGCTTGAGGGCGCCCTGGGGCAGGGCGGCCTGGGCGGCGGCCACCGCCTCGTCCGGGGTCAGGGGTGCCTGGCCGGAGCGTGGCTCGACCCGGGGCGGCTTGTCCGCGTCCAGGGGGGCGAACCAGCCCACCACCGGCTTCACGGTGGCGGGCCGGGCCATGTACATGCCAGTGACGGCCAGGACGAGCAGCACGGGCAGGGTGTAGAAGCCGGCGGCCCGGTGCAGGTCGAACAGCAGGCGCCCCGTTCCGGCATTGCGCTTGACCGTCAGGGCTAGGCGCAGCTTGCGCCGGCCCGGCCACCACAGGTAAAGGCCGACCAGGGAGGTGAGGCTCCAGGCCAGGGCGGCGCCGGCCATCAGCCACAGGCCGAACTCGCCGAGCAGCAACTGGCCGTGCAGGTGGTTGACGAGGTGCAGCAGGCCGGTCCGGCTGAAGTCGATGCGGCTGCGTTCCCGGGCGCCCAGCTCGCGGCCGCTGTAGGGGTCGAACAGGGCCTGGAGCCAGTCGAAGCGCCCCGGCTCGCCGGCCCGGGGTTGTTTCAGCCATACCGCCGTGGCATCGCCCGGGCGGGCCGGCGGGGTAATGGACACCGCTTGGTGGGCGGGATGGTTGCGCCGGGCAGTGTCGAGCAGCTCGGCCAGGGGCCGGGGCACGGCATCCGCCCGAGGTGGGGCGATGGTGAGCAGCTCCGGATTGAGCAGCCGGTCCAGTTCCGGGGTGAAGACGAGAAGGCTGCCGGTGACGGCGGCGAGGCCCACCAAAGCGGCCAGGGCCAGGCCGGTGTAGCGGTGCAGCAGGGAGCACAGGCGGCGGATGCGCATGGGATCGGGGATTTAGGTTGGTCGGGGTAAAAAATGCGCAGCTCGAAGGCTGCGCCAAAAAAGGGGGGCAGGTACCCCCCACGAGGGAACGGTTCAGGCGCGGCGCCGCCGGGCACCCCAGGCAAAGCCCAGGGCCACCAGCACGCCAAGGCCGGCGAGGGCCCAGGAGGCGGCCTCGGGCGGCACGGGGGCGGCGGTGCGCTTTTCTTCCTTCATCGCGTAGCCCTCCACCGCTTCGCTGGCCGGTGCCGGGGGCTGGGCCGGCGGAGTGGCCTGGCTGGCGCGGTCCGCCGCCTGGGGCCGGACGGCGGCAGGCTGGGCGTTGGTCGCCGTGGTCGCCGTGGCCGGCGTGGTTGCCGTGGCGGTTCGGCCGCCGGCAGGCGCGGCGCTGCCGCTGCCGGGGGCCCGGGCACCTGCTCCCGGCGCCGGCAGGGCGCGGGCGTCGGCCATGTCCCGGGCGTCCTGGGCCTGGGCCAGGGCGGTGACCTCGGCGCTGCTGCACGAGGCGGCGTTGCAGGCCACGCCGGCTTCGGCGATCACTTCCCGGTTCACCTGCTCCAGATGGGCCTTCACCTGGGGGTCGGCCTGCCAGTAGCCCTTGTTGATGGCCACCAGCATCTTGTCCACCACCGCCTGGTAGGCGCGCAGGTTCTTGGCCTCGCGGAACTTGTCCTTCACGCCCAGCCGGTTGCGGTCGGCCACGTAGGTCTCGTACATCTCCTGCCACTTGGCACCGTCCACCGCTTCGGGCACGGTCACCTGCCAGCCCCACAGGTGCTCGGTCACCTTCATGACGAAGCGGGCGCCGGCGTAGCCTTCGTTGAGCATGGCCTTGACCCATTCCGGGTTGGTGTAGCGGGTGCGCATCTCCCGGCCCATGAACTTGTCCAGGGTCTCGTGCTTGCCGCCCTTGCCGTCGGCCAGGTTGAGGATGAGGGTTTCCGGCGACTTGCCGTTCACCTGGCGGATGGCCATGGATGTGGCGCCCAGGTACTGGAACACGTCGTCGTTATCCAGGGTGCCGTAGAGGTTGGAGGAACGGGAGTGGATGGCCGCCTTGGCATCCTTCAGGGCCATCTTGAAGACGTCCACCGCCAGGGCCGCGCCGCCGGGGCGGTCGCCCCAGTAGCCTTGGCCGAAAAGATGGCCGACCCGGTTGAAGTACACGTCGGCCACCTGGCTTTCCTTATCCCAGGTGTTGGCGGCCTGGATCACGTTGTCCACCCCGGTGCCGTAGGCGCCGGAAGGTTCGGTGAACACCCGCACCGTCGCCAGGCGCGCCGCCTCGGCCGGGGCGATGCCCCGCTGCTCCAGGGCCTGGCGGGTCTTCTGCACGTTGGCGCGGATCGGGTTGTCGTTCTCCTCCAGGTCCTTCACCTTGGAGACGGCCTCGTCCACCAGCTGCATCAGGGTCGGCAGGGCGTCCCGGTAGAGCCCCGAGGGCACCACGGTGACGTCCACCCGGGGGCGGCCCAGGTCGCGGCGGGAGATGATCTCCAGGCCGCTGACCCGGCCCCGCTCGTCCCATTGGGGTTTCACCCCCAGCAGGGCGAGAATCTCCGCCTCGGTGACGCCTTCATGGCGCATGGCCTCGGTGCTCCACAGGTTGAACACCACCCGGTCCGGATACTGGCCGTGGCGCTGCCGGTAGTCGGCGACGAACTTCTCGGCCAGGCTGCGGCCCTGTTCCCAGGTGCCCGGAGTGGGCAGGCGGGAGGGGTCGAAGCCGTAGAGGTTGCGCCCGGTGGGCAGGGAGTCCGGATTGCGGATCGGGTCGTTGCCCGGGCCGGCAGCCACGTAGCGGCCGGCCAGCCCCGCTTCCAGGGCGTCCAGCTCGGCCTTGCCGCTGGCTTCCATATTGGCCATCAGGGCTTCCAGGCGGCGTTGGTGTTCGACCGGGGCCAGCTTGCCGGCCAGGGCCAGGATGGCCTCGGCGGTGCTGCGCTGCATGTCCTTGGGCGGGGCGACGCCGAAGGTGTGCAGGCCGTAGGGGGCCTGGTGTTCGCTCACCTCCTTCAGGTAATGCTCCAGCTCCTCCACGTCTTCGCCGTCGGCCAGGGCTGTTTTGCCGATGTCCTTGAGTACGCCCAGCTTGCGGCCCTGGGCGTTGATCTCGCCGAGGGCGGCGGCCGCGGCTGATTCGCTTTTTTGGGCTGCCACCACGTAGTCGTCGATGAGGCCCCGCAGCTTGACCAGTTCCAGGTTGAGGCTGGCCTTGTCGAAGGGCGGCGTCATGTGGGAGACGATGGTGGCCATGCCGCGCCGCTTGGCCTGCAGAGCCTCGCCGATGTCGTCCACGATGTAGGGGTAGAGCTGGGGCACGTCGCCCACCATGGCCTCCCCCGGGTCGGCGGCAGTGAAACCCACCTCCTTGCCGGACAGCCACTCGTGGGTAGCGTGGGTGCCCACGTGCACCATGGCATGGGCCTGGTAGCCCTTTTGCAGCCACAGGTAGAAGGCCAGGTATTGATGGTGGGGCGGCAGGGCCACGTCGTGGTACATCTTCTTGATATCGCCCTCCCAGCCCCGGGAAGGCTGGGGCGCAAACACCAGATTGCCGTAGCGCTGGGCGGGGAAGACGAAGTGAGGCTTGCCCCTGCCGTCCTTCCACAGCATCACCTTGGAGTTCTCCGGCTCGCCCCAGGCCTTGACCATGGCGCTGCGCAGCGCCTCCGGCTGGCGGTCGAACCACTTCCGGTAGTCGCTCACCGGCAGCAGCATGGCGTGGCCGCCGCGCACCATTTTTTCCAGGGCGCCGGGGGCCCAGTTGCCGATGTTGGTGCCGTGCTCGCGCAGGGCGTCGAACAGGGCTGCCTCCGTGGCCGGGCGGCCCTGGGCGTCGTAGCCGGCCTGCTCCAGGCGGCCGAGAATCTGCCACAGGGAGCGGGGCAGCACGTTGAGATAGGAGGCGCCGATGTTCTCCTTGCCCGGCGGGTAGTTGTAGTAGATCACCGCCACCTTCTTGTTGGCCGGCAGTTCGTAGCGCAGCGCCACCCACTTCTTGATGCGGTCCGCCAGGCGCTCGACGCGCTCGGGGATGGGCGTCTCGACCATGTAGGCGAGGCCGCTGTCCGGGTCCACCACCCGTTCCTTGGAGGCCACCACGGTGGGAGCCACGGCACCGGCGAATTCGGCGCCGGCCACCTGCCAGGCCCGCTCCGACAGGGACAGGCCCAGGGGCGAGGCTTCCCATTCTTCCCGGGTCTGGTTGTACAGGGTCATGGCATTGACCACCGGTACGTCCAGGCGCCGCATCACCGGGATGGTCTTTTCCGGGACGTTGCCCATCTTCAGGGCCAGGCCCACCACGGCGGCCACCCGGGATTGGCCCCGGGCGTCGAGGAAATAGCGTTCCGCCGGAATCTCGGAGGGAAAGCCGAAGGCCGGCACTACGTTGAAGCCCCGGGCTTCCAGGCGGCCGACGATGGCCTCGAGCAGCGGCGAGCTGCCGGCCTGAGCGGTGACCCGGTTGAACAGCACCCCCACCCATACCCGGCCGGCGGCGTCGGGGCGGCGGGCCAGGTAATCCCGGGCGTAGTCGTCGAAGTTGGCGTAGAGCCGGTTGCCGCGCGGCTCCCACAGCCCGGTGGCGGGGAAGGGCCGGGCCTCGGGGTAGGCCAGGGGCTGCTTGAAGTCCCGGGCCAGCAGGCGGCGCAGCATGGCCACCAGATTGTCCTGGCCGCCGGCCTGGGCGTAGGCGCGCAGGGTCTCGTCCCGGGTCAGGCCGGCCTGTTTTTCGCCTTCCTCGAAGGGCGAGCCCACGGCGTAGGCCCGGGCGCCCCGGGCGGCCATGGCGCGCACCGCCGGGGTGATGGTGGCGGCCAGTTCCCGGCCCATGTTGTACACCAGGGCGGCATCGGCCTGGGCCAGGGTCTCCAGGTCGGCGGCGGAGAGCTGGGTGGAGGAAACGATGTGGAAACGCACCTGGGCCAAGGCCCGCCGTTCGGCCTCGGGCACGGCCCGGTCCCGGGCCTGCTGGCGCAGCTGCTTGACCGCTCCCACCGCCGGCAGGGTGGCCGGGGCGCCGGGGATGAGCACCACCGACAGGGGCTTGGCCCAGGCCGCGCCGCCCAGGCACAGGCAGAGCAGCAGGCCGCGCAGGGCGGTGGTGAGCAGATCAGTTGCCCGGAACATAGACGACCCTCCCGTCGGGCAGCTTGTAGGCGGTGCCGAGGCGTTCGCCCCGGCCCGAGAGCTTCTCGTCGGTGACCTTGGAGGCTTTGATCTCGTTGCCCTTCTTGGTGATGATCTCCATCTCGCCGCTGGCGTTCTTCTTCACCAGGGTCACCTCGGAGGTGGGGTCGAGCAGGTCCATCATGTTGTAGGCCATGAAGAGGGCGATCATCATCGAGACGATGAAGACGATGCTGGCGTCGAACAGGTTGGCGACCCCGGCGATGGGGTCTTCCAGGGCCTCGCCGTCCAGGGAGAAGCGCCTACGCCGCTGCAGCAACCGCATCGTCGGCCTCCGCTTGCAGGTGGTGGGGCTGGGGCAGGCCGGCGTCGGCCAGGGCCAGTTCGGCGTCGTGGGCCATCTCGCGCACGTCGGCGCGCACCCAGCGTTCCCGGGACAGGGCGATCAGGTAGGCCAGCACCCCGGCGCCCAGGCCGGCCACGGTGGCGGTGAAGGCGGTGACCATGCTGCCGGCCATCTTCGGGATGTTGCCCTCGGCCAGGGCCGCCAGCGAAATGCCCATGGGGATCAGGGTGCCCATCAACCCCAGGGCCGGACCCACCTTGATGACGAAGCGGATGCGGTCGAGGCGCCGCGCCAGGGTCAGCTCCTCTGCCTGGAGCTGGCGCTCCACCTCGATCGCCAGGCGCTGCGGCGCATGGCGGTGGCGGCCGCGCAGCAGGGCCAGGCGGCGGGAAAAGCCGTCCCGGTCGGGAAAACGCCCGCGCTGGCGTTGCCAGGCCTCGAACAGGGCCATGCCGAGCTGCACTGGCACATAGCAGACAAGCAGGGCACAGCCGCCGATCACCGGCAGGTAGAGGGCGGTGGAGACCTGGTAGAGCAGGTGCTCGATGAGGGTGACGATTTCCATGGGGCGTTCTCCGGAGGGGGTCAGAACGAGGCGCTCAGTTCGACGTAAGCATTACGCCCGGGCATCTGGTAATACTCGTAATAGGTTCTGTCGAAGAGATTGTTGATGCCGACGCTGGCCTTGAAATTCCGGTCGAGTTGGTAGCTGACCTTGAGATTGCTCAACCAGTACCTGCTGACGCCGCTATAGACGTTCTTGACGGTGTCGCTGTTGTCTTCCTTGCTGAACTGCTCCCCGGTGTACGCCGTGGAAAGGTAGGCGCGCCATTTCTGCCATTGGGCATCCAGGGCGAAGAAGGCGGTGTTCTTCGGCACGTAGCGCAGGCGCTTGTCCTGCAGACCGGTGCTGCTGTCATCGCGGGTGATGCGGCTGTCGGTCCAGGTGTAGCTGGCCGACGCCCGCAGCCAGGAAGTCAGGGGGATTTCTGCCGCCAGTTCCACGCCTTCCACTTTGGCTTCGCCCGCATTGGTTGCGGTGGCAAAGACACTCACATTGGGGAGCGGGCCGGTATAGGGACTGAGCTTGCGGTAGATCATGTCCTGCAGCCGGGTGCGGTAATAGGTGGCCTTGACCGAACCCTGGTCGGCCAGGGCTGTTTCGATGCCCAGGTCCCAGGAGGTGGCGGTTTCCGGTTTCAAGTTGGGGTCGGCCACCAACAGTCTAGATACACCGTTGCTCGTACTGACGCTCGGTGTGGCGTACATCTCGTAGTTGGAGGGGGCGCGGAAGGCCCTGCCCAGGGAGCTGCGCAGGCTGGTATTGGGGGTCAGGCGGTAGACCGCTGCCACCTTGGGAGAAAATGCGGAATCGGAGCGTTCCGGCGCATCCAGAGTGCCGACAGGAGTGCCTACGTATCTCTGCATCTTCCCCGAGGTGCTCCAGCGGTCGTAGCGGCCCCCCACGTAGAGGGTGAGGGCGCTGCCGAGAAAAATCTGGTCCTGAAGAAAGATGGAATTGGTGGTGCTTTCTCCGTCGGATTTCTCGTTCAAAGCCCCGGTGGTACTGCCTGGGTCGCGCCAGCTGGAGAGCTGATAGACCTTGCGGTGCAGGTTGGCACGGTTGGTGGAAAGGCCGACGATCAGGTACTGGCTGCTGCCCACGGCAAACCCAAGCTGAGCCGAGGCGTCCAAGGTAGTGTTGGGGGTGCTGGTGCGGGTGCCCGGGCCGCCGGCGAAGGTGGCGCCGCTACCCGAACCCACGTAGTAGGAGTCCCGGTCGAAATAACCCACATTGACCTTGAGGTCGTAGCCGCCACCCAGCTTGCCGTCGAAACCGGCGAAGTAGCGGGTCTCCTGGCGGTAGTTGGGGTTGCTGGAATTCCAGAAGCTGGATGCCGTGATGTTGCCCAGCTTGTCGCCCAGCTTGTCGCCGTTGATGGAGACGTTGCTGGCCGGCAGGCTGAGGGGGGCGCCGTTCTTGGTGAGGTAGTTGTTAAAGCGCTGGTAGCCGATGTTGCTTTCGCTGCGGTTGAAGCCGGCAAAGAAGCGGGATTGGGCATCCAGGCTATAAAACACTTTGGCATGCAAGGAATTGGCATGGGAGGGAATGGCGCCCTGATCCCCTACCACGTAGGCCTTCGTGCCATCCACCGTGGTGGTGGGCCGGCCACCCTGGACTGCGTTGGCACCGGTTCCCGTAGTGCTTACCGGCAGCACTACCAGGTCGCTGCCAGCGAAACCGGCCATGTCCTCGTAGCCGAGGCCCAGGGTGGCGGCGATGCCGTTATCCCACTTGTTACGGTAGCTGGCTTCTAGAGCGTTGCGCTCGCCGTCGCCAAAGCCATGGCTGATCTTGACGTTCGTTTCCCGTTTGGTAGGGATCTTGGTGATCACATTCACAACACCGCCCATGGCATCGCTGCCGTACAGGGCGGAGGCCGAGCCGGGTACTACCTCGATCTGTTCCACTTCGCCCATGGGTATGCTCATCAGGCTGGTCAGGCCTGCTGCATTACCGTCGGAGAGGCTCATGCCGTCCACCATCATCTTCACACGGCCGTCGGAGAGGCCTCGGAAGGTGACGATGGGGGCGGTGTTGATGCGGGAACTGGTGCCCAGGCCGAAGCGCATGTAAAAGCTGGGCACCTTGGCGGTGAGGGCGTCGCCGATGCGCACAGCACCGGAAGCGTCCAGCTTGTCGGCATCGATCACCGTGACGGCTGCGGGGGCTTCCAGGGTGGTTTGTTCGATCCGCGCTGCGCTGACCACCACGTTGGCCAGGTGCTTGTCGTTGTCGGGTTCCCGTTCCTCGCCGAAGGCGCCGGCCTGGGTGAAACAGGCGGCAATGGCGGTGGCGACGATCTTTTTCTTGGTGGTGCTGCGCATGCTCTCTCGTGACTCCAGTCGATGACCGGCCGGGCGGAGGGAGCAGCGGTGAAAAGACAGCGCGCCGGAATGGCGGTGCGCGGAGGACGGGCATGGTGCGGCTAGGGGCGACCCGGGCTTTTCGCTACGCGGCTCCGTTCGCATCCCCGCGACCGGTGCTTGGCTCGTGCCTTGGCGACCGCTGGCGAAAGCGGTCGGCACGTTGGCGTCAAAGGCCGGTCTCCGGGCTCGTGAGATTTGATGCGTCGCCTTCCCGAAGCCGTCGCTTGCCCGGAAATCCGGGGTCACGTGCGGTTTCAGTGGCTGGCCCTTCCGGGGAGGAGGGGCCGTGGCGCATCCGCGCTCACTTACCGTTGCGGGGGCAGCCGAAGCTTGGCGGCGGTTAGGCCGTTACTTCGTTCCCGTTTCACCCGGCGGCTGCTGCCGCCGGACACCTTTGACTGCGTGGCCCTGTACTGCGTATTGTGTTCCGGTCGGCAGGGCCGTCCCGTCCGGAAAGAGGGGCGATGATAGCGCGTTTTGCAACAATCATGACCAAAGTCTGACCTGGCTTCGCACAGGCGCCGGCCGGGCCCCAGGGGGCGCCCGGCCGGCGGGGCGGTCATTCCCAGGCCAGGGCGCCGCCGGTCTGGTACTCGGTGACCCGGGTCTCGAAGAAGTTCTTCTCCTTGCGCATGTTGGCCTGTTCGTCGAGCCAGGGCAGCACGTTCTCGGCCCCGGGGAAGGGCTCGGCCAGGCCCAGCTGGCGGGCGCGACGGTTGGCGATGAAGCGAAACTGACCCCGGTGCAGGTCGGCGTTGTAGCCGAGGATGGGCTCCCGCAGGATGTAGCCGGCATAGGCCGCTTCGGCCGCTTCCGCTTCTTCCCACAGAGCCTTCACGGCGGCCGGGTCCAGGGTCAGGTTTTCTTCCTGGAGCAGCTGGCGCACCACCCGGATGCCGAAGGCGCAGTGCAGCACCTCGTCGCGCATGATGTATTGCAGCTGCTCGGCGGTGCCTTTCATCAGGCCCCGGCGTTGCAGGGCGAAGATGGGGGTGAAGCCGTTGTAGAACCAGCAGCCTTCGAAGATGCCGGCGAAGAACAGGTAGGAGAGGGCGAATTCGTGCAGGTTGTCCCGGTCGGTGAGATCGAAGTCGGAGCGCATCACCCGCTCCAGGCGCCGGTTGGCCAGGGCGATCTTGCCGTGGATCTGCGGCACCACCCGGTAACGGTTGTAGATCTCCTGCTGGTTGAGGCCCAGGCTCTCGATGCAGTGCTGGTAGGTCCAGGTGTGCAGGGCCTCCTCGTAGACCTGGCGGGCCTGGTAGATCTGCAATTCCGGGGCGCTCATCTTTTCCATCACCGCCAGGCCGATGTTGCGCATGGCCAGGATGTCGGAGGTGGTGAGGTAGGACAGCACGTTCTCGAAGACGTGGCGCTCGGCCGGGGTCAGCTTGTGGTTGTAGTCGTGCACGTCCTGGGCCATGGAAATTTCCAGGGGCGTCCAGTGGTTGCGGTTGGCGTTGAGGAAGAACTCCCAGGCCCAGGGGTACTTGAAGGGGGCGAGCTGGTTGATGTCGGCCTTGCCGTTCACCACCCGCTTGTCCTCCGGGTTGATCGGGGCGAGGGACAGCCCCGTCGGCGGCAGGGCGGAAGTCCGCGCCGGTGCTTGTTCTCCGGCCGGTATGGCCGGAGCGCCAGCAGGGGCGTGGCTTTCCGTGGCACCTGCCTGGAGATCGGCCATGGGCGCGGGGTTTGGCGCAGGGGCCTGGGCAGGGGGCGTTGCGACGGCGGGGCCGTCGTCCCAGTCGTTGAGCAGGAAGGCACTCATTGGCAGGCCTCGCAATCCGGGTTGTCGATGGAGCAGAACTTGGGTTCGGCCGGGGCAGCAGACACAGCAGCCCGGTCGATCGGCGCCCCGGTCTTTTCCATGGCGGTGGCGCCCAGGGTGCGCAGGTAGTAGGTGGTCTTCAGGCCGCGCTTCCAGGCCAGCTTGTAGATCTCGTCGAGCTTCTTGCCCGAGGCCACGGCCACGTACAGGTTGAGGGACTGGGCCTGGTCGATCCACTTCTGGCGCCGTGCCGCGGCCTCGATCAGCCACGCCGGGTCGATCTCGAAGGCGGTGGCGTAGCGGGCCTTGAGCTCGGCCGGGATGCGGTCGATGGGGGCCAGCGACCCGTCGAAGTACTTGAGGTCGGCCACCATCACCTCGTCCCACAGGCCCTGGGCCTTGAGGTCGCGCACCAGGGCTTCGTTCACCACGGTGAATTCGCCGGACAGGTTCGATTTGACGTAGAGGTTCTGGTACTCGGGCTCGATCGAGGCCGAGAGGCCGACGATGTTGGAAATGGTGGCGGTGGGGGCGATGGCCACGCAGTTGGAGTTGCGCATGCCCACCTGGGCGATGCGCTGGCGCAGGGCCTCCCAGTCCAGGGTGGCGCCGCGGTCCACCTCGACGAAACCGCCCCGGGCGTCTTCGAGCAGTTGCAGGGAGTCGAGGGGCAGGATGCCCTTGTCCCACAGGCTGCCGGTGAAGCTGGAGTAGCGGCCCCGCTCCTCGGCCAGGTCGGTGGAGGCCCAGTAGGCGTGGTAGCACACCGCTTCCATGGAGCGGTCGGCGAAGACCACTGCCTCGTCCGAGGCGTAGGGCAGGCCCATTTCCTGGAGGCAGTTGGAAAAGCCCATGATGCCCAGACCGACGGGGCGGTGCCGCACGTTGGCGTTGCGCGCCTTGGGGGTGGCGTAGAAGTTGATGTCCACCACGTTGTCGAGCAGGCGCATGGCGGTGCGGATGGTGCGCTTGAGCTTGGCCTGGTCCAGGGTCCACTGGCCGTCCACCTGCACCAGGTGGGCCGGCAGGTTCACCGAGCCCAGGTTGCACACCGCGGTCTCGGTCTCGGAGGTGTTGAGGGTGATCTCGGTGCACAGGTTGGAGCTGTGCACGGTGCCCACGTGCTGCTGGGGCGAGCGCAGGTTGCAGGCGTCCTTGAAGGTGATCCAGGGATGGCCGGTCTCGAACAGCATGGTCAGCATCTTGCGCCACAGCTGCACGGCGGGAATGCGCTTGAACAGCTTGATCTCGCCCCGGTCGGCCTTGGCCTCGTAGGCGGTGTAGGCGGCCGCGAAGGCTTTGCCGTACTTGTCGTGCAGATCGGGCGTGTCGCTGGGGGAGAACAGGGTCCAGTCCTGGTTGTTCATCACCCGCTGCATGAACAGGTCGGGAATCCAGTTGGCCGTGTTCATGTCGTGGGTGCGGCGGCGCTCGTCGCCGGTGTTCTTGCGCAGTTCGAGGAATTCCTCGATGTCCAGGTGCCAGCTCTCCAGGTAGGCGCACACCGCCCCCTTGCGCTTGCCGCCCTGGTTCACCGCCACGGCGGTGTCGTTGACCACCTTGAGGAAGGGGATCACCCCCTGGCTCTTGCCGTTGGTGCCCTTGATGCGGCTGCCCAGGGCGCGAACCGGGGTCCAGTCGTTGCCCAGGCCGCCGGCGTACTTTTGCAGCAGGGCGTTTTCCTTGACCGACTGGTAGATGCCTTCCAGGTCGTCGGAGACGGTGGTCAGGTAGCAGGACGACAGCTGGGAATGGCGGGTGCCGCTGTTGAACAGGGTCGGCGTGCTGCTCATGAAGTCGAAGGACGAGAGCAGGTTGTAGAACTCGATGGCCCGGGCTTCCCGGTCGATCTCGTTCAGGGCCAGGCCCATCGCCACGCGCATGAAGAAGGTTTGCGGCAGCTCGATGCGCTGCTCGTCCTCGTGCAGGAAGTAGCGGTCGTAGAGGGTTTGCAGACCCAGGTAGTCGAACTGCAGGTCCCGGTCGGCCACCAGAGCGCGGCCCAGCACCTCCAGGTCGAATTCGGCCAGGCGCGGGTCGAGCAGCTCGGCGGCGATGCCGCGGCGGATGGCCCGGGGGAAATACTCGGCGTAGCCGGCGGTCATGGCGCCGTGGGTGGTGGGCTGGCCGAGCACCTCGACGCGGATCGAATCGAGCAGCAGCCGGGCGGAAACCTTGCTGTAGGCCGGTTCCCGCTCGATCAGGGTGCGGGCGGCCAGCACCAGGGACTGACGCACCGCCACCACCGGCACGCCGTCGTAGAGGTTGTGCAGGGCGTGTTCCAGCACGGTTTCCGCGGAAACGTCGGCCAAGTCGGCGCAGGCTTCCTGCACCGTGGCCAGCAGGGCGGCCCGGTCCAGGGGGCGGCGGGTCTCGCCGTCCACCACGTGCAACACCGGCTCGTCGACGCGCTCGTCGGTGGCCTGGGCCGCCCGTGCCGCGGCCCGCTCGGCGGCCCGTTTCTCCCGGTAGAGCACGTAGGCCCGGGCCACGTCGTGGGAGCCGGAACGCATCAGGGCCAGTTCCACCTGGTCCTGGATGTCCTCGATGTGCACCGTGCCGCCGCCGGGCAGGCGCCGGGTGAGCGCCTGGACCACGGTGGCGGTGAGTTCGCCCACCACGTCGCGGACGCGGGCCGAGGTGGCGCCCTGGTGGCCTTCCACCGCCAGGAAGGCCTTGGTCAGGGCCACGGTGATCTTGTCTGGGTTGAAGGCCACCACCGCGCCGTTGCGGCGGATTACCTCGAAGCTGCGGGCGTCGACGCTCACCCCCAGGCCGGGGGTGTAGGCCGGGCTGCCCGGCAGCTCGGCGCCGGTTTCGAGGGTGGGCAAGGGCGCGGAAGGGCTGGTGGCCGGGCCGTGGCCCTGCTCGATGGCGCTGGAAGGATGGTGCATGCGGATCTCCCCGTGACGGGCCGGGGAGCCTGGGGGCGCGCGGAGGCCGGTGCCTGGCGGCCGTTGCGGCCGAACCCATGCGCCCATGCCGGACGGCCCCGCCGGGGTCGCCGCGCTTTCCCGGGGCGCCCCGCCCCAAGTGAAAACGTTGCCGCCCGGCGGTGAGTCGATGGTGATTCTGGCGACTCCGGTGAGGCGGCGTTGCAGCGATGGCCGGTCTCCTGGCTTGCGGGTCGTCGCGTGGCGCCTGGTTGGCGCCGGCCCCGGCCTTCCCGGAGGCATCTTGCTCCAGTGGCCGTCGGGGCACGCTCTCCGCTCACAGTTGCGGGGGCAGCTTCGGCTTGCGCGAGGGGCCGCAGCCCACCGCTCCGAATTCCCGTTTCATCCCCCGGAAGGGGGAACCATCATGGTCTGCAATGTACCGGACCGGAAACGGCGTCGTCAACGAAATTTCACTACATCTAGTGTTTTTGCATTGTGCTTCTACTACATGTTGTGTTTGTTTTTGCTGAAATGAAAAGTTGCAATGTCTTTGGGATGGTTGCGGCCTGGGGGGCGATGATGCTGTGCCGGTGTTGCCATGGCAGGGGAATCGTTAGCAATTTGATACAAATTGGTCGGTGGTGACATTTCTCACGATTTGTCCAAGAAACCCCTCAAGCTAGGAACTAAGGGTGCCGAAAAGCCCTCCTATGGGTGATGGCGTTATTTTCCAAAGAGAATTTTTATTTTTTCTTCGAGCCTGTCAAAAGCTTGCATTCCCTTGTGATTGCTGGGGTTTGCTATATGTTTTGTGAGAAAAAACACGTTGTTTTTTATTTCGCCCAAAATATTGCCTGCTGTGCAAAATATTTCATTCCTTCCAGGAGCTCGGGGCGCTTAAGCTTGGGGTTCCACTCCCCAAGTGTTGGCGTGCCCCATGTCCCCCTTTTCTTTCCTGAAGCGCCCGTTTTTGTCCTGCCTCGTCGCAGGAGGGCTGCTGCTGGCCGCCGGCCAGCTGCGCGCGGCTGAAGGCGAGGGCGTGGGCGAGGCGCCGGCCGGTGGCGCCACCGCCGAGGCCATGGGTGGCGAGGTTCCGGCGCCGGTGGTGCCCCTGGACGTCGCGGTGCGGCCGGAGCCGCCCACCTACTACGGCGATGCCGTGCCTCCCGAGGCGGTGCTGCGGATCAAGCCGGTGAGCGAGTGGCAACCCCTGCCGCCGGATGCCGGCTTCGTCAGTTCCCGGCTGACGCAGATTTCCAACGAGACGGCGGTGACGGCTCTGGTGCTGCTGTTCTTTGTCCTGGCGCTGATCGTCGTCTACACCCTGCGCCACTACTACTTCGCCTTCAATCGGCTGTTCGGCCGGCAGCGGCACCCCTACGTGGACATCGACACGGCGGACTGGCCCACGGTGACCGTGTTCATCGCCGCCCACAACGAAGAGGCGGTGATCGCCAACTCCCTGGAAGCCCTGCTCGACGTGGACTATCCGCCCGAGCGCATCCGCCTGATGCCGGTGAACGACCGTTCCACCGACCGCACCCGGGAGATCATCGACAGCTACGTGGTCCGCTTTCCGGGGCGCATCACCCCCTTCCACCGCAGCGGCGGCAAGCCGGGCAAGTCGGCGGCGCTGAAGGACGCCACCGAACTGGTGGAGAGCGACATCATCATCATCTTCGATGCCGACTACGTGCCCGGGAAAGGCCTGATCAAGCAACTGGTGGCCCCCTTCCTCGATCCGGAGACCGGCGCGGTGATGGGCCGGGTGGTGCCCCTCAACACCGGCAGCAACCTGCTCACCCGCCTGCTCGACCTGGAGCGCTCCGGCGGCTACCAGGTGGACCAGCAGGCGCGCATGAACCTGCGCATGGTGCCCCAGTACGGCGGCACCGTGGGCGGGGTGCGCCGCATCGCCCTGGAAGGCATCGGCGGCTGGCGCGACGACGCCCTGGCCGAGGACACCGACCTGACCTACCGCCTGCTCCTGTCGGGTTGGAAAACTGTCTACCAGAACCGTTCCGAGTGTTACGAGGAAGTGCCCGAGAGCTGGCCGGTGCGGGTGCGCCAGATCATGCGCTGGGCCAAGGGCCACAACCAGGCGGCGCTGCGCTACGCCGGGCGGCTGCTGTTCAACCGGGGCGTGAGCTTCGCCGAGCGGATGGACGGCCTGCTCCTGCTCGGGGTCTATGCCATGTCCCCCCTGCTGCTGTTCGGCTGGATGCTGGCCATCTTCCTGTTCTACTGCACCACCAACCAGTGGCTGTCCGGCGCCCTGGCCATGTTCGCCCTGATGGGCTACGGGGCCCTGGGCAACTTCGCCGCCTACTTCGAGATCTCGGCGGCGGTGCACCTGGACGGCAACCGCAACCGCATCCGCCTGCTGCCCCTCAACCTGTTCGGCTTCCTGATCAGCCTGTTGTCGATCGCCCGGGCCACCTGGAACCAGTTCTTCTTCGACTGGTTGCTGCGCCGCAGCCTGGTGTGGGACAAGACCGTGCGCTACCGCCAGCCGGGGGCCACCCCCGTCCCCGTGCATCTGCCGGCCGGAGCCACGCCGCACCACCAGACGGGCTCCGTGGGCTGATCATGATCGGGTTGCTGCTTCTGGCGCTCAGCTGCGCCGTCCTGTTCCTGCTGCCGCTCGCCCCGGCCGCCCTGGAATGGCTGCATCCGAGCGACGCCGCGCCCCTCAACGTGGTGCGCGAATACGGCGGCCACATCGGCCACTTCGCCGCCGGTTTCCAGCGTTTCGTCGATGCCCAGCTGCGCCCCTACCTGGGCCGGGCCGGGACTGACGGGACCCAGGTGGAGGCCGCCCTGTCCAACGGCACCCAGGTGATCGCCGTACCGGCCGACCGCGCCCCGCGCCTGCAAGGCCGGGAAGCCGACGCCCGGGAAACCACCCGCCTGGTCCTGGGGGCCGGCGACCTGATGTTGCCCAACGACCACATCTTTTCCGGCGAGGTCTATGCCGAGGGCTCCCTGCGCGGTGGTTCGGGCCTGGTGCTGCGTGCCGTGCTGGCCAAGGGCGACATCCGCCTGGGAGCGGAAACCTACGTCCTGCGTTGGCTCCATGCCGACGGCGTGGCGGTGGCGGGCGAGGGCAGCCGGCTCTACGGCCGGGCCTCGGCGGGGCAGCGCCTGCTGCTGGGCCCGGGCTGCCGCTTCGGCCGCATGTATGCCCCGCGGATCGAATTCACTCCCCTGGTCCGGCCCGCCCCGGCCTCGCCCCGGCAGCGCCTGCGCCGCCGTGAGGCCATGGAGGCCCCTCCCCGGCTCCAGGCCGGCGACATGGGGCGCTGGCTGGTGCGCGGGGACCTGGCCGTGGCCGGCGGCACCTGGCACCGGGGCCACCTGATCGCATCCGCCGACCTTCTGGTCGGCGCCGGTGCCTTCGTTGCCGGCTCGATCAAGGGCAACCGGGACGTGCTGCTCGATAGCGGCAGCCGGGTCCACGGCAGCGTGGTGGCGGGCGCCCGGGTGGTCATGGAGCGGGACAGTCAGGCCATGGGCCCGATCGTCGCCGAAGACGTGGTGGAAATCGGCCCCGGCTGCGTGGTCGGCGCCCCCGGCCACCCCACCACCATCACCGCGCCGCGTATCCGCATCGCCCCCGGCGCTCTGGTGTACGGCTCGATCTGGGCCCGGGAAGAGGGCGAGGTGCTGGCATGAACCGCCGCTCCCGCCCTCTGGCCGCCCGCCTGGGCGGCCTCGTGCTCGGCCTGGCCCTGGCGGCCGCCCCCTGGCTGGCCCGGGGCGCCAGCCTCGACCTGGCTGGCTACCAGCGCGACGACGGGGCGATCACCACCCACTACCAGGGCGATTTCGTCGATCCCTACTTCGCCCTGAAGGCCCTTCTGGCGGCCCGGGAGCTGGGGCTGGACATCGCCGCCCCGGCTGGCCGCTGGATCGACTGGATGCTGGCCCGGCCCACCGCCGACGGCCTGTTTGGCCGCTACTGCATCGCCGAGGACGGCGCTTGGCTGCAATGCCAGGAGGCCGACGCCGACGATTCCCTGCTCGCCCTGTGGCTGGAGCTGCTCCACGTCGCCGCCCCGGCCGAGGGCCTGCCCCCCGCCTGGCACAACAGCGCCGAGCAGAGCCGGGCGGCCCTGGCTCGGCTGTACGATCCTCGCCTGGGGGGCTACGTGATCTCGCCAACCCAGCGGGTCGCCCTGCTCATGGATAATTGCGAGGTGGTGGCCGCCCTGCGCGTCGTCGCCGGCAAGCAGGCCGCCTGGGGCGATGCCGCCGGCGCCCGCCGCCTGCGCCAGCAGGCCGACCTGGTGGAGCGCCGCCTGGGCGGCCTGTTCCCGCCCAAGGCCGACGGCCTGCTGCGCCACACCAGCGAGGACGAGGCCGACGGGGCCTTCTACCCCCACCTGGTGGCCCAGCTCTACCCGCTGCTGCACGGCCTGCCCAGCCTGATGAAAAAGCCCGCCATCGGTTACCGGGAGTGGATGCGCCGTTACCGCCACGCCTGGTTGACCCTGTCGGCGGATGACTATCCCTGGGGGCTGATGGCCCAGGTGGCCCAACAGCAGGGCGATGCCCCCACTGTCGCCTGCTGGGTGCGCCAGACCGCCGCGCTGCGCCACGGCGCCCGCTGGAATGTTCTTGAGGACGCCCTGTGGCAAGGGCTGTCCACCCACGTCGATCCCAATACGCCATGTTCGCTGCGCTGAAACGCTTCCTCTTTGCCGTCGTGCCCTGGGCGCTGCTGTTCGTCGCCCTGGGAGCCCTTTATTCCTGGTGGGGGCAGCGCAACGATGCCGCGATGGCCGAGCACACCGTCTACCTGATCCTGCCCGAAGGCCAGGACCCGGCCGCGCCGGCGGTGAGCATCTGGCTGGATGCGGCCAAGGAAGAAGGCATTCCGATGCGCACCATCAGCGATTCGGACTTCCTGCTCCGTCCCGAAACGAGCGACCGCGGCAGCGCGGCGATCCTGCCGGACAACCTGCACCGTCAGATCACCCCGGTGGTGGTCAACCGCCTGGAGCAGTTCGCCGCCCGGGGCGGCCAGCTGATGGTGGTCTACGACGGCGGCACCGTGATCAGCAGCGACGTGCCGGCGGGGGCGGCTTCTCCCCTGTCCGGCCTGGTGGGCGTGCGCTACGGCCCGGACCGGGAGCGCTTCGGCGCCGGTGGAGTGGAGCGGGGCCCCCTGTTCGTCACCGACGCCGGGGGGCGCCGGCTCCTGCTGCCCCCGGGCAAGACCATGGAGATGTCCTCGCCCCCGGCCGAGGAACTGCTCCATGGCAAGACCTACGCCATCACCGGCTACCAGTACGGCGCCCTGCTCTACCCCATCCTGCCCACCTCCGGCGCCTACACCGGCGAGGCACTGCTCGCCAGCGACTCGGGCGGGGTGGCCGCCGGCTACCGCCGCCTCGGCGAAGGCGGGGTGCTGTTCGTCAACACCCCCATCGGCTACCTCAAGGGCCAGACCGACGGGACGCTGCTGCACGCCTTTCTGCACCACCTGGTGTTCGACCGGCTCGGCCTGCCGGTGCTGAAGGCCACCGCCGACGGCATCGGCGGCCTGGTGTTCAACTGGCACGTGGACTCCAACGCCTCGACCCCCGAGTTCGAGCGCCTGGAAAGCTTCGGCGCCCTGGACCAGGGACCGTTCTCGATCCACTTCACCGCCGGCCCGGACATGGCGGCCTTCGGCGACAAGCAGGGCCTCGACCTGGAGCACAACGCCCAGGCGCGCAAGTGGGTGGCCCGGTTCCGGGACCGGGGCGACGCCCTGGGGGACCACGGCGGCTGGATCCACAACTACTTCGGCGGCCGGGTGAACGACACCAACAAGGATGAGATGGTCAAGTACCTGGAGATGAACGAGAAGGCGGTCTCGGCCATCGCCGGGCGGCCGTCCCGGGAGTATTCGGCGCCTCTGGGCAACCAGCCCGAATGGGTGACCGAGTGGCTGGAGGCCCACAACATGGTGGCCTACTACTTCACCGGCAACACCGGCATGGCCCCCACCCGCAGCTACCGCAACGGCCGTCTCAACGCCAAGCACATCTGGTCCTTCCCGGTGCTCATCCTGGGCAACATGGCCGCCTTCGAGGAGTTCGACGAAGAGGAATTGAGCGAAGACACGGTCAAGAACTGGCTCACCTCCGCCGCCGACTTCACCGCCGACACCGGCACCCTGCGCACCATCTACTCCCACCCCCACGGCTTCCACCGTTACCCCGAGGCCCTGCGCGCCCTGTTCGCCCATACCCGGGAACTGCACGCCGCCGGCCGCTTCCGCTGGACCACCATGTCCGCCGCCGCCGACTTCCTCAACCGCCGCGAGCAGGCGGTCTGGTCCTACGTCGGCAGCGGCGACCGGCTGACCCTCAAGGCCACCCACCCCACCGACCTGGTCGACCTGGCCTGGGAGGTGCCCAAGGCCGGCGGGCAGCAGCCCCGCGTGACGGTGGGCGACGGCCGGGTCGAGGACATCGGTCGCGCCTGGCGCGTCGTCGCCGGCCACGGCCGCAACTTCGAATTCGAATTCACCCGCAAGGCACTGCCATGAAACTGTCCAATACCATCCTGTTGTGCATGGGCACCCGGCCGGAGATCATCAAGATGGCCCCGGTTTACCATGCCCTGCGCGCCACCGACCTGGAGCCCCTGGTGCTGCACACCGGCCAGCATCGGGAAATGGCCGACCCCATGTACGACTTCTTCGGCATGCGCCCGGCCCTCAGCCTGGACCTGGAGCGGCAGCGCCAGACCCTGTCCCACCTGTCGGCCCTGATGGTGGACAAGATCGGCCGGATCCTGGAAGACAGTGCCCCGGCCGCCGTGCTGGTGCACGGCGACACCTCCAGCGCCCTGATGGCGGCCCTGGCGGCCTTCTACCAGCAGGTGCCGGTGGGTCACGTCGAGGCCGGCCTGCGCTCCCACTGCATGTACGACCCCTTCCCCGAGGAGAAGAACCGGGAACTGATCGGCCGTCTCGCCACCTGGCACTTCTCCCCCACCGCCCAGGCCCGGGCCAACCTGCTGCGCGAGGGCATCGCCGAGCAGGCCATCCACATGGTGGGCAACACCATCGTGGATGCGGTGCAACTCGCCGGGAAAATGGACGGCGCCAGGCAGGAAGCCATTCCCGAACTCCAGCAGGACCTGGCCGACCTGCCCGGCCTGCTGCCCGGCCGCCGCTTGGTGCTGGTGACCTCGCACCGGCGCGAGAACCTCAACGGCCCCCTGGCCAGCGTGGCCGGGGCGGTGCGCGACCTGCTGCTCGAATCCCCCGATCTGCTGGTGGTCTGGCCGGTGCACGCCAATCCTCGGGTCCAGGAGGTGGTGCACGGCGCCCTGGGCGACTTGCCGGCCGAAGCCGCCGGCCGCCTCTTCCTCACCCAGCCGATGGGCTATGCCGCCCTGATGTGGCTGCTGCACCGTGCCTGGCTGGTGCTCACCGATTCCGGTGGCATTCAGGAAGAAGCCGCCGCGGTGCATACTCCGATCCTGGTGCTGCGCGAGACCACCGAGCGCCCCGAGCTGATCGAGGCCGGCGCCGGCCGGCTGGTGGGCACCGACCGGGCCGTGGTGACCGCCGCGGTGCGCGAGCTGGCCACCCGCCCGGCCCTGGCCGCCGCCATGCGCGAGGCCATCAACCCCTTCGGCGACGGGCTGGCCGGCCAGCGCATCGCCACCCTCCTTTCCAACCATTTCATCCACCATAAAAACATATGCCCCGCCGTCTCTCCCGCCTCGGTCTGAGCCTGATCCTCGGCGCCACCGCAGGCGCCGTCTGGTCCGCCGAGCCGGATACCGCGCCCGAAATGGCCGTCAACGTTCCCGCCGCACCTCTGAACTCCAGCGCCGATGCGCCTTTCCTGGCGTCCCCCGCGACGCCGGCCCCGGCCACCACCCCGGCCGAACCGGCCGCCGGTGAAGCCCCCGCCGCGCCGGGCGAGGACGAACCCGGCCCGCCCGGCCCACCCGGGCCCCCGGGCCCTCCGGGGCCCCCGGGGCCCCCGGGAGAGCCGGAAGCTCCGGGAGAGCCGGAAGCGCCGGAGCCGTTCGTACCCAAGGGCACCATCGAGGCCGGCTTCGGTTTCAACTCCCTCACCGCCGGCTACCAGAACTGGAACAGCCAGTTCGTGCGCGGCGTGTACGCCTCGGACCCCAAGAACACCTGGACCGGCGAAGTGGCCGACCTCCAGCAGTTTGGCGACCGGGGCCTCCTGTTCGTGGTCGGCAACACCCACGTCATCAACGACGACTGGTTCGTGTCCACCTCCCTGGCCACCAGCAACGGCGGCTTCTTCCAGCCGCGTTACCGGGGCGACGTGGTGATCAACCGCAAGTTCCTCGAACCGCGCAACCTGGTGATCGGCGTGGGCCTGTCCTCGATCAAGGCCAAGGACGAGCACCGGGACCTGGCCGTGCTGCTCAACGCCGCCTACTACTTCGACGGCCCCTGGGTGATCGAGGGCGGCGTGCGTATCAACCGCAGCGATCCGGGCAGCGTCTTCGCCGACTACTACAACGTGGCGGTGACCTACGGCCGCGACAAGGAACGCTTCATCTCCCTGCGCTTCGCCCAGGGCCAGGAGGGCTACCAGCTGGTGGGCAGTGGCGACAACATCCTCGCCAACTTCCCCAGCCACGACACCCTGCTCACCTGGCGCGAATGGGTCGGCCGCGACTGGGGCTTCCAGGCCCGGGTGGGCGAGTACAGCAACCCCTACTACCGCCGGCTGGGCGGCGAGTTCAGCCTGTTCAAGGACTTCTGACGCCATGGACCGGGACCAGGACCTGCAAACGCGCATCGAGGCCATCCGCTCGAAGGGCTTCGGCGGCCGGCGTATCCAGCTGCACCGGGCGATCTACCACGTCTCCCTGCACAAGGGGAACCTGCTGATCGCCCTGCTGCTGCCGCTGGTCTTCAACCTGCTGCTGCTGCTGTCGATCGAAGAGATCGTGCCGTTCTGGTTCGCTGTGCTGAAATTCTGGTTCGCCGCCACGGACTTTCCCGGCGGCCTGGTGGCCGCCCCCTTCGACCTGGTGGTGGCCACGGTGTGGCTGCCGCGCATCGAGCTGTATGCCGGCGCCCCGACCCAACTGCAATGGTGGATCAGCGCCATCGGCTGCGTGCTGCTGTGGTTGTCCACCAAGCTGATCCCGCCGGTCCGCCTGCTGCCCCTGATCTACGCCATCCGGGCGGCGGTGCTGATCCATGCCACCGCCCTGGTGTATTTCGCCCTGGTGCCGGCTTCCTTCCCCCACGGCCTGGGCTCCTACCTGTTCAGCGGGCTGGCGATGGGGCTGATCCTGATGTTCCTGGTGCCCTGGATCTTCGGCTTCACCTACTACGTGTTCAACTTTCCGCTGCACCAGAAGCTGGCCCTGACCGCGCTGGTGCTGGCCTACTTCGCCCTGGCCCTGCCCTTCCAGTTCGCCCTGCACACGGTGCTGCTGTGGCACCTCAGCCTGCTGTTCCTACCCATCTTCTACCTGCTGTTCGGCAGCTTCCTCGACGTGATGATGTTCATCGCCTTCTACGCCTGGGGCATGAGTTGGAACTGGCCGACCTTCAGCCTGCGCCGCCGCCAGGAAGAAGAGGCGGCCTGATTCCTGGTTTCCGATTCCCGACCCGCCGGGCCTGGCGAGGGATGTATTAATAAAATTCATGTGACCGGCCGGCGGAAAAACGAAGGTCCGCGCCAGTCCTTGAGTTTGCGGCTTTTTCCGCCGCGACGTATTAGAAAAATTAATCTATCGGCGGCGGCTGCGTATCAGGCGCCGACCGTGGCGCCTTCCAGCCGGGTGATCAGGTGGGACAGGGCCAGGGCCGCAGTGGCGGCGCGCACCGCTTCCCGGTCGCCGGGAAAATGGCGGGTGACCGCCTCGACTCCGCCCGGGCCGGCCCAGGCGAAGCACACCGTGCCCACCGGTTTGTCCGGGCTGCCGCCGCTGGGGCCGGCGATGCCGCTCACGGCAACGGCCCACTGGGCGCGGCTCTTGGCGACGGCCCCTTCGGCCATGGCCCGGGCCGTGGCTTCCGAGACGGCACCCGTGGCAATCAAGGTCTGGCGCGGCACGCCGAGCATGTCTTCTTTGGCCGCGTTGGAATAGGTGACGAAACCCCGGTCGAACCAGGCCGAACTGCCGGCAATCGCCGTGACCGCCTGGGCGATCCAGCCGCCGGTGCAGGATTCGGCGGTGGCCAGCCATTCGCCCCGGGCCAAGAGCAGGGCGCCGGCCTTGGCGGCGAGGGCTTCCAGGTCGCGCTGGGTGATCATGGCGGAGGCTCCGGGAAAAATGCGTGGGGACGTCAGCCGATGATGAACTTGGCGACGGCCAGGGTCAGGATGGTGTAGGCGCCGGCGAACACGTCGTCGGCCATCACGCCGAAGCCGTTCTTCACCTTCTCGTCGAAGTAGTTGGCCGGGTAGGGCTTGACGATGTCGTAGACGCGGAACAGGAAGAAGGCGGCGGTTTGCCACAGCCAGCCGGCCGGGCAGAACACCAGCACCAGCCAGAAGGGCACGATCTCGTCCCAGACGATGGACCCATGGTCCACCACTCCCAGGTCGCGGCCGGTGCGGTGGGCGGCCACCACGCCGCCGACGAAGCACACCAGCAGGAAGACCAGCAGGGGCAGGTCGGTGGGCAAGGCGTGGCGCAGCACCGGGAAGGTGGCCCAGGCGAACAGGGTGCCGACGGTGCCCGGGGCGAAGGGCGACAGGCCGGAACCCAGGCCGCAGGCGATGAAGTGGGCGGGGTGGGCGAAGAGGAATTTCAGGCCGGGGCGGTTGCTCATCGGGTGTGGAATGACGGAATCGGGAGAGCGGGTGGAAAAAGGTTCGCCGCCGCCGTGGGGCGTTCAGGCGGCGAAGTGGTCGTAGCCGCGCCGGGCCACCGGGAAGAGCTGGCCGGCCTCGTCCAGGGCGGTGACGCTGCCCGCCGGCGCCTCGTCCGGGGCGGACAGCACGCCGAAGCGGGTGAGGGGCAGGTCCAAGGCGTGGGCCAAGGCGGCGATGGCCTCCCGGGCGGCGGCGGGGGCGGCGAAGACCAGTTCGTAGTCGTCGCCGCCGCCCAGCTGGGCAGCCCGGGCGATGGCCGCGTCCACCCCGGCGGGCAGAGCCGGCAGGCGTTCGGGCCACACCGTGGCGGCCAGGGCGGAACGGCGGGCGATGTGCCCCAGGTCCTGGAGCAGGCCGTCGGAAACGTCGATGGCGGCGTGGGCCAGGCCCTGGCGCTGCAAGGCCAGGCCCAGGGCGACCCGGGGCTGGGGTCGGGTCAGGGCGGCGAGACAGGCGTCGCGCAGCGGCGGCTCACCCGCGACCGGCGCCGTGGGCAGGTCGAGGTCGCCTTGCAAGTGGCGCAGGCCCAGGTTGGCCAGGCCGGGGCGGCCGGAAACCCACAGGTCGTCGCCGGGCTTGGCCCCGTCGCGGCGCAGGGCGCGGCCGGCGGGCACTTCGCCCAGGGCGGTGACGCACAGGTTGAGGGGCCCCCGGGTGGTGTCGCCGCCGATCACGTCCATGGCGAAGGCGCCGGCACAGGCGAAGAAGCCTTTGGCGAAGGCGGCGATCCAGGCTTCGTCGGCCGCCGGCAGGGCGCCGGCGAGCAGGGCCCAGCGCGGCGTGGCGCCCATGGCCGCCAGGTCCGAGACGTTCACCGCCAGGGTCTTCCAGCCCAGGGCTTCCGGGTCGGTGTCGGCGAAGAAGTGGGTGCCGGCCACCAGCATGTCGGTGGTGGCCGCCAGCTGCATCCCCGGCGTCGGGGTCACCAGGGCGCAGTCGTCCCCCGGCCCCAGATCCGCCCCGGGGGTGGGGCGGGCGAAGTGGCGGTCGATCAGGTCGAATTCGCCGGGGGGGGCGGCGGTGCCGGGCATGATGGGGATGTCCGCGGTGCCGGGCGGATCAGGCGCCGGGGTTCTTGCGCGCTTCCACTTCCACCGGGCGCAGGCGGGCGGCCAGCTTGTCGAGCACGCCGTTCACGTACTTGTGCCCGTCGGTGCCGCCGAAAGCCTTGGCCAGCTCGATGGCTTCGTTGAGCACCACCTTGTAGGGGGTTTCCGGGTGGTGCTTGAACTCGAAGGCGCCGAGCAGCAGCACACCGGCCTCGATGGGCGACAGCTCGTCGAAAGGCCGGTCCAGGCAGGGGGCGATCTCCGCCGCCAGGGCGTCGTGCTGGGCGAGCACGCCGCGCAGCAGGGCGAGGAAGAAGTTGCGGTCGATGGGCGGTTCCTTGGCCTGGGCCTCGGCGACCAGACCCGGGTTGGCGGCGGCGAATTCCGCCGCTTCCTCGGCCTCGATGGCTTTGGCGTCGGCCACCAGGGCTTCCAGGGTGGCCTCGATGGCGGCCTCGTCGTTGCCGCCGACGCGCCACTGGTAGAGACCCTGGATCACGTATTCCCGGGCCATGCGCCGGGGCGACTTCTCCCGGGGCGTCCAGGGCTTGCCCACCTGGTGGCGCAGGACCTTGCCGTCGTTCTTGCTCATACACCCTCCCGGGCGGCGATTGCCGCGTGCAGATTGGCCATTTCCACCGCTGCCTTGGCGCAGTCGCTGCCCTTTTCGTGCATGCGGGCGATGGCCTGGTCGTCGTCCTCGCAGGTGAGCACGCCGTTGGCCACCGGCACGCCGGTGTCGAGCTGCACTTCCATGATGGCGCGGCAGGCGTCGTTGGACACCACCTCGAAGTGGTAGGTCTCGCCGCGGATCACCGCGCCCAGGGCCACCAGGGCGTTATAGCGGCCGGATTGGGCCAGGCGTTGCAGCACCGGCGGGATTTCCAGGGCGCCGGGCACGGTGGCGATGGCGATGTCGGCGTCGGCCACGCCCAGTTGCTTGAGCTGGGTGACGCAGGCCGAGAGCAGGCCCTCGCACACGTCCTGGTTGAAGCGGCTCATCACCACGCCGACCTTGAGGCCGGCGCCGGCGAGGTTCTCGTCGTATTCGTAGATGTCGTTGAAACGGGCCATGGGGGCTCCAGTCTGGTGTTCGTTACAGGGCGGCGGCGTCCGCCGGGGAAGGCACGTAGCCGGTGACTTCCAGGTCGAAGCCGGTCATCGACGGCATGCGCCGCGGGCTGCCCAGCAGCTTCATCTTGCGCACCTTGAGGTCGCGCAGGATCTGGGCGCCGATGCCGTAGGAGCGGGGGTCCCACTTGCGCGGGGCGGGCTTGTCGGCGGGGGCGGCGGTGAGGGCCGCTTTCAGGTCGGCGCCGCTCTCGGGGCGGTGCAGCAGCACGATCACCCCGGTGCCGTGGCGGGCCACCGCCTGCTGGCACTGGTCCAGGGAAAAGGCGTGGCGGCCGCTGTCGGGGTCGAGGAAGTCGAGGATGGACACGGGCTCGTGTACCCGCACCAGGGTTTCCGTGTCCGGCCCCGGGGCGCCCTTGACCAGGGCCAGGTGCACCTCTTCGGCCACCCGGTCGGCGTAGGCGATCAACTGGAACTCGCCGTGGGGCGTGTTCACGGTGCGCTCGGCGACGCGGCTGACCAGGGTTTCGACCCGGCTGCGGTAGTGGATCAGGTCGGCGATGGTGCCGATCTTCAGGCCGTGCTCCCGGGCGAACTCGATCAGGTCCGGCAGACGGGCCATGGTGCCGTCGTCCTTGAGGATCTCGCAGATCACCGAGGCCGGTTCCAGCCCCGCCAGGGCGGCGAAGTCGCAGCCCGCCTCGGTGTGGCCGGCGCGCACCAGCACGCCGCCGGGCTGGGCGCGCAGGGGGAAGATGTGGCCGGGCTGGACGATGTCGTCCGGGCCCGCATCCTTGGCCACGGCGGCCTGCACGGTGCGGGCGCGGTCGTGGGCGGAGATGCCGGTGGTGACGCCTTCGGCGGCCTCGATCGAGACGGTGAAGGCGGTGCCGTGGGGCGTCTTGTTGTCGCGCACCATCTGCTCCAGGCCGAGCTGGCGGCAGCGGGCGTCGGTCAGGGTCAGGCAGATCAGGCCACGGCCGAACTTGGCCATGAAGTTGATCGCTTCCGGGGTGACGAACTCGGCGGCGAGCACCAGGTCGCCCTCGTTTTCCCGGTCTTCCTCGTCCACCAGGATCACCATCCTGCCGGCGCGGATGTCGGCGATGATGTCCTGGACCGGGGCGATGGCGGAGGCTTGCACGGCGTTCATGCGGCCACCTCGCTCTCGGTGTCGGCGTTGAGCATGCGCTCGGCGTAGCGGGCGATCAGGTCCACTTCCAGGTTCACCTTGGCGCCCGCCGCGAGCAGGTGCAGGGTGGTGTTGTCCAGGGTGTGGGGGATCAGGTTGATGGCGAGGTCGCGGCCGTCCACCGTGTTGGTGGTCAGGGACACGCCGTTGACCGCGATCGAGCCCTTGCGCGCGATGTAGCGGGCCAGCTCGGCCGGGGCGCGGATGACCAGGCGGCGGTTGTCGCCGATGGCATCGAAGGCGAGCACTTCACCGACTCCGTCCACGTGGCCGGACACCAGGTGGCCGCCCAGGCGGTCGGCCAGGCGCAGGGCCTTTTCCAGGTTGATCGGGCCGTCGCCTTCCAGACCGACGGTGCAGGACAGGGACTCGGGGGAGACGTCCACCTTGAACGTGCGCGGGCCGAGCTCGACCACGGTGAGGCAGACGCCGTTGCAGGCGATGGAGTCGCCCAGGGCGACGTCGCTGAGGTCCAGGGTGCCGGCGTCGATGGTCAGGCGCACCCCGGCTTCGCGGGGGGTGCGCTCGGCGATGCGGCCGACGGCGGCAATGATTCCGGTGAACATGGGGATTCCCGCGCAAGCGGTGAGGGAGGAAAGGCGGCGATTTTACCACGGGGCCCCGCCGGCACCGGGCAGGGCCGGGCCGGCGTTGCCGGAGGCCGGAAGAGGTCGGTGGTTGCCGAAGGGCGGGACGGCGCCCCGCCCCGGTGCGTCCGGCGGCGGACGGCGGCTACGGTGGCTAGGGCTTGGCGGCGGTCGGCTGGGGCGGAATGATGCCGGCGGCCTCGGCCTTGGCCCGTTCCTCGGCCCGCTGTTTTGCCTTGGCCTCGCGCTGGGCCTTCTTCTCGGCCACCTTGGCGTCGCGCTCGGCCATGCGCTGGTGGGCCTCCTGCACGCTGGCGCGCTGGTCCTCGGCCCGCTTGGCGGCTTCGGGTGCCTGGGCGGCCTTGTCGGCGCGCTTGCCGGACAGGCGCGCGGCGGTTTCGCGCCGCTCGGCGGCGGCCTGGGCGGCGCCGGCCTCCACGGCCTTGGCCTTGTCCTCCTGCCGCTGTTCCCGCTCCGCGTCCTGGCGCGCCTTGTCGGCCTTGAATTCCTCGCTCTGGCGCTGCTGGCTGGCGGCGCGGCGCGGTGCCTCTTCCCGTTCGCGGGCGGCCTTGGTGGCCTGGTCCCGAGTGCGAATCTCCAGTTCCAATTCCCGGGCTTCGGCATCCACCTTGCGGGCTTCGAGTTCGGCGGCGGTCTTGGCTTTCTTGGCCTCGTCCTGGCACGCGACGACGCGGAAGCGGGCGTAGCAGGCCTGATACTCGGCCTGGTACTTGGCCACCGATTCGTCGCGCATGGCCTTGGCCCGGGTGCGCAGGGTATCGGCCCGGCCGACCAGGCCGGCGCGCTCGGCGTCGCCGCTCCAGGGCTGGTCGTTGGCCGGGGCCGGCTGGGCGTGGACGGTGGCTGGCAGTAGGGCGCAAAGGGTGAAAAGGCCGAGAAGGGTGGCCGCGATGAGGCGCGGCGTGCGAAGGGTTGCGGTGGGGGCGGCGGGGAGGGCTGAGGCGGGACGGGAGAAGCGCATGGCGGTGGGGGAAATTCCGAATCCCCGTAAAATAGGGGATTTCCCCGTTTTCCGAAACCCGCCGGCCGTTCGGCCGCGGCGCGCCGACGCCGGTTGCCGCCCCTGTCCGCCCCCTATGGGTGCACGGCGATGGGCCGTGTGTCGGGCAGTGTCCGGGGTGATGTCCCTCTCAGTTCTGGATTTGCCATGATCGTTCTTCGCCGTTTGACCTTCGCCCGGGCGGGCCATCCCCTGGTGCGCGACGCCTCGCTACAGATCGCCCCGGGTTGGCGCGTCGGCCTGGTGGGGGGCAACGGCAGCGGCAAGTCCACCTTCTTCGCCCTGTTCAACGGCGGCCTGCACCCGGAATCCGGCGACCTGGAGTGGCCCGAGCGCTGGGTGATGGCCCACGTCGCCCAGGAAACCCCGGCCCTGCCTTCGCCGGCCCTGGACTTCGTCCTCGACGGCGACGAGGAACTGCGCCGCCTGGAGGCCGATCTGGCCCGGGCCGAGGAAAGCCACGACGGCGAGGCCATCGGTGCCATCCACGCCCGCCTGGGCGAGATCGGCGGCTACGGCGCCAAGGCCCGGGCGGCGGAACTGCTGCACGGCCTGGGCTTCCACGATCCGGATTTTTCCCGCCCGGTGGCCGAGTTCTCCGGCGGCTGGCGCATGCGCCTCAACCTGGCCCGGGCCCTGATGTGCCGCTCCGACCTGCTGCTGCTCGACGAACCGACCAACCACCTGGACCTGGACGCGGTGCTGTGGCTGGAGACCTGGCTGAAGAGCTACCGGGGCACCCTGCTGTTGATCTCCCACGACCGGGACTTTCTCGATGCGGTATGCGGCAACGTGCTGGCCATCGAGCAGCAGGCCATGACCCTGTACAAGGGCGGCTACTCCGACTTCGAGACCCAGCGCGCCGCCCAACTGGCCCAGCAGCAGTCCCTGTTCGAGAAGCAGCAGCGCGAGGTGGCCCACCTGCAGGTCTACATCGACCGCTTCCGCGCCAAGGCCACCAAGGCCCGCCAGGCCCAGAGCCGCATCAAGGCCCTGGCGCGCATGGAGACGGTGGCGGCGGCCCACGTGGACACCCCGTTCACCTTCAGCTTCCGCGATCCCGAAGCCCTGCCCGACCCCCTCCTCAGCCTGGACAAGATCCAGGCCGGCTACCGCAGCGCTGCGGGTGAGAACACGATCGAGCGCACCATCCTCAGCCACGTGCGCCTGACCATCCGCCCCGGCGACCGGATCGGCCTGCTGGGCATGAACGGCGCCGGCAAATCGACCTTGATCAAGCTGCTGGCCGGCGTTCATCCGCCCCTGGCCGGCGAGCGCCAGGAGGCCAAGGCCCTCAAGATCGGCTACTTCGCCCAGCACCAGGTGGAAGCCCTGCGCCCCGAGGGTTCGGCCCTCGACCACCTGCGCTGGCTCGACCCGGACACCCCGGAGCAGCAGCATCGCGACTATCTGGGCGGCTTCGACTTCCGCGGCGACGCCGCCACCCGGCCGGTGGCGCCCTTCTCCGGCGGCGAGAAATCGCGCCTGGCCCTGGCCCTGCTGATCTGGCAGCGCCCCAACCTGCTGCTGCTCGACGAACCCACCAACCACCTGGACCTGGAGATGCGCGAGGCCCTGGCCTTCGCCCTGCAAGGCTTCGAGGGCGGCGTGGTGCTGGTTTCCCACGACCGGCACCTGGTCAAGACCACCGCCGACACCCTGCTGCTGGTGGCCGACGGCCAGGTGACGCCCTTCGACGGCGACCTGGACGACTACGCCGCCTGGCTGACCCAGGCGCGCAACGCCGCCCGGCCGGTGGACGTGGAAGCCAAGGAAGCCAAGGCCGAGCGCGCCGCCAGCCGGGAGGCCGACGCCGCGGCGCGCAAGGAACTGCTGGCCAAGCGCCGTCCCCTGGTCAAGGAAGGCGAGCAACTGGAAAAGAAACTGCACGGCTGGCAGGGCGAGAAGAAGCTGCTCGAAGAGCGCCTCGCCGATTCGTCCCTCTACACCAGCCCGCCCCACCCCCAGCTGGCCGGCCTGCTCAAGCGCCAGGGCGAACTGGCGACGATGATCGAGGACGGCGAGATGCGCTGGCTCGAAGTGCAGGAAGCCCTGGAGTCTCTGCCCGAGGCATAACGGGGGGCAGCTCGGAAGTCCGCGCCTGGCGCGGGTTTCCACGGGGCCTGCCCCAAACCCGTGGCAGGGCGCGGCGTTTGGCCGTGCCCGCCCGAAGATGCCCGTCTGGCGCGGACCTTGCGCGCCGCCTCAACGCCTGTCCAGTCAGGGGCGGCGCCCCCTCAGCGCCCCGGGTTGAGCCGGAAGAAGTGCATCAGTTGTTGCAGGGATTCGGCCTGGGCGCCCATTTCTTCTGCCGTGGCCGCCAGCTCCTCGGAGGCCGAGGCGTTCTGCTGGGTGGCCTGGTTGAGCTGGCCCATGGCCTGGTTGATCTGGGCGATGCCGCGGGCCTGCTCTTCCGAGGCGCTGGCGATGTTCCGCACCAGGGCCGAGGTCTGGCCGATGGTCGGCACGATGCGCTCCAGCAGTTCCCCCGCATGCGCCGCCTGGCGTACCGTGGTGCCGGCCACGGTGCCGATCTCGCCGGCGGCCACCTGGCTGCGCTCGGCCAGCTTGCGCACTTCGGCGGCCACCACGGCGAAGCCCTTGCCGTGTTCCCCGGCCCGGGCCGCCTCGATGGCGGCGTTGAGGGCCAGCAGGTTGGTCTGGTAGGCGATGTCGTCGATGATGCCCACCTTGTCGGCGATCTGGCGCATGGCCTGGACGTTCTCGGCCACGGCGGCGCCGCCGGCTTCCGCCTCCCGGGCGGCCTGGGTGGCCATGCCGTCGGTGGTGTGGGCGTTCTCGGTGTTGGTATGCACCGAAGCGGTGGATTGCTCCAGAGTGGCCGAAATCTCCTCCACCGACGCCGCCTGCTGGCTGGCGGACTGGGCCAGGGACTGGGCGGTGGCCGAGACTTCCTCCGACGCCGCCGAAAGGTTGTCGGCGGCGCCGCGCACCTGGCCGATGATGTTCGCCAGGCGGTCCGTCATGTGCGCCATGGCCTGGAGCAGGCGGCCGATCTCGTCGTCCCGCGCGGCCTCGGGGCGCGCCGTCAGGTCGCCTTCGGCCAGGGCGTCGGCGGCCGCCACGGCCTGGCGGACCGGGGCCAGCACCACCCGGCGCAGGACCAGGGTGAGCAGGGCCAGCAGGGCGGCGGTGATGACCAGGCCCCCCGCCAGCACCGGCAGGGCGGCGCGGCGGCCGGCTTCGGCCACTTCCTGGCGGCTGTAGGCCACCGCCACCCGGAAGCCCCAGGCCGGAAAGTCCCGTTCGATCGCTTCCCAGTCGCGCCCGCCGTCCCGGCGGGCTTCCGCCAGGCGCGCCAGGAGCGCGTCGGGCTCGATGCCCCGGGAATGGAGGAAGGGCTGGCCCTTGCCGTCGAGCAGGGCGACGAAGCCGGAGCCGAAGGCGGCGCTCTCGCCGATCAGGGCCTTGAGCCCGGCCAGATCGGCCTTGAAGCCCACGTACCAGGCGCCGACCACCTTGCCGGCCCCATCCACGATGGGCTCGTAGCCGGTCAGGTAGGGGGAGCCGAGGATGTCCACCTGGCCGTAGAAGGCCTCGCCCCGGCTGAGGGCGGCGTAGGCCTTGCCGTTCGGGTCCAGGGCCGTGCCGACGGCCCGCTGGCCGTCCGCTGTCTTGACGTTGGTGGCGATGCGCACGAAGTCCTGCCCGTCCCGGGCGAAGAGGGTGGCGCTGCCGCCGGCGATGCCGGTCATGCCGTCCACCAGGGCCGTGCCCAGGGCCTGGCCCCGGCCGCCGAAGCGCAGGTTGGGCGGCGTGCGGCCGCCCACCGCTACCGCCTCGCCCGCGCTGGCCGGGCCGAGCTGGGCGCTCGTTTCCTTGAACAGCTTCATGGCGCTGCGGGTCTGCTCGCCGACCAGGCCGTCGCTCAACTGCAACAGTTGCAGGATGCTGGCGGCGGTGTTGGCGGACTGCTGCCGCACTTCCGCTTCCATGCGGCGGGATTCGTTGATCGAGAGGGCCATCGCCCCGATGACCAGGGCCACCACCAGGGGCGCGAAACCGAAGAGGGCGAAACGGGCCTGGAGTCCCAAACCTTTCATCTGGAGTCCTTCATGGGGATGCGGTGTCGAGTTGGCGCCGCGCGGGTGGCACGGCGCAGGGTCTTACCCTAGCAACAATCGCACTGTCATCCTTTAGGGACTATCCACAGGTCGGCCAGGCCGGAAAGCCAATGTCCACGCCATTCTTCAGCCATGCGCCCACGCAGGCGGGGCGGCGGCCGCTGGGGCAAGGCCAACCTCGCGCCCATGAAAAAGCCCGGGACGGCGTGGCCTCCCGGGCTTGTTGCAGCCGGCCCCGGGGGCCGGTTGCGGCGGTCGCTTTACTCGACGCCCTGGCTGGCCAGGTAGTCCTCGTAGCTGCCCTGGTAATTGACCACGGTGCCGTCGCCCTTCACCTCGATGATGCGGTTGGCGATGGTGGAGACGAATTCCCGGTCGTGGGAGACGAACACCAGGGTGCCCTTGAACTTGTCCAGGGCGGTGTTGAGGGATTCGATCGACTCCATGTCCAGGTGGTTGGTCGGTTCGTCCATCACTAGCACGTTGGGCTTTTCCAGCATCAGCCGGCCGAAGATCATGCGGCCCTGCTCGCCCCCGGAGATGACGTTGGTCGGCTTCTTCTGCTCATCGCCGGAGAAGAGCAGCCGGCCCAGGGTGCCGCGGATCAGGGTTTCCAGGTCGCCGCCGTCGGCGATGGTGGCCCGCGCGTAGGGCGCCACCCAGTCGGTCAGGCTGACCGGGTTGGCGAACTCGGCGGCGTGGTCCTGGGCGTAGTAGCCGAGCTTGGCCTTGTCGGCCCACTTGAGGGTGCCGTGGTTGGGGGTCAGCTCGCCCATCAGGAGCTTGAGCAGGGTGGTCTTACCGGCGCCGTTCTCACCGATCACCGCCACCCGGTCGCCGGCTTCCACGGCGAAGGTCAGATTGTTGAAGATCGGCCGCTCGCCGCCCGGGTAGGTGAAGGACAGGTTTTCCACTTCCACCGCCAGCCGGTGCAGCTTGTCCTTGTCGTCGTACTCGAAGCGAATCCACGGGTACTGGCGCGACGAGGGCTTCACGTCCTCGGGCTTGATCTTGTCGATCAGCTTGAGGCGGGAGGTGGCCTGCTTGGCCTTGGACTTGTTGGCGGAGAAGCGGCGCACGAATTCCTGCAACTCGGCGACCCGCTCCTTGGCCTTGGCGTTGGCGTTCTGCTGACGTTCCCGGGCCTGGGTCGAGGCTTCCATGAAGTCGTCGTAGGTACCCGGGTAGACCGTGATCTTGCCGTAGTCCAGGTCGGCCATATGGGTACAGACCTGGTTGAGGAAGTGGCGGTCGTGGGAAATGATGATCATGGTGGATTCGCGCTCGTTGAGCACGTTTTCCAGCCAGCGGATGGTGTTGATGTCCAGGTTGTTGGTCGGTTCGTCCAGCAGCAGGATGTCCGGGTTGGCGAACAGGGCCTGGGCCAGCAGCACCCGCAGCTTCCAGCCCGGGGCTACCTCGCGCATCGGGCCGAAGTGCTTTTCGGTGGGGATGCCCACGCCGAGCAGCAGCTCGCCGGCCCGGGATTCGGCGGTGTAGCCGTCGTATTCGGCGAACTTGCCTTCCAGTTCGGCCGCCTTCATGTAGTCGTCTTCGGTGGCTTCCGGGTTAGCGTAGATGGCGTCCTTCTCCTGCATGCACGCCCACATCTCTTCGTGGCCCATCAGCACCACGTCGATCACCCGCTGGTCCTCGTAGGCGAACTGGTCCTGGCGCAGGTAGGCCATGCGCTCGTGTACGTCCTTGCTGACGTTGCCGGCGGAGGGGTCGAGGTCGCCGCAGAGGATCTTCATGAAGGTGGACTTGCCCGCCCCGTTGGCGCCGATCAGGCCATAGCGGTAGCCCTCGCCGAACTTGACGGAGACGTTTTCGAACAGGGGCTTGGCCCCGAATTGCATGGTGATGTTGTTGGCGACGAGCACGGTGAATCCTGTGGCGGGACGAACCCGCGTAAAAACAAAACCTTGAATTATACCCGAGGGGCGTTGCCCCGCCGCGGCGCGCCCGGCCTCGGTCCGCGCCGCCGGGGCATGAGAACCGGCCCCGGGCACGTATAATCGCCCTTTTGCAATTTTTCGCCCGGCGATGACCCACGACATTCGTTCCCATCTCACCAGCCTGCTCCAGGCCGCCCTGGCCAGCGTCGCCCCCGGGGCCGAGGCCGACATTCATCTGGAGCGGCCCAAGCAGGAATCCCACGGCGACTTCGCCACCAACCTGGCCATGCAACTGGCCCGGGCCCTGAAGAAGAACCCCCGGGAAATCGCCCAGCAACTGATCAACGAGCTGCCCCGTTCCGAGTGGCTTGAGAAGGTGGACCTGGCCGGCGCCGGCTTCATCAACTTCACCCTCAAGCCCGCCGCCAAGCTGGCGGTGGTGCGTGCCGTGCTCGACGGCGGCGCCGACTTCGGCCGGTCCACCCTGGGTGGCCAGCAGAAGCTGCAAGTGGAGTTCGTCTCCGCCAACCCCACCGGTCCGCTCCACGTCGGCCACGGCCGCGGCGCCGCCTACGGCGCCTCCCTGTCCGACCTGCTCGCCTTCGCCGGCTGGGACGTGACCCGGGAGTACTACGTGAACGACGCCGGCCGGCAGATGGACATCCTCGGGGTGTCCACCTGGCTGCGCTACCTGGAACGCCACGGCGTGGCCGTGCCCTTCCCCCCCAACGGCTACCAGGGCGACTACGTGCGCGACATGGGCGCCCAGATCGACGCCGCCCACGGCGCCAAGTACGTGCGCCCCGCCGCCGAAATCCTGGCCGACGTGCCGTCGGTGGAAGCCGACAAGGAAGCACACCTGGATGGCCTGATCGCCAACGCTAAGCGCCTGCTCGGCCCCGACTGGGCCTACGTCCACCAGCACGCCCTGTCCGAGCAGCTGGCCGACGGCCGCGACGACCTGGAAGAGTTCGGCGTGCGCTTCGACGTGTGGTTCTCGGAAAAGTCCCTGTTCGACACCGGCTTGGTGGCGAAATGCGTCGAACGCCTGGAAAAGGCCGGTCATCTGTACGTGCAGGACGGCGCCAAGTGGTTCCGCTCCACCGCCTTCGGCGACGAGAAGGACCGGGTGGTGCAGCGCGAGAACGGCCTGTTCACCTACTTCGCTTCGGACATCGCCTACCACCTCAACAAGTTCGAGCGCGGCTTCGACAAGGTCATCAACATCTGGGGCGCCGACCACCACGGCTACATCCCCCGGGTGAAGGGCGCGCTCAAGGCCCTGGACCAGGACGAGGCCAAGCTGCAGGTGGCCCTGGTGCAGTTCGCCGTGCTCTACAAGGACGGCCAGAAAGCCTCCATGTCCACCCGCTCCGGCGAGTTCGTCACCCTGCGCGAGCTGCGCCGCGAGGTGGGCAACGATGCCTGCCGCTTCTTCTACGTGCTGCGCAAGTCCGACCAGCACCTGGACTTCGACCTGGACCTGGCCAAGAGCCAGAGCAACGAAAACCCGGTCTACTACATCCAGTACGCCCACGCCCGGGTGTGCTCGGTGGTCAACCAGTGGGGCGGCGAGGCCGCCGACCTGGCCAAGGTCGACCTGGGCCTGCTCGCCAACCCCCGGGAACTGGCCCTGGCCGCCCGCCTGGCCGCCTTCCCCGAGGTGATCGAGGCCGCCGCCCGGGACCTGGCGCCGCACGCGGTGGCCTTCTACCTGAAGGACCTGGCCGGCGACTTCCACGCCTGGTACAACGCCGAGCGCATGCTGGTGGACGACGCCGCCCTGCGCGACGCCCGCGTCGCCCTGGCCCTGGCCACCCGTCAGGTGATCCGCAACGGCATGGTGCTGCTCGGCGTCTCCTGCCCCGAATCGATGTAACTCCGGAATCCCTCTATGAGCCGTGACCTGAAACGACCCCAAAGCACTTCCGGCAAGCGCTCCCCGGCGAAAAAAGCCGGCGGCGGCACCCTGATCGGCATCATCATCGGCCTGGTGCTGGGGGTCTGTGCGGCCCTGGCGGTGGTGCTGTACATCAACAAGGCGCCCATGCCCTTCGTGGACAAGACCCAGCCGCCGCCCAAGGACGCCAAGGAAACCTCCGGCAACCTGGCCGCCGCCAAGCCCGGCACCCCGGCGCCGGCCCAGGCCCCGGCCGCCGGCGCCGCGCCCCAGGCGGCCGCTCCGGTACCCCTGCCGGGCAAGCCCGGCGACCCGGTGCCGGAAAAGCGCTTCCAGTTCTACGACATCCTGCCCGGCAAGGCCGAGCCCAAGACCGACGCGACGGCCGCCGACAAGCCGGCGGCCAAGGACGCCGCCAAGGATGGCAAGGATGGGGCGAAGGAATCCAAGGAGGCGAAGGAGACTAAGGACGGCAAGGAAGGCCCCTTCTTCATCCAGGCCGGTTCCTTCCAGCGCTCGGGCGATGCCGACAACCAGAAGGCCAACCTGGCCATGCTCGGCATGGAGGCCACGGTGCAGCAGGTGATGGTCGGCGACAAGGTGTGGTACCGGGTCCGCCTCGGACCTTATGGCAAGATGGACGAGGTTAACCGCGCCCGTTCCGAACTGGCCAAGGCCGGCGTCGAGGCCAGCCTGGTCAAGAACAAGGATTGATGGAGATTCCCCATGGTGAAGATTGATCGTTCCCGTCGTGATTTCGTCCTGGCCGCCGCCGCGTCGGCCTCTCTGGCCGCATTCCCCGCCCTGCCGGCCTTTGCCGCCCCGGCGGCCCGTGGCCGCGACTATCAGCCCATCGATCCGCCCCAGCCCACCGAGTCCGGCGCCAAGATCGAGGTGATCGAGTTCTTCTCCTACGGCTGCCCGCACTGCAACGACTTCCACAAGCCCCTCGACGCCTGGGTCGCCAAGCTGCCCGCCGACGTGGCCTTCAAGCGCGTCCCGGCCGGCTGGAACGCCGCTTGGGCCAACCTGGCCAAGCTCTACTACGCCCTGGAAGTGACCGGCGACGTGGCCCGTCTGGACAGCGCCATCTTCGCCGCCATCCACGAGCAGGGCGTGCGCATGCCGGTGCCCGACGACATGCAGGCCTGGGTCGAGAAGCAGGGCGTGGACGGCCGCAAGTTCGCCGACGCCTACAAGTCGTTCTCGGTCGCCAGCAAGGTCAACCGGGCCAACCAGATGGTCCAGGCCTACCGCATCAACGGCGTGCCCGCCCTGGCCGTGGATGGCCGCTACCTGGTCAGCACCGAGGGTGTGAAGAACCTCGGCGAGGTGCTCACCCGCGCCGACGCGGTGGTCGCCCTGGCCCGCAGCGACAAGGCACGCAAGTAAGCCAGCGGAACGCGCGAGCGCGTGAGCCTGTGATCCCGTGACTTCGCCCCTGCCCGTTCCCGTCGGCAAGCAGAATGCGCCGCGCCAGTCCCCCCCGGGGCTGCCGCGGCGCGTTTTCATCACCGGGGCCAGTTCCGGCCTGGGCCAAGCCTTCGCCCGCCACTATGCCGCCGCCGGTTGGCAGCTCGGCCTGGCCGCCCGCCGCGCCGACCGGCTCGACGAATTGGCCCGGGAGCTGGGTGGTGCGCTAGCCGCCACCTATCCCCTCGACGTCACCGACAGCGCCGCCCTGGCGTCCGCCGCCGCCGACTTCTGCGCCCGCTTCGGCGCGCCCCACGTGGTGATCGCCAACGCCGGCATCTCGGTGGGCACCCTCACCGAGGAAAGCGAGGACCTGGTGGCCTTCCGCCGGGTGCTGGAAGTCAACGTCTTCGGCATGGCCGCCACCTTCGCCCCCTTCCTGCCGGCCATGAAGGCCCTGCGCGACGGCCTGCCGCGCCGCGTGGTCGGCATCGCCTCGGTGGCCGGTATCCGCGGCCTGCCTGGGGCCGAGGCCTACTGCGCCTCCAAGGCCGCCGCCATCGCCTACCTGGAATCCCTGCGCCTGGAACTGGCACCGTCCGGCATCCGCGCCGTAACCATCTGCCCCGGCTATGTGGATACCCCCATGACCGCGGTCAATCCCTACCCCATGCCCTTCCTGCTGCCCGCGGCGGAAGCGGCGCGGCGCATGGCCCGGGCTATCGACGCCGGCACCGGCTACGCCGTGGTGCCCTGGCAGATGGGCGTGGTGGCCAAGCTCCTGCGCCTGCTGCCCAACGCCGTCTACGACCGCCTGTTCGGCCGGGCCAAGCGCAAGCCCCGGGGACTGCCCCTGTAGTTAGTCCCGCGGCCGACCGGGCAATCCCGTTGGCATGGCGGGGCGGTTTCCCCCGCAACCCGCATAAACCCTATGTCCGCAACGGCTTTAGGGGTGTTACAAAAGAACGCTGGTATCCCCGGCCAAGGGCGTCCACCATGGCGGTTTCATCAGGGGAGCCGCCATGTTCTTTTCGTCCGCCAAGGAAGCCCTGAGCCGCAGCGAGATCGAGTGCGCCGCCCTGCGCGCCGACAACGCCCGCCTGGAGACCCGCGTCGCCACCCTGGAGGCCGAGCGCTCCGCCTTGACCGACGAGCTGGCAGCCCTGCGCGCCCGCCAGGCCCTGCTCGATGGCGTGTTCACCAGCCTGGGGCGCTTCGGCGATTCGCTGACCGGCCTGCAGGGCTCCTTCCTCGGCCTCACCACCACCCTGCAGGGGGGCAAGGAATCGGCCACCACGGCGGCTGCGGAGTCGGAAACCAACCGGGCCGCTTTCCAGACCATCGCCGCCAATCTGACCGACATGGTGGGGCGCATGACCGAGGCCTCTGGCAGCGTCGAAAGCCTGTCCAAACGGGTCACCGACATCGCCGGCTTCGTCAGCCTGATCAAGGAAATCGCCGACCAGACCAACCTGCTGGCCCTCAACGCCGCCATCGAGGCGGCCCGGGCCGGCGAGGCCGGGCGCGGCTTCGCCATCGTCGCCGACGAGGTGCGCAAGCTGGCCGAGCGCACCACCAAGGCCACGGTGGAGATCTCCGGCTTGGTCGGCACCATCCAGGGCGATACCCAGCAGGCGCGCAGCGTCATGTCCCTGGGGGCGGCAGATGCGGCCCGTTATTCCGCCGAGAGCGAAGCCGCCACCCACAGCATGGGGCGGCTGCTCGACCTGTCCCAGACCATGGAGCGGGCGGTGTCGTCCTCGTCGCTGCTGGCCAACGTGGAATTGGCCAACATCGACGAACTGGCCTTGAAACTGGAGGTGTACAAGGTCTTCCTCGGCCTTTCCACCCTGCGCCCCGAGGAGCTGCCGGACGAAACCCAGTGCCGCCTCGGCCGCTGGTACTACGAGGGCGAGGGCAAGGCCCACTTCGCCCGCCTGCCCGGGTACGCCGAAATGGAAACGCCGCACAAGGCGGTGCACGACCACGCCCGCCGGGCGGTGGAGCGCTTCTACGCCCGGGACGCGGATGGGGCACTGGCCGCCCTGATGGCCATGGAGCAATCCAACCTGACGGTGATGGCGGGCATGAAGCGCATGCTCAACGGATTGAACTAAGCGCCCCGGCGGCCGCTCCATAGGGGAAGTTCCCCGCCTGGAGGCCGCCATGCAATCCGCCGACGAAAAGAGCCTGACCTTCGAGTTGCTGGCCGCCATCCGGCCGGTGGACGGGGACGCCCCCCTGGCCTGGCTGCGCGCCGGCTGGGCCGACCTGCGCGCCCATCCGGCCCCTAGCCTGGCCTACGGGGCGGCCTTCGCCCTGTGCGGCTGGCTGCTCGCCGCCACCCTGGACCACGCCACGGCGCTACTCAGCGCCCTGGTCACCGGCATGCTGCTGGTGGGGCCCTTCCTCGCTCTGGGCCTCTACGACCTGTCGCGCCGCCGCGAGCGGGGCGAGCCGGTGAGCTTCTTCGCCTCGGCCCTGGCCTGGCGCCACAACGTCTCCAACATCGGCCTGTTCGCCGCCGTCCTGGCCGTCGTGCTGATGGTCTGGGCGCGGGCCTCGATGGTCATCTTCGCCGTCTTCTACGAGGGGGCGATGCCCTCCTTCTCCGGTTTCGTCCACGCCTTCTCGGCCCTGGACAACCTGGAGTTCGTGGTCTTCTACCTGGCGGTAGGGGGCTTCTTCGCCACCCTGGTGTTCGCCGTGTCGGTGATCTCGGTGCCCCTGATGCTCGACCGGCGGGTGGACGCCATCAACGCCGCCATCGCCAGCGCCACGGCCCTGGCCCGCAATCCCGGGGCGATGCTGGGTTGGGCGGGGTCGATCGTGTTCCTCACCGCCCTCGGCTTCGCCACCGGCTTCGTCGGCCTGGTCGTCACCATGCCCCTGGTGGGGCACGCCACCTGGCACGCCTACCGGGCCCTGATGCCCGAGCCGCCGTCCGGCGTGTAGGCCGAACGGCGGAGCCCGGGCTTACCAGGCCACGGGCTGGCCGTCGCGGAAGAAACCGCCGCTGGGGCCGTCCTCCGGCAGCAGGGCGGCCCAGGTGATCGACGCAGCGCCCTCGGCGGCGCTGCGCGGGGCCGCCGCGCTGCCCATGTCGGTGCGGCACCAGCCCGGGCATACCGAGTTCACCTTGACGTCGGCCAGTGCCGGGTCCAGTTGCAGCTCATGGGCGGTGGTGCGGGTCAGGGCGTTGAGGGCCGTCTTCGAGATGCGGTAGCCGGGCCAGTAGGGGCCGCCCTCGGCCAGGGACCCCATGCCCGAGGCCACATTGACCACCCGGCCGTGGCCCCGCGCCACCATGCCCGGCAAGAAGGCCTGGATCAGGCGCAGGGGGCCGAGTACGTTGATGGCGAAACTGCGCTCCACCACCGCCGGATCGCTGGCAAGCACGCCCTGGGCGGCAGGATCGTCCGGGGTCTTGGGGTCCAGGTACACGCCGGCGTTGTTCACCAGGATGTCGGTACCGCCCCAGGCGGCGTCCACCCAGGCGGCCAGGGCATTCACCTCGGCGGCGTCGCCCACGTCGGCGGCCCGGCCGGCCACGTCCAGGCCTTCCGCCGCCAGGGCGGCCACCGCACGCTCCAGGGCGGTACCGTCCCGGGCGACCATCACCACCCGGCAGCCGGCCTGGCCGAGCCGGCGGCACACCTCGAAGCCCAGGCCCCGGCTGGCGCCGGTCACGACGGCGGTTTTTTTGGCTAGCATTCCGTTCTCCTCGATCATGTGGGGATAGGTGGCCGCCGCCCCGGGGGCGGCGCCTTTCCTTCTTTCTAGCATGGATTTGCCTTCCGCCGCCGCCGACACCATCGCCTCCATCCCGGCCGACGCCCGGGGTGTGCGCCATCCCGCCGCCGGCCCCGGCGCGCGCATCGTCTCCCTGGTGCCGTCGATCACCGAGCTGCTCGTCGACCTGGGCCTTGCCCCCCTGCTGGTGGGGCGCACCGGCTTTTGCATCCATCCCCGCGAAGTGGTGCGGCACATTCCCAAGGTGGGTGGCACCAAGGGCTTCGACCTGGACAAGCTGCGGGCCCTGGCCCCCACCCACGTGATCGCCAACATGGACGAGAACCGGGCCGAGGAAATCGACGCCCTGGCAGCCTTCGTGCCCCACGTGGTGGTCACCCACCCCAATACGCCGGCGGACAACCGGGCCCTCTACCGCCTGATCGGCGCCCTGTTCGGGCGGCACCGCGAGGCGGCCGCCCTGATTGCCGAACTGGACGCGGCCGAGGCCGGACTGGCCGGTCTGGGGCTGCCCCGGGAGCCGGTGCTCTACCTGATCTGGCGCGACCCCTGGCTGACCGTGGCGCGCAACACCTACATCGCCGCCACCCTGGCTGCCGCCGGCTGGGACACGGTGCCGGCCCGCCTGGGCGGCGACACCGGCGCCGATCGCTATCCAGCGGTGGATTTGGAGCGCGCCGTGGCCGAGGCCGCCCGCATTCTGCTGCCTTCCGAGCCCTACCATTTCGGCCTCGGGGAACAGGCCGAGCTGCAAGCCCGCTTTCCCACGGTGCCGGTGACCCTGGTCGATGGCGAGATGGTCTCCTGGTACGGCAGCCGGGCGCCCCGAGGGCTCGACTATCTGGGCCGTCTGCGCCGGGAGTTGGGCCAGTGACTGTTCTGCGTTGCCGGGCGCCGACGCGGTTTTAGCCGGTTTTAGCTGGCTTGGGCCGTCTCCGAAACCTCTTTGACCGAGGTCAAGGGGCGGTGGGCGGCGGGGGCCTAGACTGCGCCCTTTCCATTTCCCGCGTCGCGCCATCATGGTGAGCAGCACTCCGACGACGACTACGAGCGCCTTCCGCATCCCCCATCTGGTCTGCCCCGCCGGCAGCCTGCCCGCCCTCAAGTCGGCGGTGGACAACGGGGCCGACGCGGTCTACCTGGGCTTCAAGAATGCCACCAACGCCCGCAACTTCGCCGGGCTCAACTTCGACGACAAGAGCCTGCGCGAGGGCGTACGCTACGCTCGGGACCGGGGCCGCGAAGTGCTGGTGGCGATCAACACCTACCCCCAGGCCGGGCGCCTGGCCGAGTGGCACGGGGCGGTGGATGCCGCCGCCGACCTGGGCGCCACCGCCGTCATCCTGGCCGACGTGGGCCTGCTCGCCTACGCCGCCGAGCGCCATCCGGCCCTGCACCGCCACCTGTCGGTCCAGGGCTCGGCCACCAGCTACGAGGCGATCAACTTCGCCCAGGACGCCTTCGGCGTGCGCCGCGCCGTGTTGCCCCGAGTGCTCACCCTGGCCCAGGTGGAAAACGTGGTGCGCCACACCACGGTGGAAATCGAGGTGTTCGGCTTCGGCAGCCTGTGCGTCATGAACGAGGGACGCTGCTGGCTTTCTTCCTACGCCACCGGCGAATCGCCCAACACCGTGGGGGCTTGCTCCCCGGCTAAGTACGTGCGCTGGGAGCAGCAGGGCAAGACCATGAACGCCCGCTTGAACGGCATCCTCATCGACAGCTACGGCGAGGGCGAGCCGGCCGGCTACCCAACCCTGTGCAAGGGCCGCTTCGAGGTGGCCGGCGAGACCGGCTACGCCCTGGAAGAGCCCACCAGCCTGAACGTGGTCGAACTGCTGCCCCAGATCGCCGCCGCCGGCGTGGCCGCCATCAAGGTCGAGGGGCGCCAGCGCAGCCCGGCCTACGTCGGCCAGGTGACCCGGGTGCTGCGTCAGGCCATCGACGCCCTGAAGGCCCCGGGCTTCGCCGTCAAGCCGGCCTGGCAGAGCGAACTGGCCAAGGTGGCCGAGGGCCACCAGGTCACCCTGGGCGCCTACGATCGTCCCTGGCGCTGAGGAGCCCGTCCATGAGCAACCCGATCAAGCTCGCCATCGGCCCGATCCTGTTCTACTGGAGCAAGGACGAGGTCCAGAACTTCTACCTGCAAGCCAGCGATTCGCCGGCCGACATCGTCTACGTCGGCGAGAGCGTCTGCTCGCGCCGCTGCCAGCTGCGCACCTCCGATTGGATCGGTCTGGCCAAGGACCTGGCCGCCGCCGGCAAGGACGTGGTGCTGTCGGCCCTGGCCCTGGCCGAATCCGAGGGCGACCTGATCGCCCTGCGCAAGCTGGTGGCCGCCTGCGCCGAGAGCGGCGGGCGCATCCGCCTCGAAGCCAATGACCTGGGGGCGGTGAAAGTGGCCGCCGAGGCCGGTGTGCCCTTCGTCTGCGGCCCCCACCTCAACGTCTACAACGAAGCCACCCTGGCTTGGTTCGCCGCCAAGGGCGCCGTCGCCTGGGTGCCGCCCCTGGAAGCGCCACGCAGCCTGATCGCGCCGCTCCACGCCAGCCGTCCGGTGGGCATGGCCACCGAGGTGTTCGCCTGGGGCAAGATCCCCCTGGCCTTCTCGGCGCGCTGCTTCACCGCCCGCCACTATGGACTGAAGAAGGACGACTGCCAGTTCCGCTGCCTGGACCACGCCGACGGCCTGACCCTGGCCACCCGGGAAGGCCAGTCCTTCCTGACCATGAACGGCATCCAGACCATGTCGGCCCAGCACTACTCGCTGCTCGCCGAACTGCCCGCGCTGCTGGACCTGGGCATCGACGCCCTGCGCCTGTCGCCCCAGTCGAAGGACTTCTTCGCCGTGCTGGCCGCTTTCGACGCCGCCCGGCGCGGCGAGCCGGCCGGGTTGCCGGCCGCTTGCACCGACCACGGCACCTGCGACGGCTACTGGCACGGCCAGGCGGGGATTGCCAAGGTCGGCGCCGAGGACGACACTCTGGTTGTTGCCGCCTCCGGCGCGTGAATCCAATGAACCCGATCGCCATGACTACCCGCTTTACCCTGCCCGGCCTGCCGGGCATCAACCTGCAGGTGCCCACCTTCCGCCTGCCCGCCTTCGTCACCCGCATCGGCCAGAGCCTGCCCCAGTGGCCCCACGCCCTGGGCCTGGTGGGCGGCCTGAACGGCCTGCTGCTGCTGAAGCTGCTCGACGCCGAGGCCTTGGAGCCCCTTACCGGCCGCGTCTTCGCCGTGGAGGTGGAAGACACCGCGGCGGTGGCCCGCTTCACCTTCGACGGCCTGCGCTTCGTTCCTTTGCTCGCCGCCGATGGCCCGGCGCCGGACCTGACCTTTCGCGCCACCCTGTCGGCCTACCTGCAGCTGCTGGCGCGGCAGGAGGACCCGGATACCCTGTTCTTCCAGCGCCGCCTGGTGATCGAGGGCGACACCGAGCTGGGCCTGCTGGTGAAGAATCTGCTGGACGCGGTGGAATGGCCGCGTCTGCCTTTTATCGCCGAGCGCACCTGAGGGCTTGGCACAACGAACCTAAGCGGGGATTGGTGAGAGCCCCACGGGGAGGAAGACCGGCACCCAGTCTGGGCCAGTCGGCATAAAAGAAGGAATGGGGGCGCCTACGGGCGCCCCCGTTTCGTTGACGCCCCCCGCTTTGCGCCCCCGCCTCCACCGCCCTGGCGTAGATACGAAAACGCCCGGCGCGGGGCCGGGCGTTGCGAGGTGGCGCGATGACCTGGGCCGGATCAGAGCCGGAAGCGGCTGGTGTCCTGCGCCAAGCTGGCGGAGGCCCCCAGCAGGGTGCCGGCCCGTTCCCGGTTGGTCTGGGCGGAGCGGCCGGTCTGCTCGGCCATGACGGCCACCTGTTCGACCTGGCGGGCGATGCTCTGGGCGGCGCCGGCCTGTTCCTGGGTGGCGCCGGCGATGTCCTCGATGGCTTCGATCACCCGGGACGAGCGGTTGGCCACGTCCCCCAGGGCGGCTTCCAGCTGGCGCGAGGCCTCCACCGAGCGGGCCACCTGGTCTACGGCGCTGGCGATGGTCTCGCGTACCGAGCCGACGCCGGCCTGGACCTGGGAGAGGATGGCGGAGATTTCCTGGGCGGACTGGCCGGACTGTTCGGCCAGCTTACGCACCTCGTCGGCCACCACGGCGAAGCCGCGTCCGGCCTCGCCGGCCCGGGCGGCCTCGATGGCGGCGTTGAGGGCGAGCAGGTTGGTCTGCTCGGCGATGCCCTTGATGGCGGCCAGCACGTGCTCGATCTCCTGGGAGCGGCGGCCCAGGTCGCCCACCTGCTCGGCGGACTGCTGTACTGCCTGGGACGAATCCTCCATGGCGGCGATGGCTTCGCCCACGGTCGCCTGGCCGGTGGTCACCACGCTCCCCGCCGCCCGGGTCAGTTCCAGGGCGGAGCGGGCGCCCTCGGCCACCTGGTCGATGCTGCTGGACAGCTGTTCGGTGGAGGCGGACATGGAGGCTGCGGCCTCGCTCTGGGCGGCGGTGGCCTGGTCGAGTTCGGCCGACGTGCCGGACAGTTCCTGGGCGGTGCTGCCCAGGGCACCGCTGGTGTCCTTGAGGCGGCTCACCAGGCTGCGGATCGAGGCGATGGCCTGGCCCAGGGAGCGGGATAGCACGTCCACCTCGTTGCGGCTGGCGGGGTCGCCGTGCAGGGCCACGGACAGGTCGCCGGCACCGAGGCGCTCGGTGGCCTGGACCAGCCCGGCCACGGGCTTGAGGCGCCAGGCGGCGAAGGCGGCGATGCCGGCCACCAGGGCGATGCCGAGCAGGGCCGAGACGAGGATGACCTTGTTGCGCAGGGTCAGGGTGTCGCCGGTGAATTCGTCGGTCCAGGAACCGACGGCGACGATCCAGTGCAGCTCGGGCATTTCGCGGATCACCACCACCTTGTCGCGGACCCGGCCGTCGCTGTCGGTCCAGGGGTATTCGAGCATGCCGGTCTTGAGCTTGAAGAGCTGCTCGCCGATGGCCGCCGCCGCAGGGCCGGCGTCGGAGAGCTTCTTGCCTTCGAGCTTGGGATGGATCACGTACATCCCTTCCTTCTGGTCGCCGTGAGGCTCGGACAGCACGAAGGGGTAACCGGTCTGGCCGACCTTGGCGGCGAGCAGCTTCTCCTTGAGCAGGGTCACGTTGCTCTCGGCGTCGAGGCGCATGGTGATGGCGCCGACCACCTTGCCAGCCTCGTCCTTGATCGGCGTCACGGCAATGGCGTACATGCGGCCGCTGCGCTGGATGGTGCCGACGAAGTTCTCACCCTTGGAGATGTTGGGGATGTAGCTCTCCTTCTCCGGCACCGCCTCGCCGATCCGGGAAGCGCCGTTGGAGTCCTTGAGCAGGGTGGCGGTCCGGTAGAAACGCTCGCCCTGGCGTACCAGGAAGGCGGCTTCGCGGCCGCTGTTGAGCTTGCCGTAGTGCTCCAGGAAATCCCGGTTGCCGCTCAGCACCAGGTTGCCCGCCACCAGCTCGGGCAGTTCTTCCTGGCCCTGACGCACGGTACGGCCGGACAGTCGCACCGGGCCGGGCAGGGTGCGCTCGAAGGCGCGCAGGTTTTCCAGGGCCCGGGCCTTCAGGGACTCCTGGGCGAATTCCAGGGTGGTGATGATCAGGCCGGCCTGCTCGTTGAGGGCGGCCTGGGTGCGGGCCAGGGCGCTCTGCTTGGCCAGGTAGGCGACGACCAGGCTTTGCGCCACGATCATCAGGAGGGTGGCCAGGGCGGCCACGGCGAGGAGTTGCTTGGAGAGTGGCAGGCGTTTCATTGATTTTTATCGTGCGTTGGTCGGCAGGCGTTCTCGGGCGCGCACGTTGGTCGTGCGTCTTGGCCGGGGATTGTAGGAGAAATACCACTTTAGTCATGTGGTCTTATCCACGGCCCCAGTAAAAAGGCCCGGCGGATGCCGGGCCTGGGCGCCATCCGGGGGATGGCGGGGGCGAGATGACGGCTGCCGTGCCGGGGCCTACACCCGGAAGCGGCTGGTGTCGGCCGACAGGGCGTCGGCGGAGGCCAGCAGGGACGAGGAGCGTTCCCGGTTGGTCTGGGCGGAGCGGCCGGTCTGCTCGGCCATGACGGCCACCTGCTCGACCTGGCGGGCGATGCTCTGGGCGGTGCTGGCCTGTTCCTGGGTGGCGCCGGCGATGTCGCCGATGGCCTCGCCGAGCTGGCCCGAGTGCTCGGCCACCTGGCCCAGGGCGGCCTCCAGCTGGCGCGAGGCGTCCACCGAGCGGGCCACCTGGTCCACGGCGCTGGCGATGGTCTCGCGCACCGAGCCGACGCCGGTCTGGACCTGGGAGAGGATGGCGGAGATTTCCTGGGCGGATTTGCCGGACTGTTCGGCCAGCTTGCGCACTTCGTCGGCCACCACGGCGAAGCCGCGGCCGGCCTCGCCGGCGCGGGCGGCCTCGATGGCGGCGTTGAGGGCGAGCAGGTTGGTCTGCTCGGCGATGCCCTTGATGGCGGCCAGCACGTGCTCGATCTCCTGGGAGCGGCGGCCCAGCTCGCCAACCTGGTCGGCGGACTGCTGCACCGCCTGGGCGGTTTCTTCCATGGCGGCGATGGCCTGGCCCACCGTCACCTGGCCGTCTTCCACCACCTGACGGGCTTCCTGGGTCAGGCCCAGGGCGGAGCGGGCGCCTTCGGCCACCTGGTCGATGCTCACCGACAGTTCTTCGGACGAAGCGGACATGGAGGCGGCGGCCTCGCTCTGGGCGGCGGTGGCCTGGTCCAGGTCGGCGGACGAGGCCGACAGCTCCTGGGCGGTGGAACCCAGGCTGGCGCTGGTGTCCTTGAGGCCGGCCACCAGGCTGCGGATCGAGGTGATGGCCTGGCCCAGGGAGCGGGACAGCACGTCCACCTCGTTGCGGCTGGCGGGGTCGCCGTGCAGGGCCACGGACAGGTCGCCGGCACCGAGGCGCTCGGTGGCCTGGACCAGCCCGGCCACGGGCTTGAGGCGCCAGGCGGCGAAGGCGGCGATGCCGGCCACCAGGGCGATGCCGAGCAGGGCCGAGACGAGGATGACCTTGTTGCGCAGGGCCTGGGTGCGGCTGGTGAATTCGTCGGTCCAGGAGCCGACGCCCACCTTCCAGTGCAGTTCCGGCAATTCCCGCACCACCACCACCTTCTCCCGCTGCCGGCCGTCGGCGTCCGCCCAGTCGTAAGTGAGCATGCCGTCCTTGTGCTTGAGAATCAGCTCGCCGATGCGGGCACCCTGTTCGCCGGTCTCGGAGAATTTCTTGCCCTCCAGAGAGGGATGGATCACGTACATGCCTTCTTTTTGGTCGCCGAAGGGCTCGGCCAGGACGAAGGGATAGCCGGTTTCGGCGATGCGCGTCTCGTGCAGTTTCTTCTTGAGCAGGGCCACGTTGCTCTCGGCGTCCATGCGCAGGGCGATGCCGGAGATGACCTTGCCGCTGTCGTCGACGATCGGCACTACGGCGATGGCGTTCATCCGACCGCCGCGCTGGACCGTGCCCAGGTAGGGCTTGTTGGCCAGGATGTCCTGGGTATACGAACCGGGGGCCGGCGGCATTTCCTCGCCGTTGCGGTACTGGCCGTTGGCCCCTTTGACCAGGGTGGCGATGCGGTACAGCTTACCCTCGTGGGCCACCAGCCAGCCCACCTCCCGTCCGGGGTTGGCCTTGCTGAAGGCGTCGAGGGCGGCGGAGTTGTTGTTCAGCACCAGGTTGCCGGCGGCCACCTCGGGTAGTTCGATGTTGCCGGTCTTGACCATGCGCCCGGTCAGATGCACCGGGCCGGGCAGGTTGCGCTGGTAGTTGGCCAGGGCGTTCTGGGCCCGGTCCTTGAGGGATTCCTGGGCGAATTCCAGGGTGGTGACGATCAGGGACGCCTGCTCGTTGAGGGCGGCCTCGGTCTGGGCGATGGCGCTTTGCCGGGCCAGGTAGGCGACCACGGCGTTCTGGACGAGCACCATGACCAGGGTGGCGGCGGCGGCGATGGCAAGGATCTGTTGGGTGAGGGAGAGTCGTTTCATGGCTGGAGTGGGGCTGGCCTGGTGTGGCGCACCAAGTGCGCCACACAGTTATGCCAGAAATAGTTTTTTGTATGCACGGACGATTCTACTTCGAACGTCATAGGACGTATAGTTTGAAAATCGGTTGCTCATGGCGTAACTCCAATAGGGGCGCGGAGTTCCGGGCAGTTTGCCCGGCGAATGGCGGGCCGGCGTATCCGCAAGCCGGGGAGCGGAGCGGTGTCCGGCGGGGAGCGCGAAAAAAGAAACGGGGGCCCTGGCGGCCCCCGTCGGTTACGGCGTGTTGCAGTGTGGTCAGCGCTGGCGCATCAGGCCGTCACGGCGGTGTCGAGACGGAACTTGACGAAGCTGCCGGGGGCCGGCTCCACGGCCTTCAGGCCGCCCTGGCCGGGCACCCGGGCGGGCACCTGCTTGCTGCCGTTGAGGGCGGTGACCCACTCCTGCCAGTCGCTCCACCAGGAACCGGGATTCTGGGTGGCGCCGGCCAGGAACTCGTCGCTGGTCTCGGGTAGGGTGGCGGCCGGGTTGGTCCAGTAGCCGTACTTGTTGGCCACCGGCGGATTCACCACCCCGGCGATGTGGCCGGAGCCGCCCAGCACGAACTTGACCGGACCCTTGAACAGGCGGGCGCCCAGGTAGGTGCTCTTCCACGGGGCGATGTGGTCCTCGACGGTGGAGATGAAGTAGGACGGCGTGGTGATCTTGCTCACGTCGATCTTCACCCCGTTCAGGGTGATGCCGCCCGGGTCCTTGAGCTTGTTGGCCATGTACATGTTGCGCAGGTAGAAGCTGTGCATGGCCGCCGGCATGCGAGTGGAATCGGAGTTCCAGTACAGCAGGTCGAAGGGGAAGGGGTCCTTGCCCATCAGGTAGTTGTTCACCACGAACGACCAGATCAGGTCGTTGGCGCGCAGCATGTTGAAGGTCATGGCCATCTCGGAGCCTTCGAGGAAGCCGCGCTCGTTCATCTTCTTCTCCAGGGACGACACCTGGTCCTCGTCGATGAACACGCCCAGTTCGCCCGGGATGGAAAAGTCGATCATGGAGGTGAAGAAGGTGGCGGAGGCGACCCGCTTGTCCTTCTTGGCCGCCAGGTAGGCCAGGGTGGTGGCCAGCAGGGTACCGCCCAGGCAGTAGCCGGCCATGTTCACTTCCTTCTCGCCGGTGGCCTGGCACACCGCCTCGATGGCCGCCAGGGAGCCTTCGAGCAGGTAGTCCTCAAAGCTCTTCTTGGCCAGGTGGGCGTCCGGGTTCACCCAGCTCATGATGAAGGTGGTGTGGCCCTGGTCGGTGGCCCACTTCACGAAGGAGTTCTTCTCGCGCAGGTCGAGGATGTAGTACTTGTTGATCCAGGGCGGGATGATCAGCAGCGGGGTCTTGTTCTGTTCCTTGGTGGTCGGCTCGTACTGGATCAGCTGGAACAGGTCGTTCTGGAACACCACCTTGCCCGGGGTGGCGGCCACGTTCTTGCCCGGCTCGAAGGCGCTGGTATCGGTCATGCGGATGCGCAGCTGGCCGTCCCCCGCCTCGATGTCGTGAAGCAGGTTGTTGAGGCCCTTGATCAGGTTCTGGCCGTGGCTCTTCACCGTCTCGCGGAACACTTCCGGGTTGGTGAAGGCAAAGTTGGACGGCGACAGGGCGTCGATGTACTGGCGGGTGTAGAAATTGACCTTCTTCTGGGTGTTGTCGTCCAGGCCCTCGACGTCGCACACCGTGTCGTGGATGTGGCGGGCGGCGATCAGGTAGGACTGCTTCATGAAGTCGAACAGGAAGTGCTGTTCCCAGTCCTCGTCGCGGAAGCGGTTGTCGCCCTTGGCCGGACTGGCCACCGGCTGGGCGTTGACGCCCATCATGCGCAGCATGGAGCCCTGCCACAGGGAGAAGTAGTCCCACATCATGCCCATCTGGGCCTGGGCGATCTTGTAGGGGTTGGCCATCAGGCGGGCGGACAGGTCCATGAAGGCCCGGGCGATGCCCAGTTCGTCGGAGGGGGGGCTGACCCCTTCCTTGGCCTTCTTTTCCATGTAATGGGTCAGCAGCCGGGAGGCCCGTTGCGCCACCTCGGCATAGGACTTGGCGATTTCGGCGGGGTTGGGCAGGGGAGTGCTTTCGTTCTCGACTTGCTGCGACATCGGTGTCTCCTTGGTTTGGATCAGGTCTGGCGGCACTGCTGAAGAACGGTTGCCCCCGAGCGGATCAGGGGCGGCGGAAGCGGATCACGCCGTCGCCGCCGGCCTCGCGGCGCAGGCGACGGGCGTGCTCCAGGTAATTCAGGTGGGCGATGGCCTCGCTCATGGCGAACATCACCTGGTGCGAATCCAGCTCGCGCTTGAACAGCACTGGCAGCAGGTCGCCGGCGCTCCGGGGCTCGGTGCAGGCGGCCTCCACGTCGGCCAGGCGCTCGTCGTGGTGCTCGGCCAGGGCGGCGACCCGGTCGGCCAGGCCGTAGAACGGCCGGCCATGGGAGGGCAGCACCAGGGGATCGTCGCCCAGGGCACCGTAGCGGGCCACCGAGTCCAGGTATCGAGACAGGGAATCGGCGTCCGGCGTCACGGCGAACACGCTGACGTTGGTGGTTATACGCGGTAGGACCATATCCCCCGAAATTAATACGTCATGCTTACAGGAAAATAACGCCGCGTGTTCAGGCGCATGACCGTAACCGGTCACCACCTGCCATTCCGCATCGCCGACGGCGATCCGGTCCCCGTCGATGAGCCGCTCGTAGCGCTGCGGCAGGGCCGGCACCCCCTTGGGATAGACCGCTCCCCGGGCCGCCAGCTTGGCGCAGCGCTCGTCGTCCAGCCCGTGCAGGCGGAAGAAGCTCACCATGTCGTCGGTGCCGTGGCCGGCGGCTTGGTGCCACACCGCGTGGGCGGTGAGGAACTCGCCGGCGGTCATCGCCAGGGGGGCGCCGGTGCGCTCCATCAGCCAGGCGGCGAGCCCCAGGTGGTCCGGGTGAAAGTGGGTGACGACGATGCGCTCCACCGGCTTGTCCAGCCCGGCCAGCAGGGTTTCCCAGGCGGCCTTGACCTCGGGGGTGGCGATGCCGGTGTCCACGATGGTCCAGCCGGTGGGGGATTCGAGCAGCCACAGGTTGATGTGGTCGAGGGCGAAGGGCAGGGGCATGCGCAGCCACCAGACGCCCGGGGCCACTTCGATGCGCTCGCCCGGGGCGGGCAGGTCGGGGAAGGGGTAGCGGGGTTGGCCGGCGGTTTCGCCGGAGGCGGCGGCAGCGGGTGCGGCGGTGGTCATGAAACGTCCGTGAATTGATGGAGGTTGGGGAAACTGACTACACTGGGGGATTGGGACGGCCGTCAGGCGGTCCTGCCCTCTGGGACGGGAAGTATCTCCGTCCATGCTCCGGGAATTGTGGAGCCGTGTTGTCTCTTTTCTTCGACTATAGCCCTCAAGGCCCGGGCCTGACCACAGGCAGCGCTTCGCCGCTCCGCTTCGCCACCCTGTTCCGGCCCGCCAGAATCCATGCCCACTACCCGCACCTACACCATCTCCGAGCTCGCCCGGGAGTTCGACATCACGCCCCGGACGATCCGCTACTACGAAGACCAGGGTCTGATCGCGCCGAGCCGGGAAGGACGCAACCGGGTCTATTCGCGGCGCGACCGCATCCGCCTCAAGCTGGCCCTGCGCGGCAAGCGCCTGGGCATCTCCCTGGCCGAGATCCGCGAGATGATCGACATGTACGACATCGGTCGCGGTGACGAGGTGCACCAGCTGGAACGTTTTCTCGACGTGCTGCAACGGCGCCGCGCCGCGCTGCTGCAACAGCGCGAGGACATCGAGGCGGTGCTCGGCGAGATCGATTCCTTCGAAACCCAGTGCCGCCAGATGCTCGCCAGCCATGAAGGGGCCGTGGCTGCGCCGGGCGCGTCGACCGCTTCGTCCGCCCCGGCGCTTCAGGAGCAGGCCCGGGCCAAGGCCTGAGCGCTTTGCGCGGCGGCTTGGTTGACGTTAACGTCAACGTCACGTAAAAACACGCCATCGCCCCCCGGCCAATCCGCCACCAGACTTCCGCCATGTCCGCTCCTCGCACCCCCTTCTATCCCGCCGACGCCGGGTTCGCCGGCCGGGTGCGCGCCAGCTTTGCCCGGCAGAAGGCCATGGCCCACCTGGGCGCCAGCCTGGCCGAAGTGGAAGCGGGGCGCTGCGTCATCCAGCTGCAGCACCGCGAGGAAGTGACCCAGCAGCACGGCTACATCCACGGCGGCGTGGTGGGCGCCATCGCCGACTCGGCCGCCGGCTACGCCGCCATGACCCTGACCCCGGCCGACGCCAGCGTGCTCACCGTGTCCTACACCCTGAACCTGATGGCACCCGCCGCTGGCGACCACATCGAGGCCCACGGCGAGGTGGTCCGGGCCGGCCGCACCCTGCTCGTCACCCGGGCCGACGTGTTCGCCTATAACGACGGGGAGGCCACCCTGTGCGCCACCCTGCAACAAACCATCATGGCCCTGGCCAACCGGCCGGAGCGCTGAGGCGCCGGCCGCCGGAATCGCAAGATCGCAGCACCCCATATAAAACGACAATCCGGAGACAAACCATGCACATCCCTTCCCTCGATTTCGGCCTGGGCGAAACCCTGGACATGCTGCGCGACACGATCCGCGATTTCGCCGAAAAGGAGATCGCCCCCCGGGCCGCCGAGATCGACCGCAACAACGAATTCCCCGCCGACCTGTGGAAGAAGTTCGGCGACCTGGGCCTGCTCGGCATGACCGCCGAGGAGGAGTACGGCGGCACCGGCCTGGGCTATCTGGCCCACATCATCGCCATGGAGGAGCTGTCTCGCGCCTCCGCCTCGGTGGGCCTGTCCTACGGCGCCCACTCCAATCTGTGCGTCAACCAGATCCGCCGCAACGGCAACGCCGCCCAGAAGGCCAAGTACCTGCCCAAGCTGATCTCCGGCGACCACGTCGGCGCCCTGGCCATGTCCGAGCCCAACGCCGGCTCCGACGTGGTATCGATGAAGCTCAAGGCCGAGAAGAAGGGCGACCGCTACGTCCTCAACGGTTCCAAGATGTGGATCACCAACGGCGGCGACGCCGATACCCTGGTGGTGTACGCCAAGACCGACGTCAACGCCGGCGCCAAGGGCATGACCGCCTTCATCGTCGAAAAGGGCATGAAGGGGTTTAGCCACGGCACCCACCTGGACAAGCTGGGGATGCGCGGCTCGAACACCTTCCCCCTGTTCTTCGACGACTGCGAAGTGCCCGAGGAGAACGTGCTGGGCGGCATTGGCAACGGCACCAAGGTGCTGATGTCCGGCCTTGACTACGAGCGTGCCGTGCTGTCCGGTGGCCCCCTGGGCATCATGGCAGCCTGCATGGACACGGTAGTGCCCTACCTGCACGAACGTAAACAGTTCGGCCAGAGCATCGGCGAATTCCAGCTGATGCAGGGCAAGGTCGCCGACATGTACTCGGTGTGGTCCGCCGCCCGGGCCTACGCCTACGCCGTCGGCCGCGCCTGCGACAACGCCGATCACGCCCGCAGCCTGCGCAAGGACGCCGCCGGGGTGATCCTGTACACCGCCGAGAAGGCCACCTGGATGGCCGGCGAAGCCATCCAGGCCCTGGGCGGCGTCGGCTACACCAACGAATATCCCACCGGCCGCCTGTGGCGCGATGCCAAGCTCTACGAAATCGGCGCCGGTACCAGCGAGATCCGCCGCATGCTGATCGGCCGGGAGCTGTTCGCCGAGACTGCATGACCGAATCCGCCCGGGGGCCTCGCGGCGCCCGGGCCGGAGCATTTCAACCTAGGAGAGCACCATGTCTGACCCCATCGTCATCGTTTCTGTCGCCCGCACCCCCATGGGGGGCTTCCAGGGCGACTTCAACAGCCTGACCGCGCCCCAGCTCGGCGCCACGGCCATCAAGGCCGCCGTGGAGCGGGCCGGCATCAAGCCGGAGCAGGTGGAAGAGGTGGTGTTCGGCAACGTGCTGCAAGCCGGCGTCGGCCAGGCCCCGGCCCGCCAGGCCGCCTTGGGCGCCGGCCTGTCCCTGGCCGCCGGCTGCACCACCATCCACAAGGTGTGCGGCTCCGCCCTCAAGGCGGTGATGATGGTGCACGACGGCCTGCTCGCCGGCTCCTACGAGATCGGCGTCGCCGGCGGCCAGGAGTCGATGTCCAACGCCCCCTACCTGCTGCCCAAGGCCCGCGGCGGCTATCGCCTCGGCCACGGCCAGCTGCTCGATCACATGTTCTTCGACGGCCTGGAAGACGCCTACCAGAAGGGCCGCCTGATGGGCACCTTCGCCGAGGAATGCGCCGAGTCCTACGGCTTCACCCGGGCCGCCCAGGACGAGTTCGCCATCACCTCCACCACCCGGGCCCAGGCCGCCATCAAGGAAGGCAAGTTCAAGTGGGAAATCGCCCCCGTCACCATCGCCGGCAAGAAGGGCGACGTGGTGGTGGACCAGGACGAGCAGCCGCTGAAGGCCCAGATCGACAAGATCCCCGCCCTGAAGCCCGCCTTCAAGAAGGACGGCACCGTCACCGCCGCCAACTCCTCCTCCATCTCCGACGGCGCCGCCGCCCTGGTGCTGATGAAGGAATCCAAGGCCAAGGCCCTGGGCCTCACCCCCCTGGCCAAGATCGTCGGCCACACCACCCACGCCCAGGAACCCAACCTGTTCACCACCGCCCCGGTCTTCGCCATCGAGAAATTCCTGAAGAAGGCGGGCTGGAATGCTGCCGACGTGGACCTGTGGGAAATCAACGAAGCCTTCGCCGTGGTCACCATGGCAGCCATCCACGACCTCAAGCTCGATCCGGCCAAGGTCAACGTGCACGGTGGCGCCTGCGCCCTGGGCCACCCGATCGGCGCGTCCGGCGCCCGCATCCTGGTGACCCTGCTCGGCGCCCTCAAGCAGTACGGCAAGAAAAAGGGCGTTGCTTCCCTGTGCATCGGCGGCGGCGAGGCCGTGGCTGTCGGCGTGGAGATGCTGTAACGTGCGGACGGCCGGCGCACTCCCCATGGCGCACCTTGCGGTGCGCGGCATGGCGGGCGCCGGCCGTCCTCCCGTCCGTCCCGCGAAAGCCCCCGTCTTGAATTCCCCGACCGCCACCGCCGGTAGCACTCGGCTCACCCCGGCCATCCTGGCCAAGCTCGTCGTCACCATGTTCTTCTGGGGCGGTACCTGGATCGCCGGCCGCGTCGTCGTCCAGGAAGTCCCGCCCCTGGCCGCCGCCTTCTGGCGCTTCCTCACCGCCGGCCTGGCCCTGGCCGCCGTGGCCGTGGTCAGCGAAGGCGGCCTGCCCAAACTGTCGCGCCAGGAGTGGCTGACCGTCACCCTGCTCGCCCTGTCCGGCATCGCCCTCTACAACTTCTGCTTCCTGTTCGGCCTCAAGCACATCGCCGCCGGCCGGGGCGCCCTGGTGGTGGCCCTCAACCCCGCCGTGGTGGCCCTGTCCGCCTGGTTGTTCTTCGGCGACCGGATGACCCCGCGCAAGGCCCTGGGCATCGTCCTGGCCATGGCCGGCTGCCTGCTGGTGATCGCCAACGGCCACCCCACCCGCCTGTTCGCCGGTGCCATCGGCCTGGGCGAGGTGCTCATCCTCGGCTGCGTCGTCTTCTGGGCCATCTACACCTTCATCGGCCGGCGCGCCACCGCCACCATGAGCGCCCTGGCCGCCACCGCCTACGCCAGCCTGATCGGCTGCGCCATGCTCGGCGCCGCCGCCGCCGTCAACGGCGACCTGGGCGTGCCCGACTACAGCCCGACCGCCTGGTCGGCGATCCTCTTCCTCGGCCTGCTCGGCACCGCCCTGTCCTTCACCTGGTACGCCGACGGTGTGCAGCGGGTGGGGCCGGCGCGTACCGCGGCCTTCATCAACCTGGTCCCCCTGTTCGCCGTGTTGCAGGGGGCCTGGCTGCTCGGCGAGCGGCTGTCCACCGCCGCCTACCTGGGCGGCGCCCTGACCATCGTCGGCGTGATGTTCACCACCGGCGTCCTGGGAGGCCGCCGCGTGTAGCCGCCGCAAGCAACGCCGTCCGGCGCTCCGCCACCTAAATAAAACCGGGGGCGCCGGATTTCAATCACAGGGAGCCGCCCGGCGGCTCCGGGGAGACGAGAACGTGGAGGAGACACCCATGCATCGCAACCACCCGCCCGGCGGCCTGCCCGCCGGCAGACGCGCGCAACCCGCGCGGAGGGCGCCATGACCGCGCCCCTGGACTTCTACTTCGATTTTTCCTCGCCCTACGGCTACCTGGCGGCGGAACGGATCGACGACCTGGCGGCCCGCCACGGTCGCAGCGTGGCCTGGCATCCGGTACTGCTCGGAGTGATCTTCCAGAAGACCGGCGCCGTGCCTCTGACCCAGGCGCCCATCAAGGGCCAGTACGTGCTGCGCGACTTCGCCCGGTCGGCACGCTTCATGGGGCTACCCTACCGCCAGCCGAGCCGCTTTCCGCTCGCCACCCAGGTTGCCGCCCGGGCTTTCTACTGGGCCTGGGATCGGGATCAAGCACGGGCCCGCGACTTCGGCCGGGCCCTGTTTCGCGCCCTGTTCGTGGATGACCGGGACATTTCCGACCCGGCCACCGTGCTGGCCATTGCCGCCGCCCAGGGGTTCGACCCCGCCGCCCTGGAAGCGGCCCTGGCCACCCCGGCCCTCAAGGACCGTCTCAAGCAGGAAGTCGAGGCGGCCCTGGCGCGCGGCGTGTGCGGGTCGCCCTACATCGTCGTGGACGGCGAACCTTTCCTCGGCGCCGACCGGCTGCCCCAGCTCGAACGTTGGCTGGCGGCGGGCCCAGGCGGTTTCTGACGGCCTTCCGGCCGCGGTTTCATCCCGAATCCAATCCAACCCAGCAGCGCATCTCCCGACGCACCGCGAGTGACGCCATGACCATACTGACAACCCAGCTCAATCCCCGCTCCCTGGACTTCCAGGCCAACGCCGAAGCCATGGGCACCCTGGTGTCCCACCTCCAGGACACCGTCAACCGCATTGCCCTGGGCGGCTCCGAATCCGCCCGGCAGAAGCACCTGGCCCGGGGCAAGCTGCTCCCCCGGGAGCGGGTGAGCACCCTGGTGGACCCGGGCTCCCCCTTCCTGGAAATCGGCCAACTGGCCGCCTACGGCATGTACGGCGGCGCCGGCGAGAACTTTGAGGTGCCCGCCGCCTCGATGATCGCCGGCATCGGCCGCATCGAGGGCGTCGAATGCATGATCGTCGCCAACGACGCCACGGTGAAGGGCGGCACCTACTACCCCCTGACCGTGAAGAAGCACCTGCGCGCCCAGGAGATCGCCGAGCAGAACCATCTGCCCTGCGTCTATCTGGTGGATTCCGGCGGCGCCTTCCTGCCCCTGCAAGACGAGGTCTTCCCCGACCGGGACCACTTCGGCCGCATCTTCTACAACCAGGCCAACCTGTCGGCCAAGGGCATCCCCCAGGTGGCCGTGGTGATGGGCTCCTGCACCGCCGGCGGCGCCTACGTGCCGGCAATGAGCGACGAATCGGTGATCGTGCGCGAGCAGGGCACCATCTTCCTCGGCGGCCCGCCCCTGGTGAAGGCCGCCACCGGCGAGGTGGTGTCCGCCGAAGACCTGGGCGGCGCCGACGTGCACACCCGGGTTTCCGGGGTGGCCGACCACTTCGCCGAGAACGACGCCCACGCCCTGGCCATCGCCCGGCGCATCGTGCGCGACCTGAACTGGAAGAAGCAGCCGCCGGTGAGCCTGCTGCCGCCGCGCCCGCCCCGCTACGACGCCCGGGAGCTGTACGGCGTGATCCCCACCGACACCAAGAAGCCCTTCGACGTGCGCGAGATCATCGCCCGCATCGTGGACGGCTCCGAGTTCGACGAATTCAAGGCCCGCTACGGCACCACCATCGTCTGCGGATTTGCGCGCATCTTCGGCTATCCGGTGGGTATCGTCGCCAACAACGGCATCCTCTTCTCGGAATCGGCCCTCAAGGCCGCCCACTTCATCGAACTGTGCGCCCAGCGCGGCATCCCCCTGGTGTTCTTGCAGAATATCACCGGCTTCATGGTCGGGCGCAAGTACGAGAACGGCGGCATCGCCCGGGACGGGGCCAAGATGGTGACGGCGGTCGCCACCGCCAAGGTACCCAAGTTCACCGTGGTCATCGGCGGGTCGTTCGGCGCCGGCAACTACGGCATGTGCGGCCGGGCCTACTCGCCCCGTTTCCTGTGGATGTGGCCCAACGCCCGCATCTCGGTGATGGGCGGCGAGCAGGCCGCAGGCGTTCTGGCCACGGTCAAGCGCGACGGCCTGGAGGCCGCCGGCAAGACCTGGAGCGCCGAGGACGAGGCCGCCTTCAAGGCGCCGATCCGCGACCAGTACGAAACCCAGGGCCACCCCTACTACGCCAGCGCCCGCCTGTGGGACGATGGGGTGATCGACCCGGCCGATACCCGCCGGGTCCTCGGCCTGGGCCTGTCGGCCGCCTTCAACGCCCCGGCGGAAGAAACCAAGTTCGGCATCTTCCGCATGTGACCCCCGCACGGATACGACCATGACCACCTACAACGCCATCCTGCTCGAAGTCGACGGCCCCGTCGGCATCCTCACCCTCAACCGGGGCGACCGGCACAACGCCTTCGACGAAACCCTGATCGCCGAGATCACCGCCGGCCTGAAAGAACTGGAAGCCAACCCCGCCGTGCGCGTGGTGGTGCTCTCCTCCACCGGCAAGAGCTTCTGCGCCGGGGCCGACCTCAACTGGATGCAACGCGCCGCCGGCTACAGCCCGGAAGAGAACCTGCGCGACGCCCGCAACCTGGCCGAACTGCTGCGCACCCTCAACGAACTGGCCAAGCCCACCGTGGCCCGGGTCCAGGGCCCGGCCTACGGCGGCGGCGTCGGCCTGGTGTCGGCCTGCGACGTGGCCATCGCCACCTTCGACGCCCAGTTCGCCCTGACCGAGGTCAAGCTCGGCCTGATCCCGGCGGTCATCAGCCCCTACGTCATCCAGGCCCTGGGCACCCGGGCGGCGCGCCGCTACATGCTCAGCGCCGAGCGCTTCTCCGCCTCCGAGGCCTACCGCCTCGGCCTGGTGCACGAGATCGTGCCCGACGAGGCGGCCCTGGACGACGCCGTCGGCGAGGTGGTGGAGGCCCTGCTCAACAACGGCCCCAACGCCCAGGCCGAGTGCAAGGCCCTGATCGCCGCCGTGGCCGACCGGGCCATCGACGCGGCCGTGATCGAGGACACCGCCCAGCGCATCACCCGGGTGCGGGCCTCGGACGAAGGCCGGGAGGGCATCGGCGCCTTCCTCGAAAAACGCAAACCCGCTTGGATCGCCTAACGCCACTCCGCACCATTTCGCCCGGAGGGCCGGCGCCCGCGTGGGCTGCCGGCCTGCTCCGCAAGGGGGACACATGTTCAGCAAGATTCTGATTGCCAACCGCGGCGAGATCGCCTGCCGCGTTATCAAGACCGCCCGCCGTCTCGGCGTGCGCACCGTCGCCGTCTATTCCGAGGCCGACGCCGGCGCCCGCCACGTGCGCCTGGCCGACGAGGCCGTGTGCATCGGCCCCGCCGCCGCCCGGGAATCCTACCTGGTGGCGGACAAGATCCTGGCCGCGGCCCGGGCCACCGGCGCCCAGGCCATCCACCCGGGCTACGGCTTTCTCTCCGAGAACGCCGAGTTCGCCGACGCCTGCGCCGCCGCCGGGGTGGTGTTCATCGGCCCGCCGGCCGCCAGCATCCGCGCCATGGGCAGCAAGTCCGCCGCCAAGGCCCTCATGGAAAAGGCCGCCGTGCCCCTCACCCCGGGCTACCACGGCGACAACCAGGAGCCGGATTTCCTCAAGGCCCAGGCCGACGCCATCGGCTACCCGGTGCTGATCAAGGCCGCCGCCGGGGGCGGCGGCAAGGGTATGCGCCTGGTGGAAAAGGGCGAGGACTTCATCGCCGCCCTGGCCTCGTGCAAGCGCGAAGCCAGCTCCTCCTTCGGCAACGACCATGTGCTGGTCGAGAAGTACATCACCCGGCCGCGCCACATCGAAATCCAGGTGTTCGGCGATACCCACGGCAACTGCGTGTACCTGTTCGAGCGCGACTGCTCGGTGCAGCGCCGCCACCAGAAGGTGCTGGAAGAGGCCCCCGCCCCGGGCATGACCCCGGAGCGCCGCCGCCAGATGGGCGAGGCCGCCGTGGCCGCCGCCCAGGCCGTGGGCTACGTCGGCGCCGGCACGGTGGAATTCATCGCCAACCAGGACGGCTCGTTCTACTTCATGGAGATGAACACCCGCCTCCAGGTGGAGCACCCGGTCACCGAAATGATCACCGGCCAGGACCTGGTGGAGTGGCAGCTGCGCGTCGCCTCCGGCGAACCCCTGCCCCTCAAGCAGGCTGACCTGGCGATCCACGGCCACGCCCTGGAAGCGCGCATCTACGCCGAGGACGCCGACCGGGGCTTCCTGCCCTCCACCGGCCGCCTGCTGCGCCTCGCGCCGCCGGCGGAAAGCCTCTACGTGCGCGTCGATACCGGGGTGGAAGAGGGCGACGAGATCACCCCCCACTACGACCCGATGGTGGCCAAGCTGATCGTCTGGGACGAGAACCGGGACGCCGCCCTGGCGCGCATGCGCCAGGCCCTGGCCGACTACCGGGTGGTCGGGGTGACCAGCAACATTCCCTTCCTCTCCCGCTTGGTGGCCTGCCCGGCCTTCGCCGGGGCCGACCTGGACACCGGCCTGATCGAGCGCCAGCGCGACTACCTGTTCCCGGGCGACGCCCCGTTGCCGGCTCTGGCCTTGCAAGTGGCCTCGGTGGCCGAGCTGCTACGCGAACAGGCCCAGGCCGAGCAGGCGGCGAGCACCAGCGCCGACCCCTGGTCCCCCTGGGCGAGCCGGGACGGCTGGCGCATGAACCTGACCGGCCGGCGTACCCTCACCTGGAAGTCGGCGGGCAACGACACCGAAATCACCGTGGAGGTGGCCTACGGCAACGACAGCTGGACCCTCGCCCTGGCCGGCGAGGCCCCGGTGCTGGCCCGGGGTCGGTGCCTGGGTGGCGACCGCCTGGCGGTGGAACTGGACGACCGGCGCCTGCTCGCCAGCGTGGTGGCGGTTAATGACACCCAGAGCGAACGGCGCCACGTCTTCCTCAACGGCAGCACTTTCATCCTGGAGCGCCACGACCCCCTACACAAGGTGGAGGCCGGTGGCCATCAGGGCGGCGGCCTGACCGCCCCCATGCCGGGCAAGGTGGTGGCCCTCATCGCCACGCCGGGGCAGAAGGTCGAGGCCGGCGCGCCGCTGCTGATCCTGGAGGCGATGAAGATGGAGCACACCATTACCGCCCCCAAGGCCGGGGTGGTGAAGGCCTTCCGCTACGCCGCCGGCGACCAGGTCAGCGACGGCGCCGAACTGGTGGATTTCGAGGCGGCCTGAGCGCCCACCCGGCCTAACCGCAGGCCGGCGGGGCGGGATGTCCCGTCCGCCGGCCGCGTCCTGCTAAGGAACACGACATGTCCCTCTCCCCGATGAACCTGCCCCAGCGCGTCAAGCTGGTGGACGTGGGCCCCCGCGACGGCCTGCAGAACGAAAAGCAGGTGGTCCCCACCGCGATCAAGGTGGAACTGATCGAGCGCCTGGCCGCCGCCGGGGTGCCGGCGGTGGAGGCCACCTCCTTCGTCTCGCCCAAGTGGGTGCCGCAGATGGCCGACAACGCCGCGGTGATGGGCGCCATCCGCAAACGGGACGGGGTCGCCTACCCGGTGCTCACCCCCAACCTGCAAGGCTTCGACGCGGCGGTGGAAGCCGGTGCCCAGGAAGTGGCGATCTTCGGCGCCGCCTCCGAATCGTTTTCGCAGAAGAACATCAACTGCTCCATCGCCGAGAGCCTGAAACGCTTCGAGCCGGTGGTGGCCGCCGCCAGCGCCCTGGACATCCCGGTGCGCGGCTACGTCTCCTGCGTGGTCGGCTGCCCCTACGAGGGCGCCATCGCCCCCGAGGCGGCGGCCCGGGTCGCCCGCACCCTGTTCGAGATGGGCTGCTACGAAGTCTCCCTGGGCGACACCATCGGCGTCGGCACCCCCCTGGCGGTGGCGCGCATGATCGAGGCCTGCACCGCCCACGTGCCGGTGGAAAAACTGGCCGGCCACTACCACGACACCTACGGCATGGCCGTGGCCAACATCCTGGCCTCGCTGCAACTGGGCATGAGCGTCTTCGACGCCTCGGTGGCCGGCCTGGGCGGCTGTCCCTACGCCAAGGGCGCCTCCGGCAACGTCGCCAGCGAGGACGTGGTCTACCTGCTGCACGGCCTGGGCATCGAAACCGGCATCGACCTGGACAAACTGGTGGATGCCGGCGCCTTCATCTCGGCGGCCCTGGGCCGGGAAACCGGTTCCAAGGTGGCCCGGGCGATCCTCGCCAAGCGCGGCTGAGGTCGCTGGAGGAAAATCGGCTACCCCGTGGAACCCCGCGCCAGTCGTGGCCTCCAAAGGAGCCTGCCTGAAGATCGGCCACTGGCGCGGCTCTCCAGGCAGGGGGCATGAAGATGCCCGTCCCGCCTTGGTCTTGGCCCCTCCCTGTTTTTTGCACTGCTCAAATGACCGTTCCTTCCCCCTGCATCAACGTCTGCGTCATGGACAAGGCCAGCGGCCTTTGCCAGGGCTGCCTGCGCACCCTGGACGAGATCGCCGCCTGGGGCCGCGCCAGTGACCCCCAGCGCCTGGCCATCCTCGATGCCGTGGCGGCGCGCCGCGCCGCCCAGCCCAAGCCTTCCACCGCCCGGAGCCCGCAATGAGCAGCGATGACCTGTGCGTCGGCATCTGCATGATCGACCCGGACACCGGGGTATGCGAGGGCTGTGGCCGCACCTCGGACGAGATTTTCGGCATCCCCACCCCGCCGCCACCGGCGGAGCCGAATAAGACCGTGCCCCTGCCCGAAAACGTCCAGGCCGAAGTCGGCGCCGGGAGCGACTGATGGGGGCCGCCGAGCGCATTGCCGCGGTTCTGCCCGATTCCCTGCAACTGCTGGAGCGGGGCTGGCTGTCGTCCAACAACATCCTCGCCTTCGACGGCGAGGCCGCCACCCTGATCGACAGCGGCTACGTCAGCCACGCCGCCCAAACCGTGGCCCTGGTGGAGCGGGCCCTGGCCGGCCGCACCCTGACCCGGGTGATCAACACCCACTCCCACTCCGACCACATCGGCGGCAACGCCGCCCTCAACGCCGCCTTCGGCTGTGAGCTGGTGGTGCCCGAGGGCCTGGCCGCCACCATCGCCGAGTGGGACGAGGACGCCCTGCTGCTCTCGCCCCTGGGCCAGTCCGCCGCCCGCTTCCAGCACCACGCCACCTACGGCGCGGGCGACCGCTTCGTCCTCGGCGGCCTAGAATGGCTGGCCCTGGCCGTGCCCGGCCACGACATGGACGCCCTGGCCCTGTACAACCCGGACGAGCGCCTGCTCATCTCCGGCGACGCCCTGTGGGAAGACGGCTTCGGCGTGATCTTCGCCGAGGTGCTCGGCACCGCCGACGGCCTGGCCGCCACCCGCGCCACCCTGGACATGCTCGGCCGTCTGTCCCTCGACGCCGTGCTGCCCGGCCACGGCCCGGCCTTCGGCGCGGTGGACGCAGCCCTGGAGCGGGCCTACCGCAAGCTCGCCGGCTTCGAGGCCAGCCTGGACCGGCTGGCGCGCCACGCCATCAAGGTGATCGTCGCCTTCGTCATGCTCGAAAAGCGCCGCATCAAGCGCGCCGACCTCGCCGAATTCCTCGCCGGCCTGTCCTTCGTCACCAGCGTCAACGTCCGCTACCTGGGCCTGGACGACGACGCCCTGGCCGACTGGCTGGTGCACGACCTGACCCGGGCCGGCGCCCTGCGCGAGGACGAGGGCTGGCTGACGGCGGGGTGAGGGGGATTCACCGACTGCCGTACCTGCATCAAATGTCTCCCTGCGGGAATCTGGACCTACTTGGCAGGGGTGGGTTTTCCTGAAACCAGCAAATCAAACACGACCCGGGCGAACCCGGCGGCCTTTTTCGGGTCCGCCAGCAACTGCATCATCTGGTTCTGGTGGGCGGTGCTGCTGTCCATGATGGCATCGTCGATGGCCTTGGAAAAATCACCCAGTAAGGCTTGTTCGGCCGAGTTGTTTTCGATCTGCTGCATCACGATGTCGTTCTCGCCGATCTTGTCGCGGATGGTGTAGGCGTAGTTCACCATGTCCTTGTCCGTCAGTTGGTCGGCTACGAAGATTTCGTTCAGGCGGCTGATGATCTGGGACAGGAACTCTTCCTTCTTGTCCTGGGGCTTGGCCGTGCCTAGGCCTTCGCCCGGCTCCAACTGGTATTCACCCGTATTTTCCTTGAGCAGCAAATCCTGCTGGCGAATCTTGGCCACGCGGTAGTGGCTGAGCATCACGTTATCGAGGTTAATCTCGTTTTCGTTGCTCAAGGCTTCGCGTAGCATGGGCCGCAGGTTGCGGGCGTAGAGGCTGAGTTTTTCCAGGCCGGTGTCGTCATAATCAACGATCTGGGACATGAATTCATAGAAACGCACGAAGGTGCCCAGGTCCTTCTTGAAGATTTCCAGGGAGTCCTTTTCCTTCAGGCAGTCCTTCAGGCAGTTCTCGGCGTTGGTGATGAGCACCGTGTCACCCGTTTTCTTGGTGCGCTCGAACATCATCTTGGCCTGCTTGAAGGCCTCCAGCGCCGATTTGTAGCGCTGCTGCCAGCGTTGCACCGCCGGCTTGCAGATATTGGCGATGGCCGCGTTGCTCTTGTCCTTCATGTAGAAGGCGGCGCAGAACTGCTCCACCTCCTGCCAGGTGAAGATGCCCGACGCCCGTAGCTTGTCGTGCAATGCGAAAATCAGGTTCGGGTCCGAGACATCGGCTAGTTCCGCCGTCTGGTAGTAAGGCTGGAAGGCATTCAGGATGTCTTCCGGCTCATTGAAGAAATCCAGCACAAACGTGCCGGTTTCCGCCTTGTTGGGGTAGGTGCGGTTGAGGCGCGACAGGGTCTGCACACACTCCACACCGGCCAGCTTCTTATCCACATACATGGCGCACAGCTTGGGCTGGTCGAAGCCGGTCTGGAACTTGTTGGCCACGATCATCACCTGGTAGTCGTCCGAATCGAAGGCCGTGCGCATGTCCCGCCCCTTCAATTGGGGATTCATGTTGCCTTCGGTGAATTTCTCACCGATCAGGTTGGCGGTGTTCGGGTCGGTCGCCGTGAATTCCACCTCGCCCGAGAAGGCCACCATGGCGCGGATTTTCTGGTAACCCTGGTCCCGGATATAGGTGTCGAAGCACTGCTTGTAGCGCACGGCCTCCTTGCGCGAGCTGGTCACCACCATGGCCTTGGCCTGGCCGCCGAGCAGGCCCAGCACGTTGTCGCGGAAATGCTCGACGATCAGCTTCACCTTCTGGGCGATGTTGTGGTCGTGCAGGCGCACCCACTGGTTGAGCTTGACCCGGGCGCGCTTGCTTTCCACCTCCTGATCCGCTGCCTGAATCTTCAACGCCAGTTTGTAGGCCACCTTGTAGTTGGTGTAGTTGCGCAACACATCGAGGATGAAGCCCTCCTCGATGGCCTGGCGCATGCTGTAAACGTGAAAGGCTGCCGGCTTGTTGGTGATGGAGGCCACCTCGTCGGGCCGGGGGCGGCGGCCAAACAGTTCCAGGGTCTTGGGCTTGGGCGTGGCGGTAAAGGCAAAAAAGCTCAGATTGCCCGTGGCCCGGCGGGAAGCCACGGTGGCGGCGATGATGTCGTCGCTGTCCAGCTCCACCTCCTCACCGTTCTCGCCCTGGGCCTCCTTCATCAGCACTTCTTTCAACTGCCGGGCGGTGGAACCGCTCTGGGAAGAATGGGCCTCGTCGGCAATGATGGCGTAGCAGCGGGCCTTGAGGCTGACGCTGTTCTCGATGGCCTTGAGCACAAAGGGAAAGGTCTGGATGGTGACGATGATGATGGGCTGGGCGCTCTCCAGCGCAGCGGCCAGCTTTTCCGACTTGGAACCGTCGCCCTCCTTGTTGTTGATGCGCCCCACCACGCCATCGGTGTGCTCGAACTGGGAGATGGTGTCCTGCAACTGGTCATCCAGCACGGTGCGGTCGGTCACCACGATCACCGAATCAAAGAGCTTTTTGCCCCCCTCCCGGTAAAGGGCAGAAAGCTGGTGGGCCACCCAGGCAATGGAATTGGATTTGCCCGAGCCGGCACTGTGCTGGATCAGGTAGCGTTGCCCCGGCCCTTCGCTGCGGGCGGCGGCCAGCAGTTTGCCCACCACGTCCCACTGGTGATAGCGGGGGAAGATCAGGCTTTCCTTCTTGTACTTGCGGCCTTCCCAATCTTCCTTTTCCTCGATCTGCAAATGCACGAAGCGGGCGAGGATGTTGAGCAGGTTGTCCGGCAGCAGCACCTCGTTCCACAGGTAGTCGGTGGCATAGCGGTTCACATCCTCCGGCACCTCGTTGCCGGCGCCGCCCTCCCGCGTGCCCTGGTTGAAGGGCAGAAATACGGTCTTCTCCCCCTCCAGCCGCGTCGCCATGTGCACCTCGTACTGGCTCACCGCAAAGTGCACCAGGGCGCCGCGCTTGAAGCTCAGCAGGGGCTCGGCCTTCTTCGCCACCGGGTCCACCGGCAGGCGGGTCGTCTTGTATTGGTGAATCGCCCGACCCACGGCCTGCTTGAATTCGGATTTCAGCTCCAGGGTGACCACCGGCAGGCCATTGACGAAGAGCACCAGGTCGATGCGCCAGGCCTTGGCCTTGCTGCCCGCGGCTGCAGCATCCTCCGGCTGCCCCTCCGGGGATGCGTCCTCCTTGGCCCAGGGGCTGTACACCAGCTCTGGCACCACGCGCAGGCGGTTCTTGCCATAGCGGGCCAGGGTCTCCGGGTTCAGCCCGTGTTCGGGCTTGAACTGGCACAGGGAAAGGCGGGCATTGCGGTCGCGCAGTTCGTGGCGCAGCACGCCCAGGGTGCCGAAACGGCGGCTCTCCTGGTCCGTGGCATTGGAGTCGGCCTTGGCCAGCTGGCCCGCCACCAGTTCGAGAAATTTCTGCTCGCTGTCCTTGGGGTGATTGGCGCAGAACTTCTGCCACTGGGCCGGCTGGGTCTCCTGCACGAAGGCCAGGGCATCTTCCGCGTAGAGGGCCAGTTCCCGGTGATAGTGCGCTGACGACCCCAATCGCCAGCCATGGGCCTGTAATTGGCGGAGGATGTCGTCCTGAAAGATGCGTTCGCTGGCTTGGTCGCTCATGGCGGGGCTCGGGTCGGGTTCAGTGGGAAGGCACAGTGGCCATTCAGGCAGCGGCAGGCTGCCAGCCGCGCACGTCGATCTTGCCGGTGACGGCGGCGGAAATTAGGGCAGTGCGGCGTTCTTTGATCAGTTCAATTTGATCATTTCCTGCCACGATTAACTCATCCAGTCGTGCTGTCTTATGCCTAATAGCCCTCGCTATCTCTTCTTGCTCACTGATTGGCGGTAACGTTATATACATCTGATGTAAATGGTACGGTCCAAAATGTTGGATTGTTGAACCAGACTGCAGAAGTTTAATTTGCTCAAAAAACAAATCTGACTGAACCAAGTGCCGAATAAAGTCCTTGGTTAGTGCATTTCTTCGTGGTCTCAACCTAATGAGTCCAGTATAAGGAACTGCACCGACTACATTTTCGCCCACTTCGGAAACCAAACCGGTGGATGCGCTACAACTAATAATTAGGTCTCCCCGGGAAACACGAAAATGCTCCCACTTAGAGCTGACCTTTGAAGGTGATAGGAATGTTTTGAACTCATCACTTACAAAGTGATTTTTGATGTTTTGTATCCGAAGAAGAGGAACTCCCTCGTCGAAGAAATCATTAGCCAGTATTCCGGGGCCTTCAAGCAAATCAATTTCGTAGTGGAATTTCGTCACCCCCCAATGCTTTGGTACCTCGCCCAACCACTCCAACCCGGAATCTTTCATAGGGGCGTTGGGGTTGAGGCCTTTGGTCACGGCATGGCTGATGACCGCCTGGCGCTTTTCCTTGAGCAGTTCGATCAACCGCTGCTGCCTCTCGATCAGCGCGTCGATCTTTGCGGTTTCGTGGTCAAGGAAGTCAGAAATTCTCTCTTGCTCAAGACAAGATATTGGATGTGCAGCATGAATTGCCAGGTAGTTTTCCTTCGCAATATTTTGCATGCTGCTGCTAGCGCCTTCCGCGGCCAACGAAATTTGCGCTCTAAATCCATTGGCCATCATGAAATAAGCAACAAATTTTGGAAATAAACTAAGCGACTCTGTTTGCCACAAACGATCAGGTAGGTACAAGTTCTTTGTTTCGCATTCAACCAGCGCACTCGCCCCAACAAGGTCGGGGGTGTTCATTCGACTAATGATGATTTCCCCATTTCTGACCGGGCACTTGACGCGATGTATCTCATCTTGGAAAACGGCTTTATTTTCCGATGGTCTGAAAGAATGTGTATAGACACAACTTGTCTTCAGAACACCAATGTCCCCGTTTTGTGCCGGCACATCAGTGGCATTGACGCTAATACCAGACTCCAGTTTTGAAATCACTCTTTTCAGGCGAGTCGCTACCCAATGCGCGGGTATATCCCCCAACCACTCCACCCCCGAATCCTTGTACGCCGGATAAGCCTTATACCGACTCACGAATGCACCTCCCGCAGCAGGGCCATGATCTCGGCACTCACCGCGTCCAGGTCGGCATCAATTTCTTCCAAGGGGCGTGGCGGCTGGTATTGGTAGAAGTGGCGGTTGAAAGGAATCTCGTAGCCGACGATGCCGATTTCGCCGTCCTTGGCGTCGCGCTTGTTGGCGTCGATCCAGGCATCCGGCACATGGGGCTGCACTTCCTTGATGAAATAGGCTTCGTTGACTTCATTGACCGAGCGACTGGGGTCGAGGGCAATGTTCTCGAAGTCCCGCAGGTCGCTGTCGGCCTGGTATTCGACAATCTCCTTGCCGACGGGGAAACGCCCATAGAGGGGCGCCGGCTGGCCCTTGTGCAGTTTCTTGATGACTTTCTCGGCGGCCGGGTTCTTCCAGCTGAGGGCGTCGGCCAGCTGCTTTTTCTCTTTGGCGTCGAGGCTGATGCCGGCTTGCTGGCTAGCGGCTTTGAGGCTGTCGTCCCAGGTATTGAAGTCGTCGCACTGGGCGGTGCCGATGACGGCTTGCAGTTGCCGGGCCTTGAGCAGGAGTCGCTTCTGGGCCAGCCAGGTGTCGGCATCGAGCAGGTCCTTGATCTGCTTTTCCTTGAGGTCGGCAAAGTGGCGCTTGCAATGGGCGCGGATTTCCTCGGTGTAACTGAATAGCTGGCCGTAGTCTTCGCAGTCCGGCCCATCGCTCCAGTACTGGGCGCCGTACTCAGCGTAGGTCCATTGCATGGCGGCGTTGAGGGCACCGGGTTGGAAGCGCAGGGTGGCGATGCGCGCGTCGCTGAACTGCCAGGAGAGGCGCAAGGGCCGTTCGACGGTGATGCGACGATAGCCGAATTGGTGGGTAGCGAAGATCTTGCTGGCGAAGGTCTTGGGCGCTTCGGCCTTGGCGCTGGCGGCCGGCCGGCCCCGGGGGCTCTTTTGCTCGGCAGGCTTGTCGAGGGCGTGGGCCTCCATCACTTCAAAGTTGCCGAAGCAGCGGGTGATGGCGGCGATGTCGTCGTCCAGCATCACGTTGCGCTTGCTGCCCAGGGATTTGCGCATCTTGCCGCAGAGGTTCACGCCGTTGATGAGCTGCACCTTGCCCTTGCGCTCGGCAGTTTTCTTATTGGAGAGCACCCAGACGTAGGTGGCGATGCCGGTGTTGTAGAACATGTCGGTGGGCAGGGCGACGATGGCTTCGAGCAGGTCGGCTTCGAGGATGTAACGGCGGATTTCGGATTCGCCGGAACCGGCGCCGCCGGTGAACAGGGGTGAGCCATTGAGGATGATGCCGATACGCGAGCCGCCGTCTTTTACGTCGCGCAGCTTGCTGAGCAGGTGCAGGAGAAAGAGCAGGGAGCCGTCGGAAACCCGGGGCAGGCCGGGGCCGAAGCGGCCGTTATAGCCTTTGAGGCTGTGCTCTTTGCTGATGTCGCCTTCGATCTTCTTCCAGTCCACGCCGAAGGGCGGGTTGGAAAGCATGTAGTCGAATTTGTCGGCGTAGAGGTGATCGTTGGAGAGGGTGTTGCCCAGCTTGATGTTGCCCACCTCCTGGCCCTTGATCAGCATGTCGGCCTTGCAGATGGCGTAACTCTCGGGGTTCAGCTCCTGGCCGTAGGCGCGGATCACGGCCTGGGGGTTGAGTTCGTGCACGTATTCCATGCCCGCCGAGAGAAAGCCGCCGGTGCCGGCGGTGGGGTCGTAGATGGTGCGGATGATGCCGGGCTTGGTCAGGGCTTCGTCGTCTTCCATGAACACCAGGGAGGTGGTGAGGCGAACGATGTCCCGGGGGGTGAAGTGTTCACCGGCAGTGTCATTCGAGCTTTCGGCGAAGCGCCGGATCAGCTCCTCGAATACCAGGCCCATTTCGTAGTTGGAGACAGCCTGGGGGCTGATGTCCATGGTGCGCACCTTCTGCACGATCTTGTAGAGCAGGTTGGCGTCGCTCAGCAGGCCAATGAATTCGGCGAATTTGAAGTGATCGAAAATCTCCCGGGCATCCCGGGAGAAGCACTGGATGTAACGCTCCAGGTTGGCCTTGATGCCGGCCTCCCCAAGGGTGCCCAGGTCCATGGGCGAGGTATTGAAGAAGCTGAGGCCGTTGGTGGCCCGCAGCAGCAGCTTTTCCTGGGCTTCTTCGGGCAGCTTCATCTGCTCGACGATGGGCACTTGCTTGAGCACGGCTTCCTTGCTGGGGGCCAGCACGCATTCGAGGCGGCGCAACAGGGTGAAGGGCAGGATGATGCGACCGTACTGGCTCTGCCTGAAATCGCCGCGCAGCAGGTCGGCGAGCGTCCAGATATCGGCGGCGAGGTTGTTGGTGGCTTGGGTCATGTCTGGGGGCTTATCGGCCAGGAAAACCGTTTGAGGCCGGCTGGCCAAGCAGTAATGCTGAAAATAGAAAGACAAATCGCCGGTGGTGCCGAATGGAGAGCGGGTAACACCGTTTCGGCGTAGGCGTACAGCGAGTGCCGCGGGGCATGGTTTACAACGGCGGCTATTTTCGCCGATTTTGACTGATGCAGATCAGACGGAGCCTTCGCGGCGATGCACTATGGTTAAGCATTGCGTGCCGCTGGCATGTCATTTCGCCCGCACGTCCGGCTTCGTTGTCCCTACTGTCTCTCCCGTAGCAGCCCGGTGCTACCCGGCGTCGCCGGCCCCGTGGAGAATGGCCGGACGGGCCGGGCGGGGCAACCTCCCCGGCCTCCATCCCCCGGCGCCCGCCCCGGGCGCCCCTGCGAGGACACGAGGAGACATCGATGGCTGCCAAGAAAATCCTGATGCTGGTCGGCGATTACGCCGAAGACTACGAAACCATGGTGCCTTTCCAGGCCCTGACCATGGTCGGCCACACGGTCCATGCCGCCTGTCCGGGCAAGAAGGCCGGCGAGAGCGTGCGCACCGCCATCCACGACTTCGAGGGCGACCAGACCTACAGCGAGAAGCCGGGCCACAACTTCACCCTCAACGCCAGCTTCGACACCCTGCGCGCCGAGGACTACGACGCCCTGCTGATCCCGGGCGGCCGGGCGCCGGAATACCTGCGCCTCAATCCCCAGGTGATCGCCGCCGTGCAGCACTTCGCCCAGGCCGACAAGCCCATCGCCGCGGTCTGCCACGGCGCCCAGCTGCTCGCCGCCGCTGGGGTGATCGAGGGCCGCACCTGCAGCGCCTATCCGGCCTGCGGCCCCGAAGTACGCCTGGCTGGCGGCACCTACGCCGACATTCCGGTGGACCAGGCCCATACCGATGGCAACCTGGTCACCGCCCCCGCCTGGCCCGCCCATCCGGCCTGGCTGGCCCAGTTCCTGGCGGTGCTGGGCACCCGCATCAGCCTGTGATGCTGTGATTCGCCGGTAGGCCGGAGCGGGCCGAACCGGGGCGGCGGAGCGTTGTCCATCGATCGGTCCGGCCCGCCGGCCGGACCCGGGGGCCACGCCCCGCAGCCGCTTCGCCCCCTCGCCCATTAGCCCGTTCGCAGGAGCCGCCCATGTGCCAGGTCTACGTCCGCGCCGACCCGATCCTCTACGAATCCCGGTCCCGTTCCCTGCGCATCCACGGGGTGGTGACCACCCTGCGCCTGGAAAACCTGTTCTGGGACACCCTGGCGGAAATGGCTGCCGCCGAGGGCGTCACCACCAACCAGCTGATCGCCACCCTGCACGACGAGGTGACGGCCTACCGGGGCGAGGTGGACAACTTCGCCTCGTTCCTGCGCGTCACCTGCATGCGCTACCGGCAGTTGCAGGGAGAGTCGGCGGCGTCCGGCCGCCAGGCGGCGCCTGCTGGCGATGGCTCCGCGCCTGCCCCTCTCATGCTGGTGGGTGGCGTGGGTTAGGCACGTCGTTGGCTCGCCCGATTCAGCGGGCCGGTTCGCAGCGGATGTCCGGATTGGTTGCCGCCATCGCCAGGCAGCGCTGATTCTGCTGTGCGGCGTTGATCGCCTGCTGGTTCTTTCCGGGAGGCGCTGCGCCGCCAGTGCCGCCCGAATTGCTCGGCCGCGCGGGCACCTGCCGGACGTCGAAGGCGATTGCCGCGAAGACCTTGTCCTGTTCCGGCCAGTGGTAGAACACCGCATAGCTGCCGGCGGGCAGGCGCCAGGTGTCGATCTGGTCCCAGAAGCTGCCGTCGCTGAAAACGCCCCGCTGGCGGCTGTCGGTTTGCAGCCGTTGCGTCTGGCTGTTCATGAGCATGACGTTGAAGGTCCGCCCGGCCATTTCGGGAAAGCCCCCCTCGGCCCGGATGGTCCAGGCGCCGGCGCTGTCCTGGTACACGCGGCAGGCCAGGCCGGCGCAGCGGATGTCGCGCAACTGCGAGCCCCGGGCCACTCCGTCGCCTGCCACCTCGCTATCGCCGAGGGACTGCCAGCGCCATGCTTTCGGGTTGGTGCCCTGGACCGCCGTGCTGTTTACCGGCGTGGCGCTGCGTGGCGTCACGGCCGGCGCGGATATGGGGGGCGCGGATACGGGGGGCGGCCGCTCGCTGGCGGAACGGGGCAGGACGGGATCGGCCTGGCGAGGCTGTACCGGATCGGCGTTGCGGGGGGCGATGCCCTGGGCCCAGGCCTGGCCGGCAAGCATGGCGAGGGCGACGCAGAGGGTGAGCGGAGCGGTGTTCATGGCGGGCTTTCGCGAAGTGGGAACGCGGCAGGCTAACCCAATGGCATTGGGCCGGCAATGCGCCAGGCGCAAGCATTCACGGCGCCGCCAGGCAGGCCCATGCCCTGCGGCCCGACCTGCCCGGATGTGGCCCTTCGAAGGGCTCAGCTCGCCTGCCAGGCCGGTGGGCGATAGCCTTCCTCGCTCATGCCGGCCGCCAGCTCGTAGCGGTTGCGGCCCTCGGACTTGGCTACGTACATGGCTAGGTCGGCCTGTTCGAGCAGGCCGTCCACCTGGTCCGCGTCCCCGGGCATGAAGGCCACGCCGATGCTGGCGGTGACCTGGAGGCTGCCGCCGGGCACCAGCCCGCCGGGGATGGGGATCGGCTGGGCGATCTGCTCGAGGATCTTGTCGGCCAGTTGGGCGCCGTCGCTGTGGCTGAACATGCCCGGCAGGCCGATGATGAATTCGTCGTTGCCCGGGCGGGCGATGAAGTCGGTGGTGCGGGTGCAGGTCTTGAGGCGGCGCGCCACTTCCTGCAACACCAGGTCGCCGGGCTTGTGGCCGTAGCGGTCGTTGACCGGCTTGAAGCCGTCCAGGTCGATGACCATCAGGGCCAGTTCCTGGTGGCGGTGGCTGCCGTCCGGGCCGAAGCGGGCCAGGCGCCGTTCCAGGCCGTGGCGGTTGAGCAGCCCGGTGAGGGGGTCGCTCTGGGCCATGTCCAGGGCGGCGTGGCGCTCGCGGCGCAGCAGGTAGACCCGGTAGGCCAGGGCGATCGAGAACAGCAGCATTTCCAGGGCGGTGGCGATCTGGAAGCTGTGGTTGAGCAGGGTGCTGGCGGAGAGGTAGCCCAGGTTGCGCATCACGATCAGGGCGCTGCACGCCATGGGCAAGAGCTGGGCGGCCAGGAAGATGCGCGCCGGCAGGCTGCCGCGGACGACGCAGATGATGCTGGCCAGGGTGGTCAGGCCGATGGTCAGGCCGGCCAGGTACATGGTCAGGCGGTTGGCCAGGGGGTAGAAGCCGATCAGGCTGAACAGGATCAGGGCGGCGCAGGCGCCGACGATGGCCGACAGGGGACGGACGATCAGGGGCACCGTCTGGCGCAGGTTGAGGAAGGACTGCTGCCACAGCACCAGGGCGATCAGGTAGGCGCAGGGGATCAGGTTGTGCTGCTGGTCCGCCAGCCAGGGGAAGTTCGGCCACAGGTATTGCAGGGTGTGGCCGTTCAGTTCGGCCACGATCAGCAGGGCGAAGAACGCACAGGCCACGTAGTGGTAGAAGGTGCGGTCGCGCAGCAGGGTGCCGATGAAGGCGTTGTAGAACAGCATCGCCAGCATCAGCCCGTAGTAGAGGCCGAACAGCAGGGCCTCTTCCCGGGCGTGCTCCTGGAAGGCGTGTTCTTCCCAGACCACGAGGGGCACCGCCAGGCTGTCGGCGGTGGCCACCCGCAGGTACAGAGTGTGGGTGCCGTGGCCGGGTTCCAGGTGCAGGGGGAAGAGGAAGTTGCGGTAGGGCAGGGGCCAGCTGGCGAACGGCATGTGGTCCCCGACCCGCTGCTCCACCAGGCTGCCGTCGGTCCGGGGCGTGTACAGGCGCACGTCGTCCAGATAGGGGTAAGGCAGTTCGAGCAGCCAGTTGCGCGGCAGGCCGTCCTGGGTGAGGGTGAAGCGCAGCCAGTAGACGTCGGTGCTGTAGCCGAAGCCGCCGGTGCCGGTGAGGGGTTTGAAGCGGGCGCTGTTGGCGCGGGCCTCCTGGGGGCTGAGACGGCCGCCCGGGTCCACCAGCATGCTCAGGTGCCCGGTGAGGGACTGGCCCAGGGTGGCGTATTCCAGCACCAGGTCGGCCCGGGCCGGGGCGGCGGCCAGCAGGGTCCACAGCACGGCGAACAGGGCCAGGCCGGCGCGGCACAGCCGGGCGAGCGGGCACGACGAATCGGCCTGGGATCGCCGCCAGGCCAGCGGGAGCGGGGACCTCACCGCGCCAGGGCCCGTTCCGCCAGGCGCACCCAGTAGGTGACGCCCAGGGCCAGGACCTCGTCGTTGAAGTCGTAGTGGGGGCTGTGCAGGGTGCAGGCCCCGGCGGTGATGCCGTGGGCGGCGTGGGCATCGCCCTGGATGCCGTTGCCCAGCCAGACGTAGCAGCCGGGCTTGACCGCCAGCATGTAGGCGAAGTCCTCGGCGCCCATGGAGGGCAGGGCGTCGACGATCACCCGGTCGGCGCCGCACACTTCGGCGGCCACGTCGCGGCACAGGGCGGCCTCGGCGGCGCTGTTGACCGTGGGTGGGTAGCGGTGGTCGAACCAGACGCTGGCCTGGGCGCCGTGGGCGGCGGCCACGCCCTTGCACAGGCGCTCGACGGCGGTTTCGATCTGCTCCTGCACCGCCGGCTTGAAGCTGCGGATGGTGCCGCGCAGCACCACTTCCTCGGGGATCACGTTCCAGGCCTCGCCGGCGTGGATCTGGGTCACCGACACCACCCCGGCCTCGCAGGGGTGCAGAGTGCGCGACACCACGGTTTGCAGGGCCTGGACCAGTTCGGCGGCGGCGACGATGGGGTCGCTGCCCAGGTGGGGCATGGCGGCGTGGCAGCCGTGGCCGCGCATCTTGATCTCGAAGGCGCAGGTGCCGGCCATCACCGGGCCGGGCATCACCGCCATCTGCCCGACCGGAACGCCGGGCCAGTTGTGCAGGCCGTACACCGCCTCCATGGGGAACTGTTCGAACAGCCCTTCCTCCACCATCACCTTGGCGCCGCCCTCGGCCTCCTCCGCGGGCTGGAAGATGCAGTACACCGTGCCGTCGAAGTTGCGATGCTCGGCCAGCCAGCGGGCGGCGCCGAGCAGCATGGCGGTGTGGCCGTCGTGGCCGCAGGCGTGCATCTTGCCCGGGTGGCGGGAGCGGTGGCCGAACTCGTTGAGCTCCTGGAGGGGCAGGGCGTCCATGTCGGCGCGCAGGCCGATGGCCCGGTCCGAGGTGCCGGCGCGGATGGCCGCTACCACCCCGGTCTTGGCCAGGCCGCGATGCACTTCCAGACCGTAGCGGACCAGCTCGGCGGCGACCTGGTCGCTGGTGCGCTGCTCGTCGAAAGCCAGTTCGGGATGGGCGTGGATGTCGCGGCGGAACGCAGTCAGTTCGGCCAGGAAGGGAAGGTCCAGGGGGCGCATGGTAAAGCCTCGGCGTGCTGAGTGTGCGGCGGACGGCATGACGTCCGGGCAGGGCTGGTCGACGTTCCATTATGCCGCGTCTTTCGGTCGTGCAGCGCATCCGGTAAAGTGGCCCCATGCACCTCGTCCTGATCAGCGGCCTGTCCGGCTCGGGCAAGTCCATTGCCCTGAACGTCCTCGAAGACGCCGGCTACTTCTGCGTCGATAACCTGCCCACCTCCCTGCTCCCCGCCCTGGTCGAGCAGCTCGAGGCGAGCGGCTACCAGCGCGTCGCCGCGGCGGTGGACGTGCGCGCCGGCGCCAGCCTGGAGGCGCTGCCGGGCATCCTGGCGGAACTGCGCCCGCGCATGGACCTGCGCTTCCTGTTCCTCAATGCCAAGGACGACACCCTGGTCAAGCGCTTCTCCGAGACGCGCCGCCGCCATCCCCTGGCCCGGGACGGCCGGGCGCTGCTCGAAGCCATCCGCGAGGAGCGGGAGCGCCTTGCCGACATCGCCGACCTGGGCCACCACATCGACACCTCGGACCTCAAACCGGCGGTGCTGCGCGAGTGGGTCAAGCAGTTCGTCTCGATGGACCCGGATGCCGGGCTGACCCTGCTCTTCCAGTCCTTCGGCTTCAAGCACGGCCTGCCCCAGGACGCCGACCTGGTGTTCGACGTGCGCTGCCTGCCCAACCCCTACTACGATCCGACCCTGCGCCCCCTGACCGGCCTCGACCAGCCGGTGATCGACTTCCTGGCGGCGATCCCCGACGTGGCGGCCATGGCCGAGGACATCCGCGCCTTCGTCGCCCGCTGGCTGCCCGCCTACATCCGCGACAACCGTTCCTACCTGACCGTGGCCATCGGCTGCACCGGCGGCCAGCACCGTTCCGTCTACATGAGCGAATGGCTGGCCCGCCACTTCCGTGCCCACGGCGCCCTGGCGGGCGCCCCCGCGGCGCCCGCCGTGCCCCGGGTACTGGTGCGCCACCGCGAACTGAGCGGCGTGCCGGCCGCTGCCAGCTGAGGCCGCCGGCGTGGCCCGCAGCACCCTTGCCGCGCTTTCCGCGGCGACGGCCTACCCCTGGCACCGCCTGGTCCGCCCCGGCGACTGGCTGGTGCTGGCCGGTGGCGCCGTCCTGACCGCCGCCAGCGCCGCCCTGTTCTGGCAGCAGGGCGCCGCCGAGCGTGCCGTGGTGCGCCAGGAAGGGCAGGTGGTGGCCGAACTGGCCCTGACCGTGCCGCGCACCCTGGACGTGGCCGGCCCCTTGGGCACCACGGTGATCGCCGTCGAGCACGGCCGCGCCCGGGTGATGTCCGATCCCGGCCCGCGCCAGCTGTGCGTGCGCCAGGGCTGGCTGGCCCGTCCCGGCGAAATGGCCCTGTGCGCCCCCAACCGGGTCAGCCTGACCATCGCCGGCGGCAAGGGCGCCTACGACACCCTGGCCTACTGATCCCATGGCCTCGCCTTCGCCCGGCACCGTCGCCATTCCCCTCGGTCCCGAGGACTACCGCATCGCCCGGCTGGCGGCGGCGGCCATCGGCCTGGCCCTGGTGGACGCGGTGATTCCCTCGCCGCTGCCCGGGGTCAAACCGGGGCTGGCCAACATCGTCACCCTGGTGGTGCTGGTCCGCTACGGCTGGGGCGCAGCGGCCTGGGTGAGCGGCCTGCGGGTGGTGGCTGGCAGCCTGCTGCTCGGCCAGTTCCTCGCCCCGGGGTTCTTTCTCGCTGCCGCCGGGGCCCTGGCCAGCCTGCTGGTGCTGGCGCCGGTGGCGCGCCTGCCGCGGCGCTGGTTCGGCCCGGTGACGGCCTCGGTGCTGGCCGCCCTGGCCCACATCGGCGGCCAGTTGCTGCTCGCCCGGCTGTGGCTGATCCCCCACGACGGCCTGTGGGTGCTGCTGCCGGTGTTTTCCGCGGCGGCCCTGTTCTTCGGCACCATCAACGGCCTGATCGCCGCCAGGTTGCTGGCCGAGGCCGACGCCGGCCCCACGCCTCCGCCTTCTCCGGAAAAATCATGAATACCGCCAAGACCGTCTGCCTGGCCTTCACCGGCGCCTCGGGCCTGCCCTACGGGGTGCGCCTGCTCGAATGCCTGCTCGCTGCCGGCTGCCGTGTGCAGCTGCTCTATTCGTCGGTGGCCCAGGTGGTGGCCCGCCAGGAGATGGACCTGGAACTGCCGGGCCGGCCCAAGGAGGCGGAAGCCTTCTTCCGCCAGCGCTTCGCCGCCCTGCCCGGTACCCTGGAGGTGTACGGCCGGGAGGAATGGTTCGCCCCGGTGGCCTCCGGCTCCAATCCGCCGGACGCCATGGTGGTGTGCCCGTGCACCATGGGCACCCTGGCCTCGATTGCCGCCGGCCTGGCCGACAACCTGATCGAGCGGGCCGCCGACGTGGCGCTGAAGGAGCGCCGGCCCCTGATCCTGGTGCCCCGGGAAACGCCGTTCTCGACCCTGCACCTGGAGAACATGCTGCGCCTGTCCCGGGCCGGGGCGGTGATCCTGCCGCCCAACCCGGGCTTCTACCACCATCCGGAGACGGTTCAGGACGTGGTGGATTTCGTCGTCGCCCGCATCCTCGATCACCTGGCGGTGCCCCATACCCTGATGCGCCGCTGGGGCGAGGAGGCGTGATGGGGCTGGGCGACTGGCTCAAGCGCCATCTGGGTGACGGCTCGGCGACGGAAACGGCGCTGCCCGAAACCCTGGACATTCCCCTCTTTCCCCTGGGCACCGTGCTGTTTCCCGGCGGCGTGCTCGGGCTGAAGATCTTCGAGGCCCGCTACCTGGACATGGCTGCCGCCTGCCTGCGCGAGGACGTGCCCTTCGGCGTCTGCCTGATCGCCGAGGGCAAGGACACCGGTACCCCGGCGGTGCCTCACCCGGTGGGCACCCTGGCCCGCCTGACCCGCTGCGACATGGAGCAGCCGGGCATCCTGCTCGCCTCGGCCCAGGGCGGGCGGCGCTTCCGCATCGTCGAGCGGCGCATCGAGGCCAATGGCCTGCAACGGGCCCGGGTCGAGCTGCTCGCCGAGCCGCCCCCCGCCGCCGTGCCCGAGGCCCTGGCCGGGCTGGCGCCCCTGGCCCGGCGCATCGCCGCCGACCTGGGTGAAGAAAAAATGCCTCCGCCCCACGATTTCGCCGACGCCCTGTGGCTCGGCTACCGCCTCGCCGAGGCGATGCCGGTGCAGCCCCTGGCCAAGCAGAAGCTGCTGGAACTGGACGATCCCCTGTCCCGGCTGGAAATCCTGCATACCTACCTGGCCCAGCGGGGCTTGGTGCAATGACGCAATGACGATGTGGTCGAAAAGCCGGACCGCCGCCCGGGCGGTGCGGCTGGTCGCCGTGTTCTGCTTGGGCGAGGTGCTGACCATGTCCGGCTTCGCCCTGGTGCCGGTGCTGCTGCCCCGCTTCACCGCCGAATGGGGCCTGTCGGCCACCGAGGGCGGCTGGCTGGGCGGGGTGTTCTTCCTCGGCTACGTGGCCGCCGTGCCGGTGCTGGTGGCCGCCACCGACAAGCGCGACGCCCGCCGCGTCTACCTCGGCGCCACCCTGGTGAGCGGCGCCTCCCTGCTGCTCTTCGCCCTGTGGGCCCGGGACTTCGTTCCCGCCCTGCTGTGCTGGATGGGCGCGGGCCTGGGCCTGGCCGGCACCTACATGCCCGGCCTGCGCGCCCTCACCGACCGGCTCGACCCCGCCCACCAGTCCCGCGGCACCGCCTTCTACACCGCCACCTTCGGCGTCGGCGCCGGCCTCTCTTACCTGCTCGCCGAAGGCGCCCAGCGCCTCTTCGACTGGCCCTGGCTGTTCGCCGCCGCAGGCTGCGCAGTGCTGGCCGCCGGCGCTCTGGTGGCCTGGGGCGCGGGACCCCGTCCGCAACCCCAGGCCGGAGCACCGGAGGGCGCGGTGGCGTCGGTGGCGGCCCAGGACGACGGCTGGCGCGGCGTGCTGCGCGATCCGCGCATCCTGGCCTACTGCGGCGGCTACCTGGGCCACAACTGGGAACTGTTCGGCTTTCGCGCCTGGCTGGTCAGCTACCTGGGCTGGCTGCATGCCGCCGAGCCCTCGGCCCTCACCGCCATGCCCGGCGTGGCGGCGGCAGTGGCCACCTTCTGCGCCGTGCCGGCCAGCATCCTCGGCAACGAAGGGGCGCACCGCTGGGGGCGGCAGCGCTGGTTGGCCCGGGTGATGCCTCTTTCGGCCCTGGTGGCCTTGGTGGTGGCCGGCTTCGGTGGCGCGGGCCTTGGCGTGGGGAGCGGCGCCGGCATGGGCGGTACCCTGACCGTGGTGGTGCTGGTGGCCTACGCCGCCACCATGAGCCTGGATTCGGCGGCCCTGACCGCCGGGCTGATCACCGGCACCGACCCGGGGCGGCGCGGCAAGGCCCTGGCGCTCTATTCCTGCCTCGGCTTTCTCGGCGCCTTCATCGGCCCGGTGGCCTTCGGCATGGCCCTCGACGCCTTCGGCCGGGACCACCCGGCGGGCTGGGCCGGGGGCTTCGTCACCCTGGCCCTGGCGGTGCTGCTCGGCTGGGCCGCCCTGGTGCGCCGGCCCTTGGCCTGATTGGGGCCGTTGGCGGTTGCCCGCAGCGGGGACGCATTGGGTACGCGGTGCTCGGCTCGTACCAGGCCCGTACTAGGCACCCATCGGGTTAATCCCGGAGACATCCCGGGCAGGTCGGGGGAGCGCGTCGAGCGCTTGCTAGCGGCGATACATTAATAAAATTAATGTATCCGGCTGAATGAAAAGCGAAGGTCCGCGCCAGTCGCCGAGTTTGGCGGTGCGGCCAAAAAAATACATGAAGAAAATTAATGGATCGGCGGCGGCGCGTCAGCCCGCCAGCCCCGGCGGCAGGCCGTCCAGGTCGCGCAGCAGCTTGCGCAGGGGCGCCGGCAGGGCGGCCGCGGCGGTGTCGCGCCAGTCGATCCAGGTCGCCGCGGAATCTGCCGTCAGGGTGCCGCTGCGGCCGACTCGGCACAGCAGCGGGGTGATGTGCAGGCGGAAGTGGCTGAAGGTGTGGGGGAAGGGCGCCAGGGTCTGCTGCTTTTCCAGGCGGCAGCCGTAGCGGGCCAGGGTTTCCTCCAGCCGGGCGGCGTCGTCGATTTCCGGCAGGGCCAAGAGGCCGCCCCAGATGCCCGTGGGCGGGCGCCGTTCCACCAGCAGTTGCGGCCCGTCGCTGATCACCAGGCAGATGGTGTGGCGCTCGGGCAGCGTCTTGGCCGGCTTGGCCTCGGGCAACTCGTCCTGGCGCCCCTCGCGCCGGGCGACGCAGATGTCGTGCATCGGGCACAGGGCGCAGGTGGGGCGGCGACGGGCGCACAGGGAGGCGCCCAGGTCCATGACACCCTGGGTGTAGGCCTCGATCTCGCCAGGCTCATCGCAAGCCGGCAGCAGGGAATCGGCCAGCTGCCACAGGCCCTTTTCCACCTTGGGCGTGCCGGGAAAGCCGGTCACGCCGAAGCAGCGGGTCAGTACCCGCTTGACGTTGCCGTCCAGGATGGCGCCCCGGTGGCCGTAGGCGAAGGCGGCGATGGCCGCCGCCGTGGAACGGCCGATGCCGGGCAGCTCGGCGATCTGCGCCGGGTTCCGGGGAAAGGCGCCGCCGTGGTCGCGCACCACCGCCACGGCGCAAGCGTGCAGGTTGCGCGCCCGGGCGTAGTAGCCGAGGCCGGCCCACAGCTCCAGCACCCGCTCCAGGGGCGCCGCCGCCAGGTCGGCGATGGTCGGGAAGGCCTCCAGGAAGCGCCCGTAGTAGGGGATGACGGTGGCCACCTGGGTCTGCTGCAGCATGATCTCGGACAGCCAGATGCGGTAGGCGTCCCGGGTGTTCTGCCAGGGCAGATCGTGGCGGCCGTGGCGCCGCTGCCAGGCGATCAGGCGGTCGGAAAAGTCGGACATGGGTAGTAGTGCGCCGGCGGGGGAATGAATCGGGGCGGGATGGAAGGCGGGATTCTAGCGAGACTGGCCCTGCGTCGCTGGCCGGGGATTTGCCCGGGTTATGCGTTATCGCTAAACTCGCCAGCCTCCGATGCCCTTGGCATTGCTGCTGGTTCGCCCGCCATCGCTCTCCTGTCATGACTACCATCCAAACCCTGATCGACAACGTCGAGACGGTCATCGTCGGCAAGCGCCCGGTGATCGAACTGGCGGTGATTACCCTGCTGTGCCGCGGCCACCTGCTGATCGAGGACGTGCCCGGCACCGGCAAGACCATGCTCGCCCGGGCCCTGGCCAAGTCGGTGTCCCTCGACAGCAAGCGCCTGCAATGCACCCCGGACCTGCTGCCCTCCGACGTCACCGGGGTGCCGGTGTTCAACCAGAAAACCGCCGAGTTCGAGTTCCGCCCCGGGCCGGTGTTCACCAACATCCTGCTCGCCGACGAGATCAACCGGGCCACCCCCCGGGCCCAGTCGGCCCTGCTCGAATGCATGGCCGAGTTCCGCGTCAGCGTCGATGTGCATACCTACGACCTGCCGCCGATCTTCATGGTCATGGCCACCCAGAACCCGATCGAGATGGCCGGCACCTACGTCCTGCCCGAAGCCCAGCTCGACCGCTTCTTCATGCGCCTCAAGGTCGGCTACCCCTCGGTGGCCGAGGAAACCCGCATCCTGTTCGGCCAGGCCAGCGGCCATCCCATCGACACCCTGGCGGCGGTGGTGGACGCCGAGGCCATCCAGGCGGCCCGGCAGGCGGTGCAGGCGGTGCACCTGGAAGCCTCGGTGGGGGAATACATCGCCCGTCTCACCGCCGCCACCCGCCAGGACGGCGACCTGCGCCTCGGCGCCAGCCCCCGGGGTACCCTGGCCCTGGCCGCCGCGGCCCGGGGCCTGGCCCTGCTGCGTGGCCAGCCCTACGTCACCCCCGATCTGGTCAAGGCCATGGCCGCGCCGGTGCTCGAACACCGCCTGATCGTGCGTCCCCAGGCCGCCGCCCAGGGCATCACTGCCGGCGCCGTGCTTGCCGCCCTGCTCGACACCGTGCCCGCGCCGGTATGAGCCGGACGGCCACGGCGCGGGACTGGCTGCAGCGCCACCAGCGCGCCCTGGTGCTGGCGCTGGTGACGCTGATGGCCTACGTGGCGGCCATCAACCGGGGCAACACCCTGGCCTGGGGCGTGGCCGCCCTGCTGCTGTCCACCCTGATCACCGGCTTTGCCTGGCCCTACTGGCTGGTGCGCCGCCTCAGCGTCGTGCGCACCGGCCCGGAGCGGGCCAGCGAGGGGGAAACCCTGCTGTGGCGGATGCAGGTGCACAACCGGGGCTGGATGCCGCGCTTCATGGTCGAACTGACCGACCGCCTGCCCTTCGTCGGCGCCGCCGGTGGCAACCCCGCCCCCGGACCGGTGGTGCTCGGCCAACTGGCCTACCTGCCCGCCGGTGCCAGCCGCCAACTAGACTTCCAGTTGCCCTGCGAGAAGCGCGGCCGCTACCGGCTCGGCCCGGCCGGGTTGGCCGCCAGCTTTCCCCTCGGGTTGGCCGAGGCGCGCCATGAGGGCAGCGACGGCATCCAGACCCTGCTGGTCTATCCCCGGGTCTTTCCCATCGTCACCCTGCCGCTGCGCGGCTCCCCCAGCCTGATCAACCGCGGCGGACTGCCCTTGCCGGACGGCTCGGGCAGTGCCGACTTCGCCGGGTTGCGCGAATACCGGCGCGGCGATAACCCGCGCCACGTGCATTGGCCCACCAGCGCCCGCCTCAACGAGCTGATGATCCGCGAGTTCGAACCCTTGGCCTCCGCCGCCCTGTGCCTAGCCCTGGACCTGTCGCCCGGAGCCAACGTCGGCCTGGGGCGGGAGGCGAGCGGCGAGTACGCGATCCGCATCGCCGCCTCCATCGCACGCTATGCCTGTGAGCAGGCCATGCCGATCCGCCTGGAGGCTGCGGGGCGCGATGCGGCGGTTCTGAGCATTCCCGCCGGCAACGGCGAGCTGCATTATCGGGAGTTGCTCGAATTCCTGGCGGTGGCCGAACTGGCCTCGCCCTGCCCCTACGCCCGGGTGCTCGAACGGGTCGCCCAGCAGTGCCAGCCCGGCGAGACCGTGGTGGCCCTGCTCGCGCCGCCCCCGGCCGAGGCGGCGGACGTGCTGCGCGCCCTGGCGCTGGTGCGCAGCCAGGGCGCCCACCTGCTGGCGGTGCTGCTGGAGCGGCAGTCCTTCGCCGCCGGGGCCGAGCCGTTGTCCGAGGTGCTGACGGTCGGCCTGCTCGACCTGGGCGCCCAGGTGCTGACGGTGCGCCAGGGCGACGACCTGATCCAGGTGTTCAACCCATGAGCCAGCCGCAACCCCTGACCTACCTGCCCGCCTACCTGGGGCTGTTCGCTGCCCTGGTGCTGGCCTTGGCCAGCAACGCCTTTCTCGACCTCCACTACGGCACCTTCGCCTTCGAGACCGGGTTCTGGGCGATCCTGTTTGCCGTCACCCTAGGGGTGGGCTACCTGCAGCGAGGCGAAACCCAGGATTGGGGGCGGGCCTGGCAAAAGAGCGTGGCGGTGCTCACCGTGCTGCTTTTCGTCGTCGTCTTCATGCGCGTCTGGGGCATGCCCCGAGCGGCCGTCGGGCTTCTCGCCGGGCTGCAGGCGGCCAACAACTGCGTCGCCACCACCCGCCGCCAGCTGTACCTGGGCCTGCTCGGCGCCACCTCCCTGGTGGTCTTTGCCGCGGCCCATCACCGGGCCGACTGGACGCTGCTGTTCTACATCCTGCCCTTCGTCGTGGCGGTGGTGCTGACCCTGGTGGCGGAGCAGGTGAACCGCCGTGGCGAGGAATTGCAGCGCCAGTCCCTGGCCGGACGCACCCTGGGCGGGCAAGGCGTGGCCATCGTCGCCGCGTCGGCCCTGATCCTGGCGCTGGCCGGCGGGCTGTACCTGGTGACGCCCCAGGTCAGCCCTTTCGCCCTATCCTGGCGCCATGGCCTGCCCGCTCCGGTGGGAGAGCTAGGCGGCACGACGGGGATCGGCGGGCAGGGTGGTAGCGCTGATGGTGCCGGGGGCGGTGGGGGCGGCAGCGCTGGTTCGGCTGCGGCCGGGCAGGAGGAGGACACCGGCCCAAGCCGGGGCTGGCCGAGCCCGGGGGAGATGCGCGCCGCCGCCAACCGGCCCGGCATGCCCGAGTGGCAGGCCGGCGCCATGCGTGCCCTGGCTGACCTGAGCGAGTCGCTGCAACAGACCCTGCAGCCGGTGGCACGGATCGTCGCCGACTGGTGGGAGGCTCTCAAGGAATGGCTGAAGCAGCACCGCGCCCAGATCGTCGCCACCCTGATCCTGGCGGCGTTGCTGGCCATGCTGGTGGCGGCCTGGCGCCTGTGGCGCGAAACCCGGCCGTTGCTGTGGCTGCTCACCCGGTTCGACTACCTGCGTTATGTCGTGTTGGGTCGGCCGGCAACCGGGAGGCGTGGGGTGGTTCAGCTCTACCGGGCCGTCGAGCGCCTGTTCGCCGCCCGGGGCGAGCCCCGGGCACTGGGCGCGGCTCCCCGCGAGTACGGCCGCTGGCTGACCGCCCACTACCCCGATCTGCGCGCCGACCTGGAGGCGCTGATGCGGGCCTTCGAGCGGGTGCGCTACGGCGAGGCCGAGGTGCGGCCCGAGGATCTGGCAGCCATGCGCCTGACCTACCGGCGCCTGTTCCAGGGTGCCGCCCAGTACGGTTGACCGGTCGAGCGGCTGAGCGGGCCCTGGGCCGGGGTCAGGCCATTAAACCTTGACCGGCTTGACCCGGCTGGCGGCCAGCTTGGCCCGTTCCCGGGCCTGCTCGATGTCGCTGCCGGTGGCCACGGCCACGCCCATGCGGCGCTTCTTGAAGCTTTCCGGCTTGCCGAACAGGCGCAGGTCCGAGTCCGGCACTTGCAGGGCCTCGGCGACGCCTTCGAAGGCGATGCCTTTTTCTTCCATGCCGCCGTAGATCACCGCCGAGGCGCCGGGGGCGCACAGGCTGGCGTCCACCGGCAGTCCGAGGATGGCTCGGGCGTGCAGTTCGAATTCGGACAGGCGCTGGCTGGCCAGGGTGACCAGGCCGGTGTCGTGGGGGCGCGGGCTGACTTCGGAGAACCACACCTCGTCGCCGCGGATGAACAGCTCGACGCCGAAGATGCCGCGGCCGCCCAGGTTGCCGGTGACCTTCTCGGCGATCTCCCGGGAGCGGGCCTTGGCGGCGGCGCTCATCGGCTGGGGCTGCCAGGATTCGACGTAATCGCCGTCCACCTGGATGTGGCCGATGGGCTCGCAGAAGAAGGTTTCCACCTGGCCCGAGGCGCCCACGGCGCGCACGGTCAGCTGGGTGATCTCGTAGTCGAATTTGATGAAGCCCTCGACGATGATGCGCGCCTGCTTCACCCGGCCGCCGGCCTGGGCGTAGTCCCAGGCCTTGGCCACGTCGTCCGGGCCCTTCACCAGGGACTGGCCCTTGCCCGAGGAGGACATCACCGGCTTGATCACGCAGGGGTAGCCGATGCCCGGCTGGCCGTCCGTGCCGTCGATGGCGGCCTGCAATTCGGCCTGGGAGTCGGCGAAGCGGTAGGGGGAGGTGGGCAGGCCCAGTTCCTCGGCGGCCAGGCGGCGGATGCCTTCCCGGTTCATGGTCAGCTTGGCGGCTCGGGCGGTGGGGATCACCTCGGCCAGGCCCTCTGCCTCGATCTCCACCAGGGTGTCGGTGGCGATGGCCTCGATCTCGGGCACCACCAGGTGGGGCTTTTCCAGCTCGATCAGGCGGCGCAGGGCGGCGCCGTCGGTCATGGAGATGACGTGGGAGCGGTGCGCCACCTGCATGCCCGGGGCGTTTTCGTAGCGGTCCACGGCGATCACTTCGACCCCGAGACGCTGCAAGGCGATGATCACTTCCTTGCCCAGCTCGCCGGCGCCGAGCAGCATGACGCGCAGGGCGGAGGGGGACAGGGGGGTGCCGGGGCGCAGGGTCGAAGGGGCGGGCATGGCGGATCTCCGTGGCAGGGCAGAATGATGGGCGGCGCCGATGGTAGCACGGCCTTTTCCCCGTTTTTTCCGCTTCGCCGGGCCGCCCCGGGGCACCGGGTCCGGGCGTGGGCCGGTGCCGGCGGCGGACTGATGTAAAATCGCGCCTTTTGCCCGCGCCGTCATCATGACCCTCCGTTCCGCCGTCGACAGCCTGGCCGACGCTCCCCCGTTCGATTCGCGGGAACTCCGGGATACCCTGGGGCGTTTCGCCACCGGCGTCACCGTGGTGACCACCCTGGACCCCAACGGGGTGGCGATCGGCCTGACGGTCAGCTCGTTCAACTCGGTATCCCTGGAACCGCCGCTGGTCCTGTGGAGCCTGTCGGCCGATTCCCCCAGCCGGGAAGCCTTCGAATCCGCCCACTACTACGCGATCAACGTGCTGGCGGCGGACCAGGCCGGCGTGTCCAACCAGTTCGCCTCGCGCCTGGCCGACAAGTTCGACGGCGTGGACTGGCGTCCCGGCGCCGGCGGCGCACCCCTGCTCTCGGGCTGCTGCGCCTGGTTCGAGGTGAGGAACACCCAGCGCGTTCCCGGCGGCGACCACCTCATCTTCATCGGCGAAGTGGTCGGCATCGACCGGGACCCCTCCCGGGCGCCCCTGCTGTTCCACGACGGCCGCTACCGCCACCTCGGCGACGTCTCCCAATAAGACAAACAGGCGCGAAAATGCATTGACAGATCGTTTTCGCTTTTTTTATAATCTTGCGCTCACTTGGGGGTCGGTAGCTCAGTCGGTAGAGCAGCGGACTTTTAATCCGTTGGTCGAGAGTTCGAATCTCTCCCGACCCACCAATGACCGCTTGGTAGTTGCGGCAATGGCGAGTTAGACTTCGCAAGCGCAGTAAAAACTGGGTCGTTAGCTCAGCTGGTAGAGCAGCGGACTCTTAATCCGTAGGTCGAAAGTTCGAATCTTTCACGGCCCACCAGTTTTAGAAAACCCCAGCCTCCGGGCTGGGGTTTTTGCTTTTCGGCGTGGCGATTCATGCACTTTTGCCGGGATTGCCCACGTTCCATGAAAAACCCCGCCGAAGCGGGGTTTTTTTGCGATTGGCCCAGTGCGCTCAGTGGATCACCATGTGGGTGAAGGGCGGCACGTAGGCCTGGAGGGTGACCAGGATGCCGACCAGGCAGGCCAGAGCTATGGAGTGGAAGAACACGTAGCGCAGGATGTCGCCCTCGTGGTGGAACCAGCGGGTCGCCGTGGAGGCCACCACGATCGACTGGGCGTCGATCATCTTGCCCATCACGCCCCCCGAGCTGTTGGCCGCGCCCATCAGGTTGGGCGAGACGCCGATCTGGTCCGCCGCCACCTTCTGCATGCCGCCGAACAGCACGTTGGAGGCCGTGTCCGAGCCGGTCAGCGCCACCCCCAGCCAGCCCATCAGGGTGCCGAAGAAGGGATAGAGCACGCCGGTCTGGGCGAAGGCCAGGCCCAGGGTGGTGTCCAGCCCCGAGTAGCGGGTCAGGGTGCCCAGGGCCAGCATCAGCACGATGGTCAGCAGGGAGAACTTGACCAGCCACAGGGTCCGTCCGTAGCTGGCGATCAACTGGAACGGGTTGTACTTCATCACCAGCCCGCCGACCAGGGCCGCGACGAAGATGCCGGTGCCGGTGGCCGAGAGCAGGTTGAAGATGTAGACGGCCCCTTCCTTGGTCGGCTTGGTCACCACCGGCGGCATCTTCTCGATCAGCTGGTGCAGCCCGTCGATGGGGAACTTGGGCGCGTACAGGCCGTTGAGGAAGTCCTTCACCGGCGGCAGGCCCCAGATGAAGACGAACACGGTGAGGATCACCCAGGGGGTCCAGGCGCGCACCACGTCGGCGGTGGGATGCTTGACCGGCTTGCTGGCTTCCTGGCCCGGGTCGCTGTCCTCGTGGCCCCGGAGCGAGGTCTTGGTCCAGATTTGCTTGGGCTGCCAGACCTTGAGGAAGAGCACCAGGCAGGTCATCGACACCAGGGCGGCGATCACGTCCACCAGCTCGGGGCCGAAGAAGTTGGACACCAGGTACTGGGGAATGGCGAAGCTCACCCCGGTGACCAGGATCGCCGGCCAGATGCCCATCATGCCGCGCCGCCCGGCGAAGGCCCAGATCAGCCAGAACGGCACCATCAGCGAGAAGAACGGCAACTGGCGGCCGACCATGGCCGAGATGGCCATCACGTCGTAGTTGTGCACCTTGGCCAGGGTGATGATCGGCGTGCCCAGGGCGCCGTAGGCCACCGGTGCGGTGTTGGCGATCAGGGACAGGCCCGAGGCGGCCAGGGGCGAGAAGCCTAGGCCGATGAGGATCGCCGCGGTCACCGCCACCGGGGTGCCGAAGCCGGCCGCGCCCTCGAAGAAGGCGCCGAAGGCGAAGGCGATCAGCAGCAGTTGCAGGCGCCGGTCCTCGGTGATGCCGGCGATGGAGTCCTGGAGGATCTTGAACGAGCCGTTCTGCTCGGTCAGCTGGTGCAGGAAGATGATGTTGAGCACGATCCAGCCGATTGGCAGCAAACCGGTCAGACCGCCGAGCAGGGCCGCCTTGCCGGCCATCTCGGAGGGCATGCCGAAGGCGACGATGGCGATGACGATGGCGCTGACCAGGCCGGCGCCGGCGGCCACGTGGGCCTTCAGATGCAGGAAGCCGAGGCCGACCAGCATCACCACCACCGGAATAGCAGCCAGGGCCGTCGAGACGACCATGCTGCCGAAGGGATCGTAGATTTGTTGCCAGACCATGGGTACTCCTCTCCTTTGATGTCTTCCCCGGTGTTCTGATGGCGGCCCGTGGCTCGGGGATCGCGTCAATCGGCGGGTCGCAGGTGAGGGCGGATGCGGCTGCCCGTGGCCGGGCAACTTGTAAGACAACTTGCGCCGGCTGTGACGAGTATAGCGATTTGCGTAACCAAGTGTACTAATCGTAATTTCGTCGCCGTGGCGGGGCGGAACGGCCCGTAGAAACGCCGAGGCCCGCCTTTCGTCGTGGACGGAAGGCGGGCCTCGGCGCGGGTGCTGCCGGAGAGGGGCGGCGCTTAGGGTTTGGCGGCCGGAACCGGGCTGGCGATGATGGCGTCGGCCAACTGGCCCAGGGTGGCGGCCAGGGCGGCCACGGCGCCGCTGCGCTCGGTCCCGGCGGCGGGGGTGATGTAGCGGCCCCGCTGCCAGGGCGCGTTGCCGAGCTGCCAGCGGGCTTCGAGCACGGCGCTGCCGTCCGGGGCGTTGTCGAAGCGCAGCACCTCGACGCGCAGGGGCAGGGCGTCGGCCGTGACGATGCCGTTGCCCAGGCCGCTGCGGTAGACCCGGCGGTCGCCCAGGCGCTCGATCAGGGCCTGGCCCAGGGCGCGGGTGACGCCGTCGTCCAGGGGTTCGGCCCAGCGGGTGGTGTCCAGGTAGCGGATCTCGCTGTCGTCCTGACGGATCGCCATGGCCGGCCGGGACAGGTAGTCCGGCAGGCGCACCGGCAGCAGGCGCAGGGCCGGGTAGCTGGCCGGGACGGTGGGCGCGGTGGCGGTGGCCGTGGGCGGGGCGGGCAGGACGTAGAAGCGCGAGGGCGGCGTGGCGCCGCAGCCGGCCAGGAGCAGGACGGCCAGGCCGAGGGCGGGGATGGCGGTGAGCGCGGTGCGGGCGCTGCACGGAGCGCGGCGGCGGGTCATTGAGTCTCTCCAGTGGTGGCCTTGCCCCGGAGCAGGGCTTCCGGGTGGCGGTCCAGGGTGTCGGCCAGGTTCTGCACGTTGCGCGCCATGGCGCGCATGTCGCGCAGGGTGCGCTGCAACTGGTCCAGGGTGGCCGAATCGTCGCCGGTCAGGGCATTCACGTTGTGGGCGGCGGTGCTCAGGTCCTTGAGGGTGCCGCGCAGTTGGCGCACCGTTTCCGAATCCGGGCTGGTCAGAGCGTTCACGTTGTCCAGGGCGGCGGCGGCCTTGTCGGCGGCCTTTTCCAGGGATGCCAGGGTGGCGTCGCTGCGCTTGAGCAGCGACGGGGTGCCGCTACGCAGCTGGTCGCTGAGGTTCTCCAGGTTGGCCGAGGTGCGCGCCAGGCTTTCGATGGTGTGGCGCAGGTCCGGGGAGTTGAGCAGCTGGCTCAGGGATTTCATGCCCTGGGTGAATTCACCGATCACCTGGTCCAGGGGCTGGCGGCTCAGTTCGTTGGAGATGGCCTGGAGGGGCGAGGGGGCGGTCGGAATCTCCTGCATCTCCGGGTGCAGGCCCAGAACCCGGCCTTCCTTGCTCGGGTTGAAGTCGAGCTGGACCATCAGCTGGCCGGTGAGCAGGCTCTGCAAGTCGAGCTGGGCGCGCAGGCCCCGGGAGACGAGCCGGTCGAAGTCGGCGTCGATGGCGTCGTGCTCGCTCTTGTAGAAGGGGTTGATGGTCTGGTCGGCGGTGAATTCGGCGATCACCGGGATCACCAGGGAATGGGAGGTCGGGTCGGTCTCGATGCCGATCTTCTGCACCGTGCCCACCCGCACGCCGCGGAACACCACCGGGGCGCCCACTTGCAGGCCGTAGACCGAGCCGTCGAAGTACATGATGGCCTTGCGTGTCTTCTTGAAGGCGTTGCCGCTGCCGAGAACGAGGATGGCGGCCACCAGCAGGGCCAGGGCGCCGGTGACGAAGATGCCGATCAGGGTGGGGTTGGCGCGTTTGCTCATGGGGCTTCCCGGTTCATGAAGGCGCGGACCGCAGGATTGTCGGAATGGGCGAGGTCGCGGGGACTGCCCTGGGCGATCAAGGTCCGGGTCTGGTTGTCGAGGAAGAGGGCGTCGTCGGCGATGGCGAAGACGCTGGGCAGTTCGTGGGTGACGATCACCACCGTGGTGCCCAGGCTGTCGCGCAGCTCCAGGATCAGGTCGTCGAGACGGCGCGAACTGATCGGGTCGAGGCCGGCGGAGGGCTCGTCGATGAAGAGGATTTCCGGGTCCAGGGCCATGGCCCGGGCCAGGGCGGCACGCTTGACCATGCCGCCGGAGATTTCCGAGGGATAGTAGTCCTCGAAGCCTTCCAGCCCGGTCAGGGCCAGCTTGAAGCGGGCTACCGCCCGGGCGTCGGCCGGGGACAGGTCGGTGTACTCGCCCAGGGGCAGCAGCACGTTCTCGATCAGGGTCAGGGAGCTCCACAGGGCGCCCAGCTGGAACATCACCCCGAAGCGGCGCAGCAAGGCTTCCCGCTCCCGGTCCGGCGTCGCCCACAGGTCCTGGCCTTGCAGCAGCACCCGGCCCTTGGCCGGCGCTTCCAGGCCGATCAGGTGGCGCATCAGGGTGCTCTTGCCGCAGCCGCTGCCGCCCATGATGGCGCAGATGCTGCCGGCGGCGATGGTGAAGTTGAGGTCGCGCTGGATCACCCGTTCACCGTAGGCCATGGTCAGGTCGCGCACCTCGATCGGCGGCGGGGCGGCGGGAGCGATGCCCGGGGTCGGCGCAATCACGTCAGATCCCCAGTTTCTGGAAGACGATGGTGGTCAGGGAGGCGGCCACCACGATGAACAGGATGCTGGTGACCACTGCCGAGGTGGTGGCCTCGCCCACCGCCTGGGCGCTGCGCCCGCATTGCAGGCCGCGCACGCAGCCGGCCAGGGCCACCAGGGAGCCGTACAGGGTGCCTTTGAAGAGGCCCACGGCCATGTGGGTCAGGGTCAAGGCGGCGAGGGTCTGGTGGTAGTACTCGAAAGCGCCGATGTCGAAGATGGTGAGGGCCACCAGGGCGCCGCCCAGCACCCCCACCAGCCCGGCGTAGAGGGTGAGCAGGGGCATCATCACGACCAGGGCGAGGAGCCGGGGCAGCACCAGGAACTCCACCGGCGGGATGCCCCAGGTGCGGAAGGCGTCGATCTCCTGGTTGACCTGCATGGTGCCGAGCTGGGCGGCGAAGGCCGCGCCGCTGCGCCCGGCCACCACGATGCCGGTCATCAGGGCGGCGATCTCGCGCACCATGCCAATGCCCACCAGGTCGGCGATGTAGATCTGGGCGCCGAACATGGCCAGCTGCTGGGCGCCCATGTAGGCCAGGATCAGGCCCACCAGCAGGCTGATCAGGGTGACGATGGGAAAGGCCTGGGGCCCCACTTCCTGGACCACCCACCAGAAGTCGTTGCGGCGCATGCGCGCCCGGCCGCCCAGGAAGGCGCCCAGGGCCAGGATGATTTCGCCCAGGTAGCGCAGGAACTCGCGGCCGTCGGCGAGCCGGTCCAGGGTGGATTGGCCGATGCGGCGGAAGAAGTTGTCCGGCGGCGGCGTGCGTTTGTCCGGCGGGACGCTGGCGCCGGCCAGGGCCACCAGGCGGGCGGCTCCAGCGGGCAGGGCGGCCAGGTCGAGGACGATGCTAGGAGCCAGGGCGTCGGCCAGTTCGCGCAGCAGGGCGGGCAGGGTGCCGTCCCAGGGGCCCAGGGCGCTGCCGTCCACCTCCAGAGTGCCGCCGCCGGGCAGGGCGCTCCGGGCGGCCTGGACGATGGCGGCCGGGGCGGGCCGGGCCTGGTCGCGGCGCCAGGCGCCGCCAAGGGCCAGCCGGGCGCCGCCGGGGCGGGCGTCGATGGCGAAACGGGGCGGTGGCAAAGGCGGATCGGTCACGTTGCGGCGCAGCAGGAAAACCAAGCAGCGATTATGGGCGATGCCGGCGTAATGACAAGTCCGGGCGTAAAAAAACCGGCGGCCCCTTGCGGCGCCGCCGGTCATGCGGAGAGCGGGCGCGCCGGTTTAGCGGCGGCCGGCGTCCACCACCGCCAGGGCGGTCATGTTCACCAGGCGCCGCACGGTGGCGGTGGAGGTGAGCACGTGCACCGGGCGGGCGGCACCGAGCAGGATGGGGCCGATGGTCACGCCTTCGCCGCCGGTCATCTTGAGCAGGTTGTAGGAGATGTTGGCGGCGTCCAGGTTGGGCATCACCAGCACGTTGGCCTCGCCCTTGAGGGGGGATTCCGGATCGGACTGGTGGCGGATTTCCTCGGACAGGGCGGAGTCGCCGTGCATTTCGCCGTCGACTTCCAGCTCCGGGGCCTTGGCCCGCACCAGCTCCAGGGCGGCGGCCATCTTGCGCGCCGAGGCGGACTGGGAGGAGCCGTAGTTGGAGTGGGAGAGCAGGGCGACCTTGGGCGTCAGGCCAAAGCTCTTCACCGCCTCGGCGGCCATCAGGGCGATGTCGGCGATCTGGGCGGCGTCCGGGGTCTCGTTGACGTGGGTGTCGCACAGGAACAGGGAGCGGCCCGGCAGCAGCAGGTGGTTCATGGCGGCCAGGGTGTCGTGGCCCGGGGCCTTGCCGATCACCTCGTCCACCTGACGCAGATGGTGGGCGAAGCGGCCGGATACGCCGCAGATCAGGCCGTCGGCGTAGCCGAGCTTGACCAGCATGGCGCCAATGATGGTGTTGTCGGCGCGCAGCCGCATCTTGGCGATGTCGATGGTCACGCCGTGACGCTTCATCATCTGATGGTAGGCGCTCCAGCATTCCTTGTAGCGGTCGTCGTAGTTCGGGTTGACCACTTCGAAGTGCTCGCCGGCCTTGAGCTTGGAACCGATCTTTTGCAGGCGGGCCTCGATCACCTCGGGGCGGCCCACCAGGATCGGCTTGGCCAGGCGCTCTTCGAGCACCACCTGGACGGCGCGCAGCACGCGCTCGTCCTCGCCCTCGGCGTAGACGATGCGCTGAACCGGGCCCTGCTTGGCGGCCAGGAACACGGCGCGCATGCCCACGCCGGTGTGGGTGTTGAATTCCTTGAGCTTGTCCCGGTAGGCGGCCATGTCAGGGATGGGCCGGGTGGCGACGCCGGAATCCACGGCGGCCTGGGCCACGGCCGGGGCGATGATCGAGATCAGGCGCGGGTCGAAGGGCTTGGGAATCAGGTATTCCGGGCCGAAGGCGAGCTGCTGGCCGGGGTAGGCCAGGGCCACTTCGTCGCTGATCTCTTCCTGGGCCAGGGCGGCGATGGCCTTGACGCAGGCCAGCTTCATCTCTTCGGTGATGCGCTTGGCACCGACGTCCAGGGCACCGCGGAAGATGAAGGGGAAGCACAGGACGTTGTTGACCTGGTTGGCGTAGTCGGAGCGGCCGGTGGCGATGATCGCGTCCGGGCGCACTTCCTTGGCCAGCTCCGGCATGATTTCCGGGGTCGGGTTGGCCAGGGCGAAGACCAGCGGGTCCTTGGCCATCTGCTTGACCATCTCGGGCTTGAGCACGCCGGCGGCGGACAGGCCGAGGAAGATGTCGGCGCCGACGATGGCGTCGCCCAGGGTGCGGGCGGTGGTTTCCTGGGCGTAGCGGGCCTTGGTCGCCTCCATGTTGGCGTCGCGGCCGACATAGATGACGCCCTTGGAGTCGCAGACGGTGACGTTCTCGCGCTTGATGCCCAGTTCGCACCACAGGTTGAGGCAGGAGATGGCGGCGGCGCCGGCGCCGGAGCAGACCACTTTGACGCTGCCCACGTCCTTGCCGATGACCTTGAGGCCGTTGAGCATGGCCGCGGCGGAGATGATGGCAGTGCCGTGCTGGTCGTCGTGGAAGACGGGGATGGACATGCGCTCCTTGAGCTTCTCTTCGATGTAGAAGCACTCGGGGGCCTTGATGTCCTCAAGGTTGATGCCGCCCAGGGTCGGTTCCAGGGCAGCGATCATGTCGATCAGCTTGTCCGGGTCGTTCTCGGAGATTTCGATGTCGAAGACGTCGATGCCGGCGAATTTCTTGAACAGGCAGCCCTTGCCTTCCATCACCGGCTTGGCGGCCAGGGGGCCGATGTTGCCCAGACCGAGCACGGCGGTGCCGTTGGTGACCACGCCCACTAGGTTGCCGCGGGAGGTCATTTCATCGACGGCGCCAGGATTGGCGACGATTTCTTCGCAGGCGTAAGCCACGCCGGGCGAGTAGGCCAGGGCCAGGTCGCGCTGGTTGGTCAGGCCCTTGGTCGGGCGCACCGCGATCTTGCCCGGGGTCGGCAGGCGGTGGTATTCGAGGGCGGCCTCGCGCAGGTCACGCTCCATCGGTCCCTTCTTTTCCATGGTGTCTCCTCGTTGGGGAGCCTCCGGGCCCGGGCCGGGAGGGGGCGGCGGGCGGCTGCGGAGGCAAGAAGAAAAAGGGCTCGATTATCCTCCTCCCCCTTGCGGCTGCAAAGTCCGGCCCCGCGCCCCGCTTTCCGGCCGGCCGGCAGCCCGTCGCCGAAGGGCTGCCGGCCCGGTGTGGCGGGCAATTCGGCATATTTTGATTATCGTCATGCTGCGGCTACACTTCGCCGTTCAAAATTTGCCCGTCGCCCCGGCCGTTGCGGGGATCGACGCCACCGCGGAGCGCCGCTTTGCCGCCCGGCCCGCCCTCCGCTCTGCCACTCTCCCTGCCCTTGCCGCAGTCTGCCCTGCCCCTCCGCCCATGCTCGAAGTGACCAACCTGGAATGCGCCCGCGGCGACCGCCGCCTGTTCGCCGGGGTCGGCTTTCGGCTCGACGCGGGGGAATTGCTCCATGTTTCCGGCCACAACGGCGCGGGCAAGACCACTCTGCTGCGCACCCTGGTGGGCCTGACCCAGCCGGTGGACGGCGAGATCCGCTGGCAGGGTGCCCCGGTGGCCAAGCTGGGCGAGGACTACCGGGGTCAGCTCGCTTACCTGGGCCACGGCAACGGCATCAAGGAAGAACTGACTCCCCTGGAGAACCTGGCCGTCTCGGCCCGCGTCGCCGGCCTGGCCGCCGACGAGGAACGGGATTTCCAGGCCCTGGGCGAGGTGGGCCTGGCGAGCCGCGCCGACCTGCCCTGCCGAGTGCTGTCCCAGGGGCAGAAGCGCCGCGTCGCCCTGGCCCGGCTGATCCGCGACCGGCGCCCCCTGTGGGTGCTCGACGAACCCTTCGTCGCCCTCGATGTGAAGGCCGTGTCCTGGCTGGCCGGGCGCATCGGCGCCCATGTGGCCGGTGGCGGGCTGGTGGTGATGACCACTCACCAGCCGGTCAGCGTGCCCGGCGCCACGGTGCGCGAATTGTGGCTGGGGGAGCGCGGCGATGTTTGAGGTGGTGCTGGCGGTGGTGCGCCGCGACCTGAAGCTGGCCTGGCGTCGCCAGGCCGATATCGGCGCCGCCCTGTTCTTCTTCGTCATCGTCGCCAGCCTCTTTCCCCTGGGGGTCGGGCCGGAACCGGACCTGCTGCGCAAGCTGTCCCCCGGCGTGCTGTGGGTCGGTGCCCTCTTGTCCACCCTGCTCACCCTGCCGCGCCTGTTTGCCGACGATTTCCGCGACGGCAGCCTGGAGCAACTGATGCTCGCCCCCCAGCCCCTCGGCCTGGTGGTGCTCGGCAAGGTGATCGCCCACTGGCTGGTGGCCGGCCTGCCCCTGGCCCTGGTGGCTCCGGTGCTCGGCCTACAATTCGACCTGCCCGGCGACGCCCTGGCGGTGCTGACCCTGTCGATCGCCTTGGGCACCCCGGCCCTGTCCGGCATAGGCGCCATCGGCGCCGCCCTGACCCTGGGGCTGCGCGGCGGCGCGGTGCTGCTGTCTCTGCTGATCCTGCCCCTGTACGTGCCGGTGCTGATCTTTGGCGCCGGGGCGGTAGACGCCACCCTGACCGGCCTGGGGCCCCAGGCCCACCTGTCGCTGCTGGCGGCGCTCACCGTGGCCGGCCTGTGTTTCGCCCCCTTCGCCGCTGCGGCGGGGCTGCGGATCGCGGTAGACTGATATGCTTCGCCATGAATAAGTCAGTGGTTACTCACTTTTCTTGCAACGCCAATCATGCAACGGGCTGCCCATGAGCAACCTTAACCTCTTCCACTACGCCGCTCCGGCCACCTTCTATCCCCTGGCCGGCCGCCTGCGTCCCCTGTTCGTCGCCCTGGCGATCCTGTTCGGCGCCGCCGGGCTGTGGCTCGGCCTGTTCGTCGCCCCCACCGACTTCCAGCAGGGCGAGGGCTACCGCATCATTTTCGTGCACGTGCCGGCCTCGTGGATGAGCATGTTCATCTACTGCGCGATGGCCTTCTGGGGCGCCATGAACCTGGTCTTCAACACCCGCCTGTCGGGCATGATGGCCCAGGCCCTGGCCCCCACCGGCGCCCTGTTCGCCTTCCTGTCGCTGTGGACCGGTGCCCTGTGGGGCAAGCCGATGTGGGGCACCTGGTGGGTGTGGGATGCGCGCCTCACCTCGGAACTGGTCCTGTTCTTCCTCTACGTCGGCTACATGGCCCTGGTGGCCTCCATCGACGACCCGCGCCGCGCCGACAAGGCCGGGGCGGTGCTGCTGCTGGTGGGGGTGGTGAACATCCCGATCATCTATTTCTCGGTGCAGTGGTGGAGCACCCTGCACCAGGGGGCCTCGATCTCCATGACCAAGGCGCCGTCGATGGCCCACACCATGCTGTGGGGCATGCTGCTGATGGCCCTGTCGTTCTGGATGTACACCATCGCCGTGGCCTTTGCCCGGGTGCGCGCCATCATTCTCGACCGGGAACGCCATACCGACTGGGTGCGCGCCCTGGTCCGCCAGGCCTGAGCAGGAGGAACTCACGCATGCACTGGAACAGCGCCAGCGAATTTTTTGCCATGGGCGGCTACGCCCTCTACGTCTGGGGCTCCCTCGGGGTGACCGCCCTGGCCCTGGTGGTGGAGCCGATCCTGGTGGCCCGCCGCCGTCTCAACGTGGTCAACCGGCTCAAGCGCGAACTGCGCGCCGAGGAGCTGGAGACCACCGCCGCAAGGAAGTCCGCATGAAGTCCCGTCACAAACGTCTCGCCCTGATCGTTGGCGGCCTGGCCGCCCTCGGCGTCGCCGCCACCCTGGTGCTCAACGCCTTCAACAGCAACCTGGTGTTCTTCTTCTCGCCCACCGACGTGGCTGCCGGCAAGGCACCCCAGGGCAAGACCTTCCGCATTGGTGGCATGGTCGAGCAGGGCTCGGTGCAGCGTGAAGCCGACGGCGTCACCGTGCGCTTCATCGTTACCGATACCGAGAAGACCCTGCCGGTGGCCTACAAGGGCATCCTTCCCGACCTGTTCCAGGAGGGCAAGGGCGTGGTCGCCCAGGGCAAGCTCGAAGGCGAGCGCTTCGTCGCCTCCGAAGTGCTGGCCAAGCACGACGAGAACTACATGCCGCCGGAGGCCGCCAAGGCCGTCTCCGACGCCCACGCCCGGGCCGCCGCCAACAAGGCCGAGGGCGACGGGGCGGCGCCGTTACCGACTGGTACGCCCGCCGCCGCCACGGCCAAGTAAGCTCCCGTTGTTTTGCCTGCGGGGCGCCTGCCGCTCCGCCGCCTCCGCCCTGATGCCGCCGGTTCCTCCGGCGGCGGTATTTCCGGACAGCGCCTCATGATCCCCGAAATCGGCCATCTCGCCCTCATCCTCGCCGCCCTGGTGGCGCTCGTCCAAGGGGTGCTGCCCCTGATCGGCGCCCAGCGCGGCAGCCCCGCCTGGATCGCCCTGGCCCGGCCTGCGGCTCAGACCCACGCCCTGCTGTTGATCGTCTCGTTCGGCTGCCTCACCGCCGCCTTCCTGCAGAACGATTTCTCGGTGCTCTACGTGGCCCAGCACGGCAACTCGCTGCTGCCGGTGCAGTACAAGGTCGCCGCGGTGTGGGGCGGCCACGAAGGCTCCCTGCTGCTGTGGGTGCTGCTGCTCTCCCTGTGGGCCCTGGCGGTGTCGGTGTTCTCGCGCCAGCTGCCGGACGCCATGGTGGCCCGGGTGCTGGCGGTGCTCGGCCTGGTGTCCCTGGGCCTGCTGCTGTTCATCCTGTTCACCTCCAACCCCTTCGAGCGCCTGCTGCCCGGCGCCGAGGAAGGCCGCGACCTGAACCCGCTGTTGCAGGACCCGGGCCTGGTCTTCCACCCGCCCATGCTGTACATGGGCTATGTTGGCTTCTCGGTGGCCTTCGCCTTCGCCATCGCCGCCCTCATCTCCGGCAAGCTCGACGCCGCCTGGGCCCGCTGGTCGCGCCCCTGGACCGCCGCCGCCTGGATCTTCCTCACCCTGGGCATCGCATTGGGCTCCTGGTGGGCCTACTACGAACTGGGCTGGGGCGGCTGGTGGTTCTGGGACCCGGTGGAAAACGCTTCCTTCATGCCCTGGCTGGTGGGCACCGCCCTGATCCACTCCCTGGCGGTGACCGAGAAGCGCGGCAGCTTCAAGAACTGGACGGTGATCCTGGCCATCGCCGCCTTCTCCCTGTCCCTGCTCGGCACCTTCCTGGTCCGCTCCGGGGTGCTGACCTCGGTGCACGCCTTCGCCACCGACCCCAAGCGCGGCATCTTCATCCTCTTCCTGCTCGTCCTGGTGGTCGGTACCTCCCTGGCCCTGTTCGCCTGGCGTGCCCCCAAGGTCGGCCTGGGCGGCCGCTTCGCCCTGGTGTCCCGGGAATCCCTGCTGCTCACCAACAACGTGCTGCTGGCGGTGGCCTGCGCCACCGTGCTGCTCGGCACCCTCTACCCCCTGGCCATCGACGCCCTGGGCGCCGGCAAGCTGTCGGTGGGCCCCCCCTACTTCAACGCCGTGTTCGTGCCCCTGATGGTGCCGGTGGTGTTCCTCATGGGCGTCGGCCCCTTCGCCCGCTGGAAGCAGGCCAGCCTCAAGGAACTGGCCCGTCTGCTGCGCTGGGCCTTCGCTGCCGCCGTAGTGGCCGGGGTGGCCCTGCCCTTCATCTACGGCAAGTTCACCCCGCTGATCGGCCTGGGTCTGCTGCTGGCCGTGTGGGTGCTGATCACCGCGGTCATGAACATCGTCGAACGGGTGCAGGCCACCCGGGGCGGCGATTCCTTCGCCGCTACCCTGCGCCGTCAGCCCCGCTCGTTCATGGGCATGCACCTGGCCCACCTGGGGGTGGCGGCGTTCATCGTCGGCGTGACCATGGTCAAGGGCTTCGAGACCGAACGCGACGTGAAGATGGAGCCGGGCGACACGGTGTCCGTGGGCGGCTACGACTTCCGCTTCATCGGCGTGCGCGAGGAAAAGGGCCCCAACTACGTGGCCCTGGCCGGCGACGTGGAACTGTCCCGCGACGGCAAGGTGCTGCGCCACCTCAACCCGCAGAAGCGCAACTACTTCTCCTCGGCCATGCCCATGACCGAGGCCGCCATCGATACCGGCTTCACCCGGGACGTGTACGTCTCCCTGGGCGAGCCCATCGACAAGAACCAGCCCGAGGGCGCCTGGGCGGTGCGGGTGTACCACAAGCCCTTCGTGGACTGGATCTGGTGGGGCTGCCTGATGATGGCCGCCGGCGGCCTGCTCGCCGCTTCCGACCGGCGCTACCGGGTGCGCGCCAAGCGCGGCGCCGAGGCCGAGGCGGCCCTGGCGCCCCAGGCCTGATCCGTCCTTTTCCCGTCACGAACCTTCGCCACGACTCTTTTCAACGCCATGAACAAATTCCTCTGGCCCCTCGTCGGCTTCCTCGCCCTGGTCGGCTTCCTCGCCGCCGGGCTGGTCATCAAGGGCAACCGGGGCGAGGGCGGCGGGCAGGAAATCCTGCCTTCCCAGTTCCTCGACAAGCCCGCCCCGGCCTTTGTCCTGCCGCTGCTGCACGAACCGGGCAAGACCTTCACCCCGGCCGACATGAAGGGCAAGGTCTGGCTGCTCAACTTCTGGGGCAGCTGGTGCCCAGCCTGCAAGGACGAGCACCCGGTGCTGGTGGAGTTTGCCAAGCAGGGCGTGGTGCCCATCGTCGGCGTCGATTTCACCCTGGAGAAGGGCGCCGAGGACACCGAGCGGGAACGGGCCAAAATCTGGCTGGAAAAGCTCGGCAACCCCTACGCCGTGACCGTCTTCGACGGCCGCGGCAAGTCGTCCATCGACTACGGCGTCTATGGCGCCCCGGAAACCTTCCTGATCGACAAGAACGGGGTGATCCGCCTCAAGCACGTCGGCCCGGTGTCCCCCGAGGTGATCGCCACCAAGTTGATGCCGGCCATCCGGGAGCTGTCCAAGTGAGCCCGCGCAACCTGAACTTGGGTCTGAGGCCGAGTCCCGCCGCCCTGCTGCGCGCCGCCTGCCTGGCCGCCGCCCTGGTCCTGCCCTTCGCCGTCCAGGCCAAAGAGGCCGCGCCCCTGGCCGACGACCCGGTGGTCGAGCAGCGCATGATCGCCATCTCCGAGGACCTGCGCTGCCTGGTCTGCCAGAACGAATCTCTGGCCGGTTCCCACGCCGAGCTGGCCGAGGCCCTGCGCGACGAAATCCGCGAGCAGATCCGCGCCGGCAAGTCGGACAAGGAGATTTCCGACTACCTGGTGGACCGCTACGGCGACTTCGTCCTCTACCGGCCGCCCCTCAAGGCCGCCACCGTGCTGCTCTGGTTCGGCCCCCTGGCGTTGGTGCTGGTCGGCCTGGGCGCCCTGGTGCGCATCCTGCGCCGCCGCGGCCGCGAGGTGCCGCCCGCCGACCTGTCCGCCGCCGAAGCCAGCCAGGCCGACGCCCTGCTCGCCAGCCTGGATCGCCCGGTCCCGCCCGAATCCTCCAATAAGCCTGCCCCATGACCGCTTTCGCCATCGTCGCGGCGCTGCTCATCGCCGCCGTCTGCGCCCGCCTCCTGCCGCCCCTGCTCAAGCCCGCCGCCGACGCCGGGGCCGACCGCCGCGCCGCCAACCTGGCCATCTTCCGCGACCAGCTGGCCGAACTGAGCCGGGACCGGGACGCCGGCCTGCTCACCCCGGCCGATTTCGCCAGCGCCGAGGCTGAACTGAAGAAGCGCCTTCTCGACGACGTGGCCGAGGGCGAGGCCGCACCGGCCAAGCCCACTCCGGGCGCCAAGCGCACCGCCATCGCCCTGCTGGTGCTGGTGCCCCTGCTGGGCGGCCTGGGCTACGTCCTGCTCGGCACGCCCCGGGCCCTGGACCCGGCGGCCCGGGAGCAGCGCCCCCAGGTCACCGCCGCCCAGATCGAGGGCATGGTCAAGACCCTGTCGGAAAAGCTCAAGGCCAACCCGGACAACCCCGAGGGTTGGGTGATGCTGGCCCGCTCCTACAAGGTGCTGGGCCGCTACGACGACGCCGCCGGCGCCTTCGCCGAGGCGGTCAAGCGGGTCGGTGAGAACGCGGACCTGCTGGCCGACTGGGCCGAGGCCAAGGCCTACGCCCAGCAGGGCTTCGCCGGCGAGCCGGCCAAGCTGCTGGAGCGGGCCCTCAAGGCCGATCCCCAGTCGCCCAAGGTGCTGCTCCTGGCCGGCGCCGCTGCCGCCTCCCAGGGTCAGTTCGCCCGCGCCGCCGATCTGTGGAGCAAAGCCCTGCCCGCTGCCGAGCCGGGCTCGGAGGAAGAGGCCACCATCAAGTCCGCCATCGAGAAGGCCCGGGCCCAGGCGGCGGCCGCCGGGAAAACCCCGGCCAAGCCCTGACCCGATACTGACTTCACGTTTTCCCGTCTTTTCCCGACCGGCGCGCAGGCGCCGGTCTTTTTTTGCCCTCGGAGCGTTATTGGGAAAATTCTGAACAGGGTGGAGATTGGCTTGTGTACTCGATCTCCGGGCGTTATGCGGTTTTTGCTCGGAATCAAATTTCCCGACTGGGAATGTGGTTATAGTGACGGCCAGGAGAAGTGTTCTCCTGAGGAAACCGACCATGACCCAGCTCGCACGCCGCCATCTGCTGTTCGGCTGCTTCCGCCAAGCGGGGCAGGGTGCCGTGTTGCCGTTCCGCCCCCCCTGGAGCCTGGCCTGGACGGATGAGGCGGCCTTCGCCGCCGCCTGTAGCCGTTGCGACGCCTGCATCGCCGCCTGTCCCGCCGGAGTGCTGAAGCGCGGCGACGGGGGCTTTCCCGAACTGACCTTCGCCGCCACCGGCTGCACCTTGTGCCGCGAGTGCGTGAGCGCCTGCCGCGACGGGGCGTTCGCCGCCGATGCGGCCGAACCCTGGAATCTGGCGGTGGCCTTTACCGAAGCCTGCCTGCCCGGCCGGGGCGTCGAATGCCGCACCTGCGGCGAGCACTGCGAGGCCGGGGCGATCCGGTTCCGTCCCCGTTTGGGCGGCGCCCCTTTGCCGGCCCTTGATGCCGATGCCTGCACCGGCTGCGGCGCCTGCGTGCCAGTTTGCCCGGCCGGCGCCATCGAACCCCGGCGCCGCGCCGCCGGCTCCTCCCCCCTTCCCGCGGCGGAGCGCGCCTCCGCCCCTCTCTTTCCGACGGAGGCTCCATGAACCTAGCCAGCCTGGTCGTCCGCGCCCAGCCCGCCAAGATGGCGGTCCTGCGCGACGCCCTCCTCGCCATCCCCGGCGCCGAGATCCATGCCGAGACCGAGGACGGCCGCATGATCGTCACCGTCGAAGAGACGCCGGAGCAGACCGTTTCGACGGCCCTGACCCGGGTCCAGCAGCTTGAGCCGGTGATCTGCGTCACCCTGGCCTACGAGCACTCCGAACGAGCAACCGAGGAGGCGCCCGCCGCGGCCTCCGCCCCCGCCGACGCCGGCGGCGCATCCCCCGAATCCGTCCGCAAATTCCAGGAGGCCTGACCATGAGCATCAATCGCCGCGATTTCCTGAAAACCCAGGCCGTGGCCGCCGCTGCCGCCAGCGCCGGCATTGCCATGCCCGCCCTGGCCGCCAAGAAGGCGCCCGCCGACGGCGCTGCTGCCGCCACATCCACCGACGTGCGCTGGGACAAGGCCGCCTGCCGCTTCTGCGGCACCGGCTGCTCGGTGCTGGTGGGCACCCAGAACGGCCGCGTGGTGGCTACCCAGGGGGACCCGGACGCGCCGGTGAACCGGGGCCTGAACTGCATCAAGGGCTACTTTCTGTCCAAGATCATGTACGGCGAGGATCGCCTGACCAAGCCCCTGCTGCGCAAGAAGAACGGCAAGTACGACAAGAACGGCGACTTCACCCCGGTCTCCTGGGACGAGGCCTTCGACGTGATGGCGGCCAAATGGAAGGAAGCCCTGAAGACCAAGGGCCCCACCTCCATCGCCATGTTCGGCTCCGGCCAGTGGACCATCTGGGAGGGCTACGCCGCCGCCAAGCTGTACAAGGCCGGCTTCCGCTCCAACAACCTGGACCCCAACGCCCGCCACTGCATGGCCTCCGCCGTGACCGGCTTCATGCGCACCTTCGGCATGGACGAGCCGATGGGCTGCTACGACGACATCGAGGCCACCGAGACCTTCGTGCTGTGGGGCTCGAACATGGCCGAGATGCACCCGATCCTGTGGTCGCGCATCACCGACCGGCGCCTGTCCAACCCCAACGTCAAGGTGGCCGTGCTGTCCACCTTCGAGCACCGCTCCTTCGAGCTGGCCGACATCCCCATGGTCTTCAATCCGCAGACCGACCTGGCCATCCTCAACTACATCTGCAACCACATCATCCAGTCGGGCAAGGTGAACCAGGAGTTCGTCAAGGCCCACGTCAACTTCAAGAAGGGCGAGACCGATATCGGTTTCGGCCTGCGCCCCAACCACCCGCTCGAAGCCAAGGCCACCAGCAACGGCTATCCCGGCGCCGACGGCAAGCCCAAGGGCGACACCGGCAAGTCCGAGCCGATCAGCTTCGACGAGTTCAAGAAGTTCGTCTCCGAATACACCCTGGAAAAGACTGCCAAGCTCTCCGGCGTGCCCGCCGAGCGCCTCAAGGCCCTGGCCGAGCTGTACGCCGACCCCAAGCGCAAGGTGGTGTCGTTCTGGACCATGGGCTTCAACCAGCACACCCGCGGCACCTGGGTGAACAACATGATCTACAACGTCCACCTGCTGGTGGGCAAGATCAGCGAGCCGGGCAACAGCCCCTTCTCCCTCACCGGGCAGCCCTCGGCCTGTGGCACCGCCCGCGAGGTGGGCACCTTCGCCCACCGCCTGCCGGCGGACATGGTGGTGACCAACCCGGAGCACCGCAAGCACGCCGAAGAGATTTGGCAGCTGCCCGAAGGCACCATCCCGGACAAGATCGGCCTGCACGCCGTGGCCATGGCCCGGGCGCTCAAGGACGGCAAGATCGCCTGCTACTGGCAGCAGTGCAACAACAACATGCAGGCCGGCCCGAACATCAACCAGGAGCTGTACCCGGGGTGGCGCAACCCGGCGGCCTTCATCGTCGTCTCCGACCCGTACCCCACCGTCTCGGCCATGGCCGCCGACCTGATCCTGCCCACCGCCATGTGGGTGGAGAAGGAAGGCGCCTTCGGCAACGCCGAGCGCCGCACCCAGTTCTGGCGCCAGCAGGTCAAGGCGCCGGGCGAGGCCCGTTCCGACCTGTGGCAGCTGATGGAGTTCTCCAAGCGCTTCAAGATGGAAGAGGTGTGGCCCGCCGAACTGCTGGCCAAGAAGCCCGAGTACAAGGGCAAGACCCTGTTCGACGTGCTGTACAAGAACGGCGCGGTGAACAAGTTCCCGACCGCGGACATCATCAAGGTCAACGGCCACGCCATCAAGGACTACACCACCAACGACGAGTCCCAGGCTTTCGGCTTCTACGTGCAGAAGGGCCTGTTCGAGGAATACGCCCGCTTCGGCCGCGGCCACGGCCACGATCTGGCCGATTTCGACCTGTACCACAAGGCCCGTGGCCTGCGCTGGCCGGTGGTGGAGGGCCAGGAAACCAAGTGGCGCTACCGGGAAGGCTACGACCCCTACGTGAAGAAGGGCGAGGGCGTGAAGTTCTACGGCCACAAGGACGGCAAGGCGGTAGTTTTTGCCCTGCCGTACCAGGAGCCGCCCGAAATGCCCGACCAGGAATACGACCTGTGGCTGTGCACCGGCCGCGTGCTGGAGCACTGGCACACCGGCACCATGACCCGGCGCGTGCCCGAGCTGCATCGCTCGGTGCCCGAAGCCCAGATCTTCATGCACCCGGACGACGCCAAGAAGCGCGGCTTGCAGCGCGGCATGGTGGTCAAAATCTCCTCGCGGCGCGGCGAGATCCAGGCGCGCATCGAGACCCGGGGCCGCAACAAGCCGCCGGTGGGCCTGGTGTTCGTGCCGTTCTTCGACGAATCCAAGCTGATCAACAAGCTCACCCTGGACGCCACCTGCCCGATCTCGAAAGAGACCGACTTCAAGAAGTGCGCCGTCAAGGTGACCCGCGCCTAAGCGCTGCCTCACGAGCGTCCTAGCCCCGTACCGTCATGGCCGACCGCCCCGACATCCCCGCCACTCCGGACCTGCCCCGCGCCCCGCGCCGGGCGGACGGGACCGCCGCCCCGGCTGGGGCGGGCGGCCCCGCGTCCGGGGCGCGCCGCCGCTTCATCAACGGCGTGGCGGGGGCGGCGGGCGGCGCCTGCCTGATGGCCCTGGGCGTGGGCCTTTACTCGCGCCAGGCCCGGGCCCTGCCGGCCCAGGCCCTGCGCCCGCCGGGAGCCCTGGCCGAGGCCGATTTCCTGGCCGCCTGCGTGCGCTGCGGCCTGTGCGTGCGCGACTGCCCCTACGACACCCTCAAGCTTGCCCCCCTGGGCGACGCCAATGGGGTCGGTGCGTCGGGCACCCCCTATTTCACCGCCCGCCAGGTGCCCTGCGAAATGTGCGAGGACATCCCTTGCGTCAAGGCCTGCCCCACCGGGGCCCTGGATCACGGGCTGACCGACATCAACCAGGCGCGCATGGGGCTGGCGGCCCTGGTGGACCACGAGAGCTGCCTCAACTTCCTCGGGCTGCGCTGCGACGTGTGCTACCGGGTGTGCCCGGTGATCGACCAGGCCATCACCCTGGAGAAGATGCACAACCCCCGCTCCGACCGCCACGCCATGCTCCTGCCCACGGTGCATTCGGACCACTGCACCGGCTGCGGCAAGTGCGAGAAGTCCTGCGTGCTGCCGGAAGCGGCGATCAAGGTGATGCCGGTGGCCCTGGCTAAGGGCAAGCTGCCGTCCCACTACCGCAAGGGCTGGGAAGAGAAGGAAAAGGCCGGCGGCTCCCTGATCGGCGACCAGGTGCAACTGCCGGCCCGGGGCGTCGATGCCCCGCCGGTTTCACCGGCTCCGGCCGGCGACCTGCCCGCCGCGCCGTCCCATCCCGTCGTGCCGTCCGCCCCCCCGGGGCTGGGCGGGGAGCGCTGACATGGCCGCCACGATGCCTCCAGGCACTCCTTCCGCCGCGCCCGCCCGGATGGCCCGGCCCGGCCTGGAATCGGTGCGGGTGCGCGGCTGGCTGGCCGCCCACAAGTGGCTGCTGCTGCGCCGCATCGTGCAGCTTTCCATCCTGGCCCTGTTCCTGGCCGGGCCCTGGTTCGGCGTCTGGCTGGTGAAGGGCAACCTCACCTCCAGCCTGACCCTGGGGGTGCTGCCCCTCACCGACCCCTACGCCCTGCTGCAATCCCTGGCGGCGGGCCACTGGCCCTACAAGACCGCCCTGATCGGCGCCGCCATCGTGCTCGCCTTCTACCTGCTGGCGGGCGGCCGGGTGTTCTGCGGCTGGGTCTGCCCGGTGAACCTGGTGACCGACGCCGCCGCCTGGTCACGCCGCCGCCTCGGCCTCAAGACCGGCAAGACCCCGGCGGAAGCCACCCGGCGCTGGCTGCTCGGCGCCACCCTGGTGGCCTCGGCCCTGTCCGGCGGCATCGCCTGGGAATGGGTCAATCCGGTGTCCTTCTTCCACCGCAGCCTGTTCTTCGGCTGGGGCCTGGGCTGGCTGGCCCTGGCCGCCGTGTTCGCCTACGACCTGACCGCCTCCCGCGGCTGGTGCGGCCACCTGTGCCCGATGGGGGCCTTCTACTCCCTGCTCGGCAAGACCGCCCTGGTGCGGGTCACCGCACCGGCGCGCAGCCGCTGCAACGACTGCATGGACTGCTTTGCCGTCTGTCCCGAACCCCAGGTGATCCGTCCCGCCCTCAAGGGCAGCGGCTCCCCGGTCATCCTGGCTTCCGATTGCACCACCTGCGGCCGCTGCGTCGATGTCTGCGCCCAGGACGTATTCCGTCTTTCACATAGATTCGATCAAAGGAGCATGTCATGAAACTCTCCCTGCCCCTGCTGACCGCGGTGCTGGCCTCCCTGCTGGCGGCGGTTTCCCTGTCCGCCAGTGCCGCCGATCCCAAGCCGGTGGTGGAATCCCTGCGCCACGCCGACATCAAGGCCGAGGTGAACGAGGGCGACATCTACAAGTACGAGAAGGACCGGGAGCCGATCCCCCGCGAGTACGTGCAGCAGCCGCCCCTGATCCCGCACACCATCGCCAACTACAACATCACCAAGGAATTCAACAAGTGCATGGACTGCCACTCCTGGACGCGTTACAAGGAGACCGGCGCGACCAAGGTGTCCCTGACCCACTTCAAGGACCGGGACGGCAAGGAGCTTTCCAACATCAGCCCACGCCGCTACTTCTGCACCCAGTGCCATGTGCCCCAGACCAATGCCAAGCCGCTGGTGGGCAACACCTTCAAGCGCGCCCAGGGACTCAACTAAAAGGAGCTGGTCATGACCTCGGCTGACAACAAAGATAAGCAAAGCCTCTACAAGCGCCTGCTGGCGCGCGTGATGGCGATCGGGCCGCTGACCGTGGTGGGCCTGTTCGTCGCCGGCATCCTCTTCTGGGGCGGCTTCAACACCGCCATGGAATGGACCAACCGGGAGCAGTTCTGCATCTCCTGCCACGAGATGAAGGACAACGTGTACCAGGAGTACCGCAACACCATCCACTACTCCAACCGCTCCGGCGTGCGCGCCACCTGCCCGGACTGCCACGTGCCCAAGGAGTGGGTGCCCAAGATCATCCGCAAGATCCAGGCGTCCAACGAGGTGCTGCACAAGATTCTCGGCTCCATCGACACCCCGGAGAAGTTCAACGCCAAGCGCCTCGAACTGGCCGAGCACGAGTGGGCGCGGATGAAGCGCACCGACTCCCGCGAGTGCCGCAACTGCCACAACTTCGAGTACTTCGACTACGCGGAGCAGGGCCGCCGCTCGGCGCGCATGCACCAGGAAGGCCTCAACGGCGGCAAGACCTGCATCGACTGCCACAAGGGCATCGCCCACCATCTGCCTGCCGTGGAACAGAGCATCGGCGCGGAAAAGAACGGTGCCGCCCCGGAAATCTTCCACCCGCCGGTGGAAAAGCCCGAAGGCGCAGCCGCCCAGGCCCCGGCCAAGTCCGAGGAAGGCGAAAAGCAGGAGAAGTAAGCAGTTCAGGCGGCCATTGCTGCATCGCCGCCGCCTCGCCGTCGAAACACCGCCCCGCATGCCGGGGCGGTTTTTTTTGCGCCGGGACAGGGATGTCCCATGGCGCGGGGGCGCTGGAGAGCCGTTCGGCGCAGCGGGGCCGGGCCGCCCGGTAGTGGGTTATGCGGCTGCGCCCGGCGGAAGGGCCAGGCCAAGCCCCAATAGGGACGGGCATTTCCGGCCGCCCTGTCCGCAACTCCGCACCCAGCCTCGCTCTGGGAAGGCGGTGCCCGGAAAAGCCCTACTGGCGCGGGGTTTGGCTGGAAGGGCTGGCCGCGCCCGAGGCGCCGGGCAGGTAGGTGAGCAGCACCCCCAGGCCGGCCTGGACCGTGGCGTAGATGCCGTAGAGCAGGGAGGCGGTCACCGCCAGCTCGGTGCTCGCGCCGAACAGGCCCAGGCACACTGCGGCGCCGGCTTCCCGGGTGCCCCAGCCGCCGAAGCTGACCGGCAGGGCGGCCATGATGAAGATCGGTGCCGCAGCCACGGCGTAGGTCCACACCGGCAGGTCCAGCCCGGTAGCGCGGCCGGCCAGGGCCAGGGCTCCGATGGAAAGCACCTGCACCAGGGCCGACATGCCCAGCTGCCAGACGAACTGGCGACCGGCTTCGGGCAGGCCGAGTAGGCGTTCCGCCTGGGCGCGCCAGCGCGCCGGCAGGCGCGGCAGCAAGCCGTGGCGGGCGCCCCAGAAGAACAGCAGGGGCAACAGGAACAGGCCCAGGGTGGCGGCCAGGGTCAGGCCGGCGGTGGCCAGCACCGGCAGGGCCGGGCCCTGCCAGAAGGGCGGCAGGCCCAGGGCGAGCAGCACGGCGCCAGCCACCGCGCCGGACATCAGGCACAGCACCCACAGGCCGGAAAAGCGGTCGAGCACCACCGACAGGCCCGATTCCAGCACCGGGTTGCCCCCGCGCACCAGTAGGCCGGCGCGCAGCATGTCGCCGGACAGGGTGGCGCCGGGCAGCAGGGTGTTGGCGGTCATGCCCTGGAAATAGACGCGCACCATGGCGATCAGCGGCGAGCGCAGCCCCAGCCAGCGCGACAGCTCGTGCCAGCGCCAGGCGGACACCACGTTGGAGGCGATCGACACCAGCAGGCCGAGGGCGACCCAGGCCAGGTCGAGACGGCGGAAGGTGGCGGCGACCCGGGCCGGGTCCACCACCCAGACCACGGCGGCGAGCAGCAGGGGCGCCGCCGCCAGCTTGACGGCGGTCTTGGCGGAAATCACGAAAGCGCTTCGCTCAGGGCGATCGGGCTGTTCAGAGTTCGCCTTCCGGCGCCTCGCGCAGCCGGTACTGGTCCCGGCCTTCCGGCTCGTGATAGACCCGGATCAGCACTTCGCCGAGGACGCCCAGGCCGATCAGGTTGACCCCCATCAGCGACAGCATCACCCCCACCATCAAGAGCGGCCGGCCGCCGATGTCGTGGCCGGTGAGCTTGACCCCGAGCAGCCAGGCCAGGGCCGCCAGGCCCGGCACCAGCAGCCACAGGCCGACGCCGCCGAAGGCGTGCAGCGGGCGGTGCAGGTAGCGCATCATGAAGCGCATCAACAAGAGGTCGAGGATCACCCGGAAGGTTCGGTCGATGCCGTACTTGGAGACGCCCCGGGTGCGGGCGTGGTGGCGCACCGGCACCTCGGTGATGCGGGCGCCGGCCTCGGCAGCGAGGATCGGGATGAAGCGGTGCAGTTCGCCGTAGAGGCGGATGCGGCGGATGATCTCGCCGCGGTACACCTTCAGGGCGCAGCCGTAGTCGTGCAGGGTCACGCCGGTGACCTTGGAGATCAGGCGGTTGGCGATCATCGACGGCAGCTTGCGCGACACCGCCTTGTCCTGCCGGTCCTTGCGCCAGCCGGAGATCATGTCCACCGAGGAATCGCTATCAAGGCGGTCGAGCAGGGCCGGGATGTCCGCCGGATCGTTCTGCAAGTCGCCATCCAGGGTCGCCACGTACTTGCCGGTGACGGCGTCGAAGCCGGCTTGCAGGGCGGCGGTCTGGCCGTAGTTGCGCATCAGGTAGCGGGGCTTGAGCCAGGGCGTCTTGGCCGCCAGGTCGCGCAGCACCCAGGCCGAGCGGTCCCGGGAACCGTCGTCCACGCAGATCAGCTCGAAGCTGCGCCCGGTGGGCAGCAGGGCTTCGCCCACCTTGGCCACCAGGTCGGGCAGGTTTTCCTGCTCGTTGTAGATGGGGATGACGATGGAAACGTTGGGCCGGGCGTCGTGGGCCTTGTCGGCAGCGGGGGCCAGGGCGGCGGAAGGTTGCAGGTCGGTGGCGGTATCGGTCATGAGAGGGGTCACTCCGTGCCCGGCTGGGCGGTGGCGGCGCCGGCGTCGGCCGGTTGCAGCCGGTCGCGGCGGGCCAGGTGCAGGGTCAGGGCGATCAGGGCGTAAAGGAAGAGGGGCACATCCAGCAGGTAGTCCCACAGGTTGTCGGAATCGGCCAGGCGCAGGGCATAGGCGGCCATGTCCACCGCCAGCAGCGCGGCCAGCAGCGGCGCCCGGCGGCAGGCCGCCAGCCCGGCCGCGGCCAGGGCGGCGAGCAGCCACCAGGGCTGGTAGCCGAAGCGGTACAAATCCAGGGAGCCGGCGCCCAGGGCGGTGGGGTAGAGGGCGGCGCCGGCCAGGGCAACGGCGCCGAGCAGGCCCAGGCGCGCCCCCGGGGCCAGGCGCAGCGCCGGGCTGCCCCACCAGGCCAGCAGGCACAGTTGCAGGGTGGTGAACGACAGGTCGCTCCACAGCCCGCGCAGGGCGGCCGCCAGGGAGGTGCCGGCGAAGGGCACCAGGCTGAGCAGGCCCAGGGCCAGGGGTAGGGCCGCCATCAGGCGGCGGCGCGGGGTGAGGGGCGGGGCGGTGGTGGCCGCCGCTCCGCCGGCCGCCGGGGCGTCGGGCTGGTCGATGCGGACGGATGCGGGCGCGGCGGCTGCGCCATCCGGGGTAGCCGGAACGTCCGGCCCGGGGCGCGCGGTGAGGCGGCGCACCAGGGCGGCGCTGACGGCGGCGACGGCCACGGCCTGGCTCGCCAGGCCCACGGCAACGGTCAGGGTGCTCATCGACGCACCTCCTGGAGGGTGTCGGGGGTCAGGACGCGGTGGCGGATCGTCTCCCGCTTCCAGGTATAAGCCACGTGCACCCGGCCGGCCCGGTCCTGGGCCAGGGCGGGGTAGGAGAATTCGTCCTCGCCGTCGTTGCTCTCTTCCAGCACCCGGGCTTCGTACCAGTTGTCGCCCTGGTCCTCCGAGAGCCACAGGGCCAGGCGGTTGCGTCCGCCGGCGATGGGGTTGCAGGCCAGCAGCAGGCGGCCGTCGGCCAGGCGCAGCAGGGCCACGGCGGCGTTGGGGTTGGCTACCGGCAGCGGTTCGGCGGGGCGCCAGCTGGCGCCGCCGTCGGCCGAGGTGGCGGCGAGCACCCGGCCCGGGCCGGGGCCGGCGTCGCGCAGCAGGGCGAGCAGGTCGCCGTCGTCCAGGGCCGCCACGGCGGGTTGCAGGGCGCGGCGCGGCTGGGGCAGGCGCGCCTTGTCGAGCACGCGGCCGTCGTCGTCGAGGCGCAGCCATTCGCCGTGCTTGGCGATGAACTCGTGGTACACCGGCAGCCCGGCGCCACCACCCAGCTCGGGCCACAGCGGCGGGGTGCGCACCAGGGTGCTGATGTTGAGGAAGGGCGAGGTCACCAGGCGTTGCGCCGGGGTCCAGGTGCGGCCCTCGTCGTCGGACACCTGCTGGTTGATCGACGAGCCGGCCCAGCCGCCGAAGGCGACGCTGACGAACCACAGGTGGAGGCGTCCTTCCGGGTCCTGACCGAGGACCGCGTTGCCGAGCTTGCGCACGTAGCGGCCGGTGGCGGCCTGGGTGGCGGCGCGGGTGGCTACGGCCCGGGGCTCGGACCACAGGCCGCCGTGGTGGCCGGTGCCGGCGGCGTGCCAGCGGGCCAGGTAGATGGCCACGTCCGGCGCCCCTTCCTTGCTGCCGGCGAACCAACTGGCGAGCACGTCACCGTTGGCCAGGGCGAGCAGGTTGACCGCGTGGGCACTGGGGGCGACCCGGGGCAGGAAACCGTCGGTGGCCGCCAGGGCCGGCTTGCCGCGCAGCTGTGGCGCCACCGATACCGGGGCGGAGCGCACCGGCGGTTCGAAGCGGGCCGGACCCGGGCGCGGCACGGTGAGGGCGGCGCCGGCGGCGGCCAGGGCCACGGCCAGGCCGGCGGCCACGGGGCGGATATAGGGGTGGGTATGGGACGGCAAGGCGGTCGGGAGTCTCATCGGGCGGCCTCCGTCTTGGCGTCGCTGTTGGCACCGGCGGTGGCCGGGGCGGCCACTTCCAGGTAACGGATGGTCGATTCCAGCGGTTGCAGGGAGCGGCTGCGCAGGGCCTCGCGCCATTCCGCCTTGCCGGCGCCGTCCCGGGTGAAGCGCACGCCGGAGCCCCGGGAGGCCAGGGCCTGGTAGCCGCCCAGGGGGCGCAGGGTGGCGCCCAGGGCCCGGGCCTGTTCCTGGAGGCGCGCTTCGTCCTCGGCGCGGACGAAGACGAGCAGGCGCGGCGGCGCCAGATGGCGCGGCTGGAGGGTGTCGGTATGGCTCAGGGCCCGGCCGAGCAGGATCGGCAGCATGGCCGGCTGGGGGCCGTCGAACATCAGCACCGGCCGGTCGGCGGCCAGGGCGCGCACCGGCTCCGGCACGGCGTTGATCTGCAAGTGGGGGAAGAACAGGCCGAAGAAGGTCATCCACAGCAGGGCCATGGCGCCGGCCAGCCAGCGCGGCTCGGCCCGGGCGGCGGCCCACAGCACCAGGGCCAGGGGCGGCAGCAGCCAGCCCCAGCCGCCCAGGTGGAACCAGAAGGCGAAGGCGGCGAACACGCCGGCCACCAGCAGCACCAGGGCCGCCCCCAGGCGCAGCGCCCAGGCCGGGAAGCGCTCGCCCCGGTCGAGAGCGAAGCCCAGGATCAGGGCGAAGGGCACCAGGGAGCCGACCAGGTAGCGGTCGAAGGTGTGGATGAAGCAGAACGGCAGCACGGTGAGGCCGGCCCACAGCAGCAGGGTGCGGGCGGGGCCGGCCTCGCGGCGCAGGCGCCAGGCCAGGGCCAGCAGGACGAAGCTCCAGGGCATGACGATCTGCAACGCGGCGAGCAGGGTCTGGGGCGAGGGGGTGAACAGCTGGCGGGCTTCCAGCTCTTCCTGCAACTCGGCGGCGGCGGCTTCCGGGTAGCGCAGCCGCACGTAGATGAACCAGGGCAGGGCCAGGGCCAGGAACAGGCCGAGGGCGCCGGCGACGGAGAACTTGCGCCGCCACAGGTCGGCCAGGGGCCACTGGCCGGAGAGCAGCAGGCCGAGCACCCCGGCGCCGCACACCACGGCGACGATCGGCCCCTTGAGCAGGAAGCCGGCGGCGAGCAGCACCGCGGCCAGGGTCAGATCCCGGGCGCGGCGGTCGTCCTTCCAGCGCACCAGGAAGAGGAAGGACAGGGTGGACAGGGACGCGGTGGGCACGTCGAGCATGAAGCGGCGCGATTCGCTGGCCAGCCCCAGCACGGTGAACAGCAGCAGGGCGGCCCACAGGCCGGCTCCGGCAGAGCCGGCGAGGCGGCGCCCCAGGGCGGCGGTGGCGGCCACCAGCAGGGCGGCGAACAGCACGGTGATGCCCCGGGCGGCGGGCAGGGACGGACCGAAGGTCTCGAAGCTGGCGCGGCCCAGCCAGTAGAGCATGGGCGGCTTTTTCAGGCGCGGCTGGTCGTTGAGCACCGGCACCAGCCAGGCGTCCTTTTCCATCATCTCCATGGGGGTGCGCAGCCCCAGGAAGAATTCGTCCTTGCCGGTCAGGCCGGTGGGCTCCTGGATGCCCAGGCCGAACACCACCAGGGCGGCGAGGAACAGGCCGACCAGGGTCAGGGGCCAGCGCCGGGGGGCGGAACGGGAAAAGGGCATGGGCGGGTCGGGTCCGGTGCTGCGCCAGGGCAGGGCGGCATGTGGCAGGTGGCGGGCGGCACCGCGCACGGGCGCGGGGCAATGGCGCGGATTATAGCAAGGGGGCGCCCCCCGGCCTTGCCGGTCGGGTATCGGGCAGGGAGGGCCGGCGCAGCGGGGGCGGCGAGTGGTGTGCGTTCTTACGCCGGCCTTGCCCGGCGGTGTTGGTTCTGGTGGCGGCCGGCCCTAGCCGCCGTAGGCGGCCAGTCCGGGCAGGGCGGCCCGGGCGTTGGCGCCGGTCAGGGCGGCGGCCTCGTCCGGGGAGATGCCGCGCAGGTCGGCCAGCACGGCGGCGAAGGCCGCCAGGTGAGCCGGTTCGTTGCGCTGGCGCGGGGCGAAGGCGGGGGGGATGTCCGGAGCGTCGGTTTCCAGCACCAGGGCGTCGCCGGGCAGGGTGGCGCCAAGGCGGCGGATACGCTGGGAGCCCTCGTAGGTGAGGGTGCCGCCGAAGCCCAGGCGCAGCCCCAGGTCGAGAAAGGCGCCGGCCTGCTGGGCGCTGCCGTTGAAGGCGTGGGCGATGCCGCCGGGGCCGCCGCCCTTGCCGAACACCTGGCGCAGGTACTTGAGCACCGTGTCCTGGGCGCGCCGGATGTGCAGGATCACCGGCAGGCCGAAGTCCCGGGCCAGCTTGAGTTGGGCGAGAAAGAGGGCTTCCTGGCGGGCGCGCAGTTGCGGGGTTTGCAGCGCCGGGGCGAAGCCGTCCAGGCCGATCTCGCCCACCGCCACCGGCGGCCGGGGGCCGGCCAGGGCGGTTTCCAGGGTGGCGGCCAGCTGGGCCAGGTCGTCTTCCTGCGCTCGGGGCACGTAGAGGGGATGGATGCCGTAGGCCGTGGCCACCGTCAGGCCGGGCGGGGCGGCGGTGCCGGCGACAGCCGATTTTGGGTGGGCGGCGGCGAGCGCGGCCACGGCGGCGAAGTTGGCGACCTCCACGGCCGGCACCACCGCCAGCCGCACCCCGGCCGCCGCCGCCCGGGCGATCACGGCAGCCCGGTCCGGGTCGAACTCGGCGGCGTCCAGGTGGCAGTGGGTGTCGATGAGCATGGCGAAGGTCCGCGCCCCTATTGGGTTTCCGAAGGGTGGCCTTGGAGAGGCGCGTGGTTGCTGGCGCTGCGGGCGGGGCGTCTGGAGAAGCGCGCCCCGCCTAGGGGTTAGCGGCTGCCGAAGCGGGCCGGGCGCTTTTCCAGGAAGGCGGCCAGGCCCTCGGCGAAGTCCGGGGTGGCGGCGCAACTGGCGAAGCTGGCCTGCTCCCGGGCGAGCTGTTCGGGCAGGCTGGCGGTGAGGGACTGGTGCAGCAGGGCCCGGGTATTGGCCAGGGCCTGGCGCGGGCCGTCGGCCAGGCGCTTGGCCAGGGCCAGGGCCTCGTCCTGCACCGCGTCCTTGGCCACCACCCGGTTCACCAGGCCCCAGTCCAGGGCCTGGGCGGCGCCGAAGCGGTCGCCCAGCAGGGCGATCTCGGCGGCGCGCTTGGCGCCGACGATGCGCGGCAGGGACCAGGTGGCGCCGCCGTCCGGGGAGGTGCCGATGTGCCGGTAGGCCAGGGTGAAGTAGGCGTCCTCGGCGGCCACCGCCAGGTCGCAGGCCATCATCAGCGACAGGCCGAAGCCGGCGGCGGCACCGCGCACCGCGGCTACCACGGGCTTGCCGCCTTCCTTGAGCAGCAGGGTGGTGGCGTGCACCCGGGCGATGAGGTCTTCGAACAGGATGTGCAGGTCGGCCTGGTCCAGGTGCAGCTGCTGGTGGAACCACTTCAGGTCGCCGCCGGCCATGAAGTGGTCGCCGGCGCCGGCGATCACCAGGGCGCCCACCTGCGGATCGTCCAGGGCCGCCAGGACGGCCCGGCGCAGGTCGTCGATCATGGCCACGTCGAGGGCGTTCAGCGCCGCCGGGCGGTTGAGGGTGAGCAGGGCCACGCCGTCGGCGTGGCGTGAGAGGACCGTGGGTTCGGGGGCGTTGCTCATGGTGGGGCTGTCTCCGTCGTTGGAATTATGGGTGCTGTGCTGGGGATGGGATGGCGCTTGCCGTGCCGCCGTCCCGGGCGGGCCGGGGCGGCGGCAGGCGTTGGAGGCTAGGGGCGCGGCCGGCCGAGGAAGGGGAAGACCGGCGTCGGCGCCTTGCCCGACACCAGGTCGGCCAGGGCGGCGGCGGAGCCGCAGGACAGGGTCCAGCCCAGGGTGCCGTGGCCGGTGTTGAGCCATAGGTTGGGCAGGCTGCTGCGTCCGATGATCGGCACGTTGGATGGGGTGGCCGGGCGCAGGCCGGTCCAGTACTGAGGCGGGCCGTCCAGTTCGAGATGGGGGAAGAATTCCAGGGTGCGGGTGAGCAGGGCCTCGCAGCGCACCCGGTTGAGTTCCAGGCCGTAGCCGCCGAATTCGGCGGTGCCGGCTACCCGCAGGCGGTTGCCGAGGCGGGAGAAGACCAGCTTGCGCTCGTCGTCAGTGAGGCTGACGGTGGGGGCGCGGGATTCGCTGCCGGGCTTGAGCGGCAGGGTGGCGGAGTAGCCCTTGGCCGGGTAGATCGGCAGGTGCAGGCCCAGGGTGCGGGCCATCAGGGGGCTGTAGCTGCCCAGGCAGAGCACATAGGCGTCGGCGGTGAGCAGTTCTTCCGCCCCGTCCGGGTCGCGCACCACCACGCCGGCCACCTGGCCGCCGGCGCTGGGGATCTGCTCTATGGTGGTGCCGTAGCGGAATTGCACGCCCCGGGCGGCGGCCCGGGCGGCCAGGGCCTGGGTGAACTTGTGGGCGTCGCCGGATTCGTCGGAGGGAGTCCAGTCGCCGCCCACCAGGCGGTGGCGGAAATCGGCCAGGGCCGGTTCGATGGCCACGCACTCGTCGGGGCCGACCGGCCGACGGTCTAAGCCCAGGTCGCGCATCGCCGCGGATGCCTTGACTGCGCCGTCGAATTCCTTGGGATCGGTGAAGATGTGCAGGATGCCCCGTTCCAGGTGGTCGTACTGGAAGTCCGGGCCCAGCTCGGCGCGCAGGGCCTGGAGGGTCTGCCGGCTGTACAGGGCGAGGCGGACGATGTCCGTCATGTTGCGCCGGGTGCGTCCCGGGGTGCATTCGCGCAGGAAGCGCAGGCTCCAGTCGAGCAGCTGCCGGTCGGCGCGCAGGTGGAAGAGCAGGGGGGAGTCCTCGCGCCCCATCCAGGCCAGGGCCTTGAACGGCGTGTGGGGATTGGCCCAGGGTTCGGCGTGGCAGACCGAGATCTGGCCGCCGTTGGCGAACGACGTTTCCAGCCCGGCGCCGGGCTGGCGGTCGATGACGGTGACCTGGTGGCCGGCGGCGGCGAGAAACCAGGCGCTGGTGGTGCCCACCACGCCGGCGCCGAGGACGAGGACCTGCATGGAAACCTCCTGACGTGCAACGCGCATCGCGCAAGAGGGAATCTTAACGGGAAGTGGCCCGGCCGGGGCGGCCGGCATGCCGGCGGGAAGGTGGGGATTGGGTGGAGCGCCGCACCGGACGGCGCGGTTGCCGCCGGCGGGCGGGGGCGGGGCCGTCCGCCTGCCCGTTCGCCTCAGTGCTTGGCGTAGGGCGAGAAGGGCGCGCTGGTGTGGGGGTCGTCCCCTTCGTGCTCCCGGTTGATGCGGATCACTTCGGGGATATGGCGCAGACCGCGCATCACCGCCGCCAGGTGCACCCGGTGGGCGACCTGGATGGTGAACTGGATCGAGGTGTACAGCCCGCCGCTGCCCTCTTCCATGCTCACGTTCTCGATGTTGGAACCGGCCTCGGCGATCTCGGTGGCGATCTTGGCCAGCACGCCGCGCTGGTGCTGGGCCTCGACCCGGATGCGCACGTCGAACAGCTTGCCCGGCTGGGCGGCCCATTCCACGTCGATCCACTTTTGCGGTTCGAGGCGGCGCGATTTGCGGATCATCGGGCAGTCGTGGGTGTGGATTTCCAGCCCCTGGCCCTTGCGGATCGAGCCGACGATGGGGTCGCCGGGGATGGGGCGGCAACAGGTGGCGAAGGTGACCGCCATGCCCTCGGTGCCGTGGATGACGATCGGCCCGGGGCGGATGTCGTCGTTGCCGACGTCCTCCCGGGACATCAGGCGGCGCGCCACCACCGAGGCCAGGCGCTTGCCCAGGCCGATGTCGGCGTAGATTTCCTGGATCGGCTTGTTGCCCGATTCGCGCATCAGCTCGTCCCAGGCGGCGGCGGGCACGTCGGAGGGCTCCACGCCCAGGGACTTTAGCTCCTGGTTGAGCAGGCGCTCGCCCAGGGCTGCGGATTCCTCGTTTTGCTGGGTCTTGAGGAAGTGGCGGATCTTGCTGCGCGCCCGGCCGGTCTTGACGTAGGACAGCCAGGACGGGTTGGGGTTGGCGTGGGCGGCGGTGACGATTTCCACCTGGTCGCCGTTCTGCAACTCGGTGCGCAGCGGCGCCAGCTCGTAGTTGATCTTGGCGGCGACGCAGCGGTTGCCGATGTCGGTGTGCACCGCGTAGGCAAAGTCCACCGCCGTGGCACCCTTGGGCAGGGTGAGAATCTTGCCCTTGGGGGTGAACACGTACACCTCGTCCGGGAACAGGTCGATCTTGACGTGCTCGTAGAACTCGGCCGAATCGCCGGCGGTGTTCTGCAATTCCAGCAGGGACTGCAGCCACTTGTGGGTCTGGTTCTGCAACTCGGCGCTGCTGCCGTCGGCCTCTTCCTTGTACAGCCAGTGGGAGGCCACGCCTTCCTGGGCCAGGTGGTGCATTTCCTCGGTGCGGATCTGCACCTCGATGGGGGTGCCGTAGGGGCCGATCAGGGTGGTGTGCAGGGACTGGTAGCCGTTGGCCTTGGGGATGGCGATGTAGTCCTTGAACTTGCCCGGCAGGGGCTTGTACAGGCTGTGCAGGGCGCCCAGGGCCAGGTAGCAGGTGGGCACGTCGGACACCACCACACGGAAACCGTAGATGTCGAGCACCTGGGAGAAGGTCAGGCGCTTCTCGACCATCTTCTTGTAGATCGAGTACAGGCTCTTTTCCCGGCCGAACACCTGGGCGTCGATGCGGTGGTCCTTCATCTTGCCCTGGATGCCGTCGAGGATGCGGGTGAGCAGCTCGCGTCGGTTGCCCCGGGCCGCCTTGACCGCCTTCTTGAGCACGCCGAAACGCATCGGGTGCAGGTTCATGAAGGACAGGTCCTGCAACTCCCGATAGACCTTGTTCAGCCCCAGCCGGTTGGCGATCGGAGCGTAGATTTCCAGGGTCTCGTTGGCGATGCGGCGGCGCTTGTCGGGCCGCATGCTGCCCAGGGTCTGCATGTTGTGCAGACGGTCGGTGAGCTTGATCAGGATGACCCGGATGTCCCGGGCCATGGCCAGGAGCATCTTGCGGAAGTTTTCCGCCTGGGCTTCCTGGTAGGAGGAGAACTCGATCTTGTCGAGCTTGGAGAGGCCATCCACCAGGTCCGCCACTGGCTTGCCGAAGCGCTCGGTCAGCTCGGCCTTGGAGGCGCCGGTGTCCTCCAGCACGTCGTGGAGCAGGGCGGCCATGATGGCGGTGGCGTCGAGCCGCCACTCGGCCACGGCCCCGGCCACGGCCAGGGGGTGGGTGATGTAGGACTCGCCGGATACCCGCCGCTGGCTGCGGTGGGCCACCTCGGCGTAGGCGAAGGCCTCCTTGACCTTGGCCACGTCCTCCGGCTTGAGGTAATCCAGGCTGTCGATGAAGACCAGGTAGGCCGGATCGTCCAGGGGGAAGGGCGGGTAGGTCTTTTCCGCCGGCGGGGTGCTGACCGGCGCGCCCAGGGGGCGGCTGGCGGCCCCCGGGATGTCCGCCGCCGCCGCGGGAGGTGTAGCAGGCGCGGCGGGGGCGGGTGCGGAGGGGCGAGGAGGGGCGGTGGGTGTTTCCATTGATCCGCTCTCGCCCGATGCGTCAGGACGTGCGCTTAGGCCTGGCCGCGGTTGAGGACTTCGGCGCCGACCTTGCCTTCGGCGATTTCACGCAGGGCGATGACCGTGGGTTTGTCCTTGTCTTCCTCGACCATGGGGGTGGCGCCGTTGGCGATCTGGCGGGCGCGGTAGGTGGCGGCCAGGGTCATCTGGAAGCGGTTGGGGATGCGGTCAAGGCAATCGTCGACGGTGATGCGGGCCATGGAGGTTCCTGTGATCGGGTGGGAAAAAGCAACGAAAAGCGGCGAATTGCAGGAAAAATCCGGTTTTCTCAGCTTTCCAGCAGGTTGGTGAAGAGGGCGCCGTGGCGGGCGCGCTGCCGTTCGAGGCTCAGCCGCGCAGCGCGGACCACGGCTTGCAGGTCGGCAAAAGCCGATTGCAACTCATTGTTAATAATAACATAGTCGAACTCGCCCACATGGCGCATCTCGTCCCGGGCGGCGGCCAGGCGGCGGGCGATTACTTCCTCGGAATCGGTGCCCCGGCCGGCCAGCCGCCGCGCCAGTTCGGCGGTGGACGGCGGCAGGATGAAGATGCCGACGCAGGCCGGGAAGAAGCGCCGCACCTGCTGGGCGCCCTGCCAGTCGATTTCCAGCAGCACGTCGCGGCCGGCGGCGATCTCCTGTTCGATCCACACCCGGGAGGTGCCGTAGTAGTTGCCGTGCACCTCGGCCCATTCGAGGAATTCCTTGCGCTCGACCATGGCCAGGAAGGTCGGCACGTTCACGAAGTGGTAGGCTGTGCCGTTCTCCTCGCCGGGGCGTGGCGCCCGGGTGGTGTAGGAGATCGACAGGCGGATGCCCGGATCGTTCTGCAACAGCATGCGGGTGAGGGTGGTCTTGCCCGCCCCGGAGGGGGCGGCGACGACGAACAGGGTGCCGGGGGGCTGGGTACCGGTCATGGCGGGATGGGCTCCGGGGAGAAAGGGCGTCGCGAAGGTCAGTCGATGACTTCCGGATGCTTGGCGAGGAAATCCTGGCGGGTGGTGCGGCGGATCGCGTCGCCGGAAATGTAGGCGTAGCCGGCGGCCTGCCACTTGGCCAGGTCGGTCATGGCGGCGGGCACCACGGTGGCCAGGTCGTAGAAGTCGCCTGGCTTGTAGCCCCGGGCGGCGGCCGCGTTGCGGCAGATGCGGATGGTTACGCCCTGGTCGGTGAGTTCCTTGAGCTTGTCGTAGATGTCCGGGTAGGCCCCCCGGTTGAGGCGCGACAGCATGTGCAGTTCGTTGCCGTGGGCGACGATGACCAGGTGGGAATGCTTGAGGTCACCGAATTCCTTCAGCCCACGCAGGTGATTCTGCAAGTAGCCCAGGCCTTGCAGCAGGTCTTCCGGCTTCTCGTAGTTGAAGTGGTATACCGCCTTCTGGGCCCCCAGGGGGCTGCCGTCGAAGCGCGAGGGATCGTCCGGCCCCGCCTGGGCGGCGGGGGCGGCCAGGGCCAGGACGGCCGCGAAGGCGAGCAGCAGAAACTGCGCGGCGCGGCGGATGGAAACGGCGCGGGCCAGGACGGCGGTCAACGGCTGGGGCATGGCAAGACTCCTCCGGGGTTGGGGTGGGGCCGGTCGCTGCCGGCTCACTCCAGATTCTGCACCTGTTCCCGGATCTGCTCGATGAGCAGTTTCAGTTCCATGCTGGTGGAGGTGACCACCGGAGTGGCGGCCTTGGAACCCAGGGTGTTGGCTTCCCGGTTGAGTTCCTGCATCAGGAAGTCGAGGCGCTTGCCGCTGGCGCCGCCGGTCTTGAGGATGCGGTCCACCTCGTCGGCGTGGGTGCGCAGGCGCGACAGTTCCTCGGCCACGTCCACCTTGGTGGCGTAGAGGACGATCTCCTGGCGGATGCGGTCGTCGTCCACCCGGGAGGCGTCGCCCAGGGCGTCGAGCAGGCGCTGGCGCAGCTTCTCTTCCAGAGCGGCCTGGGCGGCGGGCATTTCCGGTTCCACCAGGGCGACGATCTCGCGGATGCGGGCGGTGCGCTCGCGGATCATGGCGGCCAGCTTGTCGCCCTCGCGGCGGCGACTGGCGGTGAAATCCACCAGGGCCTCGTCGATCAGGGTGCCGACGGCGGCGGCCAGGGCCTCGCCGTCCAGGCTCTCTTCGGCGAACACCCCGGGCCAGCGCAGAATTTCGCCGGTGGACAGGGGGGGCGCATCGGGGGAGTGGGACTGGACCAGGCTCTGCCAGCGCACCAGGCGGGCGATGGCCTCGCCGTTGGGTTCCTGGGCCGACACCGTGGCGGCGGGGACGAAGTACAGCCGGCATTCGAGCTTGCCGCGGCTGACCTTGGCGGCGATGCGCTCGCGCAGCAGGGGCTCGAAGCCGCGCACCTCGTCGCCGAGGCGGAAGAACAGGTCGAGGAAGCGGCTGTTGACGCTCTTCAGTTCCAGGTGCAGGGCGCCCCGGCCGATGTCACGGACCCGGGCGCTGTAGCCCGTCATGCTGGCGATCATGGGATTAACTCGAAAAAGGTGGGAAGACAGGGGAAGGATAGGGGATCGGGGCCCGCGTCGGGTGAACGGGCGATGACGGTGCCGCGGATGGTCCCGTGGACCGCCCGTCGCCTCGCGCCTTTACAGGGAAGGGTCGGGCCCGGACAATGGCCGGCATCAGGGGATTCGCTGCCGTTCCGCCGCCGATCGCCGCCAGTTGGCCGAGGTTCGCCGGTGGAAAGCGCTGGAAAAGCGCCGGATTATCGATCGCCGGGCCGCGCCGTCCGTGGGTCGGCGGGCGAAACCCTGTGCTTATACGAAAAAAACCGAATTAGACGCCGAAGTCCCCGATTTTCCCTATTTTTTTCATCATAGCCCCTTCCTGAATGGCCCAACAAGCCAACGTCGCCCTCGTTCCCGGCTTTTCCTTCGAAGGCTACCGCATCGAGCGGCAGCTGTCGGTGGGCGGCTTTTCCATCGTCTACCTGGCGACGGACGGGGAAGGGCGCCAGGTGGCGGTCAAGGAATACCTGCCCGCCAGCCTGGCCCTGCGCGGCGAGGGCGAAACCCGGCCGAGCGTGTCGTCCGAGCACCTGCCGGCCTTCCGCTACGGCATGAAGTGCTTCTTCGAGGAAGGCCGGGCCCTGGCCCGGCTGTCCCACCCCAACGTGGTGCGGGTGCTCAACTTCTTCCGCGCCAACGACACGGTCTACATGGTCATGGCCTATGAAGAGGGGCGCACCCTTCAGGACGTGATCCACAAGCACCGGGGCAAGCTCACCGAGAAATTCATCCGCGGCGTGTTCGTGCGCCTGCTCAACGGCCTGCGCGAGGTGCACAGCCACAAGCTGCTGCACCTGGACCTGAAGCCCTCCAACGTTTACCTGCGCACCGACAACACCCCGGTGCTGATCGACTTCGGCGCGGCGCGCCAGACCCTGGCCAGCGACTCGCCCATGCTCAAGCCCATGTACACCCCGGGCTTCGCCTCCCCCGAGCACTACCAGAACCGGGAGCTGCTCGGCCCCTGGAGCGACATCTACTCGGTGGGGGCCTCGATGTACGCCTGCCTGGCCGGCAACGCCCCCCAGGCGGCGGACGAGCGGATGCGCAAGGATCACCTGGTGCCGGCCATGGCCCGCTTCGAGGGCCAGTTCTCCGACCAGTTGCTGGAAACCATCGACTGGTGCCTGTGCCTCAACCATCTCTACCGGCCGCAAAGCTGCTTCGCCCTGCAAAAGGCCCTGACCGAAACCCCCGACCCGGCCCAGCTCGCCACCAAGCGAGCCTCCTGGCTCTCGCAGCTGGTGGACCGCTTCCGCAAGAACAGCACGCGATGAAATTCACCATCTACCAGGAAAGCCGCGTCGGACAGCGGCGCAACAACGAAGACCGGATCGCCTACAGCTATTCCCGGGACGCCCTGCTGACGGTGGTGGCCGACGGCATGGGCGGCCACCACCACGGCGAGGTCGCCGCCCAGCTGGCCGTCCAGTACCTGATGGACGTGTTCCAGCGCGAGGCCAAGCCCTCCATCGACGATCCCTTCCTGTTCCTGCAACGCGGCTTCAACAACGCCCACGAGGCGATCATCGACTACTCGGTGGCCCACGGCCTGTCGGATTCGCCGCGCACCACCTGCGTCGCCTGCATCGTCCAGGACAACGTGGCCTACTGGGCCCACGCCGGCGACTCGCGCCTCTACCACCTGCGCCGGGGCCGGGTGGCGTCGGTGACCAAGGACCATTCCCGGGTCCAGCTGATGCTCGACGACGGCCTGATCAACGAGGCCCAGGCCGCCATCCACCCGGACCGCAACAAGATCTACACCTGCCTGGGGGGCTTCGAGGCCCCGGAAATCACCTTCTCGCGCAAGACCCCCATGGAGGCAGGCGACCTGCTGGTGCTGTGCACCGACGGCCTGTGGAGCAGCGTTTCCGGCGACACCATGAACGCCGTGCTCGGCGACGCCAACCTGATGCAGGCCGTACCGGTGCTGATGAACATGGCCGAGCAGCGTGGCGGCCCCCACGGCGACAACCTGTCGATGATCGCCGTGCGCTGGGAGGACAGCTACTCCGACGATCCGTCCAGCTCCATCCAGACCCAGGCCATGGCCCAGGGCGAGGTGCACACCCAGATGGGCCAGCTCGGCCCCCTGGGGCGGCGCCAGGACGATGGCCGGCCCGACCTGTCCGACGACGAGATCGAGCGCGCCATCGCCGAAATCCGCTCCGCCATCGACAAGTACGCCAAGCCGTAGAATCACCCCATTTGCGGCGCGCCCGGCATCCGGCCCGGCGCGCCTGCTCCGTTTCGCGAAAGGAATCCCATGCGTCCCAGCCAGCGCCAGCCCGACCAGCTCCGCCCCGTGCGCCTCACCCGCGCCTTCACCCGCCACGCCGAAGGCTCGGTGCTGATCGAGATGGGCGACACCCGGGTGCTGTGCACCGCCAGCGTCGAAGAGAACGTGCCGCCCTTCCTGCGCGGCAAGGGCCAGGGCTGGGTCACCGCCGAATACGGCATGCTGCCCCGCTCCACCCACACCCGCACCGCCCGGGAAGCGGCCAAGGGCAAGCAGACCGGCCGCACCCAGGAAATCCAGCGCCTGATCGGCCGCTCCCTGCGCGCCGTCACCGACCTGGCCGCCCTGGGCGAGCGCCAGATCACCCTGGACTGCGACGTGCTGCAAGCCGACGGCGGCACCCGCTGCGCCGCCATCACCGGTGCCTGGGTGGCCCTCTGGGAAGCCTGCGAGAAATTGAAGCAGGCCGGCAAGATCGCCGCCAACCCGGTCAAGGACCACGTCGCCGCCGTGTCCGTGGGCATCGTCGGCGGCGCGCCGGTGCTTGATCTGGACTACCCGGAAGATTCGGCCTGCGACACCGACATGAACGTGATCATGACCGGCGGCAAGGGCTTGGTCGAAGTCCAGGGCACCGCCGAGGGCAAGCCCTTCACCCGGGCCCAGATGACCACCCTGCTCGACCTGGCCGAGGCCGGCATCGCCACCCTGGTGGCGGTGCAGCAGGAAGCCATCGCCGCCGCCGGCGCGGACAAGTAAGGGGACCGCCATGCGCCTGGTGCTCGCCTCCAACAACGCCAAGAAGATGAAGGAAATGTCGGCCCTGCTGACGCCCCTGGGCATCGAACTGGTGCCCCAAGGCGCCCTGGGAGTGCCCGAGGCCGAGGAGCCCTTCGACACCTTCGTCGAGAACGCCCTGGCCAAGGCCCGCCACGCCGCCCGGCTGACCGGCCTGCCGGCCATCGCCGACGATTCCGGCTTGTGTGTCGCCGCCCTGGGCGGCGCCCCCGGCGTCCAGTCGGCCCGCTACGCCCAGCTGCGCGCCGGCGGCGAGAAGTCGGATGCGCGCAACAACGCCCAGCTGCTCGCCGATCTGCAAGGCCAGGCCGACCGGCGCGGCCACTACGTCAGCGTGCTGGTGCTGGTGCGCCACGCCGCCGACCCCCAGCCGATCATCGCCGAGGGCGAGTGGCACGGCGAACTGCTCGACGCCCCCCGGGGCGAAGAAGGCTTCGGCTACGATCCCTACTTCTTCATCCCCGAACTGGGCCAGAGCGTCGCGGAACTGGACGCCGCGACCAAGAACCGCCTGTCCCACCGGGGCCAGGCCATGGCGCTGCTGCTGGACAAGCTGAAGCGCCATCCGCTGTAAGTCCGCAATGCAACACCGGGCCATGCCTCGGAGAGCCGCGCCAATAGGCACTCTCCAGGCAGCCCCTCTGTAGATCGAGTAGTCATGCCGCTTCCCAAGGTCATTCCCCTGAGCGCCAGCAATGGCGCGGCTTCCCGGGGAGGTGCCACTTCCGCGTCCGGCCCCGCTGCCTCCGGCCTGGTCGCCCCGCCGCCCCTGTCGCTGTACATCCACGTGCCCTGGTGCGTGCGCAAGTGTCCCTACTGCGACTTCAACTCCCACGAGCCCCGGGGCGGCGTCGGCGAGATTCCCGAGGACGCCTACGTCGATGCCCTGATCGCCGACCTGGAATCAGCTTTGCCCCTGGTGTGGGGGCGGCCGGTGGGCACCATCTTCATCGGCGGCGGAACCCCCAGCCTGCTTTCCGGCGCCGCCCTGGAGCGGCTGCTCGGCGCGGTGCGGGCGCGACTGCCCCTGACTCCGGGGGCCGAGATCACCCTGGAGGCCAATCCGGGCACCGCCGAGGCCGGCAAGTTCGCCGCCTTCGCCGCCGCCGGGGTGACGCGACTGTCCCTGGGCATCCAGAGCTTCAACCCGCGCCACCTCAAGGCGTTGGGGCGCATCCACGACGATCACGAGGCCCGGGCCGCCATCGAGCTGGCCGCCCGCCACTTCGAACGCTTCAACCTGGACCTGATGTACGGCCTGCCCGGTCAAACCCTGGACGAGGCCCGGACCGACCTGGACACGGCCCTGTCCTTCGCCCCGCCCCACCTGTCGGCCTACCACCTGACCCTGGAGCCGAACACCGCCTTCGGCCATACCCCGCCGCCGGACCTGCCCGACGACGAGGTGGCCGCCGACATGCAGGAGGCCGTGGAGGCACGCCTGGCCGCCGCCGGCTATGAGCATTACGAGACTTCGGCCTTCGCCAAAGCCGGCTACCGCTGCCAGCACAACCTCAACTACTGGACCTTCGGCGACTACCTGGGTATCGGCGCCGGCGCCCACGGCAAGCTCTCCAGCCACGAGGGCATCCGCCGCCAGATGCGCTGGAAGAGCCCTCGGGATTACCTGGCCAAGGCGCCGCTCGGCGAGGCGGTGCAGAGCGACGAGTGGGTGGTGGCGGAAGAGCTGCCCTTCGAGTTCCTGATGAACGCCCTGCGCCTCAACGACGGCTTCGATGCCCGCCTGTTCCAGGAACGCACCGGCCTGCCCCTGCTGACCATCGCCCGGCAGCTGGAGGCGGCCCAGGCCGACGGCCTGCTGGTACGCGATTTCCGCCCGGCCGGCGAGGGCCAACTGGAATGGATCGCCCCGACCCCCCGGGGCCGGCGCTTCCTCAACACCCTGCTGCAACGCTTTCTGCCCTAGCCCCAGGGCGACGGGCCGGCGCCACGGGCGGGGTGACGCTCCCGGCGGCGGGTGGTAGGGTGCGGGCATTCCAAAAGCATCGAGCCCGGGCCATGACCTTCCCCGATTCCTCCCCAGAGTTCACGCATCATCCCGCATCCGCTGTCGCCGGCCAGTCCGCTAATCCTCCGGTGGGCGGTACGGCGGGGAATGGAGGGGGAAATGGGGCTGGCAGTGCGCTAGGTTGCACCACCGACATCGCCCCCCTGCTCGACGAGGCCGTCGCCGCCGGGCTGCTCGCCCGCCAGCAGGCGGCGCCCCTGGCCGAATTCCTCGCCGCACGGTTGCGGCAGCCGGCCGGCGCCGCCGCGCCGGTGCTGGGGGAGTCCGGCGGCGCGCGCTTCAAGGCCGCCCACATCCTCTACTACCTGGGGGGCATGCTCGCCATCGGCGCCGCCAGCCTGTTCCTCACCGTCGGCTTCGCCCAGCTGGGCGGGGCGGGCATGGCCCTGATCGCGGCCCTCTACGCCGGGGCCGCCTACAAGGTGGCGACCCACTTCCTCGGCCGGGGGCTGCGCGTGCCGGCGGGCATCCTGGCCACCCTGGTGGTGGTGCTGGTGCCCCTGGCCGCCTACGGACTGCTGCTCGCCCTGGGCGTCGATTTCCTCGGCCACGACTATTCCCAGTACCACTCGCGCATCGACCCGGTATGGCTGACCCTGGAGGTGGTCACCCTGGCCGTCGGCGCCGGCCTGCTGCAACGGCTGCGCCTGCCCTTCATGGTGATGCCGGTGGCGGTGACCCTCTGGTACATGAGCATGGACCTGGCCGCCCTGCTGCTCGCCAGCCCGGAGCTGGACGGCCTCGGCTGGACCGACGGCTGGCGCTTCCGCGAGCAGTTCTCGCTGGTTTTCGGCCTGCTCACCCTGGGCCTGGCCTTGTGGGTGGATCTGCGCAGCCGCTTCGCCCGGCCCGGCGAGGACTTCGCCTTCTGGCTGCACCTGGCCGGGCTGCTGGCCTTCTGGGGCGGTCTGTCCAGCCTGGATAGCGGCAGCGAGTGGGGGCGCTTCGCCTACGCCCTGATCAACCTGGGTCTGATTGCCGTAGGCACGGTGCTGGTGCGCCGCGCCTACGCGGTGTTCGGCGGCCTGGGCCTGGCTTTCTACCTGGGCTACCTGGCCCACCGGGTATTCCGCGACAGCCTGCTCTTCCCCTTCGCCCTGACCCTGCTCGGCCTGGGCATCATCGCCCTGGGCCTGGTCTGGCAGCGCCACCAGGATGCCTGGCGCGGCCGGCTGCTGGCGGCCTTGCCCGGGCCCCTGGCCGAACTGCTGCGCCGCCGCCAGGCCGAGGGGTAAGCGCAACGGGGCCGGAGCGGCCTTGGCCCCGGCCACAGCCCGTTACAGCGGGGCAGCGGGAATGGGGGCATAGTTGCAAGCTATTCCTTACGCGGTAGCCGTTGCTGGAGCCTCCATGTCCGGATCCCCCACCACCCTGCAGATCATCGCCACGGCCCTGTTTGTCCTGGCCCTGGTGCACACCTTTTCCACCGGCTACTTTGAGCAGCTCGCCCACCGCCACCCGCGCCACGCCGGTCTGTGGCACCTGCTCGGCGAGGTGGAGATCGTCTTCGGCCTGTGGGCTCTGGTCCTGGCCGTGGCCCTGTTCGCCCTCCAGGGCACGGCGGCGATGACCGACTACCTGGATTCGCGCAACTACACCGAGCCCCTGTTCGTCTTCGCCATCATGGTGGTGGCCGGCAGCCGGCCCATCCTGGTCGCGGCCCGGGGCCTGTCCCTGGCCCTCGCCCGGTTGCTGCCCCTGCCACCGGCGGCGGCCCTATACTTCACCGCCCTGTTCCTGATCCCCCTGCTCGGTTCCCTCATCACCGAGCCGGCGGCCATGACTCTGGCTGCCCTTTTGCTGCGCGACCGCTTCTTCCGTCCCGGCGTCTCCACCCGCTTCCTCTACGCCACCGTCGGCGTCCTGTTCGTCAACGTCTCCATCGGCGGCACCCTGACCCCCTACGCGGCGCCGCCGGTGCTGATGGTGGCCGGGGCCTGGGGTTGGGACCTGGCCTACATGCTGAAGGAATTCGGCCTGCGCGCCGGCCTGGCGGTGGCGGTCAACGCCCTGGTCCTGACCCTGCTCTTCCGCGCCGAACTGGCCCGGCTGACGCCGGACGCCAAGGATGGCACGGACGGCGACGGCAGCGACGCGGTACCCTGGCCGGTGATCCTGCTGCACCTGCTGCTGCTCGCCGGGGTGGTGGTGTTCGCTCACCATCCGCCGGTGTTCCTGGGCCTGCTGCTGCTCTTCTTCGGCGTGGTGTCCGCCTATCCGGCCTACCAGGACCGGTTGATGCTCAAGGAGGCCCTGCTGGTGGCCTGCTTCCTGGCCGGCCTGGTGATCCTCGGCGGCCTGCAGCAGTGGTGGCTGCAGCCGTTGCTGCTGCGCATGGACGCCACCTCGGTGTATTTCGGCGCCACGGCCCTCACCGCCGTCACCGACAACGCCGCGCTCACCTATCTGGCCTCCCTGGTGGACGGCCTGTCGCCGGAATTCAAGTATGCCGTGGTGGCCGGCGCGGTCAGCGGCGGCGGCCTGACGGTGATCGCCAACGCCCCCAACCCGGCGGGCCTGTCGATCCTCAAGGGCAGCTTCCCGGAAAGCGCGGTCCATCCCCTGGGCCTGTTCCTCGCCGCCCTGCCGCCGACCCTGGTGGCCATGGCGGCGTTCCTGCTGGTCTAAACAATCCCCTGGCCCGGGTGGGTGGCACCGGGTAGGATGTCGAAGTTCCATGCTTTTGGCATTGGCATGCCGCCGTGCCGATGTGGGGCTTTATCCATTCAATCAACAAAAAAAGGGGAAAGTTGTGTATCTGTCTCGTCTGCTGTTGTCCATGGCAATGATCGCCACCGTCGCTCTGACGGGCTGCGCCACCTCGCGCAGTGTGGTCGATCCGAGTATTGCCGCCAGCGCCAACCCGGTGCAGGGGAAGGCCGTGCGTATCGAAAAAGTGGTTGATGCCCGGGTCTTCGAGAAGGCGCCGAGCGAACCCTCCACTCCGTCCCTGGATCCGAGCGAGCCGACGGACGACAAGATCAAGGCCCGGGCCATCGCCCGCAAGCGCAATGGCTACGGCAAAGCGTTGGGTGACGTTCTGCTGCCCGAGAACAAGACGGCGGCCAACCTTGTCAGCGATGCCGTGGCCGAGGGCTTCCGCGCTTCCGGCTATCGCGTGCTGGTGCCCGGTGACGCCGGGTTCGAGCAGGCTATCCCGGTCACGGCGGATGCCCGGCAGTTCTGGGCCTGGTTTACCCCGGGCTTCTGGTCGATCACCATGAGCCATCGTTCCGAGGTCAAGCTGGATGCGCCCCTGCCCGTCCTGCAAAGTGGCAAGGTGGTGACGGCGGAAGCCGAGGATTCGCGCCAGGCGGCTACCGAGAGTGCCTGGCAGGAGATCGTCAGCAAGGGTATGACCGAGCTGGCCAAGAGCGTGCGTGCTGCGTTGCAGCCGGCACAGTAAGCGGTCTCCGGACCCAAAAAAAGACCCCGCTGCGGCGGGGTCTTTTTTTGGGTGAAGCGCTGGTGCGCGATGCTGTTGTTCACCCCTTGCGGAACACCAGGTCCCACACCCCGTGGCCGAGCCTCAGGCCCCGGTTTTCGAACTTGGTCAGGGGCCGGTACTCGGGGCGCGGGGCGTAGCCGTCGCCACCGGCCGGGGCGGTGTTGGCCAGGGTTGGTTCGGCGGACAGCACCTCCAGCATCTGCTGGGCGTATTCCTCCCAGTCGGTGGCGCAGTGCAGGTAGCCGCCGGGGGCGAGGCGGCTGGCGATCAGGGCCACCAGCGGGCCCTGGATCAGGCGGCGCTTGTGGTGGCGCTTCTTGTGCCAGGGGTCGGGGAAGAACACGTGAACGCCGGCCAGGGCGCCCTCGGGAATCATGTTCTGCAACACCTCCACGGCGTCGTGCTGGCAGATGCGCACGTTACTCAGCTGGCGGTCGGCGACGTGCTTGAGCAGGCTGCCGACGCCGGGCTGGTGCACTTCCACCCCCAGGTAGTCGATTTCCGGGTGGGCGGCGGCGATGGCGGCGGTGGAATCGCCCATGCCGAAGCCGATTTCCAGCACCACCGGGGCGCGGCGGCCGTACAGGGCGGCCAGGTCGAGGGGGGCAGCGGCGTAGGGCACGCCCAGGCGCGGCATGTCCTGCTCGTAATGGCGTTCCTGGGCCTTGGACATGCGGCCCTGGCGCAGCACGAAGCTGCGGATCGAGCGGCGTTTGGGGAAATCGTCGTCCCGGTCGGCGGAGTCCGGGGATTGGCTGGGCAGGGCGTCGTCGTGGGCAGTGGTCATGGGCGATCGGGAAGAATCAGAGGGGCCGGTCGGCAAACAGTTGAGTCAGGTCGAAGCGGGGGCCGTCCACCTGGTCGGCCAGGCCGTCGCAGAAGGCCGGCTGGCGGGCGAAGTCCCGGGCGCGGCGGCGGATTTCGTTGTGCCAGGGCACCAGCGGGTCGCCCTCGGCACCGTCCGCCAGCTCCCCGCCCCGGGCCTTGTCGTCCGCCAGTTCGGCGGCCAGGGCGGCGGCAAGACCGGCACGGGCGTCGTCGGCGGTCTCGCCGTTGCGTTCCTGCCAGCGGGCGTAGCGTTCATCCAGGGCGTCCCGGGCCGTGTCGGGGAGCTGGGGGCGGCAGGTGTCCACCACGGCGGCCAGGGTTTCGGCGGCCTCGCTCAGGGTGAAGTTGCGGGCCCGTTCCAGGTTGGCCACCAGGTCGTAGCGGGGGCCTTCCAGGGCCTGGGGCAGGGTGGCGCAGGCCGCGCCCAGTTCCGCGTCGTCTAGCTTGAGCGCGGCGGGCAGGCGCAGGGCGGCGGCGATGTCGTCGCTGCTGGCCAGGTGGGCGTTGGGGCCGAAGTAATACCGGGCCAGGGCCGCCTCGGCTTCGTGGACCGGCGCGGCGTTGCGCTCGTTCCAGGCGGCGTAGGCGTCCCGGGCCGCTTCCCGGGCATCGTCGTTCTCGACTTCCACCTCGCACAGGCTCGCCAGTTGCGCGGTGGCCCGGGCGATGCCGAAGATGCGCTGCTGGGCCAGCACCCGGGGGCGGTCGAAGGCGTAGCCGAGGCGGGCCGGGTCCACCACCTTCAGGTGGGGTTCGGCGGCCGCGGCGGGGAGTTCTTCACTTGTCCCACCCTCGCCGCTTCCTTCATGGCCGGCCTGGGGCGCCGCTTCGGCGATAGGCGCGGGGGCGGCGGCAGGTGAGGACGGGGGCGTCGCGGGCGTTGGGCCTTCCTCGGCGCGGGTCGGGGCGGACAGGGTCAGGACGGCAAACCCTGCCAGGGCGAGCAGTACGGGGTGCAGGCGCATGGCGGGACGGGCGGAGATGAGGTGAGGGGCCTGGGCCGGGAGTAAGGCGGTAGGGCTCAGGAGCGGGAGCCGATCATTCCCTCGGTGGGGGAACTGGGATCGGCGCTGTAGAACTTGCGCGGC
>NZ_JAJTBG010000021.1 GCF_021287045.1 Oryzomicrobium sp. | reverse complement strand
GTCGGCGGCCACGAACACGGGCAACCGGTCGGCGGCCACGAACACGGGCAACCGGTCGGCGGCCGAGGTGAAAGGCACCGAATCCGTGGCGGCCTCGCTTGGCATCCAAGGCCGTGCCCGCGCTACCGCTGGCAACGCCATTGTCCTCTGCTACCGCGACGAGAACGACGGCCGCCTGATCCACATCCGCGCCAGCAAGGTGGGCGAGAACGGCATCAAGCCCGACGCCTGGTACTCCCTCAACGCTTCCGGCGAGTTCGTCGAAGTCGAAACCGAGAACGAGGTGGCCGAATGAGCGAGCACGCCAAACTTTCACCCAGCAGCGCGCACCGCTGGATGCACTGCCCCGGCAGCGTCGCCCTTGAGGCCACGTGCCCGGACGAATCCAGCGAGTTCGCCGACGAGGGCACCGCTGCGCACGAACTGGCGGCCATGGCCCTGACCAACGGCAACGACGCCAGCGCCTACCTGGGCCGTGTCATCCAGGTGAATGGCAAGGGCTGGGAAGTCACCGAGGACATGGCCGGCCACGTGCAAAAGTACCTCGACTATGTGCGCGCCATCGGTGGCGAGTTGATGGTCGAGCAGCGCTTGAGCATCGAGGCCATCACCAAGGAGCCCGGCGCCAAGGGCACGTCCGACGCGGTCATCCTGGCCGGTGAGGAACTGGTCATCGTCGATTTGAAGTATGGCCGGGGCGTCAAGGTCGATGCCGACGCGAACGAGCAGTTGCAGATTTACGCGCTGGCCGCCCTGGGCGAGTACGAGTTCCTGGGCAACTTCAAGCGGGCGCGCATGGTCATTGTGCAGCCCCGGCTCGACCACATCGCGGAATGGGATTGCCCGGTCGAGGCCCTGCGTGACTTCGGCCAGAAGGTCACGCGCGGCGCCGAGCGCTGCTTCGCTGCCGTCGAATACCACGGCAACTATCAGGCCCTGCACGAGAAGTACCTCGCCCCGGGCTCCGATCAGTGCCGCTTTTGCAAGGCGAAGGCCAAGTGCCCAGCTCTCGCCAACCAGGTGCTGACCACCGTTGCCGATGACTTCGTCGATACCTCCGCGCCCGTGGTTCCGCAGATCGAACACGCCATCCACCGTGCCTTTGATAACGCCACGCTGGGCAACCTGCTGGGCGCCGTAGATCTGGTGGAGGGCTGGTGCAAAGCCATCCGCGCGGCGGCCGAGATAGAACTGCTGGCGGGGCGCGAGGTACCTGGCTTCAAGCTGGTGGAGGGTCGGCGCGGTGCCCGCCGCTGGAGCAATGACGCCGAAGTTGAGGTGGCCATGAAGGGCATGCGCTTGAAGCTGGAAGAGATGTACGACTTCTCGCTGATTTCCCCGACCAGTGCCGAAAAGCTGCACAAGGCCGGGGCTATCGGGCCGCGCCAGTGGCCGAAGCTGCAAACCCTCATTACGCAATCCGACGGCAAGCCCAGCGTTGCCCCAGCTGACGACAAGCGCCCGGCCCTCGCGGTCCAGGCCACCGCGGATGAGTTCGATCCCGTGGAGGACTTGGTCTGATGAAAACCATGGCCCCTCACCAACTGCTCCCGCCCCCGGCCATCGCTGCCCTGCAAATGGCGGCTGCCACCGAAATCCCCCCTGCCGATCCGCTGCGGCGGCAGAAGGCCATCGAGAAAACCACGCAGCGGATCAAACAGCAGTACCCCCAATTTTTCAAGATCGAGGAGTAAGACCATGAAAGTGAAACTCAACAACGTGCGCCTGGCCTTCCCGGTGCTGTTCGAAGCCAAGACCGTGAACGGCGAGGGCAAGCCGGCGTTTTCCGCCTCCTTCCTGCTCGACCCCGCCGACCCCCAGGTCAAGGCCCTCAACCAGGCCATTGAGCAGGTTGCCAAGGACAAGTGGGGCGCCAAGGCCGACGCCGTCCTCAAGCAAATGCGCGCCCAGGACAAGGTGGCCCTGCACGACGGCGACCTCAAGTCCAACTACGACGGCTTCCCCGGCAACCTGTATGTGTCCGCCCGTAGCGCCACCCGCCCGCTGGTCATCGACAAGGACAAGACCCCGCTGACCGAGCAAGACGGCAAGCCCTACGCCGGTTGCTACGTCAACGCCAGCATCGAGCTGTGGGCGCAGGACAACAACTACGGCAAGCGCGTGAATGCCAGCCTGCGCGGCGTGCAGTTCTTCCGCGACGGCGATGCCTTCGCCGGCGGCGGGGCCGCGAGCGATGACGAATTCGATGACATCGCCGAAGGCGCCACTGCCGACGACCTGGTTTAACCGCCACATTCCCCGGCCTTCGGGCCGGGCTTTTAAGTCAGGACTTTCAATGAACATCATCATCAAGAGCGCCCGGGTGTACCGGGCCAAGCTACCCGCTACTGCCGAATTGATGGCTAATCACCTGACCGAACTGGCTTTTACCGAGTTGGGCGAGCATGACTACTGCCGCTCCGGCTTCGTCCCGGCCGGCGACGGCACCCAGGAACTGGTCCGCACTTTGCCAGGCAGTCATATCCGGGTATTCGCTACCCGCTATGACGAGAAAATCATCCCGGCCGCTGCCGTGAAGGCCGCCCTAGCCAAGCGTTGCGACGAAATTGCCGAGCTGGAGGGTTACAGGCCCGGCCGCAAATGGGTGCGCGAACTACGCGACGAGGTTTTTGCAGAGTTGAAGACCCGGGCCCTCCACCGTAGCACCGTGGTGCTCGGTTTCTACAACCCGGGGACCCACGCCCTGGTACTGGCCACCAGCAGCAACAAGCTAGCCGCCCGGGTGATATCCGACCTGGTAAAGGTAGTCGGGTCCGTCGAGACGACCACCATCCACGTGGATGAGTTAAAGCAGGGCCTGACGACCAGGCTCACTGACCACTTGGCTGGTAAGGACAGCTTCGGCGACTTCGAGCCTGCGGGCGCCTACTGGCTGCGCCTGGACAACGAGAAGGTGACGATCCAGGCCAGCAGTGACGAAGGCCCCCTGCGCGAAGCCATGTCCAACGGACTACAGGTGGACGCTATCCGGCTGAATCACCACGCCGTGACCTTCAAGCTCGGCGCCGACTTCGTTTTCCGGGGCATCTCCTTCACCGACCTGGAAGAGGAGCAGCCCGCCGATGACGCCTTTGAAGCCTGGGGCCTCGAAGCCTTGTTCCAGTTCATGAACCTGGAGGCTGCCATCGATGCACTGTGCGAACTGGTGGGCTACGTTCCGCCTGGATCCGCGACCACCGATTAAACCCTTTCCCCAGGGCCCTGCGCCCAGGGCGCTTTGCGATGCCCTCATAGGAATGGAGGCCATCGCAAAACGAACATGGAAAAGAACATGACGACCCTCTGGCTTGACCTCGAAACCTACAGCGCGGTGCCCATCACCAGCGGCACCCACGCTTACGCCGAAGGTGCGGAGGTCATGCTTTTCGCCTATGCCCTCGATGATGGCCCCGTGAAAGTGTGGGACGTGACCGAAACGCTGCGCATGCCTGACGACCTAGCTGCTGCGCTGGGCGACCCCGAGGTCATCGTGTGCGCCCACAACTCCCACTTCGACCGCACCGTCTTGCGTCACGCCATGCCCGAGTGGTGCCCGTTGATTCCGCGCTGGCGCGACACGATGGTCAAGGCCCTGGCGCATTCGCTGCCGGGCTCGCTGGGCGATCTGTGCGACATCCTCAAGGTGCCAACCGACAAGGCGAAGGACAAGGCCGGCCGCCAGCTGATCCAGCTCTTCTGCAAGCCGCGCCCGGCTACCAGCAAGGTGCGCCGAGCCACGCGCGAGACGCACCCTGTCGAGTGGGCCCAATTCATGGAGTACGCCGGGCTTGACATCGAGGCCATGCGCGCCATCGACAAGAAACTGCCGGCCTGGAACTTCCAAGGGGTCGAACTGGAGCTGTGGCACCTCGACCAGGTGATCAATGACCGGGGCGTGTTGATGGATACCGAGCTCGCCCACGCGGCCATCCGCGCCGTAGAGCGTGCGCAGAAGGTACTCGCCGCCCGCACCAGCGACCTGACCCTGGGCGTAGTGCAGGCGGCCACCCAGCGCGACGCGCTGCTACGCCACCTGGTTGCGGCCTACGGCCTTGACCTGCCCGACATGCAACAGAGCACACTGGAACGGCGCGTTGCCGATCCTGACTTGCCGGCCGAACTGCGCGAATTGCTCGCCATCCGCTTGCAGGCCAGTACCACCAGCACCAGCAAGTACAAGACCCTTGCCAAAGGGGTGAGCAGCGACGGCCGCCTGCGTGGCACGCTGCAGTTCAACGGCGCCAGCCGCACCGGCCGCTGGGCCGGGCGCCTGTTCCAGCCGCAGAACCTGCCGCGCCCCGTGCTCAAGCAGGACGCCATCGAGCAGGGCATCGAGGCCTTGAAAGCAGATTGCGAGGATCTGCTCTTCGGCAACGTCATGGAGCTGACCAGCAGCGCGATCCGCGGCTGCATCGTGGCGCCCAGGGGCAAGAAGCTGGTGGTCGCCGACCTGTCGAACATCGAGGGCCGCATGATCGCTTGGCTGGCCGGCGAAGAGTGGAAGCTGCAAGCCTTCCGCAATTTCGACGCCGGTACCGGCCATGATCTCTACAAGCTGGCCTATGCCAAGGCTTTCGCGGTGTCGCCCGATTCGGTCGAGAAGGATCAGCGGCAGATCGGCAAGGTCATGGAACTGATGCTGGGCTACGAGGGTGGTGTCGGGGCCTTCCTCACCGGAGCGGCCACCTACGGCATCGACCTGGACGCAATGGCCGAAGCAGCATGGTCCAGTATCCCCGCCGACATCATTGCCGAGGCCGAGCAATTCCTCGCCTGGCGTACACAGCAGCGCCTCGGCGACTTCGGCCTTAAGCCCAAGACCTTCATCGTATGCGACGCGCTAAAACGCCTGTGGCGCCGTGCGCACCCCGCGGTGTCCTCATTTTGGAAGGACTTGCAGGAAGCCGCCGTGCTCGCCGTGCAGCGCCCGGGGGTGACCTTTACCTGTCGCATGTTGAAGCTGCGCCGCGACGGCGCTTGGCTGCGCATGCGCCTGCCGTCCGGCCGGTTCCTGTGCTACCCGAGCCCCCAGGTGGATGACGCCGGGAAGCTCTCGTACATGGGCATCAACCAGTACAGCCGCAAGTGGTCCCGCCTCAAGACCTACGGCGGGAAGCTGGCCGAGAACGTCACCCAGGCCGCGAGCCGCGATGTGCTCGCCGGGAACATGCCGGCCATCGAGGCGGCCGGTTACCAGATCGTCCTCTCGGTACATGACGAAAACCTCACCGAAGTCGAGGACTGCGACGAATTTAACGCCACCCGCCTGGCGGCCCTGATGGCTGCCAATCCCCCCTGGGCTGCCGGCCTACCGCTCGCCGCGGCAGGCTTTGAAGCCTATCGCTACCGCAAGGACTGATCCATGAAACTGCTGCGCCTGTATCGCATGTACCGCGGCTTGGGCTACGGCCCGGCTGTCGCCTGGCAAAACGCTTGGAGGAAATGCCGCCATGCGTGAGAGCGCCATCGAGAAGTACCTCGTCGAGCGCGTCAAGGCGCTGGGCGGCGAGGTACGCAAGGTGAGATGGATCGGGCGCAATGGCGCGCCCGATCGCCTCGCCATGCTCCCGGGAAAAACCCTATGGGTGGAACTCAAAGCCCCCGGCGAGAAGTGCCGGCCGCATCAAATCCGCGAGCACGAGCGCATGCGCCGCATGGGCCAGCGCGTCGAGGTCGTCGATTCGTTCGAAGGTGTCGACGAGGTGCTGGCATGAGGTACGCGCTAATCGCTCAAGTCTATTGGCCCGCCTGGTTCGCGCTGTGCTGTGCTGGGCATACCTGGCTGGGCATGATCTTCGGGGCGTGCCTCGTCGTCGCGTGTTGGGCGATCTGTTGGCGTATCGAATTTGGCACGTGGAGGCTTGGTAAATGAGCAAGGAAATGCGCGACTACATCACGTGGGTGGCCTCGCTGGTTGTGGCCGCCAACACGCCCAAAGAAATGAAGCCATGACCCGCCAAGCCTTCATTCCACGTGAGTACCAGCAGCCTGTGATCGACCACGTGCTTGATGTACAGCGCAACGCCGTATGGGCAGGCATGGGCATGGGTAAGACGGTTTCCGCACTCACCGCCCTGGACATCCTCGAGCTTGTCGAGCCCGGCCCGGCCCTGGTGTTGGCTCCGCTGCGCGTGGCCGCGAGCACCTGGCCCGACGAGGCAACGAAGTGGGGCCACCTGCGCAACGTGGAGGTGTCGGCCGTCGTTGGCACGCCGGCTGAACGCCGCGCCGCGCTCAAGTGCCCGGCCACGGTCTACACCACGAACTACGACAACCTCCCCTGGCTGATCGAGCACTACGGTGACAAGTGGCCATTTCGCAAAGTGGTGGCCGATGAATCGACCAAGCTCAAGTCTTTCCGGCTACGTCAGGGCGGAGTGCGTGCCCAAGCCCTCGCCAGGGTTGCCCACTGCAAGGTTGACCGCTTCATCGAACTGACCGGTACGCCCAGCCCCAACGGCTTGCAGGATCTGTGGGGGCAGGCGTGGTTCCTCGACAAGGGTGTGCGCCTGGGGCGCAGTTTCGAGGCGTTTAAAGCCCGGTGGTTCCAGTCCATTCAGGTAGGTAACGACCGCCACGCCGTACGCCTGGACCCGCTGCCGTTCGCCCAGGAGCAGATCGAGGACCGTATGCGCGACCTATGCCTCTCGCTAGATGCCCGGGACTATTTCGACATCGCCGAACCCATCATCAACGTTATCCGCGTGGAGTTACCGGCCAAGGCACGGCGCCTCTACAAGGACATGGAGCGCGAGATGTTTCTCGCGCTGGAATGCGGCACCGAGGTGGAAGCCTTCAACGCGGCCAGCAAGACGATCAAGTGCCTACAACTCGCCAACGGCGCGATCTACACCGACGCCACGTGCAGTGCTTTCGCCGACATCCACGACGCGAAGCTGCAAGCGCTTGAGGACGTGATCGAGGAGGCAGCTGGCATGCCGGTACTGGTGGCCTACCACTTCAAGAGCGACCTTGCCCGTCTGCAGCGCGCCTTCCCCAGGGGCCGCGCGCTGGACAAAGACCCGCAGACCATCCGCGACTGGAACGCCGGGAAGATCCCGGTCTTGTTTGCCCACCCGGCCAGCGCCGGCCACGGGCTGAACTTGCAGGACGGCGGAAACACCCTGGCCTTCTTCGGCCACTGGTGGGACCTGGAGCAGTACCAGCAAATCATCGAGCGCATCGGCCCCACGCGCCAGGCACAAGCCGGGCACGACCGCCCGGTGTTCATCCACCACATCGTTACCGCCGACACCGTTGACGAGTTGGTCATGGCCCGCCGCGAGTCGAAGCGTGAAGTGCAAGACCTACTGCTTGAATCCATGAAACGAAGGGGAAATCATGATTAGTCTGAAAAAATGGGCCGAACGCCTCGATCCCCCGCCGCACCCCAACACACTCCGCAACTGGACACGCGACGGCAAGATCATTCCCCCACCGGTCAAGATAGGCCGGGCGTACTACGTCAACGAAAAAGCTCGCCACATCAGTGAGGTGCTAAATGGCTCCCCGATCCCGCTTACGTAAAAACGCCGGCCTCCCACCAAACCTATACGAGCAGCGCGGCTACTACACCTACAGGCACCCGGTGACGAAAGAGGTTTACGGTTTGGGGCGCGACAAGGCCCGTGCAGTTACGCAAGCAATTCAGGCAAACCTGCACTTTCAGCAGCAGGCGGTAACGTTGCTTGACCGCATTACTGGCACTGCCGAACGCACCGTTGCCGACTGGTGTAACGAGTTCGAGAAGTTGCACGGCAAGCATGTGCGAATGAAATATTTACGCGACGGTCTCGGCCACAACGTTCTGTCCAAGCTTGCTCCCCTGGAAATTAACGACTGGCTAGATGCGAACTGGGAAGAGAAGCCACGAATGCGCCAGGCTATGCTCTCAACGGCAAAAGTCGTGTTCGGTGCAGCAATAGGCAAGGGCTGGATCAGAGCTAACCCTGCGGCGGATTTAACTACGCCAGCCCCCGTCACGAAGCGCGCACGTCTAACGCTCGATGCCTTTAAAGCGATCTACGCTAAGGCCAACCCGGTTTTACAGCGCGCGATGGAAATTGCACTCATGACCGGGATGCGTCGAACCAACGTCATGAACATTCAGTGGTCGCAGGTCAAAGAGGGGTACTTATGGGTTGAGCACGTAAAAAAGGGACTAAAGGTTCGCATCCCGCTGTCGATGTACCTTGCCGTAATGAAATGGACCCTAGGGGATGTGATCGGCCGTTGTCGCACTGCCACGGTCAGTCGCTATCTATTGCACCACCAACGCCATGTTGGACGAGCTAAACCCGGCGACAAGATAAGGGATAAGACTATCGAGCAGCTATTCCGGGAAGCACGTGAAGCAGCAGGTATAACTAGCGAGAATCCACCGACTTTTCATGAAATCCGCTCTCTTGCCGCCCGACTGTGGAAGGAGCAAGGCGTTGATGTCCGGGTACTACTTGGCCATAAGACTGAGGCTATGTCGGCTCTGTATCAGGATTCCCGCGGAGCCGAATGGGTCACGATTTCTTGCTGATCGTTTTCAGTAAATATTCAGTAATTTTCAGCGCCCCCTAGCAGCCATGCGGGTTTCGGCCTAATGCACCGTACAGGCCATGCATGGATCGAAGGAACGCACCACGTGCTGCACCAGGGGCAACGCCCCCTCGCCGGCGGGCAGGCCGACCAATGCCTGTTCCAGGGGGCCGGGGATGCCGGTGGCGTCCCGGGGGGAAAAGTTCCAGGTGGTGGGGGCGACGATCTGGTAGCGGACGATGCGGCCGCGCTCCACCGTGACCCAGTGGCCCAGGCTGCCCCGGGCGGCTTCGATCAGGCCGGCGGCGCTGCCGCTGGCGGGCAGCTCGGCAGGGTGGCAGAAGGGCTCGCCGGGCACCAGTTCCCGGGCCCAGCGTTCCAGGGCCGGCACCACCCGGGCCAGTTCCAGCAGGCGCGCCGCCACCCGGGCGAGCACGCTGCCGCCGTGGCGGGCCACCAGGTCCCGTGCCAGGGGATGGCCGTCCACCACCTGGCGTGCCAGGGCCCCCACCTCCACCACCTCCCCGGCGTAGCGGGGGGCCTTGCACCAAGTGTAGGCACCGGGCTTGTCGGCATCGACCACCGTGTCGGCCTGGGCAGGATGTACGGGTGGCACCTCGGCAAGCCACGCCGAATGGACGTCTTCACGGATGTCCTGCGCAGACCAAGGCTGGACGCCACTCTCCGGGGACCATCGTCCGGAAGCCAATAGGGGCGCGGGGTTTGCAGCATCGCCCGTGAAACCCTCCCCGCCGCCGCCATACGCGCCGACGCTGAGGAAGCGGTCGCTGGCCCGGCCCAGGGCGGCCAGATCGTGGCTGCTTTGCGCCAGATCCCGGGCGATGGCGAGGAAGAAGGCCGCCTCCCCCATCACGCCGACGGAGGCCTGGGCCTGCCCCCAGGCCGCCAGGGCCTCGGCCGAGTCGAGGGCGGAAAAATGCTCCAGCCGGTCGGCGAACAGGTGAGTTTCCAGGGCGCGGCGAAAGTCCGCCAGCAGGGCGATCAGGCGCAGCCGTTCCGAAGCGCTGACGCCCCGGGTGGTGCCGCCGGGTTGCAGCCCCAGGGTGTGGGGCCAGTGGCCGGCGAGCAAGCCCATCACCTTGAGCAGCCCGGCCCGGGCCGGCAGGGCCCAGGCGGTGGCGCTGCCGCGCAGGGCGGTGAGGCGCCGCTGGGCCTCGCCGTGCCAGGGGCGGCCGGCGTAGGCCGGGTGGGTGAAGTCGGGCAGGAAGAACAGGACAAAGTGGCTGAGGTGGTCGGCCAGGTTCTCCGCCCCCAGGATCAGGTTGCGCGCCCGCACCCCGTTGGCCGCCGGGACGATGCCGCCCAGGGCTTCCAGGGCCTGCACCGCAGCCAGGGACTGGGCCACCGAGCAGATGCCGCAGATGCGCGGCACGATGGCCAGGGCGTCCAGGGTGGCGCGGCCGGGCAGAATCTGCTCGAAGCCCCGGTACAGGGGCGAATTGACGTAGGCCGCCACCACCGTGCCGCCAGCCACGTCCAGGGACACTTCCAGGTCCCCCTCGACCCGGTTGAAGGGGCCGAGGACGATGCGCCGGCCCGGGGCGGCGCTGGGGGCAGCGCCCGGGCCGGTGGTGTCGGGGGCGCCGGGCAGAACGTCGTCGCTCATTTCAATCCGGTCTTTTTCAGGGCCGGTACCACCAGCGGGTGGTCGGCGGTGGCGTTCTCGCGCACCCGCTTCGGCGTGGCCGATTTGGACAGGGCGGCCAGGGCCACGAACCAGGCTTTGGGCATGTCGGTGGGCAGGCCGATGGGGATGCCCGCCACCTTGGGGGTTTCCTGGAAGGGGTGGCCCGGGTCCTCGAAACCCGGCTCGGTGCAGGAGATGCAGGCGTAGCCGCCCTTGACGCAGGAGCCGCCGCCGTTCCACGGACGCAGGTTGCAGTCGGCGTGGGCCTGGGTGCCCTTGCAGCCCAGGTTCTCCATCAGGCAGCCCAGGTCCGAGGCCTTCTCGGCGCTGGCCTTGAATTCGTAGAATTCGTTGCGGCCGCAGCCGTGGTGCACCAGTTGGTCGGCGTACAGGCGCGGCCGGCCGTAAGCGTCCAATTCGTCCGGGGCGAAACCTTCCAGGGCCAGCTTCTGTAGGGTTTCCACCACCCAGCCCGGGTGGGTCGGGCAGCCGGCGATGTTGATCACCGGCAGGCCGCCGGCGCTGGCAAAACCTGCGCCGAGCAGCCCCCCCGGAGTGTCGCCGTCGTAGGCCAGGCCGCAGGCGTCCAGGGGGTTGCCGGCGGTGGCGGAAAAACCGCCGTAGGCCGAGCAACTGCCCACCGCCGCCACGTAACGGGCGCGGGGGGCGAGGCGGGCCACCCAGTCGGTCATGGCCCGGCCGGTGCCACCCAGGCGGTGGAAGTGGCCGGTGCCGTGGGGGCCGCGCAGCATGGCCCCCTCGATGCACAGGATGTCCAGAGGCTCGCGCCCGTCGGCGATGGCGTCGAGCAATTCGATCACGTCGCCTACCGGCGCCGACAGGCCCGGGTGGTAGCGCAGGTCAATGCCAGCCACTTCCAGGGCGTCGAACACCGGCCCGGGCTCGTGGCAGAGCAGGCTCTGGGTACAGCCGCCGCAGCCGCCGCTTTGCAGCCAGACCAGGGACAGGCGCTCGCCCATGTCAGGCGTTCTCGCCGGCATTGGCCAGGTCGCCTTCGCCGCCATCAGCGCCTTCGCCACCTTCTGAGCCCTCGTCCTCCCCCGGCGCCCCGGCGCCGCGCAGGCCGTAGCGGGCGATCTTGTTGCGCAGGCCGACCCGGGACAGGCCCAGCTCCAGAGCGGCGCGGGAAACGTTCCAGCGGTGGCGGATCAGCACCTCGCGCACCACCCGGGCCTCCAGCCGCTCCATGCGCTCCTTGAGGCCGCCGCCCAGACCGGCGAGGAAGGCCAATTCGGCCTCCTCCGCCGCGCCGCCGGCGGCGCGCAGCACCCGGGGCGAGAGCAGGTCGGCCCCCAGGTGGGGCTCCTCGGCCAGGGCGAGCATGCGCAGCACCTCGTTCTGCAACTCGCGCACGTTGCCCGGCCAGCGCCAGGCGGCGATGCAGGCCAGGGCCTCGTCGGTGAAGCCTGCGGCGTTCTTGCCCAGGGCGCGCTGGCTGGCGTCGAGCAGGCGGTTGGCAAGCAGGGGGATGTCCATGGGCCGCTCGCGCAGGGGCGGCATGGTCAGGGTGACGGTGGCCAGGCGATAGTACAGATCCTCGCGGAAGCGGCCGGCGCGCACCTCGGCCTCCAGGTCCCGGTTGGTGGCGGCGATCAAGCGCACGTCCACCGACACCGGCCGGGTGCCGCCGACGGGGCGGAACTCGCCCTCCTGCAATACCCGCAGCAGCTTGACCTGGAAGGCCGGGCTGGTCTCGCCGATCTCGTCGAGGAACAGGGTGCCGCCGTCGGCCTGCTGGAAGAGGCCGATGCGGTCCTCGATGGCGCCGGTGAAGGCCCCCTTCTTGTGGCCGAACAGTTCCGATTCGAGCAGGGTGTCGGGCAGGGCGCCGCAGTTCTCGACGATGAAGGGCCGGTTGGCGCGGCGGCTCTCGTAGTGGATCGCCCGGGCGACCATTTCCTTGCCGGTACCCGATTCGCCGGTGACCAGAACCGAGATGTCGTGGGGCGCCACCTTGCGGATCAGCTGGATGACCGGCTCCAGGGGGCTGCCCGGCGCCCGGGTCAGGCCGTCCAGGCCGAACTCGCGCTTGACCCGCTCGTACTTGTGCTCGACCCGCTTCTTCAGCACCGGCTCGGCGGTGCGCAGTTCCAGGGACAGGCGCTGGTTGTCCCGGGCCAGGCGCCAGGCGCTGGCGGCGCTTTGCAGGGTGAGCAGCAGCTGCTCCGGCTGCCAGGGCTTGAGCAGGTACTGCCAGATGCCGGCCTGGTTGATGCCGGCGATGATGTCTTCGGAATCGGTATAGCCGGACAGGATCAGGCGCACCGCATCGGGCCAGCGCTCGCGCACCTCGGCGAGGAAATGCACGCCGGTGCGCCCGGGCATACGCTGATCGCACAAGACGATCTGGATGCCCTCCCCTTCCCGTTCCAGGATGGCCAGGGCGGACTCGGCGTCGGAGGCGCAGAAGACGGTGAAGTCCTCTTCCAGGGTGCGGCGCAGGGCCTCCTGGGAGCGGACCTCGTCGTCCACCACCAGCACCGTGGGCAGATCGGCATCGGCGGGGGGAAAGGCGGGAGCGTTCACGCGGGGAGTTCCGAGAAGGCGGGAGAGGCGGGTAGCGAAGTGGCCGCCTCCGGTTCCCGGTGCCGGGCCAGGTGGCGCGGCGTCCACGAATGGGGCGTCTTGGTGACGAAATGATACCGGGCGACGTGGTACGACGGGTCGAAGCCGTAGAAATTGCGCCGCATCTCGGCCAGCTCCTCGGCCCGATAGGCGGCCAGGGGCTTGGCCGCCTCGTCGGCGGCGCGGCGGGCGGCCTTGGCCGCCAGGGCGGCGACATAGCCGTCCCCTTCACCGTTCTCGGCCAGCTCGGCGGCCCGGCGCGCCACGTCCACGCGGAAGGCGGCGTGGTCGCCGGCCAGCACCGCGTCGTAGAAGCCGCAGGCCACCGCCTCGCCGGCACTCATCGGCAGACGGTGGGCGAGGATGCGCCGGGCGCCCTCGGCGCCGACCCGGGGCGGCAGCAGGTAGGTCCAGAATTCGGAGCCGTACAGGTTGCCCATGTTCTTGTAGTGGGGGTTGGCGATCACCCCGTCGCGCACCCACACCCGGTCCGCCGCCCGGGCGAGGAAGGCGCCGCCGGCCCCGACATTGCCCTGCAACGCCGCCACGGTGAGGTGGCTGGTGCAGGTGAGCAGGGCCTCGGCCAGGTCGTCCATGGCGTTGATGGCCGCCCAGGAGGCGTCCGCCGGTGAATCCGCGGCCTCGATCAGGTTGAGGTGAATGCCGTTGCTCCAGAACTCCGCCCCGCCCAGCAGCACGATCACCCGGGTCGGCCGGCCGGCGGCGAAGCGCAGGGCCTCGGTCAGACGGCGGCACTGGTCGGGGCCCATGGCGCCGTTGTAGAAGTCGAAGTGGAGAAAGCCCACCGCCCCGGCTTCCTCGTAGGCGATGTCCTGCCAGGTGGGCGTGGCGACCTTCCACACGCTCGGCAGGGGCGCCTCGGGCAGGGCCAGGGCTTCCGGAATGGCCAGGCTGGCGGGCAGTTTGAGGCGCTCGCGGATGTCGCCGCCCTCTTCCCGCTCTGCCGCCTGGGCGCAGGGCAGCCCGCCGGCGCCGCGCCGGGCGTGACCGATCCACACCGCCCCGTCCCGGGTGCCCACCAGCACCACGCCATGGCGGCGGGCCAGGGCGCGGCCGGCAAAGTCCGCGTGGTTGTTGGCGTTCCAGCCATAGGCGGCGGGATCGCCCTCCGGATGGGCATCGAACAGACGGCAGGGCACGCCGCACAGTTCGCTCATCACCCCGGGGAAGCCGTCAGCGGCGCGGATCTTGGCCAGCACCGCGGCGCTGCCGTCGCGCTGCCAGTCGATGGCCCGCTCCGCCTGGCGCAGCAGGGGCCGCTCCCGCCCCGGGGCGTCATTGCCCGGCCGCGCCGGAACGAAGCTTCCGGACTGGAAGCGGGCGATGGCCTGGCGCACCGCCCGGCTGGCGGCCTCGGTGACCTCGCGCCGGTACAGGCTGGACTTGGCCGCCGGGCGCATGGCGAAGGTGGCGCTGGCCCACACCGGCCCGCCGTCCAGTTCGGCCTCGGCCTGGAGCACGGTGACGCCCCATTCTTCCGCCCCCTCCTGGATCGCCCAGTCGAGGGCCGACGGCCCCCGGTCGCCGACGATGCCGGGATGGACGATCAAGCACGGCACCGCCTGCCACACCGCCACTGGCACCGGCCGCTTGAGAAAGGGCGCCAGCACCAGGTCCGGGCGGAACAGGGCCACCGCCTCCTCGGTCACCGGATCGGCGATGTCGAACTCCACCGACAGGGTGTGGCCGTCGGCGGCCAGGTCGGCGTAGAGGCGCTGGGCCAGGCTGTTGAAGCTGTGGGTGAGGAAGAGGATGCGCATGGACGGTGGAACGGAAAGGAAGTGGCGGAGAACGGCGCTCAACAGATGCGCGGCAGCTGCTCGCCGGTGAGCCAATCCACGATGCGCTTGCCGCCGAAGGCGGTGGTCATCTGCACGAAGTGGTGCGGGTCCTCGGTGACGGTGCCGATGCGCGCCGCCTCCCGGCCCTGGGGATGGGCGCGCAGGGCCGCCAGCACCAGGGCGTCGACCTCGGCCGGGGCGATGACGATGACCCGGCCCTCGCAGGCGGCGTAGAGCGGGTCGAGGCCGAGGAATTCGCAGGCCGCCGCCACCGCCGGGCGCACCGGGATGGCGGCCTCGTCCAGAGAAACGCCGACCCCGGACTGGGCGGCGATCTCGTTCAAGGTGGTGGCCAGGCCGCCCCGGGTTGGGTCGCGCAGCACCCGCACCTGGGGCACCGCCGCCAGCAGGTCGGCGATCAGGCCGTGCAGGGCGGCGCTGTCGGAGACGATGGGAGAATCGAAGGCCAGTTCCTCGCGGCAGGAGAGGATGGCCACACCGTGGTCGCCCACCGGGCCGGAGACGAACACGCTGTCGCCCACCCGGGCGTTGGCGCCGCTCAGTTCCACCCCCGGTCGGCGCACGCCGACCCCGGTGGTGGAGATGAATACCCCATCGCCCTTGCCCTGTTCCACCACCTTGGTGTCGCCGGTGACGATGTGCACCCCGGCGCTGCGGGCGGCGGCGGCCATGCTGTCCACGATGCGTTTCAGCTCGGCGAAGGGGAAGCCTTCTTCGAGGATGAAGCTGGCCGACAGCCAACGCGGCTCGGCCCCCATCACCGCCACGTCGTTGACCGTGCCGTGCACCGCCAGGGCGCCGATGTCGCCGCCGGGAAAGAACAGGGGCGACACCACGTGGGCGTCGGTGGCCATCACCAGGCGGGCGCCCAGGGGCAGGCCGGCCAGCTCGCAGAGCACGGCGCCGTCGTCGCCCTGGCGCAGGGCCGGGTTGTCGAAGGCCGGGGCGAACAGCTCGGCGATCAACTGGGCCGAGGCCCGGCCGCCAGCGCCGTGGGTCATGTCGACGCGACCGTTTTTCAGGTCCAGGGGGCGCACGTAGTTGCGTTTCATCGGCTCAGTTCCGCGGAGAGTCGCTGTCAGGATTATCGGGATTGTTGAGGTTGCCAAGGCCGGCGGCGTCGGCCCCGGCGAAGAACTCGAACAGCTCGGGCCGGCTCTGCCGGTACAGCCGCAGCCACAGCAGGGTGGCAGGCACCAGGGAACGCACGCCGAACCAGACGCTGCCCCGGTCGTCGCGGCGCTGGCCCTTCAGTTCCCAGCCCAGCATGGTCCAGCCTTCCCAGTTCACCTCGGGCATGCGCTCGCGCACCTCGGGGGGGATGTTGGCCACGGTTTGGGTCATGGCCGTCAGGTGGCGCACCGCCTCCTCCCGGGTCAGGCGGGTGGCGAAGAAGTCCGCCTCTTCCAGCCCTTCGGTCAGGGTCAGGATGGCAGCGCCGGAATCGTCGAGGATGCCCAGCTGGGCGGCGGTGAGCAGGTTCATGGTGGTGGGCGGCAGCGGCGCCGGTCAGGCCGGCACGCCCTCGGGGGCGGGGGCCGGCGCCGCATGGTCACGGGAGTAGTCACGGAAACGGCCATAAGTGTAATGGGCGGCGCAGGCCCCTTCCGAACTGACCATGCACGACCCCATGGGATTTTCCGGCGTGCATACGGTGGCGAACAGCTTGCAGTCCTGGGGGCGCTTGACCCCGCGCAGGATGGCGCCGCACTCGCAGGCCTTGTGGTCGGGCACCGGAGCGTAGCTCAGGGCGAAGCGTTTTTCCGCGTCGAACCCGGCGTAGGCGGCGCGGATCTTCAGGGCGCTGTAGGGCACCACCGACAGGCCGCGCCATTCGAACTCGCGGCGCAGCTCGAAGACCTCGGCCACCAGGGCCTGGGCCTTGCGATTGCCGTCCCGGGTCACGGCCCGGGTGAATTCGTTTTCCACCTCGGCGCGCCCCTCGTTCACCTGGCGCACCAGCATGCGGATGGCCTGCATCACGTCCAGGGGCTCGAATCCGGCGATCACCACCGGCTTGCGGTATTCCTCGGCGAAGAACTCGTAGGGCCGGCTGCCGATGATGGTGGACACGTGGGCCGGGCCGATGAAGCCGTCCAGCTTGACCAGGCCGAGGCGGCGCACCTCGGGGGATTCCAGGATGCTGGAGATGGCCGAGGGAGTGAGCACGTGGCAGCACAGCACCGAGAAGTTGGTGAGCCCCAGGGCCTTGGCTTGCTGGATCGCCACCGCCGTGGGCGGGGTGGTGGTCTCGAAACCGATGGCGAAGAACACCACCTGCCGATCCGGATGCTGCCGGGCCAGGTTCACCGCGTCCTGGCTGGAATAGACCATGCGCACGTCGCCGCCCCGGGCCTTGGCCTTGAGCAGGGACAGGCCGCCGGAGGCCGGCACCCGCAGGCAGTCGCCGTAGGTGCAGACCATGGCGCCGGCGTCGAGGGCCAGGCGGATCGCCTGGTCCACCCGGCCGATGGGCAGCACGCACACCGGGCAGCCCGGACCGTGGATCATGCGCACGTTGGCCGGCAGCAGGTCGGCCACGCCGTAGCGCGAGATGGCGTGGGTGTGCCCGCCGCAGAACTCCATGAAGTGGTAGCGCCGCGCCGGGTCGGCCTCCCGGGCGATGGCGGCGGCCAGCCCCTTGGCCAGATCCCCGTCCCGGTATTCGTCCACGTATTTCATCCCGCCCTCCTTACGCGTTGGCCAGGCTGGCGGCCAGGGCGTCCTGGCGCTGCGCGTCGTCCAGTGCGGCGAACAGGGCCAGGGTCTTTTCCGCCTCGTCCGGGTCGAGCCGGGTCAGGGCGTAGCCGACGTGGACGATCACGTAGTCGCCCACCGCGACGCCCTCCACCAGGGCCAGGGAAATCTCCTTGCGCACGCCGCCCAGTTCGATGCGGGCGCCGTCATCGGGCAGGAGATCGACGATTTTGGCGGGAATGGCCAGGCACATGGGTCAGGCGTCCTTGAAAGCGGATCGGGTCAATGGGGCCAGGGAAAGGGGCGTCCCGGGCAGCACGGCGGCGTCCGGCAGATTGTCCATGGCATCGGCCACGCTGACGCAGCCTTGCAGCACCTCGGTCACCGCCGCCACCGGCTCGGCCCACAGACCGGGGAAGTCCACCTCCCCCGGGTCGTTCAGGACGAAGGCCAGCCGCTCCACCGGCGGGGTGAAGCGGGCATCCACCCCGGGCTTGTTGCCCCGGGCGTCGATGCGGTACCAGCCGTGGCCGGGCAGATGGACGGCGTTGAGGCCGTGCAGGCAGTAGCGCTCGCCCCCCGGCACCAGGGTCAGGCGCTGATAGCACAGGGCGGCGGGAATGCCGTTGGCGCGCAGCAGGGCCGCCAGCAGATGGCTCTTGGCGTAGCAGTAACCGGTGCGGTGGCGCAGCACGTCGGAGGCGGTGCAGGTGAGCGGATTGTCGGCGTCGTTGCGGTAATCCCAGCTGTGGCGGATCTGATCGCGCACGAACTCAAAGCAGCGTTGGGCCACGGCCAGGGGGGTGGCATCGCTGTCTGCATCGGTCCCGGTGGCAAGCTCTCGGGCCACTTTGCGGATGTCCGGATGGTCGGCGTCGACGATCGGCGAGGCGGCCAGGTAGGGGGCGAGGGTCGGGTCAGTCATGGGCGTGATGGCGGGCGGCCCAGGCCTGGCCGAGGGCCAGGCCGCCGTCGTTGGGCGGGGCCTGGCGGGCTTCGAGCATCGCCAGGCCGTGATTGTTGAGGTGGACGCGCAGGTCCGCGGCGAGCAGGGCGTTGAGGCAGCAACCGCCGCCCAGGGCGACGGTGCCCAGCCCCCGGGCCTGGGCCGCGCGGGCGGCCCAGTCGGCCAGGCCGGTGGCGACGGTGGCGTGGAACAGGTCGGCGGCGGCGTCCAGGGTACTTTCCCGCTCGCCCTCTTCCACCGGCCAGTCGGCCAGGGTTGCCAGCAGGGGGGCAAAATCCAGGAACCCGACAACATCGGCGGCATCATCAATACGCCAGCCGCCGGCCAGGGGTGCGGCGGCGCGGCCGCCCCGGCGGCGCTGCCGGTCGGCCCGGCCTTCCAGCTCCATGGCGGCCTGGGCCTCGAAGCGCTGCACGGCGCGCAGGCCGAGCAGGCCGGCGGCGGCGTCGAACAGGCGGCCCAGGCTGGAGGTGGGCGGGCAATTGACGCCCTGGGCGAGCATCCGGGCGATCACCGCGGCGCCCTCCTGGCCCGGGTGGCGGCGGGCGACGAAGGCTTCGATTTCATCCCCGCGCCCGAGGCGGTGCAGGGCGCTGGCGGCAAGACGCCAGGGTTCCCGGGCGGCCTTGTCGCCACCGGGCAGGTGCAGGGGCGTCAGGCCGGCGAGACGGGTGCAACCAGCGCCGGATACCTCCAGCAATTCGCCACCCCACAGACTCCCGTCGTCCCCCAGCCCCACCCCGTCCAGAGCCAGACCGAGCACCGGGTGGTCGGCCGGGGTGCCGCTTTCGGCCAGCACGGCGGCGATGTGGGCGTGGTGGTGGCCCACCGCCACCGCCGGGATGCCCTGGGCGGCGGCAAAGGCCTGGGCCAGCCGGGTGGAGGGAAAGTCCGGGTGCCGGTCATGGGCCACCAGATCGGGCCTGGCGTCGAGGACGTGCAGCAGGTGGTCCACGGTTTCCTCAAGGAAGGCCACGGTGGCCGGGCTGTCCAGGTCGCCGACGTGCTGGGAGAGGATCGCCTCGCGGCCCTTCATCACACACACCGTGTTCTTCAGGTAGCCGCCGAAGGCCAGCACCGTGGGACCGTCGTCCTTGAGCTTGATCGGCCGCGGCGTCTGACCCCGGCCGCGGCGCACGAACTGGACGCCGCCGCCGTCGAGGCGGATCACCGAATCGTCGCTGCGGATGACGATGTCCCGGTCGTGGAGCAGGAAGGCGTCGGCGATGCCGGCCAGGCGCTGCACCGCTTCGGCGTTGCCGGTAACCAGGGGCTCGCCGTGGGGGTTGGCGCTGGTCATCACCAGCACCAACGGTTGGTCCGTCCCCAGCCAGTCGAGCCCGGCGGGTCGGCCGGCGGCGGCGTGGAAGAGCAGGTAGTGGAGCGGCGCGTAGGGCAGCATGGCGCCGATCCAGGCCAGGCCCGGGGCCACCCTGGGCAGGGCGGCGTCGGTATCCGTCCCCTTGCGCAGCAGCACCACCGAGCGCTCTGGCAGTTCCAGCAGGCCGGCGGCCTCGGCCCCCATAGGGCCGGACAGGTCGGCCACGGCGGCGGCGCTGGCCACGTTGGCGACCATCACGGCGAAGGGTTTCTCTTCCCGGTGCTTGCGCCGGCGCAGCTCGGCCACGGCAGCCGGGTTGCGGGCATCGCAGGCCAGGTGGAAGCCGCCGTAGCCCTTGATGGCGACGATGGCGCCGGACTGGAGCAGGCGTACCGCTCCGGCCACCGGGTCATCGATCCCGTCTGCCAGGGGCGCCCCGTCGGCGCCGAGCAGGGCCAGTTGCGGGCCGCAGGCCGGGCAGCAGTTGGCCTCGGCGTGAAAGCGCCGGTCCCGGGGATCGGTGTATTCGGCCAGGCAGGCCGGGCACTGGGCGAAGGGCGCCAGGCTGGTGCGGGCCCGGTCGTAGGGCAGTTCCCGGGTGATCGAGTAGCGCGGGCCGCAGTGGGTGCAGTGGGTGAAGGCGTAGCCCTGGCGGCGGTTACCCGGGGTGAACAGGTCCACCAGGCAATCGTGGCACAGGGCGCTGTCCGGGCCGATGCGGGTGCTGGTGCCCTGGCCGCCCCGGCTCTCGACGATGAGAAAGCCGGGCAGCCCCCGCTCCGGCGCGGCCTCGCGCACCTCCACCGCCTCGACCCGGGCCAGTTCCGGCGCCTCGGCGCGCAGCCGGGCAACGAAGCGCTCCACCAGCGGCGCCGGGCCCCGGGCCTCGATGTCCACGCCCTCGGCGTCGTTGCGCACCCAGCCGGACAGGCCCAGCTCGAAGGCCAGGCGGTAGACGAAGGGGCGGTAGCCCACCCCCTGGACCAGGCCGCGCACACGGATGCGGCGGCACAGGACGGTGACGGCGGGCAGGGAGGACGATGACGGGGGAACGGGCACTGCGCTGGAACTCATGGGAAGCCGGGGAAAGCGGGAAAAGGGGTTGCCGCGGCCACGCATGGGCCGCGGCCGTTCACCTTACTTGGCGGCGAGCTGGGCTTCCAGTTCGGCGATGCGTTTTTTCAGGGCCTCCACCTGATCGCGGCGGCCCGCCCGGGCGCCGGCCACGCCCTGCTCCAGCCACGCCAGCCAGGCGTCGAACCCCTCGCCGCTGGTGGAGGACAGCTGGATCACCTCCAGCCCCGGATTGACCCGGCGGGCGAAGTCGATGGCCCGGTCCGTATCGAAGCTCAGGTGGGGCAGCAGGTCGCACTTGGAGAGCAGCATCAGCCCGGCGGCGCGGAACATGTCCGGATACTTGAGGGGCTTGTCCTCCCCCTCGGTGACCGACAGGATCACCACCTTGTGGGCTTCGCCCAGGTCGAAGGCGGCGGGGCACACCAGGTTGCCCACGTTCTCGATCAGCAGCAGGGAATCGTCCGGCGGGGCCAGGGTTTCCAGGGCGTGGCCGACCATGTGGGCGTCCAGGTGGCAGCCCTTGCCGGTGTTGATCTGCAAGGCCGGCGCCCCGGTGGCGCGGATACGCTCGGCGTCGAACTCGGTCTGCTGGTCCCCCTCGATCACCGCGATCGCCAGGCGGGCCTTGAGGGCCTCGATGGTGCGGCACAACAAGGTGGTCTTGCCCGACCCGGGGCTGGACACCAGGTTCACCGCGAAGATGCCCTTGTCGGCCAGGGTGCGGCGATTGCGCTCGGCGTAGCCGTCGTTCTTGGCCAGGATGTCCTGCTCGATCTTGACCATGCGCCCCTGGCTTAACCCCGGCACGTGGGCCCCGGCGGGCCCCAGGCCGTAGTGGTGGTGACCGGCGCCCTGCTCGTGGCTGTGGTCGTGGGCCTGCTCGCCGTGGGGGTGGTCGTGGCCGTGATCGTGCCCATGGTGATGGTGGTGATCGTGGCCACTGCCGTGACCATGATCATGCGCGTGATCGTGACCGTGGGCGTGATGGGTGCCGTCGGCGTGGTGGTGATGATGGTGATGCCCGGCATGGCCGTGTGCATGACCATGCTCATGGCTGTGGCCGTGCTCGTGGTCATGATCGTGGGCCACTCCATCGACCCGGACCTCGCCGGGGGCGCAACCGCAGACGGTACACATGGTGATCTCCTCGTTCTCTTCTGTTCGCGGCGCCGGGCGCCGATCGATTGGTTATTGCGTGATCGTTGCTCGGGCTGCATGCCATGCCGGAAAGCCGGCGCGGGCAGCGGTCAAAGGCGTCAGGCCAGTTCGAACTCCCGCACCCGCATCTCCTGGCCGGCGGTGGGCTGGACCTGGTGGCGGCCGCACTCCGGGCACGGGTCGTAAAGGGCGGCCAGGGGCACGGTGCGGCTGCAATTGAGGCACCAGCCCTGCCCCGGGATGCGCTGGATTTCCAACCGGGCGCCGTCGGCGACGCTGCCCCGGGTCACGGCGTCGAAGCAGAACAGCAGGGCCTCGGGTTCCACCGACGACAGTTCGCCCACGTCGAGGAACACCGCCCGCACCCGGCCGACACCGCTCACCCCCTGGGCGGCGGCGGTTTCTTCCACCAGGCCGAGGATGCTCTCGGCCAGGGCCATTTCATGCATGGGAATTCTCCACGGCGGGGGATGGGTCGGAGCCGGTTCCAGCGGTGCAGTCACTCCAATCCCCGTCATCCGCCGCCTCCGGCGCGGCGCCGATGCGCCAGACCAGGGGCACGCAGGGGTCGAAGGCCAGGGCCAGGGTTTCGGCCAGCTCCCGGGCTTGCGCCGGCGAGGCGCAGCGGGCCTGGGCCAGAGTGGCGGCGAAGGGCCCGGCCGGGGCGAACAGGGCCTCGGTGGGGGCGTCGATTCTATACCCGGCCACCCGCTCCTCCCCATTGTCCCGGCTGCCCAGGCGGGCGGTATGGCGCAGCACGCCCCGGGCCGTGTTCACCTGCCCCACGCCCGGTGCCGGGCAGGCGAAACCCGCCTCCCAGGCCAGGGTCGAGGCTTCGGCGGGAAAGGCGGAATCGGCCCGGGCCATTTCGTCCGCCTCGGCCAGGGCCAGGGCGGCGCGCAGCAGGGCGCGCCAGCGGCCGGCCAGGGCGTCGGCCACCGGCGTGGCAGGCGTGGCCGGCGTAACGAGCGCAAAACCGCCGCCCCAGGCCCGGTCCACTCCGGCGGCCCAGGCCAGCTGGTGGCCGGCGAAGGAATCGGGCAATGCCACCCGGGCGCCCCAGCTCGCACCCTCTTCGGCCGCTCGCCAGGCCAGGGCGGGCAGCTCGCCTACGGAACAGCCCAGGCGGGCGGCCAAGGCCGCCGGCAGGCAGGCCGGTTCGGTGGCGGACGCCCGCACCAGGGCGGCGAAGCCGGCCCGGTCGGGGGCCGCTCCGGCCCGGGCCGGCCAGTCGAGAAAGAGGCGCCAAGCGTGCTCGCGCAGCATCTCCCGCACCACCGGCGCCGGGTCCAGGTCTTCAGGACCGGCCAGCCCCAGGGCCAGGCGGGCCGCCGCCCCCTGGGCCTCGCCACACAGGGCGTAGAGGCGCGGCAGGCGGGCGGCCACCGCCAGGGGCGGCAGTCCGGCGAAGAGGCGGGCCAGGTCGGGGCGCTCGACCCGGCAGGTGATGGCCGCCAGGCGGCCGCCGTCGGCTGTGCCGCGCCACTGGGCGCTCACGGTGATGCGCCCGGCGAGGAGACCGGCGGTGGTGGCTACAGAATTGGCCACAGTGCTGGCGGCAGTATCGATGGCAGCGTCGATGGCAGCGTCGGTGGCGGGGGTGGCGGGGGTGGCGGCAACAGCGGCCTCGGCCGGGATGAGCATGTTTTCGGCCGCGCTCATGGCCGGCCTCCGGCGGTGCCGGTCAGGCGGCGGAAGAAGCCCCGGCGGGCGGCGTCCGCCGGAGCGGCGGCGGGGGCCGAGGCGCTTGCGGCGCTGGCCGGCTGGACGGCCACCACGGCATCGGCGGAACCAGTGAAAACAGGCCCGCCCCCATTGCCCGTCGCCGCAGCCGTTTTTGCCGATGGAGCGAAACCCCGCGCCAGTGCTCGTTCTCCAGCCATGCCCTGCGCAGACTGGCTTGCAGCGCCGGTTTCCGAGACACCATCGCCAAGGTCCGCGCCAGTCGCGGGGTTTGACGAGGTAGTTGAATCAGGGCCCGCCCCGCTGGCCGGGCTGGCGGCCGGCAGTTCCTCGGGCGCGGCGATGCCGCCCGGGGTGAACAGGGCGGCCAGGGTGGCCAGGGCGAAGCAGCGGGCGTCGGCCTGGGTGGCCAGGCCCTCCACCGGGGAGAGCAGGGAGACGGTGTGGTAGGGGCCGGTTTCCGGCGCCTCGCCGCCCATGGCGGCGAAGTCCCCGGCGGGGAAGACCCACACTCGGGTGCGGTCCGGGCCGAGGGGGGCGAAGCCAGCGGCCGCAGCCGCCGCGTCGCCGGCGGCCAGGGGCAGCAGCATCAGGTTGATCGCCCAGGGGGTGACCAGCACGCCCACGGCCAGGCCCTGCCAGGGGCAAAAGCCGATGGCCTCCACGGTCAGGGCCGGGTGGTTGATCGGCAGGCCGGCCATGGCGGTGGCAGCGATACGGGCGAAGGCCCGGGCCAGGTCGTTGCCCCGGGCCTCGGCGGCTTCGGCGCCCGATGCCTGCGCCGGCGCCAAGGCGTCCCGAACCGCCGCTCCGGCGTGGGCGGCATCGCCCTGCGCAGCGGACTGACGGGGAAAACTGGGGAAGCGGGGGTTGCGGCTCACCGGGGGCTCATCCGGCCAGCACCATGAACTGGGTCTTGGCCGCGTCGCACTCGGGGCAGCGCCAGTGGTCGGGCAGGGCGGCAAAGGGGGTGCCGGGCGGGATCTGCCATACCGGGTCCCCGGCCGCCGGGTCGTAGACGTGCCAGCAGATGCCGCATTCGAGCTTGGTGTCCGGGGCGAGGCGGGCGTCGTTGCCCAGGTAGGAACCTTCAAACACCGCTGCTCTCCTGTTCCTCCTGCTGCTCCGGCTCATCCAGCCCGGCCTGACCCAGGCGCGCCTCGGCGAGCAGGGCCTCCAGGGTGGCCGCCGGAATGCGGTCCGGGCCATCGGCCGCCGGAGCCTCGTCGCCGTCGAGCACGCCGAGCAGTTCGCGCAGGCGTTCGGCGGTGTCCTCGAAGTCTTCCCGGGCGGCCAGGGCGGCCTCGGGCATGTCCACCACTTCCAGGGTGTTGAGGATCAGGGTGTCCATGGCGTTGAAGTACTGCACCCACCAGACGTGGGGCAGGCCGGTGGCGGTGAGGCGGCAGTTGCCGTAGCCCCGGGAGAGCAGGCTGACCCGGCCCCGGCCCAGGCCCTCGTCCAAGTAGGACAGGTCGTCCGGGGTTACCGGCAGCAGGGTCAGGTTCATCACGTGGGCCGGCTGGCCGGGCCGGTAGCGGCGGGAGCGCTCCACCAGTTCCCGGTACAGGGCTTCGCCGTTCATCAGCCCGGGGCGCGGCGCCGGGGCCGGTGGAGGGGCCTCGGGAAAGGCGTCCACCAGGTCGGCAGGGATCGCCGCCACTTCCAGGCGGTGGCTGCGCAGGGCGCCGGTTTCGTCGGCGTGGAGCACCTTCCACAAGCCGGCGAAGGCGGTTTCCTGGACGCGGAGACTGTCACCGCCGCGGCCGCTGACCTCCCCCTCCCCCAGGGTCTCGTCGAGGAGCCGGGTGAGGTCCGCCGACAGGGGGGCCAGGTCGAGGCAGGGGGCCGGGGCCGATCCGGGGGCCGCCGAAGATGCGGCCAGCCAGGCATCCAGCCCGTCGGCCAACTCGGCGATGCAGGCCTTCAGCTGGCCGGCCAGGGCCGGCGCCAGGGCGTCGGGCTCGGGGGGCAGGGGCAGACGGAATACCCGCATGTCGCCCGGGCTGGGCATCACTTCGGGGCTGCCGCTCTCCTCCTGGCTGCCGGGGCCGATGGCACCGCCGGCGACCACGGGAATGGGAAAGGGGGTGACGGTCTTGTCGGTGAAGAGGGCCATGGTCGCTTCCGTGCGTGCGTTCTTGTCGCGTGATCGAATGTTCGTGCGGGCTCAGGCGCCGCAGGAGGGGGCGGCGGAGGCCACCGGGATGGCGAAGCCCGGGGCCCGGCGCGTTTCGCCGTCCACCAGGGCGCCCAGTTCGCGCTGGTACACCGCCCAGTCGCGCATGCCCTCGATGGCCCCCAGGTAGGCGCCGTCGCGCAGGGCCACCACCGCCGGCCAGACGCGCACGCCGTAGCGGCCGGCCAGGGCACGGGCCAGTTCTAGGGGCAGCACCGCCAAGCGCACCGGCCGGGGCAGGTGCTTGACCGCCTCGGGCAGCACCACCGCCACGTCGTGGCTTTCCGGCACCCGGTCCGGGGCCTCGGCGAACAGCACCAGGGCCTCGCCCGGAGCGGCGGCGAAGGCGTCGAAGGCCTCGGCGGTGGCGGGCACGGCAAAGCCGTGGCGGCTTTCCAGGCGGCGGATCAGCTCGGCCAGGGGATCGGCGGCCACCAGGCCGGGGATGGCCTGGCCGACGGCGTGAGGATCGAGGGTTTCGGTGGCGGTCATGGGCGTTTCAGATGGTCGGGGAGTTCGGGTTCCCGGTTGGCCAGATCGGGGAAGAAGGCGTCGAAGGCGGCCGGATCGATGGGCGCCCCGGAACTGGCGGCATCCTGGGCGGCTTGCAGGGCCACGTCCAGGGCGGCGAGGGCGGCGGCGATCTGGGCGGCCTCGGCGGCGGAGATGCGCTCCCGGGCGGCGCCGAGGAAGGTGAGCAGCCACTCGCCCTCTTCCACCGGGCCGAGCAGCAGGGTGTCGATGGTTTCACGGCCGGTGCTGCCGTCGCCGGGCCAGGGGGCGCAGCGGGCGAGCAGGCGCTCACCCTCCCCGGCGCTTTCCGGGGCGACGGCCAGCACGCGCATGGGGATGCCGACGCACATCAGGCGGCTCCCTGGACGTTCGCAGCGCCGACGTCGCCGGCAGCCCCCGCGATCTCGTCGCGGCGGTTGAGGAAGCGCGGGTCGCCGAGGCGCCAGGCCAGAGTCTCGTCGGGGCGGCCGGCTTCGTAGATGGACTGGTCGAGGCTGGCGTCGGCCAGGGTCTCGGCCAGAGGTTCGGGGCGCCGTTCCGGGGCGAAGCCCCAGGCGGCGAGCTGGGCCACGGCGGCGTCGATGGCCGCCGGGATGCGCGCCTGGATCAGGGGGCGCAGGCTGCCGCCGTAGTCGGCCAGGTCCTCGGGCTGCACGCCGATCAGCACCATGGTGTCGGGCAACTGGCCGGTGAAGGCGGCGGCGGCCAGCACTTCCTGGAAGCCGGTCTGGTGCAGGCTCATCTTCTTGGCGCCCATGAAGCGGGGCACCTCGTCGTCGCGCACCACCTTCACCTCGCCGGGTTGCAGGCCGTAGTCCACCGCGTCGAACACCAGCAGGCGGCGGGCGCCCTGGATGTAGGGCAGCAGGTACATGCCCTGGGTGCCGCCGTCCATCACCGCTACGCCGGCGGGCAGGCGCCAGTCCCGGTGCAGGGTCTCGGCGCAGCGCACGCCGAAGCCCTCGTCGGCCCAGAGCAGGTTGCCGATGCCGAGGACCAGCACCTGGGAATCGGTGCCCGCGGCAGGGTCGAGGTCGAAAGGGGTCAGGGCTGACGTGGCGGACATGGTGGATAGGGCAGACATGGCGGTGGTCGGGACCTTGGCAGGGGCGCGGCGCGCCCGTTGTAACGGTTGGCGTTACATATCAAGGTCCGTGCCACCCCGGCCTTGCGGGATGAAAGGCCGTGAAAACAGCAGGTTGCGTAAATCAGCAGGGATAAGCGCGGCAACAGGCCGTCAGGCCGGCTGCCAACCCGGCGGGCAATTGGAAATCAGCTTTCCACCACCGGGCGGTGGCGGTGCTTCCAGGCCTGATAGAGATCCCATTCCAGTTGCAGGTGCAGCCAGAAGCGGGCGTCCTGGCCGAAGTGCAGGGCCAGGCGCAGGGCGGTGTCGGCGCTGATGGCGCGGCGGCCGACGATGATCTCGTTGAGGCGGCGGCGGGAGATGCCCAGGGTGCGGGCGAGGGAATCCTGGGAGAGCCCCAGGGGCCGCATGAAGCGGGTGTGGAGAAAATGGCCGGGGTGGGCGGGTGCCCGCCCCGGCGAAAAGGGGCGCCGGAGGAGGAGTGGCGTCCCAGTCGACCGGCCCGGGCGCGCCAATCCGGGAGCGGGGTCGCCGCTGGATTGCCGCGCCGGGGACGGTCGCACCATCGTCAATCCTTGAACATCCGGTGGCCGGAGACCATGGTCGAGATCAGGCTCTGCCGGCTCATGATGTCTTCGCGGATGGCCGCATAGACGTGGATCATGACGAACACCACGAAGGCCCACATGGCCAGCCGGTGCCAGGTGTGCACGTCCTGGCTCTGGCCGAACAGGGGGATCACCCAGCTGGTGAACAGGGTGTGGGTCCAGTGCCCGGCCTGGGCGCCCTCGCCGTACAGGGCCAGCCCGGTGACGATGAGAAAGGTGGCACCCAGGGTGAAGGCGAAAAACATGGACAGCTGGGCCAGGGGGTTATGGCCGATGTACTTCTTGGGCTTCGGTTCGAGGAACAGGTACCAGCGCAGTTCGAAGAACACCTCGCCCCACCAAGCCTTGTCCCAGAAGGGCAGGATGAACAGCTGGCGGGCGTGGTGGTTGCCGACGAAGGCCCAGTAGATGCGCCCGATGAAGCCGAAGACGAAGACGTAGGCGGCGGCGAAATGGGCGAAGCGGATGGTGCCCATGACGTAGTGGTCGCTGGCCTCGCCGCCCATGGAGGGCAGGGGCTTGCCGATGAAGTAGCCGGTGACGGCCAGCACCACGATGGCCAGGGCGTTCACCCAGTGCCACAGGCGCACCGGGGCTTCGTACACGTAGTACGAGAGCACCTGGCGCCCGCCGGGGCCTTCGCCCCGGAATTCACGCTCGATATGCATGACGGACTCCTTTGCCGTATGAACCGGAACGCGACCGGGACGGTCAGCGCACCTTGACCGAGGTCATTTCCTGACCGTCGGGGCTCATCACGTGGGTGGAACAGGCCAGGCACGGGTCGAAGCTGTGCAGGGTGCGCAGAATCTCCAGGGGCTGGTCGGCCTTGGCCAGGGGCGTGCCGAGCAGGGAGGCCTCGAAGGCGCCGATGTTGCCGGCCGGGTCCCGGGGGCTGCCGTTCCAGGTGGTGGGCACGATGCACTGATAGTTGTCGATCTTGCCGTCCTTGATCTGGATCCAGTGGCCCAGGGCGCCCCGGGGCGCCTCGGTGAAGCCGACGCCCTTGCTGGCCTGGGGCCAGGTGGACGGGTCCCACTTCTCGACGTTGGCGGTGGTGGAATCGCCGGCCTTGAGGTTGGCGATCAGCCGGTCCTGGAAGTAGCGCATCTTCTCGGCGGCCCACTGGCATTCCAGGCCCCGGGCAGCGGTGCGGCCTAGGGTGGAGAACAGGGCGGTGAGGGGCACGTCGAGCTTCTTCAGCACCATGTCCACCGGGTCCTTGAACTCCGGGTTCTTCTGCACGTAGCCGATGATGTAGCGCGCCAGGGGGCCCACTTCCATGGCGTGGCCGCGCCAGCGCGGGGCCTTCAGCCAGGAGTACTTGCCGCCCTCGTCCAGGTTCTCGATGTTGGTCTTGGTGCCCTTGGCGTTCTTGCCCAGGACGAAATTGGGCTCGGTGACGCCGTCGAAAGGGTGCAGGCCCTTGGATTCGTCGGCGTACTTGTACCAGGAGTGGGAGACGAATTCCTGGATCTGGGCCGGGTCCACCAGGTCCACTTCATGGACCTTGGTCAGGTCGCCGTTGATGATGGCGCCCCGGGGCAGCAACAGGCTCTTGGCCGAGTAGTCGTTGGCGATGTCCGGCACGTCGCCGTAGGACAGCACGCTCTGGCTCGACAGGCCGCCGCCGTGCAGCCAGCCCTTGTAGAAGGAGGCGATGGCGAGCAGGTCGGGCACATAGACCTTCTCGACGAACTCGATGGTGCGGTCGATGATCGAGCTGACCAGGTTGAGCCGCTCCATGTTGATCGCGCCGACCCCGCCCACGTCGTTGATGTTGATGGCGCAGGGCATGCCACCGACGATCCAGTTGGGGTGTGGGTTCTTGCCGCCGTAGATGGCGTGGATCTTGACGATCTCCTTCTGGAAGTCGAGGGCTTCCAGGTAGTGGGCCACCGCCATCAGGTTGGCTTCCGGCGGCAGCTTGTAGGCCGGGCTACCCCAGTAGCCGTTGGAGAAGGGGCCGAGCTGGCCCGATTCGACGAACTTCTTCAGCCGGTTCTGCAGGTCGCGGAAGTAGCCCGGGGAGGACATCGGCCAGTCGGAGATGCTCTGGGCCAGCTCCGAGGTGCGCTTGGGATCGGCCTTGAGCGCCGAAACCACGTCCACCCAGTCCAGGGCGTGCAGGTGGTAGAAGTGCACCAGGTGGTCGTGCACGTACAGCGCCATCTGCATGATGTTGCGGATGCTGTTGGCGTTGTCGGGAATCTGGATGCCCAGGGCGTTTTCCACCGAGCGCACCGAGGTCAGGGCGTGGGTGCCGGTGCACACGCCGCAGATGCGCTGGGTGAAAGCCCAGGCGTCGCGCGGGTCGCGGCCCTTGAGGATGACCTCCAGGCCGCGCCACATGGTGCCGGTGGAAACGGCGTTGCGGATGACGTTCTTGTCGTCCACGTTCACTTCCACCCGCAGGTGGCCCTCGATGCGGCAGACCGGGTCGACCACGACCCGCTTGCCGGAGTTGTCCAGGCTGAAGCCGTTGGCGGTTTGTTGTGCGGCCATTGTTTACTCTCCCTGCTTCTGTTCTTGGCTGGCGTTGCCTTGCTTGACCTTGGCCCGGGACAGGGCGGTCACCGCAGCGTGGGCGGCGATCGCCGCGCCAACGCCGCCGGCCACGGCCATGCCCACCTTGTCGGCGTTGCTCTCGATGCCGAACTGCTTGATGTCGGTGATGCGGTCGTAGAACGAGCCCTTGTCCCAGAAGCCGTCCTCGGAACAGCCGATGCAGCCGTGGCCGGACTGGATGGGGAAGGACACGCCGCCGTTCCAGCGCGTGGTGGAACAGGCGTTGTAGGTGGTGGGGCCCTTGCAGCCCATCTTGTAGAGGCAGTAGCCGCGGCGCGCCGCCTCGTCGTCCCAGCCCTCGACGAACTGGCCGGCGTCGAAGTGGGGCCGGCGGTAGCACTTGTCGTGGATGCGCTGGCCGTAGAACATCTTCGGCCGGCCCTGGCGGTCCAGCTCGGGCAGGCGCTCGAAGGTGAGCATGTAGGTCACCACCCCGGTCATCACCTCGGCGATGGGCGGGCAACCCGGCACCTTGATCACCGGCTTGTCGGTGATCACCTTGTGCACCGGCGTGGCCCGGGTCGGATTGGGCTTGGCGGCCTGGACGCAGCCCCAGGAGGCGCAGGAGCCCCAGGCGATGATGGCCTTGCAGTCGGCGGCCATGTACTTGAGCTTTTCGACGAAGGGCTTACCGCCCTGGAAGCAGAACATGCCGTCCTCGTTGAGGGGCGGGTTGCCTTCCACGGCCAGGATGTAGTTGCCCTTGTACTTCTTCTTGATCTCGTCGAGGATCGCCTCGGCCTGGTGGCCGGCGGCGGCCATCAGGGTGTCGTCGTAGTCCAGGGACAGCATCGACAGCACCACGTCCTTGGCCAGGGGGTGGGCGGAGCGGATGAAGGATTCGGAGCAGCAGGTGCACTCCAGGCCGTGCAGCCAGATCACCGGGGTGCGCGGCTTGTTCTCCAGGGCGTGGGCGATCTTCGGCGCGAAGGCCGGGGCCAGCCCCAGGGAGGTGGCGGTGAGGCTGCAGAACTTCATGAAGCTGCGCCGGCTGATGCCCTGACGGCGCAGGACGTCGTAAAAGGTTTCGGTCACGGACGGTCTCCCCTCTCTTGTTCGATTCGGATGAAACACCTCTATCGAACCCGAGGGCGCAAGACCTGTGCCACCGTCCGGCACGGCAATATTTCGCTTTTATATCAATCGGATGAAAATCCGCGCCGGCCATCCCGCCCGCAACACCCGCCGCCAGCTTTGCACTGGCGGCACACAGCCGGAAACCTGCTAACCACCCCACCAAACCAGTGCCGGCCCGGTGCCCTGCCCCGGCCACGGGGCGAAAAAAAACGTCCAGGCCAGGGCTGGACGTTTTTCGCGGGCCGCGCCAAAACAAACCGGCCGTGGCGGGAGTGGTGCCGGCATCAGGAATCGAACCCGAGACCCCCTGCTTACAAGGCAGGTGCTCTACCAACTGAGCTATACCGGCAAAACCGCAGGCGCGGATTATAGCCCAACCCGTCCGCATGGCGTCCCCCCCTCCACGGAAACCCCCACTCGCCCTTACAATCAGAGTCCATATACGTCGTCGGCGAGCGTTTCGCCGTACCCTGCGGTGACCATCCATCATGGCGAACGCCGAACCAACCCCACTCGACATTGCCCGCGAGGCCTTGCTGCGCCTGGCCACCCGGCGCATCCCCCCCACTCCCGCCAACTACCGCGCCCTCTATCACGAGATCGCCGGCACCCAGGACGACGGCAGCGACGCCCTGCCCGACAGCGCCCTGAAAAACCTGGCGACGGCCCTGCCCCGGGCCACCCCGGCCCAGTTGCGGCTGGCCCGGGCGCTCGAGGACAACATGCAGAAGGGCGGCTGGAACGGCCTGCGCGACGCCCTGGTCCAGCACGCCAAGGAGCTGGAGGACCGGGCCGGCTGGGGCACCCTGATCAGCGAGTTGCTGCGTCAATGGGAACTGCGCCAGCCCGGCCTGACCGCGGCCCGCAAGCGCGAAGGCCTGCAACGGGTGCTGGCCAGCCAGGACGACGACGCCCTCTACACCCGCCTGCAAGGCCTGGTCCGGGGTTGGAGCGAGGCCGGCGCCGGCATGGCGGCCGAACCTGCCGACACCGAGCCCCTGGCCGACCTGGCCCCGGCCGAGGCGCCCCCCGACCCGGCCACCACCAGCAAGAGCGGACTGACCGGCTCCCAGTTCCTGGGCGGCTTCGCCGGCATCTCCCAGTTCTTCGCCGGCGGCGACGAGGGGGACGTGGAAGCCTTCGCCGACCTGCGCGAACTGCTCGCCACCGCCCTGGACATGGCCCTGGCGCCGGTGGTGCGCGACAACCCGGCAATGGCCGCCCAAGTCGCCGAACTGGCCACGGCGATGCGCACCGCCCGCTCGGTCAAGGCCCTGCGCGGCCTGACCGCCAAGGTCAAGCAACTGGCCTTCAAGATCGAAGTGTTCACCGGCGAACAGGCCGAGATCCGCACCGAACTGCTGCACCTGTTCGGCCTGCTGGTGGAGAACGTCGGCGAACTGGTGCTCGACGACCAATGGCTGCACGGCCAGGTGGAAATCGTCCGGGAGCTGGTGTCCCGCCCCCTGGACATCCGCAACCTGGAAGACGCGGAACGGCGCCTCAAGGAAGTCATCTTCAAGCAGAGCCAGCTCAAGCAAAGCCTGCAAGAAGCCCGGGAAGCCCTGAAGCAGATGCTGGCCGGCTTCGTGGACCACCTGGCGGATTTCTCCGAAAGCACCTCGGAGTACCACGACAAGCTGGAAACCTTTGCCACCAAGATTTCGTCGACCAACAGCCTGGCCGAGCTGGGGTCGGTGCTCGACGAGGTGATGCACCAGACCCGGGTGGCCCAGCTCAACACCCAGCGCACCCGGGACGAGCTGCGCGTAGCCCGGACCCGGGTGGAACAGGCCGAGGCCCGCATCAACGAACTCCAGGCCGAACTGGAACGCACCAGCGCCATGGTGCGCCACGACCAGCTCACCGGCACCCTCAACCGGCGCGGCCTGGAAGAGGCCCTGGAAAAGGAACTGGCGCGCAGCCGCCGCTACCAGTCGCCCCTGTGCATCGGCCTGCTCGACGTGGACAACTTCAAGAAGCTCAACGATTCCCTGGGCCACCAGGCCGGCGACGCGGCCCTGATCCACATGACCCAGGTGATCCGCGACGGCCTGCGCCCCCAGGACGCGGTGGCCCGCTACGGCGGCGAGGAATTCCTGCTGCTGCTGCCCAACACCCCCCGGGACGAGGGCGTGCTGGCCATGCAGCGCTTGCAGCGGGAGCTGACCCGGCGCTTCTTCCTGCACAACAACCAGAAGCTGCTCATCACCTTCAGCGCCGGGGTCACCGAGGTTACCGACCTGGACAACGAGGAAAGCGCGGTGGCCCGGGCCGACGCCGCCATGTACGCGGCCAAGCAGGCGGGCAAGAACCGGGTGTTCGCCGCCTGAACCGGCGGGGCGCCATGGCCGGGAGGGCTCACCCCAGGGATGGCCGGCGCCCGCCGCTTCGGCCGTCCGGGCCGGGTGTTCGCAGCCGACTTCCCGCGCCCCCCGCCGCCGGGGCCGCGCCGTGATCGATCCGGCCCCTGCCGACCCCGCCCCCGGCCACCACCTGGCCGGCTGGCACGAGCGCAAGAAGCGCCTGCTGATGCTGCTCCTGCCGGCCATCGCCGGCGTGGAGTTCCTCGAAAGCGGCATGTTCGTCTTTGCCGCCAGCCACATCGCCGGCGGGGTGGACGCCGCCCCCCGGGAATTCGCCCAGGTGCTGGCCGCCTACGCCATCGGCAGCATGATGATGATCGCCATGCAGCAGTGGCTTGCCCGCCACTTCGGCTACCGCCGCTACCTGGCCGCCGCCTTCGCCCTGTTCATTGCCGGGGCCGTGGCCAGCGCCCTGGCCGAGGGCCTCCAGGCCCTGACTCTGGCCCGGCTGGTGGAAGGCTTCGGCGGCGGCGCCCTGTTCACCAGCAGCCGCATCCTGGTGATGCTGCTCTTTGCCCCCGCGGAGCGCCCCCGGGCGCTGCGCCACTTCATCGTCGTGCTGTTCGGCCTGAGCGCCCTGGGGCCGGCCCTGTCGGGCTGGCTGGTGGAAAGCTGGGGCTGGCGCTGGGTGTTCGCCGCCCCCGTGCCCCTGATGGCCCTGGCGGCGGCGGGCGCCTGGATGCTGCTGCCCGACGCCGTGGGGCGCAGCGGTGAGCCGGTGCGCTGGGCCGCCGGCCCCCTGCTGTTGTTCGCCGCGGCCATCACCCTGGTCCAGCTCGGTCTGTCGGAAGCCCGCTACGACGTCTTCCTCAACCCCCTGCACCTGATCGCCCTGGCCCTGGCCGGGCTGCTGCTCCTGGGCTGGTTCGCCGCCCACCAGTGGGGCCACGACGAGCCCCTGCTGCGGCTGCGCGAGCTGCGCCACCCGGCCTACCTGCTCGGTCTGGGCTTCTACTTCATGCACTACTGCATGTCCAACGCCAGCAGCTACGTCTTTCCTATTCTGGCGGAACGGGGGCTGGGCATGCCCCTCTCCACCGTGGGCCTGCTCAACAGCTTCGCCGCCGCGGTGACCTGGGCCGCGGCCTTCGCCTACGTCCGGTTCGGCTCCAAACTCCCCGCCAAGCGGCCCCTGATGGCCGCCGGCGCCGCCGCCCTGGCCCTGTCGGCCTGGCTGCTGGCGTCCCAGCCGCCGGACGTCAACGTCGCCGCCCTGCTGCCCGCCCTGGCGGCCAAGGGCGTGTTCGGCGCCTTGTTCGTGCTGCCGGTGGCCGGCCTGACCTTCCGCGAACTGGGGGAGGAACGCTTCGCCCCGGGCTACCAGGGCAAGAACCTGATGCGCCAGTTGGCCGGCTCGTTCGGCACCTCCCTGGCGGCCATTGCCCTCACCGACCTGCAATTTTCCGCCCACACCCAACTCGCCGGGGGCATGGAGCACACCGTGTCGGCCGGCTGGATCGCCGCCCTGGAGGCCGGCTTTGCCGCCCGGGGCTTTTCCCCAGGCGAGGCCCACGCCGCCGCCCTGGCGGAAGTGGCCCGCCTGATCGGCCAGCAGACCCTGCTGCTGGCCTGCGACGAGTTTTACCGGCTGCTGGCGGTCCTGGCCGCCCTGGTGCTGGTCGCCGTGCTGTCCCAGCGCCGCTTCCGCTAACGGCCCGCCAGCAGGGCCGACCCGTCGCCCTCGCGCAGCGCCCACTCCCCCGGGGCCAGCCCGTCCACCGAGAAGGGGCCGACGGCGGCCCGCACCAGGCGCAGGGTGGGATGGCCCACCGCCGCCGTCATGCGCCGCACCTGGCGGTTCTTGCCCTCCTTGATGGTCAGCTCGATCCAGGCCGTGGGGATCGCCGCCCGGTAGCGGATCGGCGGGGTGCGCGGCCATAGCCCGGCGGGCTCGTCGATCAGCCGGGCCTGGGCTGGCCGGGTGCGGCCGTCCTTGAGATCCACGCCGTGGCGCAGGGCGGCCAGGGCGGCGGCATCCGGCACGCCCTCGACCTGGGCCCAGTAGGTCTTGGCCAGCTTGAAGCGGGGATCGGCGATGCGCGCTTGCAACGCCCCATCATCGGTGAGCAACAGCAGCCCCTCGCTGTCGGCGTCGAGCCGGCCGGCGGGATAGACGCCGGGCACGGAAATGAATTCGGCCAGGGAGCGCCAGCGCCCTTCCGGGGTGAATTGGGAGAGGACCCCGTAGGGCTTGTTGAGCAGCAGCAGGCGGGACATCGGGTGGAATCTGGATGGTCGGATGAAACTGACGGCGGCGGGGAATTCTGGAGAAACCCCGGGAGCGGACGTCAGGCGGTAGCGGGAGTGCCGGAAAAGCGCTGCGAAAAGCGCAGTTCCTCGGGATAGGGGAAGAAATCTTCGATGCGCCCCTCCCGGATCTTCTGCTGGGTGGCCTGCCAGAAGGCCGGGGCGAGCAGGTCCCGGTGGTACTTGAGGAAGGCGGCGCGGACGATGGGCGAGGAGCCGAGCAGGAAGGTGGCGAATTCCTCGGGGAAGACGTCGTTGCGCGCCACGGAATACCAGACTTCGCCGGACATTTCCATTTCCGGATAGGGGGCCTCGGGAATGGCGCGGAAGTTCACGTCGGTCATGTGCTCGATCTCGTCGTAGTCGTAGAACACGACGCGGCCGTAGCGGGTCAGGCCGAAGTTCTTCCACAACATGTCGCCGGGGAAGATGTTGGCGCTGGCCAGCTCCCGGATGGCGTTGCCGTACTCGCGCACGGCGTGGTCCACCTGTTCCGGGGTGGCCCGGTCCAGGTGCATGTTGAGGGGGATCATGCGCCGCTCGATGTAGAGGTGCTTGATCACCAGCTGCTCGCCGTCGTCCGCCTCGATCTGGGAGGGGGCCAGGTGCCGCAGCTCGTCGATCAGCTCGTCCGAGAAGCGCTGCCGCGGCAGGGCGGCGTGGGAGAACTCCAGGGTATCGGCCATGCGCCCCACCCGGTCCACCTGCTTGACCAGTTGGTACTTGTACTTGACCGTGGCGTGGTCCACCTCCTTGGTGGCGCCGAACACGTCCTTGATCACCTTGAACACGTAGGGGTAGGACGGCAGGGTGAACACCAGCATCACCAGGCCGCGGATGCCCGGGGCGACGATGAAGCGGTCCTGGGAGTGGCGCATGTGGTGGATCAGGTCGCGGAAGAACATGGTCTTGCCCTGCTTGCCCAGGCCGAGCATGGTGTACAGCTCGGAGCGGGGCTTGTTGGGCATGATCGAGCGCAGGAACTGGACGTAGCCCGAGGGCACTTCCATATCCACCATGAAGTAGGCCCGGGACAGGGAAAAGAGGATCGAGATGCGCCAGGCGTCGAGCAGCACCGTGTCCAGGTAGAGCTGGCCTTCGGCGCTGTGCAGCACGGGAATGGCGAAAGGGTATTCCTGGTGGCCGTTGATGGCCTTGCCGATGATGTAGGCGCCCTTGTTGCGGTAGAAGGCCGAGGCCAGCACCTGGATCTGGAAATTGGCCTCCCGGTTCGGCCAGGCGCCCCCCAGGTAATCGAGGACGGCCCGGCAGACGTAATCCACGTCCCGGTCCAGATCCTGCCACTCGCGCCGCCAGCCGAAATCCCGGACCACCTGGCGGATGGCGCCGTGCAGTCCGGTCAGGTGCGGGTAGTAGCTACGGTAGTTGGGCGGATCGGACTCGATGAACTCGGTGGAGATGGCCGGCCGGGCGAAGATGAAGTCGTTGTGGAAGTAGGTGCGGTGCAGGATCTTGCAGCACACCGAATTGAAGAAGGTCTCGGCCAGCTCCGGCTGCTTGTGGTTGAGCAGGAGGCCGATGTAGAGCAGCTTGACCTGCTGCCAGGTGGCATCGTCCAGGGTCTCGGCCTTGAACTCGTGGCGCAGGCGCTCGACGCACTCTTCCACCCGGTCATCGTAGAAGCGGATGCGCTCCTTCACTGCCGCATGCACCGCCGGCCAGTCGGCCCCCTCGAAACGCGCCTTGGCCTCCCGGCTGGTCTGGCGGAACAGCCGGTAGTGCTTGTCGAAACCGTCGATCAGGGCCTGGGCGATGCGCGGAGCGATCGCCGCCGTGGCGCCGGCGAGGGGGTTCGGGACAGGGGACGCATCCATGGCGGTAAGGAAGAGCGGAAGGAAAAAAAGGGGAGCAAACCGGAGGCAGCGGAAATCTTAGCACCGGCCCGGCCCGCCCTTCGGCGCACCTGTCCGGCCGGGGCGCCTCAAGGGCTGCGTTGCATACGGCGGGATATTGTTTCGGTGGGTGAGATATAATTCATAAGACTTCTGTCGCACCGACCAAACCTGTTCGAGGAATTAGCATGACTGCTGGGAAATCGAAAATCATCTACACGCTCACGGACGAAGCTCCCCTGCTGGCGACCTGTGCGTTCTTGCCGGTCATCCGGACCTTCACCGCGCCGGCCGGCATCGACGTCGCCGAAAGCGACATCTCCGTGGCCGCCCGCGTCCTGGCCGAGTTTTCCGATTACCTGACCGAAGAGCAGCGCGTCCCCGACAATCTGGCCGAGTTGGGCAAGCTGACCCTCCAGCCCGACGCCAACATCATCAAGCTGCCCAACATCAGCGCCTCCGTAGGCCAGCTGATGGCCTGCATCAAGGAATTGCAGGGCAAGGGCTACGCCCTCCCCGACTACCCGGAAAACCCCGCCAACGAAGAAGAGAAGACCCTCAAGGCCCGCTATGGCAAGTGCCTGGGCTCGGCGGTGAACCCGGTGCTGCGCGAGGGCAACTCCGACCGCCGTGCTCCCGCCGCGGTCAAGAACTACGCCAAGAAGCACCCCCACTCCATGGGCGAATGGAAGCAGTGGTCCCAGACCCACGTGTCCCACATGGAACACGGCGACTTCTACCACGGTGAAAAGTCCCTGACCCTGGACAAGGCCCGGGACGTGAAGATGGAACTGACCACCAAGAGCGGCAAGACCATCGTGCTCAAGCCGAAGGTTGCCCTCCAGGCCGGCGAGATCATCGACTCGATGTTCATGAGCAAGAAGGCCCTGTGCGAGTTCTACGAGAAGGAACTGGAAGACTGCCGCCAGGCCGGCATCCTCTTCTCGCTGCACGTCAAGGCCACCATGATGAAGGTCTCGCACCCCATCGTCTTCGGCCACTGCGTCAAGATCTACTACAAGGAAGCCTTCGAGAAGCACGGCAAGCTGTTCGACGAACTGGGCATCAACGTCAACAACGGCATGGCCAACCTGTACGAGAAGATCGACACCCTGCCCGAATCCAAGCGCGACGAGATCATCCGCGACCTGCACGCCTGCCAGGAGCACCGTCCCCGCCTGGCCATGGTGGATTCCGCCAAGGGCATCACCAACTTCCACTCGCCCAACGACATCATCGTCGACGCCTCCATGCCGGCCATGATCCGCGGCGGCGGCAAGATGTGGGGCGCCGACGGCAAGCCCTACGACGCCAAGGCCGTGATGCCCGAATCCACCTTCGCGCGCATCTATCAGGAGATGATCAACTTCTGTAAGTGGCACGGCAATTTCGACCCGCGCACCATGGGCACCGTGCCCAACGTCGGCCTGATGGCCCAGAAGGCCGAGGAATACGGCTCCCACGACAAGACCTTCGA
>NZ_JAJTBG010000020.1 GCF_021287045.1 Oryzomicrobium sp. | reverse complement strand
TTCGTAGATGGCCTTGAGCTTGATCAGCTGGCGCACGTCCGGCTCGTCGCGGAACAGCCGCGAGATGGCGCCGCGCATGACCCGGTCGGCGTCGGATTCGAGCCGGTCGATTTCCTGGCAGGTCTTGAGAATGGCCTGGCCCTGGTCGAGGGTGGGCAGAAGCGACACGGCGTGGCGCACCCGCTCGCAACAGGACAGGCAGATCTCGGCCAGCTGCTTGGCTTCCGGCGTGCCGCGGCGGATGTCGTAGAGGGTCAGGGTCTGGGCGGCGTCCTGGATCAGATCGAGGATGTCGTCCATGCGGGTGATCAGCTGGTGGATCTCGTCCCGGTCCAGGGGGGTGATGAAGGTCTTGTGCAGCAGCGAGACCGTCTCGTGGGTGATCTTGTCGGCCCGGGTCTCGGCGATGTCCACCGCCTCGGCGTTGGCCCGGGTTTCCTCTTCGGACTTGCCGAGCTGGGTCATCAGCCCGACCAGCGCTTGGCCGCCCTGGACGATCAGCTCGGCGTGGGCATTGAACAGGTCAAAAAATTTGCCCTCTTGGGGCATGAAGCGACCGAACATGGGGGGTGTCGTGAAATAAAAAAGAAATATTTTACACCCTCCCCCACCGCCCTCGCTTCCCTCTGCCTGACTTTTGTTGAAATCGAAAAGCGGGACGGGCAAAAACACCGTATCGCGTTTCTTTGCCAACCGACTTCATGCCCTTGTCACCGTAATCGCTTATGATCAAGTTATTCTGCATTGCAAACTTCGATGTGGAATGTGCCTTGATCAATATCAAACCGGTCATGTTGCACTGCAACTAAAGTAGCCGAATAACCCCCGGACCATTTTCATAAGGGATACTCCATGTTTAACCTGAACGGAAAAAAAGGCCTCGTGGTTGGCGTCGCCAACGATAAAAGCATCGCCTACGGCTGCGCCAAGGCCTTTCGGAGCTGCGGCGCCGAAATTGCCCTGACCTACCTGAACGCCAAGGCCGAACCCCATGTTCGCCCCCTGGCCGAATCCCTGGGCGCAAGCCATTTCCTGCCCCTCGACGTGGAACAACCCGAGCAGATGGAGGCGGTTTTCGCAGCCCTCGAAGAAAGCTGGGGGAAACTCGACTTTCTCGTCCACTCCATCGCCTTCGCCCCGCAAAACGACCTGCACGGCCGCGTGGTGGACTCCAGCCGCGAGGGCTTCCTGCGCGCCATCGACATCTCCGCCCACTCCTTCGTGCGCATGGCCAAGCTGGCCGAGCCCCTGATGAAGGACGGCGGCTGCCTGCTGACCATGAGCTACCTGGGCGCCGACGAAGTGGTCGAAAACTACGGCATCATGGGTCCGGTCAAGGCCGCCCTGCAGTCCGCCACCCGTTACCTGGCCTCGGAGCTGGGCCCCCAGGGCATCCGCGTGCACGCCATCTCCCCGGGTCCCCTGCTGACCCGGGCCGCCTCCGGCATCGCCCACTTCGACCACCTGATGCAGGACGCCATCGAGCGCTCGCCCCTGCACCGCCTGGTGTCGATCGACGACGTGGGCGCCCTGGCGGCCTACCTGGTCAGCGACGTGGCCACCACCCTGACCGGCGGCACCATCTATATTGATGGCGGTTACAACATCGTCGGCGGCTGACGCCGCACAGCACCCGCTCCCGACCCCCTGACCCGGAGGCCCCATGCACAGCCAGAACCAAGACGACTTCATCGAGAACCGCACGTACGACGAGATCAAGGTGGGAGATTCCTCCCACCTGGTGCGGACCCTGCGTCCCGAGGACATCCAGCTCTTCGCCGTGATGTCCGGCGACGTGAACCCCTCGGTGGTGGACCCGGAATTCGCCGCCAGCGGCCTGTTCCGCGAAGTGGTGGCCCACGGCATGTGGTCGGGAGCACTCATTTCCACCGTGCTCGGCACCCAGTTCCCCGGCCCGGGCACCATCTACATCGACCAGACCCTGCACTTCTCCCGGCCGGTGACCATTGGCGACACCATCACCATCACCATCACCGCCCAGCAGAAGTTCGATCACAACAAGCACATCCTGTTCGACTGCGTCTGCATCAACCAGGAAGGCCTGCAAGTGGTGCGCGGCACCGCCGAGGTGCTGGCCCCCACCGAAAAGATCCGCCGGCCGCGCATGCACCTGCCGCAGATCACCATCGCCGACAAGGAAGCCCGCTACCAGGCCCTGATCGCCCGGGCCCGGGGCGACAAACCGGTGGAGGTGGCGGTGGCCCACCCCTGTGACCCCGAATCCCTGAAAGGCCCGATCCAGGCCGCCCGGGAAGGGCTGATCGACCCGATCCTGGTCGGCCCCGAAGCCAAGATCCGCCAGCTGGCCGAAGAACTGGGCCTGGACATTTCGCCCTACCGCATCGTCAACACCCGCCACAGCCACGAATCCGCCGCCCTGGCGGTGACCCTGGTGCGCAACGGCGACGCCGAGGCGCTGATGAAGGGCAGCCTGCACACCGACGAGTTGATGGGCGAGGTGGTGGCGCGCACCACCGGGCTGCGCACCGAGCGGCGCATCTCCCACGTCTTCTACATGGACGTGCCGACCTACCACAAGCCGATCATGATCACCGACGCGGCGATCAACATCGCCCCGACCCTGGAAGACAAGGTCCACATCACCCAGAACGCCATCGACCTGGCCCACGTGCTCGGCATCGAGCAGCCCAAGGTGGCGATCATGTCGGCGGTGGAAACGGTCAATCCCAAGATCCAGTCCACCCTGGAGGCCGCCGCCCTGTGCAAGATGGCCGACCGGGGCCAGATCAAGGGTGGTCTGCTCGACGGCCCCCTGGCCTTCGACAACGCCGTGTCGATCGTCGCCGCCAAGACCAAGGGCATCAAGTCCGCGGTGGCCGGCGACGCCGACATCCTGATGATGCCCGACCTGGAGTCCGGCAACATGGTGGCCAAGCAGCTCGAATACCTGGCCAACGCCCTGTCCGCCGGCATCGTGCTGGGCGCCCGGGTACCCATCGTGCTCACCTCCCGGGCCGACACCGCCGAGACCCGCACCGCCTCCTGCGCCATCATGGCCCTGATGGCCCAGGCCGCCCGCAAGAAGGGAGACGCTGCATGAGCCTGCCCCCGTACTATCCCGACAACGAGAAGCCCTGCGTCCTGACCCTCAACGCCGGCTCCTCGTCGATCAAGTTCTCCCTGTTCGAACTCAACGCCACCGCCCCGGCCCTGGTCGGCCAGATCGACGGCATCGGCGCCCAGCCCCACATCAAGGCCAAGGACGGCGCCGGCAACAAGCTCGACGATGTGGACCTGGACATCACCGGCTCCCAGGAGCGCCAGCACCACCAGGCCCTGCTCTACCTGGTGAAGTGGCTGCGCAGCCACGGCGAAGGCTGGAAGGCCAAGGGCGTCGGCCACCGGGTGGTGCACGGCGGCGAAAAGTACGCCGCCCCGGTGCTGCTCACCCCGGAAATCCGCCGCGAACTGGCCTCCTTCGTGTCCCTGGCGCCCTTGCACCAGCCCCACAACCTGGACGGCATCGACGCCATCGGCGAGATCCTGCCGGACGTGCCCCAGATCGCCTGCTTCGACACCGCCTTCCACCGCAGCCAGCCGGTGCTGGCCCAGACCTTCGCCCTGCCCCGGGCGCTGACCGACGAGGGGGTCAAGCGCTACGGTTTCCACGGCCTCTCCTACGAGTACATCGCCCGCAGCCTGCCTGCCCACACCGACCGGGCCGACGGCCGGGTGGCGGTGGCCCACCTGGGCAACGGCTCCAGCATGGCCGCCATGGTCGGGCGCAAGAGCGTCGCCTCGACCATGGGCTTCACCGCGGTGGACGGCCTGATGATGGGCACCCGCACCGGTAACCTGGACCCGGGCGTAGTGCTCTACCTGCTCGAAGAAAAGAAGATGGACGCCGCCGCCATCACCAAGCTGCTCTACAAACAGTCCGGGCTGCTCGGGGTTTCCGGCATCTCCCAGGACATGCGCGAGCTGCTGGCCTCGGACCACCCCCACGCCAAGGAGGCGGTGGACCTGTTCTGCTACCGCATCTCCCGGGAACTGGGTTCCCTGGCGGCGGCGGCCGGCGGCCTGGACGTGCTGGTGTTCACCGCCGGCATCGGCGAGCACGCCGCCCCGGTGCGCGAGCAAGTCTGCGCCCAGGCCGGCTGGCTGGGCATCAAACTCGACCGAGAGGCCAACAACGCCCCCTCCAAGCTGCCGCGCCGCATCAGCGCACCGGACAGCGCAGTGGAGGTGCTGGTGCTGCCCACCGACGAGGAATGGATGATCGCCCACCACACCCAGCACCTGCTCGGGCTGTAAGGGCAGCGCCCCCGTTGGGGACGCACCGCGGGGGCCGCCGGCGCAATCAGCCGGCGGCCCCCGCGTCGTTTACAGGAAGTGGGGCGGGCTGGCGGCGGGCCCGATGCACCGGGGGATTCAGCGGATTGGGGGGACTCGGAACGCTTTCGGCTGTCGCGCATGGTAAAGCCCATCCGGGCAGCGCTGCCGAACCGGGCCCCACGACGGCGCATTGCGACGCGAGGAAGGGCGAGCCTCATCGTCAAACCCCGCGCCAGTAGCCGATCTCCAGGCAACCGCTCTGCGCATCGAGCATCGGCGCCACTTTCCGAATGCCATGCCCGAAGGTCCGCGCCCCGCCTAGGTTTCCGGGCAGCGGCAAATTGGGGGAACAGCGGGCGGAGGCAACGAAAGCCCGCCCCGGTTCAGCCTTCCAGCCGCCCGGCGTTGAGCTTCAACACCCGGGAGCAGCGGGCCGCCAGGTGTTCGTCATGGGTCACCAGGATCAGGGTAGTGCCCTCGTCGGCGTTGAGGGCGAACATCAGGTCGATGATCTTCTCGCCGGTGGCCGCGTCCAGGTTGCCGGTGGGCTCGTCGGCCAGCACCAGCCGGGGCGAGGTGGCGAAGGCCCGGGCGATGGCGACGCGCTGCTGCTCGCCGCCGGACAGGTGCTTGGGGGTGTGGGAAAGGCGCTGCTCCAGCCCCACCCGGGCCAGCCAGCCCCGGGCCACCGCCGCGGCGTCGCGCCGGCCGGCCAGCTCCAGGGGCAGCATCACGTTCTCCAGGGCCGACAGGGCCGGCAGCAGCTGGAACGACTGGAAAACAAAGCCCAGATGCTGGCCGCGCAGGATCGCCCGGCGGTCCTCGGACAAGGGCGCCAGGTCGGTGCCGGCCAGGCGCACCTGGCCGCCGCTGGGGGTGTCCAGGCCGGCCAGCAGGCCGAGCAGGGTGGACTTGCCCGAGCCGCTCGCCCCCACCACCGCCACCGTTTCCCCCGGCCTCACGGCAAAGCTGATCTCGTGCAGAATGGGCAACGGCGCGCCTTCGGCGGTGGTCACGGTCTTCGACAACACCACCGCCTCGATCACCGGGGCCGGCGCCGACGCCGATGCTTCAGCCGCGCCGGAAGGCGTGGCGGCTTCCAACAGGGAACTGGCAGTAACCATGGATAAGGACATGAAGAGGATGAACGGCGGGGCGGATCGCCCCTCGGCCCGGAGCGGGCGGAACCCCGGCATTATCGCCCGGATCGGGCGCCGGCTGGCAGACGAGGCCGAGCGCCCCAGGCCGGGCCATTCCGCCCGCCGCGCCGCGCTGCGCCTGATCCTGCTGGCGGCCCTGCCCCTGATCGGAATCGCCCTGCCCGCCCCCGCCCTGGCGACGGGGGCCGCGCCGCGCACCGTGCTGGTGTTCGGCGATTCCCTGTCCGCCGGCTACGGTATCCGCCAAGATGCGGCCTGGCCGTCCCTGTTGGCCAAGCGGCTGAAAACCAAGGCGCCGGGCTACACCGTGCTCAACGCCAGCATTTCCGGCGAGACCACGGCCGGCGGCGTATCGCGTCTGCCGCCGCTGCTGGCGAAACACAAGCCGGCGGTGGTGGTGATCGAGCTGGGCGCCAACGACGGCCTGCGCGGCCTGCCAGTGGGCGAGATGAAGAAGAACCTGGTGACCATGACCCGGGCGGCCAAGGCCGCCGGCGCCAAGGTGCTGCTGGTGCGCATCGAGCTGCCGCCCAACTACGGGGCCTACGCCCGCACCGTGGGGGCGGCCTTCGATGAGGTGGCCAAGGCGGAAAAATTGCCGGTGCCGCCCTTCTTGCTCGATCAGGTGGCGAGCGACCGCCGCCTGTTCCAGGCCGACGGCCTGCACCCGGTGGCCGAGGCCCAGGGCCGGCTGCTCGACAACGTCTGGCCGGCGCTGGCGCCCCTGCTCAAATAAGGGAACGACATCCTTGCCTCGGGCGAGGTAAAGGCGAGGCGAACCGCCAGGACACCGAGGGGTACCACGTCGAACGGCGAATCGGCTTTCCTTGGTGTCCCGTGGTGCCCTAGTGGTTCGCTTTTCAGCGTTGCCCTCACCTGGCGCCGGCACAATCTGAACCGCCGGGTTTCGCCTGACGGCGAGCTACTTTCTGTCCGGCGACAGAAAGTAGCCAAAGAACGCCGTGCCCGCTTCCCCGCCCCCAGCAAAAGCGCTGGGGGTCCCCTGCGCTACTCGCCCGGGACGGGGGCTGCGGAACTCGGCCTGCGGCCTCAAACAGTCCTCGCCCTTTTCCGTCCCGGCCTGCGTTGCTCGGCGGGGGAGAAGGGCACATGGGGGCGCCTGGGTTGAGGCACTGCCCGGAAAGCCACGACTGGCGCGGCGTTTGAAGGTATGCCGGCCGAGAGCCTCGCCGGTATTGGCTTAGCGGGAAGGTGCCTTGTAGATCGAGTATTGGCGCGCCTTTCCAGGCCGGGCACAAAAACTGACCACTGCATAGACACCTGCCTTCCCGCCGCGCCTCTGCAACGCTGGTTGCTCGCGGTTCAGCCGGTTTCCCTGGTGCCCCCTTGGCGTCCTGGGTGCTCTGGTGGCGCGCTTTTCAGCGCTGGGCACGTCCAGCAGAGGCTTCCCTCAGTCAAACAAGCCGCAGCCGCGGCGCGTCGCTTGCCGTAGCGGCCAGCTCGCCGATGGCGGCGGCCTCGGCGAAGCCGGCCTCGCGGAAGGTTGCCAGCACCGCTTCGACCTGGTCCGGCGCGCAGGCCACCAGCAGGCCGCCGGAGGTCTGGGGATCGGTCACCAGCTTCTGTTCCCAGCCGTTGGCGTCCATGCCCGGGGCCAGTTCCACCTGGTCGCCGTAGCCGGCCCAGTTGCGGGTGGAAGCGCCGGTGGCAATGCCGTCCTTGACGTGGGTCACGGCCTCGTCGATCAGGGGCAGGTCGGCGAAGCGTACCCGGGCATCCAGCGTCGAGCCGCGGCAGATTTCCAACAGGTGGCCGGCCAGGCCGAAGCCGGTGACGTCGGTCATGGCATGGACCGCGTCCAGCCCGGCCAGGGTGGCGCCCACCTTGTTGAGAGTGGTGGTCCAGCGCACCATGGTCTGGTAGCCCTCGGGAGTCAGCTTGCCCTTCTTCAGCGCAGCCGAGAGGATGCCCACGCCCAGGGGCTTGCCCAGGATCAGCACGTCGCCGGCTTGGGCCCGGTCGTTGCGCTTGACCCGCTCGGGATGGACCACACCCAGGCCGACCAGACCGTAGATCGGTTCCAGCACGTCGATGGAGTGGCCGCCGGCCACGGGAATGCCGGCCTCGCGGCAGATGCTGGCGCCACCTTCGAGGATGCGCCCGATCACGTCCAGGGGCAGTTTGTCGAGGGGCATGCCCACCAGGGCCAGGGCCAGCACCGGGGTGCCGCCCATAGCGTAGACGTCGGACAGGGCGTTGGTGGCGGCGATGCGGCCGAAGTCGTAGGGGTCATCGACGATCGGCGTGAAGAAGTCGGTGGTGGCCACCAGGGCCTGGCTGTCGTTGAGCCGGTACACCGCCGCGTCGTCGCTCGATTCGGTGCCCACCAGCAGGTCCGGGGGAATCACCCCGGGAGGCATGGTGGCGAGGATTTTTTGCAGGACGGCGGGGGCGATTTTGCAGCCGCAGCCGCCGCCATGGGAAAATTGCGTCAGTTTGACTTCCATGATGTCCTCTCCCGGGCGTCCCACCGAGCCGAACCAAGTCGGCCACGTAATTGGCGGGCTTCACGCCACGGAATCTAAGTCCATGAAAAACGGGGTTGCCACCGTAGCACAGCTTGCGGAATTCGACGAAATCATCGACGTCCGCTCCCCCCTCGAATTCGCCGAAGACCACATCCCCGGCGCCATCAACTGTCCTGTGCTGAACGACGAGCAGCGGGCCGAGGTGGGCACCCTGTACAAGCAGGTGTCTCCCTTCGAGGCCAAGAAGCTCGGCGCCGCCTACATCTCGGCCAACATCGCCGCCCACCTGCGCGAACGCTTCCTCGACCGGCCCAAGGGCTGGAAGCCCCTGATCGCCTGCTGGCGGGGCGGAATGCGCTCCGGCGCCATGGTCACCGTGTTCCGCTCCATCGGCTGGAACGCCCAGCAACTCGAAGGCGGCTACAAGGCCTACCGTCACATGGTGGTCGCCGACCTGGAAACGCTGCCGCCGCGCTTTGCCTGGAAGGTGGTGGCCGGCGCCACCGGCAGCGGCAAGAGCCGGGTGCTGCACCACCTGGCCGCCGCCGGCGCCCAGGTGCTCGACCTGGAAGCCCTGGCCTGCCACAAGGGCTCGGTGCTGGGCGTGCTGCCCGGCGCCCCCCAGCCCAGCCAGAAATGGTTCGAGACCGGGCTGCGCCAGGCCCTCCAGGGGTTCGACGCGGCCCGGCCGGTGTACGTGGAGGCCGAATCGCGCAAGATCGGCAAGGTGCACGTGCCCGAAGCCCTGATCACCGCCATCCGCGGCGGCGCCTGCCGGGTGGTGTCGGCCAGCGTGCCGGCCCGGGTGGACTTCCTGCTGCGCGACTACGACTACTTCCTGGCCGATCCGGAATGGCTGGTGCAGCGCCTGGGCGGCCTCAAGGCCCTGCGCGGCGGCGAGACCATTGCCCGCTGGAGCGAGCTGGCCCGGGCCGGCAACTTCCGCGCCCTGGTGGAAGAACTGCTCACCGGCCACTACGACCCCCTCTACGCCGCCTCCCAGGACCGCAACTACACCGGCCTGGCCACCTCCCGGGAATTCGCCACCGACGACCTGTCGGAAACCGGCATCGCCGCCCTGGCCGCCAGCATCCTGGCGGCCGACACCCAGGACGCTGCGGACGCCACGGTCACGGCCTGACGCGGGTCGGATTGTTCTAGCAGGCGCCACCAGCTGCCGCTGCGTCCGCCACCGTGGCTTGCCCAGCAGCCCACGTTCACCTGAAGGACAGGGGGAGCGGCAGGCCCACCCCGCCAAAGTCCGCGCCAGGCGCTGACTTTCAGGCAGGCATCGTGGAACGCAAGAGCTGGCGCGGCTCTCCAGCCATGCCATGCGGAAAGCCAGGCTGGGCGCGGGGTTTCAGAATCAAGGCAATCCGCACGCCCGATCCCCCTTCCCTCAGGCCGCCGCCAGCCGGGCCGCCTGGCGCCGCCGGCCCCAGGCATTGAGCGCCAGGGCCGCCCCCATCACCGCGCCGCCGGCCAGCAGCCGGCCCAGGTCGGTTTCGTGGCGCCACACCAGCAGGCTCAGGGCCAGGCCGGCGGGGATGTGCATGTTGTTCATGATGCCCAGGGTGCCCGCATCCACCTGGCAGGCGCCCTTGTTCCAGAAGTAGAAGCCCAGGGCCGAGGCGCCCAGTCCCATGAAGGCGAGCACGCCCCATTGCAGGCCGGTGGCGGGCAGTTTGGCCGGATTGCCGAAGATCAGGAACGACGGCAGGGCCACCGCCAGGGCGCCAAGGAAGAAGAAGCCGAAGGTGCGGTAGGCCGGCCAGGGGCTCGGATAGCGCGCCACCACCCGGCGGTAGCCCACCTGGCCGGCGGCGAAGGTCAGGTTGGCCAGTTGCAGCAGGAAGAAGCCGGTGAGGAAGTGGCCGCTCAGGCCACCGTAACGGATGATCAGCGCTCCGCCCACCGCCACCAGGGCGGCGAGGCTGGCCCAAGGGTTGAAGCGCCGTGCCAGCAGGTCGTCGAGCAGGGTCACGTAGACCGGGGTGAAGATGGTGAACAGCAGTACCTCGGGCACCGTCAGGTAGCCGTAGGAACGGTACAGACACAGGTAGGTGACGCCGAACTGGAGCGCCCCGGCGGCCACGGTGCCCCACAGCAGGGGCGCCGGCACGCCGCGCCAGCGGGTGAAGGGCAGGAAGGCGGCGCCGGCCAGCACCACCCGGGTGAGCACGGCGAAGTCGCTGTCCACGCGCCCGGCGATGAATTCGCCGATCAGGTTGAAGGACAGGGCCCAGACGAAGGTGATGAAGATCAGGTAAGGCATGGCGGCAGACGATGGAGGCCGAGTGGAGACCGAGTGGAGGCCGAGGTGCAGGCGCCGGCCGGAGCAAAGCCGGCCATTATCCTCCTTCTGGCAGGCCGTCCTTGCCGGGGAGCAACGTGGGCAACGGGAACGACCAGAGCAACCGGGACGGGCGAAGCAAGCGGGGGGCGGCGGGATGCCGCGCCGAGGGGTTTCCCGGATAGGCGGGCCCGCCGGGAAGCGCTATCGTCCCGCCCCGTGGCTACGGAACCGGTGGGCAGGCTACAGCCGCACCGCCACCTCGCCGGCCACGGCGCACAGGCGCTGCACCACGGCCGGGCGCTGGCCCGCCGCGCCTCCTACCTCCCCCTCCTCGAAGGCCACCACCCGCCAGCCCAGGGCCTGGGCCCAGGCCAGCAGTTCCTGGGAGCGCAGCAGGAAATCGGGGCGGGACGGCTTGCCGTGGCGCTCGTTGCCTACCATGAAGGTTTCGTAGATGAGTACCCCGGTGGCGTCGAGCAGGGCCGCCAGGTCCGGCAGGCGCGGACGGTGCAGGTAGTTGGCGACGACGATGCCGGCAAAGCGCCGCCCGGCCAGGGGCCAGGGCGCATCCAGCGGGCCTTCCAGGTCGGCGGCCAGGGTCGTCACCCCCGCCACGCCGGCCAGGGACGCCAGGGCTGCGGCGTCCCGATCCACCGCCAGCACCGGGTGGCCCAGGCCGGCCAGGAGGCGGCTGTGGCGGCCGCCGCCGCAGGCCAGGTCGAGGGCGGTGCCACCGGCCGGAACGAGCGGGGCGAAGCGCGCCACCCAGGGCGAGGGCGCCGTAGCGGCGGCAGGAGAGAAATTATCCGTAATCATTGGCACAATCCGAAATTCAAACCACTTTCGAGCCGACGGTCGGGCCCGGCAGCGGCCCACGGCGGGAACCCCGCCCCGAAGCACGACTGAAACCCCAACCCGCCGGAAACAGGGGGCGGATTATGACAGTCCCGCGCCTCTTGATCTGGCGCAAACAAAACGACGTCATGGCCCGTTGCCCTATTCCCCGGTTATGGTAGATTGCTGCAACGCACAATTCCCATTTTCCGGGGCTTGGGCGGGCAGCGCCGACAATAATCAGCGCCCCTCGCACGACGGGCGTTCCGTGGAAAAGCTCAGAGTTCAGCTATGGTCGAAGAACACTATCTCACCCCCCTATTCGAACCCAAATCGGTAGCCGTGATCGGCGCCTCGGACCGGGAAAACTCGGTGGGCAGCGTGATCTTCCGCAACATGATCGGCGCCGGTTACAAGGGACGCCTGTTCGCCGTCAATCCCAAACACGCCGAGGTGCACGGCACCCCGTGCTACAAGACCATCGAGGACGTGGGCGTGCGGGTGGACCTGGCGGTGATCGCCACCCGGCCCCAGACCGTGCCGGGCATCATCGAGCAGTGCGGCCGCGCCGGGGTGAAGTTCGTGGTAATCATCACCGCCGGCTTCTCCGAGGCGGGCCACCAGGGCGCCGCCCTGGAGCGCAAGATGCTGGAGATCGCCCGCAGCTACGGCGTGCGCATCCTCGGCCCCAACTGTCTGGGCCTGATCCGCCCCACCCTGGGCCTCAACTCCACCTTCGCCAACGTCAATGCCAAGCCCGGCAACCTGGCCCTGGTGTCCCAGTCCGGCGCCCTATGCGCGGCCATTCTCGACTGGGCCAAGGTCAACGACGTGGGCTTTTCCTCGGTGGTGTCCCTGGGCAGCTCGTCGGACATCGAGTTCGGCGAGATCCTCGATTACCTGGTCTACGACAACCGCACCCACTACATCCTGCTGTACGTGGAAGGCATCCGTAACGCCCGCCGCTTCATGAGCGCGGTGCGTTCCGCCGCCCGCATCAAGCCCATCGTGCTGCTCAAGGCCGGCCGCTACGAATCGGGCTCCGCCGCCGCCCTGCTCCACTCCGGCGTCAAGGCCGGCTCCGACGCCGTGTTCGAGGCCGCCATCAAACGCGCCGGCGTGGTGCGGGTGTCCAACATCGGCCAGCTGTTCTACGCCGCCAAGGGCATGGCCACCAAGTTCCGCCCCCAGGGCAACCGTCTGCTGATCATGACCAACGGCGGCGGCCCCGGCGCCATGGCCGCGGACCACGCCGCCGAGCTGAAGATTCCCCTCGCCGAGCTGTCCCAGAACACCCTCGGCGCCCTCAACGGCTGTCTGCCCGCCAACTGGTCCCGGGCCAACCCGGTGGACATCGTCGGCGACGCCACGCCGGAACGCTACCAGGCCGCCATCGCCGCCTGCATGGACGACCCGGGCATCGACGGCCTGCTGGTGATGCTCACCCCCCAGGCCATGACCGACCCGATGGGCGTGGCCAAGGCGGTGATCGCCGCCATGGACGCGGGCAGCAAGCCCATCGTCGCCTGCTGGATGGGCGAGGCCCAGACCTTCGAGGCGCGCAAGGTGCTCACCGAGGCCGGCATTCCCGCCTTCCGCATGCCCGAGACGGCGGTGGAACTGTTCTATCACATCTCCACCTACTACAAGCACCAGAAGCTGCTGCTGCAAACCCCGGAACCCGTCTCCCGCCAGGCCAAGACCGAGACCGAAGGCGCCAAGATGCTGATCGAGGCGGTGCTCGCGGAACGGCGCAAGGTGCTCTCGGAAATGGAATCCAAGTCGGTGCTGCGCGCCTTCAAGATTCCCGTGGCCCAGACCATGGTCGCCCGCACCGCCACCGAGGCCCTGCTGCTCGCCGAGCAGATCGGCTTCCCGGTGGCGATGAAGGTCGATTCCCCGGACATCCAGCGCAAGACCGAGGCCGGCGGCGTGCGCCTCAACGTCACCAATGCCGGGGCAGTGCGCAACGCCTACCTGGACATTCTCGACACGGTGGCGCGCAACCATCCCAACGCCCGCATCAACGGCGTTTCCATCGAGCCCTTCGTCGCCCGCCCCAACGGCCGCGAGCTGATGGTGGGCGTGGTGCGCGACCCGACCTTCGGCCCGGTCATCACCTTCGGCGCCGGCGGCCAGGAATGCGAGATCTTCTCCGACCGCGCCGTGGCCCTGCCGCCGCTCAACGCGGTGCTGGCCGAGGACCTGATCCGCTCCACCAAGGTCCATGCCCTGCTCGGCGAATACCGCAACCAGCCGGCGGTGAACATGGACGCCCTGGAGGACGTGCTGCTGCGCATCTCCGAGATGGTCTGCGAACTGCCCTGGCTCCAGGAGCTGGACCTCAACCCGCTGATCATCGACGAGAACGGCGCCATCGCCGCCGACGCCCGCATCGTCATCGACTTCGCCCCGGTCACCGGCGACCGCTACTCCCACATGGCCATCCACCCCTACCCCAGCCACATGGTGGAGGAATGGGTGCTGCCCGACGGCCAGGTGGTTCACATCCGCCCGATCCGGCCCGAAGACGCGGAGATGGAAAAGGATTTCGTCGCCCACATGTCCGACGAATCCAAGTACTACCGCTTCATGGACACCATCCGCGAACTGACCCAGTCCATGCTGGTGCGCTTCACCCAGATCGACTACGACCGGGAAATGGCCTTCGTCGCCGTCACCGAGGAAGACGGCAAGGAGGTCCAGGTGGGCGTCTCGCGCTACGTGCTCAACCCGGACGGCGAGACCGTGGAATTCGCCCTGGCCGTGGCCGACGCCTGGCAGAAGCGCGGCGTCGGCCGCAAGCTGATGAGCGCCCTGATCGAAGCCGCCCGCCTCAAGGGCTACCGGGCCGTGGTCGGCGACGTGCTGGCCCTCAACTCCAAGATGTTCAAGCTGATGACCAGCCTGGGCTTCACCATCCACCCCCACCCCGAAGACCCGGCGGTGAAGCGCGTGATCAAGCCGTTGCAGAACTGACGTCCAGCGCAACCACCCGCGGGGCGCCGTCCCCGCGGCACTCCGTGTATAGGGGGCGGGATCGGGCCCGGCCGGCATGACCGTCCGGTACCAAGCATCCCGCCCCCGCCATTTTCAGGCCCTGTGCTACAGCCCGGTGCAACGCCGGGCCCGGTTACGGCCTTGCACCGTAGCGACCGGCGGCTACGCCCCGTTCTTTGGAACACCGCGCCAGTAGGGCATCTTCAGGCATCCCCTTCCGAATACCGCGCCGAATCTGGCGTTCCAGCACCATGGCCTGAAGCACCCCGCCAATCCTGGGGTTTGGCCATCCCCTTTCAGTGCCGCATAGATACCGTGCCCCCGGTAGCTGCCCACGACATCGCCATTGCCGACAATACAGCCGCCCCACCGGGCGCAACCCGGCAGCGATCCCATTGCCCAACCCATTGGACACCGCCGCAGCGGGGCCCAACGTTCCATCCCGTGGAGAAAGGCAATGGTCAGCAAAAACACGATCTGTCTGTGGTTCGACGGCACCGCCTTGGACGCCGCCCAGTTCTACGCCAAGACCTTTCCGGACAGCGCCGTGGGCGCCATCCACCGCGCCCCCGGCGACTACCCCGCCGGCAAGGAGGGCGACGTCCTGGTGGTTGAATTCACCGTGATGGGCATTCCCTGCATCGGCCTGAACGGCGGGCCGGGATGCCCCCACAGCGAAGCGTTCTCCTTCCAGGTGGCCACCGATAACCAGGCCGAAACCGACCGCCTATGGGATGCAATCGTCACCAACGGCGGCCAGGCCAGCGCCTGCGGCTGGTGCAAGGACAAATGGGGCCTGTCGTGGCAGATCACGCCCCGCGCCCTGATCGCCACCTACACCGACCCCGACCGCGCAGCGGCCAAACGCGCTTTCGAGGCGATGATGCAAATGGGCAAGATCGACATCGCAACGATTGAAGCGGCTCGGCGCGGCTGATGGTGATCGATTTGATGGCGGGGCGATTTATACGGTGGGGATTGGGAGGAACTGAGAACTGGCGATAGGTAGCTGTGGCATACGTTTCCGCAAAAGAGAAATGGCCACTTTTGCGAGTGGCCATTTCTCATACTGATTCGAGTGACTGCAATTTACCAAAAGCTCTCTGAGAAAGCAGACCTTTAACGTGGAGGTCACCGACCAAAGGGAGCGACCTTGACCGCACTGTTAGGTGCTTTACTCATAACCACGTCCAGCCCAAAGAAAAAAAGCCATAAGCACCCAAGGGTTTTCAGGTTTTGGCCCGGGACGCACGCCAAAGTCGGAATCATCAGCCCAAGACTTTGCAGTAAGTAGAAAGTCTTGAATCGTTTGATTTTCCCATTCACCCTGCAACCCATCTGTACTAAGTGCGGCCTTCTCTGATGTAGCACAATCTTCCGCCAGTAAGCCAACAAAACAGAGAAAGGAAGACTCGTCTTTCACCGTCTGCAAAGATTCAAAAAGTACGTCGCGGGACATATACGCCTAACGTTGAAAAAACCGGACTTGTGCAGCTTTATTTGCAAGATCTGGTGGAATTATAGGTTGGGCATATCCACTGGACTAGGCTGGAACGTCAAATGCCATAACAGTAAGTAGCAATTCGCGGTTGGAGTCATCACGGTGCGCAAATACATAGCGGAACATGGTTTCTGACGAAGATTCAACCTGGCGTTTGAAGTTGCCGTGTGCCTTGCTCATTTCTTGAATCGACTCCAATACCTTAGAGAAATTTTTGTTGCGGTTGAATACGATCACTGCAACCTTGGTGTCTCGCCATGAGCTGTAGCCGAGCAGCTGGTCTATCGTTTCGGTAAGCCTCTTTGGGCCAGACCAAAACTTGCACTCAGCAATGAAGATGTTTTTTCCTTCTGAGCGAATGAGAATGTCAGTCTTGCCTTGATAGTTGAAAGTTTCGCCCGTCGCTTGGCCTTCGTAGTGGCCGTTAAGCTGCACAAGGAAGTGGGAGCGAATTGACTCTTCATCCATCGACGTAAATGCCGAAGGGCTTCTTTCCATTACATGAACCATATTCTGGATGACGCTCAGAATGTGTTCATAATCAGCATCCGCCAGCACTGGCTCGGGTTTATAGGGGGTTGAACTTGCCGGCGGGAGTGTGGGAGTAAGCTTTCGCCGTACTTCAGGTGCTGCATAGGTGCGGAACTCACCTTCCCGTTCTTTTATCTTGAAACCAAGGTCTCCGAGTAGATTCCTATCCTTCAGCAACTTCCCACGCCGTTGCTCAATTGCCGAACGAGCGAGGGATCGTATTTTGGAGTTCAAACCCTGAGCGTTGGAACGCAATGTAACAAGGTATTCCTCAATCTCGGCGATGATTCTTTTTACTTCATTTCTGACCTGATCAGCTGCCAAGTCTACGCCCTCAATCTTTATGACGAGGTTATTGTTCATGATGTCCGCTCGAGGGGGACTCATCGTGTAGGTGGTAGGTTGCACCTTGAATGCTCTCCCATCACCTTCAAACGGTACGGATATTTCAACTATCGTCCCGTTCACATAAGACGGCTGCCCAGAATTGCTGAAATAGCGCCTCGGGTCACCACTTACGTCTATCTTCGTTTCGCGCTGATCTGCGACGATATCTTCTTGTTTTAGCGTAGGAATCTCGATTTTGTACTTCTTCTCGAAGTAGTCGCATAAATCGTCAACAGAAGTGTTTAACAATCTGTCGCCGTTGATGCTATCGATTTCCTTTGCAAGTTCCTGGCACTGATTCTGATCTACCGAGTACCAATCCAAATTATTGAATAGATAGTTACGGTCACGCATGGTGTCCCTCGATCGCTATTGATGATGCCCAACGTAAAGTAGACGTCAATTTTGCAAGATTTCTCGGACTCGTGACGGATAACTTGGCGGCTTTCATTGGTTCAATAAATTGTTTTAAAAGTGCATTTTTTGGTGCTGCCAGCCCGCATCCAGTACTAAACATTCCCCAAAACCCTGAAAACGCTCAAAAAGTGCCAATGGCATTATACGGCTGTTTTCCGGCGATTCGATCTCTGGCTGCTCTTGGCCAAGAGCAGCCTGCTACTGATGGATTTCGGCGCCCTCTAGGTTCCCAGGTATCAGCATTCATGTTCTTTTGAGATGGTGATACACCACGTTGGCTAGCAAACCCCGCGCCAGTCGTGGCTTTCCAGACAGCCACCTTCCCCACCTCACCCCAACCGCCCCCACACCTCCGCCAATTGCGCCAGAGCGGTATCGATCTCCGCCGCTGTAATCCCCCCATACCCGAACAGCAACCCTGGCACCGGGGGCTGGCCGGCGTAAAAGGCCGAGACGCCGTAGAGGCCGATACCGGCGGGGCGGGCGGCGGCGATCAGGGTGGCTTCGTCATGGCCCGGGGCTAGGCGGGCGGCGAGGTGGATGCCGGCGGCGGGTTCCAGGGCTTCCAGCCAAGGAGAAAGGGGGCCGTGCAGGTGGGTGAGTAGGCGGGCGCGGCGGTCGGCGTAGTGTTTGCGGGCCCGGCGCAGGTGGCGGGCGAAGTGGCCTTCGGCCATGAAGGCGGCCAGGGCGGCCTGGGTCAGGGCGCAGCCGTGCCAGTCCCCCACCTGGCGGGCCTTGCGCAGGGCGCCGACCAGGGAGGGCGGCGGCACCGCGTAGCCGATGCGCAGGTCGGGGAAGAGGGTCTTGGAGAAGGTGCCCACGTAGGCCACCCGGCCGGCCCTGTCCAGGCTCTTGAGGGCGTCCAGGGGGCGGCCGGCGAAGCGGAATTCACCGTCGTAGTCGTCCTCGATCACCAGGGCGTCGCGCCGGCCGGCCCAGTCGAGCAGGGCCAGGCGCCGTTCCAGGCTCATCGACATGCCCCAGGGGAACTGGTGCGAGGGGGTGACATAGACCAGCCGGGCGTTGTCCGGCAGACGCTCCACCACCAGGCCCTTCCCGTCCACCGGCACGTCCACCAGCACCGCGCCCTGGGCGGCAAAGCTGGCCCGCACCGGCGGGTAGCCGGGGGATTCCAGGGCCACCACGTCGCCGGGGCGCAGCATCACCCGGGCGAGCAGGTCGATGGCCTGCTGGGCCCCCTGGGTGACCACCACCTCGTCCCGGGCGCAGGCCACGGCCCGGCTGAAGGCCAGGTAGCGGGCGATCTCGCTGCGCAGGGAGGGGTCGCCGGCCGGATCCAGGTAGCCGCTGCGCCGCCGCACTTGGGCGGCCAGGGCCGTTTCCAGGCAGCGCCGCCAGGCGGCGAAGGGAAAGAGGCGCTTGTCGGTGACGCCGCCGCGAAAGTCGTAGGGGGCCAGGGCCTCGCCGGCGGGCAGGGCCAGGGCCTCGGGCAAGCCGGCCCAGAATGGAGACGGGGCCAGGGGCCGGACGACGGCGGCGCGGGCCGGTCCCGCTTCCCGGGCCAGGCCGGCGGCGACGTAGGTGCCGCCCCCGGGGCGGGTGGCCAGGTAGCCCTCGGCGATCAGCCGGTCGAAGGCGTCCAGGGTGGTCTTGCGCGACACGCCGAGCTGGGCGGCCAGTTCCCGGGTGGAGGGCAGCTTGGCCCCGGCGGCCAGGCGGCCGGCCAGGATGGCCTCGCGTAACTGGCGGAAGAGCTGGCCGGCCAGGTCGCGGCGGCCTTCGAGGATGAGGTGCAGGTCCATGAACTGGTCACCTGAAAAACACGTGAACTGGTAATTTTGCCAGACCGGTTGACGGCCTATGCTCCATCCATCGTCCCGCTGCGGGACCGCTCACGAGGAACCACCATGGAACATCGTCTCAACTTCTACCAGGCCAGCCCCGGCGCCATCCAGGCCATGCGCGGCCTGGAGACCCACCTGGCCAAGAGCCCCCTGGAAGCCCCGCTCAAGGAGCTGGTGCGGCTGCGCGCCTCCCAGATCAACGGCTGCGCCTACTGCGTGGATCTGCACACCAGCGACGCCCGCAAGGGCGGCGAGGACGACCGCCGCCTGGCCACGGTGTGCGTCTGGCGCGAGACGCCGTTTTTCAGCGAACGGGAACGGGCCGCCCTGGCCTGGACCGAATCCCTGACCCTGGTGGCCACCGACCGGGTGCCCGACGCCACCTGGGAGGCCATGCTGCCCCACTTCACCCCGGAAGAGATCGTGGACCTGACCCTGCTGGTGGGCACGATCAACGCCTGGAACCGCTTCGCCGTGGCCTTCCGCAAGGTGCCGGAATAAAGGCATAAGTCGCATTGGGTGCCGCCGATTTTCCAGCATCCCGGCCAAACCCCGCGCCAGTAGGGCATCTTCGGGCAGGCAGGGCCAAACCCAAGGACTGGCGCGGACTTTCATGGGCATATAGTGAAGGTCCGCGCCAGTATTGGGTTTCCGGGCAGCCGGTCATGACAGCGACGAACATCGCTACCGCCGCACCGGCCTCCCGACCCCGACCCGGCGGCACGGCAGCCCGAAGCCCGGCACAAAAAAAACGGCAAGGCCGAGCGCCTTGCCGTTTTTCGTCGTGCCACCGTGGGTTCAGGCAAGAAAGGTCTTCTGCTCCTTGAACAGCTTGCGCGCGTCGCTGTGGGCCTGGTCCAGGTTGCGCAGAGACGGATCGTCGTCGTGGGGGCTGAAGTATTCCTTGTCCTGGGCGGCCATCACCAGGGCAATCGCCGCCTCGTCGCTCAGGTCGTACTTCTCGGTGATCAGGGTGGTCACTTCGTCCAGGAACTCTTCGTAGGTCATCGGGCGTGGGGGCATGGCAGCGCTCGGAAAATAATGGGGATGATGGGCAAGGCGCCCCCGCAAACGACGGCGGGCGCCACGGCCGGCATTATCCCCCGGGAACGGGGGGCCGAGGGTGGCCCTGGTTGGCCAGCCCCCCCAGGGCATTCAGGCCGCCTCGGTTTTCGGTTGGGCGCCGGGTCCGCAGGATTCGACGGATACGGTAAATTCATCGCCGCCCCCCATCCCTGCCCGGCGCGCCGCCTTGCCCACCCGGGCACGGCGCTTCTTCAGCCAGATGATCAGGCCGGTGACGCACAAGAGGGCCACCGCCGCTCCGAGCAGGGACACCAGGATGCGCCCCGGCACGCCCAGGATGCGCCCCGAGTGCAGGGGGAACTGGGCTTGCAGGAAGATATCGCCGGCACTGCCCTCCCCCGGCACCTGGCGGCCCACCAGGCTGCCGTCCTCGACGTCGAAGTACAGCCAGGGGTTGCCCAGGCCGCCGTCGCCATGGCTGTTGCCCGGGGCGAAGAAGCCCACTCCGATCACGCCGAATTCCGGCGCCGCGAATACCCCGCCGGCGGGGCGGGTCCAGCCCAGGCGGCGGGCTTCGGCCTCGGCCCGGGTCACGGCCTCGGCCATGGTCAGGCGCGGTTCCCGGGCCTGTTCCGGCGGCAATGGCGTGCGGCTGGCGAAGGGCGACGGCGAGAGGGGCGATAGCACCGCCACCAGGGGCCGCACCACTTCCCGTTCCAGGTTCATCGACACCGAGGTGACCGCCAGGATCAGCAATAGCAGCCACAGCCATACCCCGCCGGAACGGTGCAGGTCGAAGGCCAGCTTGTAGCCGCCCTGGCGCCAGCGAAAGGCGAACGACTTGCGCCACTGGGCCGGATTGGGAAACGACAGCCACAGAGCCACCAGGCAGTCCACGGCCCAGCCCAGGGCGATCAGGCCCATCAACCAGATGCCCCAGCGGATGCCTGCCCCATCGGGTATGTGCATGCTGTAGTGCAGCTTGTAGAGAAAGGGCAGCAGATTTTCCCGGGTCAGGGACACCTCGCCCCACATGCGCTTGCCCAGCACGGCCCCGGTCACCGGGTCCACCGCCACCTGGTTGTAGCCGGGCGCAAACAGCTTGCCGGTGGACGGATCGACCCGGGGTTCCACCGATGCGGTGAAGCTGTGGCCGGGTTCGATATTCAGGGGCATGAAGCGCACCCGCACCCGGGGGTCCGCCGTCTCCACCGCCCGGGCCAGGGCGTAGGCCGACTGGGGCTGGCCCGGCGTGGCGGCGTGGAACAGGTGGGGATTGAGCCACTCGTCCAGCTCGTGGTCCCAGGAGATGACCGCGCCGGTGGCCCCGGCGACGAACAGGAACAGGGCGGCGGCCAGGCCGAACCAGCGGTGCAGACGGACGAGCAGGGGACGCATCGGCGGCAAGCCTTAGAACTTGACCGTGACCGACACGCTGCCGTTGATCGGCGCGCCGTAGTAGGCCTGGTCCCAGTACAGGCTGGTCAGGTACTTCTCGTTGGTCACGTTGTACAGGTTGGCGGACACGCTCACGTCCCGGCTCACGTCGTAGCGGGCCATCAGGTTGACCAGGGCGTAGCCGGGCTGGCGGGTGACGATGCCGTTGCCCTGGTTGCGGTAGATGGCGCCCTGCCAGTTGATGCTGGCCCCCACCTTGACCTGATCGGCGAATGGCAGCCGGTAGGTGGTGGACAGGCGCAGCAGGTTGCGCGGCACGTAGGTGCGGCTGTCGTTGCCCTGGTCGTCCTTGATGCGCAGGTGGGTGAAGCCGGCGCTGCCCTGGAGGCGGGAGGTGATGCTGCCCGAGGCGTCGAGTTCGTAGCCTTCCGAATTGGCGTCCACGCCCCGGTAGTAGGCCTTCGGCCCCAGGTAGCCGGCCTGCTCGGCGGCGTTGTGCTGCTTGGTCTTGAACACGGCCAGGGAGGCGTTGAGCTTCTTGTCGAACAGCTCGCCCTTGACGCCGGCCTCGTAGCTGCGGCCGGTGAGGGGCTTGAGGGGCTGGCCCTGGCTGTCGATCTGGCTTTGGGGATTGAAGATGTCGGTGTAGCTGACGTAGGCCGAGACGTTGGGCGTCAGGTCGTAGATCAGCCCCACGTAGGGGGTCACGTCGTGGGCGCTGGTCTGGCGGCTGACGCCGTAGCTGGCGCCGCTGCCCTGGGCGCTGGTGGAACGGGCCCCGGCAACCAGCTTCCAGTCGTCCGCCAGATTGAAGCGGGCCGCCGCGTAGGCGCTGCGGCGCCGGTCCACGAACGAACTGCCGTCCGTGGCGGCGTCGAAGGACGGTTCCGGGTAGCTGCCGTTCCAGCCTTGCAGGGGCGGCAGGGCGGTGCCGATGCCCACGCCGTAGCCCGACAAGTCGCTCAGGGAGGCCCGGGACCAGCTCACCCCCAGGGTCAGGTCGTGACGCCGCCCGCCCAGGGTGAATTTGCCGCTGGCGTAGAGGTCGGCGATGGTCTGGTTGCTGTCCGACTGGTAGCTGGACGGATAGCTGTAGAGCCCCAGGCCGGTGGCCCGGTCGGGGGTACCGTACACATAGAACATCTTGCTCGACGAGGTCTGCACGGTGTGGGTCAGGACGAAACGGGCCTGCCAGCTCTCGCCGAGCTGCTGGGCGAGCTCGGTGAAGGTGGTGGTGGTGCGGTTGTTCCAGTAGGACCAGTCGGCGGCGGTGCTGGTGGAGCGGGAATAATTGGTCGGCGTGCCGTCGGTGTAGTAGAGCGGCAGGGCGCCCCACAGGGGACGCTTGGCGTAGCCGTCCTGGATGCTGTGGCCGAAGGCCAGAGTGGTGCTGTCGCTCAGGTCGGCTTCCAGCACGCCGTAGAACACGTTCTTGGCCAGGGAGTAGCGAGCCAGGTAGGAATCCCGGTCGGACACGGCCCCCACCAAGCGGGCGCGCAGGGTGCCCGCCTCGTTGAGGGCGCCGGACACGTCCGCATCCAAACGGCGCTGGTTCCAGGAACCCACGGTGGCAGTGGCCGCCCCCTGGAAGCCCAGGGTCGGGCGCTTGCGCACGAAGTTGACGGTGGCCGAGGGGTTGCCGGTGGCCGACATCAGGCCGTTGGCGCCGCGCACCACCTCGACCCGGTCGTAGATCGCCGTATCCAGGTCGCCATAGAGGTTGCCATAGACGAAGGGGACGCCGATGCCGTCCACCTGGAAGTTGGTGATGTCGAAGCCCCGGGAAGTGTAGTAGGTGCGATCGGTCTCGACCCGTTCCACCGTCACCCCGGTGGTGCTCTCAAGCACATCGTTCACGCTGTCGAGCTTGAAGTCGTCCATCTTCGCCCGGGTCACCACCGACACGGACTGGGGCGTTTCGCGCAGGGACAGGTCCAGCCCGGACGAGGCGCGGCTCTTGCGCACCGTGTAAGCGCCGGTTTTTTCCGACGAAACGTCGCCCCCCTGGGCATCGGTGACCACCACTTCGCCCAGGGTGCGGTCCCCGGCGGCGGTGTCGGCGTGGGCTTGCGCAGCCAGGGCAGCCCAGGAAGCGGCAAGCAGAATGGAAACAGGACGCCGCGCAAAGGCGCGCGGCAGCGCATCGGCCAAGGCCATGAAGACTCCCGAGAGATAGCGAATGCGATCTGGCGAGCGGCCTGGCGGGTGCGTGGGTGGCTGGCGTGACGCGGTGGCGTTGTGTTGTGGTGTAGGCCGGGCGTAAAGCCCGAGGGTGAGCATTATACGAGAACAATTCGCAAACAGGAATCGTTCTCAAAAAAACACGTCACCGGCAAAAGAAAAACGGCAAGGTCGAAACCTTGCCGTTCTCGCTGCAAACCCGCTGTGGAACTTGGTGGGCTTACTTGGTGGTCACGTCGTAGGGGTAGGACTTCTGCGCCACCTTGGATTCGTCGCTGCGCTTCAGCTCATCCAGGGTCTGCGGGCGGTCCCACCACAGGGCGCGGCCCTTGGCCTGATCCTCGACCCAGGCCGGGTTCTCGGCCAGCGCCTCGTCGATGAACTTGGTGTGGTCAGACACGTAGTCGGAAATGACGCGTCCCATCGATTGTCCCCTCGATCGTCGAAAAAAGCGGAATTATACCGGCTCCGCGCTGCTTTTCCGGCAATTGGGCAGGAGCATAAGCCCCGGCGCCGGATTCAATGGAAACTGATCGGTTGGGTCGTGCCTTCGCAATAGTCGGCAAGGAAAGCGTCAATCTCGTCGCTGTCGCCCTGCTGTTCGGTGACAACCTGGCGCATGGCGGCATGGAAGTGATCCGCCCGCGCTCCCTGGATGAACAGCATGCGGCCGGAGTCCTTCTCCACCAGCTCGTAACCGTGCTGGGCCACGTAGGACACCACTGCATAGTGCTCGCTGTTGAAGACCACTTTCATGACGGCTCCTTTCCGAAACGACTGCTCAGTCTCCAAGATGGGGCGCAGAGGGTCGTTTTCAAGGGTTCGGACTTTTCCACCGGGAAAAAGTGCCGGGCCGCCGTGAGGAAAAGTGTGCCTATTTGTCGCCGGACGTAACGGCGGGGCCGTCCGCCACCGCGGCAGCCGCCGCCAGGGCTTCGGCTTCCGCCTCTTCGGCGGCCCGGGCCGCGGCCCGCTCGGCCTTCCAGGCCTCCACATAAGCGGCCAGATCCTCGCCGATGCCCAGGCGCTCGCGCTGTTCCTTCCAGAAGGTCCACATGTTGCAGAACAGGGCGCCCTGCTCCAGGGCGTCGTCCAGGGCCACGTGGGTGTGGGGAAAGTCCTCGAACCAGGCTTGGGGCAGGCGCGGCTTGACCGTCTTGCGGTAGGGCAGCCCGGTCAGGCTCATGGCGAAGGTCTTGATGTCCAGGGCCGACCAGGAGAACGGGCAGCATCCGGCGAAGCGCATCAGGTACCAGAACATGTAGGTGAAGTCGAAACCGGCCGGGTAGGCGACGAACACCGGCTTGCCCGGCAGCGCCTCGACCCACTTGGCGTACTCGGGCATCACCTCTTCCGGCGGCCGGACGTTCTCCCGGTGGGCGGCCCAGGCGGCCGGCTCGCTCTTCCACCAGCGCATGGTCTCTGGATGGCCGGCGGCGCCGGGGAGCAGTTCCAGGTTGGCGCTGTAGGTGGCGATCAGCTCCTTCTCCTGGGTGTAGACCGCCGAGGCGAAGGACAACATGGAATGGGGACCGGGGATGGGGCCGTCCGCCTCCACGTCGGTACTGACGAAAATCTCTGCCATGAAAAAACGCCCTTGAATCGTTTGAAGCGACGACAAGGGCGCATTGTAAGGGACAGCGGCCTTTGCCGCCGTCCCGCCGAGCGATCGTGCGCTCAGTAGTCAAACTTGAGCTTGGCGAAGAAGGTGCGCTGCGGGTAGGGGTGGGGGCTGACGAAGTACTTGTAGTTGTTCAGGTTGTCCACGCCTACCGAGGCGCTCCACTGCCGGGCCAGCTGGTAATTGACCTTGGCGTCCACCACCAGGAAGCGGCTAGCGCCGCCGTAAGTGTCGGGATTGCCGTCGGTATTGCCCAGGGAGTTGTACTGGCGGCCGCTGTAGCGGGCGGCCAGGGTGTAGGACAGCCGCGCCGAAGGCCGGTAGGTGCCCACCAGGGTGGCCCGCCAGTTGGGGATGCGGGGCTGGATGTTGCCCGCCACCGCCGGGTTGCGGGCGTCTTCCAGGATTTTCGAGTGGGCATAGGTGACGCTGCCCGCCAGGTCCAGCCCGCGCACCCACAGGTCGGTCATTTGCAGGGCGGTTTCGACGCCCTGGGTGCGGATCTTGTCGATGTTCTGGATGCTGGTCACGCTGGGCGACACCGTGGTGTCGGTCTGGGAATACAAGGCGTCGCGCTTGTCCTCCTGGAACAGGGAGACGCGCCACAGCCCGTTTTTCAGCCCGCGCATCGCCGTCAGTTCGGTGGACACCACCTGTTCGGGCTTCAGGTTGGGATCGTTCTGCAAGGTGGTCTGCCCCCCCTGCGCGGAGCTCTGGAACAGCTCGCTGACCGTGGGGTAGCGGTAGGCTTTGCCCAGGGAGGCGCGCAGCTCCCAATCAGGCGTGGCCTGGAAGAACAGGGCCAGCTTGGGCGAGAAATTGGTCTGCTCCCGGTTGTCGTAGCTCAGCGCCTTGGGGCCGAGCTTGACACTGGTGCTGTAATTGCTGCCGCCGTAGGCGCTCCAGTTTTCCAGCCGGCCGCCCAGCACCACCTTCCAGTCGGGCTTGAAGCGCCAGGCGTCCTGGAGATAGACGGCCTGGGTGCGGGTGTTGCCGAACGAGGAGGACGTCAGGGCGCCCAGGCTGCCGCGCAGCCAGTCGGAAGCCACGTTGTAGGTGCGCGAACGCAGGGCGTAGAGGTCGTAGTGGTAGCCGAAGCTGACCTGGTGGGTGCTGGCCAAGGAACCGCCCGGACGCCATTCGCCGCGCAGGTCGAGGGTGTCCCAGCCGGTGCCGTCCATGTAGATGGCCTGGCCGCCCGGACGCACCGTGCCCAGGCCCGAATCCGTACCCACGTTGGCCGCCGTGCGCGACACGTCCTTGTCGTAGTGGTAGGTGCTGATGAGCGCCTCGCCGTCCCATTCGCCGCCGGTGTTGGACTTGAGCGAGAAGGCCTGCATCAGGTGCTCGCTCTCGCTGTGGCCCGGGTTCACGCCGGAAACGGTGTAGTTCTGCCCGCCGATGTTCACGTACTGGCCGGTCGGGGTGTTGTAGTAGGCGTTGCCGTGAGAATCGCGCAGGTAGGTCTGGGCGGCGGTATCCGAGGTGTTCTGCCACAGGCCCAGGGTGTAGGTGGCGCGCAGGGTCGGGGAGAAATCGTAGGCCAGCTTGAGCTTGCCGTTGTCCTGGACGGTGTGGTCGATGCTGTAAGCGCCGGTCACCACCCGGGGCGCCCCGTTCTGGTCCAGGTCCCGGTAGGCGCCGGTAACCGTGGTGCCGCCGGCGCCGCCCTTGAAGCCGGCGGTGCCGAAGCTCATGGGATGGCCGTGGGTGTTCAGGTGGTCGGCACTCAGCCAGAACGACAGGTCGCCCACCTTGTTGCCCAGGGAGGCGGTGGCGTGGGTGCCGTTGTTGGTCTCGTCGGTGCCGTAGAGCTTGAAGCGTTCCTGGAAGCCCTGGATGCTGGCGTGGGCCTCGAACTTGGTCGGCATGCGGGTGCTCATCAGCACCACCCCGCCCATGGCGTTGCCCGGGTAAAGGGCCGAGAACGGGCCGTAGATCATGTCCACCCGGTCGATCTCTTCCGGCGACACCATGCCCCAGCGCGGCGGGTTGCTATAACCGTTGCCGAGGAAGTTCGACAGCAGCAGGCCGTCGGCATAGACGATGGTGTTGGCGCTGGACACGGTGCCGCTGGTGCGGGTCGAGACGATGCCGTTGCGGTCGCCGATGTAGCGCTCGCGCACCACGATGCTGGGCAGGTACTTAAGGGTTTCGGCGGCGGTCACCGCGTTCACCTGCTGGTCGATCTGCCGGGCGGTGACGCTCTCCACCGTGGCCGGCAAGTTGGCGGGCACCGCCGGCGCACTGTCCTTGCCCCCCTGGACGACCATCTCGCCCAACTGTTTTTCCATGCCCTCATCGGCCGCCCAGGCCGCGCCCAGATGCCCGAAGGCCACCGCCACGGCCATGGCCAGCCGCGTTTTTTGCAGATGCTTCCCCACGTTGTTCCCCGATTCTTTCGACTGCTGATTTCTGAATTGCTGTGTTGCCTGCCCCGCTTCCGGCACCAATCCCGGCCGGAGCGGCAGCAGCGGCGCAAGACGCGCCCTCCCCCCGCCGCGCACCCCGTGCGACGTCGGGCGGGGCGCATGATGCGCGCCGGCGCCGCGGCCGCACATGTGGCATTTTGTCGCGCGGGCAGGCCGCCCCCCGGCTGTTAGCATGGGAGCATTGGTCGGCGGGCAGCCTGCGGGTTGCCTTCTTCGGCAGCTCCTCTCCTTGCCCCGCCCGGCTTGTCCGTATTTCTCCCGCCCGTGCTTTTCCCGCTCCCGCGCCACCCGGTTTCACCGCCATGCCCGCTCCCCTGTTCCGCATCGTCGCTCCACGCCCTCTTTCCGTAGGGAGCGCGCTCTTCGTCCTGCCCCTGCTGTCTGCGCTGTTCGCGGCAACCATCCCGCCGGCCCGCGCCCACGAGGGCCATGAAGGCCACGGCGCACCCACGGCTTCAAAGGGCGCCAAGGCGCCCCGCCCGCCCCTGGCGGTGGGCGCCGCCTTCGACGGCAGCGGACGGCTGTGGCGGGTGCGGGTCGCCCCGGAGCAAGGCGGGCGGCTGGTGGTGGACCACTCCGACGACCTGGGCGCCCACTTCTCGGCGCCGGTGGCCGTCAACGCCGTGCCCGAGCCGGTGGCGGCCGAGGGCGAACTCCGTCCGGACATCCTGGCGGCCCTGCCCGACGCACCGGCAGGCACCGCTCCCCCGCCTGCTCAGGTCTGGGTGGCCTGGACTTCGCCCCTCGCCAACGTGCCCTACGCCGGCCACGTGCGCTTCGCCCGCTCCACCGACGGCGGCCACAGCTTTTCCGCGCCGATCACGGTGAACGACGATACGGCCCCCATCACCCACCGCTTCCAGACCCTCTCCCGGGGACCGGACGGGCGCCTCTACCTGGCCTGGATCGACAAGCGCGAGGGCGAGGCGGCCAAGCGCCAGGGACAGGCCTACCGGGGCGCGGCGATCTACTACGCCGAATCCCGGGACGACGGCGCCACCTTCGGCGCCAACGCCCGCCACGCCGCCCACACCTGCGAATGCTGCCGCATCGCCCTGGCCAACGACCCCGCCGCCCCTGCCGGCAGCCGCCCCCTGGCCCTGTGGCGCCACGTCTATGCCGACGCCCAGGGCAAGAGCATCCGGGACCACGGCCTGGCGCCCTTGGGCGGCATCGCCGATGGCACCGAGCCGCCCAAGGGCAGCGACGACCGTTGGCAGGTGGATGCCTGCCCCCACCACGGCCCGGCCCTGGCAGTGGCCGGCGACGGCACCCGCCACCTGGCCTGGTTCAACCTGGTGGGCGCGGCCCCGTCCCTGCAATACCAGGCCCTGGATCGCAACGGCGCCCCCCTGGCGCCGCCCCGCCGCGTCGGTGGCGAACTGGCGTCCCACCCGGCCCTGTTCGTCCGGGGCGACGCGGTCTGGCTGGCCTGGAAGGAATTCGACGGCCAGGCAACCCGGGTCTTCGCCCAGCACTCCACGGACGGCGGCCGCACCTGGGACACCCCCCGCCCCCTGGCCGAAAGCGGCGGCGCCTCGGACCATCCCCAACTGATCGGCGACCGGGGCCGCCCCTACCTGTCCTGGAACAGCCAGCCCGAGGGCTACCGCCTGATCGCCCTGGAATCCCCAGAACCTCCGGCTGCCCCGGCGCCCCACCGCCACTGACGCCGACACGCCCCCCGACGATGTCCGCCCTCCGCTCCCGTCCTACCCTCCGCCGCCTCGACACCATGACCCGCCTGCTCGCCCGCTTCGCCGCCCTCCTGCTGCTCGGCGCCGCCCTGCCGGCCCTGGCCGGCGCCCTGACGCCGCTCCAGCCCGGCGACTACGCCCGCATCAAGTCCGCCCGTAGCGGCAAGCCCTTCATCGTCACCCTGTGGGGGCTGGACTGCCCCTACTGCAAGGGCAACCTGGCCATGCTGGGCGCCGCGGCCAAGGCTAACCGCCAGCTGGACCTGGTGGTGATCGCCACCGACACCCCGGACGACGCCGCGGCCCTAGCGCCGCTGCTGCGCCAGGCCGGGCTGGGGGAGCGGCGCACCTGGGTGTTCGGCGACGCCGCCCCGGAGCGGTTGCGCTTCGAGATCGACCGCCAGTGGCACGGCGAAATGCCCCGCACCTACCTGTTCGACGCCGACCACCAGGCCACCGCCGTGAGCGGCTCCCTGGCGGCGGAAGACTTCCACCTGTGGCTGCGGCGCAACGGCCTGGAAGCCCCCCGGGCGGTCCGTCCCTGATCTTGCCCAGGCCGCGCCCGGCAAGGCGCGGCGAATGAAACGCCATGGCCGCCGGCGCCATCCCAGGGACAGCGCCGGCCCGCATCCCTGGAATCCCATTCGCGAAATCCCCACCCGCGAAATCCCTTAAGATAGCCCTCTGTCCCGATGCAGCCCCAGCGCCGCCCCGCGACATTCCACAAGGGGGTCTCCGTTGTCACAAGAACAAACCGAACAATCCGCCCAGGCCGGTGAAAGCCGCATCCGCTGGGGCCTGCGCGCCCGCACCGCCCTGCTGCTGTTCGGCCTCGCCGCCGTGCTGGTGGTGGCCGGCCTGCTGGTCGGCCGTCAGGTCACCGACGACATCCGCGGCCACTTCGGCGCCGCCTTCGCCCGCAACAACGCCCTGCTCACCCAGCAGCGCATCCTGTCCCTCCTCGGCCGCGAGCTGGCCCTGGCCGAGCGCCTGGCGGATTCGGCCCTGCTGCGCGAATGGATCGAGGACGAGAACAACCCGGAAAAGCGTCAGCGCTTCTTCCGCGACGGCGACAGCTACCGGCGCGGCTTCGCCGACCAGAACTTCTTCCTCGCCAGCGCCCTGAGCGGCCACTATTACCTGAGCGACAAGGACGCCGACCTGAGCGATCGGCCCCGCTACACCCTGCACCGGAATTCCCCCGACGATGCCTGGTTCTACGCCACCCTGGACAAGGTCAAGACCCACGCCGTCAACGTGAACCCGGACGAGAAGCTGCGGGTCACCAAGGTGTGGACCAACGTGGTGGTGCACGACCGGGCCGGGCGGCCCATCGCCCTGACCGGCACCGGCTTCGAGTTTTCCCGCTTCCTCCAGGATTTCGTCACCTCCCCGGAGCCCGGGCTGACCACCCTGGTCATCAACCAGACCGGCACCATCGTCGCCCACCCGGACCCGTCCAAGGTCGAATACGCGGCGGTGAGCAAGGCCGATTCGGACAAGAGCATCTTCCGCCAACTCGACGACGATGACGCCCGCGACGCCCTGCGCGCCGCCCTGGCCGAGAGCGCCGCCGACAGCGGCCGGGCGGTCACCTTGCAGACCCGGCTCGACGGGCAGGACCGGCTCCTCGCCCTGGCCTACATCCCCTCCCTGGACTGGACAGTGGTCACGGCGGTGGACCTGGCGGCGAGCAAGGTCCTCGACCAGGGGATGATCGTCGCCGTGGGCATCGGCGGCGCCGTTTTGCTGCTGCTCATCTTCGCCCTCACCACCGCCGGCTTCGACCGCTTGGTGCTGCTGCCCCTGGCCCGCCTCACTGGCTCGGTGCGGCAGATCGCCGCCGGCCGCTACGACGTGCGGCTGCGCTCGCGCCGCCGCGACGAGATCGGCGAACTGACCCGGGCCTTCGACGCCATGGCCCAGCAGGTGCGGGCCCATACCGAGGAACTGGAACGGCGGGTGGAGGAACGCACCGCCGACCTGGCCGACGCCAACCGCAAGATGGCCGAAACCCACCGCAAGCTCACCGACAGCATCCGCTACGCCAGCCTGATCCAGAGCGCCATCCTGCCCGACCGGGACCTGTCCCAGGCCTTCCACGGCGAATACTTCGTCCTGTGGCTGCCCCGGGACGTGGTGGGGGGCGACCTCTACCTGTACCGGGCCAACGACGACGGCTGCCTGTTCGGCGTGGTGGACTGTGCCGGCCACGGCGTGCCCGGCGCCTTCATGACCATGATCGCCCACGCCGCCATCGGCGTGGCCGCCGCCGACACGCCATGGAACGATCCGGCCGCCCTGCTCGCCCGCACCGACGAGGTGGCCCGCACCATGCTGCCCAGCGACGACCGCTTCGGCCAGATCGCCACCAACATGGACATGGGCCTGTGCTACGTGGACCTGCGCCGCGGCCTGGTGCGCTTCGCCGGGGCCAAGCTGTCCCTGTTCTGGAGCGACGGCACCCAGTGCCACGAGATCCGCGGCCAGCGCCGCGGCCTCAACGACCGCAAGCCCGGCACCTACGAAAACCGGGAGGTGGGGCTGGAACCGGGCCGCACCTTCTACCTGGCCACCGACGGCCTGCTCGACCAGGCCGGCGGCGAACACGGCTACGGTTTCGGCGAGCGCCGCCTGAGCGACTGGGTCCAGGCCAACGCCGAGGCACCCCTGGCCGAGCAGCGCGACCGCCTGGCGGCCTATCTGGAAGCCTACCGGGGCGCCCTGCCCCAGCGCGACGACATCACCGTGATGGCGTTCCGCTTCGACAATCGCCCGTAACCATTAAAATACCGCGTCCCCTGGGGAGTCATACATGGAGCAACTGGACGTTTATTCGCTGCGCGAGGTCTTCAACCGGCAGAAGATCATGCTCTGCTTCAACGGGCCGTTCACCGCCACCTTGATCGAGGAAATCGGCAAGGCCCTGCGCAAGCACATGGAAGGGTTGCAGGAATCGCCCTCCTCGGTGTCGGACGTGTTCTCGGTGTACATCGAACTGACCCAGAACATCCGCCGCTACACGGTGCTGAACAACCTGCAAGAACATGCCGCCACCTCGACCATCGTGGTTTCCCACGACGACGAAGGCCGCCACGTGGTCAGCGCCGGCAACGTGGTACGGGCCGGCGACGGCGCCACCTTGGCCGCCCGCATCGCCAGCCTGGCCGGCATGGACAAGAACGAATTGAAGGCCGCCTTCAAGGCCCAGTTGCGCCAGCCCCGGGACGAACTCAACAACAACAGTGCGGGCCTCGGCCTGATCGACATGGCGCGCAAGGCCTCCCAGCCTTTGATCTGCTCGCTGCGCCCGATCGACGGCGAGTGGTCCTTCTTCAGCCTGCGCGTGGTCCTATAAAAATGACAACCGACAACCTGAACATCAGCGAAACCAGTTCCACCCCCGCCATCCAGGCCAACTGGGAGGACGGCACCGTCCACATGCAGGGCGATTCCTACCCGGAAAATTCCTTCGAGCTGTTCCAGCCGGTGATCGACTGGGTGGAACGCTTCCTCCGGGAGGCCAAGCGCCCCCTGCGCCTGGAACTGGACCTGCTCTACCTCAACACCAGCAGCATCCGCGCCCTGATGGACATCCTCGACATGCTCGAGGAAGCCCACACCCGGGGCACCGGCATCAGCGCCGTGTGGCGCTACGACGCGGCCAACGAGCGGGTCGGCCAGCTGGCCGAGGAATTCAAGGAAGACTGCACCTTCCCCTTCGAAATCACCGCCCGGACGTAAGCCGTGTCCAGCCGACCCGACGACGACGAACTCGACCAGCGCATCGAGACCCTGCTGCGCGCGGAGCACGACGGCAACCCGTTGCGCCCGGCGCTGGAGGCGCTGTTCGACCGTTACCGGACCCAGCAGCGCCTGCTGGATCGGCTGACCCGCATTTCCGACCACTTCCAGCAGGCCGAGCGGGACCGGGGCCTCAACTACGCCGACCGCTACCAGCGCAAGGTGCGCCAGATCGAAAAGATCGTGCGCATCAGCGACCGCTACCAGACCATGCTGCGGGAGCTGAACGACCGGCTGCACCTGATCTCCACCCGGGACGAGCTGACCGGCCTGCCCAACCGCCGCTACCTGCTGGAGCGCTTGGACACCGAGATCAGCCAGGTGGCGCGCAACGGCGGCACCTTCTCGGTGGGCCTGGCCGACATCGACCACTTCAAGTCGGTGAACGACACCCGGGGCCACGCCGCCGGCGACGCGGTGCTGGCTCACACCGCCCGCTGCATCCAGGACAGCATCCGCGACTACGACGTCTGCGCCCGCTGGGGCGGCGAGGAATTCCTCATCCTCTTCCCCCAGTGCGCCGAGGACGACGCCTTCCGGCTGGCGGAACGGGTGCGCCACGTGGTCGAGGACCAGACCCGGGCCCTGGGCCTGTCGCCGGCCATCACCCTGAGCATCGGCGTCACCGAGTTCCAGCCCGGCGAATCCCTGGACGCCACCCTCAAGCGCGCCGACGACGCCCTCTACCGGGCCAAGGAAGCCGGCCGCAACCGCACCGTCGGCAGCGCCCCCGACGGGGCCTGATTCGCCTCTAATCCGGGCTTGGCGTGGGTCTGATCCGTAGCCCCGCTCCAGCCTCGCCCCTCCCAGCTCCGCCCCCACGGCGGGCCGCCCGCCTTGGCGCCGTGCCCGCCGCCGTCCACAATGCCCCCAGGCACCGACAACGCGACGGAGGCGGCCATGGCCAAGCGAAAACTCCCCCTGGGCAAGGTCTACGCCCTGCTCGAACCCGGCCCGGTGGTGCTGGTCAGCACCTTCGACGGCGAGCGGCCCAACGTCATGACCCTGTCGTGGCACACCATGATGGAGTTCGAGCCGCCCCTGGTCGGCTGCGTCATGAGCGGCCGGGACCATTCCTTCGCCGCCCTCTCCGAGCAGGGCGAATGCGTCATCAACATCCCCACCGCCGACCTGGCCCGCCAGGTGGTCGGCTGTGGCAACTGTAGCGGCCGCGACACCGACAAGTTCGCCCGCTTCGGCCTCACTCCGGTCCCGGCCGGCCAGGTTGCGGCACCGCTCATCGCCGAGTGCTACGCCAACCTGGAATGCACCGTGGCCGACACCGCCCTGGTGGAGCGCTACAACTTCTTCGTCCTCGAAGTGATCCAGGCCTGGATCGACCCGGCGGTGAAGGACCCACGCACCCTGCACCACCGGGGCCACGGCACCTTTGCGGTGGACGGGGAGATCGTCAAGCTGCGCTCGCGCATGAAGTGAGGCAGCCCCCCCCGGGCGCCGGCATCCATCCCCTAGGCTGCCCACCCGGCCGACGCCCCGCAGCCTCTACTCACCTGCCCGCCTGCTCACAACCCATTTTCCAGGCGGGCATAACCATATCGGTTTTTCTTCCTTAACCCCCGGGCCGCCCCTGCCTACCATGCCCCCCTGTTCAACCGCCGCCCGCCGCTCCGCCGCGCGGGCCCTCCGGCTTTGGGGAGCGCCATGTCGTCACGTCAGGACCGGCTCATCCACTGGCTGCTCGGCAGCCTGGACCTGGATACCACCCTGTTTCACCTGGGCCAGTATTGCGGCACCTGGAAGGCTTCGATCACCGGCCTTTCCCGGGCCGGCTTCCACGTGGTGCTCAACGGCCGGTGCTGGCTGCACCTGCCCGAAACCGGCGAGCGCCGCCCCCTCCAGGCCGGCGACGCGGTGTTCTTTCTGCGCGACGTGCCCCACGTGCTCAGCCCCGAGGCCGACCCGGCCCGGGCCGCCGACGCGCCCCGCGCGGCCATGGCGCCCCTGGACCGCTCCGTCCCCGGCAGCGTGGCCCTGGCCTGCGGCTTCTTCGAATTCCGCACTCGGCTCACCGACCTGCTGCTCGGCTCCTTCCCCGACTACGTGGTGATTCCCGACGGGGACGGCGAACTGGCCGAGGCCCGGCCCCTCTTCGACCTGATCCTGGCCGAGGCGGAACGGGCCGGCGACGCCCCCTCGCCCCTGGTGGCGCGGCTGGTGGAGCTGCTCTTCTTCTACGTCGTCCGCCACCTGTGCCGGCGCCGGGAAGTGAGCGCCGGGCTGTGGGCGCTGCTCGCCCAGCCCGGCTTCGCCCCCCTGCTCGACGCCCTGATCGCCGCCCCGGAACGGGAGTGGACCGTGGAAGCCATGGCCGATCTGACCCACATGTCCCGGGCCACCTTCTTCAAGCGCTTCCAGCACGTGTGCGGCACCTCCCCCAGCCAGTTCCTGCTGCAACTGCGCATGAAGGTGGCGAGCCAGTTGATCCGTCAAGGCACGAGCCTGTCCCGGGCGGCGGAACAGGTCGGCTACCAATCGGACGCCGCCTTCTCCCGGGCCTTCAAGAAGGCCACCGGCGTGCTCCCCGGGGCCTACCGGCGCCGCTGCCAGCCCGAGGCCGCAACGCCCCAGGCGGCCTGAGCGCCCGGCCACGGCCGGGCGAGACGAACGAGCAAAAGATGCGGACGGCCACGCATTGAGGCCATCCCGGCCCGGCCGGGACAATCCCCGTAGCGTATCGACGCCCTGCCCACCGTCCGCACTCCACAAAGGAAGCCCCATGTCCCGCCTCACCCTGCAAACCCTCGAATCGGCCCCGGAAGCCAGCCGCCCCTATCTGGAAAAGGCCCTGGCCAAGAACGGCTTCATCCCCAACCTGCTGGGGATGCTGGCCAACGCCCCGACGGCCCTGGAAACCTACCTGACCGTGGGCGAGATCAACAGCCGCAGCAGCCTCACCCTGGCCGAGCGGGAAACCGTGCAGATCACCGCCGCCGTCATCCACGGCTGCACCTTCTGCGTCGCCGGCCACACCGCCATCGCCTACAAGCAGGGCAAGCTGGCCGAGGACCTGGTGGAGGCCCTGCGCCGGCAACAGCCCCTGCCCGACGCCAAACTCGACGCCCTGGCCGTGTTCACCCGGGCGGTGATCGCCCGCCGCGGCGCCGTCACCGGCGCCGAGCTGGACGCCTTCCTCTCCGCCGGCTATGGCGAGCAGCAGGTGCTCGAAGTGATCCTCGGCGTCAGTCTGGCCACCCTGTGCAACTTCAGCAATTCCCTGGCCCAAACCGAACTCAACCCGGAGCTGGCGGCCTACCGCTGGCAGCCGCCGGGCGAGAACGGCGCCGCCTGACCATGCGCGCCGCCGCCCCCGCCCCTTTCCCCCTGGACGACGCCCCCCTGCTCGACGCCCGGGGGCTGTCCTTCGCCTACGGCCCCCAGCCGGTGTTCGCCGGGGTGGACCTGACCATCGGGCGGCGGGAGATCGTCTGCCTGATCGGCGCTTCGGGCTGCGGCAAATCGACCCTGCTGCGCCTGCTGGCCGGCCTGGCCGAGCCCGGGGCCGGCGAGGTGCGCCTGCACGGCGAGGCCACCGGTAATAGCAGCGGCAAGGCCCGGGCGGCGGCGGCCAGCGTGGTGTTCCAGTCCCCGGCCCTGCTGCCCTGGCTGACCGTGGCCGGCAACGTGGCCTTCGGCCTGGATTTCGCCTGCCGCGCCAAGGAATCCCGCACAGTCCAGGCCGCCCGGGTGAACAAGGCCCTGGCCCAGGTGGGCCTGGCTGGCCACGCCGCCAAGCGCCCTCAGGCCCTTTCCGGCGGCATGGCTCAGCGCGTCGCCCTGGCCCGCGCCCTGGCCCGGGACCCGGAAATCGTCTACCTGGACGAGCCCTTCTCGGCCCTCGACGCGGTAACCCGGGAGGCCATGCAGGACCTGCTGGTGGAACTGGCGCACCAGCGCCAGGCCGCCGCCCTGCTGGTTACCCACGACATCGACGAGGCCCTGCGCATCGGCGACCGGGTGCTGCTGCTCGCCGGCCACCCGGCGCGCATCGTCGGCGAATGGCGCCCGGACGGCCGGGCGCCGCGCCTGCACCGCTCCGCCGCCCTCAACGCCCTGCGCGAGGAAATCCTCGACACCCTGGCGGCCCCGGCCGCCGCCCGCCCCTGTATCCACTCCACTTGAGGCCCGCTCCATGCTCGATCTCGACCCGACCGCCCCGGCCCACGCCGCCGACCCCGACGCCGCCTTCGACCGCCAGTCCCTCTCCCGCCGCGACTTCCTGCGTCTCTCCGCCCTGCTCACCGGCGCCGTGGCCCTGCCCGGCCTGGCCCGGGCGGCCAATCCGGACGACCCGGTGCGCATCGGCTACCTGCCCATCACCGACGGCGCCCCCCTGCTGATCGCCCACGCCCGCCAGCTGTTCGAGGCCGAAGGACTCAAGGTCGAGGCGCCGCGCCTGTTCCGCTCCTGGGCCCAGATCGTCGAAGCCTTCATGGCCGGCCAGGTGAACGTGGTGCACCTGCTCTCGCCCATGACCGTGTGGGCCCGCTACGGCAGCCGCTTCCCGGCCAAGGTGGTGGCCTGGAACCACATGGCCGGCTCGGCCCTGACCGTGGCCCCGGGCATCCAGCAGGTGAAGGACCTGGGCGGCAAGAAGGTCGGCGTGCCTTTCTGGTATTCGATCCACAACGTGGTGCTGCAACACCTGCTGCGCGAGAACGGCCTGACCGTGGCGACCAAGCCCACCGGCGCCCTCAAGCCCAACGAGGTGGCCCTGGCGGTAATGGCCCCGGCAGACATGGGGCCGGCCCTGGCCAACGGGGCGATCGCCGGCTTCATCGTCGCCGAGCCCTTCAACGCCGCCGCCGAGACTAACGGCATTGGTCGCATCCTGCGCTTTACCGGCGACGTGTGGCGCGACCACGCCTGCTGCGTGGTGACCATGCACGAGCGGGACCTGAACGACCGGCCCGAGTGGTCCCAGAAGGTGGTCAACGCCGTGGTCAAGGCCCAGCACTGGCTGCGCGACCACCGCCAGGAAGGCGCCCAGCTGCTGGCCAAGGACGGCCCGGGCAAATACACCCCCTTCCCCCTGCCGGTGCTGGAGCGGGTGCTGGTGAACAACCCGGAGCTAGAGCAGCGCTACATCGCCGAGGGGGCCATCCGCCACAAGGAGTGGAAGGAAGCGCGCATCGACTTCCAGCCCTACCCCTTCCCCTCCTACACCGAGCAACTGGTGAAGCTGCTCAAGCACACCCAGCTCGAAGGCGACAACGGCTTCCTCGCCACCCTGGACCCGGCCGCCGTGGCCAAGGACCTGGTGGACGACCGCTTCGTGCGCAAGGCGGTGGCCTCGGTGGGCGGCCTGAAGGCCTTCGGCCTGCCCGAGAAGTACGTGCGCAGCGAGACCCTCCAGGCATGAGCCGCTTCGCTCCGGCGGACGGCGGCGCGGCCCCGGCCGCGACCACGGCCGCCATCCGCCTCGCCGCACAGGGCATCCGCCTGGCCGGCTGGCCCCTCCTGGGGCTGGCCGCCAGCGGCGCCCTGTGGTGGCTGGCGGTCCACAGCCTGGGGCGGGACACGCCCCTCGGCCTGATGGCCGGGCGCTTCTCGCCGGAAAACACCTGGCGCGCCGCCCAGTCCCTGTGGCACGGCGGCGAGATCTGGCACCACGCCCGGGTCAGCCTGCAACGGGTCGGCCTGGGGCTGCTGCTCGCCCTGCTGGCTGGGGTGCCCCTGGGCCTACTGGTGGGCACCCTGCGCCGCTTCGAGCAGGCCACCTCGGTGGTCTTCCAGTTCCTGCGCATGATCTCGCCGCTGTCCTGGATGCCCCTGGCGGTGATGGCCCTGGGGGTGGGGGACGCCCCGGTGGTCTTCCTGCTGGTGTGCGCCGCGGTGTGGCCCATCGTGCTCAACGTGGCCGCCGGCATCGCCGCCATCGACCCCCAATGGCTGACCCTGGCCGACAGCCTTGGAGCCAACCGCCGCGAGCGGCTGTGGCGGGTGGTGGCCCCGGCCATCGCCAGCCACCTGCTCACCGGCATCCGCCTGGCCATCGGCCTGATCTGGGTGGTACTGGTGCCTGCCGAAATGCTCGGCGTGGACGCGGGCCTGGGCTACTTCATCCTCGACACCCGGGACCGGCTGGCCTACGGCGAGCTGATGGCCACCATCCTGTTCATCGGCCTGCTCGGCTTCCTGCTCGATTGCCTGGCCCGCCAGGCCCACCGGCGCTGGGCCGGGGCCTGAGCTTCGCCCTTCCCGCCCTCCCCCGTTTCACGAAAGACCCGCCATGACCGCCTCCGCCGCCTCTTCCACCCGTGCCACCGACCTGCCCACGGCAATCCCCGGCGTCGATCTGAACGCCCTCGACGCCCTGATCGCCCGCCAGCTGGCGCCCCGGGTCAACCGGATCGACCAGGACGGGGAATACCCGGAAGACTTCCTGCGCGAACTGGGCCGCCTGGGCGGCTACGCCCGGGTGGCGGCGCCGGCCTGGGGCGGCGCCTGGCGGCAGGGCGGCAGCGGCCTGGCCGAGACCATCGCCATCATGGCCCGGGTGGGCGAAACCTGTTTGTCCACCGCCTTCGCCGTGTGGTGCCAGACCGCCTGCGTGCGCTACCTCCAGCTTTGCGACAACGCCGCCCTGCAAGCCGAACTGCTGCCGGACCTGGCGGCAGGCCGGCGCCTGGGCGGCACCGGGCTGTCCAACACCTTCAAGGCCTGCTGCCGGATCGAGCGCTTCCTGCTCGGCGCCCGGCGCGTCGAAGGCGGCTACGAGATCAACGGCACCCTGCCCTGGGTGTCCAACCTGGGGCCGGACCACGTCTTCGTCACCGGCTGCCCGGTGGAGGGCGACGATGGGGACGGCGGGCTGGTCTTCTTCGCCGTGGACTGCGGCCAGCCCGGCTTCAAGCTCGCCGACGGGGCCAACTTCACCGCCCTGGAGGGCACCCGCACCTTCGCCTGCCAGTTCCGCAACGTGCGCATCGACGACGCCCGGGTGCTGGCCCACCCGGACTGCGCCGCCGACTACCTCAAACGCATCCAGCCCGGCATGATCCTGGCCCAGCTGGGCATGGGCCTGGGACTGGTGGAAGACTGCATCCGCCTGGTGGACGGCACCGCCCGCACCCACCAGCACATCAACCGCTTCGAGGACGACCAGGCCGACGACCTGCGCCGGGTGCTGGCCGCCGCCCGTAGCGAAACCCGCCGCCTGGCCGAGCTTGCCGACACGGTGCCCGACGGCGCGGCCCAGGCCGAGCTGCTCACCGACATCCTGCGCCTGCGCCTGGCCGGCGGCGAACTGTCCCTGCGCGCCGCCCAGGCCGCCATGCTGCACCAGGGCGCCCGGGGCTACCTGCGCAACGCCACCGCCCAGCGCCGCCTGCGCGAAGCCTACTTCGTGGCCATCGTCACCCCCTCGCTCAAGCACCTGCGCCAACAACTGGCCCTGCGCGAGGGTGAGGCCGGCACCGCCCACGCCACGGCCTGACGCGGCCTGATCCGGCCTGATGGGGTTCGGCGTGGTCTGGCGTGGTCTGGCGCAACCGGGCACCGCCTCTCGGTGCAGCTGCGGGACGGGGAAACTCGCAGCTTGAGGCTGCCACGCAGGCGATACATGAAAAAAATTAATACGTTTCTACAGAAAAAAATCAAATGTCCGCGCCAGTAGCCGAGTTTCAAAAAACGCCCGGCGTAAAACATTAAAAAAATTCAAGTATCGGGGTCAGTTCTAACGGCAGCGGCACCTGGGCGCTTACCCCCCCGCGACGCGCCTTTCGCCGTCCCCCCCTTCTCGCCCCCCTTCTCGCCCCCCTTCTCGCCCCCTTCCACCTTCTTTCCCACCTTCTTTCCCACCTTCTTTCCCACCTTCTTTCCCACCTTCTTTCCCACCTT
>NZ_JAJTBG010000009.1 GCF_021287045.1 Oryzomicrobium sp. | reverse complement strand
CGCCGCGCGGCGACTTCGGTGACCGTCCGCGCCGGGATTTTGCCGACCGTGGCGACCGTCCGAACCGTCCTTACGGTGAGCGGGGCGATCGTGGTGACCGCGGTGACCGTCCTCCGCGCCCGGAAGGGGATCGTCCGCGCAGTTTTGGCGACCGTCCGCCGCGCGGCGACTTCGGTGACCGTCCGCGCCGGGATTTTGCCGACCGTGGCGAGCGCCCGAACCGCCCTTACGGCGAGCGGAGCGACCGTCCCCAACGTCCCTACGACGACCGCCCGCGCCGCGATTTCGCCGAGCGCGGTGGCGACCGTCCGTCGCGCCAGGGCGAGGATCGGCCTCGTGGCTTTGGCGACCGTCCCGCCCGGGGCGAGTACGTGGACCGTCCGCGCCGGGAATTTTCCGACCGGGGGGACCGGCCGAACCGTCCCTATGGCGACCGTCCTCCGCGTCCGGAAGGCGACCGCCTGCGCAGCTTCGGCGACCGGCCGCCGCGGGGTGATTTCGCTGACCGCCCCCAGCGCGATTTCGCCAGCCGGGGCGACCGTCCCCAGCGCGACTTTGCCGAGCGTCCCCGCTGGGATAATCGAGATAACCGGGGGGGCCGGGATAGCCAGGATGGGCGCGGCGAGCGGGGCCAGGGCGAGCGCTTCGAGCGCGGGCCGCGCCACGAATTCCGCGATGCGCCGGAACGGGCGCCCCGCCAGGACTTCCGTGACGACCATGCCGAGGCCCGCGCCCCGCTTGAATCTCCCGAGCGGGTCTTCGACGACGAAGGGCTGGTGCGGGTTTCCAAGCTGATGGCCGAGCGGGGCATCTGTTCCCGCCGGGAGGCCGACGGCTACATCGAGCGCGGCTGGGTGTTCGTCAACGGCGAACGGGTGGCCGAGCTGGGCACCCGGGCGGCGCCGGACGCCGAGATCACCTTGTCCAAGGAGGCCCAGCGCAACCAGGACCAGCAGGTCACCGTGCTGCTCAACAAGCCGGTGGGCTACGTCTCCGGCCAGGCCGAGGACGGCTACGAGCCGGCCATCGTGCTGATCCGCCCGGAAAACCGCTGGTCCGAATCCGGCGGTCCCGCCTATTCGCCGGCCCACCTGCGCGGCATGGCGCCGGCGGGGCGGCTGGACATCGACTCGGTGGGCCTGCTGGTGCTGACCCAGGATGGCCGCGTCGCCCGGCGCATCATCGGTGCCGATTCCGAGGTGGACAAGGAATACCTGGTGCGGGTCGAGGGGCAGCTCATCGACAACGGCCTGGCCCTGCTCAACCATGGCCTGGAACTGGACGGCGACCCGCTGGAACCGGCCCAGGTGGAGTGGATCAACGACGACCAGCTGCGCTTCGTCCTGCGCGAAGGCAAGAAGCGCCAGATCCGCCGCATGTGCGAACTGGTGGGCCTGAAGGTGGTGGGCCTGAAGCGGGTGCGCATCGGCGGGGTCAAGCTCGGCAACCTGCCGCCGGGGCAGTGGCGCTACCTGGAGGAAGGCGAGGCGTTCTAAGCCCAGTCTTCACCGGCGTGCAGCACAAGCCGCAAAGCAGAACGGGGAGCCCATGGGCTCCCCGTTCTGTTTTCCCCGCGCCGGAAGCCGGTGCGGGGCGTACTGCATGCAGGCTTAATACACGTCGTGCTGGGTGTTGAAGACGTTGAACTTGCCGGTGGGGGTGATCAGCTTGGGATCCTTGATCACGGCCTTCAGCTTGCGCGTCTTGTCGTCCACCACCACGATCGCCGACTGCTGGTTCTTGGCCGACCACACCGAGAACCACACTTCGTCGCCGGCCTGGTTGTACTCCGGCTGGACGACGCGCTTGGCGCCTTCGCCCAGGCCTGCCCATTCGGCGATGGGCAGGGTCTGGAAGCCCTTGTCCGGATTGGCGGTGTCGAACACGGCGATGGACTGGCTGTTGGCCACGTCCGGGTTGAGGGCGGTGTCCACCCACAGGTTCTTGGACTTGGGATGGGTTTTCACGAACAGGGAGCCGCCACCCTGGCCCTTGAGAGTGTCCACCACCTTCCAGGCGTACTGCTTGTGCTTGACCGGGTCGGTGCCGATCAGGGCGATGGATTCGTCGCCCAGGTGGCCGGTGGCCCAGACGGGACCGTACTTGGGATGGACGAAGTTGGCGCCGCGGCCCGGGTGGGGAATCTTGCCCACATCGACGATGGCCACCCGCTTGTCGGTCTTGGTGTCCACCACCACCACCTTGTTCGACTGGTTGGCGGCGGTGAGGAAATAGCGGTGGGTCGAGTCCATGCCGCCGTCGTGGAGGAAACGGGCCGCCGGAATCTCGGTGGTGGTCAGGTTCTCGATGTCCTTGTAGTTCACCACCAGAATCTTGCCGGTCTCCTTCACGTTGACCACGAACTCGGGGTTGAAGTGGGAGGCTACGATGGCGGCGACGCGGGGTTCCGGGTGGTATTCCTGGGTGTCCACGGTCATGCCCCGGGTGGCCACGATCTTCAGCGGCTCCAGGGTGTCGCCCTTCATGATCACGTACTGGGGCGGCCAGTAGGAGCCGGCGATGGCGTACTTGTCCTCATAGCCCTTGTACTTGGAGGTTTCCACCGAGCGGGCCTCCAGGCCGACGCGGATTTCGGCCACGTTGTCGGGCTTTTCCATCCACAGGTCGATCAGGTTGATCTTGGCGTCGCGGCCGATCACGAACAGGTAGCGGCCCGAGGACGACATGCGCGAGATGTGCACCGCGTAGCCGGTCTTGACGATGTTGATGATCTTCTTGGTGTCGCCGTCGATCAGGGCCACTTCGCCGGTGTCGCGCAGGGTGGTGGAGAAGATGTTGTTGATGTTGTAGCTGTTCATCTTCTTGGTGGGCCGTTTTTCCGGCGGCACCAGCACCTTCCAGGTGCCCTTCATTTCGGCCATGCCGAATTCGGGCGGCTGCGGCGGGGTCTGCTGCACGTAGCGGGCCATCAGGTCCACTTCGTCGTCGGTCAGTTCGCCCGAGGTGCCCCAGTTGGGCATGCCGGCGGGGGAACCGTACTTGATGAACACCTTCAGGTAGTCCGAGCCCTTTTCCAGGGTGATGTCCGGGGTCAGGGGCTTGCCGGTGGCGCCCTTGCGCAGCACACCGTGGCAGCCGGCACAGCGCTCGAAGTAGATCTTGCGGGCCTTGTCGAACTCGGCCTTGGTCATCGGCGGCGCTTTGGGGTTGATGTCCTGGTACATCTCCACATTGGCCAGCGGCGAACTGCCGGCGTGGTAGCGGACGTCGGCCGGGTCCATCTTGGGATTGGGGTCGGCGGCGTGGGCGGTGCCGGCGAACGCGGCGGAGACGGCCAGGGCGATGGCCAGCGAGGGGACACGGAAATGCGTCATGGAGAACTCCTCTGGAGAGTTTTGGAGTAGTTGTCCGGCATCGGCAAGGATGATCCGGTTGTATGACAGCAACGGCAGCATGGCAGATTTTTTTGTCCGGCGGGCGTCATGTTGGAGACATGGCGCCCGATGCCGGGGCGGTGCAGCGCTATGCAGGACCGTTATAGCGCCCCATCCTTGGCACTGCCAAGCGCTATGCCAAGGCGGGCTGACAAATGTCAAAACCAGCGGGCGTCAAAGCCACCGGGCCAATATCAGCCCCAGGGCGAGGGCGGCGGCGAAGCCGAGCTGGAGCCGCGCCGTGGCGCCGAGCAGGGCGTTGTAGCGGGGACCGGGCGCGGTGCGGCGCACCTCGCCGTAAAGGCGCAGGGCCTGGGGGAACAGCAGCCAGGGCAGCAGCAGCCACGGGCTGGTATGGCCGCCCATGGGCGCCAGCAGGAACAGTAGCAACAGGGGAAAGGGCGTGAGCAGCAGCAGCCCCAGCACCGCCAGGGCGAGGCGGCGGCCGCCGGCCACCACCAGGGTGCGCTTGCCGGAACGGCGGTCCTCGTCCTCGTCGCGCAGGTTGTTCACCGTGATCACCGCCGCCGCCAGGGTGCCGAGCAGATGGGCGCCCAGCCAGGCGGCGGCCGGCACCTGCCCGAGTTGCAGGTAGACCGTGCCGCCCACCGCAGCCAGGCCGAAGAACAGCCAGACGAACAGCTCGCCGGTAGCGGAATAGGCGATCGGCCGAGGGCCGTCGGTGTAGGCCCAGCCGGCGGCCAGGGACGCCAGGCCGAGGGCGACGATGGGCCAGCCGCCCACGGCTACCAGATAGATGCCGACGAGAAAGGCCAGGGCGAAGGCGCCCCAGGCGGCATTGCGCACCTGGCGGGCAGTGAGCCAGCCCTGGGCGCAGGCCCGGGGCGGGCCGAGGCGCTCGCTGGTGTCGGCGCCGCGCAGGAAATCGCCGGCATCGTTGTGCAGGTTGGTGCCGATCTGGATCAGCAGGGCCCCCAGCAGGCAGGCCAGGGCCGGCAGGGGGCGGAACACTCCGGCCAGGGACCAGGCCAGGGCCAGCCCCAGCAGCACCGGCGCCACGGAGACGGTGAGGGTGCGCGGACGCAGGGTCTGCCACCAGACGGCGGCGTGGGAGAGGGGGCGGATCGGAACGGCGGGAGTGGACATGAAGGGAGCGGAACGGAGGAGGGGGCAGGTAGCAAAAAAAGGGGTCGATCTGGCAGGATGCCGGCTTCGACGACCACCTGAGGACTGTGCCATGAAACACGCCATGAAACGCAACGTCATTGCCGTTGCCGCCCTGGCACTGGCAGGCTGTGCCGCCCCCGCCGTACCGGGCGCCCCCGGGAGCGACGTCCTGCCCCCGCCGGCGGGCCTGGCCGAAACTTACTGGAAGGCGGTGGAGCTGGGCGGCGTGCCGGTAGCCCCCGCCGAGGGTGACCGGGAGCCCCACCTGGTGCTGCGCGCCGAGCCCGCCCCGGGCATGGCCGAGGGCCTCCTGCCGGTCCAGGGCGGTACCGGCTGCAACCGGCTGGTGGGCACCTACAGCGCCACCGAGCGCCAGCTGCGCTTCGCCCCGGGCGCCACCACCCGCATGGCCTGCCCGGAGCCCAACCCGGAGCCGGCCTTTCTCAAGGCCCTGGCCGATACCCGGGCCTACCGCATCGGTGCCCGGCACAACGACGAATTGGAGCTGCTCGACGGCACCGGCCGGGTGGTGGGGCGCTTCCGCGCCACGCCTCAGCGGTGAGGCGCGCTGCGATGCGGCGTCTTTGGCGCGGTGATAGGAGGCACGGGGCGGCCGTCTTCGGCCTGCTGGCGCTGGCTGCGGGCCTGGCCGGCTGCGGCGTGTCGGAAACCGCGGGCAGCGCCGCCACGGCGGCGGCACTCAAGGCCCGGGAGGTGCAGCAGGCCGCCGATGCCCAGGAACGGGTGCGCCAATCCCTGGCCGACGCCGAGCGCCAGGCCAAGGAGCGCCTGGACAGTGCCGAGGCGGCTGCCAATGACACCGGCAGCGGCACCGGCGGTGCGGGCGATGGCGGGCAATCCCCCGCCGGTGCCGAGGTCGGGCGCTAGGCCGTCCGGTAGCAGAAGCAGTCGGTGGTGTGGTCGTTCACCACGCCGACGGCTTGCAGGTAGGCGTAGCAGATGGTGGAGCCGACGAACTTGAAGCCGCGCTTCTGCAAATCCTTGGCCAGGGCGTCGGACAGCGGGGTGCGGGCCGGCACGTCGCGGATCGAGGTCCAGGCGTTGCGCACCGGCACGCCATCCACCCGGTTCCACAGGTAGGCGTCGAAGCTGCCGAACTCGTCCTGGACGCGCAGGAAGGCCTGGGCGTTGCCCACCGCCGCGGCAACCTTGCCCCGGTGGCGGATGATGCCCGGATCGGCCAGCAGCCGTTCCTGGTCGGCGGAGGTAAAGCGCGCCACTTGGGCCGGGTCGAAGCCGGCGAAGACCTGCCGGTAGCGTTCCCGCTTGCGCAGCACGGTGATCCACGACAGCCCGGCCTGGGCGCCTTCGAGAATGAGGAATTCGAACAGCCGGTGCTCGTCGTGCACCGGCACGCCCCACTCCCGGTCGTGGTAGTCCTGGTACAGCGGGTCGTCGCTGACCCAGGCGCAGCGGGTGGGGGCGGGGCGGGAGGCGTCGGTCATGGGCGGAATCCGTCGGGCGGCAACGCCGCGACTGTAGCGTGCCGCAGCCCTCGGGTCACCGCCCCGCGCCGGGCGCTCAGTGGTATTCCAGTTCGGTGTGCTTGCCGCTCACGGCCTGGCCGGCGGACAGCGACATCATCAGGAGGGCGATGCGCTCGTGCAGGATCAGGGTGTGGCTGTTGCCGGAGTCGATCATGTGCTGGCGCAGGGTCTCGCGCACCTTGGGGGCGCCGGTGACGTCGATGATGATGTCCACTTCCTCGCCTTTGCCGGCCAGGTCCATGAAATTGTTGGTTACGGTCACGCCGTGTTCCCGGGCCAGGGCGATGCCCGGCAGGCTGAGGTCCAGGTCGGCCACGCCCAGCACCTGGACGAAGGGGGCGGCGAGCAGTTGCTTGAGCAGCGGGGTGCCGGTTTCGCCGGCGCCGATCACGGCGATACGGAAGGAGGTCGTCATTGTTATGGTCTCCGAGCGGAAAAGCAGCACTCTACGGCGCCCCGGATTTTTACCGCTTGACCTGGGTCAATGCGCTTTCCCCGGTGCCGGTGTCATGGCGCGCCGGTGCGGAGTTGGAACGGAAAGGGCGGGGCTGCTACCATTGGTTTGAATTTTGTTCGGATTTCAATTTCAAGGTGGCGACGTGAATAGCGTGGGTGATGATGACAGCAGCAATCCTGGCGTCGGCAGTGGCCGGGAGGCCGGCGGGGCGGGCCCGGGGCGTCGCGGCGGTTCCCGGGCCGGGGCCGGGCGCAAGCCGGGGGGCGGGGCCTTCGGCGAACCCACCGTGCCGGTGCGGGTGCCGCAGAGCCAGGCGGCGGCGGTGATCGATTGGCTGGAGCAGTTCCGGCGCCAGGCCGGGCCCCGGCTGGCGGCAGGCGACCGGGCCGGCGAGGCGCGGCCGCTCCAGGGCGGCCCGGCCCGGACCTTTCCCCTGTTCGCTTCCCGGGTGCCGGCGGGCTTTCCTTCCCCGGCGGATGATTACCTGGACCGGGGCATCGACCTCAACGAGCACCTCATCCTCAACCGGGAGAGCACCTTCATCCTGCGCGTGTCGGGGTGGTCGATGCGCGACGCCGGCATCTTCGACGGCGACGAGATCATCGTGGACCGCTCTCTGCCGCCCCGGGACGGCGCGGTGGTGGTGGCGGTGGTGGATGGCGAGCTGACCGTCAAGCGCCTGCGCCGCGGCCCCGGCGGGGTGCGCCTGTGCGCCGAGAATCCGGACTACCCGGACCTGGTCTTCCGCGAGGGTCAGGAAGTGACCGTCTGGGGCGTGGTCACCCGCGCCCTGCACCGGCTGTAGGAGGCGCAAATGGCCCGCGCCATCGCCCTGGTGGATGTGAACAACTGCTACGTCTCCTGCGAGCGCCTGTTTCGCCCCGACCTGGAAAAGCGCCCGGTGGTGGTGTTGTCGAACAACGACGGCTGCGTCGTTTCGCGCAGCGCCGAGGCCAAGGCCCTGGGCATTCCCATGGGGGCGCCCTGGTTCAAGATCCGCGCCCAGGCGACGCGCCAGGGGGTGACGGCCTTTTCTTCCAATTACGCCCTCTACGGCGACATGAGCAGTCGCTTCATGGCCATCCTGGGACGCTTTGCCCCGGACCGGGAAGCCTATTCCATCGACGAGTGCTTCCTCGACCTCTCCGGCCAGCCCGATGCGGCGGAGCGGGGGCGGGAAATCCGCCGAGCCGTGCGCCGCGAGATCGGCCTGCCGGTGTGCGTCGGCATCGCGCCGACCAAGACCCTGGCCAAGCTGGCCAACCACCTGGCCAAGAAACAGGCCGAGTGGGGTGGGGTGTGCGACTTGGGCGCTCTGCCGCCGGTGCGCCAGGAGGCGCTGCTGCGTGGCATCGCCGTGGGCGAGGTGTGGGGCGTCGGCTGGCGCCTGCGCGAAGCCCTGGAGGGGCGTGGCATCCGTACCGCCTGGGACCTGCGCCAGGCCGATGCGGAAACCCTGCGCCAGCGCTTTTCGGTGATCCTGGAGCGCACCGTGCGCGAACTGCGCGGCACGCCCTGCCTGGGGGTGGAGCTGGCGGTGGCGGACCGGCGCCAGATTCTGTCGTCCCGCTCCTTCGGCCGGCCGGTCCATGCCGAGGTGGACCTGGCCGCCGCCGTGGCCACCTACATGGCCCGGGCGGCCCACAAGCTGCGCCGCCAGGAATCCCTGGCCGAGGCGGTGGGGGTCTATATCCGCGGCCACCGGCACCGGGGCGGTGAATGGTCCGAACGTCCGTTCCACGGCCAGTTGATCCTGCCCCTGGCCGAGGCCAGCGACGATACCCTGACCCTGATCCGCCGCGCCCGGGAAGCCCTGGCTCGCATCTACCGGCCCGACTTGTCCTACGCCAAGGCCGGGGTGCTGCTGATTGGCCTGGTGCCCCGCTCCGGGCGCCAGGGCAGCCTGTTTACGCCTCCCGGAGTGCTGGTGCAGCAGGCGCGCCAGGAGCGGCTGATGACGGTGCTCGACGCGGCCAACCGGCGCTGGGGCGGCGGCACCCTGGGGCCCGGCGGGGCGGGGCTGAGGAAGGGCATGGCCTGGGCGATGCGCCAGGACTTGATCTCGCCGGCCTACACCACGGCCTGGAGGGATCTGGCCGTGGCCAAGGCGTGAGGACGCGGGGCGGAGGGGGCTGCGGGAAATGCCGATGCGGTGTGAGCGTGAAGGAGGGGGTGAAAGCCGGGTAAGAAAAAACCCGCCGAGCTTGCGCTGGGCGGGTTTTCAGGGGAAACGGCTGAGGCCGTGTGGCGAGGGCGCCATCATCACTTCAGCTTGGTTTCCTTGTACATCACGTGCTTGCGAGCCTTGGGATCGAACTTCTTGATCTCCAGCTTTTCGGGCGTGGTGCGCTTGTTCTTGGTGGTGGTGTAGAAGTGGCCGGTGCCCGCGGTGGATTCGAGCTTGATCTTTTCGCGCATTGCTTAATGCTCCTGCTTAGATCTCGCCACGAGCGCGCAGCTCGCCGAGAACGACATCGATGCCCTTCTTGTCGATGACTCGCAGGCCGGCGTTGGAAACACGCAGGCGCACGAAGCGGTTCTCGCTCTCCACCCAGAAACGGCGGTAGTGCAAGTTCGGCAGGAAGCGGCGCTTGGTTTTGTTGTTGGCGTGGGAAACGTTGTTCCCCACCATCGGGGCTTTCCCCGTCACTTGGCAGACACGCGCCATGTCAGTGCTCCAAAATCACAGAAGAGAAAGCCGGCGATTTTAACGTAACTGCGCGAGAAATATCAAGCACTTCCGCAACTTCCCGCGAACGGCCCCGGGAAGGGGCTCAGACGATGATCTCGTAGCGGGCCTGCAGGTTGTCGAGCAGGCGCTGCTCGCCGTTATCCTTGAACTGGTCGAAGCGGATGCCCAGGCGGAAGCAGTCGTGGGTGTTGGAGAGCACCGTGTAGGCCATGTTGGCCCGCACTTCGATAAGAGGTTGCCGCTGCCCCGGGTAGAGGGGCGGCACCGAGATCAGCAGGGTGACGGCGCCGGGAACGAACAGGTTGTGCTCGGAAAGAATGGCCGCGCCCCCCAAGGAAAGATCCCAGGTCAGGCCCCGGTAGGTGGCGCGTTCGGCGGCGTGGTCGAAGACGATGGCGACGGGCCAACGCACCGGAAAGCGCCTGTGCATGCGGTGTTCGATCATGGTTGGCGCGATTATACCGGCTTGCCGGAGCGGTTCTGGAGAAATAAATGTCATGCAATGTTTCGCCAGGAATGGGTGAGAAAGTAGTTTTGCCGCGTTCAGATTAGACCACGCTCGGCGAGGGACCGGGGGGCGCCGACGGAAGGCACGATGAAGTGGTCGAGCAGGCGCACGTCCACCAGGGCCAGGGCGTCGCGCAGGGCCCGGGTCAGGCTCTCGTCGGCGGCCGAGGGCTCGGCGGCGCCGGACGGGTGGTTGTGAGCGACGATCACCGCCGCCGCGTTGTGGGCCAGGGCCCGCTTGACCACCTCCCGCGGGTAGACCGCCGTCTGGGTCAGGGTGCCGTGGAAGAGGGGCTCGCTGGCGATCAGCCGGTGGCGGGCGTCCAGCCACAGGGCGAGAAAGACTTCCCGGGGCTCCCGGGCCAGGGTCAGGCGCAGGTAGTCGGCCACCGCCCGGGGCGAGGTGAACAGGGGGCGTTCCGCCACTTCCTCGCCCAGGGCGCGGCGGGCCAGTTCCAGGACCGCCTGGAGCTGGGCGTACTTGGCCTCGCCCATGCCCGGCACCGCGGCGAACTGGGGCGCCTCGGCGGCGAACAGCCGGGTCAGGGAGCCGAAGCGGGCGAGCAGGTCCCGGGCTAGGTCCACGGCGCTTTTGCCACGGACGCCGACGCGCAGGAAAATGGCCAGCAGCTCGGCGTCGGTGAGGGTGCCGGCGCCCTGGGCGAGCAGCTTTTCGCGGGGGCGGTCGGCGGCGGGCCAGTCGGTGATGGCCATGGCGGGTCTCCGGCAAGGGCGCCGATGGCGCCGGGTGGGGGAAGGGACGCGAGGCCCGGCCCTCGGGCTAGAATGGCGGCGCCGTGGAACGTCCCGGTGCCGCTTTGGGTCCCTTCCACATTCCTCATTTCACTTCGCAGCATACTACCGATATGACAATGGCTTTGCCTGGGCAGTCCGCGCGTTCCCTGCAAGCCGCGCAAGCGAGCCCATCTTCCTCTTCGGTCGACGGGCTCGAACTGGCCGGCCGGCACATCCTGCTCGGGGTGACCGGCGGGGTGGCCGCCTACAAGGCGGCCGAGCTGACCCGCCAATTGATCAAGGCCGGCGCCACGGTGCGGGTGGCCATGACCGAGGCGGCGACCCGCTTCGTCGCCCCCGCCACCTTCCAGGCCCTGTCGGGCCAGGCGGTGTTCGTCGATGCCTGGGACGAGCGGGTGCCCAACCTGATGCCCCACATCGAGCTGTCCCGGGAAGCGGACGCGATGCTGGTGGCCCCGGCTACCGCCGACTTCCTGGCCAAGGTGGTGCAGGGCCGGGCCGACGACCTGCTCTCCACCCTGGTGCTGGCCCGGGATTGCCCGTTGCTGGTGGCGCCGGCCATGAACCGGCAGATGTGGGACAACCCGGCCACCCAACGCAACGTCGCCCAACTGGCCGCCGACGGCATCGCCGTGCTCGGCCCGGACGAAGGCGTCCAGGCCTGCGGCGAGACCGGCTTTGGCCGCATGTTGGAGCCCGAGGTGCTGGTGGAAGAGGTGATCGCCTTCTTCACCCCCAAGGTACTGGCCGGCAAGAAGGTGCTGCTCACCGCCGGCCCCACTTTCGAAGCCATCGACCCGGTGCGCGGCATCACCAACCTGTCGTCGGGGCGCATGGGCTATGCCCTGGCCCGGGCGGCGCGCCAGGCCGGCGCCGAGGTGACCCTGGTGAGCGGCCCCACCGGCCTGCCCTGCCCGGTGGGGGTGGCGCGCATCGACGTCACCAGCGCCCTGGAGATGCACGGCGCGGTGCTGCCCCAGGCGGTGGACGCCGACGTGTTCATCGCCGTGGCGGCGGTGGCCGACTACCGGCCGGCGGCGCCCGAGACCCGCAAGATCAAGAAGACCGCCGCCGGCGGCGAGGCCATGAGCCTGGCCCTGGTGCGCAACCCGGACATCCTCTCCGACGTGGCGGCGCTGCCCCGGCCGCCCTACTGCGTCGGCTTTGCCGCCGAGAGCCACGACCTGGCCCAGTACGCCGAGTCGAAGCGGATCAAGAAGAATCTTCCCCTGGTGGTGGGCAACCTGATCGCCGACGGTTTCGGCGGCGACAGCAACCGGGTCATCCTGTTCGATGCCGCCGGCGCCCATCCCCTCGACACCACCCGCAAGGACGGCATCGCCCGGGCCATCGTCGCCCGGGTCGCCGCCGCCCTCGCTTCCTGACGGACCGCACCTCTGCCCATGGACAACGCCATGCACTACATCGACATCAAGCTGCTCGACAACCGCCTGCGCGAAATGCCGCCCCGCTACGCCACCCCGGGGGCGGCGGGGCTGGACCTGCGCGCCTGCATCGAGGCGCCGCTCCACGTCCGTCCGGGGGACACCACCCTGGTCCCCTCCGGCATCGCCATCCACCTGTCCGACCCGGGGCTGGCCGCCATGATCCTTCCCCGCTCCGGCCTGGGACACAAGCACGGCGTGGTGCTGGGCAACCTGGTGGGGCTGATCGACAGCGACTACCAGGGCGAAATCCTCATCTCGGTGTGGAACCGGGGCAAGGACGCCTTCACCATCAATCCCCTGGACCGCATCGCCCAGCTGGTGGTGGTGCCGGTGGTGCAGGTGGGCTTCAACGTGGTCGAGGAATTCGAAGCCTCCGACCGGGGCGGCGACGGCTTCGGCAGCACCGGCAAGCACTGATCCGCCCGGGTGCCCGGCTTGTGGCGCCCGGTCTTGCTCCATTACTATTTCATGACATTCTGAAATAGCGCCGCAGCGGCATGGCACGTGGCTGTGCCGGAATTCGGCGGAACAACACCAATAAGGGAGCGAGACATGAACAAGACCAAGATGCGCGGCGCCGTGGCGCTGCTGGCCATTGTCGGGGCCGTGGCTGGGGCCGGGGCAGCCCACGCCGCCGGTCCGGCCAAGCCGGACCTGGCCCGGGCCGAGGAGATCGTCGGCGGGCGCTGCTTCCTCTGCCACGGCGCCGAGGGCGAGTCGTCCAGCCCGATCTTTCCCCGCCTGGCGGGGCAGAACGCCGAGTACGTGGCCAAGCAGCTGGCCGACTTCCAGAGCGGCCGGCGCAAGAGCGACACCATGCAGTCCCAGGTCCAGGAACTGACCAAGGGCGAGATGGCGGCCCTGGGCGCCTTCTTCGAGGCCAAGAAGCCCGCGCCGCACAAGCCCCGGGACGCCGACCTGGCCGGGGTGGGGCGCTACATCTTCACCAAGGGCAACCCCTATTCCGGGGTGGCCGCCTGTTCCAGTTGCCACGGAAGCAAGGGTTACGGCACCACCCAGCTGCCGCGCCTGGCGGGCCAGCATCCGCTCTACATCGAGGAGCAGTTGAAGCAGTTCAACAAGCGCGAGCGCACCAACGACAATGCGGTGATGCACGCGGTGGCCTCCAAGCTGACCGAGCTGGAGGCGAGGGCGGTGGCCGAGTACATCGGCGCCCTGGACTGAGTGGATGGCGGATGCCGGCCCGTCCGGCACTTTGTCCGCCGCCCTCCGCCAAACGCCGCATGAACAAAGGCCCGCCGGGATGCACTCCCGGCGGGCCTTTGTTTTCGGGCATCTCCAGGTGGGGTGCCTGGAGATGCCCTACTGGCGCGGGGTTTCAAATGGCGCCAGCTTGCGGTGCGGCTCAGGTCAGCATGTCGGCCCAGATGTTCTTGGCCCAGCCCAGGGCGATCTTCGCCTCCAGCTCGTTGCGCGCCGCCGAGACGCCGCCGGCGCCGGCCACCGGCATCGGCTGCTTCTTCTCCGCGTCGTAGCGGTGCACCGAGGCGACGTGGATGACGCTCTTTTCGGCGACGAAGCTGTAGCAGGTGTTCATCACCACCGGCTCCGGGTTGGGCTCCTGGCCGGACTGCAGGTTGATGATGGCAGCGGCGGCCACCTTGGCGTGCTGGTTGGCCATGTGCCCGGACTTGGGCATGGTCGGCGCCGGGAAGATGGCGTCGCCCAGGACATGGACCCCCGGGGTGTTGGTCGATTCCATGGTCAGCCAGTTGATGTCCACCCAGCGGTTGTTGATCAGCTTGAGGCCGGCCTTGGCGGCGATCTCGCCGGTGCGCTGGGGCGGGATGACGTTGAGCACGTCGGCCTTGACCTTGTCGAACTCGAGCAGGGCGGTCTTGCCGGCCACGTCCACGTCGGTGAGCTGGCTGTTCGGCCGGTACTCGACGATGCCTTTGTACAGGTCGTCCCAGGCCTTCATGAACAGGGCCTTCTTGGAAATCACCTCTTCGTTGGCGTCGAGGATCAGCACTTTGGATTTGGGCTTCTTCGCCTTCAGGTAGGCGGCCACCACGCTGGCCCGCTCGTAGGGCCCGGGAGGGCAGCGGTAGGGCGCCTTGGGGATGGAGATGGCGAACACGCCGCCGTCCTTCATGTCTTCCAGCTGCTTGCGCAGGGCCACGGTCTGGGGGCCGGCTTTCCAGGCGTGCAGGATCTTGCCCTGGGCGTCGGCGTTGTTCAGCGCCGGCACCTGGTCCCACTGGAAGTCCACGCCGGGGGAGAGCACCAGCCGGTCGTAGGACAGGGTGCCGCCCTGGGCCAGGGTGACGGTGCGCTTGGCGGTGTCCACCGCGGTCACTTCGTCCTTGATGACCCGCACGCCCCAGTGGGTCTTGAGGCCCTCGTAGGAAACGGTGATGTCGTCCAGGCCCTTGTAGCCGGCCACCACCAGGTTGGAGATGGGGCACGAGACGAAGTTGGCGTTGCGCTCCACCAGGGTCACGTCGATGCCCCGGTCGCTCCACATGCGCAGGTACTTGGCCACGGTGGTACCGCCGTAGCCGCCGCCCACCACCACCACATGGCCGCGGGCCTTGCTGGCGCCGCCGGCGCAGGCCGTCAGGCCCAGGGTCGAGCCTGCCACGGAGGCGGCACCGGCCGCCTTGATGAAGTCGCGGCGATTGAATTGATTCAGATTCGGCATGGTCGCTCCCCCTTATTTCTGCGCGGCAAAGTAGTCGGCGATCAGGCCCAGTTGCTCGTCGGTGTAGCCCTTGCTGATCTGATGCATGATCGTCGCCGGCTTCACACCGGTCTTGAAGTCGTTGAGCTTCTGCAAGAGCTTGTCCCGGGGCGTGCCGGCCAGGGCGTCCAGGCCGGAGCCGGGCACGGCCTGGCCGTTGGTGCCGTGGCAATTGGCGCAAGTGGCGGCCAGGTTGCGGCCCAGGTTCGGGTCCTTGGCCAGGGCGCTGCCGCTGGCGCCGGCGAGGGCGGCGGCGGCAATCAGGGCCAGGGCCCGTCGGTGCGACGAACGAATCATGTTTCCTCCTTGAAAGCTGGTTTTCCCGCAGGGAATGGTGCGCCGCATTCGGCGGCCCGGGAGGGCGCCTCGCGCCGGCGCGGGTAACGACAGCCTGTTCTCTTCCTCGTGCTCCCGCGAATTTTCCCCGATTGGACGGGGCAAGACGGGGATGCCGAGGACATCGTTTTATGCTGCGCTACAGCACGCAGCGTTATTGACTATATAACTACATAGTTATAGATTTAACGCACCAATCAACGAAGCGCGTTATTCGGACTCTACGCTGTCATGGACGAAGTCGACAAGGTGTTCGATGTGGTGGCTGAGTACTTCAGCCTGCTTTCGGACCCGACCCGTCTGCGGATTCTTCACTGCCTGTGCAACAGCGAAAAGCCGGTGCACGAAGTGGTGGACGCCATCGGCCTGACCCAGGCCAACGTCTCGCGGCACCTCAGCCTGCTCTACCGGGCCGGCGTGGTGGACCGCCGCCGGGACGGCAACGAGGTGTTCTACCGGGTGGTGGATCAGAATTTCGTAGACCTGTGCCGCACCGTGTGCGTGTCGGTGGCCAGCCGGGCTGACCGGCTGCCGGCCGACGGCGCCGGCCTGTTCCCGGCGAGCGACGCCTAACGGGTGAAAGCCCGGCCCGCGGCGCGATGCCTGAGCGACGTCTGGATAATCGCTTTATTCGAATATTCAAATGAACCATGCCATCCATGAGAGGGGAGACTGCATGAGTGAGCATCCGACACGGCCGGAGGGCGCCGGCCAGCGCCTGGGCAAGGTGCGCCCGGCCCCCGAGGGCTTCCTGAGCCAGGACGACATCGCCGCGGTCAAGGCTGGCCGCCGGGATTTCCTGCGCGGCAGCTTTTCCGCCGCCGTGGCCGCCATGGGTGCCGGCGCCGCCGGCTTTTCCGGCCTGGCCCGGGCCGCCGAGGAGGGCGACTCCGCCATCCTCACCCTGCCGCCCTGGAGCACCAGCCTGGGCCAAGGCGTCGCCGCCCGCCCCTACGGCTTGCCCAGCCAGTACGAAAAAGGCCTGATCCGCCGCGAATCGCCGGGCCTGACCCGAGTGTCCGGCTCGTCCGTGGCCTTCACCCCGTTGCAGGGCCTGTTCGGCATCATCACCCCCTCGGGCCTGCACTTCGAGCGCCACCACCAGGGCTGGCAGGACATCGATCCGTCGCGCCACCGCCTGATGATCAACGGCTCCGATCCCTCCATGGTCAAGCGGCCCAAGGTCTACACCATGGACGACATCCTGCGCATGCCGCCGGTGTCGCGCATCCACTTCATCGAATGCGGCGCCAACACCGGCATGGAGTGGGGCAACGTGGCGGTGCCCACCGTCCAGTACTCCCACGGCATGCTGTCCTGCTCCGAATTCACCGGGGTACCCCTGCGCTGGATTCTTGAGGACTGCGGCGCCGACCTGAAGAAGGGCAAGTACATCCTGGCCGAGGGCGCCGACGGCTCCTCCATGACCCGTACCATCCCCATGGAACTGGTGCTGTCCGACGAGGTGCTGGTGGCCTACGGACAGAACGGCGAAATGCTGCGCCCCGAGAACGGCTACCCGCTGCGCCTGGTGGTGCCGGGCGTCCAGGGCGTGTCCTGGGTCAAGTGGCTGCGCCGCATCGAGGTGGGCGACCAGCCCTACGCCTCCAAGGACGAGGCGGTGCACTACATCGACCTGATGCCCAACGGCCAGCACCGCCAGTACACCTCCACCCAGGAGGCCAAGTCGGTCATCACCAGCCCCTCCGGCGGCCAGATGCTGCTCGACAAGGGCTTCTACAACGTCACCGGCCTGGCCTGGTCCGGCCGGGGCAAGGTCAAGAAGGTGGATGTGTCCTTCGACGGCGGCATCAACTGGAAGGAAGCGCGCCTGGAAGGCCCGGTCCATTCCAAGGCCCTGAGCCGCTTCAACATTGGCTGGGTGTGGGACGGCAAGCCGGCCATTCTGCAATCCCGGGTCACCGACGAAACCGGTTACGTCCAGCCGTCCTACGGCCAGCTGCGCGCCGTGCGCGGCACCAAGTCGATCTATCACAACAACGCCATTCAATCCTGGAAAGTGGCCGAGAGCGGGGAGGTGTCCAATGTCCAGGTTCTCTAAGCTCGCCTGTGTTGCCCTGATCGGCGCCCTGGGCGCCACCTCGGCCCTGGCCGCCGGCAAGGGCGCCGCCCCGGCCGCCAACCCGGCCTTCGAGGGCCTGGGCCGGGCCGCCACTCCGGCGGAAATCCGCGCCTGGGACATCGACGTGCGCCCCGACTTCAAGGGCCTGCCCAAGGGCCAGGGCTCGGTGGAGCAGGGCCAGGACGTGTGGGAGGCCAAGTGCGCCACCTGCCACGGCACCTTCGGCGAATCGAACGAGGTGTTCACCCCCATCGTCGGTGGCACCACCGCCGACGACATCAAGACCGGCCACGTCAAGAACCTCCAGCCCGGCTCCAGCTTCCCCCAGCGCACCACGCTGATGAAGGTGGCCACCCTGTCGACCCTGTGGGACTACATCAACCGGGCCATGCCGTGGACCGCGCCCAAGTCCCTCAAGACCGACGAGGTGTACGCGGTGCTTGCCTACATCCTCAACCTGGGCGAGATCGTGCCGGCCGACTTCGTGCTCTCCGACGCCAACATCGCCGAAGTGCAAAAGCGCATGCCCAACCGCAACGGCATGACCACCGACCACGGCCTGTGGCCGGGCAAGGGCATCGGCACCGGCAAGCCGGACGTGAAGGCGGTGGCCTGCATGAGCAACTGCAAGACCGAGGTGAAGATCGGCTCGACCCTGCCGGACTACGCCGAGACCGCCCACGGTAACCTGGCCGAGCAGAACCGCACCATCGGCGCCACCCGCGGCAAGGACATCAACGCCGCCAAGGGCCAGCCGGCCGCCGCGGCGGAGAAGCCCTCCGCCAACGCCCAGGCGCACCAGCTCGCCCAGGCCTCCGGCTGCACCGCCTGCCACGGCCTGACCAACAAGGTGGTCGGCCCGGGCTTCAACGAGGTGGCGGCCAAGTACAAGGGCAAGGGCGACGCGGAAGGTAAACTGGTCGCCAAGGTGAAGCAGGGCGGCGCCGGCGTGTGGGGCCAGATTCCCATGCCGCCGCAATCCCTCAAGGACGAGGAGATCAAGAGCCTGGTCCAGTGGATCCTGTCGGGCGCCCCGGCAAAGTAACCGCAGTGCATGAAGATCACACGGCGTCGTGGGACGCCATTTAGAGGAGACCGACCGATGAGCATGAACGAGATCAACGCCCGCCGCGATGCCATGAAGAAGATGGGCGGCATGGGCTTCCTGGGCCTGCTGGCCGCCGCCGGCATGATCACCCCGCAGATGGCCCTGGCCGCCTGGAACAAGGGCGCCTTCGAAGCCAAGACCCTGGCCGACACCCTGAAGGCCCTGGGCGCCGCCGGCACCCCGGTGGAATCCAAGGACGTGGTGCTGAACGCTCCGGACATCGCCGAAAACGGCGCCGTGGTCCCGGTCACCGTCACCAGCAACCTGCCCCATAGCCAGCAGGTGGCGATCCTGGTGGAAAAGAACCCGAACGCCCTGGCCGCCCAGTTCATGATCCCCGAAGGCACCGAAGCCACCATCACCACCCGGGTGAAGATGGGCCAGACCTCCGACGTCTTCGCCTTGGTCAAGTCCGACGGCAAGTTCTACATCGCCAAGAAAGAAATCAAGGTCACCCTGGGCGGCTGCGGCGGCTAAGCCGGCGGCACACGACACCCCCACCAGGCCCCACCGAACAAACGAGACAGGAGTCACACCATGGCTGATCCGATGAAAATCCGCGCCGCCAACAAGGACGGCGTCACCGAAGTGAAGATCCTCATGAGCCACGAGATGGAAACCGGCCAGCGCAAGGACGCCTCCGGCGCCATCGTGCCCGCCCACTTCATCTCCGAAGTCACCGCCACCTGGAACGGCAAGGTCGTCCTCCAGGGCGAATTCGGCCCCGCCGTGTCCAAGAACCCCTACCTGGCGTTCAAGTTCAAGGGCGGCGCCAAGGGCGAAAAGGTCACCGTGTCCTGGGTGGACAACAAGGGCGACAAGCGCACCGACGAAGGCACCATCGCCTAAGGCGACGGCCGTTCCCGGGCCGGCGGTTGCAGTGCCGGCCCGTGCAGTACCCATACCAATAAGCGCCCGGCGCCCGCCCAGGCGGCGCACGGGATCCGCACAATCCTTGATGGAGGAGCGACATGCGTAAGCAACGCCGAGGCACCCCCCATGCTGCCGCCAAACGGATGGCCGGCAGCCTTGCAGCCCTGGCTGCCCTGGCCACGTTGACCGGCACGCCGGCCCTGGCCCAGGACAAGTCCATGGACGAGATCGCCAAGTACCGCGAGATGCTCGCCGACGGCAACCCCGCCGAGCTGATCGAAATGCGCGGCGAAGAACTGTGGAAGACCCCCCGCGGCCCCAAGAACGTCAGCCTCGAACAGTGCGACCTGGGCCTCGGCCCGGGCAAGGTCGAAGGCGCCTACGCCCAGCTGCCGCGCTACTTCGCCGACGCCGGCAAGGTGATGGACGTGGAAGCCCGCCTGGTCTACTGCATGCAGACCCAGCAAGGCTTCTCCTTCGCTGAGGCGACCAAGAACTGGTACTCCAAGCCGGGCAAGGAATCGGACCTGGTGGCCCTGGTCACCTGGGTCGGCGCCCAGAGCAACGGCCAGAAGATCAACGTGCCGGTGAAGCATCCCAAGGAAGCCGAGATGGTGAAGATGGGCGAATACATCTTCCACCGCCGCTCCGGCCCCCAGGACTTCGGCTGTTCGGTCTGCCACGGCCAGGACGGCGTGCGCATCCGCCTCCAGGACCTGGACAACCTGTCCCAGTCCAAGGGCGCCCAGAAGGCCATGCGCACCTGGCCCGCCTACCGCGTTTCCCAAGGCACCGTGTGGACCATGCAGCGCCGCCTGATCGACTGCATGCGCCAGGCCCGCTGGCCGGAACAGAAGTTCCCCTCGGACGCGGTCATCGCCCTCGAGATGTACCTCCAGAACAAGGCCGCCGGCGGGGTGCTCGAATCCCCGGGCATCAAGCGCTGAGGAGACGACCATGCACCATCACACCCTGCGACTCCTGGCCGCCGCCGTGGCCCTGACCGTCTCCAGCGCCCTGCCGCTGGCCGCCCAGGCCGCCGACAAGGCTCCGGCGACTTCGGCCAAGCCGGCCAAGGCCGACGCCGTCCTGGCCGCCAAGGCCGAAAAGCTCTACCTGGATTCCTTCGATCCCGACCAGCCGCGTACCCACCTGGACCGCCTCAAGCAGGACGAGGCCATGGCCCTGTGCAGCCAGTACAAGGACAACCCGCCGCCGGCCGTGCGCGCCAAGATCGAAAAGGCCCAGCTGGAAACCATCCGCTTCCCGGTGGAAGGCCGCCTGGTGGGCGACTGGAAGAAGGGCGAGGAACTGGCCTCTTCCGGCCGCGGCGGGCACATCGGCAAGATCCAGCCTGACGCCAAGGGCACACCCCGGGGCGGCAACTGCTACGCCTGCCACCAGCTGGCGACCAAGGAAGTGGCCTACGGCACCATCGGCCCCTCCCTGCACAACTTCGGCAAGGTGCGCGGCTACGGCGAGGACATCGCCCGCTACGCCTACATGAAGGTGTACAACGCCCAGGCCTTCTCCGCCTGCACCAACATGCCGCGCTTCGGTTACCACGCCTGGCTGACGCCGGAGCAGATCGCCGACATCGTCGCCTTCCTGATGGACCCGGAGTCCCCGGTCAACAAGGACTGAGCCGCCCGACTTACCCCCCTTGGCCCGACCGGCACCGTCGCTCGGGCTTTTTTTCCGTTTAGAGAAGGAAGGGACAAGCTCCATGAGCATGAACCGCCGTGAATTCCTCAACATGCTGGCGGTGGCCGCCGCCGGCGGCTTCGCCCTGCACAGCGACTTCGCCCTGGCCGAAAAATCGGCGGCGAAGATGTACGAGCTGCCGCGCTTCGGCAACGTGTCGCTGCTGCACATGACCGACTGCCACGCCCAGCTCAAGCCCATCTACTTCCGCGAGCCCAACGTCAACCTGGGCCTGGGCGGCCAGCGCGGCCAGGTGCCCCACCTGGTGGGTGAGGCCCTGCTCAAGCACTTCGGCATCCGCCCGGGCACCCCGGACGCCCACGCTTTCACCTACCTGGACTTCGAAAAGGCCGCCCATACCTACGGCAAGGTCGGCGGCTTCGCCCACCTGGCCACCCTGGTCAAGCGCATGAAGGCCACCCGCCCCGGAGCCCTGCTGCTCGACGGCGGCGACACCTGGCAGGGTTCCGGCACCAGCCTGTGGACCAACGCCCAGGACATGGTCGATGCCTGCAAGGCCCTCGGCGTGGACGTCATGACCCTGCACTGGGAATGCACCTACGGCATGGAGCGCCTCAAGGAGATCGAGGAGAAGGACTTCGCCGGCAAGATCGACATCGTCGCCCAGAACGTCAAGACCAACGACTTCGGCGACCCGGTGTTCAAGCCCTACGTCATCAAGCAGATCAACGGCGTGCCCGTGGCCATCATCGGCCAGGCCTTCCCCTACACCCCCATCGCCAACCCACGCTACATGGTGGCCGACTGGACCTTCGGCATCCAGGACGACAACATGCAGAAGGTGGTGGACGAGGCCCGCGGCCAGGGCGCCCAGGTGGTGGTGGTGCTCTCCCACAACGGCATGGACGTGGACCTCAAGATGGCCTCCCGCGTGCGCGGCATCGACGCCATCCTGGGCGGCCACACCCACGACGGCGTGCCCGCCCCGGTCAAGGTCAAGAACGCCGGCGGCGTTACCCTGGTCACCAACGCCGGCTCCAACGGCAAGTACCTGGGCGTGATCGACTTCGACGTGAAGAACGGCAAGGTCGCCGACTTCCGCTACAAGCTGCTCCCCGTGTTCGCCAACCTGATCCCGGCAGACAAGGCCATGGACGAGCTGATCGCCAAGATCCGCGCGCCCTACGAGAGCAAGCTCGGCGAACAGCTGGCCGTCACCGAGGGCCTGCTCTACCGCCGCGGCAACTTCAACGGCACCTTCGACCAGGTCATCCTGGACGCCCTGATGAAGGTCAAGGACGCCGAGATCGCCTTCTCCCCCGGCTTCCGCTGGGGCACCTCGCTGCTGCCCGGCCAGGCCATCACCATGGAGCACGTCCTCGACCAGACCGCCATCACCTACCCCTACACCACCGTCACCAACATGACCGGGGAGATGATCAAGACCGTGCTCGAAGACGTCTGCGACAACCTCTTCAACCCGGACCCCTACTACCAGCAGGGCGGCGACATGGTGCGGGTGGGCGGCCTGCAATACACCTGCGACCCCACCGCCAAGATGGGCGGCCGCATCCAGGACATGCGCCTCAACGGCAAGCCCATCGACCCGGCCAAGACCTACAAGGTCGCCGGCTGGGCCCCGGTGTCCGAAGACGCCAAGGCCGCCGGCGGCGAACCGATCTGGGACGTGGTGGCCGGCTACCTGCGCAGCATCAAGACCGTGAAACCCGTGGCCCTCAACCTGCCCAAGCTGAAGGGCGTGGACGGCAACCCGGGGATGGTGGGCTGACGGTTTAACCCCCCCCCGTCGCCGATAACACAACGCCCTGTCGCTACCGGTCGATTCCGGTGGCGGCGGGGCGTTGTGCTTTTGGGGTTGTGAAGGATGAAATATCGTCGCTTATACTTGCGGCATAATTTTTAGTGTTGGCGGTCGTAGCTCCTGCACTGACCAAAATAAAAACTTATAGGGCAAGAATGGTGGGGGAATTCTTGGCTCAATTTTCAATCGCCTACTTTTTAAATGACCTGTAGCCTGCTATGAAAAATAAGACGACTGTCGTTTCAGAGTTTAATGGGTTTCAAATCGTTGAGATTGCCGATCAGGGTTTCGGTGCTCGCCGATTTTTTGGGCAGAAGGATGGCGTGAGTATTACGAAAGGCTACATATCGGCTGATGCGGTTCGTACGGAATTGGAGATGCAATATGCGCGTCAGAGTGTCAGCAGCGAAAAGTGGGTTGCAGCGCCGGAGTTGGTTGCCTTAGCTCCAGGGGCACTCGTTACGTATCCACTGGGTCGTGTCCTTCTACTTGTGTTGACCTTGGGGCGCTACCCAAAGGAAAAGCACAATAAAGTCTTTGTCGCATTTTTCCCCGGTATCTTTCTTCTCGTGTTTTTTGCACTACTGGCGGTTGTTTACAGCTAATGAAACGGCCCACCCTGTGATGCAGACGCCGGATGGCCATTTCATGGCATCTTCCAGTAGCCCATCCCGTTGCATCGATTAGTCTTGCAGTACCGCTGCCAGGGCCGCAGCCACGTAATTGACGCTGCTGGTGTTGAGGCCGGCCGTGCACATGTGGTCGGAGCGCACCAGGTACGGCCAAATTTTCCTTACACGGGTAGCGAGTTCGCTCCCTCACCCAAACACCCGCCCCCACAGCGCCGAACACGGCATTGCCAGCACCAGGGCGGGGAGCATGTTCACCACCGGGAACAGCTTGATGCCGCAGATGCGTAGGCCGGTGGCGAGCATCACCAGGCCGCCGCAGGCGGAAAAATCGGCCAGCATGGCCGGTGTGGTCAGGGGCACCAGCAGGGTGGCGCTGGCGTAGAGGGCCCCCTGGATGAGCATCTGGGGAACGGCGATGAGGGCCACGGACCCCCCCAGTTCGGCGGCGAAGATGGTGGCGGTGAACAGGTCGAGCACCGACTTGGCGATGAGGATCTGGGCTTCGCCGGTCATGCCTTCGTGGGTGGCGCCGAAGATGCCCATGCCGCTGGCGCAGAACAGCACCAGGATGGTCACGTACTTGGCGACGAAGCCTTCCACCTTGGGGTTGCCCTTGTCCCCAGGCAGCAGCCGTTCGGCCTGCTTCTGGGCCCAGCCGATGGCCAGCTCCAACCCCCGTTCGAGGCACAGCAGCTCGCCGATCAGCGCCCCGCCCAGCAGCGCCAGGGCCAGGGGCGGAATGGCATGGACCTTGGCCATCAGGGTGGTGCCGATGCCGGCGGCGAGGATGCCGCAGGTCAGCGGCAGGGCCTGGCTGACCCGCACCGGGATGCGCCGGCCCAGGATTGCGCCGGAAATGCCGCCCACGATCAGGACGGCGCTATTGACCAGGGGACCCAGCATTGCACGCTCGCTTTCTTCCGCGTCGCCTTGCCCGCCTCGGCACGGCAGCGCCGGGGCGGGGGCCGGAGGATCGGGGCCCCCCGGTCCGCGGCCGGCCGGGTAGCGTGGCTCTGTGGCAACGTGGTCCAGCAAGGCAACTTTTACGATATGAAGACGAAAGTGTATTGAGCGAAGGTCCGCGTGGATAATATCGTTTGAATTTGCATCAATATCGAAACGATATGAAAAGCCGCGGGGTGACGCCATGGACCTGAAGCGCCTGCACTACTTCTGCACCATTGCCGACCAGGGCCAGATCAGCCGGGCGGCCCGGGTGCTGCACATGGCCCAGCCGCCCCTGAGCCAGCGCCTGCGCGAACTGGAAGAGGAACTGGGCACGCCCCTCTTCCTGCGTCAGGGCCGCCAGCTGCAACTCACCGACGCCGGCCGGCTGCTCTACCGCCGTGCCCGGGACATCCTGCGCAGCGTGGATGCCACCAAGGAAGAGGTGATCCGTGCCGCCACCCAGGCCGGGCCGACCCTGCGCATCGGCCTCACCCCCACCTCCCGGGCCCTGTGGCTGTCTCGCTTCGAGAACTTGCGGGCGCTCTTTCAGGACCGGCAGATCGGCCTGGTGGTGGGGGATTCGAGCTACCTGGAGCACCTGCTCGAAACCGGCCAGATCGACGCCGCCTTCATGCAGCCGCCCCTGCACCCGGAAAACTTCCGCATTCAGCGCCTGGCCAGCAGCCCGCCGGTGGCGGTGTTGCCGCGCCGCCTGCACGGCACGGTGCCGCAGCGCCTCACCCTGGCCGACCTGGCGCCCCATCCCCTGCTGCTGCTGCGCCGCTCCTTCGGCGTGAGCACCTACGAGCGCCTGCTGCGCAGCTTCCACGAACTGGGGCTGACTCCCAACGTGGCCCTTTACAGCTCCGACGTGTCCCTGCTGCTGGAGCTGATGCGCCGGGGCTTTGCCGGCATCGCCGTGGTGCCCGAGTCCGAGACGGGGGGCATGGGCGAGGACTACTGGATCCGCCCCCTGGAGGCGGACCTGCCGGGCTACCACCTGTCCCTGGTGTGCCGCAGCGGCGAGCAGGATGCGGCCCTGGTGGAACGTCTGCTGACCTTCTGGGCCGATTGACCCGACCGGACCGAAGCGCCAGCGCAAGGGGCGAGGGCGCCCGAAGAGCGCCTGAGCGTGTCTGGACGTGTCCGGCCCGGAGCGCCGGGATCGCCCGCCGCGCCACGCCACGCCGCGACGTCTTACGCTGCCGGGCCCGGGGCGTCGGGAAACGTCAGGGTGAAGCGCAGCCGCGACCCGGCTTGCGCCACCTGGGCCTGCCCGCCGTGCAGGGCCATGATCGAGCGCACGATCGCCAGGCCCAGGCCATTGGAGCGGGCCGAATCGGCGCGGGCCGTGTCGGCGCGATAAAAGCGGTCGAACAGGCGGGCGAGCACGTCTTCGGGCAGGGGCGCGCCGTCGTTTTCCACCATTAGGTTCCAGGCGTTCCCGTCGTGGGCCGCCGCCAGCCGGATCGTGCTGCCGGGTGTGGCGTGCCGCACCGCATTGGCCACCAGGTTGCCCAGGGCGCGGCGCAGCAAGGCCGGGTCGGCCCACAGGGTGCCGTCCCCTTGGGCCAGGAGCGTCAGTCCCCGTTCTTCGGCTACGCCCTCGAAGTACTCGGCCTGCCGGGTCAGCTCGGCGGCGATCGACAGGGGCTGCCTGTCGAGGGCCTGCCCGGCGTGATCGGCCCGGGCGAGAAACAGCATGTTGTCGATCATGCGCGCCAGCCGTTCCAGCTCTTCGATGTTCGATTCGAGCAGCGCCTGGTATTCGGCCTCCGGGCGCGGGCGCGCGAGCATCACCTGGCTCTGGCCGAGCAGGTTGCCCACCGGGGTGCGGAATTCGTGGGCCAGGTCGGCGGCGAACTGGGATAGCCGGGCGAAGCCGTCTTCGAGGCGGGCGAGCATGGTGTTGAGCGCCGCGATCAAGCGCGCGATCTCGGGCGGCGCATCGCGATCCACGAGCCGGGTCGACAGCCGATTGACGGTGATGTCGCCGGCTTCGCGGCTCAAGCGGCGCAGCGGTGCCAGGGCGCGCCACACCACCCAGGTGGACAGGAGCGCGGCCAGCAGCGCGGCGGCGGTGGCGGCCAGGCCGATGCGCCAGCGATAGGCGGCCAGCAGCGCCTCCCGGTCCGGATAGGCGCGGGCGACGGTGATGATGACGGGGCGCCCGTCGGGCTGCCCCAGCCGGGCCACGCCGGCCACCGCGGCGGCGGGGCTGCCGTCCCGGGTGCGCCAGCGCACCAGCGCCGTTGGAGTCGGCTCCTCGTTTTCGGCCAGGGGGGCGGGGGCGGGCAGGGCCTCGCGGCGCGGGTTGATCGTCAGCAGGGCGCGGCCGGTGGTGTCGCGCACCTCGATCAGGGCGTTGCTCTCGCCGCTCATCGTGTCGCGCAGGTACTGGGGGCGCGTCAGCAGCAGTTCGGGGGTGGCCGCGTCGGCGAGCTGCTGGCGCAACTGCCGGAGCTTGCCGAGCAGTTGCACGTCGTCGCGCCATTCGAGCTGGCCGGCGAAGGAGTGGTAGAGGTAAAAGCCCAAGGCGCTGCTGGCGACGGCGACCACTGCGGCGAACAAGACCGCCAGCCGGGCGCCCAGGGACAGGCGGGGCGTCACGGGCGCCATTCGCACACGTAGCCCATGCCGCGCACCGCGTGGATCAGCCGCCCCGGCACCGGGTCGCCGATCTTTTGCCGCAGGCGCCGGATCGCCACGTCCACCACGTTGGTGTCGCTGTCGAAGTTCATGTCCCACACCTGGGAGGCGATCTGGCTGCGGGAGAGCACCTCGCCCTGGCGGCGCAGCAGCAGGTGCAGCAGGGCGAATTCCCGCGGCGTCAGGTGGATGCGCTCGCCGCCCCGAGTGACGCGGCGCGCCGGCACGTCCATGCACAGATCGTCGATGGCCAGCTGGTCCGCCTCGCGCAGGGGGCCGCGCCGCAGCAGGGTGCGGATGCGCGCCACCAGTTCGGCGAAGGCGAAGGGCTTGACCAGGTAGTCGTCGGCCCCCAGTTCCAGCCCCTTGATCCGGTCGTCCAGGCCGTCCCGGGCGGTCAGGAAGATCACCGGCGTCCCCCGGCCCTCGCGCAGCCGGCGCAGCACCTGCCAGCCGTCCAGCCCGGGCAGCATCACGTCGAGCACGATCAGGTCGTGCCCTCCTTCCTCGGCAAGGTGCAGCCCCTCCCGGCCGTCCCGGGCCAGGTCGACGACAAAGCCCGATTCGGTCAGCCCCTTCTTCAAGTAGTCGCCGGTCTTCGGCTCGTCTTCCACCACCAGTATCCGCACGCTTGCGCCTCCTCATCGAGCCCGGATGGTAGCCAGGGCGGGCGCGGCGGTGGATGACAATTTTGTCATCGGGCCGCCACCGTTCCGCCAGCCCCCGCCCGCTATCGTGGCCGGCATCACTGTGACGGAGACCATCCGATGACCGGTAAATTCCTCTTTCCCCTGGTGTTCGCCGCCACCGCTGTCCAGGCCGCGCCCCTGCCCGTCGCACCGCAACTGACCTTGTCGGCTGCGGAACAGCTGGCGGCCTCGGCCCGGGAGGCCTGCGCGGCCCGGGGCAAGGCGGTCACCATCGCCGTGCTCGATGCCGGCGGTCAGACCGTGCTGCTGGGCCGGGGCGACGGCGTTGGCCCCCACAACACCGAGGCGGCGCGCCGCAAGGCCTACAGCGCCCTGTCGACCAAGACCGCCACCCTGCACTTGGGGCGGGCCGCCCGGGCCAACCCCGACACGGCCAACCTCGCCCACCTGCCCGAACTGCTGCTGCTCGGCGGCGGCGTGCCGCTGTGGCAGGGCGATGCCCTGGTGGGGGCCATCGGCGTGGCGGGGGGCGGCGGCCCCGAGGGCGACGACACCTGCGCCCGGGCCGCCCTGGCCGGTCGCCCCGACCTGCAAACCCGTTGAATCCCTTTTTTCAAGGAGGATAGTTCCATGCTGCAACCGATCCGCACCCTGGCCCTGGCCGGCCTGCTTTGCCTCGCCAGCCACGCCGCCCTCGCCGCCGGCAACCCGTTGAGCGTCCACATCCTGGACCTGCAAAGCGGCCAGCCGACCCCGGGCGTGACCGTCGATCTCGAGCAAAAGACCGCCGCCGGCTGGCGCCCCCTCGGCTCGGCCGTGACCGACGCCCAGGGCCGCATCCGTGAGATGTTCCCGGCCAAGGAGCGTTTCGCCGCCGGTGAGTACCGGGTGGTGTTCCATACCGGCGAGCACTTCGCCAAGATCAAGCAGCCGACCTTCTTCCCCGAGATCCCGGTGCCCTTCACCGTCGAGGATGCGACGCAGCACTACCACATCCCCCTGCTGCTCAGTCCCTACGGCTACTCCACCTACCGGGGCAATTAAGCCCCGCACTGGCAAAAAACCCCGCCCGGCATATGCCCGGCGAGGTTTTTTGTTGGGCCAGGGGGCGTTGCCCCGGGCCGGGGAGCTGGGGGACGGTCAGCCCGCCAGGTGCAGGGCCAGGGCGGTCAGGGCGGTCAGGGCTCCGCCGCCCGCCACCAGCCACAGGGCCAGCAGGCCGGCCAGCAGCAGGGGCCGGGGGCCGGCGCGGCGGATGGCGGAAAAGCGGGTGGTCAGGCCCAGGGCGCCCATGGCGGTGGCCAGCAGCAGGTCGTCGGCGACGATCAGGCCGCCCTTCACTGCCTGGGGCAGCAGGTCCAGGGAATTGAACCCGGCCAGGGCGACGAAGCCCAGGGCGAACCAGGGGAAGGCGCGCAGCACCGCCGCGCCCCGGCCGGCGACATTGCCGCCATTAGCACCATTACCACCGTTGCCGGCGCCGCCGCTGGCAAACAGCCCGGCCAGAATCACCAGAAAGGGCGCCAGCATCATCACCCGCAGCATCTTGGCGATCACCGCCGTGGCTGCCGCGTCCGGGCTGATGGCGCGGCCGGCGGCCACCACCTGGGCCACCTCGTGCACCGTGGCGCCGGTGTACAGGCCGAAGGCTTCCGGCGAGACGGCCCAGCCCCAGTGGGCCAGGGCGGCGTAGAGGGCCGGGTAGGTGAACATGGCCAGAGTGCCGAACACCACCACCGTGGCCACCGCCACCGCCACCTGGTCGGCCAGGGGGCTTTCATGGTGGCCCTCATCCCGGGCCGCGTGGGCGGACGCCACCACCGGCGCCGTGGCCAGCACCGCCGCCGCGCCGCAGATGGCGCTGCCGGCGCCGATCAGGGCCGCCTGGCGGCGGCTCAGGCCGAGCCAGCGGGTGCCCAGTTGCAGGGCCAGGACGAAGGTGATCGCCACCACCAGGGCGTCGACCACCAGCCCGGCGGTGCCCACCGCGGCGATGTCCTGAAAGGTCAGGCGCAGACCGTAGAGCACGATGCCGGCGCGCAGCAGGGTCTGCTTGGCCACCCCTACGCCGGGGGCGGCGAGCCGTTCCACCGGGGCGAACACGGTGTTGCCGATGAAGATGCCGGCGACGATGGCCAGGGTCAGGGCCGACAATCCCCAGCCCTGCACCGCCGGCTGGCGGGCGAGCAGCAGGGCGCCCAGGCCCAGGGCCAGGGTGAGGATGAGGCCGGGGGCGGCGGCCCGAAAGCCTTGGAAAATGCGTTGCGCGAACGACAGGGGCGGGGCGGCCAGGGCCGCGGATGCATTGGCAGGGGAGGACATGGGGAGCCTCGTGGGTTGTCCGGGCGGATCGACGGACCCGCCATGGACGCCACCTTACCGGCTTGCCATCAACCTGAAAAACGAATAAAAAACGTTGAAATAACCGGTTTTAAAGGTAATAGGTCGTGCTCCACCTCACCCTGCGCCAGCTCGAAGTCTTCGTCGCCATCGCCCGCCACGGCACCACCGGCCGGGGGGCGGAGGCCACCGCCCTGTCCCAGTCCGCCGCCTCCGCCGCCTTGGCCGAGCTGGAGCGTCAGTTGGGCACCCCCCTGTTCGACCGCATCGGCCGCCAGCTGCGCCTCAACGAATCGGGCCGCCTGCTGCTGCCCCGGGCCACCGCCCTGCTCGAACAGGCCGCCGACATCGGCCGGCTGTTCGCCGGCGAGGCCGCCTCCCTGCGCCTGGGGGCCAGCACCACCGTGGGCAACTACCTGCTGCCGCCCCTGATCGCCGCCTTCCGCCGCGACAACCCCCAGGCCCGGCTGCGTCTGGACGTGGCCAACACCGCCGATATTGTTGCCGCCGTGGCCGAATTCACCGTGGACGGCGGCTTCATCGAAGGGGTGTGTCGCCACCCGGACCTGGTGGTGACGCCTTGGCAGCGGGACGAGCTGGTGGTCTTCGCCGGCCGGGACCATCCCCTGGTCCATGCGGCGGCGGCAGGCGCCCTGACCCGGGAGGCCCTGGCCGGGGCCGACTGGGTGCTGCGCGAAACCGGCTCCGGCACCCGGGAGGTGCTGGAGCAACTGCTGGTGCCCCTGCTCGGTCACCTCAAGGTGACCCTGGCCCTGGGCAATTCCGAGGCGGTCAAGCGGACCGTGGCCGCTGGCCTGGGGGTGTCGTGCCTGTCGCGCCACGTGGTGGCGGACCTGCTGGAGCGGGGCGGCGTGGTGGACCTGGGGGCGCGGCAAGGGGCGGCGGGCCTGCCTCCGGATCTGGTCGGATTGGCGGACCTGGCCCGGCCCCTGTACTTCATCCGCCACCGGCAAAAGCCCCTGCAAGGCGGCCTGGCCCGCTTCCTCGCTGCGTCCCTGGCGGGGTAGGGGGCAGAGGAGAGCAGCCGCTGGGGCGGGTTTCAGCTCCGGCCCGGGAATGCCTGGGCTGCTTTGGATGCCGCTGGCACGGAGCACGGGGACTGGACTGTGTGGATGCGTGGATGCGCGAAAGAGCTGGCCTGCGCCGGGATTCGCCTGGCCGCCGGGCGGCCTGCAATCGATCAATTCATTAAAAAAATTAATGTTTCGATCTGGTCGAAAAGCAAAGGTCCGCGCCAGTTCTCGACCTTGCCGTTGTGCCTGCAAAAATACATGAAAAAAATTCAAGTATCGCCCTGGCGTTCGCCGTCTTCTGCGGCCGCCTTGGCGCAGCGCCCCCGGTGTCGAAAGCGCTGCGCCAGCCGGTTGGGCCGGCGATTCGGCGGGACGCGCCGCCTTAGGTGCCAGGGCTAGGGCTGCTGCTCGCAGCGCTCGCTGCCGTGGTTGCCACCCTTGAATTCGGGCTCGTAGTAGAACTTGGTGAAGGTCCAGCGGCCGCTGCGGCCAGGGGCGAAGGTGGCAAGGCCGGTGCCGAAGTCCCGGGTGGCTGGGTCGGTATGGGCGAAGTGGATGGCCATGGCCGCCCCCTTGGCCACGGCGTGGCCGGGATAGGTGCCGAAGCCCGGCACCTCCAGGGTGAAGGCGTAGGCGCCGTACTTGCCGCTGCTGTGCTCGGGCACCAGTTCCAGGGTCACCGTGGCGCTGTAGGCGCCTTCCTTGGCGTCGTCGCCGGTGCAGGCGTAGCGGCCGCTGTAGTCGGGACCGGAGAAGGGGGGCTGGGCGGCCTGGGCGGTGGCGCCGAGGGTCGCCAGGGCGGCCAAGGCGAGGGAGAGGGCAAGGGGGCGGGAGGTCATCGGGCGGATTCCGGGAGGAAGGCTTGGCCCGAAGCGGGCCTGGCAAGGCCGCCATTGTCGCGGATTAAGGGGGATCGGGGCGGGCGGCGGCGAGGGGGAAAGGAGCGCAGGGGCTGGCGCCCGGTCCGATCCGCTTTGCGGAATCAGGCGTCCCGCACCGGGGCGGCGTGGGTGATGGGAAAGCCCCGGTCCTCGTCCCTGACCATGACCCGGTTGCGGCCGCGGTGCTTGGCTTCGTAGAGGGCCGCATCGGCCCGGGCCAGGCAGTCTTCCGGACTGTCGAAGGGCGGCCGGAACAGGGTGACCCCCAGGCTGGCGGTGACGAACAGTTCGCCGGTGTCGGTGCGCGCCGGGGTTGTTTCCAGGGCGATGCGCAGGCGCTCGGCCATGGCGCCGCCACCGTCCAGGTCGGTGTCGGACAGCAGCACGGCGAATTCCTCGCCGCCCAGGCGGCCGGCCAGGTCGTCGCGGCGCAGGGCGGCCTGCATCAGCCCGGCCAGGTGCTGGAGCACCCGGTCGCCGGCGGCATGGCCGTAGGTGTCGTTGACCCGCTTGAAGTGGTCCAGGTCGAGCATCACCAGCACGCTGGGGCCGTGCCGGCCGCGGCGCTGCTCGTGCAGCTCGTCGTTCATGCGCGCCATGAAGGTGCGGCGGTTGGCCAGGCCGGTGAGGGGGTCGGTGGCGGCCAGGGCGGCCAGGGCGGTTTCGCGCCGCTTGCGTTCGGTGATGTCGCGGATGAACCAGAACAGGCCGACGGGCGTGCCGGCACTGTGCAGGGGGATGCGTTCGACGGCCACGTCGCGGCCGTCGTCGAGGTGGCATTCCCAAGCGTCGGGGGCGGCGTCCTCGCCGGGGGGCGGGACCAGCAGGTCGGCGGGCAGCCGCGCGGCCAGTTCGGCATGGGTGCGTCCGACCAGGTCGCGGGGACTCCAGCCGGTGCCGCCGAGCTGGCAGAGGGCCTGGTTGGCGACGACGATGCGCTGCTCGGCCTGGTCTTCCACCAGCACGCCGCCGGGGAACTGCTCGATGATTGCCGTCAGGCGCTGCTGGGCCAGTTCCTGGGCGTCCATGGCCCGGTGCTGGGCGTCGGTGTCGAGCATGGTCCAGATGACGCTGCCGTTGGGGTCGTCCTCGCCCAGCAGGGAACCGTGGGCATTGAACCAGCGCACCCGGCCCCGGTTGTCGCGCAGGCGCCATTCCAGCCGGACCGATCCGGCCTGGCGCAGGGCTTGGTAATGCTCGCCGAAGGCGGCGAAAGAGGCCTCGTCGGTGTGGATGATGCGAAAGTCCTTGCCGATCAGGGCATGGCCATTGGGGGCGAACAGTTCGATGGCCCGGGCATTGGCGTGGGAGATGCGCCGGTCCGGCGTGGCCAGGAAGATGGCGGCGGCGCTCTGGTCGAGCAGGGCGCGGCGCACCTGGGCCTGGGTGACCCGCTCGCCGATGTCCGACAGGGTGCCCATCATGCGGGCCGGGCGGTGCTCGGTGGCCGGCAGCAGCTGGCCCCGGGATTCGACCCACAGCCATTCGCCGCTGGCGCGGCGCAGGCGAAATTCGGTGCGGTAGATCCGGTTCGATTCCAGGTGCTGGGCCTGGTCGATGCGGCAGCGGTCGACATCCAGCGGGTGCACGAGGTCGAGGAATGCGCCCAGCCCCATGGGGAAGCCCCGGTCCGGGTAACCCAGCAATTCGTAGCAACGGGCGTCCCAGTGCAGGGTGCCCCGCTCGGTGTCCCATTCCCACAGGCCGTCCCGCACCGCGTCCAGGGTCAGGCGCAGCCGTTCCTCGCTTTCGTGCAGGGCCTGCTGGATGGCCTGCTCCGTCGTGATGTCGTGCAGGTAGCCGTGCCACAGGATGCTGCTGTCCGGCAGTCGCTCCGGCCGGGCGTAGCCGTGCAGCCAGCGGCAGCCCCCGGTGCTCGTCCCCACCCGGTATTTGCATTCCCAGGGCGTGAGGTCGTGGGCCGATGCCATGATGGTTGCCTTGACCGATTCCAGGTCGTCCGGATGAATGAGGTTGAACACCTTCGCGGCGTTGGTGGCCAGTTCATCCGGCGTGAATCCGTAAATGTCGGCGATGCCTGGGCTGGCGTAAGGGAAGCTGGACGTCCCGTCGGTGGCCAGTTTGTATTGGTAGATGGCGCCGGGCACCTGGGTCACCAGCTTGGCCAGGCGCTCGTCCTTGGCCCGCAGCAATGCCTTGGCCCGGCTGCGTTGCAGGCGCAGCCAGGAGATGACCAGGACGCCGCCGAGGACGATGGCGATGCCCAGCAGGTTGCGCTGCCGGCTGGCCTGGATGGCCTGCTGGACGCCGGCCAGGGCGGCGTCCTTGTCCAGGCCGACGTTGATCACCAATGGATAGGCCTGGGCGCGGCTCCAGGCGTAATAGCGGGCAATGCCGTCCACTCGGGCCACGGCCTCGTAGGTGCCGTGCATCAGGTGGTTGTTGCGCAGGTACTCGCGGCTGTCGGGCACCGCCTTGCCGAGTACCGCCTGTTCGCCCTGGGAGCGGGCCAGGTAGCGGCCGTCCTGGCGCAGCAGCATCACCACGTCCCGCTCGCTGTCGAAGATGCTCTGGAAGAAATCCGAGATGTAGTGAGGCGACAGGGAAATGACCAGGATGCCGTCGAATTCGCCGTTGCGGCGCAGCGCCCGGGACAGTTGGATCGACCACTGGCCCGACACCCGGCCCAGTACCGGCGCGCTGATGAACAAGCGGTCCGCGGCGCCGGTCCGGCTGTTGTCCTGATGCACGCGGAAGTGCTCCCGGTCGCCGACGTTGGCGGGGAGCGGGGACCAGGGATCGGGGGCCGGATTGGCATAGATGACCTTGCCGCTCCGGTCGGCGATGGCGATCTGCAAGATCGAACCCTGGGGATAGGACTGCACCACGGTCCGCACCGTGGCGTTGAAGCCCTCGGGGCTTTTGTGGCTCAACTCCTCGGCCAGGCTGCGCGTGGCGAAGTCCAGCCCGCCCACGAGGGTTTCCACCTGGGACAGCAGCGCCTTGGAAATCTGCTGGGCGCGTAATTGGCTCTGCTGCTCGGCGCCGCGCAGTTGTTCGTTATGGGAGCTGACCAGCACGGCCCAGTACACCGCGCAGGCCAGCATGGCGACCAATACGGCGATGGCGGTTACGACGAGGTCGGAGCGCTCTTCCGGATCGATGCGGAGTGCCTGGGGGGCGTCAATGTTGGGCATGAAGGAGAAGCTTGGCATCCGGGCAAGCTAGGCCGGGTGCATGAATTATTACTTTTGTAATATGTGGGGCGGTATGCGTTATTCCACAAATATCGTGCGGGTCGTCCCGGCATCTGATGTGGCTTATTGATTTGCGTTATCAATAACTTATCGTTTTTTATTAGCGAGTCCGAATTTTGCCATGAATCAAGGCAATGGCATGGTGGGACCGGCTCGGGGCTATGCGTGGGGCGACGTGTCCGAGGTTAAGATGCTCCTTCGTTTCCCTCATCGATTTTCCGGAGCCTGCCATGATCGTGCGCGACGCCTTCTACATCGACGGCCGCTGGGTGCCCCCGTCCGGGACCGGCACCCAGGAGGTGGTCAATCCGGCCACCGAGCAGTCCCTGGGCCGGGTGCCCCTGGGCGATGCCGCCGATGCCGACGCGGCGGTGCGCGCCGCCCGGGCCGCCTTCCTGGCCTGGAGCCGCACCGCCCCGGCCGAGCGGGGCGCCCTGCTGGCCAAGGTGGCCGCCGGGCTGAAGGCCCGCCAGCAGGAAATCGGCGAACTGATCGCCCGGGAAGTGGGCATGCCCCTCAAGCTGGCGGTGCGCATCCAGGCCGGCAACCCGATCGCCTCCTTCGAGGCCTGCGCCGCCATCGCCGCCGAGGGCTTCGCCGACGAGGTTATCGGCCATTCCCGGGTCGCCTACCTGCCGGTGGGAGTGGTGGCCGCCATCACCCCGTGGAACTACCCCCTGCACCAGATCGCCGCCAAGGTGGCCGCCGCCCTGGCGGCGGGCTGCACCGTGGTGCTCAAGCCCTCGGAAGTGGCGCCCCTCAACGCCTTCGTCCTGGCCGAGGTGATGGACGAGGCCGGCGTGCCTCCGGGCGTGTTCAACCTGGTCACCGGCCTGGGACCGGTGGTGGGCGAGGCCCTGGCCGCCCACCCGGCGGTGGACGCGGTGTCGTTCACCGGCTCGACCCGGGCCGGCAAGCGGGTGGCGGCCCTGGCCGCCGAGACGGTCAAGCGCGTCTCCCTGGAGCTCGGGGGCAAGTCGGCCTCGGTGATCCTGCCCGAGGCAGCCGCCGACGAAGCCCTGCTCGCCCAGGCGGTGAAGGGCTCGGTAGGGGCCTGCCTGCTCAATTCTGGCCAGACCTGCTCGGCCCTGACCCGATTGCTGGTGCCGGCGGCCCGGCATGACGAGGCGGCCGAACTGGCGGTGGCGGCGGCCCAGGCCTACGCGCCGGGGGACCCCTTCGCCGAGGCCACCCGCCTCGGCCCCCTGGTCACCCGGGCCCAGCGCGAGCGGGTGCGGGACTTCATCCGCCAGGGCGTGGCCGAAGGGGCGACGTTGCTCACCGGCGGCCCCGAGGCGCCGGAAGGCTTGGAAAGCGGCTGGTACGTGCGCCCCACCGTGTTCGGCGACGTGCGCCCCACCATGACCATCGCCCGGGAAGAGATCTTCGGCCCGGTGCTGGCCATCATGCCCTACCGGGACGAAGCGGAGGCCCTGCAACTGGCCAACGATACCGCCTACGGCCTGGGCGGCGCGGTGTGGTGCCCGGACGGGGACAAGGCCCTGGCCTTCGCCCGGCAGATGCGCACCGGCCAGGTGGACATCAACGGCGCCTTCTTCAACTTCCAGGCGCCCTTCGGCGGGTTCAAGCAGTCCGGCTACGGCCGCGAGCTGGGCCGCCACGGGGTGATGGAGTTCCTGGAACCCCAGTCGGTGCAGCTCAAGGGATGAGCGCTGAACGGGGTTGAATCGGGCTGCTCCAGGCGAATGCGGCGTGCCCGCTGCCGCTCTAGGAGGCCGTCGTCTCGGCAGCCGGCTCCTGGTTGACGGCGACGTCCGTTGCGACCGGCGGGCCGTCTTCCGGCAGGGTGAGGATGAAGGTGGCGCCGGCTCCGGCGGACGTTTCCTCCGCCTCCTCGGCACCCATCGCTTCCGCCCCCGCTTCCAGGATCACGTCGCCGCCGTGGCGGCGGGCCAGGGAGCGGGCCAGGTGCAGGCCCAGGCCGGACCCCTGGGGGCGCAGGCCGTCGCTGCGGAAAAAGCGTTCGAAGATGCGTTCCCGGTCTGCTGGGCGCACCCCCTGGCCCCGGTCCTGCACCGCGATGGCTACCTGCCCGGCGGGCTCGCGCCGCACCCGCAGGGTCACCGGGCTGTCCGGAGGGGAGTACTTGAGGGCGTTGCCGACCAGGTTGGAGAGGGCCACGTCGAACAGGTGCCGGTCGCAGCGCACCCGCACCGCCGCCTCGGGCAAGTCGAGGCGGATGCGCCGGGCCTCGGCGGGAGCCGTCCCGCCCCGGTAGGCCTGGGTCAGGTGGGCGCATACGTCCACCGTTTCCAGGTGCAGCTCGGTGCCGGTGCCGTTGAGGCGTTCGTTGGCCAGGCAGTTCTCCAGCAGCCCCAGCAGCCGGGTGACGGCGCTGCGAATCTTCAGGATGCGCGGCACCAGTTCCGGATGGATGCGCTCCAGCATCATGTCCAGGCGCTGGGCCACTGTGTCGATCAGGGTCAGGGGCGTGCGGAATTCGTGGGAGAGCATGGCCACCAGTTCGCGCTGATTGGCCAGAGTGGCCTGCTCGGTGGTCAGGGCGTCCTGGAGCCGGGCCTGGATGCGGCTCCGGGTCTCGATCTCCTGACGCAGCTCGCCGGTGCGCTCGCGCACCCGGGCTTCCAGTTCTTGCTCCGCCCGGTGGGCCTCGGCCAGTTCCCGGGCCAGGGCCTGGTCCTTTTCCTGTTCGGCCTGGCGGGCCCGGTGGATGATCAGGATGGGCAGGATGATGAGATGGATCAGAGCGGTGATTTCGCCGCTGTAGCTGATCCAGAAATTGTCGGAAATGCCGCCCATGCGGAAGATGGCGTTGCCGAACAGGCCCATCAGCCAGGGCAGGAAGGCGACGATGTAGATGCGCCGCTTGGGGTCCTTGAAGCCCAGGGTGACGATCAGCACCATCCACAGCAGGGTCACCGGGAAGGCCAGCAATTGCAGGATCAGGCCGATGGTGCGCCAGTCGGTGAACAGGCTGAGGGGCGCCAGGACTGCGTAGGTGCCGGCCAGGGCCAGCATCAGCGGGTAGAGGCGGGGCAGGTGCTGGCGCACCGCGAACAGGTAGGTGAAGAACAGGACGTGTATCGTCAAGATCGGCCCGGTGAGCCAGGCGATGGCCAGATCGTTTGCCCCCCCCAGCCCGGGGTAGGCGAACTGGCTGCCGAAGCCGGCGTTCATCAGCAGGAAGACGCCTCCCGCCAGCACGTTGCCGGCGTAGAACAGGTAGAGCCGGTCCTTCAGCCAGCGCCAGGAAATCAGGCTGAAGACGATGAGCAGCAGGATAGTGCCGCCGAGCAGCCCGTAGAACATGGTGTCGCGTACCACCAGGTCCTGGAATTCGGCCCCGTGCCACAGGTCGAGGCGCATGTTGAGGGCGCTGGTGGTATCGAGGCGCAGGTAGAAGGGGCGGCGCACGTCGGTGCCCGGCGGGATGGCGATGGCGAACAGGCGGTATTGCCATTCCCGGGCGGTGAAGGGGTAGCGGTCACCGGCGCGGCGCAGCTCGTAGCCGCCGCCGGCCTGGGGCAGGTACAGGGCCAGGTCGTCGAGCATGGCGGGGGAGATGCGCAGCCAGCGGGGCAGTGTGTCGCTGCCGGGGGGCAGGCAGAAGCGCAGCCACAGAATGTCCCGGGTGTAGCCGCCGGACAGTTGGCCGGGCAGGGCCTCGAATTCGGCGGCCCGGGCCGCCGAGGTCACGTCCCCCAGGGTCAGCCGGCGGGACGGATCTCGCAGCAGAGCTTGGCCCTGGACGTTGTGGGCCGGTCCGAGGGCGGCCTCTGTCGGGCATTCCTGGGCCTCCTCGGCCCGCGCCGGGAGCGGCCCGCAGAACGCCAGGACGGCCAGCGCCGCCAGGAGGAGCGGCAGTAGCCAGTGCCAGGGCGGCGCCGGGGGAGGGGGGCAGGACGCCGGGTGGGCATCGGATGAGGACGGAGGCATTGTCCGGATTGTGGCATGAAGGCCGTTGCCATGACCTTGGCAAAGTTGGCGCTGGTCGCAGCGAAGCGATGGCCGGTACCGCGGGTCGCTCCGGAGCAAAGCCGGTAGCATGGCGGCAATCGCTCTTGCCACCCGTGCCACCGCGCCTTACCTGGAGCCTGCCCCGTGTCCATTCCTCCGGCCCCTGCCCCCGATTCCTCCCAGACCCCCACTGCCGCTGCTGCCGCGCCCCGCCCCCTGGACGGGGTCAAGGTGCTCGAACTGGGCACCCTGATCGCCGGGCCGTTCTGCTCCCGCATCCTGGCCGACTTCGGCGCCGAGGTGGTCAAGGTCGAGTCGCCGGACGGCGGCGACCCCCTGCGCCGCTGGCGCCAGCTGTACCAGGGCACCTCGTTGTGGTGGTACGTGCAGTCGCGCAACAAGCAGTCGGTGACGGTGAATCTCAAGCACCCGGAAGGGGCCGCCATCGTGCGCCGGCTGGCGCAAGAGGCGGACGTCGTGATCGAGAACTTCCGCCCCGGCGTGCTGGAAAAGCTCGGCCTGGGCTGGGAGACCCTGCGCGCCGCAAACCCGGGGCTGGTCATGGTGCGCCTCTCCGGTTTCGGCCAGACCGGGCCCTACCGGGACCAGCCAGGCTTTGGCGCCATCGGCGAGAGCATGGGCGGGCTGCGCTACGTCACCGGCTTCGAGGATCGGCCGCCGGTGCGCACCGGCATATCCATCGGCGACGCCCTGGCCTCGCTATGGGGCGCCATCGGCGCCCTGATGGCCCTGCGCCACAAGGAGGTGGGCGGCGGCACCGGCCAGGTGGTGGACGTGGCCCTCTACGAGGCGGTATTCGCCATGATGGAATCCCTGGTGCCAGAGTTCGACGTGTTCGGCTTCGTGCGCGAGCGCAGCGGCAACATCATGAAGGGCATCACCCCGTCCAACACCCACACCACCCGGGACGGGCGGCACATTGCCATCGGCGCCAACGGCGACGCCATCTTCCGCCGCCTGATGCGGGCCATCGGCCGCCCCGACCTGGCGGACGACCCGGCCCTGGCCGACAACGCCGGACGCGACGCCCGCCGCGACGAGCTGTACGCGGTGATCGACGCCTGGGCCGCCGCCCACGACCACGACGCCGTGCTGGCCACCCTGGAGGCGGCGGAGGTGCCGGCTTCCCGCGTCTATTCGGTGGCCGACATGTTCGCCGACCCCCAGTTCCTCGCCCGGGGCATGCTCCAGGCCGCCACGTTGCCGGACGGCAAGCCGTTCACCATCCCCGGCGTGGTGCCCACCCTCACCGCCACCCCGGGGCGCACCGACTGGCTCGGCCCGACCCTGGGGGAGCACACCGATGCGGTGCTCGGCCGCCTCGGCTTCACTCCGGCCGACATCGCCCGATTGCGGGCGGCGGGGGCGATTTAAACGGAAACGGCTTGGCGGGGCTTGCCGGGGGCTCCGTCGCTGTTCGCCACAAGGAGGCACTGGGCGGCGCCTGGCGGTGGTGGCAAGCGGCCCCGGCGCCCGGGGCTTGGGGGGAACGGTGGGGCGGGGTAGAATGGGCCATCTGCACCGTTGTGGTGCATTCCGAGTCCTTCCCGCGCCAACCATGCCCGTATCCGCCTCCATCTTCGCCTGCGACCTGCCGCGCCCCCAGACCGGGGACCGGGTCGCCCGGGGGAGCGGCCGCGCCGGCATGAGTCGCCACCGACTGGCCGCCTGCCTCTCCCCCGCCCGGCAGCGGCCCGACCCGCGGGCCAGCGTTTCCGCCTGATCTTCCGGCAACGCTGCGGCGCCTCCCCGGCGCCACCCCGGGTCCCGGCGCGGCCCCGACCGAGGTTCGTCGCCGCCGCCCTTCCCCTGCCGGGCATCCGCCACCGCCCCAGCCCTTTCATCCTTCGCCGTTTTTCGTTCGTCGCCCGCGCCCGGCCAGATGCCGTCCGGCCCCGCGGGCCAGGAGTCCAGCCATGACCCAAGCTTCGCAACCCTGTATTTCCGCCGTCGACCAATCCCGTCTGGTGGTGCTGATCGAGACCCGCTTCCAGCGCGGCCAGGGCGTGTCCGACGCCGCTTCCCGGGTGCTGGCGCGGCTGCGCTCGGCCAAGGTGGTGCCGCCGGACGGCATCCCCCCGGACCAGGTGACCATGAACTCCACCGTGGTGCTGGAAGCCGCCGACGGCACCAAGCGGGAACTGACCCTGGTCTATCCGGAAGACCACGATCCGGACGAGGAATGCTGGTCGATCCTGCACCCGGTGGGTGCTGCCCTGTTCGGCGTGCGCGTCGGCGAGCGCATCGAGGTGCCGGGCGCCGACGGCGCGGTGCAGGAATGGACCGTGGCCGCCCTGCCGTTCCAACCCGAGTCCAAGGGCTGGGCGGCCCTGTAAGCCCCCTCTCGCCCCCTCCCGGCGCCGCTGGCGCCCGTCCAAACCCCGCGCCAGGCGCGGGGTTTTGCCATGGTCGCCGGCAATGGGCCATGCCGACCGGGGCGGGAACTGATGCATCCCGGGCCGGGTTGGGGGATCATCCGCCCTGGTGATTTTTTGCGAGCCGGACCCATGCCGTCCATGACCCTGGAAGAGCTGCGCGCCCAGGTGCGCGATTTCGTCGAAGAGCGCGAGTGGACGCCCTTCCACACTCCCAAGAACCTGGCCATGACCCTGTCGGTGGAGGCCGCCGAGGTGCTGGAGCACTTTCTCTGGCTGACCCCGGAGGAAAGCGCCGCCCTGCCGGAAGGGAAGCGCGAGGCGGTGGCCCACGAGCTGGCCGACGTGCTGCTGGTGCTGACCCGCCTGGCCGACCGGCTCGACGTGGACCTGGCCCAGGCCTTCCGCGACAAGATGGTCCTCAACCGGGCCAAGTACCCGGTGGAAAAGGCCCGGGGCAAGGCGCTCAAGTACACCGAGCTGTAGCCCGATCCCGATAGACCGGTGCCGTCCAGCGCTCCCCGGGAGCGGCCGCTCGAATGGCCGTTCCGCTTCGGGGGCGTGGTCAGGGGCGACCAGGGAACCGGAACCATTGCCCATGTCTTTTCTCCAGCGCTCGTTCAACCCCGGCATTGCCGCCGCCCTAGGCGCCGCGCTGCTCTTCGGCGCCAGCGCCCCCCTCGCCAAGTTCCTGCTGCGCGATGCCGGACCGTGGCTGCTGGCCGGCCTGTTCTACCTGGGCTCGGGCCTCGGCCTGGCCGCCTACCGCCTGCTGGTCCGGGCCGCCCCGGTGCGGCTCTCGGCCGGCGAGGCCGGCTGGTTCGCCGGCGCGGTGTGCGCCGGGGGCCTGGTCGGCCCGGTGCTGCTGATGTTCGGGCTGGCCGGGATGCCTGCCTCCGGCGCGGCCCTGTTGCTCAATGCCGAGGGCGTGTTTACCGCCCTGCTGGCCTGGATCGCCTTCAAGGAAGGCGTGGACCGGCGCATTGCTGCCGGCATGGTCGCCATCGTCGCCGGCACCGTGCTCGTCAGCTGGCCCGGTGACGCCCGCTTCGCCGGCGCCTGGCCGGCGCTGGCGGTGCTCGGGGCCTGTCTGGCCTGGGGCATCGACAACAACCTGACGCGCAAGGTGTCCCTCAGCGACGCCACCTGGATCGCCATGGTCAAGGGGTTGGCGGCGGGCACGGTGAACCTGGCCCTGGCCTTCGCCCTGGGGGACCGGCTGCCACCCTGGCCGGCCATGGCGCTGGCCATGGTGGTCGGGCTGCTGGCCTACGGGGTGAGCCTGGTCCTGTTCGTGGTCGGCCTGCGCCATCTGGGCACGGCGCGGACCGGGGCCTATTTTTCGGTGGCGCCGTTCTTCGGCACCCTGATCGCGCTGGCTTCCGGCGAGCCCCTCACCGTCCGGCTGGTACTGGCCGGGGCGCTGATGGCCTGGGGCGTGTGGCTGCACCTGACCGAGCGCCACGACCATGAGCACCGCCACGGGGGGCTGGAGCATTCCCACGCCCACACCCACGACGCCCATCACCAGCACGACCATCCTTATCCCGTCGCCCCGGGGACCCGCCATGTCCACGCCCACCGGCACAAGCCCATGGTCCATTCCCACCCCCACTTCCCCGATGCCCACCATCGGGACCACCGCCACTAGCCACTAAGCACTGGCCCGCGCCGCCCTGGCCTCCGCCTCCCCGGCTTCACGCAGGGCCTGGAGGAACAGGCGCACCCGGCGCGGCATGCGCTCGCCGGCGTAGACCGCGTGCATGCGCGGCTCCACCCCGGTGGATGAGGTCAGGTGCCAGTCCGGGCAGATCCGCACCAGCTGGCCGGCCGCTTCCGCCGGGCGGCACAGCCAGTCCGCCAGACGCACGATGCCCATGCCGTGCAGGGCCGCCTGGTAGACGGCGATGCCGGAGCTGAAGCGGTGGCGCGGCTGGGGGTTGAGGCGGTAGCTGTCGCCGCCCCTGCGCAGGAACCAGTCGCGCAGGACCCGGGGCGCGGTGTGGATGACGAAGTCGTGGCCGGCCAGGGCCTCCGGGGTCTGCGGCAGGCCGCGCCGGGCCACGTAGTCCGGGCTGGCGTAGAGGTAGCGCCGGTAGCTCCACAGGGGAAAGGCGCGCAGTTCGCTGGACTGGGGAAAGGCGCCGCGGATGGCGAAGTCCAGGCTTTCCTTGATCGGGTCGAGCAGGCCGTCGGCGTAGCGCACGTCGATCTGCACGTCCGGATAGGCGGTGCCGAAGCGGGCGATCATCTCCGGCATCAGGCGCAGGGCCAGGCTTTCCGGCGCCGAGAAGCGAATCCAGCCCTGGGGCTTGGCGGCCACCCCGGCCAGCTTTTCCTCGGCCTCGTCCTGCAACGCGATCATCTCCGAAGCGTAGGCGTAGTAGGTGCCGCCGGCCTCGGTGACCCCCACCTCTTTATGGGAGCGCCTGAGCAGTTCCTGGCCGAGCTGCTGTTCCAGGGATTGCACCGCCCGGGTCACGGCGCTGGGGGAGCGCCCCAGCATGCGCGCGGCGACGACGAAGCTCTTGCGCTCCACCACCGCGCAGAAGGCCTGTAGTTCCCAGAGCATGGCCATGGCGTGTGCCTCACATCTCACGTTGCGTTTTTTGCAACATGATATTGCAACCAGCGGCAATCGGCGGCCGCTAGGATGGCCCCTGTTTTTTTCCCCGCCACTCCGCTACGTCATGATCGAAACCACGCTGCTACTCTGCTGCTTCGCCTTCTGCGCGGGCCTGATCGATGCCGCCGTGGGTGGCGGCGGCCTGATCCAGGTGCCGGCCCTGTTCAACTTCATGCCCGGTGTGGCCCCGGCCACCCTGCTCGGCAGCAACAAGCTCACCTCGGCCTGCGGCACGGCCCTGGCTGCCAAGTCCTGGGTCAGCCGGGTGCGGGTGCCCTGGTCACTGGCGCTGCCGGCGGCGGCCACCGCCTTCGTCATGTCGTTCTGCGGTGCCATGGCCGTGTCGGCGGTGCCCACCGCCGCCATGCGCCCCCTGGTGCTGTTCCTGATCGTGGCGATGGCGATCTACACCTTCGTCAAGAAGGACTTCGGGGCGATCCGCAAGCCCCTGTCCATCGGCCGCCGCGAACGCCTGCTGGCGCTCCTGATCGGCGGCGCCATCGGCTTTTACGACGGCCTGTTCGGCCCGGGCACCGGCAGCTTCCTGATCTTTCTCTTCATCCGCTGCTACGCCCTGGATTTTCTGGTGGCGTCGGCCTGCGCCAAGGTGGTGAACCTGGCCACCAACGCGGCGGCCCTGATCTTCTTCATTGGCGCCGGCAAGGTGATCTACGCCGTCGCGCTGCCGATGGCCGTCTTCAACATGGCTGGTGCCGTGGTCGGCTCCCGCCTGGCGATCAAGCGCGGTGCCGGCTTCGTGCGCGGCCTGTTCCTGGTCCTGCTGGTGGCCCTGATCGTCAAGCTGGCCTACGACATCCTCAAGTAGCGGGACAAGGCCGGAGGCGGGTCATTTCACGTCGATGTGGATCGCGATCTCCTCGGTGGAGGCGGTCGGCTGGCCGTCCCGCAGCGCCGGGAAGAATTTCCATTGCCGGAGGGTGTCCAGCAGCAGTCGGTTGAGCCGGAGATTGGGCGTGGGTTTGACCAGTTCCACGGTGGCGCTGCCGTCGGCGGCGACGTGGAAGCGGGCCGTGACCACCACGTGAAGGGCCTCCTCGCGCAGTTCGTCCGGAATCCGGGGCATCGGCTTGACGATGGCCTGGGCGCCGCCGCTGGCGGACAGTTTGCCGCCGGTGGATGGGGCCGCGGCGGACGGGGGCGGCGGTGGGCGGGCCGGCGCCTCCTGGGCGGCGGCCGGGGCGGGAGGTGCGGAAGGTGTGGGCGCGGCGGCCGGCAGTGACGGGGCGTGGGCGGAAAGGGGGGCCGCCTTGGGGGGCGGCGTTCGTTGCGGCGGCGTCCTGGTCGGCTCCAGGGCGGGCCGGGGGGGCGCCTTGGGCGTGGGCGGGGACGGGCTGGCGGGCTCCGGCGGCAGCTCGATCAACTGGGCCTCGATGGGGGGCGGCTCGGGCAGGCGTTGCCGGGGACCCTCGGTGAACAGCGCGAAGGCCCACAGCACCGCTGCCCAGATCAGCAGCGACAGGGGCAGGGTCCAGGGCAGCCGCCGCCAGGGATTGTCGAATTCCCGCGGGCGGGGTAGGGCGGAGGCGTCAGTCGACATGCTTGACCGCGATCTGGAAATGCCGGGCCCCGGCCTCCCGGGCACGCAGCATGGCCCGCACGGTGGTGCCGTTGGGGGCGGCGCTGTCTGCGGCGACGATGACGCTGGCCTCGGGGCCGGCCAGCATGGCCTTCAGGGTCGGGGCCAGGGTGTCCAGGGTCACCGGCGTCTTGTCCAGGAAGAGCCGGCTGTCCGATGTCACCGTCAGGGTCACCGGGGTCTGCGTGTGCATCGGCGCGGCATGGCCCTGGGGTAGGTCCACCGCCAGGGAATGCAGGTTCTGCATCGACAGCGAGGCCAGCATGAAGGTGGCCAGCAGGAAGAACATGACGTCGATCATGGGGATGATCTCGATGCGGCCGCGCTTGGCCTGCCGGGTTCTACGCAGCTTCATGGCCGCCGCCTTCCCCCCGGTCCTGCCCGAGGCGGATGTTGTCCACCAGCCGGGTGCCCAGGCGCTCCATCTCGTCCAGGGCCTGGGATTGCCGGCGCGAGAAGAAGTTGAAGGCGAAGAGGGCCAGGATGGCGATGAACAAGCCCAGGGCGGTGGCGATCAGCGCCTGGGCGACGCCGCCGGTGACCCCGGTGGGGTCCACCAGCCCTCCGGCGCCGATCAGGTTGAAGGAATGCATCATGCCGGTGATGGTGCCGAGCAGCCCCAGCAGGGGGGCGGCGGTGACGATGGTCTCCAGCACCCACAGCCCCCGGCTCAGGGTCTTCTCGATGATCTGGGCTTCGTCGCCGGCCCGGGACTCGACCCACCAGGCGGGCTGGCCGCGGTTGGCGACGATGACGCGGAAGAAGCGGCCGAAGTAGTTGCGCGGCCCCAGGGCGTCGAGCTGTCCGTCCTTCCAACTCCTGCCAGCGGAAGCCGTAGGTTTCGGCCAGGTCGAGCAAGGCCGTCGGCAGGCGCACGTAGCGCCAGTAGACGAACAGCTTGTCCAGGGTGATGAGCAGCGCCAGCACCGCCAGTGCCAGGAGCGGGTAGACCATCGCGCCGCCGAATTTGAGGGCCGCGAGGGCCTCGTGGATGTCCTGCATGTCCGGCTCTCCTCAGAAAAGTTTGCTCAAGCCCAGGAACAGCCCGCGCCGTGGGCCGAACTGGGGGGCGCCGACGCCCACGCCGCTGCCGTCGCGCAGCTCGTAGACCCGGTCGAAGACGTTGATGACCGCCACCCGGCCTTCCAGGGTGCCCAGCTCGCCGGCCTGGAACTTGCGGTTGGCCCCCAGGTTGACCTGGACGTAGGACGGCAGGTGCTCGGTATTGGCAAAGCCCCGGCGCAGGCCGCTGCCGTAGATGGCGTCGGCGGAGTACTGGGTGCCGAGCCAGGTGTAGGCGACGCCGGCCGAGGCGGTGTATTTCTGGTCGTGGTCGGTGTGGATCCAGTGGCTGGCGATGTAGTCCAGCTCGTCCTGGCTGAAGTTGAACTGGGCCGAGGTGATCTGCTTGGCCAGGCTGGTGGTGCGCGCCAGGTTGGCGTAGGCCGAGAAGCTGTCGGTCTTGTAGCTGGCCGTCAGCTCGATGCCGTAGATCTTGCCCTGGGCGTAGTTGAAGGGCGAAAAGATCAGGGCCTGGCCGAACTGCCCCTCGTCCAGGAGGTTCGTCACCTGCTTGTAGAAGGCGTCCACGCCGACGTTGAACGCAGGCGTCAGCTGGTGGGACATCCCCAGGTCGAAGTAGTGGGAGCGTTCCGGCTGCACCGGGTCGTTCTGCATGTTCGACGCCGCGTTGGAGGTGCCGGAGAACAGGGCCAGGGTGCGGGGCGATACCAGTTCGGTGGGGGGCGGGGTGAAATAGCGGGCGTAAGAGGCGTGGAAGGTGGTCTCGGGCGTCGCCTTGTACACCAGCCCCAGTCGCGGGCTCAGTTGGCCGGCCTTGACGAAGGCGTCCATCTGGTCGGCCCGCAGGCCGTAATTGACGGTCAGCTTGTCGGTGGCCCGCCATTCGTCCTGGAGGTAGAGCCCCATCAGCGTGTTGCCGTTCTTGGCGTTGTTGTCGACGATGGTGTAGGGCGCGCCGGTGACCGTGCCGCCGGCGTCCACCGGGAAGACCGTCGAACTGTTGTCGGAGCGGATGTTCTCGGTGCTGGCGAAGAGGCCCATGCGCAGGGTGTGGCTGTCGTTCAGGCGGTAGGTTCCGTCGCCCTGGAGGCCGGTGCTGGAACTGCTGCGGAATACCTGGGAGGCAACCCCGTTGAACACCAGGTCGCCCACCGGGTCGGGGTTGAAACGCACGCTGGTGTAGCGGGTGAACAGGGCCACCTGGTAGTCGAAGTTGGCGCCGATGGAGCTTTGCAGGGCGAGGATGCCGTAGCGGTTGCTTTCCCGCTGGCGCTCGTCGAGCTTGGACGAGTCGAAGCCGGCCACGCCTGCCCCGGCCAGGTAGGCTGGGGTTGCCGTTTGCCCAGGGTTGTTGGGTATCTGGAACTTGCCGTCGTAGGTGCCGAACATGGCGGTCAAGCGCGTGGTCGGGTCGATCAGGTAGGACAGGTAGCCGAATCCCTTGCTCTGCTCGGTGCGGTCGTGGATCGGCGATGAACTGGAGGTCGGATTCTCGATGCCGGCGTTGTTGGTCAGGAACGAGCCGGTCACGTAGTAGCTCAGGTTGCCCTGGGTATTGCCGTACTCGACGCTCGGATTGACCGTGCCCCGGCTGCCGCCGTAGAGGTCGAGGCGCCCGCCCTGGTCGAATCGGGTCTTGGTCTCGATCTCGACGACTCCGGCGGTGCGGTAGCCGTACTGGGCCGGCAGGGCGCCGGTGAGCAGGTCGATGCGCTGGGCGAAGCGGCTGTCCAGCGCCTGGCCGAAACCGCTGATTCCTTCCGGCAGGATCACGCCGTTGATGCGGTACTGCAGGTTGCCGTGGTCGCCACGCACGTGCAGCTGGCCGAAGGAATCGTTGGCCACGCCGGGCGCCTGCAGCAGCACCTGGTTGAAGGAGGTGTTGGCGCCTTCGGGCAAAGCCTGGATGTCCTGGTCCGCCAGCCGGTAGACGCTGCCTCCGGTCTGGGGCGACAGGCCGCTGCGGGCCTTGTTGAGGCGTTCCGCCGCCACGCTGATTTCCAGGGCCTCCTTCGAGGCCAGGGTGATCTTCACCGGGGCGGCGCCCTGGGCGGTGAGGTTGACGATGGCGGTGCCGGTCTGGAACCCCGGCTTGTTGGCGAGGATGGCGTAGGTGCCCGGCGCGGCCCCGGAAAAGGCGAACTGCCCGGATGCGTCGCTGCGGGCCTGCCCGGCCACCTGGCCGTCCGGCGTTTTCAGGGTGAGGGCCGCTGCGGCCAGGGGCTGCCCCAGGGCGTCCGCGACGGTCCCCCGGATGTCGGCTGCGGCGGCGGGGGCCGCATGGACGGCAAGGGCGAAGGCGAAGCCGGCGGGCGCCCAGACGGCGCCCGCACCTTTCTTGATCGATGGCATGGAACCACTCCCACGAGACGGATGCACGTCGCCTCGACGGGGTCGAGGCGGTTCTAGTACTGCGGCAATGCAGGCGAAACTAGAAAGCGAGTGGCGGTGCGCGGGAGCGATAGGGGACGCGGCTGGGCGAGGCGAAACGAATCCGCTCCCGCAGGCGGGCGATGAAATAGAGGGCGACGAGCAGGGGCGGGGCGAGTTCGCTGCCCGACAGCGTCGCGTCGAGAGGGGGATGGGCCGCCGCCTGGCACAGAACGCAGGCGTCCCCGGCGGCGACGGAGTCGTGGCGGTGGAAGGCTTCGGCCGCTACCAGGCCGACGAAACAGGCGAGCAGGACCAGCAGCAGCGCCAGCCGCCAGTTCTGCCAGGGGCGGCGCGCCGCGGGCGCCCGGCCGGTCATGACCTCACCCCGGGCGGCAAGGCTTTCCCTTCCGCTCCCATGGCGGGCTTGGCGAATGGGCGAAGGGCGATGGCGACCATGGCGTCATGGTAAGCGCCGCGTCTCTTTTAATGCAACATTGTTGCAATTGTTACTGTTGTCCGCGTTGCCCGGCCTCCTCGGCGGGAGGACCGCTCATGCCGGCGGAGTGTCGAGCGTTGCCCGGGGCGGTGCTCGTCACTCCTCCAGCCGCGCCTGCTTCGTCTCCGGCAGGAAGCGCAGCCCCACCAGAAAGGCCAGGCCGAGCAGGACCACCGGGTACCACAGGCCGGCGGTGCCGTCGCCGTAGCGCACGTTGAGCAGGGTGACGACGAAGGGCGACAGCCCGCCGATCCAGCCCGCTGCCAGGTTGTGGGGCAGGGCCACCGCCGAGTAGCGGGTGCGGGCCGGAAAGAGTTCGGCCAGCACCGCCGTCTGGGGGCCGGTGATCAGCGCCACGGCGACGATCGGCACCAACAGCAGCAGCACCAGGGTCAGGCCGTCCACCTGGGCCGGGTCGGCCCGGCCGGGCCAGCCGGCGGCTTCCAGCAGCGGGGCCAGGGCGGCGGCGTCGTGGGCTGCCACCGGCTCGGCGGTGCCGATCCGCACGGTGGTGGGGCTGCCGGCCGGCAGGTCGTCGCGGGTATAGGTCACTCCCTGCTTGACCAGCCATTCCTGGGCCCGGGCGCAGTCGCTGGCCGGGGCGGCGAAGGGCGAATAGGAACAGTCGCTGCCCGCCAGCACCACCGGCACGTCGCGCTGGAAGCGGGCCATGGCCGGGTTGCCGGCGGGGATGAAGGCCTGGAACACCGGCAGCAGGGTGAGCGCGCCCACCAAGAGTCCGGCCAACAGCACCGGGCGCCGGCCGATGCGGTCCGACAGGGCGCCGGCGGCCAGGGTCAAGGGGAACAGGGCGACGGTCGCCACCATCACCAGCTGGCTGGCGGTTTTGGCCTCCAGCTTGACCACGCTCTTGAGAAAGACCGTGGTGTAGACCTGGGCGGAGAAAAACAGCAGCGAGCCGCCGGCGGAGATGCACAGGGCCAGCACCCCCATGCGCGCCAGGGTGGTGCGGTCGCGGAAGCAGTCGCGCAGCGGCGTGGCCGACAGGGCCTTTTTCGCCTGCAACTGGCGGAATACCGGCGACTCGTGCAGGGCCACCCGGCTCTTCAGCGACACCGCCAGCAGCAGCGCCGACACCAGAAAGGGCACGCGCCAGCCCCAGGCGGCGAAGTCCGCTTCGGTCAGCCAGGATTGCAGCAGCACCAATTGGGCGGCGGAAGCCATCATGCCCAGGGGGCCCATCAGTTGCAGCACGCTGGTGAACAGGCCGCGCCGGCCTTCCGGAGCGTGCTCGGTCAAATACACCGCCGAGCCGCCGATCTCGCCGCCCACCGACAGGCCCTGCAACAGGCGCAGGGCCAGCAGCAGGCCCGGGGCGAGCAGGCCGACCTGGGCGTAGGTGGGCAGCAGGCCCACCCCCACCGTGGCGATGCCCATCAGCACGATGGTGACGATGAACACCCGGCGCCGGCCGATGCGGTCGCCCAGGGAGCCGAACAGGGCCGCCCCCAGGGGCCGCACCACCATGCCCGCACCGAAGGTGGCCAGGCTGGCCAGCAGCCCGGCCACCGGGTTGTCCGGCGGGAAGAAGAGGGGCCCGAAGTAGGTGGCCAGGGTGGCGAAGGTGAGGAAGTCGTACCACTCCAGGAAGGTGCCGAAGCAGGCCGCCACCGCCACCTGGCGTTGCAGGTTCGGGGATTTCTGGGCGGAATTGACGGAGGCAGCGGCGGACGGCGGAGTGGCGCGGGTATCGGGCATGGCGGCGTCGGGGACGTCGAGGCGTGGAGTGTGGGGATCGGGGAATGCGGCGCCGGCGGCGGCCGCGGCGCGCCATTATCGGCGATGCCGGCGGCCTTGCCCACGGCAGGCCGTGTAGGGGGGGCGACGAGGGACAGGAAGGGGCGCCGCCGGCCCGGGGCGGCCTGCGCCGGCTTACACCGGGCAGGCGACGTAGCGTCCCCGGCCGGCCTTCTTGGCCCGGTACATGCCACGGTCCGCCGCTTGCAGCAGGGCTCCGGCGGCGGTATCGCCGCTGCCCGTGGCAATGCCGATCGACACGCCGATAGCACAGGGGATATCGGCGACAGTGAAGGGCGGGAGCAGCGTCTCGATGCACTTTTGGGCGACGATGCCGGCGGCGGCTTCGGCGTCCTCGCCCAGATCGCAGAGCAACAGCACGAACTCATCGCCGCCGACCCGGGCCAGGGTGTCGCTCTGGCGCACGATCTTGCCAAGGCGCTGGGCCACCTGGCGCAGGGCGTCGTCGCCGGCTTCGTGGCCGAGGGAATCGTTGATCAGCTTGAAGCCGTCCAGGTCCATGAACAGCAGGGCCACCCGGCTGCCGGTGCGCTGGGCGCGGGCCAGGGCCTGGTGCAGCCGGTCCGCCAGCAGGGCCCGGTTGGGCAGGCCGGTGAGGGAGTCGTGGTGGGCGATGCGGGCCAGTTCCGCCTGCTGCTCGTCGAGCTTCTTCAGCAACCGGTTGAAAGCCCCGATCAGGTGGCCCACCTCGTCTTGGCGCACCACCGGCAGGGGCTCCAGGGGAATCTCGCCCCGGGTCATGCGCTCGGCGTGGTCGGCGGCGCGGGACAGGGGGCGCAGCAGAACGTACATGCCAGTGGAGGCGAGGGCGGCGAACACCATGAAGGCGAGCACGCCGTTGCGCAGCAGGAAGGACTGGGTGCGGGCCACGGTGGCGAAGGCCTCCCGGCTGGGCAGGCGGGCCACCAGGAACCAGCCGGTGCTGGGCACCGTGACCATGGCCGAGACTTCTTCCACACCCTTGGCGTTGACCGTGATGCCGGTGCCCCGGTAGCCCGCCATGGCCCGGTCGTGCAGGGCGTTCACCCCGGAGGGCGGGGTGGGGGTGAACACCATGTCGGGTTCCGAGGCGGCGACGAACAGCCTGTCCTGGGGCGAGACGAGCAGGAAGCCGCCAGTGCCCTTGCCGATGTGGCTCTGCTGTAGCAGGTCGAGAAAGCCCGGCGTGGCCAGGGCGGTGATACCCACCAGCGCGCCCCGCACCTCGCCCCGGCCGTCCAGGAGCGGCACCGCCATGGGCAGCACCGGCTCCTTGGCGGCCCGGCCCATCACCGGCCGGCCGATGGTGGTGCGGCCGGCCAGGGCGTCCTTGATGTAATCCCGGTCGGCATAGTCGCCATGCTCCCGGTCGGGCAGCACCGGGTAGTCGGCCAGCGCCACGCCTCGGGTGTCGGTGACGAACAGGCCGGCGGAAAACAGGGGCTGGAACTCGTAGTGTTCCTTGAGCCAGGCGCGCAGCGCCGCCGGGCGGCGCAGCAGGTCCGGCGGCAGGGCCGCGCCGATGCGTTCCAACAGGTTGCGACGGTGCACGATGCGTTCGTCGATGTCCCGGGCCACATAGGTGGCCAGCGCCAGTTGCTGGGCCTCCACCACCGTCGCCAGGTCCTCGCGCAGGAAATGGCTGATGGCGTAGTAGCGGGCGGCGATGCCGATCGTGACGAGGCACAGCCCGAGCAGCATTAATCGGGAGATGAGGCTGTCGAAGGGGCGGATACGGCGGTTCAGGCGGAACATCATGCCGCCGATGATAATCCCTGGGTATGACCGAATGGGAGCGGGCTGGCGTGGTCGGTGCGTGATTCGGCACGGAAGGGCGGAAAAATCCGCACCCCGCGTTCCGTGCCCGCCCGCCGGGCGGGGTTGACCTGCCGCCGCGCCTTCGGTTACGGTTGCCGTCATGACTTCCCAGCAGACCCCCATGATCGAGCGCAACGCTCCGATCGCTTCCCTCTCCCTGGCCCAGCTCCTGGACCTGGGTCTGCTGCTGCGCGTCTAGCGCGCACATACTCTCCCCCCTCCTGTTGAAACCGCCTCCGCCAGCCTCCGGGCCGGCAAGGGCGGAATGCGCGAGCCTCGCGGCTTCGCGCCATCCTCGATTCCCCTTTCGTCGTCGTTTTTCTCCTCCGGAGACTGTCATGACCTCCCCGCAACTGCTGCTACTGCCCGCCTTCTCCATCCTGCGACTGCCGTCCGGTTGCCAGGCCGCGAACCATGTCCGCGACACCGCCGGACAGCCTGGCAGCCCCATGCGTGCCCCTTCTTTCCGTTATCGACCGCATTGGAGTAGATCATCATGTTGAAGAACCCCGCCGCCAAATACCGTCCCTTCACCCCGGTGCACGTCACCGACCCCACCTTCGCGCGGACCTGGCCCAACCAGGTGATCGCCCGCCCGCCGATCTGGATGAGCACCGATCTGCGGGACGGCAACCAGGCGCTCTTCGAGCCCATGGATGCCGAGCGCAAGATGCGCATGTTCAAGACCCTCGTGGCCATCGGTTTCAAGGAAATCGAGGTCGCCTTCCCCTCCGCCTCCCAGACCGACTTCGACTTCGTCCGCGAATTGATCGAAGGCGGCCACATCCCGGACGATGTGACCATCGAGGTCCTCACCCAGGCCCGGGATCACCTCATTCGCCGCACCTTCGAATCGTTGCAGGGCGCCCGCCGCGCCATCGTGCATCTCTACAACGCCACGGCCCCCAACTTCCGCCGCATCGTCTTCGACACCGACCAGGCGGGGGTCAAGGCCATCGCCATCGAGCACGCCCGCCTGATCCGGGACTGCGCCGCCGCCCAGCCCGACACCGAGTGGGTGTTCCAGTACAGCCCCGAGGTGTTCACCGGCACCGAGCTCGACTTCGCCCGGGAGGTCTGCGACGCCGTCACCGAGGTCTGGCAGCCCACCCCGGAACGCAAGTGCATCATCAATTTGCCGGCCACGGTAGAGATGGGCACCCCCAACTACTACGCCGACCAGATCGAGTGGATGCACACCCGCCTCGCCCGGCGCGATTCGATCATCCTCTCGGTGCACCCCCACAACGACCGGGGCTGCGCCGTGGCCGCCGCCGAACTGGCGGTGATGGCCGGCGCCGACCGGGTCGAAGGCTGCCTGTTCGGCAACGGCGAGCGCACCGGCAACGTGGACGTGGTGACCCTCGCCCTCAACCTCTACTCCCAGGGCGTGGACCCGGGCCTCGACTTCTCCCGCATCAACGACGTGGCCCGCACCGTCGAGCACTGCACCCAGTTGCCGATCCACCCGCGCCACCCCTATGTCGGCGACCTCGTGTTCACCGCCTTCTCCGGCTCCCACCAGGACGCCATCAAGAAGGGCCTGGCCGTCCAGCGGCCGGACGCCGTCTGGGAAGTGCCCTACCTGCCCATCGACCCGGCCGACGTGGGCCGCACCTACGATTCGATCATTCGGGTCAACAGCCAGTCCGGCAAGGGCGGCATCGCCTACCTGCTCGAAACCGAGGTGGGCCTCGTCATGCCGCGCCGCCTCCAGGTGGAATTCTCCGGCGCCGTGCAGCGGGTCACCGACGCCACCGGCGGCGAGATGACCGCCAGCGCCCTCTGGCAGGTGTTCAGCCGCGAATACCTGGAAGCCGCCGCCCCGGTGCGCTACGTCGGCCACCACCTGTTCGAGGCCGCCCAGGAGCGCCAGGGCATCGCCCTCACCGTGGACATCGGCGGTGACACCCGGGAGTTGCGCGGCGAAGGCAACGGCCCCATCGACGCCACGGTGGACGCCCTGCGCCAGGCCGGCTTTTCGGCTGCCGTACAGCACTACGAGGAGCACTCCCTCGGCAAGGGCGCCGACGCCCGGGCCGTGGCCTACGTGGAGATGACCGTGCCCGGCCGCCCCGGCGCCACCTTCGGCGTCGGTGTGCACGGCAACATCATCACCGCCTCGGTGCTGGCCGTGGTCTCCGGCATCAACCGCAGCCAGGCTGGCGTTGGCGTGTCGGCGGAGACTGGCGTTCAGGCGGCCTGACCCTTCTGTCCCAGTGCCAAATGGCCACAGCCATCGGAAAATCCGATGGCTGTTTTTTTGACTGCCCCAAGCGCAAGTACTGGCGCGGGGCTTGCTGCGCCGGTGCGGTCAGCCTTCGGAAATGCCGAAGGCTCGGGCCGCCCTCCGGGGGCGTGTGCGGAAGGGATGTAATGGGGCGGAATGGGGCGCCCTGCCCGATGGTCCCGGGACGGCTGGCGCATCCGCCCGGCCCCGGCTTCAGCCGGGGTCCCCCGCCGCTGCCTGCCGTCCCGCCAGCAGGGCGGCTTCCCCCATCACCAGTTCGGCGATGGCGTCGGCCACCGCCCGTACCCGGGGCGAGCGGCGCAGGTCCGGGTGCAGCACCAGCCACAGCTTGCGTCGGGTCGGGCAGTCGTAAGCGGGCAGGCGCACCAGTACATCGTCCCGGTTGCCGAGGAAGTAGGGCAGGGCGGTCACCCCCAGGCCGGCCCGGGCTGCCTGATAGAGGCCGGCCAGGTCGTTGCTGCGCAGCACCGTGGGGCGCCCGGCGGTGAGGCTGTCGAGCCATTGCTGCTGAGGCACCTGGCGCAGGCTCTCGTCGTAGCCGACGAATTCCCACTCTGTCGCCGGCCGGGCCGCCCATTCCGGCGTGGCGAACAGGCCGTAGCCCATTTCCGCCAGGGGCCGGGCCACCAGGCCGGGAGCGCTGGGGCGGGAGAGGCGCAGGGCCAGGTCGGCCTCGCGCCGGGTCAGGTTGGCCTCCCGGGCCTCGCCCACCACTTCCAGGCGGATGTCCGGCCAGCGCCGGCGCAGAGGCCCCAGGCGCGGGACGAGAAAGTGGCTGGCCACCACCGGCGGGGCGGAGAGGCGCACTGTGCCGGACAGGGTGGCCACGCCCAGAGCGGCGCGGCCGAAGGCCAGGGCCTCGTCCTCCATGCGCAGGGCGTGCTGGGCCAGGGCCTCCCCTTCCGGGGTGAGGTGCCAGCCCCGGGGCAGCCGGTCGAACAGGCGCAGCCGGAGGGCCTGCTCCAGGGCATCGACGCGCCGGGCCACGGTGGAGTGCTCCACCTTGAGAGCGCGGGCGGCGCCGGACAGGCTGCCTTCCCGGGCCAGGGCGAGAAAGTGGCGCACGTCGTCCCATTGCAGGGGGACGTTCATATCTGGTGAATTTTGCACAGTGAATGTGTATTTGTTGGGAATTTTCGGGCGATTTTGAACGGATTACAGTGGCCCGGCAATGCGCTCCCGGGGCAATAGCGCTGCGCCAGCAACACGGTGCGAGGCCCGGGGTTTCTGGAGGTTTTTCCGAGGCTTTCCAGCGGCCCGCCCTGGGGGCGTCATTTTTCACGTCATCCGTTTCGAGAGGTCGCCATGTCATCCCTTGCCCCGTCCGCCGCCGTTGCGGCGCCCCGCGCGCCCCTGACCCACGCCACCGAAGTCCGCCTGCACCGCTACGGCGACGCCGCTGCTCTCCAGGTTGAACATCGCCCCCTGCCCGCTCCCGGTCCCGGGGAAGTGCAGATCCGCCACCGCGCCATCGGCGTCAATTTCGTCGATATCTACCACCGCACCGGCCTTTACGCCCTGCCGTCCCTGCCCGCCACCCTGGGGGTGGAAGGGGTGGGAGAAATCGTCGCCCTGGGGGCCGGTGCCGCCGAGCAGTACGGCCTGGCCCTGGGCCAGCGGGTGGCCTACGCCGGGCCGCCGGCGGGCAGCTACGCCAGCGCGCGCAACTTCCCCGCCGCCCGGGCGGTGCCCCTGCCCGACGGGGTGTCCGACGCCAGCGCCGCCGGCGCCATGCTGCGCGGCATCACCGCCCACATGCTGTTCGCCCACGTCCGCCCCCTGCGGCCCGGCGACACGGTGCTGGTCCATGCCGCCGCCGGCGGGCTGGGGCTGGTGCTGACCCAGTGGGCCAAGGCCCTGGGGGCCACGGTGATCGGCACCGTGGGCAGCGCCGCCAAGGCCGAGCTGGCGGCTGCCTACGGCCTGGATCACGCCATCCTCTACAAGGACGAGGACTTCGTCGCGGCGGTGAAGGAGCTGACCGACGGCCAGGGCGTGCATTACGCCATCGACGGCATCGGCGGCGCCACCCTGGCCCGCACCCTGGAGGCGGTCCGCCCCTACGGCACGGCGGCGTCCATCGGCCAGGTGGCCGGTGACATCGGCCTCGTCGATCCGGCCCTGCTCGGCCCGGCCCGCTCCATCGCCCTGTCCCGCCCCGGGGTATTCCGCTTCATGACCGACCTGGCGCGCTACCGGGAAGGGGCGGCAGCCACCCTGGAGCGTCTGGCCGCGGGCCTCAAGGTGGAAGTGGGGGGCACCCTGCCCCTGGAACAGGCCGCCGAGGCCCATCGCCGGCTGGAGGCGGGCGAGACCTCCGGGTCATTGTTGCTCCTGCCCTGAGCCGCCCTCCCCACGATGCACCGGCGGGCCGGGCCCGGTCCGCCCATCGCCCCATCCTTATCTGGAGATTCCGACCATGCTGTATGTCGTCGTACTGCGCTACATTCGTCCTCTGGAGGACGTGGACGCCCACCTGGCGGCCCACCGCGATTACCTGTACCGGGGCTATGCCGCCGGCCGCTTCCTCGCCTCCGGCCCCCAAGAGCCGCGCCAGGGCGGCATCCTCCTCGCCCGGGCGCCCTCCCGGGATACGCTGCTCGATTGGCTGGCGGAAGATCCGTTCCACCAGGCCGGCGTGGCCGCCTTCGAGGTACTGGCCTTCCAGCCGACGCTGCGGGCGTCGGAGCTGCCCGTCGACCTGGCGCCGGACAGCGTGGCCCTGCCGCGCCTGGGCGCGTGATTTGCCCTTAACCGGCCGGGGCCCCGGCACCACTCATGAAAGGAGCGAGAATGTCCGCATCCGAGACGGCAATCCCCGCCGTTACCCTGGCCGACCTCCCGCTGGCCGAGCATGGCAACGGTGCACACTTCCAGGCCCGCGCCGCCCAGCTCGGCCCCTTGCTCGGCCTGCGGGGGCTGGGCGCCCGGCTGGTGGAGCTGCCGCCGGGCAAGCGCGCTTGGCCGCGCCACCACCACTACGCCAACGAGGAGCTGGTGGTGATCCTGGAAGGGCGCGGCACCTGGCGCTTCGGTTCCCAGCGCCGTCCGGTGGCGGCCGGGGATGTGCTCGGGGCCCCGGCGGGCGGGCCGGAAACGGCCCACCAGCTGGAAAACGATTCGGACGTCCCGCTGCGCTACCTGGTGGTCAGCACCATGCACGCTCCGGACGTGATGGGCTATCCCGATTCGGGCAAGGTGGCGATCTTCGCCGGTGCCCCCCCGGGGGGCGCCAAGGCGGCCCGGACCCTGGAGTACGTGGGCCGCCTCGGGCCGGCGGCCGGGTATTGGGATGGAGAGGACGGCCCGGAGGCGTGATCCCGGGCACCGGGAGGTCGGGGGGGCGAAGGAGCGCTGTTCCGGCCCGCCCGCCGCCCGGCCTATGCCTATATGCGCCGGTACGTCGTCGGCCCGTTCAGCCTGTCCAGATGCGCACCCAGGGCAGGATCACCGGCAGCAGCAGGGCGGTGAGGGCGCCGTTGAGGCCCATGGCCAGAGCCGAGAAAGCGCCGGCCTGCTCGCTGGACTGGAAGGCCCGGGCGGTACCGATGCCGTGGGCCGCCACGCCAATGGCGAAGCCGCGCACCGCCGGGTCCTTGAGGCCCATGGCGTTGAACAGGTAGGGGGCGGTCACCGCACCGAGGATGCCGGTGACCATCACCAGCACTGCCGCCAGGGAGGGCAGGCCGCCGTTGCGCTCGGCGATGCCCATGGCGATGGGCATGGTCACCGACTTGGGGGCCAGGGACATCAGGGTGGCGGTGCTGGCGCCGAGCAGGTGGCCGATGGCGATGGCCGACAGGGCCGCCACCAGGCAGCCCACCACCAGGGCCACCAGCACCGGGACGATCATCGACCACACCTTCTTCAGCTGGGCGTGCAGCGGCAGGGCCAGGGCCACGGTGGCCGGGCCGAGCAGGAAGTGCACGAACTGGGCGCCGTCGAAGTAGCGCTGGTAGGGCACGCCGGTGACGGTGAGCAGGGTCACCAGGGTGACCACGGCGAGCAGCACCGGGTTGGCCAGGGGGTGGAAGCCGGCCCGCTTGTACACCCAGAAGGCACCCTGGTAGGCGAGCAGGGTGACGGTCAGGCCCATCAGGGGCGAGGCCGACAGGTAGACCCAGATGGCGGAAAGGGGCTGAGGGGTGATCAGGGGGCTCATTACGCACCCTCCCCGGCCGGAGCGGTGGGCGCGGCCGGCGCTCCGGGGCCGCGCCGCGCCGCCACGGCCTTCATCACCAGGGCGGTGACGGCCAGGGTGAGCAGGGTGCTGACCACCAGGGACAGGACGATGGGCAGCCATTCCGCCTCCAGGCGGTGGAAGTGCACCATCACCCCGGTGCCGGCGGGCACGAACAGGAGGGACAAGTGTTGCAGGATGCCCTGGGAGGTGGATTGCAGTTCGTGGCTGGGGCCGTCGCCGAGCACCAGGGTGGCGAACAGCAGCAGCATGCCGATCACCGGGCCCGGCACCGGCAGGTCGAGCCAGCGGGCGATCACCTCGCCGATCAGCTGGAAGATGAGGAGTTGGGTCAGGGCAGCGAGCATGGGGCCTCCAAAAGCAATGACCGCCACGCCTCGGTCCCGGAGGGCGAGGGGCGGCGGTGGGTCGTTGGTACTGGCTTGCAATAATAATCCGAACCGGAGCGGCGATTGCATACCTGGGGTCACATCTGCCGTGACCGGGTTTTTTTGGTTTCGCTTCCGGGCGCTCCGGTCTGGACCGGGAGATGGGGGGCGATCCGTCCGGAAGTTCAGCCCCGGCGGCGGTTCAGCCGCGCAATTCCCCGGGTGTGGTGCCGAAGAAGGCGCGGAAGGCGGCAGTGAACGCCGAGGGCGAATCGTAGCCGTGGGACAGGGCCACGGCAGTGACGCTCTCGCCCGCCTCCAGGGCGGCCAGGGACATGAGCAGGCGCAGGCGCTGGCGCCATTCGCGGAAGGTCAGCCCGGTGTCCTGGGCGAAGCGCCGCGCCAGGGTGCGCTCCGAGGCGCCGGCCTCGGCGGCCCAGTCGGCCAGGGTGCGGCGGTCGTCCGGGTCGGCCTGGAGCGCCGCGCACAGCGCTGCCAGCCGATCGTCCGCCGGCAGGGGCAGGGTGAAGGCGGCGGCGGGCAGACGGGCCAGCTGGTCGATCAGCACCTGCACCAGGCGGCCGTCCTCGCCGTCCGGGTCGTATTCCACCGGCAGCGCCGCCACGGCGCGGATCAGCTCCCGGGCCAGGGGCGTCACCTCCAGCACCCGGCACTCGGCCGGCATCCGGGCGGCGGCCTCGGGGGCCAGGTACAGGCTGCGCATCTCGGTGGGGCGGTGGGATTCCACCTGGTGGTCCACCCCGGGGGGAATCCACACCCCGTAGCGAGGCAGGGCCACGTGGTTGCCGGTGGGGGTGCGCACCCCGAGCACGCCGCTGATGGCGTAGGAGAACTGGCACCAGGGGTGGCGGTGCACCTCGGTCCACGACCCGTCGGGCAGGGATTCGCTGCGGTTGTAGAGGGGCCGGGGCAGGGCGGCGAGGGCGGGAACGGCGCGTTTCATGGGCTTGTCTGGTTGGCGATGGCGGTTGGCGGACCGTCGAAAGTCGGACAGACGGGATGGGCGTAGAGTTTCCTCCCGCGCGGGTGTCCGCGCAATCGCCGCCGCCCGCATCGGCTGCGGCCTTTTCCGGAGCGCTCCCCATGCCCGCCTTCTCCCTCGGCCAGACCCTCTGGCGCACCTTCAACCGGGTCATCCGGGACTGGTTCCTGGTCGGCATGCTCGGCGCCGTGGCCCTGGCCAGCCAATTCCCCGGCCTGGGCAAGAGCGGCGGCCTGCTGCACATCGACCAGGTCACCGACGTGGGCATCGCCCTGGTGTTCTTCCTGCACGGCCTGGGGCTGTCTCTGACCAGCCTGCGCGACGGCCTGATGCGCTGGCGGGTGCACGTGCTGGTGCAGCTGTTCACTTTCGCTGTCTTCCCGCTTCTGTGGTGGCTCGCCAATGCCGCCCTGGGCGACCGGGTGTCCCCGGGCCTGGTGCTGGGCTTTTGCTACCTGTGCGCCCTGCCGTCCACCATCTCGTCGTCGGTGGCCATGACCGGCCTGGCCCGGGGCAACGTGCCGGCGGCGATCTTCAACGCCACCTTGTCCACCCTGCTCGGCATCGTCATGACCCCCCTGCTCATCGCCCTGCTACTGGGCAGCGTGACCATGGGCGGCAGCGGCGGTCACACCCAGTCCCTGGCCGGAGCGTCCCTGGCCATCGCCCGCCTGCTGCTGCTGCCCCTGGTGGTGGGCATGGCGCTGCGGCCGGTGCTGCACAAGTGGCATGTGCGCTTCAAGCGCTACACCAACCTGCTCGACCGCTTCGTCATCCTGCTGCTGGTGTTCGGCGCCTTCTGCGACTGGGTGGCTTCCGGGGTGTGGCGCGACCAGGGGCTGGAGGTGCTGGCCCAGACCCTGGCCGGCGTGGCGGTGCTGCTCGCCATCGTCCTCGCTCTCACCACCTGGACTGCCCGGCGCCTGGGCTTTGCCACCGAGGACGAGATCACCGCCGTATTCTGCGGCTCGAAAAAGACCCTGGCTTCCGGCGTACCCATGGCCAAACTGCTGTTCGGCGCCCACCCGGCCCTGGGGCTGATCGTGCTGCCGATCATGCTCTACCACCAGCTGCAACTGTTCGTCTGCTCGGTGCTCGCCTCCCGCTACGGCGCGCGGGAGGGGTGAGGGGCGCGGTTGCCTGGGTGTGTTTCCCGTGAGCCGCCGGCCCTTTGGGCCGGCGGTTTTGCTTTTATGGCGAGGGGACGGGGCGCGAGGGAACGGGACGGTTCAGGGATGGATGACGGAGGATGCCTACCCCGAATCGTTACAGCGCGCGGATCTTGTTCACCAGCGCGGTGGTGGAACGCTCGTGGCGGAAGGGGATGGAATGGACCGTGCCGCCCCAGCCGAGCACTTCCGGGGCGCCGACGATGCGCTCCACGGGCCAGTCGCCGCCCTTCACCAGCACGGTGGGGCGGGCGTCCAGGATGCGGGCGATGGGGGTGTCCTCGTCGAACCAGGTCACCAGGTCCACGCAGCCGAGGGAGGCCATCACCGCCAGGCGGTCTTCCAGGATGTTGATGGGCCGGTCGTCGCCCTTGCCCTGGCGCTTCACCGAGGCGTCCGAGTTGAGGGCCACGATCATGGCCGCGCCCAGGGCCCGGGCCTGGGCCAGGTAGGTGACGTGGCCCCGGTGCAGGATGTCGAAGCAGCCGTTGGTGAACACCAGGGGGCGGGGCAGGGTGGCGGCGCGAGTGGCCAGTTGGTCGGGCGGGCAGATCTTGGCTTCGAAGTCGGGAGCGGGGTAGGCGGTCATGGGGTGGAAATGGGTTGGGATTGTTGGGGAGTGGAGTGGGAGTACAGGTGTGGGGCGTCATGGCCAGCGACGGCCATCCCCGCTTCCTCCACGCGGTTGCGTCCGGCGTGCTTGGCGGCGTAGAGGGCCTGGTCGGCTCGGTTGATGGCGTCTTCCAGGCCCTGGCCGGGGGCGATGGCGGTCAGGCCGATGCTGACGGTGGTGCCCTGGCCCTGGGCTGCCATGATTTCGGCCGCCTGGCGGATGCGTTCGGCCACGGCATGGCCCTCGCTGTGGCCGGTATCGGGCAGCAGCACGCAGAATTCCTCGCCGCCATAGCGGCAGCCCAGGTCATGCTGGCGTAGGCAGCCGACCAGGAGCCGGCTGAAGGCTTGCAGGGCGGCGTCGCCGGTGGCGTGGCCGCGGCTGTCGTTGAGGTCCTTGAAGTGATCCAAGTCGATCAGCAGCAGGGTGGCCGGCCGGCCGTTGCGGGCGATGCGCGCGACCTCGTGGCCGGCCTGCTCGGTGAAGGCGCGGCGGTTGGGCAGCTGGGTGAGGAAGTCGTGGCTGGCGGCCCGATTGAGCTCGCTCTGGAGGCGGTCGCCGATCAGGGTCAGCAGTCCCAGGATTTTGGCGATGCCCAGCACCAGGGCGATCAGGATGAAGAGGCTCTGGTAGAGGTCGCCCCCCAGGTAGTCGCCGGTGGGCGCCTCGGCCAGGGTGACGAGGATGCGGGTGCCGTGGTTGGCCGCTTCCACCAGGGCCAGGGCCGCCATCAGGCGGTGGACGATGGTGGTCGGCTGGGCCGCCGGGCGCAGCAGGGCATGGGCGATCAGCAGTTCCAGGCCGCCGACCATGATCGAGGTGAAGACGATGCGGCCGCTCAGCCAGTCCGGCCCAAGCCCCAGGGCAATGGACTGGAAAAGGACGGTCAGCACAGTGGGAAACAGCACCTGGCCGAAATGCACCGGCAGCCCGCGGAAGGTATTCATCCCCCGCCACAGCAGGGCGTTGCCGGCGATGATGCAGGCGTTGGCGGCGACGATGGAAATCGGCGCCCACACGATGCCGCGCAGGGAAATCCCCAGGCCGCCCAGAGCCATCAGGGCCGTGCTCCAGGCCCAGTCCCGGACCCCGGGCATGGCCGCGTGGCGCCGCCCGGTGAGCCACAGGGCGCCGGCAGACACCATCCCGACCAGCAAGATGACCAGATGCAGGGTGCGCAGGTCGAGGGTGAAGTGGGGGGAGGCGGGCATCGGTTCAGGCGCTGCCGGCGCAGCCGTGCCCCTGGGGAGGCCGGAGCGGCATTCCCTCTGGGATGGCGGGCTGGAGCGGTCGGTGCGGCATGGGATGGCGATGCGGGAGTGCAGGGAGTGCAGGGAGTGCAGGGAGTGCAGGGAGTGGGCCGGAACACGGGATGCCGGAATACGGGCCTAGGATAAGCCGAATGGCCGGTGGCAAAACGGCAGTAATGCGCATTTTACCGCTCGGCCGGTCCAGGCTTCCAGGCATCAAGGCAGGCGCCCGGCGGCAAGCAGCCGGCTGCCCAGCACGCCGGGGGAAATCCATAACACCAGGTCGTCGAATTCGCCGCCGGGGCTGCCGGCGGGGGCCGGGTCGTGGCTGACGAAGACCGGGTTGCCCGGACTGTCCTGGTTCTCTGTCTGGTCGGTGCCGTTGGCCGTGGCGTCCCGCCCGAGGGAGAGCACCACCGCCACCGCATCCCGGGCCAGGGCGGTGCTGCCGGCGGGGCAGTTCGCCGTCGCGCCGCTGCCGCTGGCCGGGCCGGCGCTGCACAGACGCAGCTTGCCGGATTGGGCGAACACGTCCGGCCAGTTGGCCTGGAGGCCGCCGCTGGTGGTGAAGGCGCCGGACTGGGCGGTGGCCACGGCGTAGCGCAGTCGGTTGCCCCAGCTGTCCAGCGCGAACCCGGCCCCATCCACCGGGCCGACGCCCAGGGTGGCGGCGGGCAGGAAGCCGTCGTAGGGGTTGCTGCAGGCACCGCCGCCGTCGGGCGATTCGATGCCGTTGCTGGTGGCGCTGGCCGGGCAGGGCAGCCGGCCGTGGACGGCGGCAAAGCCGAGCAGGGCCTCCCGGACAGTGTCCAGGGTGGCCCGGGTTTCCTGGCGGCTGCGCAGTTCGAGCTGGCCGCTCAGTGGGATGGCGAGGCCGCCGATCAGGAAGGCGGCGATGACCAGCACCACCGCCAGTTCGGCCAGGGTGAAGCCTCGCGGGAGGAGCGGGGAATGGCGCGTCATGGCGTGGTGCAGGCCAGGTCCAGGCTGAGGTCGCGGCGGATGCAGACGATGCGGTCGTTGCCGCTGGCTTGGCTGTAGCGGCCGAAACCGGCGCTGCCGGGCTGGGCGTTGAGCAGGGCAGCGGCATTGGTGCCGCCCAGGTAGTTGGCTGGGTCGTTGCGTTCGGCCTGGGTCTGGCGGCGTTGGCCGGCGGTGGCGCGGCCGGCGAAGATCACCAGGGCCGCGTAGGGGCCGGCGCCGTCCACGTAGAGGCAGTTGCCGGCGCAGGTGCCGTTGCCGGCCTGGGCCGGCTGGAAGTCCGGGGCGACGGCGTAGAAGAAGTGGTCCTTCCACTTATCCCACCAGCCATCTGGGCTATTGGCGGCGGTGGGGCTGCCCGCCACCCGGTCCCAACCGGCGGGGCAGTTGTCGGTGCGCAGCAGGCGGCAGGAAGCGCTGGCGCTGCCGTTGCAGGCCGCCAGGCCCGGGCTGGCGTTGCTCTTGCCGGTGGCCTGGTGGCTCAGCCAGACGTGGAAGGGTACCCGGCCGGCCAGCAGGCCGGCGGCGTCCTTGAAGGCGTCGTTGTCGAAGGTGTTGGGGGCGGTGCCGGTCAGAGCCAGGGGGCTGGCCCAGGGCAGGCGCCGGTAGGCGTTGCCGGCGGCGAAGGATGTCAGGCAGTCGGCGATCCGCTGCGCCAGGGCCGGAGATGGGCCGTTGCGCAGATAGGCCGGGTCGTACAGGGCGGCGGCAAAATCGCCGCGCCGGGCGATCCCCCGGGGAGCTTGGGCGGTGCCGAACAGATCCCGGGGCTGTAACCAGGCGAGCTGGTCGTTGGCATCCCGGCCGGCGTCGGGTTGGGCGAGGAGGGTGACGCCATCGATGGCCGGGTTGAGGAAGGCGTTGTCGACCGCGCTACCGTCGGCCAGGACGACCCGGTCGAGAAAATGGCTAGGATCGCTGTCCTGGCCGCATTCGCCGCTGCCTGAGGCGAGGCGATTCTGGCCCGCCAGGGCCGGCCCGGGGGCGAACACCACCACGGCGGCCAGATCGCTGGGGGCGGGGCCGGCCAGCCAGGCGCTGCCGCTGCTGGCCCGGATGGCGAACTGGCCGGGGGAATCCCAGTTGAGCAGGTAGGGTTTGGTACCGGTCTTGAAGCTGCCGGACACGGCGTACCACAGGCAGTGGCCGTCGTAGTCCTTGAGGGGCGGCAGGCCCAGGGTCTGCCAGGGCAGTCGGCCGAGAGCGCTCACGCCCCGGCCGCCGCAGGTGGAGGCGGCAACGCCTTCGCTGCCGGTGCCCAGGTCGGGGCAGGGCAGGTGGCCGGGCACGTAGGACTTGCCGCTGCTTTCCGGGTAGGTGATGGCGTAGGCGATCAAGGCCTCCCGGGCCTGTTGCAGTACCTGGGCGTTGAAGCGGCGACGTTCCCCGGTGAGGTCGAGGCGGGCCAGGCCGGTGACCAGGAGTCCGGCGGCGGCCACCCCGACCAGGGCCAGCAGGAGGAACAGGGCGGCGCCGCGTTGCTGGGCGTGCGCCCGGGGGGGGCCGGCGAGTTTGCGGGCGGATCGGCTCATGGCGTCGTGCTGCGGCGTATGGTGATGGCGCCGGCGGGAAGCAGCGGATGGTGATGTCCGGCGCCATCCAGGCCGTCGCCGGGACGCAGTTCCTGGTCGCCCTGATGGGCTCCTCGTTGGGTTGGGGCGAAACCGTCCGGCCAGGGGCGCGAGTGGGGATGGCCGTTCAGCCACAGGACGCGCTGGCCGTCGCCGCGTACCACCAGGCCGTCCAGGCGCAGGGCGGTGTCTGCCGCGGCGCCGACGAGGCCGTCGTGGCGGCGCGCATCCAGTTGCCGGCGCTCTTCGGCGGTGAAGAACAGGCGCTCCGGAGCCCCCTGGCCGGTTGCCGGCCAGGGGGCCAGGGACAGGAGCAGGGCCATGAGGGGAACGATGAGGGGGGCGAAGGCGGGCTTCATGGCCGGGGCGCTTTCTCGGCGGCGATCCAGTCCAGGGCGCAGTCGGCCTCCAACGTTGCAGCGGTGGCGGTGCCGTCGGGGGCAAGGCGTTGCAGCCGGCAGCGGCGCACCACCACCCGGGCCCGGGCCTCCTGCTCCAGGGCGCCGAGCAGGGCGAACAATTTCCCCTCGTGGGCCAGCCGCAGGCGCAGGGCCATGGGGGTGCGGTGGAAGACGTAGCCGCCGGCGTCGCCCAGGGGCTGGCGCGGGGCGAACTCATACTCCAGGGCGGCCGGCGCCAGGTGCCGGCCGAGGCCGGCCAGGGTTTCGACCCACTCCAGCCGCCCGCCGTCCAGGATGCCGCGGCGTTGCAGGCGGGCGAACTGCTCGGCGTGGTGGCGGATGTCCTGCGCTTCGTCCTCGATGCGGGACAGCCGGCTGGCGGCGTCCCGGAGGCGGGCATCGGCGGCGGTCCGGCCCCGTTCCGCCTGGGTGAGGGCGTAGCCGCCCCCGGCCAGGGCCAATGCGCCCAGGGCCATCAGTGCCAGGGTGAACGCCAAGGGACGGCGCAGGCCGGCCAGCTCGGTGCGGGTGGGCAGGAACCAGGTCATGGCGCGGAAACCTCCAGGCCGAAGGTAAAGGCCGGGGCGGCGCTTTCGCCATGGCTTCCACTGCGCAGCGTCGCGCCCGGTGACAGGTCGTAGGGCGCTTGCAGCACCGTTGGCGGCGTGCCGGTCGCCTCGGCCAGCCGCCGGGTGAAGGCGGTGAACGCGGCCATGGCGGCGCGGGGCGAGGGATCGCCGGCCGGGCGCAGGGTGCCGTGCAGTTCGGCCCGCAGCGTTCCCGCTGCATCCGTTTGCCGGGGTGGGGTATCGCCCCCGTCGCCGGTCTGGACCTCCCGGGACCATTCCAGGCGGGTCAGTTCGATTTCCGGGGCGGCGGCCAGGGCCCGGCCGAGGGCGTGCAGGAGAGGCTCGAACGACGGGCTTTGGCGTTCCAGCGCCTGGTAGCGGCCGACCACGGCCCGCAGGGTATCCCGGTCGGCGGGGGCGGGCGGCAGGGCGGCCAGCCCGGTCCGGTAGCGTTCTTCCGCCGCCGCGGCTTGCCGGGCCAGTTGCTGGCCCTCCCGTTCCAGAATGGCGGCCCGGTGCCATTGCCACAGGCCGATCGACAGGCAGAGCAGCAGGGTGAGGGCGCCCAGGCGAGGCAGCAGGCGGCCGGCTTGCCAGAGGCGATAGCGGCGGCGCAGGAGCGGCGGGGCGAATTGGGCTGCCGGGGGATGCCGTGCCAGCAAGGTCGGCAGCGCTGCGGGCAGGTCGGCGGTAGGGGTCGAGCCGTTAGGGCACGGGAGGGCGAGGGCCGGGTCGAGCCAGCGGAGTTGGACCAAGAGCGTGGGGTGGGGGACGTCCTCGTGCAGCGGTTTTGCCGATGGGCTTTCGGGGGCCTGGGTCGTGCCGGGTGCAATCAGGCAGGCCGCCAGGGGAGCGCTTTCCTTGGGCTGCCACAGGCCCTGGCTGCGCAGGTAGCGGGCCAGCAGTTCGGCTTCCCGGTGCGCCGCCTGGAACACGGCGTTTGGATCGGAAGCCTGGGCGGCAGGCACGGTCAGCGGGCTCAGGCGGCTCAGTCGCAAGGAGCCCCGGACCAGGTAGGTCTGCCGCAGGTGGCCGTCCTGGAACGTCAGCAGCAGGCAGGCGTCAAGCCGGTGCAGCCCCAGGCGGGCGGCCAGGGGCGCCGCCAGTTGGGCGGCGGAGTGGAGCCCGGCCACGGGGCGGCCCGCGTCGGCCAGGGCATCCAGCCAGGGCGCCAGCAGTCGCGGGGCGGTCAGGGCGGCCAGCAGCAGGCGCTCCTCGCGGCGGCGGCCGCCGGGGATGGGGGCGCGGGACAGCACCGTGGCGTAGGGCGTGGCGGGGAAGGTCCGTTCCAGGCGGCGGGCGATCACCGTGCGGCGTTCCGGGGCGGACAGGCGGGGCACGGTGATTTCCTGGAAGTCCTCCTCGGCCAGGTCGGCGAGCACCAGGCAGGGGCTGGCGTCCGTTTCGCCATCCAGGTGATGACGGAAGGCGGCGTGGCCTGCGTCGTCGGCGGAAAACCGTGCGGCGGCGCGCAAGCCCGTTGGCCCCGCTCGGTAGAGGGTCAGGCCCTGGGCGTTCAGGTAGAGGATGAGGTGGGGCATGGGGGCCGTGCTACGCCTTGATGTGCCCGAGGGTGTCGTACACCGGCCCCAGCACCGCGAGCATCACCCAGCCGAGCAGGGCGCCGAGGATCAGGGTCAGGGCCGGTTCCACCAGGGACTGGAGCCGGGCGGCGCCGTCCCGCACGTCCCGGGTGTAGAAATAGCCGACGTTGGCCAGGGTCCGGTCCAGTCCGCCGGTCTGCTCGCCGATCCGCAGCATGCGCAGCACCAGGGGCGGGAACAGGCCGGTGTGGGCGAAGGCGGCGGCGATGCCGCTGCCCTGGGCGATCTGGGTTTCGGCCCGGGCCAGGGCCTGGCGGACGGCCCGGTTGCCGACCACCTGCCGGGTGATGCCCAGTCCTTCCAGCACCGGGATGCCGGCGCCGTAGAGCAGGGCGAAGGTGGCGGCGAAGCGCGACAGGGCGAGTTTCAGCAGTAACCCGCCGATCAAGGGCAGGCGCAGCAGTGCGCCGTCGGTGGCGAGGCGCAGCCGGGGGCTGGTGCGCCAGAGGGCTGTGCCCAGGGCCAGCAGGAGCGGGGGCAGGAGCAGCAGTGTCGGCCAGTGCCGCGCCAGCAGGTCGGAGACGGCGAACAGGGCCCGGGTCTGCAACGGCAGCGCCTGGCCCATGCCGCGCACGAACTGCTTGAGCTGGGGCACCAGGTAGACCATCAGGAAGCCGGTGGCAGCCAGCACCACCACCGCCACGAAGGCCGGGTAGGTCAGGGCGCGGCGGGTGTGGGCGGCCAGTTCATCCTCCCATTTCAGGGTGTCCCCCAGGCTGGCCAGTACCTCGGCCAGGCGGCCGCTGGCTTCCCCTGCCCGCACCAGGTTCACCGCCAGGGGCGGAAAGGTCCGGCCCTGGGCGGCCATGGTCTGGGACAGGGATTGGCCGCCGGCCACTGCTTCGGCCAGGGCGGCGGCGGCCCGGCGGCTGCGGGGCCTGTCCAGGGTGTCGCGCAGGTCGGTCAGGCCGTCCTGGAGGGGCACGCCGGCCCGGTACAGCTGTTCGAGGTGAAAGCACAGGTCGATCAGTTCGCGCCGCGGCAGGAGGCGATCCGGGCCAAGGCCGAGACCCAGGCTGAAACTGTTGGTGTGGAACGGTGCGCCGCTCACCAGGTCCAGGCCGAGGCGGCCCAGGCGCGCCTCCAGGTCGGCCAGGCCCGCGGCGTCGATCTGGCCCCGTACCCGGCGGCCGTCGGCGTCGATGGCGCGGTAGGCGAAGCGCATGGCTACAGCCGCCCGGTCAGGTCCACCACCCGGGCCAACTCCTCCAGGGCGGTGTCGCCGGCCAGGACCCGGGCGGTGCCGTCCTCGGCCAGGGAGCGGAATCCGGCGCTCCGGGCGGCCTCGCCCAGGGCCCGCTGGCGGGCGCGGGATGCGACCAGTTCCTCCAGCTCGGCGTTCATACGCAGGACCTCCATCACCGCCAGGCGGCCCCGGTAGCCCTGCCGGTTGCAGTGGGCGCAGCCGCCGGGGCGGTACAGCAGGGGGGCGGGAGATTCCGGGGCCAGGCCGAGCAGGCGCCGTTCCCGGGCATCGGCGGGGCGGCCGGTCTTGCAGTGGGGGCAGAGGCGACGCACCAGGCGCTGGCTGACCACGCCGATCACGTTGCCGGCCAGCAGGTCCGGCGAGACGCCGATGTCGAGCAGGCGGGGAAAGGCGCCCAGGGCCGAGTTGGCGTGCAGGGTGGAATACACCTGGTGGCCGGTCATGGCGGCGCGGAAGGCCATGGCGGCGCCCTCGCCGTCACGGATTTCGCCCACCAGGATCACGTCCGGGTCCTGGCGCATCATGGTGCGGATGCCCGTGGCGAAGTCCAGGCCGCTTTCGGCCACCGAGGTCTGGCGCACCAGGGGAAGGGGATATTCCACCGGATCTTCCAGGGTCATGATGCTGATCTCGGGCCGGTTGAGGTGGCTGAGGATCGAGTACAGGGTGGTGGTCTTGCCGCTGCCGGTGGGGCCGGTGAACAGGATCAGCCCTTCCGGGCGGGCGATCATGGTGTCGAGCTGGGCGAGCTGGTCCCCGCTCATGCCCAGACCGTCCAGGGGGACGATGCCCTTGTGCCGGTCGAGGATGCGCAGCACCAGGTTCTCGCCGTGTAGGGTGGGCTGGCTGGAGGCGCGAAAATCCACCGGGCGACCGCCCAGGGTGAGGGTGGCGCGGCCGTCCTGGGGTGCCCGGCTCTCGGCGATGTCCATGCCGGCGATGACCTTGAGCCGTACCGCCATGGCCGGCCAGTGGCTCTTGTGCAGCATCCGCACCTGGCGCAGCAGGCCGTCGATGCGGTAGCGGATGCGCAGGAAGGTGGCTTCCGGCTCGAAATGGATGTCCGAGGCGCCCTGCCGGGCGGCATCCGCCAACAGGGCGTCGATCAGGCGTACCACCGGCTGGCCGTAATCCTCCGGGCCGTGGTGCCCGGTTGCCGGCCACGGCGGGCGAGGCTCGGCGCTGCCGGTTTCGAGTTCGTGCAGGATGCCGTCGATGGACAGCTCGTGACCGTAGTGGGCGTCGATGGCCCGCTCGATCTCGGCCTCGCCGGCCACCAGGAGGCGCACTTCCGCCACGTCGTCGCCCAGATGGGCGCGGAGCCGGTCCAGGGCCATGATGTCGTCGGCGTCGGCCATTGCCAGGGTGAGGCACCGGGTTTCGGCGTCGAAGGCCAGGGGCAAGGCCCGGTGCCGTTCGGCCAGGTGGCGGGGCAGCAGGGCCAGGGCCTGGGGGTCGGGCAGGGCATGGGCCAGGTCCACGCCCTCCCGGCCCTGGCTTTCGCTCTGGGCCTGGCGCAGGGCGGCCTCGGCGATGAAGCCCAGTTCAACCAGCAGGCGGCCGATCGGCTGGCCGGTCTTGGCCCGCTCCCGCTGGGCGATGTGCATCTGGTCCGCGCTGACCAGGCCCCGGGCGATGAGGATGTCGCCGAGGGTGTGGTGGAGTTGGGGGTGGGGCGCCATGGCGGGGTCCAGGGGAATACGGCTCAGGGCGTGGCGGCCCCGGGGACTGCCGGGGCCAGCGCTTCCAGGCGGGCCTGGGCGAGCCGGGTGTCGAACCCCGCCGGTCGCTCGTGGGCCGCGTCCAGGGCGAGGCGGTAGTAGCGGGCGGCCAGGGGCGGTCGGTGCAGACGGTCCAGGGCCACCGCTAGGTTGTAGAGCGCGTCCGGGTTGTCGGGGGCGGCGCTGTGGGCGGCGAAGAAAGCCTGCTGGGCCTCGCTCCAGCGTTGCTGTCCGGCCAGCAGGTTGCCCAGGGCGAAGTGCAGGGCGGCGTTGCCCGGATCGCCGGTCAGCAGGGCCTTCAGCCGGCTCTCGCCGGTGGCTGCGTGCTCGCCCTGGAGCCCCGTCAGCCCGGCCAGGGCAGGGCCGTGGCGGGGATCGGCGACGAGGGCGCGGCCGTAGAGCGCCGCGGCCCGTTCCATCTCCCCGCGCCGGGCGGCCAGCAGGCCCAGGGCCGTCAGGGCGTCCGGGTTGTGCGGATCGGTATGCACTATGGCCCGGTAGGCCTGCTCCGCCTCGTCGAGCCGACCGGCCTGGAGCAGGGCATGGGGGCGGTCGAGGGGGTTGGTTCCTGTGTCAGGGGCATGGCGGCGGAAGATGGGGGTGTCGGTGGCATCGATAGCCGTGGCGTTGTTTGGCACCCGTTTGCGGTCTGGTGGCGTAGTGGGGGCGTTGCGGGGTGTTTGGGTCGAGGGGGTCGTTACCGCCTCGGGGTCTGCCGGGGCGGCCAAGTTGGTGGGGGGCACGGGGCTGTCGGCTGTGGCGGCCGGGGCAAGGTGCAGCGGTGCGGCGCTGGCAGATGCGTTTGCCGGGGCGGCACCGAACGGTGGGTGCCAGGCCAGGACGGCAGCGACCAGGAGCGCCGTGGTGAGCGCTCCCGCACCCCAAAGCCAATAGGGGCGCGGGGTTGCCGGTGCTGACCCGGCCTCTGGGGGGGCTTCCCCCCACGGGGCGTCGCACCGGGCGGTCGGTTTGGTCGGTTCGCGGTGTCGGGGCGGCTCCGCTTCCGCCAGGGAGAGTGCCGCGGTGGCCGGGGTGGGATACCCATCGACGGCCGGGTGGTGGCCCCAGGTCATGGGCGCTGGCCTCCATCCAGCGGCGTGGCCGGCGCCAGCTGCCAGCGGGGCGTATCGCCCTGGAGGAAGGCGGGGCCGGGCAATTGTTCGCGCAGGGCGGCGTAGTCCCCCGCCAGGCTGGCGTCGCGGACGATGGTCGGGCGCAGGAAGATCACCAGCTCGCCCTTGGCCGTGGCGTCGTTGCGGTTGGTGAACAGGGCGCCGAGGCCGGGCAGCCGGTGCAGGCCGGGGATGCCCTCGTCCTGGTTGTCCACGCTGTCTTCCATCAGCCCGCCCAGGACGGCGATGTTGCCGTTCTCGATGCGCAGTACCGATTCCATCTCCCGGGTGCGGATCACCGGGATCTGGCTGACGATGTCCTCGGCGAAGCCGTTGCTGGCGCTCTTCTTCAGGGCCGGGTTGGGGTCCCGCACCTGGCCGATGATGCGCGAGATGCTGGGGCGGATGTTGAGGATCACCGTGTCGCCATCGCCGATCTGGGGCGTGACGTTCATGACGATGCCCACCGGCACCGAATTGGGCGTGGTGGTGAAGGTGGTGACGGTGCTGGTCTGGTTTTGGGTGGTGTCGGCCTTGATGGTGAAGAACACCTGGTTGTCCACCACCTTGAGGATGGCGCTCTGGTTATTGAGAACGCTCATCTTCGGGCTGGACAGCACCTTCACTGTGCCGAAGCTCTCCAGCAGGCTGATCGATGCGGCGATGCCGCCCAGGCGCGAGTCTGGGTTGCGATAGGCCAGTTCGGCCAGGCGGCTGCCGGCAGCGAAGAAGCCGGTGGCGCTCGGCGTTTGCAGGGTGAAGCCCTTGCTGCCCAGGGGCAGGCGGCTCCAGTCGATGCCCTGGCGGAAGTTCTCGGTCAGATGGACCTCGGCGATGGTGGCCTCGATCAGCACCTGGCGGCGGGCCGAAGCCAGCACCCGGTCGAGAAATTCCCGGATGCGCTCGTGCTGGCGGGAGGTGGCCCGCACCGTGACCACGCCGCTTTCCGGATGGGCGATCACCGAGGCCGCTTCGCGGAAGGTGGAGCGCCGCACCACCGTGGTGCCATTGCCCTGGAGCGAGGCCGGGTTGGGGCTGGCCGCGATGCTGCCGGCCGCGGCGGCATTGGCGGCGGCGGACAGGGACCGGCCGGTGCCGGCGTGGGGTGTGGCACCGGTGCCGGTGGTGGTCTGGCTGGCGGCCTGCTCCACCACGGTCTCGCTGGACCCCTCGGGCAGCAGCTTGTCGGTTTCGCGCAGGATGTCGCGGACGTTGGCGATCAGGGTCTCCCAGAAACGGTTCTGGGCCTTGTTCTCGATGCGGGTCAGGGAATTGTTGCTGGTGGCGCCCGGTGCTGGGGCGGTGGTTCCGGTGGCGGTGCCCGCCACCGCCGCGCCAGTGGCCAGCTGGGTGGCCAGGGACACGGTGGCGCTGGTGTCCCGGCTCATGTTGACGTAGTCCACCTTGTAGTGGCGCAGGAAGGGCGTGTCGGGCATCACCGCCAGATTCGGGCCGTCCAGCTCCCAGCGCAGATCCACCTGCCGGGCGATGCGGGCGAGGATCTGGGGCAGGGTCTGGTCGATGGCGTTGAGGGTGACCGTGCCGGCGATGCCGGGGTGGATGTCCACGTTGACCTTGGTGTCCCGGGCCAGGGCGAACAGCAGGTCGTGGACCTTTACGTTGTTAACGACTACCGAGTAGACCTCGGTGCGGGGTGCCGCGCCGGGCTTGGGCGGCGGAAGGAACAGGGGCTGGGTCACCAGCGGGGGCGGGGTGCCCGGCGTGGGCCGAAGGGTGTCCGTTTCAGTCAAGTGGGCTGACGAGGGAGGCCGGGGGGCGGGTGCGGAACAGGCGGTCGCCAGAAATGCCAGGGCCAGCCAAGGCATGGCCCCACGGATGCGGCGGCGCCATGGCAGTCCGCGAGGTGGCGGTGGATGGATGAACGAACCGTCTGGCACAGCAACCTCCCCTGGAAGAATGCTGCTGGGTTTTTTTTATGATGTTGGAATTGTTTCTGGATTGTAGCCAGACTGTCGCGGAAATGTCACGTACCTGGGGCGCAGAGAATTCCGGGGCTGGGCGGAAAGGCGCTTCTGCTACAATGCGCACCTTTGTCAGGCCTCCGGGCGCCGTTCGGCTGCCCATTCCAATGTGCTGGTGGCAGTGTTGCCGCCGATGCCCAGGCCGTTATTTCTCCAGGACTTTTTTGCCAGCCGTGACTTCCGAGAGTCTCGTCGAAATCCGCGACCTGCACTTCGCCTACGATGCGGATCGCCCCATCCTGTCCGGGATCAACATGCGTTTCCCCCGGGGCAAGGTGGTGGCCATCATGGGCGGGTCCGGCTGCGGCAAGACCACCCTGCTCAACCTGATCGGCGGCCAGCTGCGGCCGTCCTCGGGCGAGGTGCGGGTGGACGGCCGCGAGGTGGCGGCCATGGACGAGGCCGAGTTGTACGCCCTGCGCCGGCGCATGGGCATGCTGTTCCAGTTCGGCGCCCTGTTCACCGACATGTCGGTGTTCGACAACGTGGCCTTCCCGATCCGCGAGCACACCGACCTGCCCGAATCCCTGGTAGCCGACCTGGTGGCCATGAAGCTCCAGGCCGTGGGCCTGCGCGGCGCGGCCCGGCTGGCGCCCCGGGAGCTGTCCGGCGGCATGGCGCGCCGGGTGGCCCTGGCCCGGGCGGTGGCCCTGGACCCGATGCTGGTGATGTACGACGAGCCGTTCACCGGCCTGGACCCCATCTCCCTGGGCATCATCGGCCAGTTGATCCGCAAGCTCACCGACGCCTTGGGGGCGACCTCGATCATGGTGACCCACGACATCCAGGAATCCCTGCAGATCGTGGATTACATCTACTTCATGTCCAACGGCCGCGTGGTGGCCGAAGGCACGCCGGACCAGATCCGCAATTCCACCGACCCGTTCGTGCACCAGTTCGTCCATGCCGAGGCCGACGGGCCCGTGCCCTTCCACTACCCGGCGCCGCCCATCGCCTCCCTGCTGGAGCCCCGTCGTGCTTAAGCGCCTGCTGTCCCGCCTGGGGGCGTCCGTGGTCGATTCGCTGTGGCGGCTCGGTTTTGCCGCCCGCTTCTTCTGGGCCATCCTGACCCATTCCGGTACCGCCCTGGTGCGCTTCAACCTGACCATCCGGGAAGTGTTCTTCTCCGGCGTGATGTCCCTGGTGATCATCCTGGTCTCGGGCCTGTTCGTCGGCCTGGTGCTGGGCCTCCAGGGCTACGACACCTTGCAGCGCTACGGCTCTTCCGAGGCCCTGGGCATCCTGGTGGCCCTCTCCCTGGTGCGGGAGCTGGGGCCGGTGGTGGCGGCATTGCTGTTCGCCTCCCGGGCCGGGTCGTCGATCACCGCCGAGGTGGGCATCATGAAAGCCTCGGAGCAGCTCAAGGCCATGGACATGATGGCGGTCAACCCGATCGCCCGGGTGGTGGCGCCGCGCTTCTGGGGCGGGGTCATCTCCATGCCCCTCCTGGCCGCCCTGTTCTCGGCCATGGGCATCTTCGGTGGCTGGCTGATCGGCGTCCAGTTCATCGGCGTCGACGACGGCGCCTTCTGGTCCCAGATGCAGGCTTCCGTGGATTTCCGCACCGACGTGCTCAACGGCGTGATCAAGAGCGTGGTGTTCGGCATCGCCGTCTCGTTCATCGCCGTCTTCGAAGGGTTCGACGCCACGCCGACCGCCGAGGGCGTGTCGGCGGCGATCACCCGCACCGTCGTCACCTCGGCGCTGGCCATCCTGGCGCTCGATTTCGTACTCACCTCGTTCATGTTCCGGGGACTCTGATGAAACGTACCGTGCTCGACCTGTGGGTCGGCGCCTTTGTCGCCGTCGGCATCGCCGCCGTCCTGTTCCTCGCCCTCAAGGTGGGCAACCTGTCCGCCGCCAACTTCGCCGAGACGTACCGCCTCGAGGCCCGCTTTGATAACATCGGCGGCCTCAAGGTGCGCGGCCCGGTCAAGAGTGCCGGCGTGGTGGTGGGCCGGGTGGCCGACATCCGCTTCGACCCCGAGACCTACGAAGCCGTGGTGACCCTCAACATCGAGTCCCGCTACCGCTTCCCCAAGGACACCTTCGCCTCCATCCTCACCGCCGGCCTGCTCGGCGAGAACTACGTCGGCCTCGACGTGGGCGGCGAGGAGAAGAAGCTCCAGCCCGGCGACACCATCGCCAAGACTCAGTCCGCCGTGGTGCTGGAAAAGTTGATCAGCCAGTTCATGTTCAACAAGGCGTCCGAAGGCGACGCCGACAAGAAGTGACCCGGCCGGCGCCGTGCCGCTGCCGCCCTTGCCAACCCTCTCACGACCAAACCTTTCAGGACACGCCGTGACTTCGATCCGCAAACTTGCCGCCCTGAGTCTTCTCGCCAGTCTGGTGCTGACCGGCTGCGCCACCACCGGCGAAAACCCCAAGGACCCCTGGGAGCGCCAGAACCGGGCCGTCTTCGCCTTCAACGAGGGCGTGGACAAGTACGCCCTCAAGCCCGTCGCCCAGGGCTACGACTACGTGCTGCCGACCCCGGTGAAGACCGGCGTCACCAACTTCTTCGACAACATCGGCGACCTGTGGATCGGGGTCAACAACCTGCTTCAGGGCAAGCCGGCGGACGCAGCGAGCGACCTCGGCCGCCTGCTGATCAACTCCACCGTGGGCATCCTCGGCGTATTCGACGTGGCTACCCCGATGGGGCTGGAAAAGCATGAGGAAGACTTCGGCCAGACCCTCGGCCGCTGGGGGGCCGAACCCGGGCCCTACGTGGTCCTGCCGGTCGCCGGCCCCCGCGACGTGCGCGACAGCGGCGGCCTGGCGGTGGACCTGCTGACCGACCCCCTCTCTTACTATCCCCACCAGGTGGCGGTGCGCAACTCCCTGTGGGGCGTGCGCCTGGTGAACAACCGGGCCGTACTGCTGCCCGCCGAGAAGGTGATCGACGAGGCGGCCCTGGACAAGTACAGCTACCTGCGTGACGCTTACCTGCAACGCCGGCGCAACCTGGTGTACGACGGGAATCCGCCGCGCCCCAAGGACGACGACGAATAAGCGTCCACCCATGACAGAGACGCCGCCGCGGGACGCCAGTCCCGCGTGGCTTTTTTACCCCAGCCAGACGGAAACGCGATGATGAAACGACTTCTCTCCCTCGCCTCGACCCTGCTTGCCCTGGCCTGCGCCGCCCCGGCCATGGCCGACGACGCTCCCGACGCACTGGTCAAGCGCGTCACCGAGGACGTGCTGCAGATCGTGCGCGGCGACAAGGACATCCAGAGCGGCAACACCCAGAAGGCCATCGCCCTGGTCGAGGCCAAGGTGCTGCCCCACTTTAACTTCAACCACATGACCGCCCTGGCCATGGGCCGGGACTGGAACAAGGCCAACCCCGACCAGAAGAAGGTGCTGGTGACCGAGTTCCGTACCCTGCTGGTGCGCACCTACTCCAATGCCCTGACCGCCTACAAGAATCAGACCATCGAGTACAAGCCGTTCAAGATGCAGCCGGCCGACACCGAGGTGCTGGTGCGCACCCAGGTCAACCAGCCCGGCGGCAAGCCGGTGCAGATCGACTACAACCTGGAAAAGCTCGACGAGGGCTGGAAGGTCTTTGACGTGGTGGTGGCGGGCGTCTCCCTGGTCACCAACTACCGCGACACCTTCACCCAGGAAGTGCGCGCCGGTGGTGTGGACGGCCTGATCAAGTCCCTCCAGACCAAGAACAAGGCTTCGGAAGCCAAGGCGGCGGAGCGCAAATGATCGCACTCAAGGACGGGCGCCTCTGCGTCTCCGGCCCCATGACCATGGCCAGTGCCGCCGCCTTGCTGGCGGCGGGGCTGGCCCATCTGTCTCAGGCCTCCGCCGGGGTGGACCTGGCGGGGGTCGAAGCGGTGGATTCGTCAGGCCTCGCCGTGCTGCTCGAATGGGCCCGCGCCGCCGGTCGCCCCCTGGCGGTCACCGCTGCGCCGCCGGCCCTGTCCGCCCTGGCCGCCCTCTACGACCTGGACGGCCTCCTCGGCCTGGCCCTGGCCGCCTGACGGCGCCCCGGCCGGTCGGTTCCGTTTCGTTTTCCCGCTCCCTTTCTCCCGCTGTTCCATGGCCATTGCCGTTTCCATCGACCGAGTGGTCAAACGCTTCGGTGCCCTGGCCGCCCTGGACGGCCTCAGCCTGTCGATCGACGAAGGCGAGTTCTTCGGCCTCCTCGGCCCCAACGGCGCCGGTAAGACCACCCTGATCTCCTGCCTGGCCGGCCTGGCCCGGCCCGACAGCGGCCGCCTGCAAGTGCTCGGCCGCGACGTGGTGGCCGACTACCGGGCTGCCCGCCGCCTGCTCGGCGTGGTGCCCCAGGAGCTGGTGTTCGACCCCTTCTTCACCGTCCGCGAAACCCTTCGCTTCCAGTCCGGCTACTTCGGCCTGACCCGCAACGACGACTGGATCGACGAAATCCTGGCTGCCCTGGACCTCACCGACAAGGCCAACACCAACATGCGCCGCCTCTCCGGAGGCATGAAGCGCCGGGTGCTGGTGGCCCAGGCTCTGGTGCACAAGCCGCCGGTGATCGTCCTCGACGAACCCACCGCCGGGGTGGACGTGGAGCTGCGCCAGGGGCTGTGGGCCTTCGTGCGCCAGCTCAATGAGCAGGGCCACACCATCATCCTCACCACCCACTACCTGGAAGAGGCGGAAACCCTGTGCGGGCGCATCGCCATGATGAAACAGGGGAAGGTGGTGGCTCTCGACACCACGGCCAACCTTCTGGCCCGTTTCTCCGGCCACGCCCTGTGGGTGCGCCTGGCCGATCCGGCCCGCCTTCCCGCCGACCTGGCGGCCCGGGCCGTGGCCGACGGGCGTGGCCTGCGCCTGGCCCTGGCCGGCGCCGCCGAACTGGAGCCGACCCTGGCCCGGCTGCGGGAATCGGGCTGTAGTGTCGAAGACCTGCGCGTCCTTCCGCCAGACCTGGAGGATGTCTTTGTGAACCTGCTGCGAGAGGGCGCCCATGGCTGACCTGCACGCCCGCCCGCCGGCCACGCCGGACCGCTGGCTCGGCTTCCAGACCCTGTTCAAGAAAGAAATGCTGCGCTTCTGGAAGGTGGGCTTCCAGACCGTGGCGGCGCCGGTGCTCACCGCACTGCTCTACCTGCTCATCTTCGCCCACGTGCTGGACTCCCACGTGGCGGTCCACGGCGTGCGCTACGCCGCCTTCCTGATCCCCGGCCTGGCGATGATGTCGGTGTTGCAGAACGCCTTCGCCAACTCATCCTCGTCCCTGATCCAGTCCAAGGTCACCGGCAGCATCGTCTTCGTCCTGCTGCCGCCCCTGTCCTACCTGGATTTCTTCGCCGCCTTCGTCCTGGCCGCGGCCCTGCGCGGGCTGGTGGTGGGGGCCGGGGTGCTGGCGGTGACGGGTACCGTGGTGGCCCTGGCCGTGCCGGACGCCGGCTTCGCCGTGGCCGCGCCGGGCTGGGTGCTGGCCTTCGCCCTCCTGGGCGGCGCCCTGATGGGCGCCCTGGGCCTGATCGCCGGCATGTGGGCCGACAAGTTCGACCAGTTGGCGGCGTTCCAGAACTTCCTGGTGATGCCCCTCACCATGCTGTCCGGCGTGTTCTATTCGATCCACTCCCTGCCGGCCTTCTGGCAGGGGATTTCGCGCTTCAACCCGGTGTTTTATATGATCGACGGCTTCCGCTACGGCTTTTTCGGCGCGTCCGACGTGGCCCCGGGGCTGTCGCTGGCGGTGGTGCTGGGGGGCTTCCTCCTCACCGCGGCCTTTACCCTCGCGCTGCTCAAGCGCGGCTACAAACTGCGAGCTTAACCATGGTAACAATCCAAGACCTGGAAGCGGCCCTCAAGGCCGGACTACCCTGCCAGCACCTGGCGGTGGACGGCGACGGACGCCATTTCCAGGCGCTCATCGTCAGCGACGCCTTCAAGGGCCTGTCCCGGGTGCGCCAGCACCAACTGGTCTACCAGGCCCTGGGCGCCAGCATGCAGGACGACCTGGTCCACGCCCTGGCGCTGAAGACCCTGACCCCCGACGAATGGGAGGCCCAGCGTGGATAAGCTTGCCATCGAAGGCGGCCTGCCCCTGGCCGGCGAAATCGCCATCTCCGGGGCCAAGAACGCCGCCCTGCCGATCCTCTGTGCCGGCCTGCTGTCGGCCGAACCCCTGACCCTGACCAACCTGCCGCACCTCAAGGACGTGGCCACCATGCTGCGCCTGCTCGCCCAGATGGGCGTGGGCGTGACCCTGGACGGTGTGGACGGGGTGGTGCTCGAGGGCGCCGGCCTGAACAACCCGGTGGCGCCCTACGAGATGGTCAAGACCATGCGCGCCTCTGTGCTGGTGCTCGGTCCCCTGGTGGCCCGGCACGGCGAGGCTAAGGTGTCCCTGCCCGGCGGCTGCGCCATCGGCGCCCGGCCGGTGGACCAGCACATCAAGGGCTTGCAAGCCATGGGCGCCGAGATCCACGTCGAGCAGGGCTACGTGCACGCCAAGGTCACTGCCGCCAACGGCCGCCTCAAGGGCGCCCGCATCTGCACCGACATGGTCACCGTGACCGGCACCGAGAACCTGATGATGGCCGCCTGCCTTGCCGAAGGCGAGACGGTGATCGAGAACGCCGCCCGGGAACCCGAGGTGGTGGACCTGGCCAACTGCCTGATCAGCATGGGCGCCCGCATCTCCGGCGCCGGCAGCGACGTGATCCGCATCCACGGCGTGGAGCGCCTGCACGGGGCCACCCACTCGATCATGCCCGACCGCATCGAGACCGGCACCTACCTGTGCGCCACCGCCGCCACCGGCGGCGAGGTGCGCCTGACCCGTACCTCGGCGGCCTACCTGGACGTGGTGGTGGACAAGCTGCTCGACGCCGGCTGCGACATCGCCTGCGAGCGCGAGTCGATCCTGATCAAGGCACCCAAGCGCCTCAAGGCAGTGAGCCTGCGCACCGCGCCGTACCCGGCCTTCCCCACCGACATGCAGGCCCAGTTCATGGCCATCAACTGCGTCGCCGACGGGGCCGGGGTGATCCGCGAGACCATCTTCGAAAACCGCTTCATGCACGCCGTGGAGCTGATGCGCTTGGGGGCCGACATCCGCATCGACGGCAACACCGCGGTGGTTACCGGCGTGCCGGCCCTGCAAGGGGCCACGGTGATGGCCACCGACCTGCGCGCCTCTGCCTCCCTGGTCATCGCCGGCCTGGCGGCCCAGGGGGAGACCGTCATCGAGCGCATCTACCATCTGGACCGGGGCTACGAGCGCATCGAGGAAAAGCTCTCCAAGCTCGGCGCCCGGGTCCGGCGCATTCCGTAAGCGCCGGCCGCTGCCGACAGCCGCCGGCGGCATTCCGCAGGCCCCGCCGCCGTCATATTGCCGGCGGCGCGCATCCCTCCCATAATCGGGCGCTCGCCCTGCCCTCAGGGCGAGCCAACCGAGAACATGCAAAAAATCGTGGAGGAGTCATGCGTAAACCCAAGGCATTGTTTGCCGCCCTGGCGGCGGTCGGAATTCTCTTCGGCGGCGTCGCCGCGCACGCCCAGGCCCAGTCCTACCGGGCCGAATACCGGCTGTCCACCGTGCTCGGCACCGCCTTCCCCTGGGGCCAGGCCGGCGAGCGCTGGGCCGAGCTGGTCAAGGAAAAGACCCAGGGCCGGATCAACATCAAGCTCTACCCCGGCACCTCCCTGGTGGGCGGGGACCAGACCCGGGAATTCACCGCCATCCGCCAGGGGGTGATCGATCTGGCCGTGGGCTCGACCATCAACTGGTCGCCCCAGGTCAAGGAACTCAACCTGTTCTCCCTGCCCTTCCTGATGCCCAACTACCGGGCCATGGACGCCCTGACCCAGGGCGAGGTGGGCCAGGAGCTGTTCAAGGTGCTGGAACGCCACCAGGTGGTGCCTCTCGCCTGGGGCGAGAACGGCTTCCGCGAACTGTCCAATTCCAAGCGCCCGGTGCGCACTCCGGCCGACCTGAAGGGCATGAAGCTGCGGGTGGTGGGATCGCCCCTCTATAACGAGACCTTCTCCGCCCTGGGCGCCAACCCGACCCAGATGAGCTGGGCCGACGCCCAACCGGCCCTGGCCTCCGGCGCCGTGGACGGCCAGGAGAACCCCCTGTCGGTGTTCGTCGCCGCCCGCCTGTCCACCGTCGGGCAGAAGCACCTGACCCTGTGGCACTACGTGGCCGATCCCCTGATCTTCGTGGTCAACAAGGACGTCTGGGCCAGCTGGTCCCCGTCGGACCGGGAAGCGGTGCGCCAGGCGGCGCTCCAGGCCGGCCGCGAGAACGTGGACAAGGCGCGCAAGGGCCTGACCGCCGCCGACCCCGCCCTGCTCAAGCAGATCGAGGCCGCTGGCGTCGCCGTCACCGTGCCCACCGCCGCCGAGCGCGAGCAGTTCGTGGCCGCCACCCGCCCGGTCTACGCCAAATGGAGCAAGACCATCGGCGAGCCCCTGGTGAAGAAGGCCGCAGCCGCCATCGCCGCCTCCCAGAAGAAGTAATCATGGCCGACTCCCAAAGCCTCCCCGGCGCCACGGCGCCCGGGGAGGGGGGGCGGCTGCCCGCTCCTCTCCCCCTGCTCGACCGCATCGAGCGGGCCCTGATGGCGCTGACCATGGGCCTGCTCTGCCTGATCACCCTGGCCAACGTGGTGGTGCGCTACTTCACCGACATCTCGTTCGCCTTTACCGAGGAAATCTCGGTCTGGCTGCTGGTGGTGATGACCCTGGTGGGGGCGTCCCACGCCTTCGTCCGCCACCACCACATCGCCATCGCCTTCTTCGTCGAACGGCGCGGTCCGGCGGTGCGCTACTGGACGCGCCTGCTCGGCTACGGCGCCTCGCTGCTGGCCTTCGCCGCCCTGACGGGCCTGGGCGCGCGCATGGCCTGGGACGACTACCAGTTCGAAGTCACCTCGCCGTCCTTGGACATTCCCCAGTGGCTGTACACCGTCTGGCTGCCGCTGTTGTCGGCCCTGGTGGTGGTGCGCTTGGTGCAACGCATCGTGGCCGCCCTGCGCGCCGGCCGGGAGGGCGTCTGATGGATTGGCTCTTGTTCGGCCTGTTCGCCGTCCTGATGTTCTCCGGCGTGCCCCTGGCGGTGGCCATGGGCGTAGCCGGCGGCGTGGTGGTGGCCGCCACCGGGCTGGGGGTGATGTCGATCCCCACCAACGTCTATACCGGCATCGCCAAGTACCCGCTGATGGCCATCCCGGTGTTCGTCATCGCCGGCCTGATCTTCGAGCGGGCCGGGGTGGCCGCCACCATCGTGCGCTTCGCCTCGGCGGTGGTCGGCCAGCGCCGCGGCAGCCTGGCCATCGTCGCCATCCTGGTGGCGATGATCCTGGGCGGCATTTCCGGCTCCGGCCCGGCGGATTCGGCGGCGGTGGGGGCGGTGATGCTCCCGTCCATGCTCAAGGCCGGCTACCCGCGCTCGTTCACCGCCGGGGTGATCGCCGCCGCCGGTTCCACCGACATCCTCATTCCGCCGTCGATCGCCTTCGTCATCTACAGCCTGCTGGTGCCCCAGGCCTCGGTGCCGGCCCTGTTCGCCGCCGGCATGATCCCGGGCATCCTCTCCGGCCTGACCCTGATCCTGGTGGCCTGGTGGCTGTCGGTGCGCCACGGCTTCGAAGCCGAACCGGCCGAGCCGCGCCCGCCCTTCTGGCAGAGCTTGAAGGAAGCCGGCTGGGGCCTGCTCGCTCCGGTGATCATCCTCGGCGGCATGCGCTCCGGCTTCTTCACCCCGACCGAAGCAGCGGTGGTGGCGGTGGCCTACGGCGTGGTGGTGGGCATGGTGATCTATCGCTCGCTGTCCTGGAAGGACGTCTACGAGGTGCTGGTGGAATCCGCCGAGATCTCTTCGGTGATCCTCACCGTGGTGGCCCTGGCCAGCGTGTTCGCCTGGGCGAGCAACACCCTGGGCACCTTCGACCACCTGGCGGCGGCCCTGCTCGGTGCCAACCTGCCCGAGGTGGGGATGCTGCTGGCGATCCAGCTGCTGCTGCTGATCGCCGGCATGTTCCTCGACGCCATCTCCATCTACTTCATCTTCCTGCCCCTGCTCATCCCCATCGCCCAGCACTTCCACTGGGACCTGGTGTGGTTCGGCATCATCATCACCATGAACATGGCCCTGGGCCAGTTCCACCCGCCCCTGGGGGTGAACCTGATGGTGACCTGCCGCATGGCCGGGGTGTCGATGGAATCCACCATCCCCTGGGTGCTGTGGATGGTGGTGGCCATGGCCGGCACCATGTTCCTGGTCACCTTCGTGCCGGAAATCGCCCTGTGGCTGCCGCGCCACCTGGGCTACCTGTAAGCCGTCCGGTGCGCTGATCGGCCGGCGCCCGGGAGCGGGGGCGGAACCTGATAAACTACCAGGTTCCGCCCCCGCTTTTTGTGGACTGCCCGTGAGCACCATCACCATCGCCCTGTCCAAGGGCCGCATCTTCGAAGAAACCCTGCCCCTGCTGGCTGCCGCCGGCATCGTCCCGCAGGAAGACCCGGAAACCTCGCGCAAGCTGATCATCCCCACCAACCGGGACAACGTCCGGGTGGTGATCGTGCGCGCCTCCGACGTGCCCACCTACGTCCAGTACGGCGCCGCCGACCTGGGAGTGGCCGGCAAGGACGTGCTGTTCGAGCACGGCGGCGAGGGCCTCTACCAGCCCCTGGACCTGAACATCGCCAAGTGCCGCATGATGGTGGCGGTGCCCGCCGGCTTCGACTACGACAACGCGGTGCGCCAGGGCGCCCGCCTCAAGGTGGCGACCAAGTACCTCAAGGTGGCCCGGGAGCATTTCGCCGCCAAGGGCGTCCACGTGGACCTGATCAAGCTCTACGGTTCCATGGAACTGGCGCCCCTGGCCGGCCTGGCCGACGCCATCGTGGACCTGGTGTCCTCCGGCGGCACCCTCAAGGCCAACAACCTGGTCGCCGTGGAAGAGATCATGGCGATCTCGTCGCGCCTGGTGGTCAACCAGGCGGCCCTCAAGCTCAAGCGCGAGGCCCTGGAGCCGATCATCGGCGCCATCGCCGGCGCGGTGAAGGAGTGACCATGGTCAACATCAAGCGACTCGATTCCCGCACCGCCGACTTCGACACCCGGCTGAAGGCCCTCCTGGCCTTCGAATCCGCCCAGGACGAGGGCATCGAGGCCACCGTGGCGGCGATCCTGGCCGACGTGAAGGCCCGGGGCGACGCGGCGGTGGTGGAGTACACCAACCGCTTCGACCGCCTGGCCGTGGCCGGCATGGCCGCCCTGGAACTGCCCCAGGCCGAGCTGCGGGCCGCCCTGGAGGGCCTGCCCGCCGAGCGCCGCGCTGCCCTGGAAACCGCCGCCGCACGCATCCGCACCTTCCACGAAAAGCAGAAGGCCGACGGCTGGACCTACACCGAGGCCGACGGCACGGTGCTCGGCCAGATGGTCACGCCGCTGGACCGGGTGGGCCTCTACGTGCCCGGCGGCAAGGCCGCCTATCCGTCGTCGGTGCTGATGAACGCGATCCCCGCCAAGGTGGCCGGGGTCAAGGAACTGATCATGGTGGTGCCCACCCCGGGCGGCGAGAAGAACGCCCTGGTGCTGGCCGCCGCCGCCCTGGCCGGGGTGGACCGGGTATTCACCATCGGCGGCGCCCAAGCCGTGGCCGCCCTGGCCTTCGGCACCGCCACCGTGCCCCAGGTGGACAAGATCGTCGGTCCGGGCAACGCCTACGTGGCCTGCGCCAAGCGTCGCGTCTTCGGCATCGTTGGCATCGACATGGTGGCCGGCCCGTCCGAGATCCTGGTGATCGCCGACGGCTCCACCGACCCGGACTGGGTGGCCATGGACCTCTTTTCCCAGGCCGAGCACGACGAGCTGGCCCAGTCGATCCTGATCTCGCCGGATGCGGCCTACCTGGACAAGGTGGCCGCCAGCATCGAGAAGCTGTTGCCCACCATGCCCCGGGCCGAGGTGATCCGCACCGCCCTGGAAAACCGCGGTGCCCTGATCGCCGTGGCCGACATGGACGAAGCCTGCGCCATCGCCAACCGGGTGGCCCCGGAACACCTGGAGCTGTCCCTGGTGGACGCCGATCCCTGGGTGGCCAAGCTGCACCACGCCGGCGCCATCTTCATCGGCCCCTACACCTCCGAATCCCTGGGCGACTACTGCGCCGGCCCCAACCACGTGCTGCCCACCTCGGGCAGCGCCCGCTTCTCCTCGCCCCTGGGGGTCTACGACTTCCAGAAGCGCACCAGCCTGATCAAGGTGTCCCGGGCCGGGGCCCAGACCCTGGGGCGGATCGCCTCCACCCTGGCCGGCGGCGAGGGCCTGCCCGCCCACGCCAAGTCCGCCGAATACCGGCTGGACTGACGGCGGAGCGACGGACGGCGCGATGGTCGACGCAACCCGCCCCCCGGCGCCAAGCGCCGCCAGCGACGCAGTGCCCCCCGAGGTGACTCTGGGGGCACTTTTTTCGGGCTTTTCCCGGGTCGGCCTGTCCGGCTTCGGCGGCGTGCTGCCCTTCGCCCGGCGCATGCTGGTGGAGCGCCAGCGCTGGCTGTCGCCCCAGGAGTTCAACTCGGTGCTGGGCCTGTGCCAGTTCCTGCCCGGTCCCAACGTGGTGAATCTGGCGGTGTGCGTCGGCAGCCGCTACCAGGGTGCCCTGGGGGCGGTGGTGGCAGTGCTCGGCATGCTGGTCGGGCCTTTCGTAGTGGTGCTGCTGCTGGGCCTGCTGTATTCCCTCTACGGCGAGCTGCACGCAGTGCAGGCCATGCTGCGCGGCATCTCCGCCGTGGGTGTGGGGCTGATCCTCTCCCTGGGGGTGCGCATGCTCGGCGCCCTCAAGGAAAAAAAGGTCTACCTGCCCTTCGTTGTCCTCACCTTCGTTGCCATCGCCGTGCTGCGCCTGCCCCTGGTGCTGGTGATGGGCGTGTTGGCGACCCTGAGCAGCATCGTCGCCTACCGGCGCATCCGCCGGGCCATGGCGGCCCTGGACGCGGGGGAGGGGGCATGAGCGGCATCCTGGTCCAGCTGTTCCTGCACTTCGCCCTGCTGTCGTTCCTGTCCTTCGGCGGCGCCAACGCCCTGCTGCCGGAAATCCACCGGGTGGTGGTGCACCAGCAACACTGGATGAACGACGCCACCTTCACCCATCTCTACGCCGTGGCCCAGGCGGCTCCCGGTCCCAACGTGCTGGTGGTGACCCTGGTGGGCTGGCAGGTGGCCGGCGTGGCCGGCGCCGTGGTCAGCACGGTGGCCATGTGCCTGCCGATGAGCGTGGTGATCTACTTCATCTTCCGCCACTGGGAGCGCTTTCGCGGCGCCCCCTGGCAGCAGGCGGTGCAGGTGGGGGTGGCGCCCCTGTCGATCGGGCTGGTGTTCTCCAGCGGCACCCTGATCGGCCTGACGGCCGGCCTGGGGCCCGGCGGCGTCGCCGCGACCCTGGCGACCATCCTGGTCTGTCTGCGCTTTCCCAAGCTGCACCCCCTGTGGCTGATCGCCGGGGGCGCGTTGCTCGGCTTGCTTGGGCTGGTCTGACCGGGTGGTGCCGGCGATATATTAATTTTTTTCATGTTTTCCGCCGAGTGCTTCGGCAAGGTCGGCGACTGGCGGGGACCTTCGGTTTTTCGCCGGGTTGTTACATGAAAATTATTAATATGTTGTAGCGCGGCCGCGGCAAGGCGGCGTGACGGTTTCGCCGCTTGTAGGCGAATCCGTGCGCGGGATGTGCGGAGAGTAGAGGGGGGCGGGGGAAGCGGGGCGGACGGCCGTCCGCCCCGGGGCCGGAAGATCAGCCGAGGATGTCGGCCAGGGCCTGGACGAGGCTCCGGCATTCGGCGTCGGTGCCGACGGTGATGCGCAGGTACTGGTCGATGCGCGGTGCCTTGAAGTGACGCACGATGATGCTGCGCTCGCGCAGCCGTTGCGCCAGTTCGCCGGCATCGCGGCCCGGGTGGCGGGCGAAGACGAAGTTGGCGGCGGAAGGCACCACGTCGAAGCCCAGACCGGCCAGGTCCTGGGAAAGTGTGTCCCGGCTGGCGATCACCGCCTTGCGGGTGGCGTCGAAGTGGGCGTTGTCGTCCAGGGCGGCCACCGCGCCGGCGATCGCCAGCCGGTCCAGCGGGTAGGAGTTGAAGCTGTTCTTGACCCGTTCCAGGGCTTCGATCAGGTCCGGGTGGCCCACCGCGAAGCCGACCCGCAGCCCGGCCAGGGAGCGGGACTTGGACAGGGTCTGCACTACCAGCAGGTTGGGGTGGCGGTTGACCAGGGCAATGGCGGTGGGGATGGCGGCAATGCTGTCGCCGCTGAAGTCGATGTAGGCCTCGTCCACCACCACCACGCAGTCCGGCTGACCGGCGGCCAGGCGTTCCACCGCCTCCAGGGGCAGCAGGCGGCCGGTGGGGGCGTTGGGGTTGGGGAAGATGATGCCGCCGCAGTTCGGTGCCAGGTAGGGCGCTGGGTCGAGGGCGAAATCACCGTCCAAAGGCACCTTCTCGAACTCGATGCCGTACAGACCGCAATACACCGGGTAGAAGCTGTAGGTGATGTCCGGAAAGCGGATCGGCCGGTCGTGCTTGAGCAGGGCGAGGAAGGCGTGGGCCAGCACCTCGTCCGAACCGTTGCCGACGAACACCTGGTTGGCGGCGATGCCGTGGGCGGCAAAGTGACGCGCCACCGCCGCCTTCAGGGCATCGGCATTGGGGTCCGGATAGAGGCGCAGCCGGGCCGCGTCCGCCCCGTTCTCGCCGCCGATGGCCGCCAGGGCCTTGGGGGAGGGCGGGTAGGGGTTTTCGTTGGTGTTGAGTTTGACCAGGTTGGCGAGCTTGGGCTGCTCACCGGGAACGTAGGGCGTCAGGCTGCGCGTGACGGCGCTCCAGAATCGGCTTGTTTGGCTCATGCAGGGGACCACCGCGACCCGGCGGAGGGCCGCCGGAAAAAAGTAGAAACAAGGTTGAAATGGTATCATCACCCACGTTTCTGCCGATTTCGGCATGTTTCCCGTTTTCCTCGCTCCAGCCTTTTCAAGACTCCCATGCGGCAAGCCGACGTCACGCGCAACACCCTGGAAACCCAGATCACCGTCCGGGTCAATCTCGACGGCACGGGCAAATCCGTGCTCAACACCGGCGTGGGCTTCTTCGACCACATGCTGGACCAGATCGCCCGCCACGGCCTGATCGACCTGGAGATCGAGGCCAACGGCGACCTGCACATCGACGCCCACCACACGGTGGAAGATGTGGGCATCACCCTGGGTCAGGCCCTGGCCAAGGCCTGGGGCGACAAGAAGGGGCTGACCCGCTACGGCCACGCCTACGTGCCCCTGGACGAGGCCCTGTCCCGGGTGGTCATCGACCTGTCCGGCCGCCCCGGCCTGACCTATGGCGTGACCTACACCCGGGCCATGATCGGTGGCTTCGACGTGGACCTGATCCGTGAATTCTTCCAGGGCCTGGTCAACCACGCCGGCATGACCCTGCACATCGACAACCTGCGCGGCGACAACTCGCACCACCAGGCCGAGACCATCTTCAAGGCCTTCGGCCGGGCCCTGCGCGTGGCCGCCAGCCCCGATCCGCGCATGGCCGGGGTGACCCCGTCCACCAAGGGCGTGCTGTGATGCCGGCTGGCACGATCGCCGTCATCGACTACGGCATGGGCAACCTGCGCTCGGTGTCGAAGGCGCTCGAGCACGTTGCCGATGGCCGTTCCGTGGTGGTGACCGCCGATCCGGCCGTGGTCACTGCCGCCGAGCGGGTGGTCTTCCCCGGTCAGGGCGCCATGCCCGACTGCATGGCCGAGCTGGATGCCCGGGGCCTGCGCCAGGCGGTGATCGACGCCGCCGCGAGCAAGCCTTTCCTTGGCATCTGCATTGGCGAACAGATGCTGTTCGAACACAGCGAAGAGGGCGATGTGCCTGGCCTGGGCATCCTGGCCGGCCAGGTGCGGCGCTTTCCCGATGCCGCCATGGTGGCCGCCGACGGCAGCCGCCTGAAGGTGCCGCACATGGGCTGGAACGAGGTGGAGCAGGCGCCCCACCCGGTCTGGTCGGGCATCGCCCAGAATGCCCGCTTCTATTTCGTGCACAGCTACTTCGTCGTTCCCGACGATGGCGCCCTGGAGATCGGCCGCGCCCGCTACGGCGTCCCCTTTACCTGTGCGGTAGCGCGGGATAACATCGTGGCCGTCCAGTTCCACCCGGAGAAAAGCGCCCGGGACGGACTCCAGCTGCTGGCCAACTTCCTCGCCTGGCGGCCCTGATATTCCTGCTGCCGGCTCCCGGGGTTCGATCGTTCCGCCGCGCCGGCATTTTCTTCATCCGTTTCACTGCTTTGTCCACGTCTATCTATGCTGATCATCCCCGCCATTGACCTTAAAGACGGCCAGTGCGTTCGCCTCAAGCAGGGTGTGATGGAGGACGCCACCGTTTTCTCCGAAGAACCCGCCGCCATGGCCCGCCACTGGCTCGACCAGGGCGCCCGCCGCCTGCACTTGGTGGATCTGAACGGCGCCTTCGCCGGCAAGCCGGTCAACGAAAAGGCCATCAAGGCCATCGTCAAGGAAGTCGGCGACGACATCCCCGTCCAGCTGGGCGGCGGCATCCGCGACCTGGACACCATCGAGCGCTACCTGGACGGCGGCATCAGCTACGTCATCATCGGCACCGCCGCGGTGAAGAACCCGGGCTTCCTGCACGACGCCTGCGGCGCCTTCCCCGGCCACATCATCGTCGGCCTGGACGCCAAGGACGGCAAGGTGGCCACCGACGGCTGGTCCAAGCTGACCGGCCACGACGTGGTCGACCTGGCCAAGAAATTCGAGGACTACGGCGTCGAGTCGGTGATCTACACCGACATCGGCCGCGACGGCATGCTGTCCGGCGTGAACATCGAGGCCACGGTGAAGCTCGCCCAGGCCCTGCGCATTCCGGTGATCGCCTCCGGCGGCCTGGCCAGCGTCGATGACGTGAAGGCCCTGTGCGCCGTGGAAGGCGAGGGCATCGTCGGCTCCATCGCCGGCCGCGCCATCTACGACGGCTCCCTGAACTTCAAGGAAGCCCAGTCCGCCGCCGACGCCGCTTCCACCGTGGGCCGCTGAGGTGCGCACCGTCTTTACCGGAGTGCCCCATGGGGCTCGCTAAACGCATCATCCCCTGCCTGGACGTGACTGCCGGGCGGGTGGTCAAGGGCACCAACTTCGTCGACCTGCGCGACGCTGGCGATCCGGTCGAAATTGCCCGCCGCTACGACGCCCAGGGTGCCGACGAGGTGACCTTTCTCGACATCACCGCCAGTTCCGACCAGCGCGACATCATCCTGCACATCATCGAAGCCTGTGCCGAGCAGGTCTTCATCCCGCTCACCGTGGGCGGCGGGGTGCGCAAGGTCGAGGACGTGCGCCGCCTGCTCAACGCCGGCGCCGACAAGGTGTCGATGAACACCGCCGCCGTGCAGAACCCGGACCTGGTGGCCGAGGCCTCGGCCAAGGTCGGCGCCCAGTGCATCGTCGTCGCCATCGACGCCAAGCAGGTGGCCCCGGGCCGCTGGTCCGTGTTCACCCACGGTGGGCGCAACGATACGGGCATGAGCGCCATCGACTGGGCGCGCCGGGTCGAGGAGCTGGGAGCCGGCGAAATCCTGCTCACCAGCATGGACCGGGACGGGACGAAGAACGGATTTGACCTGGGTCTTACCCGGGCGGTGGCCGATGCGGTGAAAATCCCCGTGATCGCCTCCGGCGGCGTCGGCAACCTGCAGCACCTGGCCGACGGCGTCACCGAGGGGCGGGCCGACGCGGTTTTGGCCGCGTCCATCTTCCACTTCGGCGAATACACCGTTCGCCAGGCCAAGGAATACATGCGCGAGCGGGGCATCGAAGTCAGGCTCTGAGCCCTTCGACCCCTCTGCGTCTGCAACCGCCATGAGCAAAGACCTCGACCCCACCCTGCCCTGGCTGGACGCCCTCGTCTGGGATGCCCAGGGGCTGCTGCCGGTTATTGCCCAGGACGCCGCTTCCGGCCGGGTGCTGATGTTCGCCTGGACCAACCGGGAGGCGCTGCTGGAAACCGCCGCCACCGGCCGGGCCGTGTACTGGTCCCGCTCCCGCAACCGCCTGTGGCGCAAGGGCGAGGAATCCGGCCACGTGCAGCAGGTCAGCGATATCCGCACCGACTGCGACGGCGACGTGATCCTCTACAGCGTCACCCAGGAAGGCGGCATCGCCTGCCACACCGGCCGGGAGAGTTGCTTCTTCTACCTGCTGGAAGGCCAGGAAGGCCCCTGGGTTGCGGCCGATCCCGTTTTGAAGAACCCCAAGGACATCTACAAATGATCGACTACGAAGTGCTGCAGCGGATCTCCGAGACCCTGACCTCCCGGCGCAACGCCGATCCGTCCTCGTCCTACACCGCCCAATTGCTGGCCAAGGGTCCAGACTCGATCCTGAAGAAGATCGGTGAGGAAACCGCCGAGCTGATCATGGCCGGCAAAGAAGGCAATCGCCTGCACATCGTGCGTGAATCCGCCGACGTGCTGTTCCACATGATGGTCCTGCTGGTGCACGCCGGCCTGTCGATCGACGACGTGCTGGTGGAAATGCGCCGCCGGGAAGGCATCTCCGGCATTGAAGAGAAAAAGGCCCGGACGGTGTCCAAGTAATAGGGCCGGCGAGACAGCAAGAGACTGCGATGGACAACTGCCTGTTCTGCAAGATCGTGCGGGGGGAGATTCCCTCCCGGAAAGCCTATGAGGACGACGACCTGTTGGCCTTCCACGACATCCACCCGCAGCGCCCGGTACATATCCTGGTGATCCCCAAGCGGCACATCACCTCCCTGGCCCAGGCCACGCCGGCCGACGTGCCGCTGCTGGGCCGGATGCTCCAGGTGGCCCAGCAGCTCGCCATGGACAACGGCAGCCCGGACGGCTTCCGCACCATCATCAACACCGGCCTCGTCGGCCAGCAGGAAGTGATGCACCTGCACATGCACATCGTTGGCGGCCCCGAGCCCGTGGGCCCCATGCTCAAACGACTTTAAGGAGACTTTCTATGGGTAGCTTTAGCATTTGGCACTGGCTGATCGTTCTGGTCATCGTCCTTCTCGTCTTCGGCACCAAGAAGCTGCGCAACATCGGCCAGGATCTGGGCGGTGCGGTCAAGGGCTTCAAGGAAGGCATGAAGGAAGGCGATAACAGCGCCCCCGCCGCCCCCGCCCAGCCGTCCCAGCAGCTCTCCGGCGGCCAGACCATCGAGGGCGAGGTCAAGGAAAAGACCAAGTCCTGACCGTAGAGGGAGGTGCCGGCCCCTAGCGGGCGCGGCGCCTCGTTCCCCTTACTTCCCTCTGCACTGCCTATGTTCGACATCAGTTTTACCGAACTCCTCGTCATCGCCGTGGTGGCCCTGGTGGTGATCGGCCCTGAGCGCCTGCCCAAGGTGGCGCGCACCGCCGGTCATCTGCTCGGCCGCCTGCAGCGCTACGTGTCCGACGTGAAGTCGGACATCCAGCGCGAGATGCAGTTGGAGGAGTTGAAAAAGCTCCAGGCCGAGGTGGCCGAGTCGGCCCGGCAGATGGAAGAAAAGCTGACCACCGACCTGCGCGACGCCGAGCAGCAGCTGAAGTCCGGCTTTGCCGATGTGCAGCAGGCGGGCAACGACGTGGCCGGCGCCCTGACCGAGACCGCCGCCAGCGTGAACGAGGCCGGTCGCGAGATCGCCGCCGCCAGCAGCGCCGAAACGTTGGCATCGTCGACATCGCCGGCATTGGCGGCGCCGGCGGAGGATGAATCCATCGCTCCGGTTCCAGCTCCCGCCGACGAGAACAAAATCCTGGCCGATGGCGGCTCCCCCGCAGGCCACTCCGGCCTGGGCGCTCCCCTGCCGTCGCCCTCCACCCCCACGGAAACTCCGGTCGCCAAGGGCTGAGCCTGACCAGGCCCGCCCGCGCCGACCGGCCCGCTTCTTGATTTTCGAGCGCCCATGAGCGATACGTCGCAGCCCCAGGAAGACTCCTTCATCTCCCACCTGATGGAACTGCGGGACCGCCTGATCCGGTCGATCCTGGCGGTGGTGATCGTGTTCGTCTGCCTGTTCCCCTGGGCCAAGGAGCTCTACGCCGCCCTGGCCCAGCCCCTGATCGCCAGCCTGCCCCGGGGCGGCCAGATGATCGCCACCGACGTGGTCGGCGTGTTTCTGGTGCCGATGAAGGTGGCGCTGATGGTGGCCTTCCTGATCGCGCTGCCCTACGTGCTGTACCAGATCTGGGCCTTCGTCGCTCCCGGCCTCTATTCCCATGAAAAGCGCCTGGTGCTGCCCCTGGTGGTGGCCTCCCTGCTGCTCTTCCTGCTGGGCATGTCCTTCGCCTACTTCCTGGTCTTCCCCACCGTGTTCGGCTTCATGGCCAAGGTGGCGCCGGAAGGGGTGGCGTGGATGACCGATATCGACAAGTACCTGTCCTTCGTCATGACCACCTTCGTGGCCTTCGGCGTCACCTTCGAGGTGCCGGTGATCGTCATCGTCCTGGTGCGCATGGGCGTGGTCGACCTGCAAAAGCTCAAGGACATCCGCCCCTACGTGATCGTCGGCGCCTTCATCGTCGCGGCGGTATTCACCCCGCCGGACGTGGTGTCCCAGTTCATGCTGGCGGTGCCCCTGTGCCTGCTCTACGAACTGGGCATCTTCATGTCCCGCTTCGTCGGCAGCCGACGGGACGCGGAAGACGACAGCCAACAAAAAACCGCCTGATTCAGGCGGTTTTTTTTGGCGGTGCCGGGACGGTGTCGGCCCGGCTTGCCACCTGGCCGTCCACGAACAACCACAGGGAGCCGGGCGGCAGCGGATGCCAGACCTCGTCGTCGGTGAGCGGGGTGGTGGCGATCACCGCCACCCGGTCTTCCGGGGTGGTCAACTGACTGAAATCCACCGTCACGTCCTCGTCGGTCAGGTGCGCCTTGGCGAACGGCGCCTGGCGGACGATGTGGGTGAGGCGCGACGAGCAATGCGCGAACAGGGCCTGACCGTCGGAGAGCAGGAAGTTGAATTCCCCCAGCCGCCCCAGTTCCCGGGCCACCTCGGCCACGGTGGCGAACAGGGCGTCCTGCCCGGGCGGCGTGTCGCCGTGGCGCTGGCGCAGCCGTTCGAGCAGGTAGCAGAAGGCTTTCTCGCTGTCGGTCTCGCCCACCGGGCGGTAGGGGCCGGTGAACACCGGGTCGAAGCCGAGCAGGTTGCCGTTGTGGGCGAAAATCCAATAGCGCCCCCACAGCTCGCGGCGGAAGGGGTGGGTGTTCTCCAGCCCGACCGGGCCCTGGGTGGCCTTGCGGATGTGGGCGATGACGTTGCGCGAGCGGATCGGGTACTGCTTGACCAGCTCCGCCACCGGCGAGGCCGCCGAGGGTTCCGGGTCGAGGAACAGGCGCACGCCCTTGCCCTCGAAGAAGGCGATGCCCCAGCCATCCTGGTGGATGTCGGTCAGGCCGCCGCGGGCGGTGAATCCGGTGAACGAAAAGCAGATGTCGGTCGGCACGTTGCAGTTCATGCCGAGTAGCTGGCACATGGAATCGGGCTCCGCGAAGTTCGGCTTACTCGTCGTCGGACGAGTTGGGGCGGCGCAGCGGCGGCCGCTTGCCGACCTTGATGTTCACGTCCACTTCGCCCTGGCCGCGGCGCAGCTTGAAGGCCGCGCTCTGGCCAGGTTGCAGGCCGGCCACCAGGTTGAGCATGCTTTCCGGATCGTCCACCTTCCTGCCGGCCACGCCGATCAGGATGTCCCCCGGCTTGACGCCGGCCGCGTCGGCCGGGCCGCCGCGCACCACGCCCGAGATGAGGGCGCCTTCGTTGCTCGGCAGGCGGAACGAATCGGCCAGCTCCGGGGTGATGTCCTGGACCTCGACGCCGATCCAGCCCCGGGTCACGGTGCCGTGCTGGATGATCTGTTCCATCACCGCCTTGGCGGTGGAAACGGGAATGGCGAAGCCGATGCCCAGGGAGCCGCCGGAGCGGGAGTAGATGGCGGTGTTGATGCCGACCAAGTTGCCCGACGCATCCACCAGGGCGCCGCCGGAATTGCCCGGATTGATCGCCGCGTCGGTCTGGATGAAGTTCTCGAAGGTATTGATGCCCAGGTGGGAGCGGCCCAGGGCCGAGACGATGCCCATGGTCACGGTCTGGCCGACCCCGAAGGGGTTGCCGATGGCCAGTACCACGTCGCCTACCTTGACCGATTCCATCTGGCCGAAGGTGATCGCCGGCAGGGGGGCTTTATCGTCCACCTTCACCTGCAGCACCGCCAGGTCGGTATCCGGGTCGCTGCCGACGATGCGGGCCTTGCTCTTGCGCCCGTCGGCCAGGGCCACTTCGATGTCGTCGGCAGCCTCTACCACGTGGTAGTTGGTCAGGATGTAGCCGTTGGGGCTGACCACCACCCCGGAGCCCAGGCCCGAGGTTTGCTGCGGTTCGTTGTCGCTGTCGCCGAAACGGTCGCCGAAGAAGTGGCGGAACACCGGATCGTCGAGCAGGGGGTGGCGCGGCGTCTTCACTTCCTTGGTGGTGTAGATGTGCACCACCGACGGCAGGGCCACCCGGGCCGCCTCGCGAAAGCCGGAGGCGGCCGAAACCTGTTCGCTGCCGGCCACGACCTCGCGCAGGGCGACGATGCCGCTGCCGCGCCCCAGCCACTCGGGTTTGAGGGTCGAAACGACGAAGAGAACGGCAAGACTGATGGTCACCGTTTGTGCAAAAATCAGCCAGAACCTGCGCATGGGCGTGTGGGGAAAAAACGAGATGGATGAAATGAAGACAGCGAGAGGGGTGGAGTCGTTCTCCACGCCGATGATGGGGACGCGGGCCCCGACGATGCGGGGACGTCCGGAGGTGTACGGATGGCGATGACGACAACATCGGCGGCCACCGCCGACGTGGTCCGCTACCTCGATGAAACCCTGGAAGCGGCGCGGTTCAAGGATTATTGCCCAAACGGTCTGCAAGTGGAAGGCCGGCCCCGGATCGGCAAGGTCGTCGCCGGAGTGACCGCCTGCCAGGCGCTGCTCGATGCGGCGGTGGCCCGGGGGGCGGACGCGGTGCTGGTGCACCACGGCTATTTCTGGCGCGGCGAGAATCCGGCCCTGGTGGGCATCCGCCAGCGGCGCATCAAGACGCTGCTCGACCACGACATCAACCTGCTGGCCTACCACCTGCCCCTGGACGCCCACCCGGAGTTGGGCAACAACGCCCAGCTGGCCCGGCGCCTGGGCCTGGTGGCGGAAGGGCGTTTCGGTGAGCAGGATATCGGCTGGATCGGCCGCCCCGACGTTGAGTTGACCCTGTCCGGCCTGGCCGGGCGGGCGGCACAGGCCCTCGACCGGCTACCGCTGGTGGTCGGCGAGGACAAGCCTTTGCGCCGCATCGCCTGGTGCACCGGCGGCGCCCAAGGCTACCTGGAGGCCGCCATCGCTGCCGGGGCCGATGCTTACATCTCCGGCGAGATTTCCGAACCCACGGTGCACCTGGCCCGGGAGAGCGGCGTCGCCTACCTGGCCTGCGGCCACCATGCCACCGAGCGCTACGGCGTCCAGGCCCTGGCCGCCAGGCTGGCGGAGCAGTTCGGGCTGGAATGGGAATTCGTCGACATCGACAACCCGGTCTGAGTCCCGGTTTTTTCGCCCGACCCACAACAACACCCCAAGACCCCACGGAGAACCCCCATGAGCTTCGTCCTGCCCCGTCCCGAATTCCCCAGCCTGGCCGTGGCCGGCAGCACCGGCCGTTTCCCCCTGCGCCGCGTCTTCTGCGTCGGCCGCAACTACGCCGACCACGCCCGGGAGATGGGCCACGATCCGGACCGGGAGCCGCCGTTTTTCTTCTACAAACCCACTGACGCGGTGGTGCCCTGCGACGCTGCCACAGCAGCGGTGGCCGTGGCCTATCCGCCGGCTACCAAGGACCTGCACCATGAAGTCGAACTGGTGGTGGCCCTCAGCGACGGGGGGCGGGACATTCCGGTGGACCAGGCTCTGGGCAAGGTGTTCGGCTACGGCGTCGGCCTGGACCTGACCCGCCGCGACCTGCAGGCCCGGGCCAAGGAAAAGGGCCACCCCTGGGACATGGGTAAGGGCTTCGACCAATCGGCGCCGGTGTCCGCCCTGGCGCCGGCCTCGGCTATCGGCCACCCGTCCGCCGGGGCCGTCACCCTGGCGGTGAACGGCCAGGCGCGCCAGCGGGGCGATCTCAACCAGATGATCTGGACCATTCCCGAAGTCATCGCCAACCTCTCCACTCTGGTGGAGCTGCGTGCCGGCGACCTGATCTTCACCGGCACGCCGGCCGGGGTGGCCGCCGTGGTCCGGGGCGACCGCCTGGAGGGGCGGGTCGAGGGCGTCGGTGGCCTGACCGTGACTTTTGCCTGATCCCCGGCGCGTGAACGGCGTGCCAATTGTGCCGCGGTGTGGCATCCGTCATACCGCGGCGGTGCTGGCATCGTGTATATAGGGCCATGACTTCCCACGCCCTGTCCGCTTTCCCTTCGGCCCTTCCGGGAGGCGCCGGGGCGTCATGAGGTTCAAGACCCAGTCCACCCTGATCCTGTCTCTGATCGTTGCCGCGCTGCTTGGGATCGGCGCCCTGGTCCAGCTGCAGCTGACCCAGGAGCGCCTGCGCCAGACTCTGGCCGATCAGCAGTTCACCCTGGTGACCCAGGTGGCGAGCGAGGTCGATGCGCGCATGCGCATCAGCACCGCGGCCCTGACCGCCGCCGCCGCGACGGCCGACACGGCGTTGCGCCAGGACCGGGCCATGGCCTTCCTGGCCGATCAGAAGGCACTCCAGGAACTCTTCGACGACCTGCTGCTGCTCACCCCCAACGGCGCGGTGATGGCCGACTATCCGCCCCTGGAAGGGCGGGTGGGCCTGCCCGGGGATAACTTCCGCCCCTATCTGCCTTATGGCCGCGATGCCGCCACTCCTGGCGGCGTGATCGTGCCGCCGCCCTACCGGGGGCCGGTCGTTCAGGAGCCGATCCAGGCCGTGCTGGTACCCGTGCCGACGCCCCAAGGCGGCGTGGCCGGCTACCTGGCCGGGTTGCTGCGGGTCAACCAGCCCAACTTCTTGGGCGGCCTGGCCACCCGGCCAGTAGGCAAGACCGGCCACTTCACGGTCGTCACCCAGAACCGCATCGCTCTGGTCAGCCGTTTCCCCGAGCGCATCCTCAAGGTGGCGGCGCCGGTGGGTGCCAACCCGCTGCTCGACCAGGCCCTGCACGGCTTCGAAGGCGTACGCGACGGCGTCACCAGCTACGGCCAGCCGGCCGTGCTGGCGTTCCGCACAGTCCGTTCCACCGGCTGGGTCGTGGGGGCGGTGCTGCCCACGGAGGAAGCCTATGCGCCAATCCGCGTGCTGCAACGGACCGTGGTGGCCTTCCTGGTCCTGGGCACCGCCCTGGTCGGGATTGCGGTGTGGTTCGGCGCCCGGCGCATCTTGGCGCCTCTGGCGCGGTTGCGCGGCCAAGTCCGCCTGCTGCGCGAGGACCCGGGCCATCCCCTGGCGTTCCCCGGGGCGCCGACCCCGGCCAGCCGCGACGAGATCGGCCGCATCGCCGAGGAGTTCCGCTCGATCTTGCAGGAACTGGCGGAGGCTCGCGGGCTGGCCGAGGAGCGGGCCAACGAACTGCAATCAATCCTCGACGCCAGCCCCATCGTCATCGGCCTGGTCCAGGACCGCCGCCTGATCCGGGTCAACCGGGTGTTCGAGACCATGTTCGGCTGGACCCCGGCCGAGGCCGCCGACCAGACGGTGGAACCCTATTACCTGGACCGCGAGGATTTCGAATCCTTCGGTCGGCAGCTCTATCCGGCGCTCGGCCATGGCGGGGTGGCCAAGTTCGAGCGGCGCTTCCGGCGCCGTTCCGGCCAGGTGTTCTGGGCCAATTTCTACGCCTGCCTGCTCGATGCGACCCAGCCCGCCCAGGGGCTGATCATCATGGTGGAGGACATCGACGAGCGCCGCTCCCGGGAAGAGGCGCTGCACGAGAGCGAGGCCCGCTACCGGCAGATGTTCGAGAACAATACGTCGGTGATGCTGCTGTCGGACCCGGCGGCCGGACGCATCGTCGATGCCAACCCGGCGGCGTGCCGTTTCTACGGCTATTCCCGGGACCGCCTCACCGGCATGTCGGTCTGGACCATCAGCGCCCTGGAACCGGCGGAGGTGGAGGCGGAAAAGCGCCTGGCCCACCAGGAAGGGCGCCCCTACTATCACCTGCGCCACCGCCTGGCCGACGGCGAGATCCGCGAGGTGGAAGTGCACGCCGGGGTCATGGAGGTGCGGGGTCGGCGGCTCACCTATTCGATCATCCACGACATCACCGCCCGCTGCCGGGCCGAGGCCCAACTGCAACTGGCGGCCACCGTCTTCGCCGGCTCCGGCGAGGGCATCGTCATCACCGATACCGGCAACCGCATCCTGTCGGTGAACAAGGCCTTCACCGCCATCACCGGCTACCAGCCCGACGAGGTGATCGGCCAGGACCCGCGCATCCTGGCCTCGGGCCGTCACGGCCCGGAGTTCTACGCCGCCATGTGGCAGTCCCTCAACTACCAGGGCAACTGGCAGGGGGAAATCTGGAACCGGCGCAAGGACGGCGAGGTGTATCCGGAATGGCTGTCGATCTTCGTGGTGGACGACGAAGCCGGCAGCCAGGCCGCCGCCTCCGGGAGCGCCGCGCGGCGCCATTACGTGGCGGTGTTCGCCGACATCACCGAGCGCAAGAATTCCGAGGCCCGCATTCGCCACCTGGCCGAGCACGACCCCCTCACCGACCTGCCCAACCGCACCCTGCTGGCCGACCGCCTGGTCCAAGCCCTGGGGCAGGCGGCCCGGGATCGGCGGCAACTGGCGGTGCTGTTCCTCGACCTGGACCGGTTCAAGAACATCAACGATTCTCTGGGGCACCAGGTGGGGGACGCCCTGCTGCGCCAGGTGGCCGGGCGCATCCAGACCGAGGTGCGCAGCACCGACACGGTGGCTCGTCCGGGCGGCGACGAGTTCGTGGTGCTGCTGCCGGAAATCGACTCGCCCCAGGACGCGGCGGTGGTGGCCGGCAAGCTGCTGACCTCGCTGGGACGGCCCTACGCGGTGGACGGCCACGACCTGATGGTGACCGTCAGCGTCGGCATCAGCGTCTTCCCTGATGACGGCCTGGATGCGGCGACCTTGGTCAAGAACGCCGACACCGCCATGTACCACAGCAAGGAATCGGGGCGGAACGCCTTCCATTTCTTCACCGCCGACATGAATGCGCGGGTGCTGGAGCGCCTGTCCCTGGAAACCAGCCTGCGGCGCGCCCTGGAGCGCGACGAGTTCATCCTGCACTACCAGCCCCAGGTCAGCCTGCGCCGCGGGGAGGAAGGACGGCTGGTGGGCATGGAGGCCCTGGTGCGCTGGCAGCATCCGGAACTGGGCCTGTTGCCGCCGGGGCGCTTCATCCCGGTGGCCGAGGACTGTGGCCTGATCATCGCCCTGGGCGAGTGGGTGCTGCGCGAATCCTGTCGCCAGGCCCGGGCATGGCAGTTGGACCGGGAAGCCCGGGGGCTGGTACCGGTGCCGGTGGCGGTGAATCTGTCCGCCCTGCAATTCCGCCATGCCGGCCTGGAAGAGACGGTGGCCCAGGCTCTGACCGATAGCGGCCTGCCGCCGGAACTGCTCGAACTGGAACTGACCGAGAGCATTATGATGCAAGACGGGGAGCGGGCGGTGGAGGTGCTGCACCGCCTCAAGGCGCGCGGCGTCAGCCTGTCCATCGACGACTTCGGCACGGGCTACTCGTCCCTGGCCTACCTGAAGCGCTTCCCCCTCGACAAGCTCAAGATCGACCGCACCTTCGTGCGCGACATCGCCAGCAGCGCCGACGATGCCACCATTGCTGCCACCATCGTCAACATGGCCCGCTCCCTCAAGCTGCTGGTGCTGGCCGAAGGGGTCGAGGCCGAGGACCAGCGCGATTTCCTGGCCGGCCTCGGCTGCGACTTCATGCAGGGCTACCTGATCAGCCCGCCGGTGGCGCCGGAACCCTTCCGCGACGCCTACCTGTTCCAGGAAACGGCCGGGGCCTGAGGAGCGGAGCCGGCCGGCGGGGAGTTGGTCCGCCGGCGGCGGGATCAGCGTGCCGAGGCCAGGATGGCTTCGGGAATCTTCTCTAGGGGCAGCACCGTCTTGGCGCCGCCCAGCTTAATCGCTTCCTTGGGCATGCCGAACACAACGCAGGTGGCTTCGTCCTGGGCCACCGTGTTGGCCCCGGCATCGGCCATCTCCTTGAGGCCCCGGGCGCCGTCGTCGCCCATGCCGGTCATGATGATGCCCAGCACGTTCTTGCCGGCGAACTTGGCGCAGGAACGGAACAACACGTCCACGCTGGGCCGGTGCCGGTTCACCAGGGGGCCGTCCACCACCTCCACGGTGTATTGGGCGCCGCTGCGCGACAGCAGCATGTGCTTGCCGCCGGGGGCGATCAGGGCCAGGCCGGGGCGTACCCGGTCGCCGTGCTTGGCCTCCCGCACCTCGATCTGGCAGAGGCTGTTGAGCCGTTCGGCGAACAGGGCGGTGAATTTTTCCGGCATGTGCTGGACCACCACGATGCCCGGGCTTACCGCCGGCAGCCTGGTCAGCACGGCCTCCAGGGCCTGGGTGCCGCCGGTGGAGGTGCCGATGGCGACGATCTTTTCGGTGGTGCCGATCATGGCCGCCCCCGTCCCCAGGCCCGGGGAGAGGATTGCGTCGGCGGTGAGTTTGGGCGGCACTTTGAGCACGCCATCGGCTCCTACGGTTGGCAGTGAGGGAATCAGTTTGCGCACGTTGGCCCGGGCGGCGGCCTTGACGGCGCCGACCAGGTCGGAATGGGCGTCTTCGAGAAACTGTTTGAGCCCCGCCTTGGGCTTGGTGATGATCGAGACGGCGCCGGCGGCCAGGGCGTCCATGGTGGCCTGGGCGCCCTTTTCGGTGAGGGACGAGCAGATCACCACCGGGGTGGGGCGCTCGGCCATGATCTTCTTGAGGAAGGTCAGGCCGTCCATGCGCGGCATCTCGATGTCCAGGACGATCACGTCGGGCCACTGGCGGCGCATGTGCTCCAGGGCGAAGAGCGGGTCCGGGGCGGCGCCGAGCACCTCGATGCCCGGGGCATTCGTCAGGGTTTGGCGGACGACTTGCCGCACCACGGCGGAGTCGTCCACGATCATGACCTTGATGGGAGTGCTCATGGGGATGTCCTTGGCAGATCGCGGGGGGCTTCCTGGAAGGCGAGCCAGGCGTCGCCGCTCCAGATGTCGAAAACCAGCTTGCGGTGGCCGTCGCCGCCCAGGTGGCGGGCGACGATGGGGATGCGGCGTTCCTTGAGCAGGGCTTCGGCCTGCTCGATGTTGCGCTGGCCTACTTCCAGCCCGGCCTTGGCCTCACGGCCGGGGAACATGTTGCCGCCGCCGAACACCTTGGCGACGAATTCGTCGGGGCGGCAGCCGGCGTGCCGGATGGCCGCGTCGAAGAGGGCCAGGGCGCCATCGGCGTAGCGGCCGTCCTGGGCGGTCATGGCCGCCTTGGCTGCCCGGGTCGGCAGCATGAAGTGGCACAGGCCGCCGATGCGGCGCTGGGGATGCCAGAGGGAAATGGCCACGCAGGAGCCGAGCAGGGTGCGGATGCGGGTCCGGCCGCCGCCGAAATGGAATTCCCCCGGATTGAGGAAGACCTCGGTCAGTGGTTCTGCCTCGGTGTTTTCTGCGGGATGTCGGGCGGGGGGCAAGGGCACGGGCGGCGGTGGCCTGGACGTCAGGGTTTGCGGTAGATGGTGGGGGCCACGCTTTTCAGGGTTTCGGAAATGCCGTTGAGGGTTTCCGAGTGTCCGACGATGAAGTGCCCGCCGGGCCTGAGCCTGGATGCCAGATTGGCCACGACCTGGCGCTTGGTTTCCAGGTCGAAGTAGATCATGACATTGCGCAGGAAGATTACATCACAGGTGGGTACGTCCGGCAGGGGAGCAATGAGGTTCACCGGGCGAAATGTCACATGTTCGCGCAATTCCCGGCCGATCATGAAGGTGCCGGCTTGGCTGCGCACCCCTTTCAGGCAGTACTTGCGCAGCAGGCCGGGGGGGATGCCGTCGGTGCGGTCCAGCGAGTAATGGCCGCGCTCGGCCCGGGCCAGCACCTGGCGGCTGATGTCCGAGCCGAAGATGCGCCAGGGGGCGTCGAGCCCCAGGGTTTCGGCCAGGACCATGGCCATGGTGTAGGCCTCTTCCCCCGAGGAGCTGGCGGCACTCCACACCTGGAAGGGGCGCTTGCCGTGCTCGGCGGCCACCTGGGCGAGGAAGTCGAAGTGCTTCGGCTCGCGGAAGAAATAGGTTTCGTTGGTGGTGAGCAAATCCACCATGCGCTGCTGCTCGTCGGCGTGCTGGCCCGAGGTGACCAGGCGATAGTAGTCGCCGTAGCTGGTCAGCCTCAGTTCCTTGAGGCGCCGCATCAGGCGCCCCGATACCAGCACCTGCTTACCGTCCGACAGGGCGATGCCGGCCAGGGAATAGATCAGGTCGCGGAAAAGGGCGAATTCCCGGGCCGTGAGGGCGCCGATCTCCCGGAAGGGCTGGGGGACCGCAGCCTCAGGCATCGTGAGTGGCGTGGCTGGCCTGGGCCGGGGCGCCGTCCAGGCTGGAGAGCAGGGCCAGTTCATCCACCGACAGCACTTTGGCCGCGTCGAGGATGATGACGAAGCGGCCGGCCACCCGACCCATGCCAGCGATGAAGTCGGTGCGCAGGCGGGCGCCGAAGGCCGGCGGTGGCTCCACGTCGCCGGCGGGGATGTCGAGGACCTCGGACACGGCGTCCACCACCACGCCGATGTCGTGGCGCAGGCCGTCCTCGCCGGTGGGGGCTTCCACGATGACGATGCAGGTGCGCTTGCCCACCGTGCTCTGGGCACCGCCGAAGCGGGCCGACAGGTCGATTACCGGTACCACGGCGCCGCGCAGGTTGATCACCCCGCGGATGAAGCCCGGCATCATGGGAATCTCGGTGACCTGGCCGTACTCGATGATTTCCTTGACGTTGAGGATGCCGATGGCGAACAGCTCGCCGCCCAGGGTGAAGGTGAGCACCTGGTGGGCGTCACCGGCGGCGGCCAGGGCTCCGGTGGGAGCCTGGGCGGGCAGGGTGGCGTGGGGAACGATCTGGCCCATGGCGATCTCCTCAGAAGCGTTCGAAGTCGCGCTCGTCGAGCGCGAGGGGGGCGGGGCGGGAGGCCGTGGGAACCGCCGCGCGGGGGGCCGCGCTGCTGCGCGGGGCGCTGGCGGCGGTGTTACGCGGAGCGCTGCGCTGGCCGTCCTCGGCGACGCGGAAGAAGAGCATCAGGCCTTGCAGTTGTTCGGCCTGGGCGCCCATTTCCTCGGCGGTGGCGGCCAGCTCCTCGGAGGCCGAGGCGTTCTGCTGGGTGGCCTGGTTGAGCTGGTTCATGGCCTGGTTGATCTGGTTGATGCCCGAGTTCTGCTCCTCGGAGGCCGAGGATATTTCCTGCACCAGGTCGGAGGTGCGGCGGATCGAGGGCACCATCTCATCGAGCAGGCGGCCGGCCTTTTCCGCCAGGCTGACCGAGGAGCCGGCCAGTTCGCCGATTTCCTGGGCGGCCACCTGGCTGCGTTCGGCCAGCTTGCGCACCTCGGCGGCCACCACGGCGAAGCCCTTGCCGTGCTCGCCGGCCCGGGCCGCCTCGATGGCGGCGTTGAGGGCCAGCAGGTTGGTCTGGTAGGCGATGTCGTCCACGATGCCGATGCGGTCGGCGATCTTCTTCATGGCGCTCACCGTCTCGGTCACGGCGACGCCGCCTTCACCGGCTTCCTGGGCGGCCTTGGCGGCCATGCCGTCGGTGACCTTGGCGTTTTCGGAGTTCTGGGTCACCGAGGCGGCGGATTGTTCCAGGGTGGAGGTGATTTCCTCGACGCTGGCGGCCTGCTCGGACGCCGACTGGGACAGGCTCTGGGCCGTGGCGGAAACCTGCTGGGAGGCGGAGGACAGGCCGTTGGCGGCGCCGCGCACCTCACCGATGATCTGGGACAGCTTGCCGACCATGTGGCCCATGGCCGACAGCAGCTGGCCGGTTTCATCCTTGTGCTGGGCGTCGAGGGTCAGGGTCAGGTCGCCTTCGGCCAGCCGGTTGGCGGCGGACACGGCTTCGCCCAGGGGACGGGTGATGCTGCGGGTGATGAACACGGCGAAGACCAGGGCGATCAGCACGGCCACGGCGGCGGCGATGATCAGCTGGGTGCGGGTGGCCTGGGCCAGGGCGTCGGCGGCCTTGCCGGCCTCCTGCATCGTCCTGGTCTCCTGGGCGATCAGGGCTTCCAGCTCCTTGAAGTAGGCCTGCTGGGTGGCGCGCATGTCGCCCATCATCACCGTCAGGGCTTCGCTGCGCTGGCTCTTTTCCATCAGGCCGATCAGTTTGCGCAGTTGTTCGGTGTAGGCGGCCCGGGCGGTCTTGACCTTCTCGATGGTGGCTTTTTCATCGGCAGTCTGGGCTTCCTTCTCCAGGAAGGCCATCTGCTCGGAAATGATTTTGCTGGCCGGCGGGATGCGGTCGGCTTCGTGCTTGATCGCTTCCTGGTTGTCGAGCAGCAGCATGTTGCGGGTGGTGCGCGCCGCCAGGTTGAGCTGGTCGATGATGGCGTTGGCCGCCACCACCTTGGGGAAGCGCTCGTTGACGATGCGGTTGATCTCGCCGTTGACCTGGTTCAGCTTGCCGACGGCCAGCAGTGAGATGGCGATCAGTAGGGCGAGCAGGGTGGCGAAGGCAATGCCAAGGCGCACACCGATGCGTAGGTTTCCGAACATAAGGGCTCCGATCAGAAGTTTGGGAATCTGGGTAAGGCGAAAACGAAGGGGGACTGTCGGATGTCAGTGGCTGGCCGGGCTGGCCGCCAGCGCCGGCAGGGCGTCGGGGCGGGCCGGGGCGGGCCGGCGTTGTTCCTCGGTGCGGCTGGCGATCTGCACCAGGGCCTGCACGTCCAGGATCAGGGCGACCTCACCGCTGCCCAGGATGGTGGAGCCGCCGATGCCGCGCAGGTTGCGGAAGAGGGCGCCCAGGGGCTTGATCACGGTCTGGAATTCGCCGAGCAACTGGTCCACCACCAGGCCGGCCTTCTGTCCGGCGATCTTGACTACCACCACGTTCTCCCGGACGGGCCGGGGGCCTTCGATGCCGAACAGGTCGCGCAGGCGGATGAAGGGCAGCACCTCGCCGCGCAGATTGATGACGTTGCGGGCGTCGGAATCGATCTGCAACTCCAGGCATTCCACCACCGCATCCAGGGGCACCACGTAGGCGGCGCGCCCGGCGCCGACCAGGAAGCCATCGATGATCGCCAGGGTGAGGGGCAGGCGGATGGCGAAGCGGGTGCCCAGGCCCGGTTCGGACTCGATGTCCACCCGGCCGCGCAGGGCGGTGATGTTGCGCTTGACCACGTCCATGCCCACGCCCCGGCCGGACAGGTTGGACACCTGGTCGGCGGTGGAGAAGCCGGGCTCGAAGATGAGGTGGTTGATCTCGTTGTCGGTGAGGGTCTGGCCCGGGGGCACCAGGCCCTTTTCCTGGGCCTTCTTGAGGATGCGTTCCCGATTCAGGCCGCCGCCGTCGTCGGCCACCTCGATGACGATGCTGCCCGAGTCGTGGAAGGCGTTGAGCAGCAGCCGGCCCCGGGCCGACTTGCCGGCGGCGAGGCGCGCCTCGGCGGATTCGACGCCGTGGTCCATGGCGTTGCGCACCAGATGCATCAGGGGGTCGCCGATTTTTTCCACGACGCTCTTGTCGAGCTCGGTCTCGCCGCCCTGGATCACCAGTTCGATGTCCTTGCCCAGTTCCCGGGAGACGTCGCGCACCACCCGCTGGAAGCGGCCGAAGGTCTCGCCGATCTGCACCATGCGCAGGGCCAGGGCCTGGTCGCGGATGTTCTCGACCAGGCGGCTGACCACTTCGGTGGCCTCGCCCAGGTCGGACAGCCCGGCCTTGGAGGCCAGCAGGTTCACCGCCGAGCCGGCGATCACCAGTTCGCCCACCAGGTCGATCAGGCGGTCGAGCTTGTCGGCCTGGATGCGGATCAGCCGGGCCTCGGCGGCCTTCTTGTCGGCCACCTGTTTCTGCTTGGCGGCGGCGGCTTCCACCACTTCGGGCTGGACCAGCTTCTGCTCGACCAGGATTTCACCCAGGGGCAGGTGGGCAGGTGCCGCTTCGGTATCCGCCGGGGCGGCCTGGAGGGTCAGCCCCTCGTCCAGCTCGGCCTGGGTCAGGGCGCCGATGCGCACCAGGATTTCGCCCAGGCGCAACGGGTCCTCGGGCAGGGCGGCGATCAGCTCGATGTAGTCGTTGACGCGGCTGTTGGGAGGCAGGATGCGCAGTTCGCATTCGTCCCGGACGAAGTCGAATACCTGCTCGATCTCGGCCTTGCCGGCGCCGCTGCGGAAGCGGATCTCGAAGCCCAGGTAGCAGTTTTCCGGGTCCATCTCGGCCGCCGGGGGCATGGCGTCGGACAGGGTTTCCAGGCTGTCGATGCTGCCCAGTGTGGCCAGGTAGCGCAGGAAGTTGAGCGGGTCCATGCCGCTCTTCAGCACGTTCTGGCCGAAGCGCAGGGAGATGTGCCAGCAGTCGCTGCCGGCCACCGGGCCGCCGCCGGAGGCGTGCACCGGGTCGATCTTTTCGGCCGGGTGGCCGGCCGTGGCGCCCAGCCAGTCGGTTTCCAGGCGGTGCTTCAGGTCCCGGCCCTCCAGGGCCAGATCGTCGGGCGGGGCCTCCTGGCCGGCCTCGAGCACGCCGATCAGGCTGGCCATGTGGTCAGAGCAGGCCAGCAGCAGGGCCACCAGGTCGCCGTTGGCCTGAATCTCGCTGTCGCGCATGCGCGACAGGACGCCTTCCACGGCATGGGTGAAATCCACGATGAAGGTGCATTCCACCGTGCCGGCCCCCCCCTTGACGGTGTGGGCGGCGCGGAAGATGCCGTTGATCAGGTCGTGGTCGGCCGGGTTGTCCTCCAGCTGGAGCAGGCCGGCCTCCATGGCGGCCACCTGTTCGCGGGCCTCCTGGGCGAAGACGGCGAGCAGTTCATCCATGCTGGGGTTCTCCTTCCCGGGCGGAAATGATCAGGGGGTCGCCGAAGTGGGCGGCCATGCGGTAGAAATCGATGACCTCGCGCACCGCCGGGCTGTGGGCGACGATGCGGGCGGCGCAGCCCCGGGTGGAGGCCTCGCGCTTGGCGAGCAGCAGCAGCTGGAAACCGGCGGTGTCGATTTCGGCCACCAGGGAGAGGTCGATTTCCAGGTCCTGGCCGGCGTCCAGGGCCTCAAGCAACTGGGCCTTCTGGGCGGCGGCGTTGTAGATGGTCATGTCGTCGGTGAAGGTCAGGCGCAGGGGGGCGGGCATGGCGGGCCTTGGCGTGCGTCGGTGGGGGTCAGAATAGCTCGACCTGGGGCGGGGCGCTGGCGGTCTTGCCGCCATCGGTGGTGGAAGCGTGGCCCAGGGCCTTGGCGTGGGTTTCGCGCTGGCGCTGCATCACGTATTTGCCGTACAGGTCGTTGAGGTGTTCGGCCAGGGGGCGGTAGGCCAGGGTCTCGTCGTCGGACTGGCGCAGCCGCTCGCACAGCAGCTTGGCGTGGGCCGCCAGTTCGCTCAGGGCTTCGCCGATCTGTTCGAGCTGCTGCCGGGTGACGTCCTGGAACTGCACGCTGGCCACGGCCTCGACAAACATCTGGGCCAGCTCGCCGCTGGACTGGCGGATGGTGCTGAGCACCACGGCCTCGCTGCGCATCAGTTCCTCGTAGCGGCTGCCCAGGTCGTCGAGCCGCTCGGCGAAGGTTTCCAGGGCGTTGCGCTCCTTGTCCAAGCTGGAGTTGGAAAGCTTGTCCTGGAACTGGGTGGCGATGGATTCGGCCACGCCGGAGATGCCCTGGTTGATCTTCTGTACCGCGGCCTCGGTCTCCGAGGACAGCTTGCGCACCTCGTCGGCGACCACGGCGAAGCCGCGGCCGGCCTCGCCGGCCCGAGCGGCTTCGATGGCGGCGTTGAGGGCCAGCAGGTTGGTCTGAGCGGCGATGTCCTTGATCAGGCCGGTGAGGGTGCCCAGCTCTCGGGCGTCGGTGACCACCTGGTTGACCCGGTGCTGGTCCCGTTCCGCCTCCTCCAGGCGGTTCTGGATATAGGAGCGCATTTCCGACATCAGGTGGGTGTTGTCGGAGATGCGGGCCTCGGCCGACTCGATACGCTGCGCCGCTTCGTCGGAACTGGCCTGGACGAAGTCGTTGAGGCGGGTCACCACATCGTCGATGGATTGCAGCCGCTCGGTGATCTGGTAGGCGGCGCCCTCGGTTTCGGCAACCACGTCCTTGAGTTGGCCGCGCAGCACGTCGTTGAAGGCGGGCACGCCTTCCAGTTCGGCCGCCACCTCGTCGGTGATGGTGCGCACGGCGCTGCCCTTGGCCGTCATGTCCTGGGCGGCGGTTGCCATGCCGTAGGCGTAGTCGCGGAAGAAGGCGATGGACACCAGGCGCTGGCCGAGAAAGGCCGCGGCCAGGATCACCACGGTGCCCACCGCGTCGCCCAGGGGCTGGGCGATGCCGAGGCCGGTCAGAAGCTGGTCGTGGAACCAGTCGTGGGCGAAGAAGACGATGATCGCCGCGCTCAGGGCCACGGCCAGGTAGACCAGGGTGATCCGTCCGAACAGGGACTGGGGCATCGGTAAAGCTCCTAGGCGGACAGGGGTTAGCGCAGCACCAGCTTGATGGTGTTGAGCAACTGGTCCGCGGTGGCGGGTTTGACGATCCAGCCCGAAGCGCCGGCGGCCTTGGCCTCGAGGCGCTTGCTTTGCTCCGACTCGGTGGTGAGGAAGAGGATGGGCATGAAGCGGCAGGCCGGCAGCTTGCGCACTTCCTTGATGAACTCGATGCCGTTCATGCCGGGCATGTTGAGATCGGTGATGAGCAGGTCGGCCTTGGTGAGGATGCTGGAGATGCTGAGCAGGATGGTGGCGGAGTCGTCCACCAGGAATATTGTTTTCATGCGCTGTTTCCCGTGAATGGAGCGTTCTTGGGCGGTGCGGGGCAGGAAGGGCAGGCCGCTTGCAGGGCGAATAATAGCGCCCATTTCCGGGGCGCCGGGGGGTGCCGGCCGCCTTTTTTCGTGCGGATTGCATGCCGACCGGAGTATGGCGGCGCTTTTGCTACGGAAATGTTGTTAGCGTAATTTGATTCCATAATTATGCATACAAAAACAGGCGGGTTGTTTTTCGGCTTGTGTTAGAATGGCGGACTCCGTACCCGGGGGCCGGAGGGCGTTTGCGCCCGGTGCTTCGGGCCAATCGAACACCCTCGCCCCAGGAATCGACGCGATGCCCCTGCCTCCTCCGTCCGCGCCACGCCGGCGGATGCACCTCCGCCAGGTGGTGCTGGAAGGCTTTAAGCGTGACGATGGCCTGTGGGATATCGAGGCGCGCCTGACCGACACCAAGGACCACGACTACGCGTTGTCCTCCGGTGTGCGCCGCCAAGGCGAGGCAGTCCACGACCTGTGGCTGCGCCTGACCATCGATGCCCGCTTCTTCGTGGTGGATGCCGCGGCTTCCTCCGACGCCACGCCCTACATGGGCGACTGCGACCGCATCACGCCCGCCTATCGCGCCCTGGTTGGCCTGAACCTGTTCCAGGGGTTCCGTCAGGCGGTCAAGGAGCGTTTGGGCGGCACCCTCGGCTGTTCCCACCTCACCGAGCTGGCCCTGCAGATTCCCACCGCGGCCCTGCAAACCTACGCCAGCGAGATTACCGACAACGAAGACACCGGTCAGAAGCCTTTCCAGCTCGACCGGTGTCATGCTTTGGAGACCACCTCCCCGGTGGTCCGGCGCTACTATCCGCGCTGGTACCGGGGCGGCCTCCCTTCCGAGGCGGGGGCTTCCGCCTCGCTCTCGGCTGTTGCCCTGCAACAACCAGCGCCAGTTTCGGCCGCGGCGACCGGGGTCCGTTCCGCCTGCAAGGGCGAGGCGGGCAACGATCCGGCGCGCTGCTGCCAATCGGTCGGGTAGGAAGCGGTACCTACAGCTTTCGCCTGCATTTGCTCCGCAACTCAACTCAAGCAAGGAAATCGCATGAAGATCCACGAATATCAGGGGAAAGAGATCCTGAGAAAGTTCGGCGTGACCACGCCGCGCGGCACCCCTGCCTTTTCCGTCGATGAAGCCGTCAAGGCCGCCGAGGAACTGGGTGGCAAGGTGTGGGTCGTCAAGGCCCAGATCCACGCCGGCGGTCGCGGCAAGGGTGGCGGCGTGAAGGTCGCCAAGTCCCTGGATGAAGTGCGTCAGTACGCGAGCCAGATCCTGGGCATGCAGCTCAAGACTCACCAGACCGGCCCCGAAGGCCAGAAGGTCAATCGCCTGCTGATCGAAGAAGGCGCCGACATCAAGAAGGAATACTATCTGGCCGTGCTGACCGACCGCGCGACCCAGAAGGTTGCCGTGATGGCCTCCTCCGAAGGCGGCATGGACATCGAGGAAGTGGCCCACGCTACCCCCGAGAAGATTCTCAAGGAATTCGTTGATCCCCTGGTCGGCATCACCGACCAGCAAACCCTGAATCTGGCTCAGGGCATCGGCGTGCCTGCCGACTCCGTCGCCAAGGCCCAGGCCGAGATCAAGAAGCTGTACCAGTGTTACATGGAGACCGATGCCTCCCTGGCGGAAATCAACCCGCTGATCCTGGAAGGCAACGGCAACATCAAGGCCCTGGACGCCAAGTTCAACTTCGACTCCAACGCCCTCTATCGCCATCCCGAGATCGTCGCCTACCGTGACCTGGATGAAGAGGACGCCGACGAAATCGAAGCCTCCAAGTTCGACCTGGCCTACATCTCCCTGGACGGCAACATCGGCTGCCTGGTGAACGGTGCCGGCCTGGCCATGGCCACCATGGACACCATCAAGCTGTTCGGCGCCGAGCCGGCCAACTTCCTGGACGTGGGCGGCGGCGCCACCACCGAGAAGGTCACCGAAGCCTTCAAGATCATGCTCAAGAACCCCAAGGTCAAGGGCATCCTGGTGAACATCTTCGGCGGCATCATGCGCTGCGACACCATCGCCACCGGCGTGGTCACCGCTGCCAAGGAAGTGAAGCTGTCCGTGCCGCTGGTGGTCCGCATGAAGGGCACCAACGAAGACCTGGGCAAGCAGATTCTGAAGGATTCCGGTCTGCCGATCATCGCCGCCGACACCATGGCCGAAGCGGCCGAGAAGATCGTCGCTGCGGTCAAGTAAGGAGTTATTGAATGTCCATCCTGATCAACAAAGACACCAAGGTCATCACCCAGGGCATCACCGGTAAGACCGGCCAGTTTCACACTGAGAAGTGCCAGGAATACGCCAACGGCAAGAACTGCTTCGTCGCCGGCGTGAACCCCAAGAAGGCGGGCGAGAAGATCTTCGACATCCCCATCTACGGTTCCGTCAAGGATGCGGCCGCTGACACCGGTGCCACCGTTTCCGTGATCTACGTGCCGCCCGCCGGCGCCGCTGCCGCCATCTGGGAAGCCGTCGAGGCCGACCTGGATCTGGCCATCTGCATCACCGAAGGCATCCCCGTCCGCGACATGCTGGAAGTGCGCAACAAGATGAAGGCCAAGGTTGCCGCCGGCGGCAAGGAAACCCTGCTGCTCGGCCCCAACTGCCCCGGCCTGATCACCCCCGATGAAATCAAGATCGGCATCATGCCCGGCCACATCCACCGCAAGGGCCGCATCGGCGTGGTTTCCCGCTCCGGCACCCTGACCTACGAAGCCGTGGCCCAGCTGACCGAAATCGGTCTCGGCCAGTCTTCCGCGGTCGGTATCGGCGGCGACCCGATCAACGGCCTCAAGCACATCGACGTGATGCGCATGTTCAACGACGATCCCGACACCGACGCTGTGATCATGATCGGTGAGATCGGCGGTCCGGACGAGGCGGAAGCCGCCATGTGGTGCAAGGCCAACATGAAGAAGCCGGTGGTCGGCTTCATCGCCGGCGTCACCGCCCCTCCGGGCAAGCGCATGGGCCATGCCGGCGCCCTGATCTCCGGCGGTGCCGACACCGCCGATGCTAAGCTCGCCATCATGGAAGAGTGCGGCTTTAAGGTGACCCGCAACCCGTCCGAAATGGGTCGGTTGCTCAAGTCCCTGCTGTAACATCGCGACTAGCCGGGGCCACGGGCCCCGGTGCGCGCAAGGGCGGGCCGTCGTGCCTGCCCTTTTTCGTTGTGCCGCGCGTTGTGCCCTGGACGGGCTCCGGCTTGTCCCCATCCCTACGATTCCCCCGCGAACAGGCTTCGATTCCGCGTATGAGCGTCGCCCTCGACAACCCCGCCTTCTGGGCCGCCGTGGCCCAGATCATCATCATCGACATCCTGCTCTCGGGCGACAACGCCGTGGTCATCGCCCTGGCCTGCCGCAACCTGCCCCAGCGCGAGCGCCGCCTCGGCGTGCTGTGGGGCGTGGCCGGCGCCCTGGGGTTGCGGGTGCTGTTCACCTTCTTCGCCACCAGCCTGCTCGACCTGCCCTTCCTCAAGATCATCGGCGGACTGCTGCTGCTGTGGATCGGCATCAAACTGATCGTCCCGGAAACCGAGGAAGAGCACGACCTGCCGGCCTCCGAACACCTGTGGGGTGCGGTGCGCACCATCATCGCCGCCGACTTCGTCATGAGCCTGGACAACGTGGTGGCCGTGGCCGCTGCCGCCGAGGGCAGTCTGCCCCTGATCGTGTTCGGCCTGGCGGTCAGCGTGCCCTTCATCATCGGAGCCAGCCAGGGGGTGATGAAGCTGATGGACCGTTACCCGGCCATCATCATGGCTGGCGGCGGCCTGCTCGGCTGGGTGGCCGGCACCATGCTGGTCACCGATCCGGTGACCCATCCCTACCTGGACAAATTGCTCGGCGCCGAGGCGCCTGGCGCGCCGTTCCATCACTGGCTGGGTGGTGCTCTGGGCGCCGTGCTGGTGGTGGCCCTGGGACGCTGGCTGGCGTGGCGCCAGGACGTGCGCGCCGCAGAGGCCGACGAGGGCTGAACGGCGGCTGCCTCCCCGCCAAGAGCGGGGCGTAAAACAATGAGCGGCCGCGGTACCGGGCGCTGGGCCGCGGGTGAAGAGACTGGGAATTTTCCGGTGCGACGGAATGCACAGTGGCGCTCCCTCCCCGTTTGACGGGGCCGGAAGGGCGCTGCCACAATTCCGGCACGGCATGGGGCCGATGGAGCGGGGGAATATGGCGAAGCTGGTTCTTTCCATGGATGGTCTGGTGCTCAAGGAAGTGGAATTGAGCACGCAGCGCATTTCCATCGGCCGCAAGCCCAGCAACGACATCCAGATCGAGAATCTGGCCATTTCCGGCGAGCACGCCGCCATCGTCACCGTGCTCAACGATTCCTTTCTGGAAGACCTGGACAGCACCAACGGCACTCTGGTGAACGGCCAGCCGGTGAAGAAGGTGGTGCTGCAAAGCGGCGACGTGATCGAACTGGGCAAGTACAAGCTCAAGTTCTTCAATGCGCCGCCGGGGCCGGGCGACCCGGCCAGCTACGGCGAGGCCCTGGCGGTGGACAGCCAGGTGCCAGGGGGCGAGGGCAAGTCGACCGAGTCGGCCTTTGCCCGCAGCTACACGACCCGTGCCCAATCCTCTGCGCCTGCGGCGGCTGCATCGCAGCCGAGCGGTACCGCTCCCGGCGCGGCCACGGCCGGCGGCGCCTACCTCGAAGTGCTCAACGGCAACAACCAGGGGCGCCGGCTCGGGCTCGACAAGGACAAGACCACCCTGGGCAAGCCCGGGGTCCAGGTGGTGCTGGTGCTGCGCGAGCCCGATGGCTACGCCCTCCGCTACGTGGAAGGCCCGCACCACCCCCTGGTCAACGACCGGCCGGTGACTGCGCCGGTCCAACGTCTGGCCAATGGCGACATCATCGAGATCGCCGCTGTGCGCATGGCCTTCCGCCTCGGTTCCGGGAGCGGTGTGGCATGAAAGTCCGCGTGCTCGGCTGTAGTGGCGGCATCGGCGGGGGGCACTTGCGTACCACTGCCTTCCTGGTGGACCACGACATCCTGATCGACGCCGGCACCGGCGTCGCCGAATTGTCCCTGGCCGAACTGGCGGCCATCGACCACGTCTTCCTCACCCACGCCCACCTGGACCACATTGCCTGCCTGCCGCTGCTGCTCGACACGGTGATGGATCGTCGCGACGGCCGGCCGATCACCGTTCATGCCCCCCAGGCGGTGATCGATACCCTGGCCCGGCACATCTTCAACTGGGAGGTGTGGCCCGATTTCGCCACCATTCCTGCGGCTGCTCCCATGCTTTGCTACGCCCCCATCGAGGCGGGCGAAGCCTGGTCTGACGGTGCCCGGCACGTTACCGCCCTACCGGCGGAGCACACCGTGCCCACGGTCGGCTACCATCTGGCCGGCACCCGGGGCAGCTTAGTGTTCACCGGCGACACCACCCGCAATCCGGCCCTGTGGCCTCTGCTGAATGCCATCGCCGACCTGCGCGTACTGGTCATCGAGTGCGCCTTCCCCAACCGGGAACGGCAACTGGCCGAACTGTCGAAGCATCTCTGCCCAGCCCTACTGGCGGAGGAGCTGGTGCACTACGCGGGGGGCGCCGAAGTCTTCGTCACCCACCTCAAGAGCGGCCAGATCGAGGAAACCATGGCTGAACTGGAGTCCTTGGCCGTCGCCGTAGCGCCGCGCATGCTGCGGCACAACCAGGCGTTCGATCTGTAGCCTGGGGCGTCACTACTCCCGGGAAGCGGCCGGCTTGATGGCTTGCCGGCATTCAGGCCAAGGGGACTGGCGGACTGGTTGCGCATGACGAAGGAGGAATCGGGTGGAGCTGGGCAATCACATCACCGCTTCGCCAGTAGATATGGCGCTTTCGGTGGGTGCCTACGACGATCTGGAGCGCCCGGCTGGAGCGCCTCAACGACATCGGCGCCGCCCTTTCCAGCCAAACCGATCTGCCCGGGTTGCTGGAGCGCGTGCTGGTGGCGGCCAAGGACATCACCCGCACCGGTGGCGGAACCTTCTACCTGTGCTCGGACGATCGCAGTCGCCTGCGCTTTGCCATCCCGCGTAACGACTCCCTGGGTCTGTCTTTCAGCGGTAGCGCCGGGAGGCGCCCGGAGAGCGTTTCCCCGATCTGCCGCTACGCCGCGCCGACGGTAGTCCCAACGACAACCTGGTGACCGTCTACTGCGACCTCAACGCCTGCACGGTCAATATCAGCGACGCCTATGCGGCCGCAGGCTTCGATTTTTCCGGCACGCGCAACTTCGACGCGCGCAACGGCTACCGTTCCCGCTCCTTCCTGACCGCACCCCTGAAGGATCACGAGAACGAGGTGATCGGCGTTCTCCAGCTCATCAACGCCCTAGACCGGGACGGGCGGTGCTGGCCCTTTACCGCCGCCGACCAGCGCCTGGCCAAATCCCTGGCCTCCCAGGCGGCCGTGGCCCTGACCAACCGGCAACTGGTCGGCCAGCTGTAAGAGCTGTTCGAGTCGTTCATCAGCCTGATCAACCAGGCCATCGACGATAAGAGCCCCTACACCAGCGCCCACCGCCAGCAAGTGCCCATTCTCACCGTGATGCTGACCGAGGCGGCGGACGCGGCCGGCGAAGGGCCCTTGGCCGATTTCCACTTGACTGAGCGGGACCGCTACGAACTGCGCATCGCCGCCCTGCTGCACGACTGCGGCAAGATCACCAGCCCCGTCCATGTGGTGGACAAGGTCACCAAGCTGCAAACCCTGTTCGACAGCATCGAGCTTATCGAGACCCGTTGCGAGGTCCTCAAGCGCGATGCCGAAATCGCCTTTTTGCGCGCCATCGCCGCCGGCGCCGACGCGGTGGAGGCCCGGCAGATTCAGGCCCGGGACGTGGCGGAAATCGATTCCGCCCGGGATTTTCTGCGCGGGGCGAACCGGGGCGGCGAGAGCACATGAGCCATACCGGCCAGGCCCGGGTGCGCGCCCTGGCGACCCATTGGGGGGGGGCCGATCCAGCCGGGTGGCAGCGCGATTTTCTCAGCGCCGACGAAGTCGAGAATCTGACGATTCCCCCCGGCACCCTGACCGAGGCCGAGCGGGAAATCATCAACCACCACATCGTTGCCACCATCCGCATGCTCGAAGCCCTGCCCTGGCCCAAGCACCTGAGCCACGTTCCCGAATACGCAGGCGGCCACCACGAGCTCATGGACGGCAAAGGCTACCCCCGGGGCCTGACCCGCGGTCAGATGAGCTGGCAGGCCCGCATGATGGGCATCGCCGACGTCTTCGAAGCCCTCACCGCCGGCGATCGGCCCTACAAACCCGCCATGTCCATGGACGAGGCGGTGCGGATACTCCAGCGTTTCAGCGACGACGGCCACCTGGACCCCGATCTGGTCTGGCTCTTCCTGGATGCCGGGCTTCCCCAGCGCTATGCCGCGTATTTGGAGGGTGGGGGGTGACGTAATGCGTTAGGGGGGGTGACGGTTTACGTCACGTTTGGCGGTGAAAATTACAGGGTGACCCTTGGTGTCGGATCGGAGCCCCTTGTTCCAAGGGAATATTTCACATAGATACGTACTTGGCACGGAGGCTGCATAAGAAAAAGCAACCTCCCCGGAGGCCAATTTCTAAACGGAGAACTGTCATGACCATGATGAAGAAAGCCCAAGCCGGCTTCACCCTGATCGAACTGATGATCGTTGTGGCGATCATCGGTATTCTGGCTGCCGTGGCTCTGCCGGCTTACCAGGATTACACCACCCGCGCCAAAATGAGCGAGGTTTTGGTGATGGGCGAGCCCGCCAAACTTGCCGTTGCCGAAACGAGTTCTTCTTTGGGCGGGCTGGCGCAGGTTACGGCCGCAAACTCCGGCTATACCTTCCCGGGCGCAACCAAGTATGTTTCGGGCGTGGCCATTACGGATACAACTGGTGTCGTTACGATTACTTCGACGGTTCCTGGTGCTACCGGCACGGTAACTCTGACCCCCGCGGACGTTGGTAGCGGTCAACTGCGCTGGACGTGTGCTTCTAGCATTAACGCTAAGTTCCTGCCTGCCGAATGCCGTTAATGCTGCTGCCGCCAGCTCCTGATCTAAGTTCCTCTCGTGCGCTGCTGGGCTTCTAGCAGCGCAAGAAGAAGTATCTGTCGATCCCTACGTAGCGACGTCCGCTACGTAGGGATTTTTGTTTGGTTCTGTCGTAGTTGCAAGTGGTTACCTAAATTGAAGGACAAGGGGAAACGAGGAGGATCGGCGATGGACAGGGGTCACTTCCAGCATTGACCTGCTCCCCGAGATTAGTCCGGCCTTGATGTAGAGTCTGCCTCCTAGGGAGGCAGCATGAAGAAGCGTTTCACCGAAGAACAGATCATCGGCATCCTGAAGGAAGCCGAGGTCGGCCTGAAGGTGGCGGAGCTGTGTCGCAAACACGGCATCAGCGAGGCGACCTACTACAACTGGAAGGCGAAGTTCGGCGGCATGACCGTGTCGGACGCACAGCGCTTGAAGGGGTTGGAGACCGAGAATGGTCGGCTCAAGCGACTGCTGGCGGAAGCGATGCTGGACAACGCCGCCTTGAAAGAGGTCGTGGGCCGAAAGTGGTAGGCCCACAAGCCAAGCGGGCAGCAGTTTCGCATTTGATGGCAACGCAGCAGATGGGTGTCACGCGGGCTTGTGGGCTGATCGGCATTTCCCGGTCGCTGTATCGCTATCAAGGCAAGCGGCCAGCCGACGCGGAACTCAAGGAGCGGCTATGCGAGTTGGCGGCGCAGAAGCGGCGCTATGGCTACCGCCGTCTGCATGTCTTGCTCTGCCGGGAAGGCTGGGAAATCAACCGGAAGCGCACGTACCGGGTGTATCACGAAGCCGGCCTGATGGTGCGCCAACGAAAGTGTAAGCGCATTGGCAGCGGCTGGCAGAGAGTCGAGGGCTGCCGAAGTCGGTCACTGTCGATAACGGCCCCGAGTTCGCCGGCAAGGTGCTCGATGAATGGGCCTATAGCCAAGGGCTGCGCTTGAGCTTCATCGAGCTGGGCAAGCCGCAGCAGAATGCCTACATCGAAAGCTTCAACGGCAAATTCCGGGATGAATGCCTGAACGAGCACTGGTTTGTGTCGATGCGCCATGCCCAGCAGGTCATCGAAGACTGGCGGCAGGAATACAATGGCCAGCGCCCCCACAGCTCGCTGGGCTACCTGACGCCTAATCAATTTGCAGACAGTTTCTTAACCGCAGACTCTATGTCGATTGCAGACTAAATTGGGGAGCAGGTCAGCTACGGCAAGCCGGCCGTGGTGGCGCCGAATCGGCTGGAACAGCAGTTCGACGTGGAAGCGCCTAATCAGGTCTGGGTCATGGACATCACCTACATCCGGACCCACGAAGGTTGGCTTTACCTAGCCGTCGTGCTCGATCTCTTCTCACGGCAGGTGGTTGGCTGGTCGATGCAAGCGCGCATGGAGACAGGCTTGGCGCTCAATGCCTTGCTGATGGCCGTCTGGCGCCCGGCAGCCCACATCGGCCGTGACGATCCATTCCGACCAGGGCAGCCAGTTCAGCAGCCATGAATGGCAAGCGTTCCTGAAGGCGCACAACCTGGTGGCCAGCATGAGCCGGCGCGGCAACTGCTACGACAATGCAGTCGCCGAGAGCTTCTTCCAACTCCTCAAACGGGAGCGGATTCGCTGGAAGATCTACGCCGATCGCGAAGAAGCCCGGCGGGATGTCTTTGATTACATCGAGCTCTTCTACAACCCGAAGCGCCGCCACGGTTACACCGGCGGCTTGGCCCCCGTCGAGTTCGAGAAGCAGTATTTCAACCGGCTCGAGAGTATCTGCTGAAGCCGGGGCGATTCACTTCTCCTTTTACTGCTCCAGGCTGAGTTTGCTGCAAACGTCCTATCAAGTTGCCGAGTCAATGAGATCAGGGGCAATGACGCAACGAAGTACTAATTGCCCCTTACTTTGCCGCACCCGCTTGGTCAACCACCACACCGCGCCCTTCTTGATGCTCCACTCCGCCTCGTGCCCGCCCAGTAGCAGGGCGGCGATGCGGCCTAGGGTCGGTTGGTGTCCCACCACTAATACCGCGTTTCCGTAAGTGCTGCCGTCTGGCCAGCCGCAGGCGGCCAGGACGTCGGCGACGTTGGCGTTGGGTTTCAGGGCGTTCAGGGTTTCGAAGGGCATTTCCAGTGCGGTGGCGGTCTGCTGGGTGCGGACCGCCGGGCTGGCAAGGACGCGCAGACCTTTGGGGGCGTGAGCCTTGATCCATTTGGCCATGGCGGCGGCCTGTTTTTCGCCGCGGGGGGTGAGGCGGCGTTTCAGGTCGACCGGGCCGTCTTCGGCTTCGGCGTGGCGCCAGAGCAGCAAATCCATGATGACTCCCTCGCGCTGGAGCGCGTTCGGTTCGGTGGCAGGGGATGAAGCGGGCGCAAGGGTAGTCATGGCAGGTTATGGGGGTATTACGACCGCATGGGGCCGGTCGGATTCGCCTTCAAGCGTTTCGTGTCAGCGGGGGCTATGGTGCCGTCTGCGGCAGCTCGCCGTGATTCCAGTGTGCAGGTCGATCCATGCGAATTCTCTTGCGCCTGCAGGGGGAGGGGGCGCACACAAGGGAGCATGTATTTGACTTGCCGCCCGTAAAAGCAAGCCACTTTCAACGTCGAGACTGTGGAAAGAAGAGCGCGCCGAGAGTGGCTTGAATGCAGTGGCCGAGAAAGCCCCAAGCATTAGGGAAAAGTCTTTTTGCATCTCTTCCAGCTCTCCGCGCCTCCGTGGTCTTTCCGTTGGAGGCGGTTCAGCAAGCCATCAATATAGTTCCATCCAAAGAGCAAAGCGGCGACGGCATCGCGTCACTCAAGCCGCACCGGTGCGTTGCTTGCGATGCAGCACCATTTTTTCCGCTGATTGCCTGATCGTCGATCACCAGCCGGGTGGCCGCCCGTATCAGCCGGCTGTGTTGAGGCTGTTTTTCGCACCGGACTTCTTCAATCGAGGCGGTTCCAGATTCGCCAGCGGTGCTACCAGCGTAGGCAGAATCAGGAACAAGGCATCGGCGCGGCCTTCCAGCCGGGCGATGGCTGGGGCGACGAGGGAATCGTCCGGGCGAGGCGCGCTTGCGCGCAGGTGGGCGATGCCTACCGCGCTGTCGTTAAGCTGGCCCAGGGCATCCTGCAAGGGTAGCAGGTGGCGGTTCCATACCTTGAGATCCCGGGGGCGCACCTGGGAGGCGAGGGCGTCCAGGCTGTAGCGCAGGCGCTTGATGGCGATGCGCAGACGGTGCCAGTCACTGGCCAGGGCCTCCGGGCGGTCGGCGGCGCTGGCGGCGTCTTTTTGCAGCCGGGCCAGGCGGCGCTGCACCGATTTTCCGGCGCGGCGCAGGGCGCGGCTGGTGACCGTTTCACGGCTCGCGCCAGGGGCGGCGTCCTTGCCGGTGGTTTTTCCCGGGAGCACCCCGGTTTGATCGGGCGGCAGCGCCAGGGTGGCGCGCAGAAAGCCGAGCACCAGATGGGTCGTGTCCGCTGCTGCCAACACTTGGCGGGCATGGGCCAGGGCCTGCCGCTCGTGGCGGGCCAGGTGGGCGAGCAGGCGCGCCAACTGGCGTGGGGGCTGGGCGGAAGAGGGATGGCGGCGCAGGTCGTCGGCCAGCACCTGCCATTCCCGGGCCGGCCCCAGGGCGTTGGCCAGGGCGGCCAGGGCCGGCTGCCAGTGGGCCAGGTAATCCGGCGGCAGGGCGTCGGCGAACAGGCGCAGGGCAGAGCGCAGGCGGCGCAGGGCGACTCGGGCCTGGTGGATGAATTCCGGATCGGTCGCCCCGGCACCCTTGCCGCCGTGGGCGCTGAGAAAGCCCGCTGCGTTGCGGTTGAAGGATTCCAGGCAGGCGAAGGCATAGCCGCGGAAGGCCTCCAGAGGCGTTGCGGCCGTCAGGTAGCCGTTGCCGCGCACCTTGACGGGAACGGGGCGTTCCCGGCGGTACAGCCGGTAGCCCCGCTCGGCCTTGCTGGCCGGGGCGGGCAGCAGGGGCAGGGTGGCGGCCAAGGCCTCGGCCAGGGCAAGCAGGTCGTCGTCCTGGCCTTCGAGCAGCTCCAGCTCCACTTCGCAGATGGCTTCGCGCAGAGGGTGGGCCGGGTCGCCGTCCTCCGGCACGGCCAGGATGCGGCCCCGGTCGAAGGCCACCTCAATGGTGCTCACGCCCCGCCGGACCTGCCAGGTGAGGCGCAGGAAGTCGGTGCTGAACACCGGGCGCAGGCTGGGCAGCAGGGCGGTCAACTCGGCGCGCAGCTCGGGGGCGTCCACGTGATCGAAGCGGAGGACGTCCCCTGGGACTTCCGCTTCCCATTCGGCCCGGCGCGACAGGCCGCCGGGGGATTTTGCCTCGCCCTTGATCGTCACCAGCCGGCGCCGCCCGGCCTTGCGCAGGCGGATGGCGAAGCGGCGGGCCAGGAGGCCCAGGTCCGCCGTGTCGAAGTAGGTATTGGCCAACCGGGTCCGCCGGGGCGGCGCTGCGGAGAGCAGGGGATGGGCGAGCAGCGCCGGGATGCCGGCGGGGACCAGGGCGAGCTTGAGTTCGGTTTCGGTGGCCATGGCAGGGTGGCGGGGCGCGGAGTCGGGCGCTGGTGCCCGGGGCGGAGTCAGGTTCCCGGATTACGGTCGGCGACGGCGGTTCAGGAAGGACGCGCCAATATGGGCTTTCCAGGAAGGTCGGCCGGAAACGCCCTACTGGCGCGGGGTTTGCAAAATCGGTGGCACGGGGCAACCCTGCGGTCCGCACCCTGCCGGCCCTAGATATGGCGGGCGGCAGGAGACCCGGGGCTGCCCCGGAAAGCGAAATATGGCACAGGATGGCGGGCGGGGGGAGGCCCGCCTGCCCTCAGCCCTCGAAGTGGCGCAGTTGCTCGACGTCGGGAATCTGGATGCGCCGGCCTTCCACCTTGATCAGCTCGCGGCTGGACAGGTCGTGGAGGATGCGCGAGAAGTGTTCCTGGGTCAGGTTGAGGCGGGAGGCGATGATGCCCTTGCTCACCGACAAGGTCACGGTGGTTTCGTTGCCGGTGGCAGGGGGGGCCTTCTGCAACAGGTAGCCGATCACCCGCTCGCGGCCGGTGTGCAGGGAATAGCTCTCCACGTCGGCGACGAAGCGGTGCAGGCGCATCGACAGGCCGGCCAGCATCTTGCGACCCAGGGCCGGGTCGCGCTCCAGCTCGTCGAAGATCACCTGGCGGGAGATGTGCAGCAGGGTTGAATCGGCCAGGGTCTGGGCCAGCACCGGGTAGGGTTTTTCCAGGAACATCACCGCCTCGCCGAAGGTCTGGCCCTGGCCGATGATCTCCACCACCTTCTCGCTGCCCTGGGGCGACACCACCGACAGTTTCACTTGGCCGTACACCACCAGAAAGATGCCCTGGCAGGGGTCCCCGGGGTGGAACAGGATTTCGCCGCGGGGCACCGCCATTTCCCGGGTGCCCTTGGCGATGCGGCCGATTTCCGGTTCGGCCAGGCCGTTGAAGAGGGGGATGCGGGCGAGCAGGGCGGGAATGTTGAGGGTGGTGGCGTCCAAGGGCGTCCCTATCGTCTGGCGTGGATCTGGCATTGGTGTCGAGGCCGGCAGCGGGGCAGCGCGGACCCGTCCCCCCCTGTGAAAGCCAGTATTTTGGCTAAGGTTGGCGGGTGAGTTGAGCGTACAGCAGAGGCAAGCGGCGGGGCAAGTCGTCGGGATTGCGGATTACCGTATATCCGGCCGGCCCGAACAGGTGGGGCAGGTAGTCTGCCCCTTCCCGGTCCACCGTGACGCAGAACGGTTGCAGGCCCAGGCGCCGGGCCTCGAACACCGCCGCCCGGGTGTCTTCCAGGCCGTAGCGGGAATCGTAGACGTCCAGGTCGTTGGGCTTGCCGTCGGTGATGATCAGCAGCAGGCGCTGCTTCTCGCGCCGCTCGGCGAGGATGTTGGCGGACTGACGGATGGCCGCCCCCATGCGCGTGTAGTAGCCGGGCTTGATCGCCAGCAGCCGCCCCCGGGGGATTGGCCCGTAAGGCTCGGCGAAATCCTTGAGCACATGGAAGCGCACGTTGCCGCGCTTCAACGACGAAAAACCGTAGATGCCGAAGGCGTCGCCGCTGCCGGACAGGGCCTCGGCGAACAGCATCAGCCCGTCGCGGATCACGTCCACGATGCGCTGGCTGTCGCTCACCCAGGCGTCGGTGGACAGGGACAGGTCGGCCAGCAGCAGGCAGGCCAGCTCCCGGGCTTGCGGCACCTGGGCGAGGTACAGGCCATCCCGCCCGCTGCCCGTATGGCCGGCGCGGCGGTCCGCCTGCCAGCGCACGCAGGCGTCCACGTCCAGCTCCGGGCCGTCGGGCTGCTGCTTGAGCCAGCGCCGTTGCGGCGCCAGGGCGGCGAACTGCTGGCGCAGCTTTTTCGCCGGACGCACCAGGGATTCGGGCAGCGGCGCCGGGGCGGCGTTGGCGGCGAGCAGGGGTTGCAGGCGCACGTGGCCGGGCAGCAGGGCGTTCTTGCGGTAGTCCCACTCGGGCAGGGGGATACCCGGGCCCAGGGGGGCATCGTCCTCGGCGGCGGAAGGCAGGTCCAGGTCGAAGCGCACCCGGCCGGCGGTGGTCTGGCCGTCCTGGGCGACGGAGAGCTGATCCATGTCGTTGGCGGCCTGCGCCGCCTGGGGATCGGGCTCATCGTCGGTGGGCCGGTTCACTTTCACGTACTCGGCCCAGGAGAGCAGGCTTTCGGCGCGGAAGCACAGCATCAACGAATTCTCGTTGTCCGGCGCCTCTTCCCGCTCGGCCTTGTGCCGGCGTTTGCCGTCGTCCGCCTTGCCGTGGCCACCGCCGCCTTCCGGCGGCAGGGCGTCGCTGGGGGCACCGGGGGGGCGGCTGCCGTCGTCCGGAGTGTCGCCGGGCCAGCCCAGCCAGAGGGGCACCGGCTGGGGCGGACGGCTCTGCCGCGAGGTGAGCGGCGGCAGGCCGACCACCGTGCCGGGGTCGGCCAGGGCCTGGCGCAGGGCCGCCTCTTGGGCGGCTTCGTCGGCAGGCAGGTCCGCTGGCGCGATGCGCTCGGCCAGGCAGGCCGCCACCAGGGCCTCGTAGCGGGGGCGCAGGCCCGGGTAGCGGGCCAGGGTATCCACGGTGGCGCGCTGGTTGCGCACGATCCAGGGTTGGGAAAAATCCTCGGTATGGGGGCTGGCGGCCAGGCCGGCGAGCCAGAGGTACAGGTCCCGGTTGTGCTCGCGTAGCGGAAAGCAGGCGATCTCCGGCGGCAGGCGCAGGGCCTCGCCGTCTCGCCGGGCCGGGGCGGTGCGCTCGCCGCTGCCGGCCAGGCGCTTCAGCCAGGTGCGGCGGGCGCCATGGTTTTCCAGGGCGGCGGCGCTCACGGTCAGCCCGCCGTCGCCGCCGAAGGCGCGAAAGAGGATGCCCAGGGTCTTGTCCACTTCGCCCAGGGCCACCGCCGCCTCCGGGTAGTGGCCGCCGGCGCGGCGGGTGATGAAGCGGTGCCAGAGGCCGCCGACCCATTCTTCCATGTCAGTTCCTTTCGCCTTGTTCCGCGGCCGGTGTGGGAGGGCGGGCGTCCTCGCGGACACCGTCCCGGGCGCTGAAACCTGCTTCGTTCTGCCGCGCCGCCTCGTCCTGGACCCAGGTCAAGAGCGGCCCCCGGGGATTGTCCCGGTTGGTGGTGGCGCAGGCCGTGAGGCATTGGGTGCACTGGGTGCAGGCGAACATCCAGCGTTTGAGGTTGCGCGGCTTGAGGCGCATCGGGCAGACCGCGTCGCAGGCGCTGCCGTGGCTGCCCTTGCTGCCGCCCTGGCAATCGGCGCATTCGGCCAGGCGGCTGCGGTCGAAGCCCACCACCAGGGCCTTCTTGTTGCCCATCCAGGCCAGGCTCTGGAAGATGCCCACGGCGCAGGCGTAGCGGCAAAAGAGGTGGCGGGCGAAGAGAAATTCCAGGCTGATCACCGTGGTGGCGGCGGCGAGAAAGATCCACTCGTAGCGGCTGAGTACGCCCGCCCCCAGGCCGGCAGCGCCGAGCAGGCCGCCATAGACCTGGAACGGCGGCATCAGGTAGGTGAGGAAGACCACCGCCCAGGTGAAGGCGAAGCCCACCGCCACCGGCACGGTGAGCAGCCACCAGCGGGCGTCGCGCTGGGTCGGGCTGCCGTCGGGCTGCCAGGGCGGAACCGGCTGGCGGTCCCACACGCTGTGCTTGCCGGTGGCGCGCAGCATCAGCCGGTTGATGGTCTCCACCACCGAAAAGTGGGGGCACAGCCAGCCGCAGTAGAGGCGGCCCCACTTCCAGGCGACGAAGATCACCGCGGCGGCGAGCAGCAGGATCGGCGCGAAGAGAAAGAGGACGATGCGTCCGCCGGCCTCCACCGCGCTCAGGCGCCCGGCCAGCAGGTCGTCCATGCCCAGGTGCCAGGGCAGGGTGAGGAACCAGGCGTGGTTGGCGGTGAGGTCGTAACGGAACAGGTCGAACAGGGGCGTCACCACGAACAGGGCGAAGAAGCCCATCTGGGTGAGGGCGCGCAGGGTCTGGCGGCGGTCCTTCATCACCGGGACGGCCCAATCAGCGGGTAGCGGTAGGGCTGACCGGCCATGGCCCGGGACAGGCCGAACATGCCGAACAGCACCAGGGTGGAGTGGATGCAGGTGAAATAGAGGATCACCGCCACCCAGGTCCAGGCCCAGGTCAGCCCGCCGGCGACGATGAACAGGGTCGAGACGGTCGCCAGCAGGGCGCCGCCCCAGAAGCTCACCGCCACCGCCTGCCACAGGTGCTGGCGGGCCAGGGGTGGGGCGCTCAGGCGATGGCGCCACCACAGGGCGGCGAGGATGAGGAAGGCCAGCCCCGGGGCCACCAGCAGGTTGGCGAGGAACAGGCCCTCGGCGGCCACGGCCAGGCGCAGGCCGGGGACGGCCGCCGGGTCGTTGGCCGGATCGTTGGCCGGATCGGCGTTGGGCTCGGAATGGTCCGGAGCGGACATGGTCGGGGTGGCAGAACGGGAGGAGGGTTCAGCGGCCAAAAGTGGCGGCGACGATTTCCATCAGCGCCGCCACGGTTTCCGCGTCGTCGGACAGGGGCTCCACCAAGGCGGCGCGGCAGGCGGCCAGGGGCGAGAGGCCGGCGCGGATCAGGGTGGCGGCGTAGACCAGCAGCCGGGTGCTGGCCACTTCCTCCAGATCCCGGTCCTTGAGGGCGCGGAAAGCCCGGCCGATGCCCACCAGGCGGCGCGCCAGGTCCCGGTCGATGTCGGCCTCGCCGATCAGGATGGCCTCTTCCCGCTCGGCCGCGGGGAAGTCGAAGGTGAGGGCGACGAAGCGCTGCCGGGTGGAAGGCTTGAGGCTCTTCATCAGGTTCTGGTAGCCCGGGTTGTAAGACACCACCAGCATGAAGTCGTCCGGCGCCTCCAGGACCTCGCCGGTGCGGTCGATAGGCAGGATGCGCCGGTCGTCGGCCAGGGGGTGCAGCACCACCGTGGTGTCCTTGCGCGCCTCCACCACCTCGTCCAGGTAGCACAGGCCACCGTGGCGCACCGCCCGGGTCAGGGGGCCGTCGCACCATACGGTGCCGCCGCCCTCGATCAGGTGGCGGCCCACCAGGTCGGCGGCGGTCAGGTCGTCGTGGCAGGCCACGGTGTGCAGCGGCAGCCCCAGGCGCGCCGCCATATGGGCGACGAAGCGGGTCTTGCCGCAGCCGGTGGGGCCCTTGATGAGGAGCGGCAGGCGGTTCTTGAAGGCGTGCTCGAACAGCTCGATCTCGTTGCCGGCCGGCGCGTAGAAGGGCAGCTCGGTGGCGGCCTGGGAGGGCAGGGGGGCGTTCATGGGAAGCCTCGCGGAAAAGGTGAGCGTCGGGCGGGAAGGGTCAGGCCAGATAGGCGGCGGCCAGGCAGCCGGTGACGAAGAACAGCCAGCCGGCCACTACCGCTTGCCATAGGCGCGGGGCGTGGCGCAGCTCCATGAACTCGCCGGCCACGGCCAGGCCCTTGAGCAGGGCGGCACCCATCAGCACCGCCATCACCGCCGGGCCGGCGGCGCCGGTTTCGCCGAGGAACCAGGTGAGGCCGGTGGCGGCGAGCAGGAAGGCATAGACCAGATGGGCGGCGCGGGGCGTCGCCGGGGAGGGGGCAGGGGAAAGGGCCGGGGCGTTCATCGCATCACGTAGACCAGGGGGAAGAGGATGATCCAGACCAGATCCACCATGTGCCAGTAGGCCGCGCCGCTCTCCAGGCTGGACAGGGTGGTCGGCCCGGGGCCCCGGCGCAGGCTGTTCCACAGCAGGGCCAGGATGACCATGCCGAGCAGCACGTGCATCAGGTGGAAGAAGGTCAGGGAGATGTAGAACATGTAGAAGGTGTCGGTGGACAGGGAAATGCCCAGGGCGAACTTGGCCTTGTATTCGAACACCTTCACCACTAGGAAGCCGCCGCCGCAGGCCAGGGCGAGCAACAGGCGCCCAGCGCTGCCGCCTGGGTCGCCCCCGCGCAGGCGGGCCACGGCCTGGACGACGAACCAGCTGCCGGTGATCAGCAGCACGGTGTTGAGGGCCCCGGCGTTGCGGTCCAGGGTCAGCTGGCCGGTGTTGAACATGTCCACGTGCCGGGCCCGGGCCACCCCGTAGGCGACGAAGAACACGGCGAAGGCCAGTAGCTCGGCACAGATGAAGACCCAGATGGCCAGGTCCCCGGCCAGGCGGCGTTCGGGAGGGGCGGTGCCGGTGGTGGCCGGCAGGGCGAGGGATTCGGTACTCATGGCGCCAACGATAGGCAGGTCGCCGGCCCGATTCCTTGATCGAAAGAAAAAAAGCGCCCCGATCAACGGGGCGCTGGCAAGTCCGGGGCCGGCCGGGGGGATGGAGCCCCTGGCCGGTTTCGGGACGGGTGGATGGATCGATCCGGTTTTTCCGGGCGGGTCAGGCGGCCTTGGCCTGCTCCTCGCCTTTGACGAAGAAGCTGAGGATGTAGAGCACCAGGCCGATCAGGAAGACCACGCCGGTCCATTCGCGCATCCAGTAGAACAGGGAGATCTTGTCCTGCACCACCATGAACGGCAGCGGCGTGTCGGAGACGCGCTGCAGCCACACCTGGAGGATGCCGGCGGCGGTGAGGAACAGGGTGATGAAGACCATGGCGATGGTCATCAGCCAGAAGCTCCACATCTCCAGCACCTGGGCCTTGTTCGAGTTGGCGGCGCGACCGCGCATGATCGGCATGGCGTAGCTGATCATGCACAGCACGACCATGGCGTAGGCGCCGTAGAAGGCCATGTGGCCGTGGGCGGCGGTGATCTGGGTGCCGTGGGTGTAGTAGTTCACCGGAGCCAGGGTGTGCAGGAAGCCCCACACGCCGGCGCCGAGGAAGGCCATCACGCCGGTGCCCAGCGCCCACAGGGTGGCGGCCCGGTTGGGATGCTCGCGGCGGCGGCGGTTCACCATGTTGAAGGCGAACACGGTCATGGCGAAGAAGGGGATCGGCTCCAGGGCGGAGAAGATGGAACCCCACCACTGCCAGTACTCGGGCGTGCCGATCCAGAAGTAGTGGTGGCCGGTGCCGATCACGCCGGTGACCAGGGTCAGGGTGATGATCACGTACAGCCACTTCTCGATCACTTCCCGGTCCACGCCGGTGACCTTGATCAGCACGAAGGCCAGCAGGGCGCCGAGGATCAGTTCCCACACGCCTTCGACCCACAGGTGCACGGTCCACCACCAGAAGAACTTGTCTTCGACCACGTTCACCGGGTTGTAGAAGGAGAACAGGAAGAACACCGCCAGGCCCCACAGGCCGAGCAGCAGCACCGTCGAGATGGCGGTCTTGCGGCCCTTCAGCACCGTCATGGTGATGTTGAAGAGGAAGCCCAGGGCGACGATGACGATGCCCACCTTGGTTATCAGCGGCTGCTCCAGGAACTCCCGGCCCATGGTTTCGAGCAGGTCGTTGCCGGTGTACTTGGCCAGGGTGGCGTAGGGCACGGCCAGATAGCCGACGATGGTCAGGGCGCCGGCGATCAGGAAGACCCAGAACAAGAGCATGGCCAGCTTGGTGCTGTACAGCTCGGTTTCCGATTCTTCGGGGATCAGGTAGTAGGCGCCGCCCATGAAGCCGAACAGCAGCCAGACGATGAGCAGGTTGGTGTGGACCATGCGGGCCACGTTGAAGGGGATGGCGGGGAAGAGAAAGTCTCCCCACACGTACTGCAAGCCCATGATCAGGCCGAACAGAATCTGTCCGGCGAACAGGGCGATGGCCGCCATGAAGTAGTACTTGGCGACCCCTTGGGATTGGAATGGCATTGCTTTCCCTCCTGATGGGTTCGGGGCTGAGGTCGGAATCAACCCTGGATGTTGGGCGGCCAGTTGGCGTCGTCGATCTTGTTCACGTGCTCAAGATAGGCGGCGATGGCCTCCAGGTCGTCGTCGGAGAAGTTGAACTGGGGCATGGAGCGGCGGCCCGGAATGCCCTCGGCCGGCCGGCTCTTGATGAAGCCCTTGATGCCTTCGCGTCCGCCGAGGCGGGCGATGGCGTTGCCCAGTTCGGGAGCGAAATAGGCTCCTTCCCCCATCAGGGTGTGGCAGCCAATGCAGTTGTTGACCTCCACCAGCTTCTTGCCGTGGGCGATTTGGGGCGTGATTTCGGCCCGGTGGTCGCGTTTCGGCAATGCTTGGTGGGTGTCAAAGGATAGGGCGAGAAATAGCAGGAAGAAAAAGACTGTTCCCCCGTAGAAGATATTTCGCGCCATGGATTTGGTGAATGCACCACTCATGACAAAATCCCCCTTGTAGATTGAAAGGTAACGAACGGTATCCCCGGCCGGCCGGCGGCGACTTTGACTCCCATCAAAAGCGTCCGAAGCCCTGCCGATTGCCGCCGCTGGGGGGCCGCCAAGCCTTGCCGCGCCTGGAAAACCCGGGTTTGTCGAAGGGTTTTTCGCCGCAGTCGGCGCACCTGCTTTTCCTACCCTTTTTTTCCCTTTCAGGGCGGTGGCATGATCCCGCCCGGGTGACTTTTCATGTCCGACGACAAGCTCGACCTTTCCCGCCTGACCATCGACCGGGGCGCCCTGGCGGCCCGCCCGCGCCGCCGCCGCTGGCCCTGGGTGGCCGGCGCCGTGGCCGTCGCCGCCGTGCTGGCCGTCGGCCTGGCCGGCCAGCGCGCCGTGCCGGTGGAAACCCTGTCGGTGACCACCGCCTACCCCTACCAGGCGGTCACCGTGCTCAACGCCGCCGGCTACGTGGTGGCCGGGCGCAAGGCCGCCGTGGCCTCCAAGGCCACCGGCCGGCTCGAATGGCTGGGGGTGCGCGAAGGTTCGCCGGTCAAGGAAGGCCAGGTGGTGGCCCGGCTGGAGAACAGCGACGTGCGCGCCCAGGCCGACCAGGCCGGGGCCAACGTGGTGTCGGCCCGGGCCGAGCTGGCCGATGCCGAGGTGAGCTTTCACCGCACCGAGGAACTGGCCGCCAAGAAGTTCATTTCGCCTTCGGCGGTGGATACCGCCCGGGCGCGGCTCAACAAGGCCCGGGCCGCTCTGGCCCAGGCCCAGGCGGCCAAGCGCGCCGCCGACGTGGCGGTGGACCAGACCCTGATCCGGGCGCCCTTCGACGGGGTGGTGTTGACCAAGGCGGCCAACGTCGGCGACGTCATCACCCCCTTCTCCTCGGCCACCGACAGCAAGGGTGCGGTGGTGACCATGGCCGACATGGCCAGCCTGGAAGTGGAAGCCGACGTGTCCGAGGCCAACCTGGCCAAGATCCAGGTGGGCCAGCCCTGCGAAATCCAGCTCGACGCCTTCCCCGACGAGCGCCTGCGCGGCCGGGTGTCGCGGCTGGTGCCGACGGTGGACCGGGCCAAGGCCACGGTGCTGGCCAAGGTCCAGTTCGTCACCCCGGACGGCAAGCCCGACCCGCGCCTGCTGCCGGAAATGGCCGCCAAGGTGGCCTTCCTCTCCCGGGAGATGAAGGACGACAAGCGCCAACCTTTCACTGCCGTGCATCACGACGCGGTGCGCGGTGAGGGCGATGCCGCCGTGGTGTTCGAGGTGCGCGACGGCCAGGCCCGGGAGCGGCCGGTGCGCCTGGGCGGCCGCTACGGCGACCTGGTGGCGGTGAGCGCCCGGGGCGGCGACGCGCTGGCGCCGGGCACCCGGCTGGTGGCCCGTCCCGCCGCCGACCTCAAGGACGGCGCCCGGGTCAAGGTGGAAGCCAAGTGACGCAAGAGCGCGCAACGTTGCCCCCGGTAACGCCCCCGGCGCCGCCTCTGGTGCAGCTGCGCCGGGTGGCCAAGGCCTACCGGCGCGGCCAGCAGCTGGTGCCGGTACTGGCCGACATCAGCTTCGACATCGCCGCCGGCGAGTTCCTCGCCCTGATGGGGCCCTCCGGCTCGGGCAAGAGCACCCTGCTCAACCTGATCGCCGGCATCGACCGGGCCAGCAGCGGCGAGATCCGGGTGGCCGGCGAGGACATCGCCGCCTACGGCGAGGCCGAACTGGCCGACTGGCGGGCGCGCACCATCGGCTTCATCTTCCAGTTCTACAACCTGATGCCGGTGCTCACCGCCCTGGAGAACGTGGAGCTGCCCCTGCTGCTCACCCGCCTCTCCCGCGCCGAGCGGCGCGAGCGGGCGGCGGCGGCCCTGGCCATGGTCGGCCTGGCCGAGCGCATGGACCACACGCCGAGCGAGCTTTCCGGCGGCCAGCAGCAGCGGGTGGCCATCGCCCGGGCCCTGATCACCGACCCGGTGCTGATCGTCGCCGACGAGCCCACCGGCGACCTGGACCGGGAATCGGCCCACGACATCCTGCGCCTGCTGCAACGGCTCAACCGGGAGCTGGGCAAGACCATCGTGATGGTCACCCACGACCCTCACGCCGCCGGCCACGCCCACGCCATCATGCACCTGGAGAAGGGCGCCCTGTCGGCCCGGGAGGAGCTGGGGGATGGCGTTGCCGGCGGGCTGTCCGGCGCCTCCGACGGCAGCGGGGGAGCGTACTGACGTGCTGCTCGTCCTGGCCTTCCGCAACGCCTTCCGCCACCGTCTGCGCACCCTGCTGACCCTGGCCGGGCTGACCGTGGCGGTGACCGCCTTCGGCCTGTTGTCCACCGTGGTGGACGCCTGGTACGCCGGGGCGGAGGGGGCCTCCAACGCCCGGCTGGTGACGCGCAACGCCATTTCCCTGGTCTTCCCTCTGCCCGTCAATTACCGGGAGAAGATCCGCCGGGTGGACGGGGTGGTGGGCATCACCCATTCCAATTGGTTCGGCGGTATCTACAAGGAGCCGAAGAACTTCTTCGCCCAGTTCGCCGTGGAGGCCGACACCTTTCTCGACCTCTACCCGGAGTTCGTGCTGAGCGAGGCCGAGCGGCGCGACTTCCTGCGCGACCGCAAGGGCTGCATCGTCGGCAGCAAGCTGGCCGCCACCTACGGCTTCAAGGTGGGGGACACCATCCAGTTGAAGGGCACCATCTTCCCCGGCACCTGGGAATTCGTCGTGCGCGGCATCTACCACGGGCGCGAGGCCAAGACCGACGTGAGCCAGATGCTCTTCCACTGGAGCTATGTGAACGAGACCATCACCCGCCAGATTCCGCGCCGCGCCAACCAGATCGGCGTGTACGTGGTGAAGATCGACGACCCAGCCCGGGCGGCGGAGATCAGCAGCCGCATCGACGCCGAGTTCAAGAACACCAGCGCCGAGACCCTGACCGAGACCGAGAAGGCCTTCCAGCTGTCCTTTGTCTCCATGACCGAGGCCATCGTGGTGGCCATCCGCGCCGTGTCCTACCTGGTCATCGTCATCATCCTGGCGGTGATGGCCAACACCATGGCCATGACCGTGCGCGAGCGCACCGCCGAGTACGCCACCCTGAAGGCCCTGGGCTTTTCGCCCGGCTTCGTCGTCGGGTTGATCGTCGGCGAATCGGCGGCCATCGCCCTGGCCGGCGGCCTGATCGCCGTGGCCCTGACCTTCCCCCTGGCGGCGGTGTTCGCCCAGGCCGTGGGCACCCTGTTCCCGGTGTTCAACGTCAGCGCCGAGACGGTGGCCCTGCAACTGCTCTGCGCCCTGGGCGTGGGGCTGCTGGCGGCGGCGCTGCCGGCGCGGCGGGCCATGGGCATCCGTATCGTGGACGGCCTGCGGGCGGTGGCGTGAGGCACGTGGAATGCTGACCCTGCCCCTCACTTATTCCCTGCGCAACCTGTGGGCGCGGCGCCTGACCACGGCCCTCACCGCCGGCGGCATGGCCCTAGTGGTGTTCGTCTTCGCCGCCGTGCTGATGCTCGACGAGGGCCTGCGTACCACCCTGGTGGCCACCGGCAGCGACGACAACGTGGTGGTGATCCGCCGCTCGGCGGAAACCGAGGTGCAGAGCGGCGTCGAGCGGGTCCAGGCGGCCATCGTCGAGAGCCTGCCCGAGGTGGCCCTGGGGGCCGGCGGCCGGTCCCTGGCGTCCAAGGAATCGGTGGTGCTGATCTCCCTCTACAAGCGTGGCACCACCAAGCCGGCCAACGTCATCATCCGCGGCGTCGGCCCCCTGGGCCACGAGCTGCGTCCCCAGGTGCGCCTGGTAGCCGGGCGCATGTTCCGCCCAGGCAGCAACGAGATCGTCGCCGGCCGGGCCATCGCCGAGCGCTTCACCAACGCCGGCCTGGGCGAGCGGCTGCGCTTCGGCGGCCAGGAATGGCGCGTGGTGGGGGTGTTCGACGCCGGCCGCACCGGCTTCGATTCGGAAATCTGGGGCGACGCCGACACCCTGATGCAGTCTTTCCGCCGCACCGCCTACTCGTCGATGGTGTTCAAGCTGGCCGACCCGGGGCGCTTTGCCGCGGTCAAGGCGGCCATCGAATCCGACCCGCGTCTGACCCTGGAGGCCAAGCGCGAGACCCGCTTCTACGCCGACCAGTCGGAAACCCTGTCCAAGTTCATCAGCATCCTCGGGCTGACCCTGTCGGTGATCTTTTCCATCGGCGCGGTGATCGGCGCCATGATCACCATGTACGCCGCCGTGGCCAGCCGGGTCGGCGAGATCGGCACCCTGCGCGCCCTGGGCTTTCGCCGCAGCAGCATCCTCTTCGCCTTCCTCGGCGAATCCCTGCTGCTCGCCCTGGTGGGCGGGGCCGCCGGGCTGGTGCTGGCCTCGTTCATGCAGCTGGTGACCATCTCCACCATGAACTGGCAGTCCTTCGCCGAGCTGGCCTTTTCCTTCACCCTGACTCCGGCCATCGTCGCCAAGAGCCTGGCCTTCACCCTGTTCATGGGCTTCGTCGGCGGCTTCCTGCCCGCCTTCCGGGCGGCCCGGCTGAACATCGTCGACGCCTTGCGCGCCGCGTAGCCGGGCGCCCCACACGGGGTGCGCCCGCAGGTTCGGGTATCGCCGGATACTTGAATTTTCTTCATGTTTCCCGGGGCTCGCTTCGGGAAACTCGGCTACTGGCGCGGACCTTGGTTTTTCCAAGGGTCGGATGTATTAATTTTTTTCAAGTATCGGGGCGTGAGCGGCTTGGGCATTCGCTGTGCCCGCCTCATTTGGCGCGGGCCGCTTTCCCCCGGCCGACGCCGCAACGCGTTGACGCGTGGAATCCCCAAAAGCAAACGCCCCGCACGGGGCGGGGCGTTGGGCGGCTGGCGCTGGTGAGTCTCCCGGCGCGGGGCCGGGCGGCGCTCAGGCGGCCTGAACCGGAATCTGCTTGCTGTGGCGCACCATGCGGTTCTGGGAATCGACGTACACCAGGTCCGGCTCGTGACGGGCCAGTTCGGCCTCGTCGAAGACGGCGAAGGTGGCGATGATCAGCAGGTCGCCGGGGGCGGCACGACGGGCGGCGGAGCCGTTCACCGAGATCACGCCCGATCCGCGTTCGGCGCGGATGGCGTAGGTGGTGAAGCGCTCGCCGTTGTTGATGTTCCAGATGTCGATTTGCTCGTATTCGCGGATGTTGGCCGCGTCCAGCAGATCCTCGTCGATCGCACAGGAGCCCTCGTAATGGAGCTCGGAGTGCGTCGTGGTGACGCGGTGCAGCTTGGACTTGAGCATGGTGCGTTGCATGGCGTTTCCCTATGCCGAAGGTTGGGGAGGGGGCATTGTAATAGCCTACCCCTCGCTGTCAACGGCTCAGTTGTTGCAAAAAAACCTCATCAAATCTCAAGGTTATCAATGAGTCGCGTCTTGCCCAGGCGGGCCGCGGCGAGAACCACCAGCGGTGCGGCGTTTGCGCCGGTTCCTGGTGCGGTGCCGGGGGCCGGGGCGCGCAGATCGGACTGTTGTCGCAACGCAACATAGTCGGTCTGCCAGCCGGCGGCATCCAGGGCGGCGGCGGCTTCACGCTCCAGCTTGGCGTAGTCCCGCTCGCCAGCCAGCACGGCGTCGCGCAAGGCGTTCAGGGTGTGCGCCAGGCGCGGTGCCTCGGCCCGTTCGGCCTCGCTCAGGTAGCCGTTGCGCGAGGACAGGGCCAGGCCGTCGTCGGCGCGCACCGTGTCGCCGCCGACGATGGTCACCGGCAGGGCCAGCTGGCGCACCATGTGGCGGATCACCATCAGCTGCTGGTAGTCCTTTTTGCCGAACAGGGCCACGGCGGGCTGGACGGCGTTGAACAGCTTGAGCACCACCGTGGCGACGCCGCGGAAGTGGCCGGGGCGGCATTCGCCTTCCAGCAGCTCCTGGACCGGGCCCGGGTCCACCTGGACGGTCTGGGGCTCGGGATAGAGATCGGCCTCGGTGGGGGCAAACAGGATGTCCACGCCCGCCCCGCGCAGCTTGGCGCAGTCGGCCTCGAAGGTGCGCGGGTACTTGTCGAAATCCTCGTTGGGGCCGAATTGCAGGCGGTTGACGAAGATGCTCGCCACCACGGTGTCGCCGTGGGCGCGAGCCTGCTCCATGAGGGAGATGTGGCCGGCGTGGAGGTTGCCCATGGTCGGCACCAGGACGATGCGGCCGCGCCCGGCGAGGGCTTCGCGCAGGGCGGGGATGCTGGAGATCACTTGCATGATGGAAAGTGGTGAAAGCGGCCTGGCGGCTCAGTAACAGTGTTCCGGGCCGGGGAAGGAGGCATCCTTCACCGCGGCCACGTAGGCGGCGAGGGCGGCGCCCACCGAGGGCTGGCCGACCATGAAATTCCTGACGAAGCGGGCCTTCTTGCCCGGCGACAGGTCGAGCATGTCGTGCAGTACCAGCACCTGGCCGGAACAGCCGGCGGAGGCGCCGATGCCGATGGTGGGGATGGCCAGCAGGTCGGTCAGTTCCCGGGCCAGGGCCTCGGGCACGGCTTCGATCACGATCAGGCTGGCGCCGGCTTCCTGGAGGGCCAAGGCGTCGGCCTTGAGCCGCTCGGCGGCGGCGTCGCCCTTGCCCTGGACCCGATAGCCGCCCAGCTGGTGCACCGACTGGGGGGTGAGGCCGATGTGGCCGCACACCGGCACGCCCCGGGCGGTGAGGAAGCGCACCGTGGCGGCCATTTCCACGCCGCCCTCGATCTTCACCACCTGGGCGCCGGCGGCGAGCAGGGGCACGGCGTTGCGGAAGGTGTCCTCCGGGGTTACCTGGGAGGTGCCGAAGGGCATGTCGGCGATGATCAGGGCGCGCTTCGAGCCCCGGGCCACGGCGGCGGTGTGGTAGGCGATGTCGGCCAGGGTCACCGGCAGGGTGGAATCGTGGCCTTGCAGCACCATGCCCAGGGAATCGCCGATGAGCAGGGATTCGACGCCGGCGTCGTCGCACAGGCGGGCGAAGCTGGCGTCGTAGCAGGTCAGCATGGCGATCTTGTCGCCGGCGGCCTTCATCTTGCCCAGGTCGGCGGTGGTCAGGCGGCGGGTATCGACGTGCACGGACATGGATCAACCTCCCAGGTTGAAGAATTCACGGTGGCTGCGCTGCTGGCCGAGCCGCTCCAGCAACAGGTGGAAATCGTCGTCCCGGTCGGCGAAGTTGAGATTGTCGGAATTGACGATCATCACCGGACAGGCGTCGTAGTGGTAGGCGAAGTGGCTGTAGGCGTCGGCCAGGCGCACCAGGTAGGTGTCGTCCACGGTGCGTTCGCTGGCGCTGGCGCGGCGGCGCACCCGGGCGATCAGGTTTTCCGGCGCGGCCTGGAGAAAGATCACCAGGTCGGGCGTCACCTGGGGCAGGGGCGAACGCTCGCTCAGGCGCTGGTACAGGGCCAGTTCCTCGTCGCTCAGGTTGATGCGGGCGAACAGGGCGTCCTTGTCGGCCAGGAAGTCGCACACCACCGGGGTGGCCTCCGCCGGCAGCAGGTGCTCCTGCAACGCGGCCAACTGGTCGTGGCGCTTGAGCAGGAAGTGCAACTGGGTGGGCAGGGCGTAGCGGTGCCGATCCTGGTAGAAGCGGCCGAGGAAGGGATTGGCCTCCGGGTCTTCCAGCACCGGGCGGGCGTTCAGGTGCTCCGCCAGGCGCCGGGCCAGGGTGCTCTTGCCCGCGCCGATGGGGCCTTCCACCACGATGTGGCGGGCCTGGGCAAGGGGAGACGAAGGAGAGGAAGGGATGTGGATTCCGGCCATGGGCGCTCCAGTCACGAGCGGAAGATGAAGTACACCGCCCCGCACAGGCACAGGGCCGCCCACAGGTAGTCGAGCTTGAGGGGCTGGTTCATGTAGAAGACCACGAAGGGCACGAAGACGGTGAGTGTAATGGCTTCCTGGAGGATCTTGAGTTGGGCCAGACTGAGCTGGCTGGCACCGATGCGGTTGGCCGGCACCTGGAGCAGGTACTCGAACAGGGCGATGCCCCAAGAAACCATGGCCGCCAGCCACCAGGGACGGTCCGCCAGGTTCTTCAGGTGGGCGTACCAGGCGAAGGTCATGAACACGTTGGACGCCGACAGCAACAGCACGGTGCGCAGGATCACCGGGGCGTCCATGACCAGGGCGGCGGCGTTCTGGAACGGGGTCATGCCGGCAGCCGTTCGATCTGTTGCAGGCGCACCGCCGGCAGCCAGGCGGCGACCGTGCCTCGGCCGGGCAGGGCCAGGTCCGGGGCGATCTCGGCCAGGGGCGTGAGCACGAAGGCGCGCAGGTGCAGGCGCGGGTGGGGCAGCAGCAGGGTGGGCAGGGCGCCGGTGGCGAGGTCGGCCGCCAGGTCGGTGCCGTTATCGGCGGAGGCCGCCTCCGCCGTGGCCGGGGCGGGCACCGCCGGCCACAGGCCGGCCAGGCCGTCGTAGAGCAGCAGGTCCAGGTCCAGGGTGCGCGGCGCCCAGCGCGGATGGCTGTGGTGGCGGGTGCGCCCGCCGGCGGATTCCAGGGCCAGCAGGGCGGCCAGCAGGGCTTGCGGCGGCAGGTCGGTGGCCAGCTCGGCCACGGCGTTGATGTAATCCGGCTGGACTTCGCCCGGGTTGGCGGTGATGGCGGCGGTGCGGTACAGGCTGGAGGCCGCCGCCAGGCGGCAGCCGGGCAACTGGTCGAGGGCGGCGAGGGCCGCGTGCACCTGGGCCGCCGGGTCGCCCAGGTTGGCTCCCAGGGCGACGAAGGCCCGGTGGGGCAGGAGCGGGGAAGAAAGGGAAAGATCGGCCATGGCAATGCCGGAGGGGAGGGGCTGCGGGTGGCGGGCGGGGCCGCGGGCCCCGCCGTGGCTCACTGGGGCGCTTGCTCGGGGGAGCCGGCGCCGTCGCCGCCGCCCTTGCGGTTGTTGCTGCGCCGGCGGCGGCGCTTCTTGGCGCCATCGCCCTCGCCCTTCTTGTCGGGCACCAGCATGGCTTGCTGCTCGTCGTACTCGGCGGCCATGAAGGCGCTCCACCAGTCGGCCAGTTCCTGTTCCACCTCGCCGGAGGCGGTGCGCAGCAGCAGGAAGTCGTAGGCCGCCTTGTAGCGGGGCTGGTCGAGCAGCAGGAAGGGGCGCTTGCCAGCGCGGGATTCGAAGCGCGGCTGGAGCATCCAGATTTCCTTGATGTCGCCGGCGATGCGCCGGGTGATGGCGAGCTTCTGGCACTGCTTTTCCAGCACCTGGTCCATGGCCGCCATCAGGGCCGGGATGCGCCGCTCGCCGCGCTTGAGGTTCTTGTCCCACTGGGCCAGCACTTCATGCCAGAGCAGGGTGGCGAACAGGAAGCCCGGGGAAATGGGCTTGTCTTCCTTGACCCGCCGGTCGGTGGCTTCCAGGGCCAGCTTGACGAACTTTTCGCCCCGGGGCTGCTCCAGGATCACGTCGAGCAGTGGCAGCAGGCCGTGGTGCAGGCCCTCGTCGCGCAGCTGCTTGAGGCATTGCAGCGAGTGGCCCGAGGTGAGCAGCTTGAGCATCTCGTCGAACAGGCGCGCCGCCGGGATGTTCTCGATCAGGTCGGACATCTCGCGGATCGGCCGGCGCGCCGCCGGGTCGATCACCAGGCCCAGCTTGGCCGCCAGGCGCACGGCGCGCAGCATGCGCACCGGGTCTTCCCGGTAGCGCACCGCCGGGTCGCCGATCATGCGCAGGGTCTTCTGCTTCAGGTCGGCCACGCCATGGTGGTAGTCGAGGATGGTTTCGTCCGCCGGGTTGTAATACAGGGCGTTGACCGTGAAGTCGCGTCGCGCCGCGTCCTCGGCCTGGCTGCCGAAGACGTTGTCGCGCAGCACCCGGCCGTGCTCGTCGGTCTCGGAATCGTGCAGGCCGCGGAAGGTGGTGACCTCGATGATCTCGTCGCGGATCACCACGTGCACGATCTGGAAGCGCCGGCCGATGATGCGGGCGCGGCGGAAGCAGCGCTTGACCTGTTCCGGCGTGGCGTTGGTGGCCACGTCGTAGTCCTTGGGGTCGCGCCTGAGCAGCAGGTCGCGCACCGCGCCGCCGACGACGAAGGCCTCGAAGCCGTTCTCCTGGAGCACCTCGCAGACGCGGCGGCCGCCGTAGGAGAGCTGGTCCCGGTCGATGCCGTGGGAGGACCGGCCAATCCGGGCGGCCTCGGTGACGAGGGCCGTGGCCCCTTTCGGGCCGCGGATGCGGGTGATGGCACGGGTAATCAGCTTGCGGATCATCGTGGTGGATTCTGGGTCGGTGGGGCGCCGGTCAGCATGTAACGGGCGGCCGATCCGTGCAGTGCACAAAATGGGGCGCAGTGTACGCCGGAGCGGGGCGCTTGGTAAGCGGCAATGTGGGCAGCACGGTATGCACCCCGGCGGGTCAGCCGCGCAGGGTGAGCACGGTCCAGCCGTCCCGCTCGGCACGGCCGCGCAGGGTCGGGTCCGGGTCCACCGCCACCGGATGGCTGACCTTTTCCAGCAGCGGCAGGTCGTTGTGGGAGTCGCTGTAGAACCAGGTTTTGGCGAAGCTGCCCCACCACAGGCCCTGGGATTCGAGCCAGGCTTCGACCCGGGTGATCTTGCCGGCCTGAAACGAGGGAATGCCGGTGGGGGCGCCGGTGAAGCGGCCGCTGGGCACGTCCACCGCCGGAATGGTGCCGATCAGGTGGGGAATGCCGAATTCCCGGGCGATGGGGCCGGTGACGAAGGAATTGGTGGCGGTGACGATGGCGCACAGGTGGCCGGCGTCCAGGTGGCGGGCCACCAGTTCCCGGGCCGGGGTGCCGATCAGGGGGCGGATGCGGCTGGCCACGTATTCGGCGTGCCAGGCGTCCAGTTCGGCCCGCTCGTGACGGGCCAGGGGGGCGAGCTGGAAGGCGAGGAATTCGTCGATGTCCAGGGTGCCGGCCTTGTAGTGCTCATAGAAAGCCTTGTTCTTGGCCTCCTGGATTTCGGCGTCCACGGCGCCTTTGCCGATCAGGAATTGGGCCCACTCGTAGTCCGAGTCGCCGGAGAGCAGGGTGTTGTCGAGGTCGAAGAGGGCAAGTTCCATGGGGCGTTGAGTCTGAATCAGGTCGAGTGGAGCACTTCGCGCAGCAAGGGCAGGGTGATCGGGCGCTTGCGCTCCAGGGAGAAACGGTCGAGGGCGACGACGATGGCCGACAGGGAGCCCATGTCCCGAGGGGCGTGGCGCAGCAGGTAGTCCACCGCCCCATCGGGCAGGGCCAGGCCCCGGGCGGCGGCCTGGGCGGCGATGGCGGCGCCCTTCTCGGCGTCGGAAAGCACCTGGGCCCGGTAGATCAGGCCGGAGCCGAGGCGGGTGCGCAGGTCCTCGCGCAGACCCACCGCGGCGGGGGGCTGGTGGGCCGCCACCAGCAGCTTGCCGCCTTCGGCCTTGAGCCGGTTGAAGCCGTTGAACAGGGCCTGCTCGCCGGTGGCGTCCAGGGCGTCCACGTTGTCCACGGCGACGAAGGGAACATCATCGGGCCAGACGGCCAGGGCCGGGTCGGCGGCGGCATCCAGGTACACCGCGCCGCTGGCGCGCAGCAAGTGGGTGCGGCCGCTGCCGGTCTCGCCCCAGATGTAGAACAGGGGTTCCCGGCTGCGCTCGCCCAGCCAACTGTGAAAGCCGGCCAGCAACTCGGCGTTGCCGCCCGCGACGAAGTTGTCGAAGGTGGGCCGTGCCGCGGGCATCAGGTCGAGGAGCAGTTGACGCATGGGGAGGGCTGGCTGGGGGGGAGCGGGGTTTTGAGCTAAAATCACGCGTTTTCAGGGGGCTGGCCGCAAGGGCGCCGAGGGCCGGATTCTAACATCCCGCCTCCCACGTTCATCCTTCCATCCAGTCAGCCCGCCGGGCGCCTCGCCCGCGCGGCGCCCCTTCCGACTTCATTTTCGTCCGCTTCGCCATGACCCAACAGACTCCTTCCTCTTCCTCCTCGCTCTCGTACCGTGACGCCGGCGTGGACATCGACGCCGGCGACGCCCTGGTCGACCGCATCAAGCCCCTGGCGAAAAAGACCCTGCGGGAAGGGGTCATGGCCGGCATCGGCGGCTTCGGCGCCCTGTTCGAGGTGCCCAAGAAATACAAGGAGCCGGTGCTGGTGTCCGGCACCGACGGCGTTGGCACCAAGCTCAAGCTGGCCTTCGAGCTGGCCCGCCACGACACCGTGGGCATCGACCTGGTGGCCATGAGCGTAAACGACATCCTGGTCCAGGGCGCCGAGCCCCTGTTCTTCCTCGACTACTTCGCCTGCGGCAAACTCGACGTGGACACCGCCGCCCGGGTGGTGGGCGGCATCGCTGCCGGCTGCGAACAGGCCGGCTGCGCCCTGATCGGCGGCGAAACCGCCGAGATGCCGGGCATGTACCCGGACGGCGAATACGACCTGGCCGGCTTCGCCGTCGGCGCCGTGGAAAAGTCCAAGATCATCAACGGCTCCACCATCGTCCCCGGCGACGTGGTGCTCGGCCTGGCCTCTTCCGGCGCCCACTCCAACGGCTACTCCCTGGTGCGCAAGATTCTGGCCCGCTCCAACCCGGACGTGGATGCCAAGTTCGACGGCGACAAAACCCTGGCCGACGCCATCATGGCCCCCACCCGCATCTACGTGAAGTCGGTGCTGGCCCTGCTTGCCGCCATGCCCGAGGCCGTCAAGGGCCTGGCCCACATTACCGGCGGCGGTCTCACCGAGAACGTACCCCGCGTCCTGCCCGACAACGTGGTGGCCGACCTGGACAAGTCCGCCTGGCCCCGTCCCAAGCTGTTCCAGTGGCTCCAGGCCGAAGGCAACGTGGCTGAGGACGAGATGCACCGCGTCTTCAACTGCGGCATCGGCATGGTGATCGTGGTCCCGGCCGCCCAGGCCGCCGCCGCCCAGGCCGCCCTGGCAGCCGCCGGCGAAGCCGTCTGGCAGATCGGCACCATCCGCGCCCGCAACGGCGACGAGCACCAGACCCAGGTGCGCTAAGCAGTCTCCAAGACTGCACGCTACGCCGGCCTGGCCGGCGTGGCAGCGCCCCAAACGCCAAGGGCGGCCCGGAAGTAATTCCGGGCCGCCCTTGGCGTTTTTTCTACTTATCAAACGATTAAGTATTTATGACCTTGAGTGGTTCTGATGCACCATCTTTGCCTTTAAAATTATGCTTGTGTTTTATAGGGCGATGGCGCTTGCTGGAGGGTTAAGAGGTTGGAGGGGTGAAGTATTTTTTATTTTTCTCTGGTGCTGAAGCTGTTTTGATTTTTTATGACAATTTAAAAGGGTCTGTAAAATGATTAGATTGGTGGCGCTGTGTTTGGTTGTGGCAGTGCTTTCTGCATGTTCCTCATCCCCCTCTAGGCGATTTAATGTTGACCGTCAGTCAATAGAAAAGCCTATTGTCATTGAGAATATTACAATTGCTCCGTTTAAGGCCCCGCCCTTTTTTGATGATAATTGTCGGGCTGCTGGAAAAATAGCTCCGCCTGACAGGGCAACCTTTGAGTCATACATTCAGTCGGCTCTCGCTGAAGAGATTAGGCGTTCTGGTCTGGCGAATGAAAGGGGGGCGAAGGTGGCGTTGTTTGGTGAGGTGAAAATGTTGGCTTTTACGTCTACCGGGGCTTTTTCGGATCCATGGTGGATGGTCAGGGTGAAGGTAACTTCGTCTAATGGGAAAGAATTTGATATCGGAGAGAAGTACGACTTCAAAACCTCTTCTTTTGGTGCTTATAAAGCTTGCCAAGAGGTTGCCGATGCTTATGTCCCAGCAGTAAAAAGAATGGTTGCAAAAATGGTAGGGGCTCCTGATTTTTTGCCGTTATTGGTGCAGTAGATTAGGTCTTCCCTCTTGTTGATAGCCAGGTTGCTAAGAGTTGGGTTTTTTTAATCTATTTCTGACCAGGCTGTAGTGTTTTTAAGCTCTCCCCTTCGGCCAAAGAATCATCTGGGTGCAGCGGAACAGGGCGATGGTGCGGCCGGTGGTTTCGTCGGAGACCACTGCGTCCCACACCTGGGTGGTGCGGCCCAGGTGCTGGGCGGTGGCGACGCAGGCCACGGCGCCGTCGCGCACCGTGCCCAGGTGGTTGCTCTTCAGTTCGATGGTGGTGAACGATTCGGCACCTTCGGGGAGGTGGGCGATGGTGGCGTAGCCGCAGGTGGTGTCGGCCAGGGCGACGATGCTGGCGGCGTGGAGGAAGTCGTTGGGGGCGAAGTGCAGCTTCTTCACCGGCATCCGGCTGGTGAGGCGCTTTTCCGCCAGCTCGACCATCTCGACGCCGAGGAAGCCCGGCAGGTACTCGCCGCCGCGGGCGTTGAGTTCGGCGACGGAAATTTCGGGGCGCAGACGGCTCATGGGTGGGTCTCCTTATAACTCTGTCGGGGTGGGGCGGGGATGAATTGAACGGTCAGGCCGGCTGGGCCGCCGGGCGCAGCACCGGGGCTTCCTTGATCGGCAGGTTGGCCAGGGCGGCGAGGGCCGCCAGCACCATGTCGGCGTACCACATCCAGGTGAAGTCGCCGAAGCGGGTCACCGCCAGGCCCCCCAGCCAGGCGCCGAGGAAGCCGCCGATCTGGTGCGAGAGCAGGGTCAGGCCGAACAGGGTGGCCAGGTAGCGGGTGCCGAACAGCTTGCCGACGATGGCCGCCGTGGGCGGCACGGTGGCCAGCCAGGTGACGCCCAGGCCGGCGGCGAACAGGTAATAGGCCCACTCGGTGCGCGGCATCAGCAAGTAGGCGCCGATCAGCACCGCCCGGGAGGCGTACATGGCCGCCAGCACGTGCTTGCTGCGGTAGCGGGCGATGCAGCCGCCGGCGTAGAGGCTGCCGGCGATGTTGGCCAGGCCGATGATCGCCAGGGACCAGCTGGCCACCGAGGGGGGCAGGCCGCACAGGTCGATCTCCCCGGGCAGGTGGGTGACCAGGAAGGCGATGTGGAAGCCGCAGGTGAAGAAGCCGGCGTGCAGCAGCAGGTAGCTGCGGTCGGCCAGAGCCTCGCGCACGGCGGCGCCCAGGCCCTTGTCCTGGCTGGCGCCGCCGTGGCCGTGGGCCGTATCGGCGGCGTGGCTGGGCCCAGTCAGCTTGCCCACCAGGGGCAGGGCCGCCAGGGTGGCGACGGCCATGGCCCACAGGGCGCCCATCCAGCCAAAGGACTGGATCAGCTTTTGCAGGATCGGGGCGAAGACGAACTGGCCGAAGGAGCCGCCGGCGTTGATCACCCCGGAGGCCGCCCCCCGGGATTCCAGCGGCAGGCGCTGGGCCGCCGCGCCGATCAGCACCGAGAAGCTGCCGGCGCCGGAACCCATGGAGGCGAGCAGCCCCAGGGTCACGGCCAGGGCGAAGCCGCTGGTGGCGAAGGGGGTGAGGGCGCAGCCCAGGGCGAGCACGAGGATGCCGGCGATGAGCACGCCCCGGGGGCCGTAGCGGTCGGCCACGGCGCCGGCGATGGGCTGGATCGCCCCCCAGGCAAACTGGCCCAGGGCCAGGGCGAAGCTGATGGTGGCGATGCCCAGGCCGGTGGAGGTATTGAGGGGGCTGACGATTAGGCCGAAGGATTGGCGGATGCCCATGGTGACCATGAGGATGCCGGCGGCGGCCAGGGTGACCGCCAGCACGCGGGGCTGGCGCAGTGAGTGGAACATGCGGGGACCTCGAAAACCGCGAAGGCGACGCTCTGATTGTGGTGGCCGTTGTGCGCTGCGACAACTGATTTAATATGCGTTATGCGATAGATTTTCTATGCCATGAAACCGCTGCCACCGCTAAAGTCCTTAGTAGCTTTCGATGCCGTCATGCGCAGCAATAGTTTTTCTGTTGCCGCGGCGGAACTGTCGGTCACCCCGGGGGCCATCGGCCAGCAGATTCAGAAGCTGGAAGCCTGGCTCGGCGCCGCCCTGTTCATCCGCCAGGTGCGCGCCATCCACCCCACCCCCGAGGCCCTGGCCTACTGGGCGCGCATCCAGCCGGCCCTGGCCCAGATCGCCGACGCCAGCCAGAAGCTGCGCGACAGCCGCAGCGCCGGGGTGTGGCTGTCCATGCCCCCCAGCTTCGCCGCCAAGTGGTTCACCGCCCGCATGGCCGGGCTGCTCACCGCCCACCCCGGCCTGCAACTGCACCTCAACGCCACCGCCGCCCTGGTGGATTTCGAGCGGGAGGCCATCGACCTGGCGATCCGCTACTTCGACGGCAACGACCACCGCCTGGAAACCGCCCGGCTCTACGACGACGAGGCTCGGGTGTATTGCGCCCCCGGTTACGCGGCGGCCCTGGCCATGGCGGCGCCGGCCGACGCGGCCCGGGCCAGCTTGCTGGTGACCACCATGCACGCCCACTGGGAACGCTGGCTGGCCCGCTTCGCCGGCCTGGGGGGCGCCCAGGCGATGGCCCTGCCGCGCATCCACTTCGACCAGAGCCTGACCGCCATCGAGGCCGCCCGCCAGGGCCAGGGCCTGGTCCTCACCAGCCCCCTGCTGGTGCGCGAGGAAGTGGCCGCCGGCACCCTGGTCGAGCCGTTCGACTGCCCCCTGCCCCTGGTTAACGGCTACTACCTGGTCCATCCCCGGACCCAGGCCCTGCGGCCCGCGGCGGCGGCGGTGAAGGCCTGGTTCATCGCCGAGGCCGGCCGCGACGCCGGCACCTGAAACCGGAGGCGCAGGGGGCTGGGGGCAATGGGGCGGGGTGCAATGGGACGGGGCGAGAGTCCAGGCCCCGGGCACCGAGTCCGCCCCAATGCCGGCCACGGAGCTGCGGGCGAGTTGTGGGCGAGTTGTGGGCGTATGGGGCGCGGCCTGCCACAAAGGCGGGGGCGGCGGGGGGCGGCCGAAGGATGTCAGAATGCGGGGGTTCCATTTGCCTGGTCCGCGCCAGGACGGCACGGCGGCATGGGGACGGGGTCAGGGGACAGATTCGACAGTGGTCATGGAATCGGGATTTTTCGTCGTCGTCATCGGCGCGGTGGTGGCCGGCTTCGTGCAAGGGCTGTCGGGCTTCGCCTTCGGGCTGGTGGCCATGTCGTTCTGGGTCTGGGTGCTGGACCCCCGGCTGGCGGCGACGCTGGTGGTGTTCGGCTCCCTCGTCGGCCAGATTCTGGCTGCCGTCACCGTGCGGCGCGGTTTCGACCTGACGCGCCTGTGGCCCTTCGTGCTGGGCGGGCTGGTGGGCATCCCCCTCGGGGTGGCCTTGCTGCCGCGCCTGGATGTGCTCTGGTTCAAGGTCGCCCTCGGGGCGCTGCTGGTGACCTGGAGCCCCGCGATGCTGGTGATCGGCCGCCTGCCCGGCATCAGCGTCGGCGGGCGCCTGGCCGACGGCGTGGTGGGGCTGGCGGGCGGCATCCTGGGCGGCCTGGGTGGGCTTTCCGGCACCTTGCCGACGCTGTGGTGCACCCTGCGCGGCTACGAAAAGGACGTGCAGCGGTCGATCATCCAGAACTTCAACCTGTCCGTGCTCCTGGTGACCATGGGCACCTACCTGGCCACCGGTGTCGTCACCCCCAGCATGGTGCCGCTCTTCGCCGTGGTGGCTGCCGTCGTGCTGGTGCCGACCCTGCTGGGCGCGCGGCTCTACGCCGGCATCAGCGAAGCCCTGTTCCGCCGCATCGTCCTGGGCCTGCTGGCCCTGTCCGGGGTGGTCCTGCTGGCCTCGTCGCTGCCGCAGCTGATGCAGCGCGGCTAGGGTAGCTAGGGAGGTGGCGGGCGGGATGGCCGGGGCCGGCTGGCCCGAACGGCGCCGATGGCGTAGACTCCGGCCTTCCGCTTCACCCGCTTTGCCCCTCTCACTCCGCAGATGCCCCTCGCTCCTGCCACCGACCTCCGGTACGCCCGCCGCGGCGTGACGGTCGGTGGGCGCCAGCTTTGCCGCCGGCCGCGCCAGTGGAGCCTCATCCCCGCACCTGCCTTCGCCGCTCCAGGGTCACCCGCAGTGCTTTCCAAGGCCGTGCGGGGCACCCACCAGGGCTGACCGGCCCGCATCTCCCCCCGCACGGCGCCTTGCCCAAGGCCGCGGCCGCTTTCGCGCGCACCGCCCCTTGTTCAACGTGCAGCCTGGGAGCGTCCGCCACGCCGGCGCCCCGATCCGGATCGCCGCGGCCCTGGCCGCCACGGCCCCCGTCCATCCGGACCCGCCCGATCCGCCCGATCCCTTCCGGGCTGCCCACCGCCACATCCCGCCCCGCGCCGCCCCTTGCTTTGGCCGGCGCACCGGGCTTACGGGGACCGCCATGGATCTCGCCAAAACCTTCGACATCACCAAGAACTTCGTCAAAGCCAAGCGCCCCTGCGCCGACGGCTTCCGCTGGTTCATCCGCCATCACCACGAGGGCAGCAACTACCAGGAACTGCTCGACGCCCTGGTCGCCGCCGGCCGAGTCAACGACGCCTGCTGGCTGCTCGACCAGTTCGGCCCCACCGACGGGGTGCTGGCGGTGGATAGCCTGGGGGCGGACGCCATCGTCTTCGCCGGCACCCTGGAGGTGCGCGGCAACATCGAGGCCGACACCCTGATCCGGGCCGGCCGTTCGATCGTCGCTGGCGGCAGCATCCGCGCCGGCACCGCCCTGGTGGCCGGCGAGGACGTGAAGGCCGGTGGCGGCCTGCGCTGCGACGGTGCGGCCCGGGTGGGCGGCGACCTGCGGGTGGAATGGGGCGTGGATTGCGCCGCCGACCTGGCCGTGGGCGGCGACCTGCGCGCCGCCTGGGACGTCCAGGTGGGGGGCGATCTGCGGGTGGACGGCAGCGCCCATGTGGGCCAGGACCTGGTGGTGGCCGGGCCGGTCTATTGCGGCAAGAGCCTGCGCGCCGGCGGCAGCATCGCCGGGGCCGACACGGTGCGCGCCGGCAGCGGCATCGTCGCCGGCGGCGACATCCGCGCCGCCCGGCACCTGGAAGCCGGCTGGGGCATCCGGGCCGGCGGCGACATGGTGGCCGAGGGCGCGATCCGGGCCGGTGAGAGCCTGCATGCCCTGGGCGAAATCCGCGCCGGCAGCGGCTTCGGCATCTTCGCCGGGCTGGACGTAGCGGTGGAAGCCTGGGACGCCAGCGCCCGGGTCTGCGCCGCAACCCGCCCCGAGGCCCTGATGAGCGGCTGCTGGGCCGGCGCCTGCCCGGTCTGAGCGGAATGTCCGAAATGTACGGGATGCGCGGGATGAACTGGGGGCGGGCGATGGGACTGCCCGGCCCCGCCCGGACCCAGGTCCGGCGCCGCCGCTCGTCCCCGGATCGCCGCCCCGCAACCCCCAAAACTGTTTTCCCCTGCCAGGAGCCGCCATGACTACCTTGCCCGTGACCCTATTGCCCTTTCTTCACTCCCTGCCGCCCCTGCCCATCGCCTGGCCGCCCTGGGCTCGTCTGGACTGGAAACCCCTGGAGCTGCGCATCGACGTGCAGCCCAGCCCGGCCACCCTGGTGGCCGAACTCGACGCCCTGCACCGCCGCCTGGGCACCCCGTGCGACCCCCTCCACGACTGCGCTACCCTGCCCGGCCCCGCCCCCGGGCTGGTGCTGCGCCACCGGGAAGCCGACGGCGAGCACTACGTCTACGTGCAGGACACCCGCAACGGCTGCCTGGCCGGCTACACCGTGTTCAACCGGCTGATCGAAGTGGGCCGCCGCGCCGACCCCTACCTGCGCTCCCCCCACTCCAAATACGCCCCGGCCTACCAGCGCCAGGGGCTATGCAGCGCCGTCTACGAATGGGCCCTGGGGCGCGGCATCTGCCTCCTCAGCGGCGCCCGCCAATCCCCTGGTGCCCATGCCCTGTGGCACGCCTTGGCTCGGCGCCATCCGCTGGGCTATGTGGACGTTTCCACCAAGCCGCCGCGCTATCTGGGCCGGGTGGTGGCGCCGCGGGTGCGCGATGCACTGCACACCCGATTGCTGCTGCTTGGGGTGGGGTGGGGCGTCGAGAGGTTGATTGAGGCGGCGGGGATGGGAAGGGTGGAGAAATAGGAGGGGCTGGCTGCCAGTCTGGCTGACCCTGGTCGGGCACTCTCCTTACGCGGCCAGCCATTGATGAATGACGGCTTCAGATTTGAGTCCGGCGATTGCTTGCGACCCACTGCGGACCTGGCTGATCAGGAAAAGCCAATGTTCAGTGCCCGAGGTAAGCGGACTGCCGTGCGAGGTGCAGGAGGAAGCGCAAAGTAGGTGTTCGGCAGGTCTGCTTGATCGGATTGTTAGGTGCCGTAGGTTTTGGTAGTGATGGTTTTTAGGTGAGTAGCCAAGCGCATGTAGTAAGCGGCAACACCGAGTACCGGGATTAAGAATGGGTAGAAGCTGTAGGCCGATTTAATAAAGAACTCGATTAGTGCCCGAGGTGAATCTGGTTCCAATTGAATTCCAGAGATTAACCAAGATAGTCCCCTGCCGAATCCAGCGTAGGCTAGCCATGTGAAAGCAATGAGTTTGATGCCCAGTGGGACGCCTAGAATGGTGACCGCCTCAAGCAGGCGGGTGCCAGTCTCCTCTTGATACTGCTCTCTGCACCGGATGAGCCCAAATACGGTGACAACCAAGACAAGTACACACTCATACCAATAAAGCCAGCCGGAACTTGGGGTGACGATGAATGGGCTGCTGCCAATTCCAATGCGACTCGATGTGTGTTCCAGAAATGTATTGCCATTGGTTGTATCTAACGTGAAGGTGCGAATCGCCCCGGGTTTCGCAGAGTGGGGGTAAGTGAGCACGAGCGATTGGCTGTGCTTAGAGCAGGTAATTAGTGTGGTAATGGCGGTGAACTAGCCAATGGCCAAGAAGTGCACCTATGGCGGCACTAACGGTTGCTCCAGCAATGATTTGCGGTCTATCTAAGTACAGAAAATCAAGAGCTGTTTGGGATAAGGCGATGAAGAATAGTGGCCCAAGAAAACTACCAATTCTTCTCCCTAGTCTTGCGTGGATTTTTCTGTCCAGAAGAAGAATGGATTCTGAACCGCCTACTGTAGATGCGATTAAGCTCATGCCGCATTGATGGCATTTTTGGCTTGTATCAAGCGTTGATGCGTTGCAATGGGGACAGTACATAGTTATGAGTCGAGTAACGTAGCTGAAAATAAGGAAGTGGCTGACATAGGGCCAATCGGTGCCATCCGGCGTTGTCGCGACGTCAAACGACCAAAGGAGGCGAGGTTGCGCGCTATGTAGACCTGCATATGCGCACGCTACCAGATTTGCCATTGGCATTGCAGGGCATATGCCCCGAGACCAAGTACTGGCGCGGGGTTTCAAAATGACCTCATGAAACTCCTTGCCCTGCCTAGGTTTCCGGGGCGCGCTTCTGGCAATGCCTAAACCCGAAACTGCTCCACCGTGCTGCGCAGTTGTGCCGCCACGGCGTTCAGTTCTTCCGCCGCCGCCGCGCTTTGCTGGGCGTCGGTGGTGTTGCGTTCGGTCATGCCGGCGATCTTTTCCAGGCCCTGGGCGACGCTGGCGCTGGCGTTGCTCTGTTCCTGGATGGCGGCGGTGATGGTGGCGACTGCCGCGGTGACCTGGGCCGAGCCTTCACGGATGCGGTTGATGGCTGCGTCGGCGGCGGCGGCCAGCTCCACGCCGCCGGCCACCTGGTCTACCCCCTGGTTCATGCTCGCCACGGCGGCCCGCGTGCCGTTCTGGATGCGCTCGATCATGGCGCCGATTTCGTGGGTGGATTGGCTGGTGCGCTCGGCCAGTTTGCGCACCTCGTCGGCCACCACGGCGAAGCCCCGGCCCGCTTCCCCGGCCCGGGCGGCCTCGATGGCGGCGTTGAGGGCGAGCAGGTTGGTCTGGTCGGCGATCTCTTTGATGGTGTTGACGATGGCCGAGATGTCCTCCGATTCCCGGCCCAGCTGCTCCACCGTGCCGGAGGCCTGGCGCACCGTATCGGCGATGCTGTTCATGGCCCCCACCGCCTGCTGGATGGTGGCTGAGCTTTCCTGGGAGACCTCGGCGGAGTGGCTGGAGATGGCGTGGGCCTCTTCGGCGTGCTCGACGATCAGGGCGATGCTGGCGCTCATTTCTTCCACGGCGGCGGCCATGGAGGTGGCGGCGTCGTTCTGCTCCTCCGAACTCTGGGCCACCCGGCCGGCGGAGGTGCGCAGCTGGCCGGCGTCGCTGGCCACCGCGCCGGCGGCCTGGTGCACTCCGGTGATGGTGCCGCCCAGCCGCTTGATCATGGCCGCCAGGGCGGCCATCAGGTCGCCGATCTCGTCGCGGCCGGCGGCTTCGACCCGGGCGGTGAAGTCGCCTTCGGCCACCCGGTTGGCAGCCCGCACCGCCGCTTCCAGGGGACGGGCCACCCAGCGTCGGGCGGCGCTCCAGACGATCAGGAAGACCAGCGGCACGAACAGCAGGGCCACCAGCATCAGGCCCTGGCCGGTGCGGCGGCCTTCTTCGTTGAATTCGTTGAGGTAGCTGCCCGAGGCGATGGTCCAGCCCCAGGGAGCGTAGCGGTCGAAGGCCACCACTTTTTCCCGCGGATCGGCCTCACCCGGGTTCTGCCACCAGTAGGTGATGACGCCGTCGCCCTGGCGCAGCATGTCCTGGATGAAGGTCTTGCCGTCGCTGTCCCGTGCATCGTGCAGGTCGGTGCCTTCCTTGGCCGGGTGGATCGACAGCACGGCCCGGCCCCCGGCGGTATCCACCGCGTAGGGGTAGCCGGTGTCGCCGATGCGGATCGCCAGCACCTTTTTCTTCAGCGCCACCAGGCCGTCGGTGAAGTCCAGCCCGACGAAGAAGGCGCCGATCACCTGGCCGGCGGCATCCTTGATCGGGATGTAGTGGGTCATGAAATCCCGCCCCAGCATCTTGGCCTTGCCGGTGTAGGTTTGGCCCTTGAGCAGGCTCGGCACCGCCGGGTGGCTGGCGCCCAGGGGCACGTCCGAGGCCCGCTGGCCCTTTTCGTCGGCGATCGAGGTGGAGGTGCGCAGGAAGTCGTCGCCGCGCCGGGTGAGCACCGTGGCCGGGGTGCCGGCCACGGCGGTGAAGCGGTCGGGGATGGCGGTGTCCCGGGCGGTGATCGGAGTGCGGCCGTGATGCAGGACGCCGTCGCCGTCCACGGAGAAGGCGTCCGGGTAGTGGCTGGCGAACACCCGGCCGAGCCGTTCCACCGTCTGGGTCAGGCCGCCGTTGTAGGCGTCGATCATGTCGATCACCGTGCGGTTGGTGGCCTTGAGGGATTCCAGGGCCCGGGCTTCGAGCTTGGCGCTGAGGAACTGGGACAGGCCGTAGGCGGCGGCCAGCAGCAGCACGGTGAGGCTGGCCGCCAGGATCAGGCTGAGTTTGGCGGCAACGGAAGCGCGCCTCGGACGGGGCGCGCCGGCACGGGGCGTGCCGGGGCTGCCGCCCTGGGGCGGCGGGGGCAATGCGGTCATGGGCGTCTCCTCCCGGGTGGCCGTGTTCGGCCAGTGTTTTGTATGGATGGCGATGTCATCGCCCTGCTGGGCTTATGCCAGGTTTTGCAAGACAGCGTTTTGATCTGTCGCAAGACGGGGGCGATGAGGGGGGTAAATCCCGGGTAAAAACCGTGCGGCGATCCGCACGGCCGGTGCGGTTGTGCGGAAATCCGCACGCGGTTTGCGGAATTCCGCCCGTCGCCGGGCGTCAAAATCCTGTGGTCCGGGCATTGCAGGAAAACGGAAATGCTTATGAAACAATCCTCTGTGCCTCTTCTATAAGACCTGGCACGGGCCGTGCAATGAACCTCCCGTCGAGCCGACCCGGACGTGAACCGGGCGCCTTATCCCGACATTGCAGACAACGCCAAAGGAGGATTTCCATGCGCAAACACGCCAAGCTCACGATTGCCGCCGCCCTCGCCATCGCCCTGCCGGCCGCCGGCCTGTCCGCTTCCGCCGCCCATGCCGAAGACGTGGTGCGCCTGGGCAACCTCAAGTTCGCCCACTACGGCGCCGTCTCCTACATGAAGGAGGTGTGCGGCAAGTACGGCGTCAAGATCGAGGAGCGCATGTTCCCCAAGGGCCCGGACATCATGCCGGCCATCGTCGCCGGTGAGATCGACATCGCCGCCCTGGCCTCGGACGGCGCCATCTCCGGCCGCGCCAACGGCGTGCCCATCTACACCGTGGCCGGCTTCGCCAAGGGCGGCGCCCGCATCGTGGCCGGCGCCGACACCGGCATCAAGACCGTCAAGGACCTCAAGGGCCGCAAGGTGGGCGTGACCCGCGGCGGCGCCCAGGAACTGCTGCTGCTGGCCGAGCTGGAGAAGAACGGCCTGACCTGGTCCGACAAGCCGGGCAAGGACGTGCAGATCGTCTACCTGGCCTTCGCCGACCTGAACCAGGCCCTGGCCGCCAAGCAGATCGACGCCATGTGCCAGTCCGAGCCCCAGTCGTCGCAAGCCATCAACAAGAAGTTCGGCGTCGAGGTGGTCAAGCCCTACGATACCGCCATGGGCGAGCCGTACCGCCTGCTGGTCATGTCCGAGAAGCTCTACAACGACAAGAAGGACGTGGCCCAGCGCGTCATGAAGTGCTTCGTCGAGTCCACCGCCACCTTCAACAAGGACATGAACCTGGCCGAGAAGTACGTGCGCGAGCAGATGTTCAAGGGTCAGATCTCGCCCCAGGACTTCAAGGACGCCATGGATAACGCCGCCTACACCTACGACGTGTCCCTGGAGCACATCGACACCACCACCGGCTTCATGCAGAAGTACGGCGTGGGCCGCATGAGCAAGCCGCCCAAGGCGTCCGAGTGGGTCAAGCTGGACCTGCTGCAAAAGGCCAAGGCCGACCTCAAGGTCAAGTAAGGAGCGGCACCCCATGAAGCGTTTCAAGACGATCCTCCACGGCCTGATCGTGCCGGTGATCCTGCTCGTGATCTGGGAAGCCTGCGCCCGGGCCGGGCTGGTCTCGGAGGTGGTGCTGCCGGCCCCGTCGGCGGTGGCCCTCAAGTGGTGGCAGTCCCTGCTGCCGGCCCAGCCCTTCGACCCGGCCGCCGGCACCTACCTGGCCTGGGCGTTCTCCGGCGAACTGCTGCACGACGCCTACGCCAGCATGTTCCGGGTGCTGGTGGGCTTTGCCATCGGCGCCGGCCTGGCCTTGCCGGCGGGGCTGTTGATGGGCGCCAATCCGCGCATCTACGACCTGTTCAACCCCCTGGTCCAGGTGCTGCGCCCGATCCCGCCGATCGCCTACATCCCCCTGGCGATCTTGTGGTTCGGCCTGGGCAACCCGCCGTCGTTCTTCCTCATCTCCCTGGGCGCCTTCTTCCCGGTGCTGATGAACACCATCGCCGGGGTGCGCCACGTGGACGGCATCTACCTGCGCGCCGCCCGCAACCTGGGGGTCAAGCCCCTCACCATGTTCACCCGGGTGATCCTGCCGGCGGCCACCCCCTACATCCTCACCGGCATGCGCATCGGCATCGGCACCGCCTTCATCGTGGTGATCGTCTCCGAGATGATCGCGGTGAACGACGGCCTGGGCTTCCGCATCCTGGAGGCGCGCGAGTTCATGTGGTCCGACAAGATCATCGCCGGGATGATCACCATCGGCCTGCTCGGCCTGGCCCTCGACGTGGCCATGAACACGCTCAACAACTACCTGCTGCGCTGGCACCGCGGCCTGGAACACTGATCGGCCGAGGAGAGAGAACCATGTCCAGCCAAATCATCGTCACCGGGGTGAACAAGGTGTTCCGCACCCCGGAAAAGGACGTCGTCGCCCTCAAGGACATCAACATCACCATCGAGCCGGGCCAGTTCGTCTGCCTGCTCGGCCCCTCGGGTTGCGGCAAGTCCACCCTGCTCAACGCGGTGGCCGGCTTCTCCCTGCCGAGCAGCGGCACCATCACCGCCAGCGGCGTGCCCGTCACCGGCCCGGGGCCGGAGCGGGGCATGGTGTTCCAGGAGTACGCCCTGTTCCCCTGGATGACCGTGGCCCAGAACATCGCCTTCGGCCTGGAAGTGAAGGGCCTGGGCAAGGCCGAGATCGCCGCCAAGGTGGACAGCCTGCTCGATACCCTGAGCCTCAAGGACTTCCGCAACCGCTACCCCAAGGACCTGTCCGGCGGCATGCGCCAGCGGGTGGCCATCGCCCGGGTGCTGGCCCTGGATTCGCCGATCATGCTCATGGACGAGCCCTTCGGCGCCCTGGACGCCCTGACCCGGCGCAACCTGCAAGATGAACTGCTGCGCATCTGGAAAGCGTTCGGCAAGACCATCCTGTTCGTCACCCACTCGATCGAGGAATCGATCTACCTGGCCGACCGCATCGTGGTCATGACCTACCGTCCCGGCACCATCAAGCGCGACCAGTGGGTGGACATCCCCCGTCCCCGGGACCCGGCCGATCCGGCCTTCAACGAGTTGAAGCGCGAGCTGGGCCGCCTGGTGATGGAAGAGCAGCAGCGCCACGCCGCCGACGAGCTGAAGCTGGCGGCGGTGGACTGACGGGCGTCGGGGCGCCGGGGCCGGGGGGCGGTAAAATCGCCGCTTCACGGCCTGGCTCCGGCCCGGCTCCACTGCTTCGCGTTCCGGCGCTCCGGCCCCCCGATTTCCGTCCGTCCCCTTGAATCCCCGTTTCCGACTACCCCCTTTCCTCCCCGCCCGCGGCGTCGCGGCGGGGAGGCATTTTTTCCCCAGCGGCAGCGCCCTGGCCGGCCTGCTCGCCCTGGCCGTCTGCCTGGCCGTGGGCCTGGGCAGCTACCGTCTGCTGGCGGTCTGGCAGCTCGACCAGCTGGCCCACACCAACGCCCAGCGCCTGGGCGCCTACGCCGTCAGCCTGGAAAACGCCCTGGCCCGGCACGAAACCCTGCCCTTCGTCCTGTCCCAGGACCACCGCCTCCACGAACTCCTCGACCATCCCGCCGACCCGGCCCGGGTCGATACGGTCAACCGCTACCTGGAACTGGTCCAGGGCCGCGCCGGGGTCACCGCCGCCTATCTGATCGACGCCGCCGGCCTGACCCTGGCGGCCAGCAACTGGGCCACGCCCCAGAGCTTTCTCGGCCAGCACTACACCTTCCGCCCTTACTTCCGTGAAGCCATGGAAGGTCGCCCCGGCCGCTTCTACGGCGTCGGCGCCACCACCGGCGACCCGGGCTACTTCATCTCGGCGCCGGTCCAGGAGGCGGGCACGATCCGTGGCGTGGTGGTGGTCAAGGTCAGCCTGTCCGCCTTCGAGGCCGCCTGGCGCGAGAGCGGCGACGCCCTCAATCTGGCCGATGCCCACGGCGTGCTGTTCCTCGCCAGTCTGCCGGACTGGCGCTACCGCTCCCTGGCCCCCCTGGGGGCGGCGGTGGAGGCCGAGCTGCGCGAAACCCGCCAGTACGGCCCCTATCCCCTGCTGCCGGTGAAGGCCAGCGAGGCCCTGAGCTTCGACAGCCCAGCCCGGCCGATCACCCTGTGGGACAACGCCGGCGGCCGCCGCGACGCCCTGATGCAGACCCTGCCGGTGGGCCCCCTGGGCTGGCGGCTGGTGCTCTTTTCCGACCTGGCCGGAGCCTACGGCCTGGCGGCCGCCCGGGCCACCGCCCTGGGCTTTGCCACCGCCTTCCTGCTCGCTCTGGGCTTCTTCGCCTGGCAGCGCCACTCGCGCTTGCAGGAGCGGCGCGCCGCCCGGGCCGAGTTGGCCCGGGCCCACGCCGAGCTGGAGGCCAAGGTGGCCGAGCGCACCGCCCTGCTCACCGCCACCAACGTCCGCCTCGAAGAGCAGCTCGACGCCCAGGCCGAGGCCGAGCGCATCCTGCGCGCCACCCAGGACCGGGCGCTCCAGGCCGGCCGCCTGGCGGCCTTGGGGCAGATGGCGGCCGGCATCACCCACGAACTGAACCAGCCCCTGGCCGCCCTCAACACCCTGTCCGACAACGCCGTGGCCTTCTTGCAGCGGGGCAAGCCCGAGGGGGCGGTGGAGAACCTGCGCCTGATCAGCCAGCTGGCCGGGCGCATGGGGCGCATCGTCGGCGAGCTGAAAGCTTTCGCCCGGCGCGGCCAGGACGAACTGGTGCCGGTGTCGGTGCGCGAGGCCCTGGACCACGCCCTGTTCATCGTCGAACTGCGCCGCCGTGAGCTGGACGCGGCCATCACCCTGGCCGTGCCCGACCCCGCCCCCCGGGTGCTGGCCGACCCGGTGCGCCTCGAGCAGGTGCTGGTGAACCTGCTGCGCAACGGCCTGGACGCCCTGGCCGACCTGCCCGCCGAGGGCGAAGGGGAGGGAGCCGCGCCCCGCACCCCGCGCCGCCTGGCGGTGACCGTGGCCCGGGTGCCCGCCTACCGGGACGTGGCCGAGGAGGGCGCGCCGGGCCAGGCGCCCGCCAGCCTGGTGCGCATTGCCATCGCCGACCAGGGGCCGGGCATTCCCGCCGAGGTGCTGCCCCGCCTGTTCGAGCCCTTCTTCACCACCAAGCCCGCCGGTGAAGGGTTGGGCCTGGGCCTGTCGATTTCCCTGACCATCGCCGAGAGCTTCGGCGGTACCCTGGCGGCGCGCAACCGCCCCGAGGGCGGCGCCGAATTCATTCTGGAGCTGCCCGCCGCATGAGCGCCGTTTCCCTGCCCCCGCCATCCGCCGATACCGCCCTTGCGGTTTTCCTGGTCGAGGACGACCCGGTGGTGCGCCACGGCTGCGAGCAGGCCCTGGCCCTGGCCGACCTGCCGGTGCAGGGCTTCGCCGACGCCGAGGCCGCCCTCGCCGCCCTGGTGACCGCCCCCTCGGCCTACGGCGTCGGGGTGGTGGTCACCGACGTGCGCCTGCCCGGCCGCGACGGCCTGTCCCTGATGGCCGAGCTGCGCCAGCGCGACCCGGACCTGCCGGTGATCCTGATCACCGGCCACGGCGACGTGGCCATGGCGGTGGAGGCGATGCGCCAGGGGGCCTACGACTTCATCGAAAAACCCTTTCCTTCGGACCGGCTGGTGGAATCGGCCCGCCGCGCCCTGGACCGGCGCGCCCTGATCCTGGAGAACCGCCGCCTCAAGGAGCGCCTGGCGGACCAGGACAACCACCCCCTGGCCGGGCTGATCGGCCAGTCCCCAGCCATGCAGCAGGTGCGCCGGCTGGTGGAGGCGGTGGCCCCCACCGGGGTCGACGTGCTGATCAACGGCGAGACCGGTGCCGGCAAGGAGGTGGTGGCCCGGGCCCTGCACGCCGCCAGCGGGCGCAAGGGGCCCTTCGTGGCCCTCAACTGCGGCGCCCTGCCCGAATCGGTGTTCGAGAGCGAGATCTTCGGCCACGAGGCCGGCGCCTTCACCGGGGCGGGCAAGCGCCGCATCGGCAAGATCGAACACGCCAGCGGCGGCACCCTGTTCCTCGACGAGATCGAATCCATGCCCCTGGCGCTTCAGGTCAAGCTGCTGCGGGTGCTCCAGGAGCGGGTGGTGGAGCGCCTGGGGGGCAATACCCTGTTTCCGGTGGATTGCCGGGTGGTGGCCGCGTCCAAGGCCGACCTGGAGGCCGAGAGCGCCGCCGGGCGCTTCCGCGCCGACCTCTACTACCGGCTCAACGTGGTGACCATCGACCTGCCGCCCCTGCGCGAGCGGCGCGAGGACATCCCCCTGCTGATGGCCCACTTCTGCCGCCAGGCGGCCCAGCGCTACGGCCGCCCGGTGCCCGATCCCGACCCGGAGCTGGTGGCCCGTTGGCAGGCCTACGACTGGCCGGGCAACGTGCGCCAGTTGAAGAACATCGCCGACCGGCTGGCCCTGGGGCTGGCGGCCTTGCTGCCCCCGGCCGCACCACGGGATGCGGCATCGGGCGGCGTTATGGATGGCATGGGCGGCATGGGCGACGCTGCGGACTCGCCGGCGGCCGCCGATCTGGGGCTGGCGGCGCGCATGGACGCGGTGGAAAAGCGCTGCATCGAGGCCGCCCTGCGCCAATGCGGCGGTCAGGTGTCCCGGGCTGCCGAACGCTTGCAGTTGCCGAAGAAGACCCTCTACGACAAACTCCACCGCCACGGCATCGATCCGGAGCGCTTCCGCGCCGGGCCGGCCGCCTAGCTGCACATAACCACTACAAGCGCCGCCACGGCGGCGCATCCCCAGCAGAAGCAAAGGAGTCCCCATGGGCCATCCCCACGACCCGGCCGCCCTGTCGGCATTGCTGCCGGCCGGCCTTGATCTGTCCGCCGCCCCGCCCGAGGGGCGGGCGGTGCTCTCCACCATCCTGGCGCGGCGCAGCGTGCGCGGCTTCCTCCCCGACCCGGTGCCCCGGGAAACGGTGGAAGCCATCCTGGCGGTGGCCAGCCGGGCGCCGAGCGGCTCCAACATCCAGCCGTGGAAGGTGCACGTCTGCGCCGGTCCGGTGCGCGACGCCATCTGCGCCGACGTGCTCGCCGCCCACGACGCCGAGGCGGGCGATCCGGCGGCAGGCGAACAGTACCGGGACGAATACCGCTACTACCCGGAAAAGTGGCGCGACCCCTACCTGGCGCGGCGCCGCGACCTGGGTTGGGCCCTCTACGGCGCCGTGGGCATCGCCCGGGGCGAAAACGACAAGATGCACCGCCAGCGCGGCCGCAACTTCAGCTTCTTCGGCGCCCCGGTGGGCCTGGTATTCACCCTGGACCGGGACCTGTCGGTGGGCAGCTGGATCGACCTGGGCATGTTCATGCAGAACGCCATGATCGCCGCCCGCGCCTACGGCCTGGAAACCTGCCCCCAGCAGGCCTTCGCCCGTTACCACCGCATCCTGCGCCAGCACCTGGCGATCCCCGACGACCAGATCGTGGTGTGCGCCATGGCCCTGGGCCACCCGGACCCGGACGAACCGGCCAACCGCCTGGTGAGCACCCGGGAGCCGGTGGCCGCCTTCGGGAGTTTTCATGGATTCTAAGGTTCGCTTCACCCCGGAACTGGCCGCCCAGGTGGCCGGATCCGACGCCCCTGCCACTTCTGCCGCCCAGCCTCGTCCCGCCCGGGACGTGCCCCGCCGCCTGACCCACACCCGGGAAGTGGTGTGCCGCGGCTACGAGCGGGAGGATGGCCTGTGGGAGATCGAGGGCAGCCTGCTCGATACCAAGACCTACCCCTTCCACACCGTGCACCGGGGCCACATTCCCGCCGGCGAGGGCATCCACCGCATGACCCTGTGCCTGACGGTGGACAACGACCTGCTCATCCGCGACGCCCGTGCCCTCACCGAGCAGAGCCCCTACCGGGTGTGCAGCGAGGTCAATGCCGCCTACGACGCCCTGGTGGGCCTGCGCATCGGCCCGGGCTTCACCCGCCGGGTGAAGGAAATGTTCGCGGGGGTGAAGGGCTGTACCCACCTCACCGAACTGCTCGGCCCGGTGGCCACCACTGCCTTCCAGACCATCTGGCCGCTCCTGGCCGAACGCCGCGAGGCGGCGGGGCAGGGCATGTCCGGCGAGGAAAAGCCGCCCCTGGTGGACGGCTGCCACGCCCTGAGCCGCGACGGCGAAATCGTCGCCATGCGCTGGCCGGCGGAGGTGCGGGCGCGCTGGTGAGGCGGCTGCCCCGGCCGGCGCGGGTATGGGCTGAAAAGGCGCATGGATAAAGGCTCTGCGAGGTGCCTGCCCGGAGTGCGGCCATGGGCGCGAGTCTTCAGGGTGGCTGCGCCAAGAATGAGCATTGGGGCGCCTTTCCGGTCTGCCGATGGTGAAGCGGCGGCCGCATGCCGCGCCCACCCAGGGGGCGGGCGCACACTCGCCTCCCGCAAAAACGTCAACGACAACGGCCCCCAATCGGGGGCCGTTGTCGTTGGCGCCGTGGCGGCCGTCGAGGCTGCGCAACCCCGTTAGCTGGCGACGCGGAAGCGGGCGATGTCCTGCTTGAGCTGGGCCGCCAGGGCGTCCAGCTCCTGGGCAGTGTCGGCCACGGCGCCCATGGCGGCGTTGTTCTCCTCGATCATCTGCACGATGTTCTCGACCCGGCCGGCGATTTCCTGGCTGGCGGCGGCCTGTTCCTTGAGGGCGGTGGACACGTCGTCGATCACGTCCACCACCTTGCCGGTGCCGTCGTTGATGCCGTGGATGGCGTCGCCGGCCTGGCCGGCCATGGCGCGGCCCTCGCCGACCCGGTCTACCGACACGTCCATCTGGGTGGCCATGGCCTTGGAACCCTGCTGGATGGTGGTGATCATCTCGGTGATTTCCAGGGCCGACTGGCGGGTGGTCTCGGCCAGCTTGCGCACTTCGTCGGCCACCACGGCGAAACCGCGGCCGGCCTCGCCGGCCCGGGCCGCCTCGATGGCGGCGTTGAGGGCCAGCAGGTTGGTCTGGTCGGCCACGTCCTTGATCACCTGGGTGATGCCGGAGATGCGCTCGGACGAGGCGCCCAGGTCGGCGGCGGTGCCGGCGGCCTGCTGGATGCTGTCGGCGATGCGGCCGATGTCGTCCATCATGCGGTGGATGGTGTCGGCGCCGTCCCGGGCCTGGCGGCCGGAGTCGCTGGAAATCTGCTGGGCGTCGCGGCTCAGGTCGGCCACGTGGTTGATGCTGGTGCTCATTTCTTCCAGGGCGGCAGCCATGGAGGCGGTGGCCTCGGACTGTTGCTCCGAGCCGCGCTTGACCTGGTGCGAGGCGGACGACAGGGTGCCGGCGGCATCGGAAAGCTGGCCGGACTGGCGCTTCAGGTCGCGCAGCAGGCCGGACAGTTCGCCCACCATGGTGGCGGTGGCCCGTTGCAGGCGGGAGATTTCGTCCCGGTGGGTGGGGTGGGCACGCAGGCTGACGGTGAGGTCGCCCGCTGCCACCCGCTCCAGGGCGGCCACGGTCTCGTCCAGGGGGCCGCGGATGCTACGGCCGATCAGCCAGGAGACGGTGACCCCCAGGGCGATGGCCAGGGCCGCCATCACCATCACCATCTGGCGGCCCCGGGCGTTGGCCGCTTCGACCTCCTGGGCGCTGGCGTCGATGGTCCGGCGCTGCATCTCGGTGAGGGCCTGGACCTTCTCCAGAAAGCGCGCCGAGCCGGGCATGAAGGTTTCTTGCAGGATGCGCTCGGCCTCTTCCATGCGGCCTTCCTTCTTGGCCTTCATGATGGCGTCCCGGGACGTCAGGTACACCTTGCGGGCCTCGCCCACCTCGGCGAACAGGGCCTTTTCGGCGTCGCTGGCGAGCAGGGCCTCGATGGCCTTCTGGAATTCGCTGGACTGCTTGGTGGACTGGGCGGCGGCCTCGGCGAAGAACTGGGCCAGGGCCGGGTCGCTGCTCTTGGCGATGGCGGTGGTGCGGGCCACTCCGGCGGTGATGTTGCGGTTCCAGTCGCTGGTCAGGCGTTCCTTTTGCAGGGGGGCCTCCATCATTACCCGGGTCGATTCGGCCACCTTGTGCAACTCCCACAGGCCGAGGCCGTTGGTTATCAGGAAGAGGGCGAGGACGGCGGCGAAGCCGAGGCCGAGGCGCTGGCCGATGGGGGCCGAGGCAAACATTGTCATGTTGTTATATGGCGGGGAATGGGGAGCCGGCAGTTTGCCACCGCCGCGTTACAGCTGTCAGTACCGCCGTGGGCCGGCACCCCGGCGGGTGGTGCGGGGCCACGTATAATCCGCCCCATGCGCAATCCGATCCGCCCCCTGCCCGACCTCCTCATCAGCCAGATCGCCGCCGGCGAGGTGGTCGAACGTCCCGCCTCGGTGTTGAAGGAACTGCTGGAAAACGCCCTGGACGCGGGCAGCACCGCCCTGCGCATCGACCTGGAAGAGGGCGGCGTGGCCCTGATCCGGGTCACCGACGACGGCGGCGGCATCCCCAAGAACGAGCTGCCCCTGGCCCTGACCCGCCACGCCACCAGCAAGATCGCCAACCTGCTCGACCTGGAACGGGTCGCCACCCTGGGTTTTCGCGGCGAGGCCCTGGCCTCGGTGGCGGCGGTGTCGCGCCTGACCCTCACTTCCCGGGAGCGGGGGGCTCCCCACGCCTGGAAGCTGACCGACGCGGCGGGCGAGCCCGAGCCGGCGGCGCTGCTGGCCGGCACCGTGGTGGAGATGCGCGACCTCTACTACAACACCCCGGCGCGGCGGAAATTCCTCAAGGCCGCCGCCACCGAGGCCGCCCACTGCCTGGAGGCGGTCAAGCGCGTTGCCCTGTCCCACGCCGACGTGGCCTTCACCGTCACCCGGGACGGCCGGGAAGTCCTGCGCCTGGCCCGGGCCGAGCCCAAGCAGCGCATCGCCGACCTGCTCGGCGCTTCCTTCCTCACCGAGTCGGTAGAAGTGGACGCCGATGCCGGCGCCCTGCGCGTCACCGGCCTGGCCCTGCGCCCCACCGCCGTGGACGGTGCCAAGGAGGTCCAGTACTGCTTCGTCAACGGCCGCTACGTGCGCGACAAGCTGTTGCAGCACGCCCTGCGCGAGGCTTACCGGGACATTCTGCACGGCAGCCGCCAGCCCTCCTGGTGCGTCTTCCTCGACATCGACCCGGCGGCGGTGGATGTGAACGTGCACCCGGCCAAGACCGAGGTGCGCTTCCGCGACAGCCGGGCGGTGCACCAATTCGTCTTCCACGCCCTGCGCCAGGCCCTGGCCACCCCCATCGCCCAGGCCGCCGTGCACGCCGCCGCCCAGGGCGGCGCGGCCTATGCGCCCCGGCCCCCCGTGACTCCGGCGGTGCCTGCCGCTCCGGCACCGCAACAGGGCGCCCTGGGCATCCGGGAGCCGGCGGCTCCTGCCTATGCGCCCCGTCCTGCCGGTGCCGTGGGGAAAGCCTCGGGCCAGCCTTCGGGCCAACTCCCGCGCCAGGACTGGGCCTCCCGGCCGACCCCGGCGCAAGCCGCGTCCTACCTGGCCTTCGTCCATGCCGCCCAGGAAACCCGCGTGGATATTGGCGCTTCGGGCTTGTCCACCGAGGCGCTCTACGTCAGTGCGGAGGAACAGCCGGCGGTGCCGGCCCAGGCGGACGTCCCGTCCGCCCCTGCCGTCGCTGGCGTGGATGGTGCGGTTGCAGCGGCCCAGGCCGCACCTCCCGTTCGCTCCGCTGCCGACGACAACGCCCCGCCGCCCCTGGGTTACGCCCTGGCCCAGCTCCAGGACATGTTCATCCTGGCCCAGAACGCCCAGGGCCTAGTCATCGTCGACCAGCACGCCGCCCACGAGCGGGTGCTCTACGAAGAACTGAAGGCCGCCTTCGATGGTCGCCAGGTGGCCTCCCAGCCCCTGCTGATTCCCGTGGTGGTGCGCGCCGACCCCCTGCTGGTGGCGGCCGCCGAGGAACACCAGGAGGAACTGGCCGGCTTCGGCTTCGAGCTGTCCGCCGCCGGCCCCGGCGAGGTGGCGGTGCGCGCCGTGCCGGTGCTGCTCGGCCGGGCCAACCCGGCGGAACTGGTGCGGGCGGTGCTCGACGCCCTCGGCCAGGCTGGCGACCATGGCGCCGGCCGGGAGCTGGAAGCCTGGCGCAACGAGCTGCTCGCCACCTGCGCCTGCCACGGTGCGGTGCGCGGCCGCCGGCCGATGACCGTGCCCGAGATGAACGCCCTGCTGCGCCGCATGGAGGCCACCGAGCGGGCCGGCAGTTGCAACCACGGCCGGCCCACCTGGGTCCAGCTCACCACCGAGCAGGTGGGCGCCTTCTTCCTACACGGCCGCTGAACCATGGCGCCGCACCACGCCGCCCCGGCAAACGGGCCGGAGGACCTGCCGCCCGCCATCCTGTTGATGGGCCCCACCGCCAGCGGCAAGACCGGCCTGGCCCTGCACCTGGCCGAGCGCCTGCCGGTGGAGCTGATCAGCGTCGACTCGGCCCTGGTCTTCCGCGACATGAACATCGGCACCGCCAAGCCGGACGCCGACACCCTGGCCCGCTTCCCCCACGCCCTGGTGGACGTGATCAGCCCGGAGGAAGCCTATTCCGCCGCCCGCTTCCGCAGCGACGCCCTGGCCGAGATGGCCGCCGTCACCGCCCGGGGCAAGGTGCCCCTGCTGGTGGGGGGCACCATGCTCTACTACAAGGCGTTGCTCGAAGGCTTGTCGGATTTGCCCCAGGCCGACCCGGCCCTGCGCGCCGCCATCGATGCCGAGGCTGCCGCCCACGGCTGGCCGGCGCTGCACGCCGAGCTGGCGCGCTTCGATCCGGAAACGGCGGCGCGCCTCGCCCCCAACGACTCCCAGCGCTTGCAGCGGGCCATCGAGATCCTGCGCCTCACCGGCCGGCCCATGTCGGCCCTGTTGGCCGAACAGACCGCCGATCCGCCGCCCTACCGCATCCTGTCCCTAGCCCTGCTGCCCTCTGACCGGGGCGTGCTGCACCAGCGCATCGCCGAGCGCTTCGCCCAGATGCTCGACGCCGGGCTAGTGGGGGAGGTGGAGGGTCTGCGCGCCCGCTACGCCCTGCACCCGGACCTGCCCTCGATGCGCTGCGTCGGCTACCGTCAGACCTGGGACATGCTCGACGGCCGCATCCCCCCGGGCGAACTGCGCGACCGGGGCATCTTCGCCACCCGCCAGTTGGCCAAGCGCCAGATCACCTGGCTGACCAACACCCTGGCCAACGAGGCCTTCGACTGCCTGCGCCCCGATCTGGCGGCGGCGGCCGAGGCCCGGGTGCGCGCCGCCATCGGCGCTTGACCGGAGGCAGGGGCAGGGGGGCAGGGGGGCAGGGGGGCAGGGGGGCAGGGGGCGCACGAGCAGGCGAGGGGGCCGGTTCCGGCACGTACGCACCGTCACAGGGCGGCGGGGCGGATCGGGTAAAATGCCCCCCTTTGCCGCCGGTTTCGCTCCGTTTTCCGGTTCTCTCCGGCCTTTTTCGGCTTTTCCCTCCTTCCGCGACGCGCCTCCATGGAATTCCTCGCCGCCTTCGTCGACATCATCCTGCACTTGGACAAGCACCTGGCTGTGCTGGTGCAGCAGTACGGTCCCTGGATCTACGCCATCCTGTTCTTCATCGTCTTCGCCGAGACGGGGTTGGTGGTGTTCCCCTTCCTGCCCGGGGATTCCCTGCTCTTCGTCGCCGGGGCCCTGGCCGCCGTGGGCGGCATGGACGCGCCGACCCTGATGGTGTCCCTGACCCTGGCCGCCATCCTCGGCAATAGCGCCAACTACGCCATCGGCCGCTGGCTCGGCCCCAAGGTGTTCGCCCGGGGCGGCCGCTTCCTCAACGCCGAAAACCTGGCCAAGACCCACGCCTTCTACGAGCGCCACGGCGGCAAGGCCGTGGTGCTGTCGCGCTTTCTGCCCCTGTTCCGCACCTTCGTGCCCTTCGTCGCCGGGGTGAGCAACATGAACGCGGCCCGCTTCACCCTGTTCAACGTGGTCGGCGCCTTGGGCTGGGTGGTGTCCCTGACCCTGGCCGGTTACTTGTTCGGCAACCTGCCCCTGGTCAAGAACAACCTGTCCGTGGTGATCGTGGTCATCGTCCTGGTGTCGTTCCTGCCCGCCGGCCTGGAATACCTGCGCCAGCGGCGCGCCCGCAGCGCCTGAAGCGGGGCGCGCCGCTGCGGTATGATGCCGCATGGCTGGCGCCTCCTTCTCCCCTCCGCGACGCCGTGGCTTGATGGCGCTGGGGAGCGTTTTGCTCCTCGCCGCGGGGATGGGGGCCTGCGCCACCCGGCAACTGCCGGACGGCCGGCGCGAAACGACCTTCGATCCGTCCCAGCTGGCCAAGGGCGACATCGACCGGGTGGTGGAAATGCACCGGGCCGAAGTGGTCGCCAGCCTGCGCCGCCTCACCGACAAGCTCTACCGGCGCAACCCCCGGGAGTGGCGCAAGGGCAGCCAGCCCAGCCTGGAGGCGGCGGTGGTACTGGTCTTCGACCTGCCGGCGGCGCGCCAGGCCCTGGGCGGCCGGCGCGAGCGGGAGGCGGCCCTGCTGGCCTTCCGCGAGGACTACGCCGGCGACCGGGTGCTGGCCCTGATGGGCGGGCTGATGGACATGGTGGACGGGGCCTTCGAGCACAAGGAATCCTTCTACCTGCTCGATTCCCTGGACGCCCAGAAGCTCTACAACTGCGCCCGCAACGTGGAGGTGGCGGCCTGGAAGCTCAACACCGCCCGGGATGCGGGCGGCGAGCCCCTGCTCCACGCCAACGTGGATGGGCCGGTGCGCAACCTGTCGTTCGAGCGCGAGGTGGGGCGGGTGGTGGGGCTGCTCGACACCCTGTCCCGGATCGTTGCCGACAAGAGCGGCCGCTCCGTCACCCGGGTGACCCAGACCCTGGCTTCTGCCGTGTTCCTGCCGGTCAAGTTCTGATCCGGGGCCGCCGATTGGCCGCCCCTGTTCTTTCCGTCTTTTCTCAACCTTTCCGCCGTTCCCTCTCTTTGCCATGTCCGCCCCCGCTTCTTCCCCCGACCGTTCCAAGCTCGCCGTCGTCGTCCTCATTTCCGGCCGGGGCAGCAACATGGAGGCCATCCTCGCCGCCAGCGACGCCCCCGATTACCCGGCCCGGGTGGTGGGGGTGGTATCCAACCGGCCCGATGCCGCCGGCCTGGCCACGGCCCAGGCCCGGGGCATCCCGGTCCGGGTGGTGAACCACAAGGACTTTCCCGCCGGCGAGGCCGGCCGGGCGCCCTTCGACGCCGCCCTGGCCGAGGCGGTGGACAGCTTTTCCCCGGGCCTGGTGGTGCTGGCCGGCTTCATGCGCATCCTTACCCCGGGCTTCGTGACCCGCTACGAGGGGCGGCTGGTGAACATCCACCCGTCGCTGCTGCCGTCCTTCCCCGGGCTGCACACCCACCGCCGCGCCCTGGAGGAAGGAGTGCGGGTGCACGGTTGCACCGTGCATTTCGTCACCGCCCAGCTCGACCACGGGCCGATCATCCTCCAGGCCGCCGTGCCGGTGCTGGACGGCGACAGCGAAGCCACCCTGTCCGCCCGGGTGTTGGCCGAGGAGCATCGCATCTACCCCCGCGCCGTGGCCTGGTTCGCCCAGGACCGCCTGCGGGTGGAGGCGGGGCGGGTCCGGGTGGCCGGTAGCCCGACTACCGCCGTGGCCGCCTTCCATTCCCCCGGCGGGGCCTGAGCCCCGCCCCGCCGTCCGCGGCCGTCCATGCCCATCGCCCTGCTCATCGCCCTGGCTGCGTCCCTGGGGCTGCACACGGCGGTGCTGTTCGGTCCGGACCTGGAAGCCCTGGAATTGCCCGGCCTGCACGATGAATCCCCCCAGGCGCCGCCGCTGCGCGCCGAGCTGATGCCCCCGACGCCGGCGGCCGCCCCGCCGGCCGCCGCCCGGGCGCCGGCCCGGCCGCGCCGTTCGGGGCGTCCCGCCCACGGCGCCAACCCGCCCCGCCCGGCGCCCCTGGCGGCCGTCACCAGGGACGAGGCGCTGCATGTCCAGGCCCCCGGATGTGCCGCAGAGAGCGCTTCTGCTACTGCCGGCGGTGATTCCGGCGATTCGGCGGGGGCCCTGGATGCGCTTCACGCCGTGGCCGCCGCCAGCCTGCCCGACCGGGTGCGAATTCGCTACGCCGTGTTCCGCGGCGAGCCGGGGTTCGAGCTGGGCAAGACCGAACTGAACTGGGAAAGCCCGCCCCCGCCGGCCCAGGCCGACGGGCCGCGCCGCTACCGGGCCTGGATGAGCACCGAGACCGCCGGCCTGGCGGCCCTGATCAAGCCGGTCCGGGTCACCCAGGAGAGCCAGGGGGACGTGACCCCCGAGGGCCTTAAGCCGCGCCATTTCTTCACCGCCCGGGACGGCCGGCGCCAGGACTGGGCCGACTTCGACTGGGGCGGCGACACCCTGGCCGGCATCCCGGACGGCGATACGGCCCAGGTCAGCTACGCCAAGGGCGACGCCGCCGTGGCCCGGGGCGCCCAGGACTTTCTCAGCCTGTTCTTCCAGTTTGCCTGGCTGCCCGGCTTTCCGCTGATGCCCTCGTACACCCTGACGGTGGCCACCGGCAAGAAGATCTCGGAGCAGCTGATCGTGGTGCAGGGCGAGGAAACCGTGGAGCTTCCCGCCGGCACTTTCCGTACACTCCACGTCAAGACCGAGGACAGCGAACCCATCGAACTGTGGCTCGCCCTCGACTACCACGCCCTGCCGGTGAAGATGCGCTACACCGACCGGCGCGGCGACCGCTACGACCAACTGGCGGTGGATATCCGGAGCGGCGACGCCACTCCGGCGCCATCGTCGTCCGCCTCACCGCCCGCCGTCCCGAACGGGGCGGCCCCGACCACTCCAGACGCCCAGCCATGAACCGACCGACCCGCAAATCGAACCCCAGCAAGACCGGCAACACCGCCCGCCGCCAGGGCGCCCGCGCCGCCGGCGAGGCCCGCTCCAGCCGCCCCACCAGCCGCAATGCGGCGGCCCAGCAGGTGGACGGCGCCCGCCTGCCCGTCGCCCTGATGTCCCACACCGCCATGGTGCTGGGCGAGGTGCTGACCTTCGCCTATCCGGCCGATGCGGTGCTGTCCCGCTACTTCCGCGAGAACCGGGCCCTGGGCCATGCCGATCGGGGCTTCATCGCCGAGACCGTGTTCCTGGTGCTGCGCCGCCTGCGCAGCCTCCAGGCGGCCTGCCTGGCCGACGGGGGCGGCGCCACGCCGCGCCGCCTGATCCTGGCCGCCCTGCTGCGCTACCGGGGCATGAGCACCCGGGAGCTGGCCGAGGCCCTGGGCAACGGCCTTTCCAAGGGCGAGGCGGAGTGGCTGCCGACCCTGAAAGCGTCCCGGGACGCGGACCTGCCCGCGGCGGTGCGCCGCGACTGGCCGGATTGGCTCGACGCCCGCCTGGACGCCCAGTTCGGCACCGCCGAGGCCGACGCCCTGGCCACCGCCCTGCACCGGGCCGCCCCCCTGGACCTGCGGGTGAACACCCTCAAGGCCGAGCGCGACGCCGTGCTGGAGCGGCTGCGCGCCGACGGCATCGCCGCCGAGCCCACCCCCTATTCGCCCCTGGGCATCCGCCTGGCCGACAAGCCGGCCCTGCAACGCCATCCCCTGTTCCTGGACGGCAGCATCGAGGTCCAGGACGAGGGCAGCCAGCTGCTCGGCTTCCTGGTGGCCCCCAAGCGCGGTGAGATGGTGATGGACCTGTGCGCCGGGGCCGGCGGCAAGACCCTGATGCTCGGCGCCCAGATGAAATCCCTGGGCCGCCTCTACGCCTGCGACGTGTCGGAAAAGCGCCTGGCCAACCTCAAGCCGCGCCTGGCCCGTTCCGGCCTATCCAATGTCCATCCGATCCGCATCGACAATGAGCGGGACGTGAAGCTGTCGCGCCTGGCCGGCAAGCTCGACCGGGTGCTGGTGGACGCCCCCTGCTCGGGCCTGGGCACCCTGCGCCGCAACCCGGACCTGAAGTGGCGCCAGCAGGAGAGCGACGTGGCCGAGCTGGCGGCCAAGCAGGGCGCCATCCTGGCCGCCGCGGCCAAGCTGGTGAAGCCGGGCGGCCGCCTGGTGTACGCCACTTGCAGCCTGCTCGACGCCGAGAACGGCGCCGTGGCCGACGCCTTCCTGGCGGCCCACCCGGACTTCGCCCCGGTGTCGGCAGCCGAGGTGCTGGCGCGCCAGGGCATCGCCGTGCCCGAGGCCGGCGAACGCCTCGCCCTGCTGCCCCAGCGCCACGGCAGCGACGGCTTCTTCGCCGCCGTGTTCGTCCGGGCGGAGGCCGTCAAGGCTGCACCTGCACCCGCCGACACTGTCGATACCGCCACCGAAACTCCCGAGTAAGGAGCGCGCCGCCCATGAATCCGGACCTGCTCCCGGGCCTCCTGCGCGAGGTCTTCCGCGACATCCAGGAACCCACGGTGCTATGGCAGCTGGCGGTGGTGGTGTCGTCCCTGTTCGTCGGCTGGATGGTGCGCTACCACTACCGGCGCTTCCTGAGCAAGGGCAGTACGGTGCGCTGGGAGAGCCTGCGTTCGGTGGCCACCCGGGTGGCCATGCCGGCCACGGCCTACCTGCTGGTGGCGGCGTCGGCCTTCTTCCTCAAGGCCGTGATGCACGTCAGCCTGCTCAACCTGGTGTCGGCCCTGCTGCTCGCCGCGGTGATGGTGCGCCTGACCATCTACGTGCTGCGCCAGGCCTTCGACCAGTCCAACGCCCTGGCGCCCTGGGAGCGGTTGATCGCCACCTGCGTGTGGGTGGGGGTGGCCCTGCACATCACCGGCCTGCTGCCCGGCGTGATCGACGGGCTGGAGTCGGTGAGCTTCGCCCTGGGCAAGCAGCGCTTCAACCTGTGGGACATCCTGCACAGCACCTTCACCATCGGCATGGCCCTGATTCTGGGCATGTGGGCCGGCAACCTGGTGGAGCTGCGCCTGGCCCGGGCCGAGAAGCTCGATTCCAGCGTGCGGGTGGTGATGTCCCGCTTCCTCCAGGCCCTGATCCTGGTGGTGACGGTGCTGGCGGCGATCTCCATGGTGGGGGTGGACCTGACCACCTTCTCCATCTTCGGCGGCGCTCTGGGCGTGGGCCTGGGCTTTTCGCTGCAACGCATCGCCAGCAACTACCTGTCGGGCTTCGTCATCCTCATGGACCGCTCGATCCGCCTGGGCAACGTCATCGCCCTGGACGCCAACACCAGCGGGGTGGTGACCCAGATCACCACCCGCTACACGGTATTGCGTTCCCTGGCCGGCACCGAGTTCATCGTGCCCAACGAGATGCTGATGACCACCATCGTGCAGAACCAGACCTACACCGATTCCCGGGTCTTCCTCAAGAACGCCATCCAGGTGGCCTACGGCACCGACGTGGAGGCGGCCATGGCCGCCCTGGTGGACGCCGCCGCCTCGGTGCCCCGGGTGCTCAAGGACCCGGCGCCGTTCCCCTACCTGGTGGCCTTCGCCGATTCGGGCATCAACCTGGAGGTGGGCTTCTGGATCGGCGACCCGGAAAACGGCACCGGCAGCGTCCGCTCGGCGGTGAACCTGGCGATCCTGCGCCGCTTCAACGAGATGAAGGTGGAAATCCCCTTCCCGCAGCGCGAAGTGAGGGTGCTGGGGGAGGGCGGCCTTCCTCCCGGGCCGGAGGTGGCCCGGGCCGTTGCCCAGGCCGGCGGCAGCTGAGTCGTCCAACTGAGTCACCCCGATCCGGCCTGCGCCCCGCGCGCAACGAACGCCCCGCCTTGTGCGGGGCGTTGCCGTTTACGGCGCAGGGGTCAGGGCTCGACCGAGTGGGAGCGCTTCATGCAGCGCAGGGCGAAGGTGGAACGGCTGTGGCGCACGCCCGGCAGCTTGTACAGCTTGGTGCGCAGGAAGCGCTCGTAGCCCTCGGTACCGGCCACCGCCACCTTGATCAGGTAGTCGTACTCGCCGGTGACGAGAAAGGCTTCCATCACTTCCGGCAGGGCCGCCAGAGCCTGGCCGAAGCGCTCCAGCATGTTGTCGTCGTGATGGTCCAGGGTGACCTCGATGATCACCGTGTCCGGCAAGCCCAGGGCGCGCTGGTCGAGGATGGCCACGTAGTCGGTGATTACCCCGGCTTTTTCCAGGGCCCGCACCCGGTTCCAGCAGGGGGTGGGGGACAGGCCGATGCGCTCGGCCAGCTTCTGGTTGCTGATGCGCCCGTCGCGGCGCAGCTCGCGCAGGATCTTGCGGTCGTATTCGTCCAGGCGGGCGTCGGTGGGGATGGGGGTCATGTTCTTTTGATTACTCGGGTAAAAGAATTTTTATCTGCGGATGGTGGCATGGATAGGTGGAAATTCTCGTAACAGTGCGTATTGGAAGAGTGTTTGGAAGCCTATTCCCGGGGCGGCGGCCTACACTTTTTGCGTCATCCCCGCTCCCATGGACACCCTGCGTCCAGAAATCGCCGCCATGCTTGCCGCTCCGACGCCCTCCAGGCCCGCTTCCCTGGCCAGTCCGCCTTCGCCGCTCGCGCCGGTGTTGCCGGCCGTCCTGCCGGCCCCGTCCGGGGCCATGCTGCCCCTTCTACTGCTGGCCGCACCGGCCCTCTTTGCCGCCAACATGGTGGCGGCGCGCTGGGCCCAACAGGCCGACATTCCGCCCCTGTTCCTGGCCTGGGGACGCTGGATGCTGGCGGTGCTGCTGCTCCTGCCCTGGTCCGGGCGGCGCCTCTGGGCGCTGCGGGGGACCCTGGGCCAGGCCGCGCCGCGCCTGGCCCTGCTGAGCGCCCTGGGCATGGGCCTGGCGGTGGCGCCCCAGTACCTCGGCGCCCGGACGACCACGGCCACCAACGTGGCCCTGATCTTCGCCGCCTCGCCGGTGCTGGTGATCCTGCTCGATACCCTGCTGTGGAAAGCGCCCTTGCGGCCCCGGGTGCTGGCCGGGCTGGCCATGGCCCTGGCCGGGGTGGTGGTGATCCTGACCCGGGGCGAGGCCCATGCTCTGGTGGGTCTGGCATTCGGCAGCGGAGACCTGTGGGTGGTGCTGGCGGCGGCTGGCTGGGCCTTGTACACCCTTCTGTCGCGGCGCCGTCCCCTGCCGCCCCTGCCCGGCGACGTGCGCCTGCTGGCCCTGATGCTGGGTGGCGTCCTGGCCTTGTCGCCCTTCGCTCTGGGTGAGTCCCTGGCAGGCCGCCGGCCCGATTTCGGCGACCCGGCGGTTTACACCGCCCTGGGCTTTCTCGCCCTGGTGCCGAGCCTGGGGGCCTATTTCCTCTACGACCGGCTGATCGCCCTGGCCGGCGCCGGTGGGGCCAGCTCCTCGATGTATCTGGTGCCGGTCTATGCGGCGCTGCTGGCCTGGCCGCTGCTGGGGGAAGCGCCCCACAGCTTCCACCTGGCCGGGCTGGCGCTGATCCTGCCCGGCGTCGCCCTGGCCCGGGGCGGGGAGGGCGGCGTGCCCCTGTTCGGCTTCATCCTTCTGCCTTGGGAACGGCGCCGCGCCTGAGGCCAGGCTGGGATTACGGGCTGAGATGGCGCCCCCTTCCCCCGGCGCGTGGGCCTTACGGAGCGTGGACATAAAAAAAGGCCCGCAGGGGGGTGCGGGCCTCGAAATGCCCGCGGGGAGCGGGCCTCAGGGGGAGTCTGCATGCGTGTAACGCACAATCGCAGTATCGGCGTTTGGCCGGGGAATATCTGTGGCGATTGGGTGGGGCTCGCGTAACGCCCGATGCCCGGGTTGTAACCGGAGGTAAATCGATGGCATGGGTGGCCGGGAGGGCGGCTTCGGGCCGATTTTCGTCCGGGGTGTTGAGGCGTTTCCGCTCCCGTGCGGAGCCTGTTTCCAGGGAGCAAAATTCCCGGCGAAAAAAAAGCCCGCAGGGGGATGCGGGCTTCGAATGCCCGCGGGGAGCGGGCCTCAGGGGGAGTCTGCATGCGTGAAACGCACCGTTGCAGTATCCCCTTGTCCGGGCAAGGGGTCTGTGGCGATTGGGTGGGGCTCGCGTAACGCCCCATGCCATGGTTGTAACCAAGTGTGAGCGGGCACGGGGCCGCACGGAATCCTGGGACGCAAAAAAGCCCGCCGGAGCGGGCCTGGGGCGATGCGGCAAGGGGAGGCGGCGGCCTCATTCCTTCCATTTGCGGTAGACCATTACCGCCAGGGCGATGACCACGCCGATGACGGCGACCTGGAGCGCTTCGTTCTCGCCGGTGTCGAGCCATTCCCAGGCCAAGAGGCCGAGGGCGATGCCGAGCAGTTCGGGGCGCGGCAGGCGCATCGGGTGGGTGCAACGGGATTTAGGTGCGTCGCCGGCCTGCGTATCGGCGGCCGGCGGCGTCTCGGGGGGGGAATCGCTCGCGGGAGGATCGGCTCGGCGGGCGGCGGGGCGGCCGGCCACTTACCACTCGCCGTGGGTGGCGAAGACCCGGCGGTTGCGTTTTTGCGGCTGCGTGGCGCGCACCGGCTGGAGGCGCAGGGCAGGGGGGGGAGCGGGGAAAATCAGGCGGCCAAGGTAGTCGCCCAGGGCCCGGTTGAGCCGGGCCAGGAAGGATTCGGCGCGGAGGGTGCGGCGGGCGGGATGGGTCATGGCGTACTCCGGTGCAGGCAGGGGGATACCAGGGGCCAGTCTAGGCCCGGGGTGGCGCCCGCATCTATGGGCATTCGTTGCCGCCGGGGTGACGGCGGGTGAGGAGTTGTGACGATTTGTAATGTGACCGTTCAGCCCTGGCATTGGGACGTGTCGGTCAGGCAGGACAGGCCGGGCCAGGCCAGGGTGAGGCGGGCGCCACCTTCCGGGGATTCGTCGGCGCTGGCGCTGCCGCCGTGGGCTTCCATCACCTGGCGGGCGATGGCCAGGCCTAGGCCATAGCCGCCGGTCGCCCGGTCCCGGGAACGGTCGAGGCGGGTGAAGGCGGTGAAGATGTGCTCCCGCTCGTCCACCGGGATGCCGATACCGTCGTCGTCCACGTGCAGCCGCACCCAGCCGTTGACCGTGTCCAGCTCGGGGCGAACGACGATGCGCTGGCGGGCGTACTTGATGCCGTTGCGCAGTAGGTTGGACAGGGCGAAGGGCATCACCTTGCGGTCGAAGGCCACCCGCTGGCGGGCGTCGAGTAGGGGGGCGTCCAGTTCCAGTTGCAGGGGGCCGGCCAGGGGGCGCAGGGCGGCGAGCTGGTCTTCGAGCCAGGGGCGCAGGGCCACGGGTTCCAGCACCGGGGCGGGCTGCTCCCGTTCCAGGCGGGCGTAGGTGAGGCTGGAGTCGATCAGGGTGTCCAGCTCGTCCAGGTCCGCTTCCATGCCGGCCCACAGCCGTTCACGCTCGGTCCGCTCCTCGGTCTCGCCGAGCATGTCGAGGGCGAAGCGCAGCCGGGCGATGGGGGTGCGCAGTTCGTGGGAGATGGCCGAGGACATTTCTTTCTGCGTCGCCAGCAGGCGCTGGATGCGTTCGGCCATGCCGTTGAGGGTACGGGCGAGCAGGGCGAAGGTGCGGGTGCGCGGCAGCGGCGCCCGGGCGGCGAACTCGCCTTCGGCCAGGGACTTGGCGGTTTCGCGGATCGATTCCAGGTCGCGCCAGATGGGCCGCAGCCACAGCCAGGCGACCACGCCGAAGCCGACGCCGATGATGCTCCAGGTGAGCAGCCGGATGCGCAGTTCCAGGGGGATGGCGCGCTTGGCCTCCGGGTTGCGGTCCGGCGACAGGGGCCCCACCTCCAGCACCAGGTCCGGGTGGCGGGTGAGGCGGTGGTACATCACGTCCTGGATGTTGTCGATGGCGATGTCGCCGCTGTCGAGCCGGTCGAGTTGGGATTCGGGCAGGCGCAACTGGGTGCGCTTGATCAGGGCGAGGCGGTAGGAGAATTTATCGTCGAGGCGCTTCAGGGTGACAGGCCATTCCTCGGCCGGGTGCCGGTTCAGCTCTTCTTCGATGAGCAGGATGGTGCCGCGCATGAAGCGCCGGGCATAGTCGTCGGTGATGCCCTGGAGGGCGGTGTTGATGACGATGTCGGCGAAGAAGGCGATGAGGACGAAGGACCCCATCACGAACAGGTAGAAGTTGAAGAACAGGCGCGATAGGGAATAGCGGCCCCGGGGCAGCATGGGCAGGCGGCTGCGGATGCGGGGCTTGGCCGGCTTGGGGGCGGAGGCGGCGGTCATGGGGAACTGGGCGGGTGAAAACGCGAAAACGGCGCCCCAGGGGGCGCCGTGGCTGGTGGGCCGGGTCAGGCCTTGCTGAACAGGTAGCCCTTGCCGCGCACCGTCTTGATCCGCTCCGGATTGTCCGGGTCGTCGCCGAGCTTGCGCCGCAACCGCGAGATGCGGGCGTCGATGGAGCGGTCCAGGCCGTCGAAGCCGATGCCGCGCAGGGCTTGCAGCAGGTCGTCCCGGGACAGCACCGAGCCGGCGTTCTTGGCCAGCAACCAGAGCAGGTCGAACTCGGCGGTGGTCAGGTCCAGGGGCTCGCCGGCCAGGTGGGCGGTACGGGTGGCCTGGCTGATGTGGAAGTCGGCGATGTCGATCACCTCGTCGCTGCCGTCGCCGGCCTCGCCGCCCGCTGCCGGGGCGCGGCGCAGCAGGGCGCGGATGCGGGCGAGCAGCACCCGGGGCTGCACCGGCTTGGTGATGTAGTCGTCGGCCCCCAGTTCCAGGCCGAGGATCTGGTCCATGTCCTCGTCCCGGGCGGTGAGCATGAGCAGGATGCCGTCGAACTTGCTGCGCACCTGCTTGCACACCTCGAAGCCGTCCAGGCCGGGCAGCATCAGGTCGAGCACCACCAGGTCCGGGGCTTCCCTGGGAATGCGCTCGGCGGCCGTGTCGCCGCGGGGCTCGATGGCCACGTCGAAGCCGTTCTTGGTCAGGTATTCGGCGATGAGGGAGGCGAGACGTTCGTCGTCTTCCACCAGCAGGATGCGCTGTGCCATGGCGTGGGCGGGAATAGTTGCGATGCCGGGAAGTGTAACGCGAGCCGGGCCGGCTGCGGTGGATGACCCGGAAGTCCGCGCCCATGGCCGCATCCGGAATCGCTGTGCGGAAAAGGCACGCCCCTGGCCGATCCTGGCGGGCATATCGCCAAGATCGGCCAGGGGCGCGGGGTTTCGCAGGTCAGGCGTTCTGGCCGCGGCGCAGCAGCTGCTCGAAATCCTCGGCGGGCACGGGCCGCGAGAAGAGGAAGCCCTGGTACTGGTCGCAGCCGTTGGCGGCGAGCAGCTGGAGCTGCTCGGCGGTCTCCACCCCCTCGGCCACCACGGTCAGGCCCAGCTGGTGGGCCATGGCCACCACGGCGGCGGCGATGGCCGCGTCGTCCGGGTTGGTGGTCAGGTCGGAGACGAAGGAGCGGTCGATCTTCAGGGTGTTGATCGGGAAGCGCTTCAGGTAGGTGAGGTTGGAGTAGCCGGTGCCGAAGTCGTCGAGGGACAGTTGCAGGCCCATCAGGCGCAGTTCGCGCAGGGTGCCGATGGCGCCGTCGGCGTCGTGCATCACCATGCTCTCGGTCAGTTCCAGTTCGAGGCGGGCCGGGTCCAGGCCGGATTCCTCGATGGCGTGGCGGATGCGCTGGGCCAGGTCGTCCTGGCGGAACTGGCGGGCGGAGATGTTCACCGCCACCGGGATGCGCGGTAGTCCGGCGTCGTCCCAGCAGCGGATCTGGCGGCACACCTGGGCCAGCATCTGTTCGCCGAGGGGCAGGATCAGGCCGGTTTCCTCGGCCAGGGGGATGAACTCGTTGGGGCTGACCACGCCGATCTTGGGGTGGCGCCAGCGCACCAGGGCCTCGGCGCCGACGATGCGGCCGGTGGCGATGTTCACCTTGGGCTGGTAGTAGGGCACCAGCTCGCCGTTCTCCAGGGCGCGGCGCAGGTTGCCTTCCATGTCCAGCTTGCCCAGGGCCATGCCGCCCATTTCCGGCAGGAAGAAGCGGTAGCTGTTGCGGCCGTGCTCCTTGACCCGGTACATGGCCACGTCGGCATTGCGCATCAGGATCTCGTCGTGGTCCCCGTCCCGGGGGTAGAGGGAGATGCCGATGGAGGCGCCGATGAACACTTCCTTGTCGGCGATGGTGAACGGCAGGGCCAGGGACTTGAGCACCTTGTCGGCCACCCCGGCGGCATCTTCCGGGTGGCGGATGTCGCGCACCACGATGACGAATTCGTCGCCCCCCAGGCGGGCCACCGTGTCGGTGTCGCGCACACAGGCCATCAGCCGGGTGGCCACGGTCTTGAGCAGTTCGTCGGCGGGGCCGTGGCCCAGACCGTCGTTGACCAGCTTGAAACGGTCCAGGTCGAGCAGCAGCACCGCCACCTGGCTCTTGTCGCGGCGGGCCTGGGCGATGGCCTGGCTGATGCGGTCGGCCAGCAGGGCCCGGTTGGCCAGGCCGGTGAGCACGTCGTGGTGGGCCTGGTATTCGAGCTGTTCCTGGTAGCGTACCCGCTCGGTGACGTCGGTGATGATCGAGACGAAATGGGTGGTGTGGGTGCCCGATTCGTCGCGCACCGGGGCGATGTGCAGCTCGTTCCAGAACAGGCTGCCGTCGCGCCGGTAGTTGCGCACGATGGCGTGGCCCTCGCGCTTGTCGCGCAGGGCGGCGCGGATTTCGTTGAGGCCCCGCTGGTTGAGGTCGTCGCGCACCAGGAAGCAGCCCGCCTTGCCGATCACCTCGTCGGCCCGGTAGCCGGTGATGCGTTCGAAGGCCGGGTTGACGTAGGTGATGGGGTGGTCGAGCAGCACGGCGGAGGTGATCATCACCCCGTTCAGGCTCGATTCCAGGGCCCGGGTCTTGAGGCGCAACTGCTCCTCGGCGGTGGTCTCGCTCTTGCCAGTGGCGCGGTCGCCCCGGTCCAGGGCGTGGCGCAGGCGGATCGACTCTTCCTCGCAGTAGTGCAGGGCGAGGACGGAGCCCAGGGTGGCGGCCAGGGTGTCCAGGGCGTCCACTACCCGGGGCGGCAGTTCGGCGCTGTCGGCCTCGTCGCCGCCGATCAGCAGCAGGCCGTGGGTGCGGCCGCGCCAGTTGCACGGCCATTGGCGCTGCCAGGAGCGCTCGCTGGCCAGGCGGCCGCAGTCGGACCAGCTGTCGGCGGGGCCTCGCCCGGCGACGGCGGCGGCGTGGGCGTCGCGGCAGGCCACCAGCACCGGCTCGGGCAGGGTCGGGGCGAGACGTGCCAGGGCGACCAGGGTGAGGCCGCCCTGGAGCAGGGTTTCACAGGTGGTGCGGGCCAGGTCGGCCAGGTCGACGGCGCGGCAGGACAGTTCCCCGGCCCGGCGCAGGGCCGCCAGCAAGGGTTCCGTCTGGCCGCCGGGGTGCAGCGTCGGCGGTGGTGTCACGTCTCCTCCCGGTACGGGTGGTTTTTATCGTTGTGCTGCAAGGCGTTGGGGGCGCCCGCTATTAGATATAAGAGTGCAGTGTAACAAACCGCCGGGGAAGAAGAAGGGGGGCGAGGAACCGGCGGCGTGCGGATGGGCACTTTGTCACACCTGGGGGAAAGGGACGGAATGCACTAAAATGGTGCGTTTTCCCGCGCGGAAGGGATGCCCGTGGCCGTCGCCACGCCGGCTTCCGTCAACGCCTTTCCCTTATTTTTCCTGGAGTTCCATGATGAGCCTCGATTCCTTCCTCGCCGCGGTGCGGCAGCGCGATCCGCACCAGCCCGAGTTCCATCAGGCGGTGAAGGAGGTGATGGAAAGCCTGTGGCCGTTCCTCGAAGGCAATCCCCGCTACCGCGACCAGGGCCTGCTGGAGCGCCTGGTGGAGCCGGAGCGGGTGATCACCTTCCGCGTGCCCTGGGTGGACGACGCCGGCCGGGTCCAGGTGAACCGCGGCTTCCGTGTGCAGATGTCGTCGGCCATCGGCCCCTACAAGGGCGGCATCCGCTTCCATCCCTCGGTGAACCTGTCGATCCTCAAGTTCCTGGGCTTCGAGCAGGTCTTCAAGAACTCCCTGACCACCCTGCCCATGGGCGGCGGCAAGGGCGGCGCCGACTTCGATCCCAAGGGCAAGAGCGATGGTGAGGTGATGCGCTTCTGCCAGGCCTTCATGGCCGAGCTGCACAAGTACATCGGCGCCGACATCGACGTGCCGGCCGGCGACATTGGCGTGGGCGCCCGGGAAGTGGGCTACATGTTCGGCATGTACAAGAAGCTGGCCGGCGAGTTCACCTCGGTGTTCACCGGCAAGGGCCGGGTCTATGGCGGCAGCCTGATCCGTCCCGAGGCCACCGGCTACGGCACGGTGTACTTCCTCGAAGAGATGCTGGCGACCCAGGGCGAAACCCTGGAAGGCAAGCGGGTGGCCATTTCCGGCTCGGGCAACGTGGCCCAGTACGCCGCCCAGAAGGCCATGGAGCAGGGCGCCAAGGTGCTCACCGTGTCCGACTCCGGCGGCACCGTGGTGGACCCGGAGGGCATGACTACCGAGAAGTGGCAGGCCCTGCACTACCTCAAGGAAGTGGAGCGCGGCCGCGTCGAGGAATACGCCCGCCGTTTCGGCCTCCAGTACCTGGAAGGGCAGCGTCCCTGGGGCGTGCCCTGCGACGTGGCCTTGCCCTGTGCCACCCAGAACGAGCTGGACGGCGACGATGCCAAGCGCCTGCTGGCCAACGGCTGCACTGCCGTGGCCGAGGGCGCCAACATGCCGTCCACCCTGGAGGCGGTCCACGCCTTCCTTGGCGCCGGCATCCTCTACGCCCCGGGCAAGGCGTCCAACGCCGGCGGGGTGGCCGTTTCCGGCCTGGAGATGAGCCAGAACGCCCAGCGCCTGTCCTGGACCCGGGACGAGGTGGACCGCCGTCTGCGCGAGATCATGCGAGCCATCCACGAATCCTGCCTGGAATACGGCAAGGGTTGCGGGACCGACGGCAGTAGCGACTACGTGCGCGGCGCCAACGTGGCCGGCTTCGTCAAGGTGGCCGACGCCATGCTCGCCCAGGGCATCGTGTAACGCGCCGGCCCCGTTGAGGGGCGCTGCCGCGCCCTGCGCCGCAAGGCCTTGCCCCGCCGTCATGACCGTTCCGCAAGGGACGGTTGGCGGCGGGGTTTTCACGTAGAATCAGGGGCTTGTTCGTTACTTCGCCTTCGGGCGAGAAGGTGTTGTCGATGTACGCCGGTCTGATTGACCTTCCCTGGTGGGGCTACGTGCTGGTTACCCTGGGACTCACCCACGTCACCATCGCCGCGGTGACCATCTTCCTGCATCGCCACCAGGCCCACCGGGCACTGGACCTGCATCCCCTCGTCTCCCATTTCTTCCGTTTCTGGTTGTGGTTCACCACCGGCATGGTCACCAAGGAATGGGCGGCCATCCACCGCAAGCACCACGCCAAGTGCGAAACCGCCGAGGACCCCCATAGTCCCCAGGCCAAGGGTCTGAAGAAGGTGTTCTTCGAAGGCGCCGAGCTGTACCGGGCCGAGGCCAAGAACGAGGAAACCCTGCGCCGCTACGGCCACGGCACTCCGGACGACTGGATCGAGCGCCACCTCTATTCGCGCCATTCGGCCCTGGGCGTGTCGATCCTGCTGGTGCTAAACCTGGTGTTGTTCGGCCCGATCGGCCTGACCATCTGGGCGGTGCAGATGGTGTGGATTCCCTTCTGGGCGGCGGGGGTGATCAACGGCGTGGGCCACTATTGGGGCTACCGCAACTTCGACTGCGCCGACGCCTCCACCAACCTGATTCCCTGGGGCATCCTGGTGGGTGGCGAAGAGCTGCACAACAACCACCATTCCTTCGCCACCTCGGCCCGGTTTTCCACCAAGTGGTACGAGTTCGACCTGGGCTGGCTGTACCTGCGGGTGCTGTCCGCCTGCAAGCTGGCCACCATCAAGAAAGTCATCCCCAGGCCCCGCTTCGTGGCGCCCAAGCCGGTGCTCGACCTGGACAGCCTCCAGGCGGTGATCACCCACCGCTACGACCTGCTGTCGCGCTACGCCGCATCCCTGCGCCGCACCTACGGCGAGGAGCTGAAAGCCCTCAGGCAGCGCCTGGGCAAGCAGGAAGCCAAGCGCTTTGCCGGCTTGGCCGGCCTGCTCAATGTTGATCCGGCCAAACTGTGCGCCGAGCGCCGCGCCGCCCTGGAAACCTTGCTGCGGGAGAGCCGCGCCCTGGCTACCCTGCACGCCATGCGCGACGAACTGGCCCAGGTGTGGGAGCGCACCAGCGCCTCCTCCGACCAGCTGGTCAAGCAGCTCCAGGACTGGTGCCAGCGGGCCGAGGCCTCGGGCATCCGCCAGCTCGAAGAGATCGCTCTGCGCCTGCGCCGTTACGCGGTGTAACGCGCCCAGCACGCCATCTGGCATACACTGCGGGCGGCGCCAGGACCCGGCTGGGGCTGGCGCCGCCCGTTTCTTTCCTGGGAGCCCCCATGTCTTTGTCGTCGCTCTGCGGCCGCATCTCGGACCGGACCGCCTGCCTGGTGCTCGGCTTCGGCGCCTTCGCCCTGGTGGGCGTCGGCGTGGTCCTCGGCGAGGCCCTGCGCCTCAACCCGTGCCCTTTGTGCATCTTCCAGCGGGTGCTCTACCTGGCCATCGGCTGTGGCGCCCTGATTGCCGCCGCCGGGCGGCCCCTGCGCCCCTGGGGCTTGTTGATCGCCCTGATGGCGGCCCTGGGCGGCATCGCCGCGGCGGGTTACCAGGGCTGGCTGCAATGGATGGCCGACCCGGCCCTGGAGTGCGGCTTTGGCCCCCCCAACCTGATGGAGCAGACCGTGGAGTGGCTGGGCGAACGCTGGCCCCGCCTGTTCCTCGCCACCGGCTTTTGCAGCAGCAAGGAGTGGGTGTTCCTCGGCCTGTCCATGGCCCACTGGTCCCTGGTGGCCTTCGTCGGTTACGTGGGCGCCCTGGCGGCGGTGGCGCGCCGCAGCCTGGGGCGGAGCTGATCCGCACGGGCTGAACGCGGCGCCTTGCCGGGCGCGCGATCCACCAACGAAGCCTTCCATTGCGAAGGCTTCGTCGTTTTTACCGGGGTAGACCATCGGCATCCAGGCCATGCCAGTGGTGCCAGCCATGCCAATCGCTGCCGGAATCGTCGGCCAGTTCGCCCCATTCGTTTTACCGGCCAGGTTGTACGTCCATGGTTGCTCCCCCCGCCGCTCTTCCCTGTGCCGACGCCTCGCCGCCCCGGTCGGCCGTCGATACCCGCTATTTCGTCATCGCCCTGCGGGCCGTGGCGGCCGTGGTCATTGCCTGGCACCACTTCGCCCTCTACCCGCCGCTCAGGGATTGGGCGGCGCCGGTGATGGGCAATCTGCTCGATTGGCTGGCGGATCACGGCCGGGCCACCCAGGTGTTCTTCGTGGTCGGCGGCTACGTGATGGCCTTGAGCATGAGCGGGCGGGACTGGCGCCTGCCCGTCCTGGGGCGCTATGTGGTGCGGCGCTACTGCCGCCTGGGCCTGCCTTATCTGGCGGCCATGGGGTTGGTGGGGCTGGCCTACCTGTACGGCCGGGATTGGCTGCCGGAGGAATTGACCGGGGCCCCCGTGACCGTGCCCCAGGTGCTGGCCCACCTCTTTTTCCTCCAGGCCATCCTCGGCTACGAGCACCTGTCGGCGGGGTTCTGGTTTATCTGCGTCAATTTCCAGCTGGCCCTGGTCTATGCGGCCGGGCTGTGGCTGCGGGACGGCCCAGGCCGGGGGCGTCTCAACGTGCCCCTGCTGCTCGGCTGGCCCCTGGCGGCCTTCTCCCTGTTCCACTTCAACCTGAATCCCGACTGGGATAGCTGGTGGCTGTACTTCTTCCCCTATTTCTTCATGGGCATCGTCATCCACCACGCGGTTCATCGCGCCCGCTCGCCGTGGTCCTTCTGGCTCTATGCCCTGTTGCTGGTGGCCGCCATGGGGTTCGAGTGGCGCTGGCGGTTGCTCAGTGCCCTGCTGGTGGGGGCGCTGCTGTGGCACGGGGAGTGGCGCGGCTGGGGCGCCAGCTGGCCGCGGCACAAGGCCGTGCTGGGGGTGGGGCGGATTTCCTTCAGCCTCTTCCTGGTGCACTTTCCGGTGCTGGTGTTTGTCGGCGCCCTGTGGGCCAGGCTCGAATGGGATTCGCCGGAGCTGGCGGTCCTCGCCCTGGGCCTGGCCTTTGGCCTCAGCCTGGCGTTGGCTCGGCTGTTCTACCGCTGGGTGGAACTGCCCGCCGCCGCCCTGGGGCGCCGGATCGGGCGGCGCGGCCCGGCCGGACTGCGGCGGCGGGCGCCTGATCCGGGTGTGCGGCAGTGACCGGGGTCAGAGGGTGACCAGGTTGTCCCGGTGGATCAGTTCCGGGGCGTCCACGTAGCCGAGCAGGTCGGCGATCTCGTGGCTGCCGCGCCGGGCGATGCGCCGGGCGTCGCTGGAGCCGTAGTTGGCCAGGCCCCGGGCCACTTCCCGGCCGTCCGGGCCGATGCAGGCCACGGCGGCGCCCCGTTCGAATTCGCCTTCGACCTCGATCACGCCCACCGGCAGCAGGCTCTTGCCTTCGGCCAGGGCGCTGACGGCGCCGGCATCCAGGCGCAGACGGCCGGCCAGTTGCAGGTGGTCGGCCAGCCATTGCTTGCGTGCCGCCAGGGGCGCCTGCTGGGCCACCAGCAAGGTGCCGATGGATTCGCCGGCGGCGAGGCGGGCGAGCACGTCCTTTTCCCGGCCGCTGGCGATCACCGTGGCGGCGCCGCTACGGGCGGCGCGCTTGGCGGCCAGCACCTTGGTGATCATGCCGCCGGTGCCCACCGCCGTGCCGGCGCCGCCGGCCATGGCTTCCAGGGCCGGGTCGCCGGCGCTGGCCTCGCGGATCAGGGTGGCGTTGGGGTCCTTGCGCGGATCGGCGGTGAACAGGCCGATCTGGTCGGTGAGGATGACCAGAGCGTCGGCTTCCACCAGGTTGGCCACCAGGGCGCCCAGGGTGTCGTTGTCGCCGAACTTGATCTCGGCGGTGACCACCGTGTCGTTCTCGTTGATGATCGGCACCACCCCCAGGGAGAGCAGGGTGGTCAGGGTGGAGCGGGCGTTCAGGTAGCGGGTGCGGTCGGCCAGGTCTTCATGGGTGAGCAGCACCTGGGCGGTCTTCAGACCGTGGTTGGCAAAGGCGCTTTCGTAGATCTGGGCCAGGCCCATCTGGCCCACGGCGGCGGCGGCCTGGAGTTCGGGAACGGTGCTGGGGCGCTTGCTCCAGCCCAGGCGCTGCATGCCGCAGGCGATGGCGCCGGAGGAGACCAGCACCACCTGGCGGCCGTTGGCCACCAGGGCGGCGATCTGCCGCGCCCATTCGCCGATGGCGGCTTCGTCCAGCCCCTGGCCGTTGGCGGTGACCAGGGCAGAGCCGACCTTGGCCACCAGGCGGGTGGCGTCGGCGAGGCGGGTGGCGGAGCTCATTCCGCATCCTCCTCGTCGTCCAGCGGCAGCTCCTCGATCGGGCCGGGCAGGGTGTCGCCGTAATCGTCGTCCTTCTCTTCCCAGGCTTCGACCAGGGCCGGGCCCATGGCGTCCAGGGTGTCCTGGATGGCATAGACCAGGGGACGGGTGCCGTCGCCGCTGATGGCGGAGATGCGGAACACCGGGCCCAGCTCGTCCTGGCCTGTGGCGGCCTTGAAGGCGGCGAGGAAGTCGGCGACGCGCTGGTCCCGCTCCTCCTCGGGGATCAGGTCCAGCTTGTTGAGCACCAGCCAGCGGGGCTTGTCCGCCAGGCGCCGGTCGTACTTGTCCAACTCGGCGACGATGGCTACGGCGTCGTGCACCGGATCGGCTTCCGGGTCCAGGGGCGCCAGGTCCACCAGGTGCAGCAGGATGCGGGTGCGCTGCAAGTGCTTGAGGAAGCGGTGGCCCAGGCCGGCGCCGTCGGCGGCGCCTTCGATCAGGCCCGGCACGTCGGCGATGACGAAGCTGCGGTTCTCGTCGGTGCGCACCACCCCCAGGTTGGGGTGCAGGGTGGTGAAGGGGTAGTCGGCCACCTTGGGCTTGGCGGCGGAAACCGAACGAATGAAGGTGCTCTTGCCGGCGTTGGGCAGGCCGAGCAGGCCCACGTCGGCGAGCACGCGCAGCTCCATCTTGAGTTCCCGCTCTTCGCCGGGTTCGCCCCGGGTGAACTGGCGCGGCGCCCGGTTGGTGCTGGACTTGAAGTGCAGGTTGCCCAGGCCGCCGCGGCCCCCCCGGGCGATGCGCGCCTTCTGGCCGTCGCTGGCCAGGTCGGCAACGATCTCGCCGGTATTCAGGTCGGAGATCACCGTGCCCACCGGCACGCGCAGGATCAGGTCGTCGGCACCCTTGCCGTAGCAGTCGGAGCCGCGGCCCCGTTCGCCGTTGTTGGCCTTGAACTTGCGGGTGTAGCGGTAATCGACCAGGGTATTGATGTTGCGGTCGGCCACGGCGTAGATGCTGCCGCCCCGGCCGCCGTCGCCGCCATCCGGGCCGCCGAAGGGGATGAATTTCTCGCGGCGGAACGAGGCGGACCCGTCGCCGCCCTTGCCGGCGATGACTTCGATTTTGGCTTCGTCGATGAATTTCATGAGGTCGGTCTCGGTGCGCGGCGGCCCCAGTGGGGCGGCGGGAAGCGGTGGAACGCTGGGGGGCGGAAAGGTAGAAACGAAAAAGCCCTACCGCAAGGATAGGGCTTCTTCAGAGCGGTTGCCGCTTACTGCTGGGCGGGAACGATGCTCACGAAACGGCGCTGCTTTTCACCCTTGACGGAGAACTGCACCTTGCCGTCGACCAGGGCGAACAGGGTGTGGTCCTTGCCCACGCCCACGCCTTCGCCGGCGTGGAACTGGGTGCCACGCTGACGCACCAGGATGTTGCCAGCGAGAACCACTTGGCCGCCGTAGCGCTTTACGCCCAGTCGTTTAGCTTCTGAGTCGCGGCCGTTGCGGGAAGAACCGCCTGCCTTTTTGTGTGCCATGTTGGTAGCTCCTTAATTAAGCCGAGATCGCTTCGATCTTGAGCTCGGTGTAATTCTGGCGATGGCCCTGGTGCTTCTGGTAGTGCTTGCGGCGGCGCATCTTGAAAATCTTGACCTTGTCGTGGCGACCGTGGGAAACCACGGTGGCGGTGACCTTGGCCCCGGCAACCAGCGGGGCGCCGATCTTCACCGACTCGCCTTCGCCTACCATGAGGACCTGGTCGAGGGTGATCTGGGCGCCAACGTCTGCAGGTATCTGTTCTACTTTAAGTTTTTCGCCGGCGGACACGCGATACTGCTTGCCACCGGTTTTTACGACCGCGTACATGTTGGACTCCAAACAAAAATCCCGAATCGCCATGAAGAGCGCCGGGGGTCAGACAAAGAACCCGCGATTATACGTATTTTTCAAGCTGCGTCAAAGGCTTCCGCCGTTTTCCCGGCCGCGTGCTTGACGCTGGCGCGGCGGGCCGCCTACTATCCCGCGGTTTCGGCGTCTTTGCCCGCTCCTTCGAAGAACAATCGTGAATCTCGACCAGCTTTATGCGCTCATCGCGCCGGACATGAAGGCGGTGGACGCCGTCATTCGCCAGCAACTGCATTCCGACGTGGTGCTGGTGCGCCAGGTGGCCGAGTACATCGTCAATAGCGGCGGCAAGCGCCTGCGTCCGGCGCTGGTCCTCCTGTCCGCCGGCGCCCTGGGCTACCAGGGCACCCGCCACCACGAGCTGGCGGCGGTGGTCGAATTCATCCATACCGCCACCCTGCTGCACGACGACGTGGTGGACGAATCCTCCCTGCGCCGCGGCCGCGATACCGCCAACGCCCTGTTCGGCAACGCCGCCAGCGTGCTGGTGGGCGACTTCCTCTATTCCCGAGCCTTCCAGATGATGGTCACGGTGGGCAACATGCGGGTGATGGAGGTGCTATCCAGCGCCACCAACATCATCGCCGAGGGCGAGGTGTTGCAACTGATGAACTGCCACGACGCCGACGTGGACGAAGTGCGCTACCTGCAGGTCATCCACTACAAGACGGCCAAGCTGTTCGAGGCGGCGACCCAGCTCGGCGCCATCCTGGGCGGCGCGTCTCCCGAGATCGAGGCCGGCCTCGCCGCCTACGGCATGCACGTGGGTACCGCCTTTCAGCTGATCGACGACGTGCTCGACTATTCCGGCGAGGAAGCCGAGACCGGCAAGCACCTGGGCGACGACCTGGCCGAAGGCAAGCCGACCCTGCCGCTCATCTATGCCATGCAGCACGGCACCACCGAGCAGGCGGCGGCGGTGCGCCATGCCATCGAGGAAGGCGGCCGGGATGATTTTCCAGCCGTGCTCGCCGCCATCCGCGCCACCGGCGCCCTGGAGCACACCCGGGCTCAGGCCAAAGTGGAAGTGGCCAAGGCAGAAGCAGCAATTGCTGCGTTGCCCCCTTCCACTTACAAGGATTCGCTGTTAGAATTGTCGTCCTTCGCAGTTGCGCGGTCTTATTGAGTCAAAACCGCAAGATTTGCGGTGAGGCTCCTTCCCGAGTTTCACCCGCGCCGCTGTACGGGGAATAGCTCAGCCTGGTAGAGCACTGCGTTCGGGACGCAGGGGCCGGAGGTTCGAATCCTCTTTCCCCGACCAATTCGAGAAGAGAAAAGCCTTGAGAAATCAGGGCTTTTTTCTTTTGTGCCGTTAGCTCAGGGTCACTACGCTGTCCCCACTACTTGGGTTTCAGGGTGACGCTCGGGTGACAGCAGGGTGACACAATCACCCCCTGTTACCTTTTTCCAAGCTACCACGACACCGCCCACGTTCACAACACCCCGCATTCCCCCTGGTGCCTCACCAAGGCCCTGTAGTGGCCCTGTAGTGGCTGCCTGGGGATTCACAGTAGGGTTCCCCTTCCTTTGTCCCTGGCTGCTCCTGTAGGGCCTGGGAGCGTCCTTTATGGCCTCCCGTAGTCCAGGGGCAGGTCAGGAAGAAGGCCAAGGGGTAGGGGAGACTTGGGGCCATGACCATCCAGGGTCATCGCGAGGGGGCCAAGGGGGGAAATTGATCCCAGACCGCGATCAGGAAGCCTCTCCCAATTTTGTGGTGAAACCTGGGGCAATGATCTTCTGTAGGGCCACCACCTGGGCAGCAGCGAGTTCCAAGTGGTCCATGGTGGGGTTCTGCTGGATGCTCGGTTGTCCCATCACATAGGCCCCCGTCTTACGGATCGAAGGGAGCACTTCACGAGCCACCCAGTCCTGGAAGGCTTTGGCCTGGGGCTTGTCACTCCGCATCACCAGCTTGTAGAGGCCGGACTCGGAAACGATGCTCATACTCTGAATCCCACCAGGGGTGGCAATCCTGGTTTGCCCCCGTTCGTCCTCTCCAATGTTACGGCTCAGGTGGGCCTTCAGGTTCTGGTAGGTCCAGCCAAAGGCAATAGTGATGTCCTTAGTTACGAACCAGGGGTTCCCGTCGATTTCCACCACACGGATGGGCTGGGAGTTGAAGTTGAAGGTGATCACGTTGTTGGTCATGTTGGGCGTCTGGCGAAGTCCCCCAGGGTCACCTTCCGTACCGCCACGGTGGCATCGAAGACTGCCGCCTTGGGTTCAACCACCTCAAGACGGGCCTGGAGTTCCTTGGCTTGACCGATGATGGCCTCCAGGTACTTGAGGGGGTTCTTCAGGAGGTCAGCAGCAGCGTGGTCAGCCACGGCCACACCCTGGGTCACACCCCGGTCAAAGAAGCGGAGAACCTTGAGGTAGAACCCCTCGTTGATCCAGGTAGCGTAGGCATAGACCAGTTCCCTTACAGCGAAGGTGCCGCCATAGCGGCCAGCTTTCGAGCTAATTGCTGGAATCCCAGCAGTTGAACCAGCGAGGTCAGCCAGCTTTACGGTCTTGTCCAGCATCAGCCAGTTACCCGGTTTGTCCTTCTCCAGACCGCCAGCTGCCCGGTGCAGGTCATTGAGGCAGTAACGACCCTCGCTGTCCTGGCGAATGGTGATGTTGTCGATGGTGATGAGTTGGTTGGTCATGTTTTCCTCACTGAAAAGCGATGGTTGAAGAGGTGGGCACAAGAAAAATGCCCTATAGGCCAGCCTCGCTGGACTCCTATAGGACACCTTTAGTAGCCACCCACAATAGGTGCCGGATTACCCACAATGTCCCCACAATTTGGGGAACGGTGGGACACGACAACATGAGGAAACCAGGGGGCAGGATCGAGAGGTAATCGGGGGGCTGGCGGTCTGGCTGTTGAACACAGAAGAAGGCATCCCCCCAGGGCTGCTAACTACACGACAGCCATAGGACTCCCCCATCGGGAGGTGATGGGAGAGTGCCTATGGTTGTCCTGTAGTTGAGCAGGGGATGACCGTGGTCAATCATCATCCTTGGTGTTCAACAGAGAAGGATTTGCCCTGTCTTGCCATTGATGAAGATGACCAAGGTTAATTCTCCCCTGGACCTTCCCAAGGGCTTCCTCGTGTTTTCTATAGGTTGCCCTGGGGAAGGAACTCCCTGGGTGTTTCCTTTATATCTAAAGGCAAAATTGATTAACTAATTGAAATAAAAGGATAAGTTGTGGTCAAAAGTGAGCCGTTTGCTCACTTCCTAGCAGCATCAGGGAGAACATGCAGGATGCTTTGAAGGTGGCACCTCGGGCTTCTACCTTCCCCGCGTTGGGATTCCTCACCATGAAGTCCCTGTCCAGCACGTGGTCGTGGTCAAGAATCCCTGCTTTGGTAAGGGCATCGAAGTATCGGCGGATGTTCTTGGATGCCATCCCCGTAAGGCGTGAATACCATTTCACCAGGGTATCAACACCAACGAGGAACCCACACCGTTGATCCCTGAACCTGAGAAGGAACTGGGCAAATCTCTTGGGTTCGACTCTCAGGGTTTCAAGTTTCCTTTCCCGTCTCACCATCGCATCAGGGCGTATGCTGGTGACACCCCTGCTTCTTGCTTCCTCGGTGTTGAGAACTTCACCCGTAGCTAGGTCCAGATACTCGGTAACGTTGAGTTTGCTTCCTCGCCTTTCGCAAGAGAGCACCACCAAGTCCGTCAGCCGATCCTCCGTAGTTCCATCGCCATCATAGGACCGGCTATTGCTCACTCCTGGCCCTCCTTGGCGCTCACCTTGGGAGGCATCAACAGTGCAGCCTTGGGGGCAGCGGAGGGCTTCCCTGTCAGGCCGATGAACTGCTCATGTTCAGCCAGGAGTTGGGTAATCACTTGGCTGTTGTCCAACTTCTGACCAGTCCTGGCAGCAACAGCACGTTGATACCGCTTGAGGTAGTCGAAGGTGGGGATGGGCAGGATGAACAAGCGGGACACGTGCGGGGGAGGTAGTTCGATCATCATCATCAGTTCTTCAAGCAATAGGAGGCCACCACGGCATGACACAGGGCCAGCCATGGGAGACTCTCCGGGTTGTTAAGGGGGAATGCAGGAAGGGGCGGCGGGACTGCTCCGTGGTGCCGTCTCCATCCAATAGGTGCCGGTTTCCCGGGTGATGGTGTTCCCCACCAGGGGCAACAAAAAGGCCCCACTAAGGGGGCCTCCTGTGCTGGGGTGTTGGTTATGGGCTACTGCTCATTCCCAGGCCCTTCCTCAGTAGCTCACTACCAGACTCCACCCGGGGACGAAGAACTCCAGTTCTCCGGGGCCTTCCTTCAACAGGTGGAAGTTGGGGCCGGTGGTATCCAGGCGACGATCAAAGAAGAACTCGACACCGAACAGCTTGCAGTACATCAGGGTCTCCTAAAGTAGGTTAGTGGGAAAAATTACAGATAGTCAGAAGGGCAGGGGATCAGCCAAAGGCGGCCAACTTCTCGGCCAGTTCTCCGGCATCAATGGAGACATACCGTTGCAGCATGTTGGCCGTGGTATGGCCTGAGATGGCCCGTAGCTCCAAGACCGATAGGCCCTTCTTGGCGAGTCGGGTAAGGGCGTCGTGGCGCAGGTCATGGAAGGTGAAATCCTTGATCCCTGCCCGGGCCACAGTCCTCTCGTAGGCTTGCTTGAGGGCCTCGACGGTCACCGGGAATACCCGACCATCAAGGGAGCGCGGAAGGCTTCTCAGGAGGGCAACACAGGATGGAGACAAGGGGATGGCCCTAGCTCCGGTCTTGCCATCAACCTTGGCTGTCCCACGTTGAAGATCAACACAGTCCCAGGTCAATGAGAGGATTTCCCCCCTCCGGGCTGCCGTCTCCATGGCGAAGATGACTACAGGCTTGATCCAGGGATTACGGCAGGAGTCCAGGGCATCCAGCAGGGACGCCTTCTCAGCATTGGACAGCACCCGGTCCCTGGCCTTGTTGGGGGTGGGCTTACGGATCAGGCTGACGGGGTTGCTGTTGAGTCCATAGCCCCACTCTTGGATAGCTACGGTGAAGACATGGCTCAGTAGCTGTAGCTCCCGGGTGACGGTGCTACGGGAGACAGTGGTTAGGCGTTGGTCCCGCCATTGGGCCAGTAGTTGCCCGGTAATGGCTGCTACCGAGTATTGGGCCAGCTTGGACCGACAAAGGGCCTTCAACCGGATAGATTCAATCTCAGCCCCCCGCTTGGTGATGCTTATTTCTCGTGCGTACCTGTCGAGAAGGACGCCAAGGGTGGTTTGGTTGGCTTCTGTCTGATCTACCCAGGCTCCCGCATCAAGTAGGCGCTCTTGGTGTCGTGCCCACTTCTCCGCATCCTTTTTGAGTTCAAAGCTCTTGGACTGGGTGGGGTAGCCTTTGCGCTTTACGATTGCCTGCCAGCTACTTCCTCTCTGCCGAATAGTTGCCATGATCTACCGTCCTTGGGTGACAGTAGGGTGACAAGTAGGGTGCCCCGGCTAGTCTCCTCTGTTTCTAACGCCTTGATTTACCGCGCGAAACGGGGAGGTGTACAGCACGAATACACTGCGTTCGGGACGCAGGGGCCGGAGGTTCGAATCCTCTTTCCCCGACCAACAAACCTGAAAAAAGGCCTTGATAATCAAGGCCTTTTTTCTTTTGTTGCGTTGCATTGGAGCATAAGTTTTTGGTTGTGCTCCACTTGTGCTCCAATCGAATCCGATGAGGTTCGGCGCACGATCCGTTCAAATCTGTGCGTCAAAAACAACTTTTGACCTATACGGTGACTCTCAATAAAGGAGTTGCTGCAATGCCGTCCAGGTCTTCCATCGGAAGCAACATCCAGAACCGCTCTCCCTGGCGGGTTCAAGCACGGTCAAAACCCCATCTCGACAAGCAGTTCGCTTATAACCGGCAGCAAGATGCCGAGGCGTACCTTCGGTCGCTTGGCGACCAGGGGATCAAAGCAAAACTGATTCAGCTCGAAACCTCCTTCCAACTTCGGCTGCGTCGCCAAGGGGCCCGGGTGCAGTTCATCACCTTCGATACCCGAGAAGAGGCTGAGCAGGCCCGTCTCAAAATCGAATCGGAGCTGTCCGTCTCCATCATTCGCGATTACGCGAGTGCCGCCCAGACAACCCTGCGCGACATCATGGTCCGTTACCGGGATGAGGTGGTCCCTGGCCACAAGGGAGCCGATGTCGAAAGCAATCGCATCAACCGCATGTTGCGCAGCGAGTCCTTTGTGGACAAGAAGCTCGCTGCGCTCTGCACTGAGGACCTTCAGGATTTCATCACCGACCGCCTGACGGAGGTCGCGCCAGCAACCGTAGACCGCGACCTGGATGTCCTCTCCCAGGTGATCCGCTATTCGGCGGATGTGTGGAAGATTGCCGCGGTCGAGAGTCCCTTCATCGGCTTGCGGCGCCCCAAATATTTCAACGAACGGGACCTCCGGCTCACGCCTTCCGAAGAAAGCAGTCTGCTTGAAGCGGCGCAGGCCGACGAGAATCCTTATGTAGAACCGGCCATCATCCTGGCTCTCGAAACAGCGGCTCGGCGCGGCGAATTATTGTCCATCCGCAAGGACGATGTTTTTCTCGACGCCCGTTATGTCCTACTGCGGGAAACCAAGAATGGCCGTCCGCGCAAAGTGCCGCTGACCAGCCGGGCGTTGGGGGTTGTGGCCGCGTTGATGGCCGATTGTGTCTCCGATGACGAGCGGCTCCTCAAGATTTCCGCCAATGCCCTGAAGATTGCCTTCTTCCGTCGAGTTGTGCCGGCCAGTGGTATCAAGGACCTGCACTTCCATGACCTGCGTCACGAGGCAATCAGCCGTCTAGCCGAATCCGGGCAGTTTCAACTCATCGAGCTGCAAGCTATTTCTGGGCATCGAGATACCCGTATGCTGCTGCGTTACGCCCATCTTTGCTGTGGCAGCTTGGCCCAAAAGATGGATGGCATTGCTGCTGAACGGACCACGAAGGACTACGTTCACCGTGGTCGCCGTCGGCGTGTGGAGAAGGTTACAGCCATTCTCTCTGGGGCGGCCAAGGGAAGTGAACCTGAGCAGCCGTCTTCGCCGCGACCGGCCAAGGTTATCTCCTTGTTCGGTCGCTCGACCGTCAAGCACTGCGCCTAAGTAGGCATTTCCCCTGTTTTGGCATGGCTCGGCATCAAGGCTGAGCCATGCGCTTTTCTACAGGACCGAAGACAAATGAGATCGCCACCTTTTTTACCGAAAAACCAGAAATCGTCTATACGAGGTAACTGCCAGCCCCGGGAGCCACTACTACCCGCCGTGCAGGATCTGGCCGAATTGCTGGCCGACATTGCCTTCCGCCGGCTTAAGAGCGCCGAGCAGCAGCATCCCGAGCGGCCAGGAGAAGTTTCATGACTCTACCTACATTACTAAGTGCAATCCGCATAGCGTTCTATCTGCGCTACTCCTGCGACAAACAATCCCCGACCTCCTGTGAGGACCAACTTCGGCGTTGCCACGAGCTGGCCCGCCGCTATGGCCTGTCGACCGACCAAGTCCAGGTCTTTTCCGACGATGCTCTCTCCGCCACCGGCAAGGACGACGCCAAACGTACCGAGTATCAGCGGCTAATCGCGGCCTGGGAAGCCGGCCAGTTCGATGTACTTATCGTCGATGAATGGAGCCGCCTGACCCGCGAGGGCGTTGAACACGCCAAGATGGTCCAGCGCCTGGAGGACAACCGCCGCATCCGACTCATTACCGGCAACGGCCTGGATACCAACCTACCAAATTGGCAGCTGGTCGCCGCCCTTTTTGGCATGGTGGGCCAGCAATCGACCCGCGACACCCAGTACCGCGTTACACGCGGCATGGTCGGCCAACTGGAACGCGGCTATATGGTGGCCTCGGCGGTCTTCGGCTACAACCTCCAGCACGAGTACGACGGCACTGGGCGCCGCGTCGGCACGCACTGGGTGGTCAACGAGGCCCAGGCTGCTATCGTCCGCGAAATCTACGCGCGCCGGGAACAAGGGCAGTCGATGCACCAGATCGCCCGCTGGTTGAACGAAAACCAAGTGCCGACCAGCCGCAAGGCGCGTAAGAACAGCGGCGGCTACTGGCGCCCGTCCCGTGTGCGCGGCTTGTTGAGCAATGCCATCTATCGGGGAGAATTTCAATGGCACAACTCGGCGAACTACCAGGCCATGGCCAAGAAGAAAGGACTGGATGATGAGGTCACGGCCTACCCGCGCCCGCATCTGCGTCTGGTCAGCAACGAGACCTGGTATCGTTGCAACACTGGGGGTATCAGCCGATCCGGCTACGGTGGCGGCAAGCACGCCTTGTCGGGGTTGCTAACCTGCGGCTGCTGCGGCAGTACCCTGGTGCTGAGCACCCAGAAGCGGTGCCGTTCTCTTTACTGTGCCCAATGCACCGTAGCGAAGGCCAGCTTCGATGAAGGGGAGCGGCAGACGGTGACAGTGGCGACGGTCGGGGTTGAGCGCCTGCTGAAGGAAGCGCTGAGCTATTTTCTGACCACGGAATTCATCGAGGCCTTTCGGGCCTCGTTACGGCAAAAGCTCGAGGGCAACCCGCAGCCGGAATTGGAGGCGCTACGCAAGCGATTGCGGCAGTTGGAGACCCAGCAGGAACGCTACTCGCGGCTACTGGCAGGCGACACCGAGGATGAGGTGCTGGAGAAGCGTTATCTGGAGTGCCGACAGCAAGTGAGGGAGGCCAAGGCACGACTCCAGCGGCTCGAAGCGGGGATAGTCAAGCTGGACGCCCAGGCCGTCGAGGCGCAGCTTCGGGTCGACCCGCGAGGGACCATTGAAGGGTTCTTCGACAGCGAGCTACCGCCGGAGCGCCTACGTGCCGTCCTGGCCCGCCTGTTCCCCAGCATCGTCTTCCTGGGCAAGCGGGGACGTTACAACTCGTTCTTCAGCGTCGAGTTCGCCGCCGGGTCTGCGATGTCCCTGGTCAGCGAGACGGAGACGGTGGACACGAAAACGGTCACCCTCCATTTCCGCCTGCGCTATACCCCGGACAATTGGATGGAGGCGAGCCAGCGGTGGTCGGTGGCGATGGTGACGGCAGAGGAACTTGCCGGCACCGTCGACAGCCCGGCCTACCGGCCCTTGTCGGTTTCCCGGCAACTGATGGCCATGGCCTGCGCCGCTTGAGCACTGCTTTGTCCGACCCCACACCTGGCGCCATTAATTTCCATGACAAAGCGATGCTATTGTACCGGCCTTTCCGTAAGTGGCCGGATGGCTTCTCCCGCACTGGATGGGGGCCGTGACAAACAGGCTGCTTCAGTAACCGGCAGGGGAAGCCCCTGCGAAGGATGGATAATTCTGAGATGAAATCCATGAAAAACTTGCCTCATTACTGTACACACGCCGCAGAATTTTTCCTGGCATCAACCGGCAGTGATCGGCTACCTCTCCCTATCCGTTCGTTGTACGGATGGCTAACCGGGATGCTGGTTGATGCCGTGAAATTCGTGCTTCCCGACAACGGCATGCTTTTCGAGGATCAGGACTACGATCCCCGGATGTTCGACCTCCAGCGGCTGCCCTACCCGATTTGTGCTTTCGAGTTCATGGCAGATGATTCCTCCCATGTGCCGGCGGAAGGCACGATCCTTTCCAAGCGCCGCATCGCACTGGCCTTCGATCCGCATGCCCTGTCGCTCGACCGCAAGTTGCTGTTGAACTACCTTTGTGGCGAGGATGACGTCGTCTCCACCTTGCCAGCCCGCTGCATTGCCATTCAGGCGGTTTTTGATTCTCCTGAAATGAATACCTGGAATACGTCTCTGGGACTGGCCTTCACCAACCTCGATGGCCCGCCTCCCAGTGCTGATCGTGACGCCATCATGAATGGGATGGGCGATAGAGAGCGCAGAATTATGGAAGAGGTATCCCAGACCACATTAAAAGATCGGGAGAAGACCAAACATGCCATGTTGCGTGGCGCGCTGAGCTTCTCGACTCTCTTTGAGTTGCTGGAAATCGACCATGATGCCGGCGTGAAGAGCTTGCAGTTGGATACCAATGACGAGACTCTGGTGGTTTATGAAGCCCTGGCAGTGCTCAATTGCCGAAATGTCTCGGTGGCCAGCGAGTCAGCACCCCGTCTTCTCAATGAAAAGCGGCGCAAGAAGGGCAAAATTCCCTTCTTCGAATACAAGGTCCTTGAAGTAGGGCCAACCACCGGCACAGTTGGAAGTGAAGGCGGTGCCGGCACCCATGCCAGTCCGCGGATGCATCTTCGGCGCGGTCATCTGCGGCACCTGCATGAGCGGCACGGCGGTGGGGTAATCTGGATCAACAGCACTATTGTCAATCCTGAAAGTAAACAGGGAATGGTACAGAAAGCCTACAGGATAGTTCCATAGGTATAACGCCAAGTGGGCGGGGCGTCCTGCAATTGACCGGAACCATTCGTTGAAACAGTGGTGAATCTCAACGACGCCGTATTTGCCTTGCCAGGGGGCTTTTCGCAAGAACGATGCGAGTAGAGGTGACAGGGAGGCACGAGTGAACCATTCGAAGCGGCAAAAAAACATGCTTGACGCGGCAGCAGCGCTCAGAGATCTTCTTGAGCCAGGGCTGCTGGGGAACTACACCTGGTTTGAGGCGGTTGCACTTTTCGAGTGAGCTGAGCTTGGGGAAGTGCCGAGATTTGATGGTCAAATGGATAGCTATTCCGAGGCTAAGCAAGCCGATTGGCGCCGGAACGCTAACGCTAAAAGCTAATGTTGTTTTGTACTGTTTTGTTCCCAGAAGAGTACGAAATAGAGATCAGATTTTTTCTCCGCAGTTCCGAGCCTGTGTCCGATTCAGCAGTTGCCTGGCAGTGTTCAGTTACTTCAATATACGGATGTATTGGTGGATGGCCCGTATGAAGCGAATTTGCCGGAGCATAGTCGTCGTTGGGCGGGTTCTACGAATCAACAATTCCATTATCTGACAGCGCGTTACGACGATCGAATTGAAATTGATGGTGAAGTTGAACGTGTGCTTGAAGTTCGTCTGAGAACTGATGGCTCGATGTTTATAAATGGATGGCCAGAAAAAGTATTGCGCTGAATGATTTGGCGCTGACAGACGGTAGGGCACCTCGAAAAACCTCATTTCTAGAAAACGACATCAATACAAATCAAAAGGTTACGTGGTCGATTTTTGTCAAAGCAGGGGTTTTTCGAGGTGCCCGGTATTGGTTTGCATAGATTTCATCCGTCATCGCAGCCATTGAAAATTGTTTACAACAAAAACCTATGCATTGGCGCAAGGTTGGATTGAGGTTTTTAATGCATCTTCAGGGGCACCTCCTATACATCGACATTACACAAATATGTGGCATCGGCTGTGCCTTCTGTATGTACGCCGACAAGCACAAAGTGGGCATTAGCATGGAGCTATCAACGTTGGCGCGGGAAAACCTTGCCAGGTTGATCAATGCTTCGGAGGTCAAGCGCATCTCCATCAGTGGTGAAGGCGAGCCACTCAACAACGCCAAAGTGTTCCACGAGATTCTCGGGTTGTCCAAAGGTGGCAAGTGCTTCGAATTCATCACCAGTGGGTTCTACCCACATGACAAGATGGAGGAGTTCTACGACACGACAAACCGGATTGTCTTGGCCAATGGCGACACCTGCAACATCCGCCTCAGTGCAGACAGCCATCATATCGAGAAGGTCAAATGGCGAGCCCATGGTTTCAGCTTGGACTTCCTGCGGCGTCGGCGACCGTCTGGGCTGAGTTTCTCGTTCCGCTCAATCGATACCGATCGCAATTTTACTCGCGAGTACCTAAAGTCCGAACTGGCCTGCTGGGGGCTTGAGGCAGCCATTGAGCCACGCAGTGTGCTGGAAGACGTACTGGTCGCAGGCGGTGAGTGCTTCGGCATCGACTACAAGAACCTCGTACACCCAGCTCCAGGAACCGCCCCCGGCTATCTGGATATGTTGGGCTACATCGAGGCGATCGAGTCAAAGGTTAACAAGCCCTTCACCTTCGGCAGCCTGAACAAACCACCACAGGCCAACGGCTTGGATGTAACGGTGAAGCCTAGCGGTGACATATACCTGTATGGCATCGAGAATCAGCGCTTGGGAAACATTCACTTTGACCAGATCGACTGGCAACGGCTGGTCGATTACGTGCGGGAAACACCGTTAACCCGAGCACTTTATACGCACCCCTTTACCGAGTTGCTGGGGCGGCTTGATAACACCGACCTGCTTCGTTCGATCATCGCCAAGGCAAATAACCCCTACTGGCTGATGAAGGAACTGGCAGGTCATGCTGGGTTGCTTGAACAGTGGGACGCTGCATGATCGACTCACACAGCCACACCTCTTATTCGAAGCATGCGATCGGTACTGTCGACGAGTTAGTTCGCGCCTCGGTCGCCGCAGGCGTGACTGTCCTAACCATCACCGACCACGCGCCGTTCCCCGTGGACACGGACAATCGTCTACTTGCGTCCGAGCTTGATCGATATTTCGCCGACATCGAGCGGGCGCGGGAGATTTATCAGGGGCAGATCACCATCCTGTGTGGCCTGGAGCTCGACTACATGCCAGGCACTGACGCCTTCAATCGCGAGCTGCTTGCTCGTTACCCAATGGACTTTGTAATCGGCTCGATTCATTACGTGGAAGTTCCAGATGAAGCGATGGTGAAGGTCTGGGAGCTGCCACGCCTTGCCGGGCAGGTGTTTCTAGATCGCTACTTCGCCAATCTCGAAGGTCTGTTAGACAGTGGGTTGTTCGATGCTGTAGGGCACGCTGACACCTTGCTGCGTGGCGTGCCGGAAGACATCTTCCTGCGCCGTTTCGAACCTTTACTGGCACCGCTCGCCAGAAGCGGTATCGCATTCGAACTCAATGCCTCAGGTCTTCGAAAGTCGAGCCTGGATCCTGCAACGGGCAGGGAGGTCCAAGGCTTTTGGTCTTATCCGTCTCGGGAATTGGTGGCACAACTCATCTCGCACGAAGTGCCCTTCACGATTGGGTCTGATGCCCATGACCCGAGTGATGCCGGTGCGGGCATTGCCGAACTACTTGAGGCCCTGAGGCCTTTGGGGCTGAAGAGCATTAGTTACTACGAGAGGCGCCGACGAATCGATGTCGCCCTCGACAGCCTGGCGTTACCGGGCACACCTGCAACTTTGACAGCAGGACTTGAACGGCCTTGAACATGATTTACCCCGGAAATTCTCCGCTATGGTTCGAGGTACTTAAGAGCCCGGTTGATGTCCAGTTGGCGATGTTTCGGCAGGCTTCCGCTCAGCCCCGTGCGAATGATGTGAAAACTGGATTCCGCACGTTCGCGGCCGAGCTGTTTGCACGTGACCTGATCAGCATGACCGAGTATGTTTCGATTTTTGGGGGTACTGCCCTGTACTGCCTTACACCTGCCGAGTCGGGGTTGTTCCGCGACATGGCCACGGGCAGCGATGCCACAGCACTGGCTGGGATCTACAGCCGTGCAAAATACGGCGGTGTGCATGACATCCGGTATTTCGCAAGACAACTGATCGACTACCTCTGTGGCGAGCTGGATAGGCCAGACTCGCAATGGTCACACCTGTTCCAAAACGCCAAGGCCTGTGGTGACAACGTGGTGATGATGACCACTGGTTGGCGCAACGTGCCGTCCACGGCGAACGTGCTCTATGAGTTCGTGGTCGAGGAGGTCAACGTCAAACTGGCGCATATGGCGTTGCCGACCATCATCAACGTCAAGCTACCCAGGATTGCGCCGCCCTGCGAGGACTACGCCAGCCTCAGCACCGACGAGCGCGAGCATGTCAATCTGGTCCAGGATCATGTCATTCCGGCTGAGAATTTCTACCGATGGGGCGGTGTGCATGTGATTTTCGGCGACGATGTGCTGGTCACCGGATCTACCGCCGACAAAGTGCTTTATGAATCCATGCGTAGCGGTGCCAAGTCGTTCCACGCGATTTACCCGGTGGCGATTGATCCCCGTGTGGCGCTCGGCGATGCCTCAGTCGAGGACCGACTGAATAGCGTGGTGGTCGAGCAGCGGCTGGATGATACCGTTGCGGAGCTGTTGTCTGCGAGGGACTATCAACCAATCCTGCGCACCCTGCGCCTGTTGTTCGGGGAAGAAAACCGAGAGTCGCTCGCAGCATTCCTGCTGAAGGTGCCTGCGCCGACTTGGCTGCGTCTGTACAAGTCCGCCTTGGGTAACGAGTTTCTAAGTCAGCCGCAATGTGCTCCTTCCTTGGTGTTGCTGAGGGAGTACCTGACAAATGCCGGGTTGTTAAGTACCAATGGTATGGCGATTCACCCGTGAACAGCTGCCTTGAGGCTTGTTGGCCAAATTGTGCCTGCACATAGAGGCTGATCGTGGCTATTGGTTGGGAGAGAGCGAGCGGCTGATGGGCACCGTTTGTTAATGTGTGGGTGTCAGTGTTACTGCGCTTGCGCGCAGATGAATTTGGCACTCACTGATCTCACTCAGGTTTAACTGCTGAGTTATCACCTCATGTACGGTCGGGGTGCCACGGTGAGGGGATGCGTGGGCAATGTACAACCATGCGGGCACGCGCGTCGGTAGTGGGCCGAACTCGAGCTCAATACGTACCAGGTCGAATACTTCAGTCGTTCGTCCGCTCGGAGTCCAAGCGAGCGGAGCAGTACGATGATCGGGCTGCGTCACTTCGAGAGGACATTCGAGCTCCATATTTATGGTCCCAGGGTAACAGCCTACGACCTCGGGAAAGCCTTGGCTGATCAGTGGCAACTGGCGAGCGAGAGTTCCCTGCGCCACGCCTAGGCCGGGTACTAGCCGTGCTTTGAGCGAATGGATTCGCTCAGTTTCGGGCGTAATGGCTAACAACTCGTGAAGATTGTCCAACAGAGCCTCAGTCGAGAACGCATTCATATCCTTCTTGCCGGTGCGCCGAATTTGACCAGCGTCTTGCCGACTATAGACGATCCGAGCCAAAGGCGGTGTCTAGTTCCGTATGATCATATTTATCACCGCATCCTGAAAATTGCAACGGCACGCGAGATTTTGTTATAGGTAATCTTCTGGCAAACCTCAAGGCCAAGAAATCATGATCGTTCGACTGCACAAACAAGCCGCATTATTCAATGAACGCGAAATTAATCGTCCGGGACTGGGCAACTACCCGCCGGCGTCCACTTATCGGCCAGGAAAGAACTGTCCTAACAACCGGAGCCAGCTCTAAATGAAGACTCTATTGCCTGTGCTTAGTGAACTCCTGGTACGGCTTTTTGATTGGTCATTTGTATTCATCAAGCGGCTTACGAAAAAAAATAGCAACGTCAGGCATATTGTTTTCGTTAACTGGAATGGGAAGTACGGTGACGCTATCGCTTCGGCTCCCATCATCGAATTCCTAACCTCTCACTGCGGTGTAAGAGTTAGTGTAATTACCAACGAACCACTGCGTGCGCTCTATTGCTCGGTGATACAAGTAGATTCAGTTCACGTAATTGAGAAAAATTTTGGATGGCTTGATCTAGTTAAGGTCGCATTCAATGTAAAAAGGTGTGATGCAGTTGTCCCACTCTTTGGCAAGCTTGGGGTTAAGGATGCTCTGTGTGTTTTCCTCTTGAACCCTCGAGTCGTTTTTAGCACAGATAGCGCCTTAAAGATGTCAAGTAAGGTATTCATAGATAAGTCGAAAAACAATGATATCTACGGAATTTACCAGTCGATTGTCGATATGGCAATTAGTGGGAACAACACTTTGGTTGGAGCTTCATTTTGTGTAGAGAAAGACTATTTTTCCAAAAGCTATGATTTTCTGATCAACCCTTACGGGAGTCGGGAAGACAAGTCAATTTCTATCGACAAAACTAAGTCTCTTATAAGGCATCTAGCTACGTCTCATCGTGATAGTAGCTTTGGAGTTATGCACTCTCCTAATTCTGTAATATCAGCCTCGCGGTTGGTTGATGACTTGAGTTTGTCTAATGTTGAGTTGGTAAAAGGAATAACAGATTTTGAAAGCGTTATTCCGATAATTCGCAAATCAGGACTATTGATCTCAGTAGATACATCTCTTGTCCATGTTTCTAAGGTATTAAAGAAAGGTGTTGTTGCCATCTACCCTGAGACTAAGTATTTTAATATTTGGCAACCGAAAACAGATAGAAACCTTGAAGTTATTCAAAGTAAGGGCATGGTTGACTTTGGAAGCATTAAGGATATGAATCAATTCGAAAACGTAGATATCGATTATGCGTTAAACCGAATTAAGAACAGTGATAGGCTGGAAAATAAAAAAGTCGTTTTCTTATACTGGCACTCTTCTAAAGAGGACATGCCTATCGGTCATGCGTTAAATATAAAAAATTTAGAGTCCAGGTTAAGTGGCAGTGATTGGATTGTTATCGTTACCACATTAGACAAGCGCGCGCCTGATTACATTGAAAACTACATATCCCTCCCGCCATACTTCCATCAACTGATAGAGAAGACTGGCGACCCTAGTGTTCAGCATGGAAATCATAGTGACATTATTAGGCTTAGGCTTTTAGAAAGATATGGTGGTGTTTATCTAGATACGAGCACTATTTTTCTCAGGCATGACTTTGAAGAAGTGTCCTTGTACAAGAATTTTATTTATTCAACAGGCGCCTCGTTGGCTGGCTATACAAACGTAACATTTACCCGTAGGGACGAGAAAGGGCGCAATTACTTTGAAGAAGCAAAAGATGGTATTGAATTAGGCGTTTTGTACGCAAAACAAAATTCCAATATTCTGCAGATTTTTAATTGTGAAATCGATAAATACTGGAAGTGGAAAACATCCGATAAAGACTATATGGATTATCCGCCATTTAGAGACTACGGCTTAGGTCAAATAAGTTTCTTGAATGAGTATCACATCCATTACTCAATCTACCATCTTATCATTACTAGGCAACCAGAATTGCTTGGAGAGGTTGTAGTGCAGAGTATGCATAGAAGTGGTAAGGAAACAGCCCTTACGCATGGCCCTTATGCCATCTCCGATATATTCTGTCGTGGAAAAACTTCTTATGAGCCGGCTTCACCTAAAAAGATGTTGCAATGTTTTATTGAGGGGGATATGGATACGTGGGATGGTATATCAACCTCACTAGATGAGCGTATTGATATCTGTCAAGAAATAGAGTTTTTGGTAATTCCGGGATATTTGAGAAAGGAGTTGGAGCGAGAGTTTACTTGTCTAGGCGACTATTTAAACAAGAAAAGTCTCTACCACGAATTCTATGGTTTTTTACCTGCTGAGGCCTAGCTAAATTACTTGGAAAAAACTGCCATATGCAATACTGAGGTAGTCTGAAAAAAGTTGAACCAACCAAGTTCGCCGACCTACTCAACGTGGGCGACCCAACAAAGAAGGCCGATCTGGAAAACCGCAACGTACTGTTTGGGCTGCTGCCGGTTTCGCTGACACCTTGTTAAGGTGGAAGATGAAACGGGAGGTGGCAGATGGTCACGAGAAGGAAGTTCAGCCGCGAGTTCAAGCTTGAGGCGGTGAAACTGGTCACGCAGCGTGGGGTATCGGTCCCCCAGGCGGCCACAGATTTGGACATTCACGAGAACGTTCTGCGTAAATGGGTCCGCGAACTGCGGGAAGAACCGCAAGAGGCGTTTCCCGGCAATGGCAAGCAAAAGGCACAGGACGCTGAGATAGCGCGGCTGCGCAAGGAGGTGGCCAAACTCAAGATGGAGCGCGACATCTTGAAAAAAGCCGCGGCCTACTTCGCGAAGGAGTCGATGTGAAGTTCGGCTTCGT